>CAZQFV010000016.1:0-89940 GCA_964592645.1 uncultured Chloroflexia bacterium
ACCCGCTCCTTTTGTCCAGATCAGCACCGACCAAGTTTGAGCGCATAGCTACCTTGCTTTGGTCGCGCAGCGCAAAAAGGCTTTCACCAAGGCGCTGCAAGAGCTCCGCGACCGACTGCTTGATCCCCACAAGTTGACATGGAAGAGTGCCTTTGGCAACGTGTTGCCCGTAGAGCCGCAGAAACCTGATGATGCTGCCACACGGGTGATGCAGCAGCTGTACACCCGTCGGAGCACCTTCAGCCACGACGATTTCAACCTGAACCACGATGTGCGGAGCTTCTCCAAGCCTCATCTCGCCCTGGTCGAGGCTGTGAACGCTCTTCTGGAGGCCGGTTCAGAGCTGCGCATTGACATCAAGCAAGCCGACAACCGAGGCGAGATAAGGTATCTGCAGCGCTGTCTGTACCAACACGGTGCCCTGCAAGAGGTCCGCAGTGGGGGAACCGTCAGATTCGTCCAGCCTGAGCGCAACCCGGCCAAGTACGAGCACGCGCTGCCATCTCTGGCAGACATGGTGCAGGACATACAGTCGCTGGGCGAAGACAAGCGCCTGCTGTTGCGGGACTTCCTGAACAAGTACCGTCAGCCACCCTATGGCTTGGGCGATATCGCCCTATCCCTCCTGTTGGCCGCCGTCCTCCGCTTTTTCGGTGACACCATCAAGATCAAGAAGGACGACACGGCTATCGGGGACCTACTCGTCTCAGACTTTGAGGTTATCGCCGATATCGTCAAGGGCAACTATCCCAACGCTTTCATCAAGTACCGGGAGATACGGCCGGGCGAGCGCGAGTTGGTCGCGGGCGTCTATTCCCTCTTCTCTGATCTGGCGAGCGCGGCCGAGGTGGGCGCGACCGTGACCAACGCCTATGACGCGGTGGTCAAATGGTACGAGTCGCTACAACCTGTCACCCAAGTGAGCGACTTTTACCAGGGAGCGGAATATGTCGGGGCACAGAGGTTGTTGGTCGTCCTCGAAAAGCTGCACGCCCAAGATCCTCACGCCTTTGTCCTTGGGGCACTACAGACTGTAGCTGTCTATGATGCGGAAGAGATGGTCACCCCTGATCGGGCCAAACAGGTCCTGGATGTTCTCAAGAAGGCCAAGGAGCAGGTCGAGGGCACTGTGGAAAGGGTGCAAAGCCAGATTCGGGCCGGCCTGTGTCAGGTATTCGGTGTTCAGGGCAATACCTGGGACGATGTTGCCGATGGCGTGCGGGCATGGTACAACGGTCTGGATTCCAATCAACGGTCAACGACGGCCACGTGGCACAACGAAGCCAGCAAACCGCTCGTGCAGTTGTTCGTGGATCTGAGCAATCCCCGTGACATCTTCCTGGAAAGGTTGCCAGAGCGGCCCAGTTACAACTTTAGACCGGTGCGGAGTTGGAACGCCAATCTGGTCAAAGACTACCTGGCCAAGATTGCAGAAGGGGTCAAGCACATTGAGGCAAACCGGATCAAAGTCCCCTCACCTGAAGTGACCTTGGTCGGCGACTATGAGCAACAGGGCAGCGATGTCACTTTCGCCGGCCCATTGACACTGAAGTTATCGCACCCGGATGCCAGTGTGCGGGTCCTCGTAACCGATACGGGGGTGGACCCGCCCAGCGCTAAGGAGCGCTACGAGTTTCGGGAGACCATGAGCCTTGACGTGCACCCACTTGTCCAGAAACGACAGGCGAGTGTAACGATCAAGTACGTGCCACAGGATGCCGAGGGGAACTGGGGGGTCATCGGTACCCTAACCTTCATCGACGAGACGCTGGAGAACGTAATCCGCCCCCCCAAGCAGCTGTTCCAGGACAAGAGGGTCGTGAAATTTGTGTTCCCCAGGACCGCGCATGGAGTTGCCACGTCGTGCCGTACGCTCCTGGAGAGCGTCCTGGAGGACAATGTCGTGGACCGGGGCCAGCTACGCCGGTTGGTTCAGGACATACTCGACGACCTCGTTCCAGAGGGCTCGGAGTAGCCAGATGGCGATCGAGATTATCGACGACACGGCAGGCTTGGAGAATTCCGCCGAGTTCGAGTGTACCGTGGCGGCAGTGGCGGAATACGTCCCCGCCGTGCAGCGAATCAAGGAGATGATTAGGGCCGGTAGGGACATGCGAGTTCTGGTCCGTGAGCCGGCCTGCGCCGTCTGGCTGAAGAGGTTTGCCAGAACGTACAGTGATGCGACGGTGCGATTCAGGAAAACTTCGGCGCGGGAGCTGCTCGGCCGGCGCTGGAATACCAGGATCCCCGAGCAGATCAGTGAGCAGGCTATCCTGGATTCCGGGTTCCTTGAGGCCGATATCGTGCCCCGCTCCGGTCAATCCTACGAGGACATCATCCTGGAGCACTATTGGGGCGAGTTCTTCACCTTTGTTGCTTTTCCGTGGGCGTTAGCTGGAGATCTGATCGACAGCCTGGACCCGCAGCGATGGGAAGCCAATCGCCGGCTACCCCTGGTCATGCAGGCCCTGGAGGCGCGAAAGGCGCGCTGGCTAACGCAGACGACTCGCGAGCAGTGGCAACTCATCGACTCGCTATTCAAGGAGCCACAGGCCCTGAAAGAGCGGTTCGGGCGCTTCCGGCTTGTGCGTGGGTACCCGCCTGCCCTTGGGCAAAGCGTGCTGGGCAAATGGTTCAATCTGCTCAAGTCGCTCAATGTGGACCCCACACCGGGCAGGCTGACAGGTCTGACCCTGGACGACACGGTGCAGGAGATCCGCTACTACCTGAACAACATCGCCCCCACGATTGGCAGCCGTTCGGATCTGGAAGCAGTCCTCAGCCAGATGAGCGGTACGCTGATCGCGGAGTTCCAGTGGCTGCGTGAGCAGATCCAGGAAAAGGCATCCATACTGCAACTCACCCACGACCTCGTGAAACAGATAGCGAACCGCTTCTGGCCCATTCGGGAGGAAATCAGCGCAGGATTGGATGCGCTCAGGAGTTTGATACCGCCGCCGTTTCCGCGCGACCCATCCGGTAACACAACAATGGAGGACTGGCTCACCTGGGCCGTCGACGAATACCTGGACTATCGTTTCTGGTTGGAGGAAAATGACCGTTGGGATGACACGGTCGCAGGCTATGCCGGGCAGTACGCCGACTGGTTCTATAGCAACTACATCCAGCTCAAGTATCAGCATCAGCACCGCTGGGTCTTTGATCTGCTGAACCAGGCAGGACTGGCCATCCAACAGGGGCACAAGGTTCTTTTCATCCTGGTCGACGGCCTCACTTTCAAGTATGTGCGCAGCCTGATAGCGCATTTCGCCAGCCAGGGCTTTCGACCTTTAGGCGGCGTCGAGCCTGTTTGGGCGGTCATCCCAACGACCACCGAGGTCTCAAAGCACTGCCTGATTGCCGGCAGGCCGGATCTTGGGGACGTCCAGGGCCACAACTACGAGGAGATTCTGGAGAAAGACTGGCGAACGTATTTCCAGGGACGCTCAGTCCGCTACCTCTCGAAGCTGGCCGAGATCAAGGAACTACAGCAGTGCGATGCCCATCTCATCTTGCTGAACTATCGCCCCATTGACGAGGTCCAGCACAGGGACGAAGAGCAGATCGCGGCAACCCATACCGGGGAGATCGAGGGGTACATACGGTCCTTGGTCGAAACGACCTGTCAGTTTGCCCGCCGGGCAAAGGTCGAAGAGGAGCTTATGATCTTTATCGCTTCCGACCATGGGGCCACGAAAATCCCGCCTGCCGTGGAGAACATGGTAGATGACGACTTTTACCGCAAACGGGCCAAAGACCCGCACCATCGCTACATAGCCGTGCCTGACGAGCGAGCGGCCAATCCCACCGACTATGACAAGACGCACTGCTACGTCCTGCCGGCCAAGGCGTATGGCACTCGCGAATCCTATCTCATTCCGAAAGGCTACGGCTGCTTTGTCAAAGTGAGCGGCAGCATCTACGTCCACGGCGGGCTGACGCCAGAAGAAACCATCGTCCCGTTTTGTCGGCTTGTGAGATCGGAGGTACAGGTACTACAGCCGACAATCCGTCTGCCAAAGGGCGTCATCCGTTATTCGGTGAAGGCTATCCTGACTTTCATCGTCGGCAACCCGAACGATGAGGCCGTGACGCAGGTGGAGTTGAACGTTGTCGAGTCCGACCTGCCGGGAGTAGTTGTTGGAAGCATCAGCGCCGGCAAAACGGTCGAGGTTGACATGCCCGTGCGCATCAAGCGACAGCCAGGTGGTCAATCTCTGGATGCCGTCACAATTCAGGGCGCATTCGAGTGCCGCGGTCAGCACTATACTATCAAATCGGTACGCCTACCGGTGGAGGCTCGCTCGCTCGAGGAGTCGAAAACCGAGCTAGACCTCGACCTGGATCTGTGAGGAGCCTCGGGATGTTGGAATCGTTTGAACAAAAGGCGCTCGATTACTACGGCGATGTGATCATCAACAAACACCTCATTCACGAAGCGGGATTTGGTGCGCGGGCCATCCCTACCTATGTGGGGGAATGGATCCTGTCCCGTTTCGTTCAGGATGGCCAACTTACAGAGGAAAGCCGCGGACGGATCGCCGCCTTTCTGAGCAAATACCTGCCTACGAAGGGCCAGAAGGACGAGATCAAGAACCGCCTGCTCAAAATGGAAACTGTGCAATTGCTCGACGATTTCAGCGTCACGGTCAACCTCAAGACAGGCCAGCGGCATCTACGTATTCCCTTGCTGGACATCGGGGATGCCTTTGTCAGCGAGCAAATCGTGGACCAGAACGAATTGCTGGTCACCAGTGGGGTCTGGGGAATTGGCTCGCTCTTCTACGTGCCACCGGACGGGCCTGGTGAGAAGGGCCAAGTGTGGATGCGCGAGTTCAGGCCCTTTCAGATTAGCAGCATCGACTTCGAGTATTTCAAGCAATGCCGGCAGTACTTTTCCTTCGAGGAATGGCTGGACCTCATGGTCTCCAGCATAGGCTTCAACCCACGGGCTCACAGTATGCGCCAGAAGATGATCCTGATTACGCGCATCATCCCGCTGGCCGAACCGCGGGTCAACATCGTCGAGCTGGCGCCCAAAGGGACAGGCAAGTCCTTTGTGTACGACAACTTGTCCCGCTACGCCCGGGTTGTTGCTGGTGGCAAGATCACACCAGCGGTTCTGTTTCATAACCTGGTTACCCACAGTCCTGGACTGATCACCCGCTACGATGTCATCGTCCTGGATGAGGTACAGAGCATCAGTGGGGACAGTGCGGGCGAACTCATCGCGGGGCTGAAGGTCTACCTCGAATCGGGCCGATACAGCCGGGGCAACACGATGGGCACAGCCGAGGCTGGCTTCGTCATGCTTGGGAACATCACTCTGGACGAGCAGATGCAGCCCGTATATCAAGGTGAAGGGCTCTTCCGCGAAATCCCCAACTTCCTCCAGGAAACGGCGTTCGTCGACCGCATCCATGGCCTCATCTCGGGTTGGGAAATGCCCCGCGTGACGAAGGACACTCCATCGCACTCTTTGGGCTTCAAAGGAGATTTCTTCTCCGAGGTGCTACATGTCTTGCGCAGCGATGCCCTCTATGGCGAGTACGTGTCGCAGGAGATGCACCTGGTCAACTGCAACGACCTGCGGGACCGCAAAGCCATTTCACGCCTAGCCACGGGCTTTCTCAAGCTAGTCTTCCCCGACATGAAGCCGACCGCAGAGGAGTTCCGAGAGTTCTGCGTCCGGCCAGCGGTAGAACTCCGCCAACGAGTGCGAGATGAGCTGCACAAATTGGACCCTGAGTACGCACAGGTGTCGATTGGCATAGACAGCTGAGGTGAAAAAGCAGGCCCCTGTGTCAGCCGCTGCCGGCCGGCTGTTCGGTAACATTGGCCCTGGCTTTTCTGGGCCTCCGTGGTCAGGTGTGATCTTGGGTCGAGTCTCCAGCGGCGGTGCATTCGGAACTCTTGAACGATTTGAGCGGAATATACATCGTGGCTTCTCCCGGCTAAAGCCGACACATTGGTGGAACTGGCCAGAACAGAGAGACAATCCATGCCGATCTTTGAGCTGCCATCGGGACTGGTCGAGATCGCCCACTTTAATGTACCGGCCGTGCGGACCTGGGGCCACGCCGACGATGGTCGGTACAAGCAGCAGGTGCGCCAGGCGGCCGGCCTCGGTCCGGAGAGCCGCGAGGATTTCGAGTGGTTCGTCTTCAGCATCCGCTGCGTCGTGGGGGAGAGCCGCGGCCGGGTGCACCGCCAGGTCCCCGACGTGGAGAACATCCCCAAGCTGATCGTAGACGCCTTCTCCGGTATCCTTTACCCGGACGACGACTTGCACCACGTGCGCGGCGTGCAGGTCGAGGCCGAGTGGGGACCGGATGAGCAAGAGCGGACCGAGGTGCGCATCTACGGCTGGACCCGGGAGGCGGCTGCCGAGGAAGAGTACCGCCGGCAGAGCCGCTGGGACGCGCAGCGGGCGCACTCCCGCCCTCTCTCGGAGATGCGGCGCATCGCACAGGAAGGGCTGGCCCTCCCCGATGACTACGAGGCCCTGTACCCCTACGCCGTGGCCCACGGCCTTACCGTGAACGAGGTCGTCTACTACGTGAACGCCTACGAGGCGGGCAAAGACGATGGTCTGCGGGCGCTGGTGGATCCGGACATCATCCCGGAGGATATCGCCCGCCGCGTCGTGCAGACGATCGACACCGCGCTGCGCGAGCGCTTTCCTGCCGGGGGCGCCCACCGCATCACCGACGAGGGAACGGCCATCGGCGTCTACCAGATTCAGCAGCGGTGGCAGACGAAGGAATCGTTCCTGTTCCCGGCCTGCCAGTTCCGCCTCACCGGGAACAAGTGGCACCTCTATTGGATGCGCAAGTTCGACGCCTGGTGGCCCTATCCCCCACCGGAACATGGGCACAAGTTCACCCTCCAGGCCCGCCTGCAGCAGCTCCTGGACGACGAGGATGGCTGTTTCTGGGGGTAGGCCAGGGAGGCCTATCCCCGACGATATCGCCCGAGGATGCTGCCGGCCCACAGAGCATCGGGGACCAGCTGGTCGTGATACTCCTGGAGGTATTCGAGCACGAGCGGCCCGCAGAAGTCGCTCCGGGCGATGGCCTCCAGTATCCGCCGAAAGTCCAGCTCTCCTGAAGGGTCACACAGCGGCAGGTGCTGCCGGGTGGGACCAGAACCCCGGTTGGACAGGTGATAGACGCGTATCTGCCGGCCGTACGCGGCAACGTCGGCCAGGAGCGCGGCCTGCCCCTTGTGCAGGTGCGAGGTGTCGTAGCAGGCGGCGTGGTGCGGCCGGCTCTGGCAGAAAGCCGCGATCCCCTCGATGCCGGCCAGGAAGCGGCGCTTCCCCTCGAACGTTTCCCAGCACAGCGTAATGCCGCTGTTGTCGAGGAGCGGCTGCAGGTAGGTCTCGATCTGCGGGGCCAGCTCCACGAGCCGGCCGGACGTGGGATGGGCCACGATGAGCGAGCACGCCACCTCCTGCGCCAGGGCAATAGTCTTGCGCAAGACGGCAGCGAAGGTGTGGATGTCGGCCGCCCGGGCCTGGGCCATGTGGATTGAGGTGGCGGCGAGGCCGACAGAGGCCAGGGGCGCAACCACATCCTCCAACCGCACCTGGTCCAGGAACAGGTCCGGCCGGTAGAAGGCGATCTCGACGTAGCCCACTGGCTGAAACCCGACCAACGACTGGGCCCAGTCATAGTTCCCCTGCTCGGGATAGGCGGCGCGAACGGCGACATGGATGGACATCGCAGCGATCCTTCGGGCGAAATGCGAACTCGTGCCGGGCGTATGATAGCACGGTTCTGGGATGGTGTCGAGCGCTCCCGCTGCCGTCTGCTGCATCTTCCGATCCATGCCGACCACCGATTCCGGCGCATGCCGTCCACCCGTGCCGATGTATGCCGTCCATTTCAGACGACCGTCGGAATCGGTGGTCGGCATCCGTCGGATTCCGCGGAAGGTATGCGCTGGAATCCTGGTGCCTGGTTGCAGCAAAGCAAGCAGCGCTGGCGATTCTCTCGCATCGCCACTTGCATCTCCCGGCCAAATCTGCTATACTAGTCATATGACTAGTATGCTGAATGACTAGGAGGCCGGCCGTGCTGGACTATATCTACCCCGAGGAAGAGCAGCGTTTCTTCACCGACCGCGAGCAAACCCTGGCCCTGCTCGGCATGAGCCGCGATCTGCTGGCCCAGGGCGTGCGCAAGCACGTCGCCCTCAGCGGCTTCCGCCGCGTGGGCAAGACGGTCATCCTGAAAGAGTTTCTGCGCCGGCACCTGGTGCAGGAGAAAGAAGGCCCGGTAGCCGCCGCCTACATCGACCTGCCCCGCCTGGCCTTTACCCCCGAGGCCTTTGCCGTGCAGTACAGCGGCAGCCTGCTCTACTGGCTGGGCGGCGATACGGAAGCGCGCATCGAGCCCTATTTCGACCCGGCCTACCAACTGGCCGCGGCGGGGCGTTACGGCGCCAGGTCCCTTAGCGACCACCTGCTCACCCTGCAACAGGAGCTGCAGAAGGAGCGCCCCGATCAGCACCTGCTACTGGAGCTGGCCCTCAACCTGCCCGAGGTCTGGGCCCAGGCTACGGGACGGCGGGTGCTGCTCATCCTCGACGAGTTTCCCTCTCTCCTGGCCCTGAACAACTACCCACAGGTCCACGACGTCATCGCCCTCTTCCGCGCCGTGCTCCAGGCGCAGTCGCGCGTCTGCTACGTCGTGGCCGGCTCGGTGATCAGCCTGATGGAGCGCATCTTTCTCTCCGCCGAATCGCCCCTCTTTGTCCACTTTCAGCTGGAGACGGTGGGCCCGTTCGGCCGCGAGGACAGCGCCGAGCTGGCCCGCAAGCGCCTGGCCACCATCGGCGACGTTTCTCCGGACGTGCTGGCGGCCGTCTACCAGGTCACCCGTGGTCACCCCTTTTACATCTATGCCACCACCATGCGCGTGCTGGAGATGACCACCCTGCTACACCGGCCGGTCAACTCGCAGACGGTGCAGGAAGCCTTTGTCCTGGAAACGTTGGGCACAAACGGCCGTATCTACAACCTCTGCCGCTACCTCCTGGAAGAGTCGCTGCAGCGGGCCCGCGGGGAGACGATGCCCCAGGCGGTCCTGCAAGTGCTGGCCCGCGAGAGCGCCGGCCTGAGCCTCACCCAGTTGTCCCGCCGGCTGAAGCGGCCCACCGGGGCCATCCGCCAGGTGCTGAACTGGCTGATCGAGGTGGACCTGGTGCAGCAGCACGAGGACAAGACGTACGGCTTCCGCGACGCCGTGCTGCAGTTGTGGGTGGCCTACTACTACTCCGGGCTGGAGCTGACCGGGATGCCCCGCCAGAAGGTGCTGGACCAGTTGGTGGCCGAGCTGATGGAAAAGTACCAGCGCGCCACCGAGGAGTTGGGCCTGGCCAAGGAAAGCCAGGTGCGCGAGCTGCTGGGGCAGTTCGCTGGCCAGGAGGTGGACGGGGCACTGTTGGGAGTCACCGGCCCGGTGCGCCTGCCAACTTTCGACCGGGTGGCGCCCTACCGCTCCGCAGATGGCCAGGTCGAAGTGGATGCCCTGGCGGAGAATGGCGAGCGCTGGGCGGTGGAGATCAAGTGGCGCGGCCGGCTGGCCGGCCTGCAGGAGGTGCAGAAGATGGCCCGGGTAGCCCGTTCCCTCGCCGCGCGGGCCTGGTTCATCTCGCGGGCCGGGTTCACGCTGGAGGCGCTGGAGTACGCCCGGCGAGAGGGTATGATGACCTCTTCACGCAAAGAGATCGAAACGCTGGCCGGCCTGGTGCTACCGTAGGCGCTGTGCCGCATCCTGTTGCAGAGGGATGCTTGCGGAGCGGACAATGGGTCCGGCGATAGAACGAACGGTGACAATTCGGAAGACTGACCTCTCCCGGCATACCGGTCAGGTTGTGGGCCTCGCGCGCCGGGGGAACGTGTTGATCGTGGCCAGCCGAGGCGAGGAACTGGTTGCTGTCATAGACGCTCGTGACTATCGCCTCCTCCGAGCCGTGGTCGCCCATCACCTGCTTCCATTCCACCCCGCACCGGCGTCCGATCAGGCGCTGGTGCCGGCCGGCCTGGGAGAGGACGAGCTCGACCAGGCGGTACGCGAGGCTGGTGAATCCCCACAAGCGCGCTGGAACCGCGTCGTGATCGCCTACCTGGATGGGCACATCAGCCTGGCCCGGGCAGCCACTCTGCTGGATATTTCTTCCCTCGAACTGGCCGAACGCTTCCGCCGCCTGGAGGTGCCCCGGCGACAGGGGGCGGAGACGCTGGAAGAAGCGCAGAGCGACACGCGGACCGCCCTCTCTTGGCTTGGACCAGGAAGTAGGTAATATCCGAAATGGGCAGTGGGGGAGACGGGCGCACCCGCCTCCCCCACCTTGTTGCCTTGCCCTACGCCGTGGCGACGACCGCGGGGACCGGCACCACCGCAGTAGCCACCGGGGCGACCGCGGCGGCCGGCCCGGCGGAGGGCACGGCGACCGCGCTCACGGCCGGCTGCTCCTCCACCACCGGCATCACCACAGCCAGCCAGCCGTCCTTGGCCCCCCGGATGGTCACCGGGCGGTTCACGACGGCCGGCCCACCGTTGCCGTTGCCCTGGCAGAGCAGCTCCACGGTGATCTCGCCGCTCGCGCCGGCCAGGGCCTCCCAGAGATAGCGGGCGTTCAAGCCCACAACCGCCCCCGGTCCCTGGTGCCGGACCGGGATGACCCCCTGGCCCTCGGCGTAGGCGCTGGAGCCGGCCTGCACGGTCACCTCGCCATTGTCGAGGGAGAGCCGCACCGGGTGGTGCGGCCGGTCCTCCTCGGCAAAGGGGGCCATGACTTTGAGCACGCGGCGCAGCTCCTCGGCGTTCACGGTGATCTGGACGTTGCTCTCCTTGGGGATGACCTGCTCGTAATCGGGGTAGCGCACCCCCCCGAGCAGGGTGATGGCCAGGTCCACCGACCCGGTCTGGAAGAGGGCCAGGTTGTACTGGCCGTCAGCGGCCGGCACTAGCACCAGGACCACCGTTTCATCCTCGCCACCCAGCACGTGGGCCAGCAGCTCCATGCCCCGCGCCGGGATGATCGCCTGCACGGCCTCTTCGAGCAGGTACTCGACGGCGAGGTCCTGCACGGCCAGGCGGAAGCCGTCGGCCGCGGCCAACACGGCCTTGTTGCCGTCCAGTCGCAGGTACACGCCGGTCATCGCCGGGCGCGAACCGTCGCGGTCAGCTGCGGCGTACGCCACGCGGCCGATGGCCTTGCGCAGCAGCGCGGCGTTCACCCGGGCGACCACGTCGCCGTCCATCTCCGGGAGCGTCACCGGGTGCGCCGCGCCCTTGAGCGTGGCGCGGTGGCCGGCTGCCCGCAAGACCAGCTTGTCCTTTTCATCCAGCTCCAGCTTGATCTCTTGCGTGGGTTCCATCGCCCGGACGAAATCGCCCAGGAGATCGGCGCGCACGGTCACGGCCATCCCCACCTCGGACTCGTCGGCGGTGCAGGGCACGCGGGCGACCACGGAGACGGTATAGTCCGTGGCCCGCAGGGTCAGCGTGCCGCTGCCGGCCTCGAGGTTCACCAGGAGCGCTTCACCCCGGACGGCCGGGTGCAGCCCGTTCAGGGCCGCGAGCCCTTCGGCCAGGTTCTTCTGTAACGCTTTCATCGTGGTCCTCCTCGTTTGCGTTCTAGGCCCAGTTGTTGGGCAAGCCTCTTTCCCGCATCGAAACGAACGTGTTCCGGCCAATCACGAGGTGATCGACCAGCTCTACGGAGAGCATCTTGCCGACCGCGATCAGATCGCGAGTTATGGCCAGATCTTCGGGCGAAGGCTCCGGACTGCCCGACGGGTGCGAATGGGCCAGGACGATGGCCGGGCAGTTGTCCCGTACCGCCTCGCGGTAGACCTCGGCCGGCCGCACCAGGGCGGTGTTCACGGAGCCCTGGTAGATAAGCACCTGGCGCAGTACCTGGTGTCGCGTGTTCAGGAGCAGGACGCGCAGCTGCTCCTGGTCCAGATCGCCCATCTCCGGCAGCAGCAGCGCGGCCGCGTCGGCGGGCGACCGAATGGTGAGGCCCTCGACGGCGCTCTCCCGGACCGTGCGCCGGCCCATGTCGAGCGCCGCCTGGAGGACAACGGCCCGTTCCGGGCAGATGCCCGCACGGGCGATCTCGGCGAGGCTGGCCCGACGGAGGCCGCGCAGTCCGCCAAAAGCGGAGAGCAGCCGGCCGGCCTGGGCCAGGGCCACCTCGGGCTTGCCGCCGAGCACGAGCGCCAGGCACTCGCTGCTCGACAGCGCCGTTACCCCCAGGTCGCACAGCCGCCGGGCCGGGACCTCGCCGGCGGGAAGCGGGTAACGCGGGACCGCTTCCGCCAGGTGGGGCTCGGCGCCGGCCGCCGGGAACCCGGGCAACTCCAGTTGCTTTAGCCGCTGCATCGTTTCACCCCCAGGCACAGCCCCAGCGCGCGGGCAAAGCGACAGCCAAAGGCGTAGCGGGCGTTGTGATACACGCAGCGCACCACCTTTTCGGCTTCGCGCACCCGGTCGCGCGGCGGGCTGCGAAACAGCGCGGCGGGGACCCCCTGAAACCAGTCTCCGGCCAGCAGCACGGCCTGCTCCTCCGGCATCCCGGCGGAGCGCATCCAGGAAGCGAGAAACAGCAGCACACGGTTGCTCTTGCCCAGGCCCTGCCAGTAGGCCCGCAACAGGCGCGCCACGCACGGCGGCGCATAGCCGCCGCGGATGGCCACCGGGGCAGGATCCACCACGGAGGCCTGGCTTTGCCGCTGAGTTCGCAGGTAGCCGCGCAGCGTCTCGGCCGCAGCCGGAACCAGCTCTGGCTTGGGATACGGGAGCGGGGGGCGGGGCCGGCCGGCCAGCCGGCGCAGGTAGGCGGGGCCGCGCAGCAGCTCGCCGGGCGCCACCTCCACCTTGTAGCGGCCGGTTTGCGCGTGCCGGCTGCCCACCTGCCGCCACATGCGGCGGCAGGAGTACACACTCCGGTCGAGCGTGTCGAGTTCGAGCCGTTCGGCCAGCGCCCGGGCCCAGCGCCCGTAGGCGTAGGTCAGGTCGGGGGAGGGGGCGGTCACCCCCAGCGCTTCCTCCGCGACCTCGACGTGCAGGCCCCGGTTGCCGGTGTAGTAGAGCCGCGTGGCCTCCGGCGGCAGGTCCAGGAAATCGGCCAGGTAGCCGACCAGCACGCGGACCTCGCCGATGATCCGGCCCAGGTCGTCGCCGTCGAAATCAAAGTAGAGCGGGGCCAGGTGAGCCTCGCCGTCCTGGTGGCGGTCCAAAGGGAACCGCTGCACCGTCACGAAACTCTCCCCGCCGCGGTCAGGCGGCGGGATGCGGGCCTCGGGGAAGCGCCGCCACTGCTTCAGCCCGGGCTTCCACCAGTCACGGTACATGGCTACCTCCTTTCTCTCCCCATGGGAGAGCGAGCTGCATCGTGGCCGGGGCAGCGTCACCGTGCTCCGCGCGCCACCTTTGCAAGATTTCCTGTCCCATTTCGGCCACATTGTCCGCCGCCTGCTGCGCCCCGACGCCGTGGTTGACCCCACCGCAGATGCACTTACAGACGGGTCCATGGGCCTCGTGGCAGCGGGCATCACAGCGGCCGACGCAGCCTTCCGACGTATGCACCGACAGCACCGTAGTCATCGAACACCTCCCATCCGCCGTGGGGAGCAGGATGCGTGCCCTGCCCCCCACGGGCGGGGTTCTCGGGGCTCACGCCGGCGGAGCGAATTCCTTGGCCGGCAGAGCCCAATCGGACCAGAAGCGGATCGCCGCCTCATCCTTGGCCTTTTGCGCTTCGGGGGAGAGCGCGCCCCAGCTCACGGGGCACCTCCCGCCGCCAACTGCTGCGCCCAGGCCAGCCGCTCGGGCGTGTAGCGGGCGTACCACAGCCGCTGCCGGACGCTCCAGCGAAAGCCGCGCTCCTTCAGCGCCGCGCGCACCTCTTCCGAGGGCTTGCTGCCGAACGTCACCTCGACGCCGTTCAACGCCTCGTTGCGGCGCACGGTGGTGGCCGCGCCGCCCTCCGGCGGGCTGCCGGCCGCGACCGCCTCCGCCTCCTCCGGCCAGGGCGGGGTATCCCCCTCCCAGGCGGCCGGGGCGAAATGGACGATGTACCAGGTGCTCCGCGGCCGGCCGGAGTGGTCCGGCGCCAGCGACGGCAAGGGCGCCTTGATGTAGTAGCCGCGGCCCATGCTCCACTTTTCGCGGTGCTCCTCCCAGGGGAGGTTGCGCAGCGTTGGGAAGCGGCGGGCGGTGGCCAGGAGCAGGGAGATCAGGTCGCGCTGCTCGTCCGTGGGGGCGAGGATCCAGCGGCCCAACTCCTGCCGGCCAAAGTAGTCGGTCTGCGGGTCGCTGTCGTCGCGCTCCTTGGCGATGACGATGACCCGTTCCTGGTGGACCTTGTCGGCGCGCATCGATTCCTCCTTTTGTCAACTGGGGCGGAAGGCGGCCGGCGGGACGATCGTTCATCCCGCCGGCACGCGCCCGCCATGCACGATACCACCTCGCCTGGTGCTACTCGGGAGCAACCTCCTGGAACAGCGCTTCAGGCAGCCACGCCGTCTCCAGGCTGATGCTCGTGTTCTTCACGTACACTTTCCAGACCACGTCGCTCGCGGTCACGATCATGCGCATGGACTCGACCTCGACGACCTGGTCCGGGGCTACCTCCAGCGGCGCGTCCAGGACGACGAACTCGTGCTCGTCCACCTGCTCGGCCAGGGCCTCGTCCAGGGCGGCGCGCCCGACAAAGATGGGCCGCGTGTCCCAGTAGGCCAGGCTGTGCAGGGCGGGATCGGCCGCCCGCAGCGCTTGGGCCAGCGCGATGCGCTCCCGCACCTCCTGGGCCATCTCCGGTGTCAGCCGGACGAGGGCAAAGGAGGCCTCGTAGTAGTCGTCGTCCGAGAGCCACAGCTTCATAACCACCGTTTTCTCGCTCATGGGTTCTCCTCTCAACGGGGCTCGTAGCAGGCCGCGCCTGCGGCCCGCTCGGCCCGCTGCTCCTGGTAGGACCACCATTCACACTTGGGGCAATGGCCGCACCACGGGCAGCACGGCGCGCCGCAGACGGCGCAGCGGTGCGTCCATGGGTAGAGC
Organism: uncultured Chloroflexia bacterium; assembly: GCA_964592645.1. Lineage (GTDB taxonomy): Bacteria > Chloroflexota > Chloroflexia > DTKN01 > DTKN01 > CAZQFV01. The sequence goes on from CAZQFV010000016.1 coordinate 15,081, forward strand.
CGCCCGCAGCGGGTGCACTCGATCATCTCTTGCATCGTTCACCTTCTCCGGCGCGGCCGGTTTCCCCGGGCTTCCACCCAGGTAAAGGCGGCCTCGCTCGCGGTGTCGCCGAACAGCCCAAAGAAGGCGAGTTGCCCCACTCCCTCGGGCGGCGCGGGCACGACGATGGTCACCGCCGGCGCGGGCGCCTGTTCGGGCGCGGCCGGCGGCACCGTTTCCTCGGTCCAGACGGCGACCGAACCGTCGGTGGACATGGCCGCCAGCCACTCGGTGGCCTGGTTGGCCTGTTCGAACAGCTCGCTCAGGTCGGCGATGGGCGCCCCCTTGAGGATATCCTGGGCCAGCTCGTGCAGCAGGCTGCGGCCGGCCCCGGCCTGCTCGGCCAGGGCCGCGGCCGCCTCGTCCCCATAGACCAGGGAGGCCGCGGCGACCTTGCGCCCGATGTGCGAGATGGCGCGGTGCTCCATCGTCCCGCGGTAGGCGACCCAGTGGACCCGCACCGGCCGGGTCTGTCCCAGCCGCCAGGACCGCCGCGCCGCCTGCATCAGGGTGTAGAGCGAGTACTCGATCTCGTAGAAGATGATGGTGGGAAACTCGACCAGGTCCAGGCCGACCTCGACCAGCTTGGGGTTGCAGATGAGCGCGTCGCAGCGCGCGGCCTCGCGGTGGACCCACTCCTCGCGGCGCGACGAGTCGATGGACTGGCGCAGCACGCGGACGCGCAGGCCGGCGTCCTCCAGGATGCGGGCCACGCGCGGTTGGATATCGCGGGTCGCCGTCTGCCGCAGGTAGACCAGCACCTTGCGGCCCTGGCGCGCCTCGGCCACGCAAGCGTCGCGGAGCCAGGCCTCCTTGGGGTAGAGAACGTCCTCGGGCAGGGCGTGGGCGACGTAGACGACCTTGCCTTTCGGGTCGGTCGCCGGGTCGTCCCGCCAGCACGAGTTCGGCCGGCCCAGGGTAGCCTGTAGCCATTCGGAGAGCATGCCCGGGTTCTGCATGAACTCGGCCTTGAGCACCGCGTCCAGGGCAGAGTAATCCCGCGCCTGGACCGGGTCCATGTCGAGGAGGTGTGGGAGCTCGGTGTAGGGGGGCAACTGATACCCCAGGTCCTGGAGCCGCATAAAGAGAGCGTCGCTGAGCAGGAAGGGGATCAGCGCCGGCGAGATGCCCGGGATTTCCTTGGTCCGCCGGCTGACCCGCCGGTTGGCCGTGAAGCGCCCGGAGCCGCGCGTCTCCTGCTCGATCGTGGTCTGCTGGACGCCATAGTTCTCGACCCAGCGTTTCTCGTCGCGCCAGGCGTAGCGCCGGCGCACCCGTGGGCTGATGCGGTGCCAGAGGTAGAACAGCGACGACGCCGTCCCGCCAAAGATCGTGCCGGTGAGGCAGACCGTGTGCCGGGCCGCCCGCACCAGGTCGCCAAAGGCGTAGCCTTGGTCGGTGCTCTGGGCCTTGGCCTGGTGGACCTCGTCGGCGATGAAGAGGTCCACGCGGCCGCGATAGCGCCGGGCCAGGAAATCGGCGATGGGCCAGCGCGGGTTGCCGTTGTCCTTCTCGAAGCGCCGACTGAACTGCCACAGCGCCCCGCCGCAGGCGAAACAGCGGCGCAGTTGCTGTTGCATGTAGTCGGGGTTGCGGATGGGGACGCCGTTGGCGTCCTCGACTTCGGCCCCGCAGTGGGGGCAGCGATAGCTCTCGCGGGGGATCGCCCGGCCGCGCCGTTGGCCGGCGGACATGCCCTCCGGCCGCTGGCGGTGCTCGGCCAGGCGCTGGCGGATCCGCTCGGCCCGTTTCCCGGCCTCCCGGGGCGTGATCTCCTGCCACGCGCCGGCGTTCGGCCCGGAGGGGACCCAGACCTTCTTGCCGTCGCGGGGCAGGTTGGGGATGCTCCCCGCGGCCGCCCAACGCACGGTATGGGCCGGCTCCCAGCCGGGGCCGAGCTTGGCCATCTCCTTGGAGACGACGGCCAGGTACGGCACGCCGGGCGAGGCCAGGGCCTGGCGGACGAAGCGCGCCATCTGGGCGGACGAGGTCACGACCGCCGCCTGTACCCCCGGCCACACCTCCTCGGCCTCGCGTTTCCACTTGGCCGTGAGATGGGTAGGGCAGGTGATGACGACCAGGAAGGGGACCGGCCGGCCGGCGCGGGCCTGTTTGCGGGCGCACATCCCGGCGCCCACGGCCAGCGCCGCGGTCGTTTTGCCAACCCCCATTTCGCCCACCAGGACCGCCGCGCGGTCGCCCCGATGGAACTTTTCCAGAATGGCCGCCGCCGCGTGCGCCTGGGCCGGGAACAGGCCCGACTCCTTGCGCCCGGGCAACGGCCGGTTGGGGGAAAGCCCGCAGAAGACCTGGCCCAGGTCCTCGGGGACCCGGAAGCCGTACAGCGGCTTGAACCGCGCCTGCACTTCCTGGGCCAACGGCTCGGCCCACTCCTCGAAAAAGGGGCGGAGTTTCCCCTCGCCCTCGAGGATGGTAATCTCGCCGCTGCCGGTGTCCAGCGTGCAGATGCGGCTGACCAGTCGCTCCGTCTCGGTGATCCGGCGGCCCTTGTCGGTCTTTTCCTCGACACGGTCCACCGCGCGAACGGTGCGGCCCTTGACCAGGATCTCGCGGCCGTCCCGCCGCAGTAGGATGTTGTTGGCCAGCCCCGCGCCTAGGAACATCGCCAGGTGGCCCATACGCAGCGGAAAGAGCGGCTGCACCTCTTGCTCGATCGGCACCGGCGGCGCCGTGATCTCGGGAAAGTCCTGCGGCACCCGGCCGGCGATCTCTGCGATATCTGCCGGGTCGGGGACGCCGGGGTAAAAGTGGAACTTGACCCGGGCCGGCGCGGGCAGCGTGTACGGATCGACGCCGTCCTGCTCGCCCAGCGTCGGCAGCGCCTCGGGGATTTCCCAAGGGTCCAGCGTCGCCCGCCGCGCCCGCTGCACGCCGAGCACGACCACCTGTTTGAACCGGGCGTACTCGGCAGCGGGGAAGCGGAAGCAGACCAGTCGGTCATACCAGGCCGGCAGGTACTTCCGGACGTCATCGCGCCGGACGGTGGCCTCGGGCACGATCCAGACCAGCAGCCCGCCGGGCTGCAGCCAGCCCTTAGCATTGCAGGTACGCAGAAAGGTCACCTCCATGCGCCGGCGGTCCCCGTCATAGTCGTAGGGCGGGTTCAGCCAGAGCAGTTGAAAGGCGTTGATCGCCGTATGCAGGTCGGTGTAGCTGCCCTGCACGGCCCGCAAGACGCGCGGCCGGGCCGCGCGGGCCCGGTTGGTGTCCAGTTCGACGCCGTAGGTGTTGGGGCAGCCCAGCAGCTGCCCCAGTTGCGCCAGCGCCAGGCCCTCGCCGAGGCAAGGGTCGAGCAGGCGCGTTTCGGCGGGGAGCGGCACGTAGATGTACCGGGCGAGCAGCTCCACCACCGCTGCCGGGGTCGGAAAGTACTCCATGTTGATCTGGGCGTTGGGTCTAGCCATCGCCGTCCTCCTCCTCGTCGTCGCCATTGCGGACAATCTGGCGCACGACCTCGTCCCAGCGGGGTTCGCCGGTCTCGACCACCCAGGCGGCCGCGCCAAAGCTGTTGGCCACCTTGACCATGGGACTCCACCGCGGCTGCTCGCAGCCGGCTCGCCACAACCGCTCCGCCCAGGTGGGCAGGAGCGGGGTGAGCATGGCGTGGTCCAGCCAGGCGAAGAAGCGCGCCAGGATTTCGGCCCGTGGCAGCTCCGGCGGCACCTCGCGCTGCCCGTTGGGTTGGTCCTTGATCGGCACCGGCGACCCGGTGGGGTCCACCAGGTAGACGTGCTTCATCTTTTCCAGAAGATCCACCGGATCGGCCCAGAGGGCCAGGGTGTAGAGGCCCTTTTCCTGGTCGCCCAGGATACGGCCCTGGTATTCCACGCCGCCGAGTTTCGCGACGCTGTAAACGTCAGGGACGTGCGGGGTGTAGCCGTAGGCCGAGTACGTGGGGTAGTCCCGCCGGACTGCCTGCACCTGCCCCCGCTCGGGGACCTCGATGCTGCGACCGGCGGCGACCGCCATGCGCAGGGCCTTGAGTGCCGTCAGGTGCCCAACCACCACCAGGTGATATAGGTGCCGCTGGTGATGGGAAACGGCCACCAGCCGCGCCGAGACGCCCCCGTAGGTCACCACGGGGAACCGGTCTTCCACGATACACCTCCTGACAGAAAAAAGGGCTAGGATGTGTCGCACCCGAGGCCCTGGGGCCAGAAAATAGATTGGTAACGATGTCATGTCACGAGAAAACCGCCCAGGCCTCCCGTAGATGGCGAGCCCGCTCCGAGAGCATCCGGGCCAGGTCCGCGATCATCGCTCGGGTGGGCAGGCCTCGGTCCAACAGGCTCTCGTCCGGCTCGCCCGCGGCGATGCGTTGGCGGGCCTCTTGCACGCGAGCCGCCAGGCCGGCGGGATCGGCGATGCCGTCGCACAGCCGTGGCAGGTCGCGTTGGGAAAGGTAGATGGAGCCGGACCCCGCGGGCGCGGGGATGCGGGCACCACCGGTCGAGTACAGTTTCTTGTTCATCGTCTCTGCCTCCCAGAAATGGGGGGCGGACGCACACGTCCCCGCCCGGGGGCGGAGTCGCGCGTCCGCCCCAGGCGGATTCCTGCCGGCAGCAGCGTGGGGACGGCCTGAATGGAGACAGGTCACTCTCCTGGCGTTGCGTCCGGTGTCACAGTGGTGCGCTTAGAAGGGGAGTTCATCCCCCTCTTCTTCCTCGACCTTTTCCTCCTCAGCCGCGGGCGAGCGGTCGCCGCGGGGCAGCAGCACCAGGTCGGAGGCGATCACCTCCGACACGTAGCGCACGTTGCCATCGTTGCCCTCGAAGGAGCGGGTCTCGAGGCGGCCCTCGATGTAGACCGGCGCGCCGCGCTCGAGGTACTGGTTGGCCAGCTCGGCCAGGCGATTCCAGCAAACGACCCGGAACCACTCGACGCGCTCTTGCAACTGTCCCTCGGCGTCGCGCCAGCGGCGGTTGACCGCTACCCGAAAGTTGGTGACGGCCTTTCCGGTCGGCGTAAACCGCATCTCGGGATCCGTACCCAGGTTGCCCATCAGCATGATCCTGTTGATGCCGCGCATTGCTTTACTCCTCGAAGAACAATAGCCCCCCTGGCCGGCCGTTCCGGCAGGGGGTTCACCTACACGTTGCGGTAAAGGGAAACTCAGGCCGCTTCGGCCATACCCTTGAGCCGGGCGAGGACCAGGCTGGCCTGGAGCCGCGTCAGGCTTTCGGCCAGGGTCTGGGTGACCTCCTCGATCCCGGACTGGGGGGCAAAGGCGACCTCGACAGTCGTCACCTCCTGGACCAGGCGGGCCAGCCGGCTGCGGGACAACCGCAGCCGCCGGGCCAGGTCCACGATGTAACCAACCTGGCCGGGGGACGGCCGCTCACCGCTGGGGCGAACGCCGGCCTCCTGCAACACCGCCTCTAGGTAGTCATGGACAATCGGTCGGGCCACCTCGTCGGCGGCCTGGAGCTGCTGGCGGACGACCTCGGTCTGGACCTCGGGAGTGATGCCCGCGCCAACGGGGACGTTGACGGTGAGCCCCTCGGAGACCAAGAGGCCGTCGCGGCGCTCCCCGGCCAACTTCAGGGTGTACTGCGCCCAGATCGTCGTCTCCATCGCCTAGATCCTCTTGAGCAGCATCCGCGCGGCCTGGGCGATGCCCGCCTTCTTCACGCGACAGGCGGTCTCCAGGGCCTTGCGGTCGTGGGCCAGTTCGCGGACGTCGGTGCCGCGGGGATAGTTGCCGGCCTCGCCCTCGATGGCAAAGGGGATGGCGAAATCCCCGTTGCGCGAGGTGGCGCTGGCGCGGACCTGGGCGGCCGGCCGCGCGGCAGCGGGCCGGGCCGGCGCGCTGGTGCGGGACGGCGTAGTCCGGGTTGAGGCCGCGGGACGGGCCGGAGTGAGCTCCTCCTCGAACAGCACTTCCTCGTCACCGGCGCCGGGCAATTCCTCGTCCAGGGTCGGGGGGACCGCATATTCCTCGGCCCAGGGGTCGCCGGAGCCGGCCGCGCTTTCGGCGTGGCCGTTCCCGCTGCCATTGCCCGTGCCCTGCTCCCAGGCTTCGACCTCATCCAGGTGCTCCTCGATGAACGCCTGGACCTCTTCCGGGATCAGCATCGTCTCAAAGAGGTCGACCGACAGGTCGGGGAGCTCGGCCACCAGCGGCGAGATCGTGGCCCCCTTGGGGGTACGCTCGGCCGGGCCGGCCGACAGGGGCAGCCAGAAGGCGTAGGTGGGCAGCGGCGCGCCGTAGGCCTTGCCGGCTTCGGTCAGAAAGGCGCGCAGTTGCTTCATGGCGTTGCGCATGTCGCGGCAGACGATGCCGCTGAGGGTCAGGATGGCGAAACCTTGGTAGCCCGCGCTCCACAGGCGGTCGGAGACGACGAGCAGCCGCCAGCGGGAGCGATAGTCCTGCTCCCAGGGGCGCTGCAGGGTCCGGGGGGCGATCTCCCGGACGCCATCGCGGTAGCGTTCCCAGACCATGTCCTTCCAGCCGGCGATAGCCAGGCCGAGGCTGGGGAAGAGCCAACCGGGCTCGTCGATCTCACCGTGGGCGATGTCCAATGGCGCGGGCAGGTCGAGGTCGTTGATCCCCAGGCTGACCAGGTGCCGCTGGGGGACCTCGAAGCCACCGTCGCGGGCGTCGTGGCGCCACTGGATCACGGGGTACTTCGGGCCGGAATCGAACGACCGGCGGGGCTGCTGAAAGGTGCGACCGTGGAAGCCGCTCATCACATCCTCCTTGCGCGTTTCAGTTGAGATCGGACAACAAGACGCGCCGGGTCTTCCAGGGGAGTCTTTGTAGCCTGGTTCCCGGCATCAGCCGTCGTGCCTGCTGCTTACCCCGGCGCCGGTTTCACCCGGGTAGGGGCTGGTGCGGTGCGCTTCGCGGGGGCAAAGCCGGCCGTGTCACGACCGGGGCCGCTCCCTGCTACTGGCGTGGGCCAACCCACGCGGACGGGGTCCCAAAGGTTGCCCCGTGGTTGTGGACTATTCAGTTGTAAGGTCTACGGGCACATACTGGCTTGCCTGAGCTTTACTACCTCCTGGGCCACGGTGAGGAGATCGTGGACTCTACGGCACCGGCGTGGGGTAGAGCGTGTTGGGGAGGACTTCGCCGACGTGCCGTGCGGCGGCGGCAATCTCCGGTCCGAAGAGCACGAGCAGGACCACCACGACGACAAGGGCGAGAAAGATGGCCAGTCCAATCTGCATCTGCCCCCGGACCGTGAGGCTAAGGGAGAGCATGGCCCGGGCCAGGGCCTTCAGGCGGTTCAGGATCTTGCTGATGGTTCCGTACTGTTTGAACATGCGCGCCTCCTTTTCGCGACCGGCGGGGAGACGCGCGGGCCGCAGTACCCCCTCGAGGGGCAGTGGCGCACCACGTCCCCCCAACGGGGATCGGCCGGTGGTACCGGGTCGAGAAACACAAAAAGCCGGGTCAATCTCCAACGACGCATGGCGTCGTCGGCGTGGCGGACGAATCCGCAGATCAACCCGGCTAGTTGCCGTTGAAAACAGCCTGGGCAAGGATCACCCGGGCCGGGAACAGGGAGGAAGGTCTATTCCTCCTCGAACCATTTGGTGTAGCAGCGTGGACAGACATGGACGCGGGGGAGCGACGGGCTCATGTAGATCGTGCGGCTGTCACGGCGATAAAGCCGGCGGCCGCACCGGCCACAGGAGACCAGGCGGTTCCCCTGCCTGGCCCGCCAGGCCAGGAAGATCGAAACGGCGGTGATCGGGAGCAGAGCGAGAACGACAGCGATGATGCCAGGCACAACCCACCTCCTTGTTTGTGGCTTTCTGCAAACAAGAGAGGCGGGCACGGACATGGTCCGCCCTTGGACCGGAGGCGGAACGGCGTGCCCGCCTCGGCCGGCGGACGGGAACCCTCCAGGGGCAGCGGCAATCGAACCTTTCGGGAAGGAATGGGCGCAGCCATACGGTCTCATGTTGGTCCAGTGACCCATAGGGACCGCAAGGCCCTGCCCTCATTCCGGCGGCACGAACCGCTTGCCGGGAACGGAGGGACGGACAGCTCCCGCTATCCGTACAGCCCCATTGGGGCGCCCCTCGGATTGTCGTTGTGAAGCACAATGCCGAGGGTCATCAGGGCTGCTCGATGATGAGCAGTTTCCCCCTGGCGAACACTTGGCTCACAGCGATTATCCCACGAGGTGAGAGAATCACTGCGTTGGGCTGGGCGGGGGATATCCAGGCCGATCTCCAGAGAGGGAGAGCGGACAAGGAACAAGAGCAGCACTACCCAGGTGACCAAAGGGCAGTTCTCCGCATCCGTGGGCCGGCCAAGAGGCCGCCCACAGGGCCTACGGGTGCGCAGAACTGCTCTTTGGTTGTTAAAGTTCGGCTGCGCCAGGGGCAGCCCGGCATGGGACTGGGTGCCTGTGATTGCTTTGTGCACCGATCCGCCCCGGAGGGGCCGGCCGGCTGCGGCCTGGGCATGTATATCTTATCATGCCGAAGGCCCATGTTCAAGTGGCGATTTTTCCGGAAAGCAGATTACTCTTCGCCCCAGGGGCCGCCTGCGGGCCAGGTTCGGTTGAACTCCGCTCTGTTCGCGATTACCGACAAGAGCGGCACGAGAAAGCCAGCCAGCTCTTCGATGATTTGACCGAACTCAACGCCACTGACATCCAATCTGTTGCGGCGGAGAAAGGCTTTCCACTGGGTGACCTTCGTGGGGTCTCGGGCGAACTCGGGGGTGAGCGCCGGCGGCGTGCCGGCCGGCACTTCGGTACGACGGCGCTCGAAGGTGGACTGGATCGCCTGGGCCAGTGTCGCCCCATCGAAGTCAAAGGCGCGGGAGATCATCCAGAGATCGTAAAAGTCTTTCATTCGGCTGTTCAGGAGGCCCAGCGAAACCATCGCCTGCAACTTCTCGGCGATGACGGCTTCTTTGGTGTAGGCTCGCAGCCGGGGGGCCGGAAAATCCAACAGGGTCGGGTACTCCACCTCTGGAGCGGCCGTCACGACGTCGCCAAAGCCAATGTCAATCTGCAGGTTGATGCGGGCCCTTTCCAGTCTGGCAGTCAACTGCACCCGCTGGCCCTGGTATTCCTGGTCCTCGCGAATGGCCGTTACCTGGATGCTGCCTGGATCAAAGGTGAGGCCGTCAGGTTCCACGTCGGGGTATTCCCGCGGTAGGCCATGCTCATCCAGGTCGCGTGGGCGGAGCGCGCCGGTCCGCCGCACGATTTCCAGGATACGCTGAGTTTGCGTCTGTTTCATCTTACCTGTGCCCAACGGATCGCTCCTGCCGTGTCACAAATGCTCGGAAGTTGTTATCAACTACCCTATGAATTGGAACACTTCAGGTGCCCGTCGTCAAGTAAGGTGCGAAGGCGGGATGCATGTTTCTGGATGGGCAGGCCAGCGGTCCCTGAGCGGAGCCGCTCGGAGCGAAGCGGAGAGCGGCGAAGTCGAAGGGCCGCTGGCCCCTAGAGGCGCGGCCGCCCTTCGACTACGCAGCCTTGGGCCGCTCCGCTCAGGGATCGGCCGCGCCCCTTGCCCATCTAGAGACATGCATCCGCGGAGGCGGAGAGCCACGCAGATCGGACAGCCGCTGGCGCAGGTCGTTGATACCGGGCGGCTGCTACCGTATACTATTGGCGAAAGTCGCATTGGTGGCGAGGACATAGCACAAGGCAGATCGCTGCTCTCACCAGAAGTCATCCGGAGGCGCGACCGTGGAAAGAGTTGCCTGGTCCGGCACGATCGTTTCGGTACAGCCCCGCATCCGCTTCACCCGCTCGTTCGATGAGCGGGGCCACAGCTACCTGGGATACAGCCTACGCATAGCCGGAATGGTCGGCGGTGAGCCCCGCGAGTTCTCTGTCGGCGTGGGCAAGGCGGCGCACGAGAAGCACAGGTTCCAGGTAGGAGACCAGGTACGCGGCGAATCACTCCCCGTCGCCGATGAGCGGTTGGAAGACGTGGAGCTCTACCGAACGACCAGAATAGCGGTCGTGGAGCGCTTCGCAGGGGAGTCCGCCAGCCCGCCCCCCTGGCACGGCGTTCCTCCGAGCCTGGATGAGTACCGTGCGCGGGGAGACCGGCGGCTGGCGGCACAGACCTACGCGCAAAAGTGCAGGACGTGCATCTGGGGCTGCCGCATGCCGGTAGTGATCATCGTGGACCAGTGGCGGCCGGAGCAGAAACGCTATCGGTTTGAGACGTTCTGTTACGGTCCCAAGTCGTGCCGTTTCTATGCTGCGGGACCTACGCGCAAAGTGCCCGGACGACGGGGGATGACCTGGGAAGAACCGGATTGGCTGTACGAGCAGGCTACTGCCCACCGGGGTCCGGACGAATAGCGGCGGCGAAAGGGACCAGGGCGTTATGCTGAAGCCGGCGGGAGCCAGCGCAATTGCCCGCGCATCTCCTCGACGCTGACCTGCTGCAACAGGATCAGTAGCCGACGAGCGGTTTCCCCGATCGCAGCCTGTTTGGCCACGACGATGCCGGCATGCCCGTGTCCCTGCGACAGGTAGGAGAGGTGTAAAGGCACATAGTCAGAGGCGTTGAAACTAAAGAGCGTACGCCCCTGTTCGGCAGCAAAGGCCAACTGCTCGGCGTCGGTGAGCCCCCGCCGGCCGGCCCCGGCGAACCGTCAGCACGGCTATGACGTGCTGACGGTTCGCCGGGGCCACGCTTTCGTGAACATCCTCGTCGATGTACAGGCGGATCCGCGAAGAGGGCTCATCCATAGCGCCGCCTCACTCTTTGGGGCGCAGTACGCCACCGGCGCTCATCTCCAGATGAAAGCGGTCCAGAACCGCCGGCAGCTCATCCCCTTCCATGTCGGCGTCGATCTCGGCCTGGTGGTCGTAGTAGTAGCTCAAGGCATCGTGCAATTGGGCGGGCGTCAGGTCGGGGAACCCGGCCAGTATTTCTGCCGGCGAGTACCCCATGCGGTTGTATCCGACCAACGTCTTGACCGGAATGCGGGTCCCCTGCACGACCGGCCGGCCGCCGCAGACGCCGGGTGTGCGGGTAATGTGGGGGTGGCCGGTCAGAGCTTCCGGATCCAGGCTGATCTGCACGACCTGCCGCTCGGACAACCCCAGCGGGCGGGCCGGCCGCAAGACGCCATTCTCGTAGGTCGCCTGGACAATGATAGGCTCGGCCATCGCTATCCTCCTCCCGGACGTAACTGGGCGCCGGGCATCCCACTGCTCTCAACAGGCCGGAACCTGCTAAAGCGATTATACCACACCGGCGAGGAGAAACGCCTATCTACCGCGACCGGCCCTGGTCCGTCCTTTCCACCCGCTCCGCCAGTTCCTCCTCGCTCGGCTCGGTGTAGATCATCACCGTATCCAGGCTGGCGTGGCCCAGGAGCGCGGCCAGGCCGCGGAGGTCGCCGAGGTTGGCCTCCAGGTAGCGGGTGGCAAAGGTGTGGCGCAGGGTGTGCGGCGTGAGCTCCGGGATGCCGGCCCAGCGGGCGTACTTGTCCAGCAGCCGGTTGATCGCGCTGGGGTCGTGGATGGCGCCGCGGATGCCCTGCCAAAGAGGGTCGTCTGCTTCCAGCTGTGGTCGTACCTGGTCGAGGTAGGACTTGAGCGCAGCGCGGGCCTCGAAGCGCAATGGGACCTTGCGCGTCACGCCGCCCTTGCCGCGGCGCACGGTCAGCGTACCGGAGCGTTCGCGCAGTACAACATCGCTCCTGTGGAGTGCCAGCAACTCCCCCACTCGTACGCCGGTGCCCAGCATCACTTCTACCATCGCGATATCGCGCCAGTTTTCGGTCTCGTGGACTGCCCGCAGCAGGCGATGCTCGTCTTTGGGGGTGAGCGCCCTGGGCCGGCGCGGGGGCAAGCGGACGGCGCGGGTCCCGGTCGTGGGGTCGCGGTGGGCCAGATCCTGGCCGGCCGCCCACTTGAAGAAACGCGAGAGGGCGGCGATTCTCCGGTTGACCGTGCGCGGGGCGGCGGCACGGACGGTCTGCAGGTAGGCCTTGTAGTCCTCGATGTCGCGGGGCAAGATGGCGGCCGGCGCCATCTCCTCCCCAAAGGCGTCGCGGTACCACCGGGCGAAATCGCGCAGGTCGCGGCCGTAGCCCACCACGGTAGCCGCGGCCTTGCCCTGCTGCTCGAGGTGGACCAGCCACATGGCGATGGGGTCGGGATGATCAGGGTCAGGCATACTGCGCCTCTCATTTGCAGAGCTGTACCTATGCCGAACCTTCAGGCGAAAAGGCCCGCAGATATTATCTTGACACGATTCCGCCTCTTATGGGGCGCCCGGAACGCTTTCAGGATACCACCCGGCCGGCCTTCTGTCAAGTGAAGAGCAGTTCCATTGAATACTTCTCTTGCCATATTATCGTGACAACAGCATAGGAAGGTGTTAGAATGGAAGCCGGTGAACGAACAAGGACAGAGTTGGTGGGAGTGCGGTGAGTGCGATAGACTCGCAAAGCAGGGCCGCAGGAACAGTGCAGGAGAGACCGCCGAGGATCTCGGCGCACGCCCGGCAGCGCATGGCCCAGCGTAACGTCCACCCGGATGACCTGGCCTACGTTCTGGCCCACGGCCGGCGGGCCTGGAGCGGCGACGGTGGCCAGTACGTGTTCTTGGGCCAGAAGGATATCCCTGGCGACGACCGGGCCGGCCGGCGGGCCAAGCTGGAAGGAACGACGGTCGTGCTCCAGGGGACCACGGTGGTGACGATCTACCGCAATCGCCGGGCCGGCCGGCGAGTGAGGAGGAAAGAGCGCTGAATCGGATTCTACAATTGACCAGAGGCCGGCCGGGGGACAGTCTGTTGTGGCTGTCCCCAGCGATTCTCTGGCACTTGCTGACTTTGTCCCGGTTGGGGAATGTGGTATAATAGTTGTGGTTGGCAATGATGGCACCGTGTCGCCTTCGCTATGGTTGGACGAACACTGGGCCAGGAGTAGGCTGATGGAAACCGCGATCAAGATCGAACTGCTGCCACAGCAGTACGAGGAGTTGGCCGCTGTAGCCCGCGACCGGAGCATGTCAGTTGAGGACGTCGCCCAAGCGGCGTTGGAAGAGTGGCTGCGCCAGCAGGCCAAGGTCGAACGCGCTCGCGCCCTGATGCGCGAACTGGGTCAGGGACTGGGCGAAGGCCGGCCTCCGCACGACGCTGCGCACCGTCATGACAAGTACCTCTATTCGCGGGAGCGCCCATGAACAAGGTCTTCGTAGACACCTGGGCGTGGTATGCGCTCACCGACGTGGCGGACGCGAGCCACGCTCTGGCTCAACAGACCAACGAGCGGTTGTTGGACGGCAAGTATACCTTTGTCACCACCAACTTTGTGCTGGACGAGGCAATCACACTCATCCGCTACAACATGCACCACGCCGCAGCCGTGCGCTTCTGGCAGATGCTGCGGTCGTTGATCGAAGACGGGCTGGTCGAGTTGGTGCGGGTGGACCAGGCCCACGAAGATGCTGCCTGGGAGGTCTTTGAACAGTATAGCGACCAGGACTTCTCCTATACCGACTGCACCTCCTTCGCCGTCATGCGCCAGCTCGGCTTGACCAACGTCTTCACTGCTGATCACCACTTTGCGACGATGGGCTTCATCCTCCTGCCCTAACCTGACCGCCGCGATAGCTACTCCCATTTATGCCACCGGTTTCTCGGTGCCACAGAATTTGGTGGGCTAGAGAGCTGTGTATTGCGCTCAACCTTGAAGTGGTTCAGTAGCAGGTCTACTGCCGGCGGGCCAAGTTGGAAGGAACGACGGTCGTGCTCCAGCGAACCACGGTGGTGACCATCTACCGCAATCGCCGGGCCGGCCGGCGAGTCAGGAGGAAAGAACGCTGACGCTGAATCTCAAAACCGACCAGGGGCCGATCAGGGGGCATCCTTTGTCTGGTCGCCCCCCATCATTTCGGCAATTCAGTGCACTTTCACCCTACTGTGATCCCGAATCATCACTGACACAAAGCCTACTATGTGGTCGTATATTCACCAGTGAAGGTTTCTGGGGGCTTGATCAGTGTATGGGTTAGCGAAACTCCGAGGAAGTCGGGGAGGTTGCCATGGCTTGGTTGGATATTCTAACAAACGTGGTTTCAGACATCATCTTTGTCTTTCTGGTCACCCTTGTTCTGGGACTCGCAATCCTGATATTCAGCTATGGGCGACTGGGTAAGGCGCGGCGGTTCTTTGGCTTTGGCAGAGATGCGCGGATCAGTATCTACGTGTCGGGCTTCGAGCATCCGGGAGTCAAAACAAAGAGGGTAGTAAATGCGCTGGAATATGAGGTCGCCGTGGGACTGAGAGATGCCCTTCGGAGGGTATCTGGGCAGGGGTTCCTCCAAAGATTGACACAGTACTTGGCCGGGCTAATCGGGCAGGAAGTGAGATCTCCTGAAGCCAACATCGAGGTCAGTCCGCTAGAGGTTACAGAAGTCCTCAGCTGCGATGGCGTTATCCTGGTTGGTGGCCCCGTGGGCAATCAACTCAGCAGATTTTACCTGCAGGGCTCGCCCCAGTTCAGGTTTGATGAGGGGAGGAGCGTGTATCAGCAGCGCGACGCCGATGGGTATCGGGACATGAGCCCCTCGGACGATGTCGCCATCATCGAAAAACGGCTCTTCGGAGGGCAGGTCGTGCTTCTCATCCATGGGTTCGGCGAGGAGCAGACGCAGCGTGCTGCGGAGTATCTGATCAAGTACTGGGAGAGGCTATACAAGTTGCATAGGACGCGGGAATTTGCCATCCATGTCTAGCGGGGTGATTACGTTTCACCTCCGCATCAACCTCTCCTCCAACTGCGCCAGCGCCTCCAGCAGCCCCTCCTTCGTTGCCCCTGGCGTGGTCACCACGGCCACGAACTGCTGCAGGTAGCCGCCCGGGTCCATATCCTCCGGCAGGCCGGCAAAGAGGCGCGTCCGCTCCCCGGCAAAATAGGCGTCGATCTCGCCCTTGAGCAACCGGCGCAGCGGCTGATCCACGGCCGGCAGGGCCCGCTCCAGCGCGCGCAGCACCTCCGGGCTGACCGTATAGACGCTGCGGAAGGCCCCCACCAGCCGGGCCACCTGCTCCGGCCGCACCCGCACGTGGCGGTCCACCTGCGGGATGCTGGGCGCGACCCCCGGCCGGCGCCCTCTGCGCCGGCGCCGCAGCAGCACCAGCCCAGTGATCCCGCCCAGCACAATAGCACCGCCGGCGATGGCCACCGGGCCCACCGGCACCACGCCCGCAGCACTCCCCCGGCCGGGCGTCGGCGAAGGGATCACACTCGGGCGTACCTTGGGAGTGCCCGTGGCAATCGCCGTGGGCAGCACGGTGATCCGGCCCCCGCCGGCCGTCGCCCGGGGGCTCGGCCGCGGCGTCGCGGCTTTCGCGGGAATCGTGGTGGGCGGCACCGGAGCCAGCGTGAGTGTAGGGCCGGCCGGAGTTGGCGGGACCGGAGTGTCCGGTTTGGCCGTGGGATGCACTGGCTCCGTGGGTACCGGCGTGGGCGGAGCAGGCCCCTCGGTGGGTGAGGAGGTATCCGTGGGCCACGGCGTTTGGGTCGGCGGCACAGGAGGGACCGGCGTAGCGGTCGCCACGGGCTCCACCGGCGTTTTGGTCGGCACGAGCGGCGTCTTGGTGGGCGGGGATGGTGGGCCGGCCTGCGCCGGGCCGGCCCACCACCAGATCCCTGCCAGGAGCACCAGGAGGAGCAGCACCCACCAACGTCTTGGCCTCAAGGTACCCTCCCGGTCACTGCTCGCTCGCCGTCAGCGTGTAGACGTTGTCGGTACCACCGGCCTCCGGCAGGTAATCGCGAACTTTCAGGTAGTAGCGCCCGCTGGCCGGCGCGCTGATGGTCAGGCAGCTGGCCTTGGTGTACGGATCGCAGTCGTCGTTCTGGGCGAGCAGCGTCGTCCCATCGGTATCGTACAGCTCTAGCACCGTGTCAGCGGTGCCGCCGAGGTCGCCAGTGGCAAAAAGGTAGGGCCGGCCAATGGCCAGGTCCACGTAGACCCAGTCCACGTCGCCCGCCGGGTTGAGGTTATGCTGCTGCACGCCGTCGATGGGTAGCGCTTGCGCCTGCGCCGGCGTACCGTCAGGCTCGTAGCCGTCCACCCAGAAGCCTCGCAGGACCAGCGGCAGGTAGACGCGATAGACCGGCACGGCCACGACGAGCGGGAACTCGTCCTGCGCCAACCCGCAGACGTTCAGCGCGGTCAGGGTGATCGTGTACACGCCGGGAGTGCCGTAGCTGTGCGGCACGACTGGGCCGCTCGTGGGCGGCGAGCCATCCCCAAACTCCCAGCTATAGTTGACCGGGTTGTCGCCGGAAGTCAGCGTCGCCGTAAAGGTCGCCGGCCGGCCGGCCAGCAGCGGCCGCGGGGTGTAGACGATCCCCAGGCCGGCAGGGGCGCGGCAGTAGGCCACCTCGACCGTCCGGCTGATCGCGTCCGCCCCACAGGCGTTGGTCCCCGTGAGAACGACGGTGTAATTGCCCGTGACCGCATAGGTGTGGAGGACCAGCGGGCCGGCCGCCGTCGCCCCATCGCCCAGGTCCCAGGCGTACAAGATGGGGGCCAGCCCTTGGGCCATGCCGACAAAGGTGACCGGCCCACCGGGATCGGGGCTCGCCGGACTGTAGGTAAAGCTGATCTGCTGGACCGCGCTCAGGATCTCGACCGGGTGCGAGACCACGTCGGTATGAAAGACACTCGTCGCCGTGAGCGTGGCCGTGTACAGGCCGGCCAGCGCATAGGTGTGGGTGGGGTGCTCGGCCGTGGAAAAGGTGCCATCGCCCAGGTCCCAGTGGTAGGAAAGCGGGCCGAGACCGCCCTCGGAAGCGTTGGTAAAGACCACCTCGGCCCCCGCGCACACCGGGGAGTTGGTGGAAAAGGCCGCCCGTGGGAGATCGAGCACGGTGATCGTCCCACTGGCTATGCCCACCCCGCAGCCGGTCGTGCCGGTCAGGAGGATGTCGTACGCACCCGGGAGCGTGTAGGCGTGTGTGACGACCAGCCCCGTGTCGCGAAAGCCGTCGCCCAGGTCCCAGTCAAAGACGGCCGGCAGCGCCCCGCTGTAGACGGCCGTAAAGGTGACGGCGATCCCCACTTCGGGGGTAAGCGGCTCGCGGGCCATCCCGACAAGCGGGGCGCCGTGGGCGACGATCTCCTCGCTGTACAGGTCAAAGCCGCACCCGTTCTGCGCCAGCAGCACCACGTCGTAGAAGCCACCCACTGCCCACGTGTGCGTCGGGTTGGCCAACGGCGAGGACGTGCCGTCGTCAAAGTCCCACTGGTACGACACCGTCCCGCTGGCCACCGTCGTGTTGGTGAACGACACCGGCGCCGCGGCACAGACGACCGGCGGGACGTAGGTATACCCGGCGGCCGGAGTGCCCCACACCGTGACCGTGTTGGTGAAGGTAGCGATGCCGCAGCCGGCCGTAACCGTGAGCATGGCCGTATAGATGCCAGGCTGGTCGTAGCTGTGCACGGGATCGTCCAGCGTGGAGGTCGCGCCATCGCCAAAGGACCACTGGTAGGAGAACGGCGCCGTTCCCGTGACCGTGCTGGTAAAGTGCACCGGCGTAAAGGCACAGGCCGGTTCGGGCGTGTGGGTGAACGTTGCCTGGAGGCAGGCCGAGGCATACTTGAGGTCCATGTTGGTGTCGTCGCGGTAACTGATGTGGGGCTGACCGGCACCATCCAGGGAGAGCGAGTTGTAGGCGCCCAGCGTGCTGCCCGGATCCACCGTCTGGCAGGCCCAGGCCCCCGTGCCGCAGTTTCCCTGTCCCGGGGCGGCATAAGTGGCATACCGCAGGCCGGCCGGCGACCAGTAGCTCACATGGGGCCGGCCGGCGCCATCTAGCGCCAGCGAGTTGTGGCCATAGGTGCCGATGTCGATCAGGTCATAGTACCAGGTCCCGCCATTGCGGTACGCGTACTTGAGGTTGGCTCCACCGAGAGAGGCATAGGCAATGTGCGGCCGGCCGCTTGCATCCAGCGCCAGGGACGTATACTGTCCCTGATCCAGCCCTGCCTCTACCACCTGGACAATCCAGGATCCCTCGACTGGGTCAAACTCGGCATACTTCAGGCTGCCATTGGTCACGTCAAAGTAGCTGATGCACGGGCGGTTCGCCGCGCGCAGGGCCAGCGACGTATAGCGCCCCACATCGCCGGCAGAGTCTACCGTTTGGGTGCGCCATCCGCCAACACCGTAGTACGCGTACCGGAGATTGCCTTCCCCGGCATCATAGTAGCTGATGTGCGGAAAGCCCTGCCCGTCGAACGCCAGGCTGGTCCACTGGCCCGTGTCGCCGGTTGAATCCACAGTCATCCCGCCAAAGAGATCGGTATACTTCAGGTCACCGTTGGTCGAATCGTAGTAGCTGATGCCGATGTTGCCGGCGGCATAGTGGGCAATCGAGGTAAAGAGGCCCGTGTCGCCGGCCGCGTCCAACGTCTGGACGACCCAGGATGTGCCGTCGTGCTCGGCGTACTTGAGGTCACTGCTGCCATAGTAGCTGACGTGGGGCCGGCCATTGGCATCCAGGACCAGGGCCGTGTACTGGCCAACGTTGCCGGTGGCATCCACCGTCTCGACGTGCCAGGTCCACTCCCCGTGAACCGCGGCACCAGCCGGCGCACCATGGCCAACCGCGGGGACCGCTCCCGGCAGGGCCAGGAGCACCAGCAGGGCCACTGTGGTGAGCGCCCAGGGTACTTTCATCGTTGCACCTCCGTGATCTCAGGGATAAACCTCGTGCAATGCGCCGACCTCGGCCTCGGCGCTCACTTCGATCCAGACCGGACCGATGCCGCCGAACAGATCCTCGGCATTGGCCCCCACGATGACCTCGACGACGTGGCGGTCGTGGTGCAGGTGGATGTGGGTGACCTGCGGGTAGACGCGGCGCCGGATCAGCCACCCCGCGTTCTGCAGCGCATAGCCCCAAGCCTCGTCGGCCGCATACGGGGCAAAACGCAGCTCCCCGGTCAGCCGATAATAGGCCATGTCCACGTCCTGGGCGGCGGCCAGCGCCGCCGCGTCGGCCGCGGCGGCAAGGGTGTTGCGCACGTGCAGGTAGCGGCCGATCCCCAAGGTCAGCAGCATCAGCGGCACCAGGACAAAGGCGGCAAAGTACAGCACGGCGGCGAGAGAGACGCCGCGCCGGCCGCGGCGCAGGACCTTGCTCATCACCACCCCTCCATCCGCATCCGCGTCTGCCCGACCACATTGATGCTGGGCCAGATGAGCGGGACCAACGACGGGACCCGGTAGGACACCCGGCAGAGGAGAAAGCCGTTGCCCGCGCCGATAAAGACCTCGCGCTCGCCGGGGAGCAGGCCGTACCCCATGGCTTCCTGGCGGGCGGCCTGGCCCGGGTTGGGGCTGACCACTCCGACCCGGCAGCCGGACCGCGCCGCCTCCTGGACTACCTGGTTGGCGTACACGGTGTAGCCGCCGTTGACCAGGAGCACGACCAGCATAATCAGAATGGGCAGGCCCAGCAGCAGCTCATACATCTCCACGCCGCCGGAGCGTCCCTCCCGCAGCAGCGCCGGTCCCGGTGGCCGCCGTTTTCTCCTTGCCATTGCCATACCTCCTTCCGGCGGCCCGCCTGCCGGCGTTGCGTCGGCCTCGGGGCAGGCAGGCCGCCGGTTGCCCGGCGTTCTACCCCCAGGAAAAGAGGGTGCTGATGATCCGCCGGCCGAAATCCAGGATCGCGCTCCCCAGGAGCCGGTAGACCACCGCCACGATGGCCCCCAGGAGCGCCAGCCCCAGCAGGATCTCGACCATGTCGAGGCCTTTGCGCCCGCGCAGCAGGCGCGGAACCAGGTTCTGCCACGTCAACTGCCGTCCAAACATTCTTGCCAGCACGCTACACCTCCATGCATTTGCTTATTCCTGCCGGAGCAGGGACCTTGCCGCTACATTCCACTGAACAGGGCCAGGACGTTGAGCAGGATCGGCCCCACCACCAGGGCCAGGAAGGGAAGGACGAAGAACACCAGCAGCACCGGCGTCATCTTGCCGCCCAGGCTGCGCACCCGCCCTTTGGCCGTGTTCAGGTAGGTCCGAAAGGTGTCCTGCGACAGCCCCAGCAGCCGCCGGCCGGCGTCCACCCCCTGACGCTCGATCTCGGCCAGCTTGACAAAGAGGGCCATCAGCTCGGCCAGGCCCGTTTCCTCGGCGCGGGGCCGCAGGACGTCCAGGAAGCGCCCACCTTTGGTCTCGGCCTCGCGCTGGGCCCGGCGCAGGAACTCGCCCAGCAGCCCGGGGTAGTCGCCGGCCACCGCCCGCAAGGCCGCTTCCACCGTGGTGCCCCCGACGACCTCCAGGGCCAGCCGGTCACTCAGGTCGGGCAGGGAGCGCTGGATCTCGCGCAGGGCCTTCTCCGAGGCCTTGCGCAGCTGGTTGATCGGCAGGAGCGCGCCCAGGAGCCCAAAGACGAAGGCAAAGATCACGTCGCCCATCACGAGCAGGCCGAACAGCGCCCCGCCCCCGGCCAGGGCCACGATCAAGGCATAGACCATCGCCCCGGTCCAGCCCAGCCACTGCCCCTGGAAATGCGCCCAGAAGAGCCGGCGCTCCAGGTTGCCGAGCGTTGCGCCGGGCAGGACCTGGCGCAGCAGGCCGGCCAGCGGCAGCACCAGGGCCTGGCCGAGCGGGATCGTCTCTTCCTCCACGCCGGCCACCAGGCGCAGTTGCGCCTCCACGGGGGCCCGGCGCAGGGGCAGCAGCTCGTACCCCGCGACCAGCACGGCCAGGCCGAACAGCAGACCGATGATGAGTGGCATCTACACCTCCTATTTCCGCCGGCCCGCCCGGGACGGGCAGGGACCGCTATCCGCGCTCCCGGGCGCGGGGCTCACGGCAGGCGGCGGATCGCCGACGTAATAGTCCGGGGACCAGGACGAACCATTTGTGGTCGGCGTGCCATCGCCGGCGAACGGTTCTGGGCCCAGTTCCGCTGCCGCCAGGCCGCCTCCTGCACTGCCCGGGCAGGTCTCGACGATTTGCAGGGCCTGGCACACCAGGCAGAGGGCAAAGCGGCGAAAGGCGATCCAGCCGTCCCGCGACTGGATGACCACATACTGGGTTGGGTCCAACGCGGGGGCCGGCCCGGTGCCGCCCATGCCCAGCAGGTCAGCCCGGTACTCGCCGCACACGGGGCGGATGCTCATGGCAGTCCTCCTACTTGCCCGCCGCTTTGAGCTGCTTCCGCAGCAGCCAGAGCGCGACGACGCCCAGCACGGTCAGCACCCCGGCGCTGACGAGAGCAAAGGCGTCCTTGCCAGTCACAAACAAGATCACGCCCAACAGGACCAGGATGAACCCACCAACGGCGTACAGTTGCTGCTTTCGCTTTGGTTCCACGGCGACCTCCTTGTGTCTTTGCTCGGATCACTATGGTACGGCATCCCAGGCCAGCGCCTGGGCGAGAACGTATCCCACGCTGATCGTGGATAGAATGATGGTCACATCCGTCAATACCAGCTCGAGCAGGCCGGCCGCGGTGGGCGCGTGCCGGTAGCGGCACAGCCGCACCCCCGCCACGATCAGCGGCAGCAGAACCGTAAAGTAGTAGATGCGGGTCCCATCTTGCCTGTTCATGGTTCGGCATCCTGGATCATGCTATGGACAATCAGGTACCCCAGGCCCATCGCCCCGGCCACCAGCAGGATGAGGATCTGCCCGGCGGGGCTACTTTGAAACTGGTGGACCATCGGGTCGCTGCTCAGAAAGAAATAGGCCCCGACGGCCAGCAGCGGTGTGATCTTCATCAGGAAGCGCTGCTCGGACAGGCTGGTCTGGATCTCGGCGCGCATCTCCAGGTTCGCGCGCGTCTCGGCCGCCTTCGACGCCAGGATGTCGAGCATGTCCGGTCCAGCTCGTTGGAAGACGAGCAACGTTCCCGCCAGGCGCACCAGGTCCTGGTTGCGGGCCCGCTCCTGCAGGCGCTGCAGACCGACCTCGATCGCTCCGCCGGCCGCCTCGGTGTCCACCAGCACCCGGTCGAACTCGCGCGCAAGCAGGCTGCCCGGATTGACCCGTTTGAGCGCCGCCGACACGTCCTGCAGGGCCGGCCGCACCGAGCGCTGCACCCGCAGCGCCCCGGCAATATCCTCCGACGCCCCGGGCAGTTCCTGGGCCAAGAGCTTGGCCTGGCGGTCGATCTCCCAGCCCAGCCACCATAGCGGCAGGAACGAGCCGACCACTCCCAGCACCAGAGCGAAGCCCACCGGCACCTGCGCCACCAGGGCCAGGATGAGCAGCACCACCCCCACCACCAGGCGGAGCAGGGCAAAGGTCGGCGCCGACATCCGGACGCCGATGGTGTTCAGCTTGTCCTCGACTCGCTGCCCCCGACGCGCCGGCCTGACCGCCTCCGGGAGCAGCGTGCCGGCCGGCGCCGGCACCGCCGCCGGGGCCCGTTCGACGATCAGCCAGCGGGCCAGCACGAATACCGCCGCGCCGGCGAGCAACGCAATCAGCAAGACCACGGCATCACCTCCGTCACTCTTCTGCCGCCGGCCCGAACTCCCAGGCCAGCCGGCCGATCCAGCGCGGGTCCTCCGCCTGGACCCAGGCTTCCTGCTCGGGGTCGAAGCGAAAGATATCCCGCAGGTACACGTCGCCCTTGCGCAGGTGCGGCTCGACCTCGCAGATGCGTGTGACCACCCGGCGGGACGTGCCCGGTAGAAAGCCGATGTGCACCACCAGGCGGACGGCCATGGCGAAGCGTTCCTTGGCCGCTTCCTTGTTGCCGGAATAGTACCCGGCCCCCTGCGCCAGGTTGACGATCATCCGCGGGGTATCGTAGGCCGACTCGGTGTGCACGGTCGTCATGCCATAGTGCCCGGTGGAGAGCGCCCGCAGCGCCTGGTAGGCGGCCTCGCCGTCGCGGATTTCGCCGGGGATCAGCCACTGCGGGCTCTGCCGCAGGGCGTTGCGCACTAGCGTTCCCAGGCCGATCTCGCCCTTGCCCTCCAGGTTGGCCGGCCGCGCCTCCATCGCTACCCAGTTGTAGGCGGGGCCGAGCAGCAACTCGTGCGTGTCCTCGACGGTGACGACGCGCTCCCCGGGCGGGATAAAGGTGCAGAGGACGTTCAGAAAGGTCGTCTTGCCGGTCTTGGTGCCGCCGGCGACGACGATGTTGGTATGGCGGCGCACGGCGTCGGCCAGGAAATCGGCCATCTCCTGGTTGAGCGTCCGCCATTGCAGCAGGTCCGCCAGCGCGGGCAGCTCCTGCGTCCAGAAGCGGACGTTGATCGAAGGGTACTCGCCCACCGCGACCGGCGCAAGCGCCACGTTGAAGCGCGCCCCCGAGGCAAAACCCCGGGTGCGCGGGATGCGGCCGTCCTCGATGGGGTGCATCTCGTTGGCCGTGCGGTTGACCAGCTCCAGAATGCGCGCCGCGGCATTGCGGGCCTGGTCCGGCGTGCATTGGAAAGAATGGTCCTCGCTCCAGCCGGGCTGGCCGCGGATGGACAGCCACAGCCGGCCGTCGGGATTGAGCGCCAGTTCCTCCAGGTCGGTGCGGTACGGCGGCATATAGTCCTGAAGGATGCCCAGGCCGATGACCCGATTGACCACCGCCCGCACCAACCGCTCTTCCTGCTGGCGGGTCAGGTGCAGGTCGCGCCGGGCGATGATCTGCGAGATCAGCCGGTAGGCTGCTTCCTCGAAGCGCTGGCGGTTCTCGGGGCTCTTGTCGCCGAACTCGCCGCTGGTGAACTGCTTCTTCAGGCCGGTGACGATCTCTTCGCTCACCTCGCGCAGCAGTTCCTCGGAGAGGGGGGCCGGCGCCGTTCCGGTTCCGTAGACCCCCATGCCCACTTGCAGGAACAGATCGCCCAGCGCTTCGCCGCTTTCCGGGTGTTCGCTCATCCGCTTCCCCTATCCCAGCAACCGGGCAAGCAGGCCCTGTTTCTTCTGCTGCGGGGCGAGGGCCGGCAGCGCCGTCCCGGCAAAGATGCTGGCTACCACCGCCTGCACGCCCTCCATCAAGACCCCGCCCCGCGCCGGGTTCCCCGGCTCCAGCAGGCGCACCGGCGTCGTCTTGGCCGGGTCGAAATAGTCCTGGAGCTCGCGCAGCGAGGGGTCGAAGCGGACCACCGCCAGGTTGGGCGGACACCAACTGGCAAAGGTCTCGGGGAAGATCCCCGAGGCAAAGGCCTGGGCCAGGTAGGTCGGGTTGACGAGGTCGCCCTCGCGGGCCATGTTCAGGATGGTAAAGATGCTCTCCCGCGGCACCAGTTCTTTGCCACCGTCGTTCAGCGTCAGGAGGGCGTGCGTCCCAAAGACCAGTTGGTCCACGTGGACGCGGGTCGGGCAGAGGACGGTCAGCACGACGTTGGCCCGGCGGAGCGGGTCGATGCTCCACGGTTCCTTGGTGTGCGGCAGGTCCATCACGATGCAGGGGAAGCGCTCCCGGGCCTGGTAGACCAGGTCGCGCAGCAGCAGCTTGCTCTCGGCCATCGCGTTCATGGCCTCGATCTCGTTGCGCGGGGCCAGCATCACCGGCCAGTCGCCGAACTTTTGGATGCTGGACAGAAACCCTTCCAGGTTCGGCCGGCGCAGGTATTGCAGCATGTCGGCCGGCTCACCCAACCCCAGGTAGAAGCGCAGCGCATCCTGCCGGCAAAAGCCCATCAGGAGACAGGGCACGCCCATGGTGTTGATGACCTGCCACAGAGCCACGGCCAGGGTGCTCTTGCCCACCCCGCCCGACCAGGACATGAGGGCGATGACCTTCTGGTGGGGCATGGCGACCGGGGCGGCCGTCGTGCGCGGCCCCGGTTGCGCCGCCATCATGGGCGCCATCTCCACCACCTGCCGGCGCCGCTCAAAGCCCAGCTCGGCCGTCCGGGCCACCACCGCCTGGGCGTTGACCGGCCGGACCAGCACCTCGCGCACGCCCGGCAGCGCGGCGAAGCGGGGGCGCAGCTCCGCCTGGTCGGGGTCCAGCACGACCACGAATACGGTGTCCAGGCTGGCCTGCCGGATCGCTTCAAACTTTTCGAAACCGACGCCGCGCACGGCCAAACCCGGGCGGTCGCGGTTGTCCACCATGTTGCCGTCCAGGATGCAGGCCTCGGGCTTGGCCTCGCGCAGGAACCGCTCCAACTGATCGGGTGAGGTGCAGATCGAAGCCAGGGCCACGTCGGGGTAGGCCTGGGCCAGGCGCAGGAAATCGCCGAAATCGGCGCCCCCCGAGTTGGCCAGCATCAGGCTGATTGTCTTCGGTTTTTCCATCAGGGCCTCTCCGCCGGCGGCTTCAGGATAGCCAGGAGCGCCGCCAGGTCGAGCGGTGCGACGGCCACATCTTGGGCATCGGGCGGGCGCAGCACCAGATGCAGCGTGGCCTTGGCATTCAGCATGGCCAGCAGTTCTACCGGGCTCAACTCCTGTGGGGGCACAAACTGGCCGGTGAGGGTGTCGGTGTAGCCGGCCGTGATAGCCAACGGCGCCAGCAGCACGTCGAGCACGACCGTGTTCTGCTCGGACTGCCGGCTATCGGTCTGCCCCGCCGGGAGCACCCCTTCGAGGTTGTGCTCCGTGACCGGCGCTTCCTGGTAGCGAAAGGCCTGCGGCACTACCAGCACGCGTGCCCCGCGCACGACGACCGCCGTCACGGAGGATCCGGCCCCCACCCCGCCGCTGTCCACCGTGGCCACCACATCCACCAGGTCGCCGGCCCGTAGCACCCCCAGCACCCCTGTCGCCCGGGTCACGTCCACGGCGATGGCCCGGTGGTCGGGGGCCAGGCCGGCGGCGATGGCCGAGCCGCCGGTGTTGCCCACCATCTCGGCGGTGACCTGGTCGCCGACCACCCGCTGCACCTGGAGGATCTTACCCACCAGCGCGGCCGGGTCTTGCGCCGCGTTCGGCAGCACCGCAGAGGGGTGCACGTTCTTCACCTCCAGCACGTCCGCCGTGAGGACCGACCCGGCCTCCAGATAGGTCGTGCTCACCACTACCGGGACCTGTTTGTTCAGGCTGCTCAGGAAGAGCGCCGTCAGCACAAAGGCCACCACGGCCAGGCCGATGACCAGTAGAAATCGCGACGTTCCTTTCTTGCCCATGGACCGTTCCTCCTCAACTGTTTCCGACCGGATCGAACCCGGCCAGCTCTGTGTCTCCCGGCTCCGCACCGGCGAGCATGCGCGTGCGCACCAGGCTGGGCTCCAGCAGGACCTCGTCGGTCGAGCGCCCCAGGACTACCACGGCCTCGCCCACCGGCAGGCGGGAGAGGTGCATCAGGTACTCAGGAGCGACCAGGCCGGCCGAGACCTTGGCCATCGCCTCGACCAGGATCTGCCGGTCGGGGCCGACCTTGAGGCGGAAGACGTAAAAGTTCATACAACTGCTGACGATCTCGAGCGGAAAGGCCGAGGGCGACTGCCCCAGCCACATCAAGAAGATGCCGTACTTGCGGCTGTCGCGGGCCAGGCTGGAGAAGAGTTCCGATGTCGAGGCTGCCGCCCCCTGGTTGTTCTTCTGCGCCGGGTTGACGACGACCTTGTTGGCTTCCTCGATGGCCAGAATGAAGCAAGGGGCATCACGGCCGTTGCCCAGGCTGCGGCGGTAGCGCACCCGGCCGGCCTCATAGATCTGGGCGATCATTAACCCAAACAGGATGGCCTTTTCCGTCTCGCCCATCGTGCCGCCCTCAAAGACGGCGATCCGGTCGGGAAACATCACCCGGGTGATGTCGAACGGCGCTTCGTCCTCTTCGAGCGCGGCGTACATCCGCGCCAGCCGGCCCTGGGCCAGCACGCCCAGGCGGTTGAGGATGCCCTGCAAGGCCTCGACGTCCCGGGCCTGCTTGCGGCCTTCTTTCGCTGCCAGCAGCCCGCGCAGCGCCCGGTACCAGCGGCCGAAATCGACCGGTCGGCTGCGCCGGCAGGCGACGCGATGGCGGACCCGCTCCGCGCAGTCCTGCAGATAGATGCGGCCGTCGGCCCGGGGGGCGGGTAGCGCGTACCCCTCCACTTCCAGGCGGGCCACCTCGGTGGGACCCAGGCGCGAACGCTCCAGGCGCGCCGCGTGCTCCTCCTCCGCGTTCTGGCGGCGCCTGGCGCCGATCTCGGGTGGGGTGGGGTCCAGCTGCTCCACGTCAAAGGTCAGCGCGCCCTCGTCCAGGTACATCTGGCGCAGCGTGTCCCGCAGAAAGCCCTTCTGCCGCTCTCCCAGGCCGCCGGCGTTGCAGATCACGTCCACCGTCATGGCCATTTGCGCCTCGGGGTCCACGTCCAGGATGAACTGCAGCGGGTTCCAGCGCACCGGCCGTGGGCCGCCCGGGTACAGGCTGTGGTAGACGAAGCGCTCCGGCGGAACGACCCGCACCATCTTGCGATAGTTCAGGCCCCAGTCAAAGACCACGGCCGGCATCGCCCAGCGCTGGTTCATCTCCTGCAGCAGGTGCATCGTCGCTTCGCTCTTGCCGTAGCCCGAGTCGCCAAAGATGCCGAAATGCCCCATGCGCTCGCGGGTCAGGAGATACGGCACGTCCAGCTCCTCGCCCGTCTCGTAGGAGATAAACTGCCCCAGGCTCACCACGTCCTGGCGCTCGCTCGCTATGCCCAGCAGGCCGGGACCGTAGACGGCGTAGGGCGGGATGGCCTCCTTGGTGGTCGTGGCCCGGCCGCCTTCAAAGACCGCCGGGGAGACCAGGGCGGCAAAGTGGAGCATGGGCAGCATGTTGCCAAAGCGCAGCCCCTCAAAGACCCCGAGGGAGCGTTCCTGGTGGGGAGGGGGCGAGAAGGAGAGCAGCCAAGGCCGGACGTTCTGGACTTCTTCGGAGGAAAGCACCAGCGCCCGCGCCGGCGTCACCACGTTGTCGGTCTGCCCGTGAAAGGCCAGGGCATAGAGGCCGGCCGCGGCCCGCAGCGCCTCGGCCGAGGGGAAGAACCAGAACGATTCCGACATGTACGCCCCGGTCAACATCATCTCGTCCAGGAGGCTCAGGCCGCGCTCAAAGAGGTTGGCCACGGCCTGGGCGGTGGCATCTTTCCACATGTACGACTTGACCAGCGAGAGGCCGGCCGACACCCCGGTGGACATGCCTCCGGCCTGCGTCACCACCCGCGCCAGGCCCGTCCCGATGCTCGTGCCGTCGGCCACCCCTTGCGATGTCGTGTCGCCCACGCTCTTGCCTTCCTGGTGCGACCAGGCTTCGCTCTCGGTGTCGGTGACGCTGCGGCTCTCGGCGTGGCTCTCCGATGCGGTGTCGGAGACGCTGCGCTCGTGCGTGGCCCCGGAAGCCCACATCGTGGAAACGGCCAGCCCCTGCGAGGTGGAGGCTTCCCGCGAGACGGTGTCGCTCTCCGAGCGCGTGTCGGAGTGGGTCTCGCCGTCCGTCGTGCCGTGGGTGGAGGAGCTCATCGAGGCATGGGCGGTGGTTGTCTGGTCCACGATGACGCTCTCGGAGTGGGCGACGTTTGTCCCCGTCGTCTGGGATTGGGACGCGGTATCTTGGGTAGACGCGGTGTGTGTGTCGGAGCTGCCTGTCCCTCCCGAGAGGCCGAATGTACCCGATGCCTGGCGGCTGTCGGTGTGCTGGGTACCGCTCCCGACCGCGGTGGCCTCCCCCGTGGCCTCGGAACGGTTCCAGGTGTGGTGGTAATCGGCCGTGGCCCCGACGCTGGCGATGCCGGGGACGCCTCCGCTGACCGAGACGCTGCCGCCGGCCGTGTCGGCGCTGCCCTCGGTGGAGGTGCGGCTGCTGGTGTGCTGGGTGGTGGCACTCTGCCCGTCCGCGCTGCCGTGGCCGACCGTGGCGCTGGCCTGCCAACCGCTCTGGCTGGATTCGCCGCGGGCGTCGGACGCCCCTTGCGCATGGCTCGTGCCCTGGGTGGTCGTGTGGATCTGCGTCACCCCGGTCGTCTCGGTGCGCCCGGTGGTGTGCGATTCGCTGGAGGAACCGCCGGAGGTGGAAGAGCGCGACACCGCGTGCTCCGTGCCGTCGGTGTGGGCCGTCCCCACGCTGTGGGCCGTGCCCTCTGCCTGCGCCGTGCCGGCCGACTCGGTGCGGCTGCCCCCGGCAGAGGACATGGTTCCGTGGGACTCGCCTTCGGTATGGGCCCGGCCCTGGGTGTCGGTGACCGTGGTCCCGACGGCGTGGGCCGTCCCGTGGGTGTAGCCGTCGGCGATGGAGGTGCCCTCGCTGTGCGCCGTGCCCGCGCTGATGACGTGCGAGCGACCCTCCTCGTAGGAGGTGCTGCGGCCGGCCGTGTCCATGCCGGAAAAGACGGTGGGGATGGCAAAGTTCAGGGCGACGCTCTTTTGCCCCTGCACGCGGCTGAGCCAGATGCTGGCCTCCTCCCGCCAGCGCTGCTGCAGGCGGAAGATGGCCTCGCGGGGAATGCCCCAGGCCAACGTCACGCAGGCAAAGTCCAGGAGCGCGCGCTGCAGGCCGCGAAAGATGAGCTCGTTCTGTTCCAGCGTCTCCTCGGCCCGTGCTTCTGCTTTGCCCCCGGCAGTTCTTTCCCCGATCGCCCGCGTGCCCTGCTCGCGCGGGTCGGGCTGGCCGATGGCCACAAAGGCGTGGGTGAACCCGGCCAGCGATCGGGCAACGAAATCCCGCTCTTCCTCGGCCATCGGCACGAAGCGCGACTGCGGGATTGTGCGCAGGTTGGCCAGGAGCGCGGTAAAAGCCTCGCTGCCCCGCGCGATGGCCTCCTCCGCGGTCGCCGCCGTCCCCTGCGCGGCGTACACCTGCACCAGGCCCAGCGGGCGCTCGCCCAGTTGCCCAAACATCCCGGCCACGATCACCAGCAGGTTGACGTCGGCGTTGTACAGGCCCTTGAGCATCCGGGCGGAGCGCTGCAGCACGGTGGTCTGGTCGCGCATCTGGCGGGGGAGGTATTCCAGGACGGTGGGAAAGACGGCCTTGTACCAGGGCCGGCCGTCCGCGCCCAGGCCCAGCACCGGGTCCACGCCGGCGACCTGCAGCAAAAAGTAGCGCAGCCGGCCGCCGCCCCGTACCGAGTCGAGCACCGGGGTCACCCCCAGCACGGCCGGCGCCGGGATGGCCGGCGCAACCTCGTCCCAGCCGAGGAGGGTAATCCCGGCCCGGACGATCTTGCTCTGCCGCGCGCCCTGGACCAGCCGGTCCAGGAAGGTCACCGCCATGGCCGTATCCTCTCAAAAGATGCCCCGCTGCCGGCGGCCGACCACGTCGAAGAGGATCTCTTCCAACGTGGCGAAGCGAAAGGCCGGGCTCTGCCGCAGCACGGTGAACTCTTTCCACACGTAGGTGACGAACCCGCCCGGCACGGCGAACAGGGCCAGGATCAGCAGTGCCAGGTTGACGTAGCCGGCGTTGCGGGCCAGGACCGAAGCGGCCCCTTCCGGCGAGAGGCCGGTCGAGGCGGCCCACTCGGAGATCGTCCCCAGGTTAAAGGCCCAGCCGGCCAGTCGCAATACCCAGAGCATGCCGACCTCGCCGAGCACAAAGGTGCGCGTGCGCGAGATCATGTCCGCCCGCTTCATTCGCAGGAGCGCCGAGGCGGTTCCACCGAGCAGCCACATCAACAGGAGGATCACATCTACGGTGCCGGGGAAGACCAGGGCCGTGACCAGCGCCGCGGCCAGCACCAGGAGCAGGCGGAGCGTGCGGCGGGCCAGGACCTGCCGGGGCCGGCTGAACGGGTTGGCCGGCCCCGGCCGCAGCCCGCTGATGGCATAGCCCTCCACCTCGGCCTGCGGCGCTTCCACCAGCCGCACCAGGACCAAAACCAGGGGGATCTGCAGCAGGGCCAGCAGGTTCTCCCAGCAGAAGTAGACCACCAGGAGCAACCCGTTCAGCAGCGCGATGCCGGCGGTGCGCAGCAGCTCAACTACCGTGTCCAACAGTGCCCCCACACGAGAAAGAGCGTCCCCCCATGCCCAGGTGCGGGCACGAAAACGGGGGACGCTCAGGTCCGCGCGTATGCACTTGTCCCGGCGATGACCCCGGTGCCTGGGCCGGCGCCTACCACCGGGGAGTCAATTCCCTGATGCCCAGTATCTCCTGCACTCGATGCGCGTCCAGGGCCTTGCCGGTGGCCAGGTCCACGGGCCGGCCGTCGCAGACACCGACCCGCCATCCTGCCTCATCCAGCCCATCCTGGAAGAGCAGCGCGTGGTCCACCACCACCAGGCCGGCCGGCCGCCCATCCTGGAAGCGGATGTTGTAGGCCTCGGCCTGGCCCCCGGCGATGCTGCGGATCCACCGGGTTACCTGGCCCAGTTCGGCGGGTGAAGGCGTATCCAGGCTCACGGTCACGGCCACCAGCGCGGCGCCGCACCGTCCACAGCGCACCAGCCCATCCCGCACCAGCAGCTTGTTGCACGCCGGGCAGCGCCCCGGTTCCCAGGAGATCACGGCCAGCCTCCGTTACTTGATCAGCGTCACGCCAAAGGCCGTGACGCCGACGCGGGGCAGCGGGATGGGAAAGTGGCCGGCCACCCCATAGTCCGTCACCACCATCAGGTCCACCTGGTACCAGCCCGGGTCCTCGACGGCGAGCTGGCCGCAGCCATAGGCCCGGTAGGTGAGGTTTTCCAGGGGGCCGACTACTTCCCAGGGCCACGCCGGGGCGGGCGGGACCTCCCAATCGGGGTGCTGGACGCGCACGCCGAACTTGGGGCCGAGGACAGCGCCGATCCAGTCCTTGCTCTCCTCGGTCAGCTTCATGAAGCCGCTCGTTTCACCCACGGCCGGCGGGTCCGGGCTACGCGTGACCTCGGTGTGCTCGACGATCGTGCCCTCGTAGCACTGGTTGGGCTGCCCCGGCGGATGCTGGCAGGTGTACCAGTGGTGGATGTGCTCGACCGGCCAGGTCGTGACGGTGAAGCAGAGCGTCACCCCCATCCCCGCAGGATCCTGCCCGACGATCACGGGGAAGGGCGGGTAGTACCCGAGCGAAAGGGCGGGCGGCGTGGTATGGTCCTCGTCCCAGGGGTCCGGCAGCGGGACGATGGGTCGCTCCGTGGCCGGCGGCCGGGTCGGGCGGTCGGGTGGATCGGTGGCCGGCGGCTGCGTAGGCACACCTGGGGTCTCATTGCCGCCTCCGCCCCCACCTCCACCGCCGGCATCGCGGCAGTTGCGGTCGTCCGGCCCAAAGTTGGAATAGTCGCCGGCCATACTGGTCCAGACCTCGCGCCAGATCTCCACCTGGCAGGGCGGGGCGCCACCACAGTCGCCATCGTTGTAGGAGATGTAGCGGTTGGTCAGCGTCCAACCGCCCTCCCAGGTGGAGTTGTGGTACCAGGTGCCGGCCGACCACTGCCCGTCGGCGCAGAGCAGCCGGTTCCAGCGGCCCACCGGGGGATAGGGTGGCGCATCGTCGCCGACGCCGTGCCCGAGGTTGACGCGGTCAGGGATCTTTTCAAAGATGGCCCGCTGGTCGGCGGGAGTCCAGTCCGTCCCGCAGTCGCCGCTGTTATTGCACCAGGTCGAATGGATGACGTACTGGATGTGCACCCAGCCGGGCGGGGCCGACTCCTCCCGGACGTAGAACACCCAGTAGTCCTCGGCCTGCGCCGGTGGGGTAGCCGCCAGCAGCCCCGGCACGAGAACGAGCAAGATGGCGACGATTCCAATACCGCGTTTCCACATGGCTGCCTCCTTGGAGCCTTCTCAACGCACCAGGTAGACGACGATCTCTTCGGCGATGCCATTGGCCGGGGCCGGCCGCAGGACGTATCCCAAACCCACCCCAGCGAGATCGGGGGATGTGATTAGAGGGAGGGCCGGCTGCTGCGGGTCCAGGACGGTGAACCAGCGGCGGTAGCAGGGGTCCTCGGGCGGCTCTTCCTCCGGAGTCACCCGCACGACCCCGCCGCCCAGGGCTTCGATCCGCTGCATGGCCTGCCACTCGTTGGCCGCGAATAGCTCGGCCAGCTCCTGGGCCTGGCGCATCAGGCCGGGGTCCGGATCCAGCGGAGACCGGCCGGCCTGGGCCCGCAGGCAGTTCACGTGGGCCAGGATGGCCTCCTGCTGCGGGGTGAGCTGCGCGGCGCCGATGCTCAGCACAATCACCACCACGGCTCCCAGGACCAGGACGACGAGTCCGGCAATGGCGATCTGCCGCCAGGTGACGGCTTCGTAGTACCCGCGTTCGGGCGAGAACCTGCGCAACGGCATCTCTTTCCTCCGGCCAAACAAAAAGCGATGCCTCCGCGGGCACGGCCGGAGCCGTTTACCCGCGCGGGCATCGCTTATGTCCGTGGCGCCAGTGGCGCCCCTGCTCGTAAAGGACCTATCCGGTCCCGCGATCCGAGCAGTCTATGGGCAAGGCCGAGAACTAGGGCCTTGGATCAGCTTGTTTCCCCTTTCTGGCAGTGCAGTATAGCATGCCGCATTGCCGTTGTCAAATCGCGGTTTGGCGCCGTCATAGTACCGGCACCGGCTTCTGGCGGCGTTCCGCATCCAGAGCCTGCAGCCTGACGACAACCGGCGGCGGGGTTCGCTCCTGCTCCTCTCGCGCCTGCCGGCTATAGGCAAGCCAGTTCTCCAGGTAGGCCGCGACCTGTTCGCGGTTGCGGAGATAGTAGGTAATGGTGGCATACACCTGTTCCAGGGTCAGCGACGGGTAGCGTGCCGCAATCGCCTCCGGAGATTGGCCGCGGTGGATGTAATCATACAGGATCGTTTCGATCCCGATGCGGGTTCCCTTGATCCGGATATCGTTGGCGGCCAGAAAGTCAAAGTAGTTTTCAAGTTCCATTCGTAGCACCTCTCGACGATTCGCGCCGTCGTATCCTCGCCCTGCTCGTGCCGTATCGCGGTCTCCAGGGCGTTCAATTCCACATCCAGTTTACCCGAATTGCGCCCTTTGACAAGGTGAGCGGACTGAAAAAGCCCTCCCGACCCCGTGTCCCCAGAGGCCCCCTTATCCCAATCCGCCTTCGCCGACAAGCGCATCCCTCCTGCGGTCCACTACTTTAGGGCATTTGCCCTATAACGCAATTGCCCTAATCTTGCAACCGTTCTGCCCGGAGGACTGGTGCCGCTCACTGGTATGTGCCGACAACGACCAGGGTGACGGAAGGGCCGCAGTCGCCGCTGTAGGGGCCGTAGACCCCAATGGCCATCCAGCGGAGTCGCGTATCCTGGGTCTCCCAGCGCGCATTGCGGTAGATGGTCGCCGGGTCGGTCGACTCGTACGGCACCAGGTTCCCGTTCTCGTCCATCGTGCGGCAGCCCACCGTGTTCTGCAGGGTCACGTTGTTAATCATATACCCGGCGATTGCCCCGTACGGTTGGAGGATCGCATCGATCTCCTCCTGGGACAGCGCGCGGTCCGTCTCGTAGAAACGGCGGGCCAGCAGGTCGGCCGGCGGCTGCAGCCCCTCGGCGTACTGCACCGCGGCCACACCGTTCTGGGCGCGGAAGTGGTTGATCGTTTCCACCGCGCGGCGCGCCAGTTGGTAGAGGTCGGCCGGCGACCAGGTCCGCACCGTCGGGGCGGGGGCTGGCGTTGGCGCGTTAGGGTCGCGCGTCGGCGGGACCGGCGTGGGGGTAACGGCCCGTTCGTAGGCGGCGAGCTTCCAGACGTCGTCCCGGCGGACCAGGGCAAAGTACCCGGTGTCCTGCCAGGCGGAACGGCCAAAGTGGGGGTCGCAGACATAGTACCCCAGGGAATCCCACACCCGCGCCGTGGCCTCGGCCTGGGAGATCTCGACGACCCGCGGCTCGGTATGGAACGGCGCTTCGCGGCAGTTGCGGCCGTACATTGCTGCCAGGGCCGGGTCATCGGTCATCGCCTGGACATCGCCGCCGGCCGTGCTCCACGAGGCGATCCAGGTGCGGTAGCCGGCCAGGACCTCGTCCGCGGTGATAAGCACAACCGTCGGTGTGGCAGTAGTCGAGGGCCGTGGTGTCCGGGTTGGCGCGGAGGTCGGGGCCATAGTCGCAGTGGGGGTGGCCGTGGGTACGGACGAAGGGGATGGAGTTGGCGGTGGCCCGGCTGTAGGAGAGGACCCGGTTGGGACCGGCGCACCGCACAGGCTCATCGAGGCCAGGAGAACTGCTGCCAGGAACAATGCTGTCGGTTTGCTCATCTTCACCCTCTTACAAACGACAATCGGCCCTGCCCTGAGCCAGTTGTAGCTGGATCAGGGGCCAGAGGCCGACTGGGACAAATGTACAGCACTGGCTCCTGCTTGTCAAATCGCGCTCACCTCTGCCGCCACACCTCGAACCAGCGCTCGGCCACCTCGACCCCCACCACCTCCAGAACGTCATCTGTCCACTCGTTCATCCAACGGCGATGCTCATAGCCGGCCTCGAGGATGCTCTGCTCAATGGGGTCCAGGATCGGCAGGGCTTGCCCTGTCCACCGCCACCTTTTGGGCGGCTCGTCGCCGGTCCGGATTCGTTTCACGAGGATGGCTCGGCGCTGCGCGGGAGACAGCTTCTCCTGGTCGTCCAGGTACAGCATCCAGGCGCGCACGCGGGCCAGCGGGGTGCCGGCCGACAGTCGCCCCAGGGCCGGCTCGGCGATGCCATAGTCCTCCAGCCAGTCCCGCACCAGCTCCGCCTCCGACGCCCGGCCGGCCCAGGAGCCCCCGGATGGGGTGGTCTCCGAGGGCGCCTCCTTCACAGCTCCCAGTCCACACTCATGACACGGGACAAACAGGTCGGATTCTGGGGGACCGTCCTGGTCAACGACGTACCGAAGCCCACCACAGACGGCACAGTCCGTCTCGGGTAGGACCTCGTCATCCAGCGCGTCGGGCGGCCTTGGCACTTCCGACTCCGCGCCCGGGCCCGCACTGGGTTCCTCCTCCGGCCCGCCCCGGGCCCGTGCCGCCCGGACTACCCCCTCCCGCAAAAAGGCCACTGACACGAACGGCCGGCCGGCCGCCGCTGCTTGCTCCAGCATCGCCTGCACCGGCCCCACCCCGGCCTCCCGGCACAGCGTCAGGACACGCTCCAGCAGCAGCGGCCCCGGAGAAAAGCGGTTCAGGCAGACGAACAACCGCACTGCCTCGCGAAAACTGCCACCCGGCAGGGCCGCCCCCGCGCGCAGGACGCGCCGCAGCGTCTTGCGGTGCTCCGACGCCCCACGGACCTGCGGCCAGGCAAACGCCAGCCGCCGGCAGGGCGTTTCCCCCGATCTATCTAGGGCCCGGTCTATGGCCTGCGCCAGATCGACCGGCTCCTGGTCCCGCAGGCACCAGGCCAGGACCAAGAGTTCCTCGACCAGCTCGGCCGGCGCCTGGGCGACGGCGGCCGGGGAGACCTCGGGGGAGAGCAGGCCACGGGCGACCTCGTACCGCGCACGGGATGGAGGTTGGGCCTGGTCCGCCGGGGTTGGCCACCGTTCGGCGACACGGGATTCGAAATGGTCGAGGACAGTCAGCATGCCGGAGACAAGGTTGGGTTGAGCCTGTTCTGAATCTGTAGGGGAATCAACAACAAAAACCGCCGCGCCCGGTTGTTGTTTTCCTTCCCCTACTTTCCCTTTACCCCTTTCCATGGACGCGAACTGGGGTTCGCTACTGTCGCGAACTGTAGTTCGCATGCCCCCGAAACTTTCTTCAGGGGCACGTGAACTGGGGTTCGCATGCCCCTGAAGCTTCTTTCGCCCTGGCCGCACGCCCTCCCGGTAGAGCGTCCGCAGGTAGGCCAGCAGAGGATAGAAGTCGTACTGGTTCTCCTCCTTCTGTCCCCAGGAGGTGTGCCCGGGCAGGATCAGCAGGTAGCCATAGGGCGGGCCGGCCGCTTCCCGGTACGTCTGCGTGCAGTAAGCCGTGACTTCCTCCTGGACAAGGCCATTGACTTTGCTCACCCACGCCGGCGCGCCTGCCCCGGCCCGCGCCAACAGGTCGCATTCGCGCAGGGTATGGAGGACCTTTTGCAGCCCCCGCCGGGTCATGCCCATCCGCCCGGCGACGGCCGCCACGGTCGGGGGCTCTGCCCCAGACCACCATTCCATCCAGATCTGGACGATGGCGTTGACCTCGGCCGGCGCCAGGTACAGCAGGTCCTGGTAGGCGAGCAGGAGGTTGGGCACCGGGCAGAAGCCGGCCTCCAAGAGGTCTTCGCCAAAGCGCCCAACGATCTCCTCGCCGTGCGGCATCGTCACCGCTCTCCGCAGGCTACCAGGAACTCGCCCAGGTCGTAGATGTTGGCCTCCTGCCGCTTGCCCACCTCGAGCACGGGGGTGATAGTGAGGAACCCTTTGCCCAGCAGGCTCGCGGCGAGTCCCTGCAGCCGGCGCTGGGTAATGCCCATCCGTCGCGCCAGCACCGCGCCCGGAACCTGGACTACGATACCGCCCATCTCCACCAGGTGCAGCAGGAGCAGCGCTTCTTGTGGCTGCACGCCCAGCGCCGCGTAGCGCCGCAGGATCAGCCGGATCAGCCGGTCGTTCGTCTCGGCCATCGCCACCTCCGTCGGCCGCGGTCCGGGCTATTCCACCGCCGGTATTTCGGCCGGCGTGACCTGCTGCAGCAGCCGCTCCAGGATGGACCGCCCGCGGGCGCGCTCCTCCTGCTTCAGCGCTTCTTCCAGCACCGCCTGGCGCAGACCGTTGTCGTCCGGCAGCGCGGCGACCTCGGCCTCCAGTTCCGTGAGCGGCGTGTTGTGCAGCTTCTTGACCCAGGCGCTGAGCTGCGCATCGTCTCGACCCTCCGCCATCAGTTGGCTCAGCTGCGCCCCGCGCAGGGCAGCCTCTTTCTCCTGAGCCTCCTGGGCCATCCGCTGGAGGATGTTGGGCACCTGATTGCGGGGCACGTCCTCCGGCTCCCGCCCCTCGAGGTACTCGCGCAGGCCGTCGGCATCCAGTCCCAGCCGGCCGGCCTGCCGGCGCAGTTCCTCCACCTGGGCCGGCGTTGGCCGCAGCCGCACCCGGCCGCGCTCGGCGGCGTCCTCGGCCTGGACCAGGGAGACGCGCCACACGTCCACCCCGAGTTGCCGCACCAGGTTGCCCGCGCCGGGTGTGCGCCAGTGGATGTTGGCCAGCCGGCCCTCCATCTCCACCTCGACGCCCTCGACCAGGCCCTCCGGCAGCGATTCCACCTTCAGCCGGCCGTAGACTACCGCCCGGATCACGTCGCGGACCTCCCGGTTGTACACCTCCAGGCTCACCTGTTGCACGCGCCGGCCTTCGCCCCCGCTCTGCCGTGACACCACTCTGCCTGACACCGTCACCTTGTTCATCGTTCCTCCTTGTGCTCTCTGGTTGTGTCTTTCTGCCAACCCGGCGCGGCACGTCGCCTGGCCGGGAGATTGCCAACCTGTGCCTGTCGCCGCCCGGCGGGGGAGGGTGGCAGGTGGTTCTTTTCATCTTCACCCGCCGCCAGTGCCCCACCGGGACGGCACCCGATCACAAAAGAGACCGGACCGACTGTGCGGCAACACCCGGGTGTACCCGTCAGAAACGAGCATCTTTTTGCCACTATCAGGCATTTCCGTCGTCGCTCCGGGCGCCTTTGGGTGTAGTCCGGGTGCCCATGCGGTGAACCCGCGCGCGCCTATGGGAGGTCCTTCTGCTCCCAATCCGGGCCAGGGTTCGCCACGTTGGTCGTGTACAGTGTGACCTTCCGGCCGGTCACCTGCTGCCACACCGCGATCTCGGCAATCATGCGGTCCTGCCGCTCCGGCGTCGGTAGGACCAGGTAGAGCCGGCCGGCATTGACCTCGTGAAAGATCTGCCACTTGCCGATCCGCTCGTCGTTGCGGGCATACACCGCCGCTTCGGACGGGACAGGGTGCACCTCCAGCTCCACGTAGAGCAGGTCCCCCTCGTCCGTCGTCGCCAGCAGGTCGGGCCGACACTGCCGGCGGGCCGCGGTGTGAAACGGGGCCGGCCACAGATCGGTGGTGTAGTCCCAGGCGCTGAGGATATCCCGCGCCCGCAGCGCCAGCAGCGCTTGCTGCAGTGACACGTGCCGGGAGAGCAGTTCCGGCAGCCCCAGCCGGGGCGTCTCCCCCAGGGCCTGGGCCAGTTCGCGGCCGCGGGCGGTCAGGTTGAGCAGGAGGGTCGGATTGCCCTGGGTCAGGCGCGCCTCATGCTCCTCGACCAGGCTGCCCTTGACCTCGACGAAGAGTCTCTGGGCCCGGCCGCCCCAGGACTGGCCCATTAGCTGGATCAACTGCTTGCGCCGGCACTCGTCCCCCTGGGCCAGCACCCGGACCAGGCCGTCCACCATCTCTCGCGGCGAGTTCACCCAGTACCGCCCGAAACGGCGCTCGATTTCCTCCGGCGACAGGCGCGGCCGGGGTGTCGGGGGCGGGTCCGGCGCGGCCGGCTCCGCTGGGGCAGAGTGGGCCAGGGATCGCACGACTGCCCGGGCGTCTTTTCCCTCTGCTGATGCTGCTGCTGCCGCCGGCGGTGTTTCCCGTGGGTGTACCTGGGCCGCCAAGCCCTGTGCCCGTTCCGCCGCTTCCTGCACCTGGCGCAAGGCTGCCGCGTGGGCCTGTTCGAGCCGGTCCTTTTCCTGGGCCAGCCGGCGGTTCTCTTCCTGCAACCGCTCCACTTCTTTGGCGGTACCCGTCGCCGCCGCTGCCTGGAGGCGGCGTACCGTCTTCAAGTGCTGGGTCATGAACCAGGAGGCCCACTCGTCCACCCCCCATTGGCCATCGACTTCGCGGCCCTGCTCGCGCCGCAGTTCGGTCAAGGCGGCCGGCTCAAAGGTCTCGCACGCGCCGACGATGTACTTGCGCAGCCGCGCTTCCAGGGCCCGGGCCTCCTCCAGCAGCTTGTGCGCTGCGGCGATCTCGCCGGCCCGGTAGTTATCCAGTGTCTGCAGGACCTGGTTCTCCGTGCGCAGCCGGCCCACTTCCTGGAGTAGTGCCTGTTCCTGCAGCGTCAGCGCGGGCATCGGGCCGTCCTTTTATTCGTCGCCTCGTTTCCACACGGCCGGCAGGAAAGCGGCAAACAGCACGGCGCCGCTGCCGCCCTGTTCCGTCTCGCTGCCGGCCAGCGCGTCCTGCAGCCGCTCCAGTTCGGTGCGGATCCAGGCGAGCTTGCCCAGAAGTTCCGCCTTGGTTTCGGTGGCGGGCAGGGCCAGCAGCCGTTCTTCCAGGGTCATCGCTTCGCCCAAGGCCACCAGCACGTCGTTCAGGTGGGCGACGTGCCCGGCCAGGGCCGGCGGGGCGCTCATTTCCTGCAGCCGGCGGGCGATCCGCGTCAGGTCGGCGTCCACCGCTTCCAGGCGGCTGTTGGCCTCGACCAGCGTGGCCGGGGGCGAGACAGCCATGTCCTCCATCTGTCGGTTGAGATCCAGGAGCGTCTCCACGTGGCCGCGCAGCTCCCCTGCCACTCGCTGCACCTGCCAGCCCGGGTAAGTGAGTACCTGGCTCCCACCGGTGAGCCAGTAGCCGAGCGCACCGAGGCCGAGCAGGAGCAGGACAACCACCAGGGCCAACAGGCCCCACCTACTGGATCGCGAGCGCATAGACCTCGACATTGTTCATTCCCCCGCGGCGCGAACGTAGCGCCCCGATGACCACGACCGGCGTTCCCACGACCAGGCGGGCGGATTCCTGGCGGACCGAGTTGCCCCACCGGCAGACCTTGAAGTAGTTGGGCTGCGCGCACTTGGTCCAGGGCGGCATGGACACGGCGATCAGGAAGGTCATCCGCAGATGCCCATCCGCGGTCACCCGGAGCTGCGGCTCCTTGGCTACTGCCCCCAGCAGGCAGACGTGGTTCAAGCGGCGGATCGGGCCGGCGCCGGGATCCAGGGCCGGCAGCCGCCGCAGGTCGTCGGCCCGCCAGATGCCCTGCGCCTGCACCCAGATATTCACCGCTTGGCCATCGCTGGTCCGCTGCGAGCGGAGCGCCCCCGTCACCAGCACGGTGGCGCTCTCGGCCAGGGCCGGCCGGATGTCTACGGCCAGGTTGCCCTCCTTGACGATCGTCAGGAGGTTGTCCTGCGTGCCCGGGATTCCCGTGGGCGTCGGCACGCGCACCGCCACGTTCAGGCGGAACGGCTTCTTCTCCAACCGCAGCCGCGGCTCCGATTCGACCACGCCCAGCAAGGCTACCTGGTTCAGGACCGCGTTGCTCATCAGCGCGTCTGCCGTTCTCATCGCTGCACCAACCCCACACTCCACACGACCAAGGTCGCCCCGGCGATGAACGGCACCACCGGCACGGCCTGCCGTCGTCGCACTTTGCCGTATAGCCCGGCCGTGAGCGAGGCCAGGGCCACCACGTACACCGCCGCCCCGCCTAGCGCCAGGCCAACCAGCCCGTAGACCTGGGCATCCCCCAACCCGGCCCGTTCTTCCCCCCAGATAGCCGTGGGTATGGCCATCAGCCCGCCGACGACAGCCCCGGCCACGATGGGCCACCACTCACCCCGGACCACGCGGAACGTCAGGCTGCCCAGGAGGGCCGGCCAGATCAGGACGGCCGGGACAACCTGCCAGCGCGCGTCGCACACGGCGATGGCCAGCAGTACTGCCCCAACAGCGCCCAGGAAGATCACCTCGGCCACCCGTCTACCTCTCGGCATCCACGAACCGGGCCGGCTGTTCCTCAAAGCGCAGCGGCGCGACGCCCGGCGGCCCGTTGCGGTTCTTGACCACGCAGGCCTCGGCTTCGTAGCCTCGGCCCTCGCGGAGCGCCCGGTGCAGCAGGATCACCGTGTCGGCGTCCTGCTCCAGTTCCGGCACTTCTTCGCCCAGGTCGGCCAGGAGCGGCGCGCTGTCGGCGCGATGCTCTACCAGCCGCGAGATCTGGGAAGTCACTACTACCGGCACCATCAGTTGCATCGCCAGGTCCTTCAACCCGCGCGAGTTCTCGGTCCGGTCGCCGCGGATGCGCTGGAAACCGTCCACGATGACCAGCCGCACCCCCCGCAGCGTCACCAGCCGCCGGGCCTGGCCGGCCAGCCCCGGCAGTGTCACCCGCGGCGCGCCGTCCACGATGAGCGGCGCGCCCGTCAGCGTCCCGCGGGCTTGTTCCAGCCATGTCAGCTCGTCGCGCACGCACCCGGCCATCAGCGTGGTGAGAGGGATGCCGGAGGCCACTGCCAGCAGCCGCTTCGCCAGTTGCGCGGTCGTCGTCTCGCCGGTGAACAGGAGCACCGGCTCCTTTTGGCGCACCGCCAGAAAGTGGGCCATGCCGGCCACAAAAGAGGTCTTGCCCACGGCCGGCCGGCCGCCGACCACGACCAGGTCCCCGCGTTGCATGGAAACCAGGCGGTCCACGCCGGCGTACCCGGTGCCCAGCCCTTGTGGCCGCACCCGCCCGGTGACCTCGGCCAGCACTGCTTCCAGGATGCCCTCCAGGGAACGGGCGGTATCCGGGATGTGCGTCACCGAGAGCTGCCGGACCAGTTCCTCCGCCGCAAAGATGACCTGCTCCGGCGCGGTCCCCGCGCGCGGGTCCTGCCGGCCGAGGGCGGCGACCTGCTGGCCGGCGGCGATACAGTCCCGCAGTACGGCGCAGAGCCGCACGACCCGCGCCCGCTCCAGCAGGCGGTCTTGCACCACCTCGCCGCCAGCGGCCAGGGCCAGCGCCGCCAGCTTCTCGCGCCCCCCGACGGTTTCCAGGTGTCCCTGCCGGTCCAGCTCCTCGGCCACCGTCGCCGCGTCGGT
Source organism: uncultured Chloroflexia bacterium (assembly GCA_964592645.1). Taxonomy (GTDB): domain Bacteria; phylum Chloroflexota; class Chloroflexia; order DTKN01; family DTKN01; genus CAZQFV01. The sequence goes on from CAZQFV010000016.1 coordinate 57,625, forward strand.
CAGCCCCAGCCGCTCGTAGCAGGCCAGGACCGCCTCGTAGATGCGCCGGTGGCCCGGGACAAAGAACATGGCGGGATGGGCCAGTATTTCGGACACGGCCGCGACCACCCCCCACGCACTTCCCGTAGGGGAAAGGATCGCGGCCAGCACGTCGGACTCGGCCTGGGCATCGTGGGGCAATGTCGGTTCGGTCATCGCTCTACATCCTCCTCGGCCTGGCGCATGATTTCGCTCACGCGCCGGCGCTCCTGCTCGTCACGACGGTGCCAGCGCCGACGGTGCCGCTCCGAGCAGAACCGCCGGCCGGGGTGGCCGTACACCCACCACGTCTCGTGCTCGGTCCGCTGGTGGCGCAGCCATTCGGCGACGCACTCGGGACACTGGCGCTTCGCCGCCAGGATGCGCCCCAGCGGGATCGCCGCCTGCCGGGGATCGGTGCGGATGATCGGCGACCAGGGCGGCAAGGGTGCCGGGTCCTGCTGTAGAAACGTAGCCAGCCGTTCCAGGAACCGGCGGCTCGGCGGGCGCAGCGGGTGGGAAGGGTATTGTCCCTCGTACAGCCGCACCGCGTGAGGGCCGCAGTAACCCAAGGTCAAGGCCAGCTCCTTTTCCGAGTAGCAGAGCTCTTTGCGGGCGGCCCGCAGCGCCCGCTGAAAGGCCCGGATGCGCCTCTCGGACCAGCGTCCGCTGGAATTACGCAGCGCGGCGGCGACCCCCTCCAAAAGGGCCTTTGCACAAGTTGAACAGGCCCTGGGAGCCTCGTTTTGCGGCCCCCGCGACATATCCATCGGCCCTGCTCCGACCTCGCGCTGGCGGGCTTCTAGGACGATTGGGGCCATTCTGAAGGTGGTGCCGGTGCCGGCCGCGCTACCCAGCATGTTGTCCCGCCCGCCGGGGCATCCGCGTGCCCGGCTCCTCGTGCCGGCCGGTCTCGGGACGGATCCGGCCGGAGATGATCTCTACTACGGTTTCGTAAGCCCACGCCGGCGCGACCAGTTCCACGCTTTGGGTCTTCCACCCCTCTTCGTTGCGGGCGTAGAGCACGCGCAGCTCTTGCCAGTAGACCCAGCCGCGTACCCGACCCAGCACCTGGTCATCGGGGCCGGCCGTGAAACGGACGATAACATGGCCATCGCGGTGCACGATTGTCGCCATCTCACTCTCCGGTGCCCTGGGGTGACCAATTGGTCACCCCGCCGAAAACGGCAATGTTTTCTCGTGCTTCGGCAAAGCGCTACCCCCGGTCACCCGGCCGGGACAGGAGCTGCTCCACCCGCGCCCGCGCTTCCTGCGCGGCCCGCTCGACCTCGTCCAGCGTTCCCTTGAGCACCGCCAGGGCCGCGGCCGGGAGGCTGGTCAAATCCCGCCGGCGGACCAGGCCGACGATGGCCAGGGCGGTCCCGTGCCAGCGCTGCTGGCGGGCCGCGACCCACTTGGGATAGGGCATTGGCGCGAGCGCAGCCTGGTGCAGTTGGACCAGGGACCGGGTGACGAGGGCGGCGACCTCGGCCTCGCCCAGCGGCTGGACTTCGCCGGCCGGCGTCGTGCGGCCGCGGGCCACCCGCCGGGTCAGTTCGACCAAGGCCTCCGGCGCCAGGTCGCCGGCCGCCCGGACCAGGGGCCGCAGCGCCCACTCGGACAGGCCGGCCCGCGCCGCGATCTCTTGCGCTTCCTGGGGCAGTTGCAGCAGCGCCGTCAGCCGCTGGCGGTAGCGTTCCCCGACCTGGCAGCGGGACTCCACCGCGGCCCAGGGCACCTCGGCGCCGGCCTGCTCTTGCAGCACTTCCTTGAGTCGTCGCAGCCCCCAGGCCCGCTCCACCGCCGACAGCTCGGCCCGGTGGACGTTCTCCACCAACTGCTGCGCCACCCGCCCGGCGTCGGGGGCCGGCCCAACCAGCGCCTCGATTTCCTCCAGACCCACCAACTCCGCCGCCATGCGCCGGCGGTGCCCCACCAGGATGATGTACTGGCCGGGATGCTGGGGATCCTCGTAGACGCGGATGGGCTGCAACTGCCCGACGCCGGCCGGCGCGGGCTGCATGGAACGCCCCAGCGCTTCCAGGTCGGCCAGTATCCGGGCCGCGTGGGGCTCGCCGGCGGCTGCTGCCTGCTGCAACTGGGCGATTGGAGGCAAGAAACGGGGCTGCGCTGGGTCGGGGTGAACGGTAGCGAGCGGCAGGCGCACCACGCCCTGGCCCAATCGGGCCAGGAGCGCATCGCGTTCGCTACGGTAGCGTTCGGCTGCTTCTTGCGCCTCCCGCAGCGTTTCGCCATCGCCGGTGGCCAGGGCGGCCTCCAGTTCGGTGACACGGGCCTGCAGCCGTGCCAACGCGGCCGCGCCGTCCGGGTCCGGTGCGCCGCGCAGGTCGCGCAGCCAGTCCAACCCGGTGTCAAAGACCTCGGCGCCGGCCCGGTCGGGCCGGATACGTTTCTGTCCCTCGCGCCGGGCCGCCTGCCGCCGGTCATCCGGCATGGTCGCCTCCCGCTTGCGCCGCCAGCCGTTCCAGGACTTCCCGCCCCAGTTGCTGAAAGGCCACGGCCCCGGGGGAGTTGGCCCGGTACGCGCCCACCGGCATCCCCGCCATTGTCGCGTCCGAGATCGTGGTGTTGGCTGGAATCGTCGTGCGCAGCGGCCAGCCGTACGGGCCGTAAGCGCGCACCGCTTCGGCCATCACTTCGCGGCTCTGGTGGGTACGCGGGTCCACCTTGTTGAAGAACAGGCCCAGCACGCGCAGCCGGGGGTTGACCCGCAGGCGGACGATCTGGGCGATGGTCTGCAAGAGCAGGGTCATGCCAAAGAGGGCCAGGTGCTGCGCTTCCAGGGGCACGAGCACGTACGTGGAGGCGGTCAGCGCCGCGACGGTCAGGTTGCCCAGCGAGGGCAGGCAGTCCAGGAGGACCAGGTCGTACTCCTCCTGCACGCCCTCCAGCAGGTACCCCAGCAGTTTCTCTCGGCCCATCGCCGTGGGCAGTACCTGTTCCGCTTCGGAGAGGTCGAGCGTTGAGGGCAGCAGGTCGTAGGCCGCGCCGTTCCACTCCCGCCGGAGGAGGATATCCCGCGCCTCGGGCGCGCCGTCACGCATCTCGATGAAGCGGCCCTTGAGGCAGGCCCAGATCGTGCGGTTCCCCTGCGGGGAGAGGAGCGACTGCGGGGCGATCCCCGAGGCCAACGTGGCATTGCCCTGGGAATCCAGGTCCACGAGCAGCACGCGCCGGCCCATCCCGGCCAGGACGTAGGCCAGGTTGACCGCGCTGACCGTCTTGCCGGTGCCCCCCTTTTGCATGGCCAGGCTGATCACCGTCGCGGTCACGTTCTACCCCCGGGCCAGGATGGGCTGCGGCCGGCACCGGGCGCGCTTGCCGCGAGGTCATGTTCTCCGGCTTGCCCGGTCTCCCCCTCGATCACCATCCCGATGCAGTCGGCCGCGATGCTGGCCGACTCCACGATCTCGATATCCACGCCCGACAGACTGTCCCGGTGGCGGACCACCAGTGCCCGCGGCCGTTGCCCGGTGCGGGCCTGGAAGCGGGCCAGCGCTTCCGGCAGCCCTTCGGCGGGGGACTGGCCGGGCTTGCACTGCCAGCCCAGGTAGACCAGGCCGGCCACTCTTGTCCCCTTGTCGCTCATCGCGCCTCCTCCGCAAAACAAAAGCTTGCCCTGAGCGAAATCGAAGGGCCTGCTCCCGTGGTCCAACCGGATCACTCGGAGCAGGCCGCGCACTGCCAGGCGTCCCGCTGTCGGGCGGGCGCCGCGCCGATACTTGTGTTGCGCCTCGGCGCGGGCGCTATGCGATTGTCTGCTACCTCAGGGCAGCGATGGCCGCCCTGAGATCCTTGTAGGTCGTCTCCCGCCGCAGAAAGCGCTCCACGGCGTCCCGCAGCTCTTCGCGTTCGGCGTACATCCGCAAGGCCAAGTGCAGGGGATCAAACTCGGCTCCGTCGCCGCCGTGAAAGCCGCAGGAGCAGGACCAGGCTGGGGCGGGCCCGGCCGGCCGGCACTCCAGCCGGTGGCCGGCGGCCTGGACGGTGTAGCCCTGGCCTTTCCTGCGCAGTTCCACCTGCATCTCGCGGAGCCCGAGTGCCATGGGTGTTTCCTTTCGACAAAATGAAACCCCGCGGGGCGACGCCCCTGCGGGGTAGTATAGCACAGTTGCTACTTGTTGTCAATCCTGTAGCAAGTTGCGCAAGACAAACAGGTCCCATCGTTGGGGCCTGTCGCGGACAATGCACAGTCTTGGAGAAGCGATACCTATGGGAACAAGGCCCTGCCGCGCCTCCCTGCCAGCTTCGCGAGGACCGCCGCGAAGACTACGTCTGATTCGTCCAGGAACGTCTGGTATCCGTTGTTGCCCAGGACACGGATATGGCCTTTCTGGGCCCATCTCGATAGAGATGGGGATCGAAGTCCATACTTGCGTGAGGCCTCCCGTACAGAGATCTCTCGACCCTGCAAGTTTCTCCATTTGCCACGGTCGAGTTCTCGGGCAGCCTCAAGCAATTCCTCTTTGTCCACTAGTTCCTCAGAGGAGTCCGGCGGCGTCTTGGAGGCGATGATCCCATCCTTGACCAATTTGCGCAAGACGCTCTCATCGATCTCCGGAAAGAGGGCAATCGCCTCTGCCAGGGGGATCCAGCGGCCGTTCCCATTTCCGTTATGCGCCTGTCCTGCCACCATGGCCACGTCCTCATCCGGGATCAGATCTTGACCTTCAAGGTGCACCGTCCTGATTTTACCATCCCGGATGAGCGTCTGCAACATGGCCCGCGGCAGGCGGTAGCGCTGCGATGCTTCTGCGATGCTCAGCAGCGTGAGCGGCACCTGGACCTCCTGGCGTTCCTTGCCGTTCCGGAAATACAGCGGCCAACCCGGTGGCCGGGTTGGCACGCATTCCGGCCCTATGCCGGGGCAAGAAGCGGGAGACGGGACTCGAACCCGCGACAGCCTGCTTGGGAAGCAGGAACTCTACCGACTGAGTTACTCCCGCACGCGCCAATATTCTAGCATCCGCCATACGATTTGTCAAGTTGCGCGCACCTGTTGCCCCCTTCTCATCCCTGTGATAGAATACCGTCCAGCAGCACTCCCCTCGAGGTGGGCAATGGCTCCGATCCGCCAGGCAAGAAGGGGCCGGAGAACAAGGTCACGCCCGCGGCCGCGGGACGGCCCGGGCCCGGCCGTGCTGTGGATCCTCGCCACCGCCCTGCTCGGCTTCTCGGCCCTCTACCTGTGGGTCAGGTGGCAGAGCGGGCAAGAGGAACTCCAGCCGGCCGATGCCATCGTCGTCCTCGGCGCCGCCCAGTGGAACGGCCGGCCCTCCCCCGTCTTCCAGGCCCGCCTCGATCGGGCCATCGCCCTCTACCACGAGGGCTATGCCCCGCTCCTCGTCCTCACCGGCGGTTCCCTGCCGGCCGACGCCCCCTCCGAGGCGGCCGTCGGCCGGGAGTACGCTCTCTCCCAGGGCGTCCCCCCCCAGGCCATCCTGCTGGAAGATCACAGCCATACCACCGCCGAGAACCTGCGCGGCGCCTGGGAGCTCCTCGCCCCTCGCGGCGCCCGCACCATCCTCCTGGTCAGCGACCCCTTCCACATGGCGAGGGCCCGGCTGATCGCCGGGAACCTCGGCTTCACCACCTACCCCGCCCCCACCCACACCAGCCCCATCTCCAATCGCCCCCCCGAAGAGGCCTCGTACGTGCTGCGCGAGGCCCTGGCCCTGCTCGCCTACTGGGTCGCCGGGAAGTAAAACCATCTGACCACGAAGACAAAGGCGCGAAGGACTGCCGTTCTTCCACGACGGCCGCAACTCCGTTGCGGCGGCAAAGACACCAGGAAATTAAGGACCTGTCTGTGTATCCGCGGCAGAGGAGATCGTCTCTTTGCGCCTTGGTGCCTTTGTGGCCGGCCCCAAGAGGTTCTGCGTCCTTGTGGTTCACGGCCCCCGGCACGCCGACAGCCCCGCCCGGGCGCCTTCCAGCCCCGGATCCACCGCCAGCGCCCGCTCGAAATACGGCACCGCCGCCGCACACCCCACCGTCGCCTGCAGGTGCAGCCCCCGCCATTGCCAGAAGCGCGCATACTTGGCTACCGCCTTCTGCGTCAACTCGTCGTGATAGCGCCCATCGCCCAGCGCCGGCTGCACCAGGACCTCCTCCCGCACCTCCCCGGCCGGCCCCAGGCGCAGCGCCAACGCCTGCGGCACCCAGGCATACCCATCGCCAACCCCTCCCACCACCGGCAGCCGGGCCCCGGAGAACGAGGCCAGGTAGCGCTCGTCCACCGTCACCGGGTAGGCGTACTCCACATCGCCGGTCAGCAGGGCCGGCCGACCCTCCGCCATCGCCGCCTCCAACAGGGCCTGGCCCAGCGCCTCGAAACGGGCCTGGATCGCCGCCGGGTCGTAGGGCCGGCTCTCCTCGAACTTGACCAGCTCCACCCGGTAGCCCGCCAGCGCCCTCCCGGCCCCCGCCACCAGCCACGGGTGCCGTCGCGCCAGCGTCTCCAGGTACCAGCTCCGCCGCAGCAGCTCCTGGTCGACCAAGACGACATCGGGCCGCACCCCCTCCACCTGTTGCAGGTAGTAGGCCGGGGCAAAGAGGTTCCAATCGCGCGTCAGGACAAAGGACTCCGGCGGCAGGTTGTCCAGCACATCGCGGGCGTAGGCTTCGGCATAGGTGTAGGCGCGGCGGTCGCACAGGGGCAGATGGGCCAGCAGCGGCCACAGAGACAGGAGCGCCAGCATGCCGGCCAGGGGTACGGTCAGCGGCGCGGACCACCGGCCCCCTTCCGGCCCGGCAACGCCTCGTTTCCTGGGCACCCGCGCCGGGCGCCTCCCGGCGGCCCACTCCACGACTTGGGCCATTCCATGCCCCATCCACACCGCCAGCACCAGGAACAGCAGCAGGTAGTAGGTCTCCTGGTCCTCGGCGATCTCGTAGCTCAAGGCGTAGGACAGGACCAACCCCGCCCCCACCAGACTGCCCCAGGCCAGCACCCGGCGCCGCCGGAAGAGCCGATAGAGCCCCACCGGGGCCAAGAGGAGCGGCAAGGGGGTGAACTCGGCCCACAGCCGCGGCAGGAAAAACCCCAACTGATCCATCCAGACCGCCGGCCCCGGGGCAAAGTTGACCTGGTATTGCTTTCCGCTGACGTGCCGCCAGAAGCGTACCGCCGTGGTGATCCCTCCCCAGTTGAGCGGCGGCAGGGCGGCGGCGCGCAGCGGCAGGTAGAGGTAGATGCTCAGACCGAGCAGGAAGAGGCCGGCCCACAGCAGCAGCCGTCCCCAGCGCCAGAAGGCGCGGCCCTCCTCCAGGAGGATCACCAGGAAAACCGCGGCGGCGATAAAGAGCAGCGTCAGGTGCCCGCCCAGGCCCAGGCCGGCCAGCAGCGCCGCGCCGGCAGCCAGGCGGCCTGCCTGCCGCCGATCGCCCCGCTCGCGGGCCCGCAGATACAGCGCCAGCAGCAGGAGCAGCGCCGCCGCCAGGGCCATGTTCAGGGCATAGACCTCGGTTTGGGTAGCCTGCTCCCAAAGGGTGCGCGAGGTCGCCAGCAGGCCGGCGCCGGCCAGGGACAGGAGAAAGGTGGCGACATGCGCCGCCGCGCCGCGCCCCCCCCGCCGTGCCGGCGCCAGTTCCAGGCCCAGCGCCAGCCCCGCCCCGAGCAGGCCCACCGCGGCCGCGCCACAGACGGCGGAGAAGGCATTCAGCCGCAGCACCACCCGGCCCACAGGCACGAGCAGCGTAAAGAGCTTGCCCAGCAGCAGGTAGAGCGGGAACCCCGGCGGATGGGCCACGTCCAGAAAGTGCACCGCCGCCGCCAGCTCGCCGGCGTCGGCAAAGGTCACCGTGGGCGCCAGGGTACCCAGGTAGAGGGCCAACGCCAGCCCTCCGGCGAGCAGCCCCACGCCCAGGGGCAACCAGCGGTGTAGGCGCACCACCCTCTCCCGCGGCAGGACATCCGCCGGAAGGGGTCTCGAAAGGCGCCGTCGCGTGCGGCTGCGATTAGCCGGCATTGGCCCTCCTGTCCCAATCCATCGTCATCGGCTTGCATTATACCACACCCCATATAGGGAGGGGGCAACCGGCCGGCGGAGAACCGCGGTTCTCTCCGGGCCGGCCGCCGGGCAGCAGCGCCACCGGGCACACGGAAAAATCAGCCGCCCCCATCGGACGGCACGGGCCGGACTGGGCCTCTATGGCCGGCATGTTCCTGGCCTCGGGCAAGAACATGTGCTATAATAGAATCGGCCAAGCAGTTTCTGCGTATACTGCCGGGAACCATGTGCCCTGGATTACCGCCGCCGCAACGGCCGCGGCCTACAATATCATAGATGTCCCTCCTTTCCCTGGGGCATCAGGAGTAAACCTATGTTGCGCTTTGACCGTTTGACCGAACAGGCCCAGGAAGCTCTGCAGATGGCCCAAGAGCTGATGCAGCAGTACCAGCACAACCAGCTCGATGTCGAGCACGTCTTCCTGGCCCTCATCCGCCAGGAAGATGGCGTGACCCGCACCATCCTGGAGAAACTGGGCGCCAACCTGCTCAGCATGGAGGAGCGACTGGAGATGGAGCTGGGCAATATGCCGCGCAGCTTTCGCCCACCGGCCTATAGCCCCCCCACCCAGGTCTACCTGACCCCGCGGGCCAAGTGGATCTTTGACCAGGCCGAACGCGAGGCCCGCCTGCTCAAGGATGAGTTCGTCGGCTCCGAACACCTCTTCCTGGCCATCGCCTCCGAGCGCGACTCGCCCGGCGTTCGCCTGCTGCGCGAGGCCGGCATCACCCGCGACATGATCTCGCACGAGCTGGCCAACCTGCGCCAAGGACAACGCATCACCGATCCCCGCGGCGAGTCCAAGTTCCGCATCCTGGAACGCTTCAGCCACGACCTGACAGAGATGGCCCGCGAGGGCCGCCTTGACCCGGTCGTCGGACGCAACGCCGAGATCCGCCGGGTCATCCAGATACTCTCCCGCCGCACCAAGAACAACCCCGTGATCATCGGCGAGACCGGCGTGGGCAAGACGGCCATCGCCGAGGGACTGGCCCAAATGATCGCCGCCGGCCGCGTGCCCGAGACGCTGCGCAACCGCCGCGTCGTCGCCCTGGACCTGGCGGCGATGGTCGCCGGCAGCAAGTTCCGCGGCGAGTTCGAGGAGCGGCTCAAGGCCGTCCTCGACGAGGTCCGCCGCGCCCAAGGCGAGGTGATCCTCTTCATCGACGAGCTGCATACCGTCGTCGGCGCCGGCGCGGCCTCGGGAGCGATCGACGCCTCCAACATGCTCAAGCCGGCCCTGGCCCGCGGCGAGCTGCAGTGCATCGGTGCCACCACCACCGACGACTACCGCCGCTACATCGAGAAGGACGCCGCCCTGGAGCGGCGCTTCTCCCCCCTCTTTGTCGAGGAACCCTCCGAGGAACAGACGGTGGAGATGCTCCGCAGCCTGCGCCCACGCTACGAGGAGCACCACGGGCTGCGCATCCTCGACGAGACATTGGAGGCCGCCGCCCACCTCTCCGCGCGCTACATCAGCGATCGCTTCCTCCCCGACAAGGCCATCGACCTGGTGGACGAGGCCGCGGCCAAGGTGCGCATCGACATCTTTAGCATGCCCCCCCATCTCCAGGAGATGGAAAACCGGCTGCAGACCCTCCGCCGCCAGGAGGAGGAGGCCAATGCCGCCCTGGACTATGAGACCGCGGCCAAGGCCCGCGCCGAGATCATCCCGCTGCAGGAAGAGTTCCAGAAGAGCCGCGCCCAGTGGCTGCAGGAGGCCGGCCTGGCAGAGGTCGTCACCCCGGAGGACGTGGCCGGCGTCGTCGCCTCCTGGACCGGCATCCCCGTTCGACGCATGCTGGAAGGGGAAAAGGAAAAGCTCCTGCACATGGAGGAGCGCCTGCACCAGCGCGTCGTGGGCCAGGACGAGGCCATCGCTGCCGTCTCCGACGCCATCCGCCGCGCCCGCGCCGGCCTCAAAGACCCCCGCCGGCCGATCGGCTCCTTCATTTTCCTCGGGCCCACCGGCGTGGGCAAGACCGAGTTGGCCAAGGCCCTGGCCGAGTTCCTCTTCGACGACGAAAACGCCATGACGCGCATCGACATGAGCGAGTACCAGGAGAAGCACACCGTCTCCCGCATGATCGGCGCGCCGCCGGGCTATGTCGGCTACGAGGAGGGCGGCCAGCTCACCGAGTCGGTCCGCCGCCGGCCCTACCAGGTCGTCCTCTTCGACGAGGTGGAAAAGGCCGACCCGGAGGTTTTTAACTCCCTGCTGCAGGTCCTCGACGACGGCCGGCTGACCGACGGCCAGGGCCACACCGTCGACTTCAAGAACACGGTCATCATCATGACCTCCAATGTCGGCACCGAGTTCATCCGCACGGTCAGCGTGATGGGCTTTGCCGCCGCCCGCGGGGAGGAACAGATCAACGAGGAAGAGACCCACCGCGACATCGAGGAAGCCCTCAAGCGCACCTTCCGCCCCGAGTTCCTCAACCGCATCGACGAGATCATCATCTTCCATTCCCTGTCCAAGGAAGAGCTGCTCGAGATCGTCGAGCTGCAGATCCGCGAGGTGGGGGCGCGGCTGGCCGAGCAGGGTATCACCATCATGCCCACGTCCGAGGCCCGCGAGCTGCTGGTGCGCGAGGGCTACAACCCGGTCTTTGGGGCCCGCCCACTGCGCCGGACGATCCAGCGGCTGGTGGAGACGCCGCTCTCCCGCCGCCTGCTCAAGGGCGAGTTCAGCGCCGGCGATACGATCGTCGTGGACGCCGAGAACGACGAGATCGTCTTCCGCTGCGCCGGCCCCTGTCCCCAGGCCGAGACGGTCCCGATCATGGAAGAGATCCCCGGGTAGAGAGCGAGCCCAAAACAGTATGGTAGGGCGGGGCAAGCCCCGCACCCGGAGGGGCGACCGTTGTGGTCGCCCCTCCGGTATTCGCCAACATAGAAGGCGGAAACGCTCTAGGGAATCACCAACACCTGCCCCACCGGCAAACGATCGCCGTCGGTGATGCCGTTGGCGCGCATCAGCTCCTCCACGGAGACGCCATAGGCCGCGGCGATATCCTTCAGGGTGTCGCCCGGCCGCACCACGTAGGTGAGCTGCGGCGTGGGGGTCGGCGTGGCCGTCGGCCGCGGCGTGAGGGTCGGAGTGGGCGAAGGCACGGGCGTGGGCCGGGGCGTGGCCGTGGGCGTCGGCGTCGGCACCACCCAGGCGGTCGGCGGCGTCACGACGGCCGGCATCTCGGCGGATAGCGGGGCCGCGGGCGCCGGGCGCAGGCGGGCCGCCTCCCAGGTGAAGAGGGCCAGCAGCAGGAGCACGGTGCTGCCGGCCAGGATGGGAACCGGGAAAGCGGAGCGCGCCGCCGGGGCCGGGCGCGCGGCCGGCCCGTCGGCGCGGCGCTGCACCAGCCAGCCCAGCCCCATCTCCAGCCCCGCCTGGAGGAGCATGCACAGCCACAGATTGCCCATCACGGCAAAGGCCGCCGTCAGCGCCACCGCCTTGGCCAGCCACCAGGCCTCCTCCTCGATCCCCCCGGGACGGCGCAGCCGCGCCACGGTCTGCGGACAGGTGTAGCGCTCGGCCACGATCAGCAGCAGTCCCACCCACAGGCCGGCCCAGGGCCCCCAGACCAGGGCCGGCAGCACGCGGTAAAAGGCCCAGTGTAGCTGCTCGGCGCCGGCCCAGACCAGGAAGAGGGGCCGGCCGGCCGGCGCCGCCGCCAGCCGACGCGCGCGCTCCATGAACCCCGCCGGCAGGGGCACGGCCCGCAGGTAGCCGCTCCAGGCGAGCCCCACCAGCAGCGCCAACCCCACCCCCAAAAGCGCCCCCCGCCCCAGGCTCTCCCACCAGGAGAACCCCTCCAGCCCCATGTCCGCCGCCGAGACATAGCCCATCACCAGCGCGGCATACGGCACGCCAAGCGCAAAGAGCGCCGCCAAAACCTCCCCCGGCGTCACCACCCAGACCGGGGTGGCCAGAAAACGCCGCACGGCGCCGGCCGGCCGGCCCCATTCCTGGGCCAGCCAGAGCACCACCGCCCCGGCGACGACCACCAGCCAGGAAGCGACAAACCAGGGGATCAGCCCCAGGGCCTCGCGGTTCAAGACCACCATCGGATCACCTGACGAGAAGTCATCTCATGAACCACAAAGACACCAAGGTTCATTATACCAGAACGGGCAACTTTTCCGCAAACGGCGTGCAGAGATCGGGTGGATGGGTGCATTTCACTTGAGTCCGCCGTCGCCCCGGCGCCGCGTTTCAACAACTGCAAAGCCACACCACGACAAGGGGAAAACAGCAATTCGTCACACCCATACTCCCCCACTCAAGTGAAATGCGCCCCACCTTGCGAGGATCCTTCGCAAGGCGTGCGCTCCTGTGCTATAATGCAAAAGGAATGCCGGTTGGTGGATGCTTTCTGCCAAGGGGTGAACTGAGTGGCCCGCGCGGATGTCCGCCGGCAGGTTCAGGAGCAGGTCGCCCAGGCCATTGCCCAGGGCGCACTGTGGGCCCCCGGCGAGACGGTGGTTGTCGCCGTCTCCGGCGGGGCCGATTCGCTGTGCCTGCTGCACGTCCTGCGGGCCCTGCAGCCGCGCCACGGGGGGCGGCTGCATGTCGCCCACCTGGACCACTGCTTCCGCGGCACCGAATCCTCTGCCGAGGCGGCGCGCGTGGCCGTCCTGGCCGGGGAGTGGGAGCTACCGGCCACCGTGGGAGCGGTCGACGTTCCCGCCCTGATGGGCCGGGAGCGCCTCTCGGCAGAGGAGGCCGCCCGCCGGGCGCGCTACCGTTTCCTGGTCGGCGTGGCCGCCGCCGTGGGAGCCGCGGCCATCGCCCTGGGCCACACCGCCGACGACCAGGCCGAGACGGTGCTGATGCACATCGTGCGGGGCAGCGGACTGGCCGGCCTGCGCGGCATGCGGCCGGCCTCTCCACTGGCCCCATGGATGCGTGAGGGGCTGGCCCTGGAGCGCCCCCCGCGGCTGGCGCGGCCCCTGCTCTCCCTCACCCGCGCCCAGACCGCGGCCTATTGCGCGGCCGCGGGGCTGTCCCCGGCCCAGGACGCCTGGAACCAGGACCCGCGCTTCCTGCGGGTGCGGCTGCGGCAGGAGGTCCTGCCGCTCCTGGAGACGATCAACCCGCGCGTGCGCGCGGCGCTGCTGCGGCTGGCCGAGTTGGCCGCCCGGCAGGAAGAGGACCTGGAAAGGCTGTTGGACGAGCGCTGGCCGGCGCTGGCGGCGCGGGAGGGGGAGGTTGTCCGCCTGGACCTGGCGGCCTGGCGCGGCCTGCCGCCGACGCTGCGGCTGCAGGCGCTGCGCCGCGCCGTGGGGCAGGTCCGGGGCCATCAGGAGGACCTCACCTGGGAGGCCGCGGTGGCCGCCGCCCTCCTGGACGAGCGGGCCGTGGGCGGCGAGGCGGCCCTGGCGGAGGATCTCGTCGCCCGGCGGGAGTACGGGGCGATCGCCGTCGGCCGGCGGGCGGCGCTGGTCGGCGCGAGCCCCTGGCCGGAGCTGGGAGCGGGGCTTGTCCCCCTGAAGGTGCCCGGCCGGACGGACCTGCCGGGCGGGCATGCGCTGCTGGCCGAGGCGCTGCCGCGGGAGCAGGCCGACTATAGGGCGGCCGGCTCGCTGGAGGCCTATCTCGACGCCCGGTCCTGCGGCGCCCGCCTCTGGCTGCGCACCCGCCGGCCGGGCGATCGCTTCCGGCCGCTGGGGTTGGGGGGGCAAAAGAAGCTGCAGGATTTCTTGATCGACGAAAAGGTCCCCCGGGCCGAGCGCGACCGTGTGCCGTTGGTCGTCTCCCCGCGCGGCATCGCCTGGGTGGTGGGCTACCGCCTGGACGAGCGCTTTCGGGTGCGCCCCGAGACGCGCCGGGTGCTGCGCCTGCGGTGGGAGGCCCCGGCGCGAGTTGCCAACCCGGACCGGCTGTAGTACAATCCTGGAGCAGATGAAAGAGGAAGGATGGAAAGAAGACGGCCCTTGGTGTCTTTGGGCCTTTGTGTTTGGAGGATCCTGGTGGTTTGGGGAACGAGTTCCGGGCCCAGGAGGAGCCAGCATGCGTGAGGATGTCGCCAAGATACTGATCAGCGAGGAGCAGCTCCAGCAGCGGGTGCGCGAGCTGGCGCGGCAGATCGAGGCCGACTACCAGGGCCGGTCGCTGCTCGTCGTCGGCCTGCTGAAGGGGGCGGTCAACTTCATGGTCGACCTGACGCGGGCCATGCAGCGGCCGGTAGCCATCGACTTTATGGCGGTGTCCAGCTACGGCGCCAGCACCGAGAGCAGCGGCATCGTGCGCATCGACAAAGACCTCAACGAGAGCATCGAGGGCAAGCATGTCCTGATCGTCGAGGACATTGTCGACACCGGCCTGACGCTCAAGTACATCCTGGAACTACTGAGCCGGCGCGGGCCGGCCTCCCTGCGCGTCTGCGCGCTGCTGAACAAGCAGGAGCGCCGCCTGGTGGACGTTCCGCTCGACTATATCGGCTTCGACGTGCCCAACGAGTTCGTCGTCGGGTACGGTCTGGACTATAACCAGATCTACCGCAACCTGCCCTTTATCGGTGTGCTGAAGCCGGAGGTCTATCGGCATCCGTAGGGGCAGCCCCTGCGGCCGCCCGGCCGAAGGTTTATTCTCCAGGATAGTTTCTCATCGCTCCAGCCAACTGACGATGTATGGACTCGTCCGGCCGGGGTTCGGCAGCGCTGGCTCCTCGATGATCCACTCCCCTTTCAGCCCGGCCTCCACCGCCGTCAGCGCCCAGTGAGACATGGCGATCCCCAGGTCGACGCGCTGCAGGTCGGCGATGCCGACGAGACGGGCGTACGACCCGGGCGCGTAGCCGGGGGTGCGCTGCAGGTAAAAGTGCCAGGCCGGCTCCCGGCGGACGATGCGCCAGGGCTGCTTGTTGGAGGCCGAGGGCGCCAGCCGCACCATCTCCAGCGCCTCGGCGTAGGGGCCGGCGGCGGTCCGGGAAAGCGGCCGGCCGAACTCGCCGTCGAAGAAGAGCGCTTCCCAGGGCAGGCGATGATGGGCGCCGACTGTGCGGCGGACCAGGGCGTTCCAGCCGCGCCCGGGATCGGCGCAGTAGCCGGCGGCGACCACCGCCGGGACATCTTCACCGCGCCGCCGGCCGATGCGGCGGGCGAAGCCGCTCTTGGTAAAGGTTCCTCCCAGCCAGCAGGTGCCCAGCCCCAGGTCGGTGGCGTAGAGGACGATCTCCTCCAGGGCGCAGCCATAGTCCTCGAGGTTCTTTTCCCCCGGCCCCATCGCCCCGACGATAAAGGCCGTGGGGTTGCGGATAAAGCCGTAGGTGCCCAGGCCGCGCAGGGCGGCGCCGTCTTGCTCCGTGGCCGACACCAGGGCGAAGCGCAGCGGCGTGCCCAGGGGGCCGGCGCGGATCGCGGCCAGGTGGTCGGCCAACTGCCGGCGCAACTCGGGGGCGATGGGCCGGTTCTCGTAGCTGCGGCAGGAGAAGCGCCGCCGGACGATTGTGGTGATGGGCTGACTATAGCGCATGGGGCAAACGCCTTCTATCGGCCCTCCGTCTCCCCCTCATCTTCTCCGCCTCGTCCTCTTGGCCGGGCCGTCGCCCGCGATGAACTCTTCCGTCAGCCGGCGGGCCTCGTCGTCCGGCACCTGCCGCGGCGGGGTCTTCATGAAGTAAGCCGAGGGTCCCTCGACGGCCCCCTTCAGCCCGCGGTCCAGGGCCAGCTTGAGGCAGCGGATGGCGTCGATGACCACGCCGGCCGAGTTGGGGCTGTCCCAGACCTCCAGCTTGGCCTCCAGCAGCAGCGGCGTATCGCCAAAGGTCGTGCCCTCCATACGGATGTGGCAGAACTTGCGGTCGAGCAGGAAGGGCACATAGTCGCTGGGGCCGACATGGACATCGTCGGATGGCAGGGTGTAGTCGAGCATGCTGGTGACGGCCCCGGTCTTGGAAATCTTTTTTGACTCCAGCCGCTCGCGCTCCAGCATGTTCAGGAAATCGGTATTGCCGCCAAAGTTGAGCTGGTAGGTGCGCTCCAGGCGCACGCCGCGCTGGCGGAAGAGAGTGGTCAGGACGCGGTGCAGGATGGTGGCCCCGACCTGCGACTTGATGTCGTCGCCGATCAGCGGCAGGCCGCGCTCCTCGAAGCGGCGCTGCCAATAGGGCTGCGAGGCGATAAAGACGGGGATGCAGTTGATAAAGCCGCAGCCGGCCTCCAGGACCTGCTCGACGTACCACTTGGTGGCCATCTCCGAGCCCACGGGCAGGTAGTTGATGACCATGTCGGTCTTGGTCTCGCGCAGGATGCCGACGATGTCGGCGGTGGGCCCCGGGGCTTTCCGGATGATCTGCGACAGGTATTTGCCCAGGCCGTCGTGGGTCATGCCGCGGTGCACCGGCACGCCGAGCGGCGGGACGTCGGCGAAGCGGCGGGTGTTGTTGGGGGCGGCGTAGATGGCCTCGGCCAGGTCTCTGCCCACCTTGTTGGCGTCGATGTCAAAGGCCGCGGAGAACTCGATGTCGTTGACATGGTAGCCGCCGAGGACGACATGCATCAGGCCGGGGACAAAGTCGCCCGGCGAGGCGTCGCGGTAAAAGTGGACGCCCTGTACCAGCGACGAGGCGCAGTTGCCCACCCCGATGATGGCGACACGGATTTTGCCCACAGGCTCCTCCTTACGATTCACTCTCCACGGGGCCTCCTTCGCCCGCCCGGTAGGCCCTGTCCAGCAGCTCGATCGGGTGCAATACCTGCATCTCCAGCCCGGCCCGGCGCACCCCGCGCCAGAGCTGCATCTGGCAGCCGGGGCAGCCGCTGACAATCGCCTGGGCCCGGGTCCGGGCGGCGTTGGCCATCTTGCGGTCCAGGATCTCGCCGGAGCCGCGCGGATCGGTGAGGGCGTGGCTGCCGGCGTTGCCGCAGCACCAGTCGGCCTCGGCCATCTCCACGTACTCCAGGCCGGGGATCATCCGCAGGAGCTGGCGCGGCTCCTTGGTGACCTTCTGGGCGCGCACCAGGTGGCAGGGGTCGTGGTAGGTAACGCGCATCTCGACGCGGCCCCGGGGGGGCTCGATGCCGATCTGCACCAGGTAGGCGCTGATGTCGCGCACCTTGCCGCTAAAGGAGCGGGCGCGTTCGGCCCATTGCGGATCGCCGGACAGGAGTTCGCCGTACTCCACCATCTGCGCCCCGCAGGAGGCGCAGTCGGTGACGACGGCCTCGACATCGGCCTGCTCGAAGGCGGCGATGTTCTGCCGGGCCAGTTCCTTGGCCACCTCCAGTTCGCCGTAGCCCAGGTGGGGCATGCCGCAGCAGGTCACCTGAGGGGTGACGACCTCGCAACCGTTGCGGGCCAGGACGCGCACGGTAGCCTCGCTGGATGGGGCAAACATCACGTCCTGGGCGCAGCCGAGAAAGTAGCCCACCCGGTGATGGCGTTCGCCCTGGGCCGGGGTGACCTCCGGCAGCAGGCGGCGCTGCGGCCGGCGGGGGATGGGCGGCAGGAGCCAGGACATCTCCCGCAGCCTCTTGGGCAGGAGGCGGTCCAGGCGCAGCCTCTCCACCAGGCGGCGCAGCCCCAGGTGTTGGTACCAGCGCAGCGGGGCGGTGGCCGTCTCCACGCGCTGGACTTTTGGCAGCAGCCAACGAAAGAGAAATCGGCGGATGGGGTTTTCCCCTTCGCGCTGCATGAGGTAGGCGCGGGCGGCCATCATCAGCAGGTCGGTGCGCACGCCGGACGGGCAGAGGGCCGTGCAGGCCTGGCAGTAGAGGCACTCGTAGACGATCTTTTTGAAGCGTTTGCCCGGCTGGAGCTTGCCCTCCAGCACGGCCCGCACCAGGGCGATGCGCCCGCGCGGGGCGTCGGTCTCCAGCAGCGTCCGCTGGTAGACCGGGCAGACGGCCGAGCAGAGCCCGCAGCGGATGCAGGCCCGTACCTGGGCTTCGTCGGGAATGGTGCCGTGGGGAAAGGAGCTGGTCTTGTCTTCGGACATCCTCGTCTCATCCATCGATAGGCCGGCACCGTCGCCGGCAGTCTGTTCAGACGCCCCTATTCTACCGCAGGCGGGGCCGCAGGTCAAACGGGGATTTTCCCAGTTGCCAAAAGGTCCGGCGTGTAGTAGAATGAAACTGCGTTCCGCGCCGGGTGGGGGAAAGTGCCTTCTGCCGAACTCTGCTCACCGAAATTGCCCCATAACCTGGTAGCCAGGACTGGAGGTCCGAAATGAAAGCGCCAGATAGGGCCATTCGCCTTCCGCTTGCCGGCGTGAGCATCGCACTCCTGCTGGCGCTGCTCCTCACCCCGCTGCGGCCGGCCGGCCCGCTGGCCCCGGCGGCCCGAGCGCAGCCGGTTCAGGTCGGCCTGGTTCCCGACGGCCCCTTGGACGACCAATCGTTCAACCGGAACAGCTACCAGGGGCTGCGGCGCGCCGAGGAAGAGCTCGGCGTCGCCGGCACCGTCTATACCCCCACCTCGGCGCTCGACTATGAGCCGAAACTGCAGCAGTGCGCGGCCGATGGCAACGACCTATGCATCGCCGTGGGTTTCGCGATGGGCGACGCCATCTGGAACGTGGCCCAGGCCAACCCCGGCACCGACTTTGCCATCGTCGACTTTACCTGGGGCGGCTACCCCGCCAACCTACGCGGCATCACCTTTGCCTCGGTCGAGGGGGCCTACCTAGCCGGCACGCTGGCCGGCCTGATGACCGAGAGCGACGTCCTGGGCGTGATCGGCGGCATGCCCATCCCGCCGGTGGACGACTTTGTCTACGGCTTTCGCAACGGCGCCCGCTGCGCCAACATCTCGGCCACCGTGCTCATCAGCTACACCCACGATTTCATGAACCCCAACCTGGGGGCGCAGTACGCGCGGGCGATGCTGGACGCCGGGGCCGATACCGTCTTTGCCCCGGCCGGAGGGACGGCCGGCGGCGCCCTCCTCACTACCACCCAGTCCGGCGCCTGGGGCATCGGCGTGGACGTGGATATGTACTATACCGTCTTTGCCGGCGGCACGGTGCCCGGCGCCGACCGCCTGCTGACCAGCGCCCTCAAGCGCATGGACAATGCCGTTTTCGACACCATCGCCGACGTCGTCTCCGGAGCCTTTACCCCCGGCACGCGCCTCTACAACCTGGCAGAGGAGGGCGTGGGCATTGCCCCCTTCCACGACGCCGAGCCGTTCGTTCCCCAGGCGGTGCGCGACCAGCTCGAGCTCGTCCGCCGGGGCATCGTCAGCGGCACGATCGATCCCCGCGCCCCCTGCTGGGCCTACGGCCGCTACGTGGACGCATCGGGCGGGAGCGACGCCGGGGACTGCGCCGACCCGCAGGCCCCCTGCGCCAGCATCGGCTATGTCCTGGGGCAGGCCCAGCCCGACGACCGTATCCTGGTCGCCGGGGGCACCTATACGGAGAACCTGACCGTCGATAGGCGCGTGTCCCTCCTGGGCGGCTACTCCGGCCCGCCGGACTGGGAGCGGGACCTCGCGCTCTATCCGACGACGATCCGCTCCGGCAGCGCGACCGTCCCCGGGGACTGGGACGGCTCCGGGGTGGGCGCCCCGGTGGTCGTCTCGCTGCCCGGCGAGCTGGCGCTGTGGTACGGCGGCCGGGACCTGTACGGCAGAGAGCGGGTGGGCCAGGCTACCTCCCTAGACGGCATCTCCTGGGACAAATCGCCGGCCAACCCCTTGTTGGACGGCTCCGAGTTCTTTGTGCTGGAGAACGGGCCGGCCGACTACACCATGTGGTACTCCCGCGACCAGGCCATCTACCGCGCCATCTCCGGCGACGGCCTCTCCTGGACCACCGCGCCGACGCTTCCGGTGTTCACCCCCACCCACCAGGAAGGCTCTTGGGAACGCGACGGCGTATGGGACCCCTCCGTCGTCCAAGACGGCGGCGGCACCTACTGGATGTTCTACGAGGCGCTCAACGGGGATTGGAACCTGGTGCAGATCGGCGCGGCCACCTCCAGCGACGGCATCGCCTGGACGCGCGTCCAGGCGGACCCGGTGCTCAGCCCCGGTGCGCCCGGCGCCTGGGACGAACTCTGGGCGCTAGACCCCATGGTGCTCTACGAGGGCGGCGCTTTTCGGATGTGGTACGGCGGGATCAACGCCGGCGGGGCCCGGCGGATCGGCTACGCCGCGTCGCCGGACGGCATCCACTGGATCAAGGACGAGGCCCACAACCCGGTCTTTGCCGGCGACCCCGGCCAGTGGGACGACGGCTCGGTGATTGCCCCCTTTGTCCTTCACGACGGCGGCTACGGGATGTGGTACCAGTCCAACGGGGCGATCGGCTACGTGACCTCCACCGAGGGCCTCACCTGGACGCGGTTCCTGGTGGGGCCGGTGCTCGTGGGGGGGGAGTTCGGTCAGTGGGGCGCATCCGTCGTGGGCTTTTACCAGGGCAGCGCCGGCGCCGTGCTGGACGGGTTCATCGTCAGCGGCGGCGACAGCGACGCCGGGGCCGGCCTGCGGATCACGGGGGAGAGCGCCCCGGGGCCGGCGGAGCCGGGGGAGCCGGGGTTCGAATACTGGGCCTCCGCGTGTCTCACCCTGCCCGTGGCCCTGTCCTCCACAGAGGCCATCACCGTCTACGTGGAGGGGGGCGACGTAGTGATGTCCCACACCGGCGCCCTCTACAATTGCTGCGCCGTGATGGCGGTGGATTTCGAGAACCAGGCTTCGCTGCTCGGCCTGATCGAGCGCCAGACCTACCCTGGAGGCGGCCCCTGCTACTGCCTCTGCCCTCACAACCTGGGGGCGCGTATCAGCGGCCTGGTGCCGGGAGAATACCAGGTGGAGGTGTGGGATGAGCCCAACAACCGGCTGATCCTGGCCGTCCCGGTGACCATCCCCGGGCGCGTGGCCGGGATAGAAGCCGGCGAGGCCCCGGAGGACATCCTCGTCCAGAACTGCGTCATCACCGCCAACCATGCCTACAACGACGGCGGCGGCATCCGCGTGTTCAACGGCGCTTCCGCCCTGATCAGCGCCACGGCCATCGTCAACAACACGGCGAACTGGGGCGGCGGTGTTTTGGTGGACCTGGGAGGGGTCGCTACCATCCTGGCCGGCGAGATCCGCGGCAACACGGCCGGGAGCTCCGGGGGCGGCATCGACGCCTGGTGGCCGGGCTCGACGGTCGACATCTCCTTCAGCACCATCGCCGGCAACCTGGCCGGGGATGGCGGCGGCATCCACGCGACGGAGGGCGCGGCGGTACATCTGACCCATGTCACCCTCTTGGACAATACGGCCAACCGGGCCGGCGGCGGCCTGAGCGTGGAGCAGCGCGCGTGGGCGGAGGTCGCCAAGGCCGATTTCCTCGGCAACAGCGCTCTCTGGGGCGGCGGGCTGCACCTTTGGAACGCCGCGGCCGTGCTGGACGGCTGCCGTGTGCAGGGCAACGGCGCCGGGGATTCCGGCGGTGGGATCCGGCTGGGGGAGAACGCGCTGCTGACGATGACCAACGGGCTGGTGGTGGGGAACTCGTGCGCGCGCCAAGATAGCTTTGCCGGCATCGAGTTCGCCTGGCCGGCCTCGGGCGGCCGGCTGGTGAACGTCACCGTGGCCGACAACGGCCTCGACAACGATGTCGGCGGCATCCGCCACGCCGATCCCTCCTGGCCGCTGACGATCTGGAACGCGATCGTCTACGGCAACGGCGGCGAGCAGCTACGCTGCGAGGGCGGCGCGGGGTGCGATGTCACCTACTCCGACGTAGAGGGCGGCTGGAGCGGCGTGGGGAACATCGATGCGCCTCCGCTCTTTGTCGGCGGCGGCGACTATCACCTGCGGGCGGGATCGCCGTGCATCGATGCCGGCACGGCGGCCGGCGCGCCCGATCACGACATCGAGGGCGACAGGCGGCCCTTTGGCGGCGGGGTGGACATGGGGGCCGACGAGTGGTGGGTGCGGCTGGGGGTCAACCTGGGCGCGGCCGCCGCGGCCGGCAGCGGCGCCCCGGGCGCGACGGTGGTCTACACCCTGGCGCTGACCAACACCGGCGAATACACCGACAGCTACGACCTGGCGGCCGGGGGCGCCTGGACGCCGACGCTGAGCCTGGGCGCGGCCGGCCCGCTGGCCCCGGGCGCGGGATTGACCATGACCCTGGCGGTCCAGGTCCCGGAAGATGCCCAGGCGGGGGCGATGGACACGGCGGCGGTCACGGCCACCTCGCAGTTGGAAAGGGCGGTGAGCGCGGACGTCCGGGTGACGACCACGGCGCTGCCGACCAAGTTCTACGTCTACCTGCCGCTGGTGCTGCGGCAGAGCGAATAGTCAAGAGCAGCCGGCCGGGCGCGCATCTTCCGGCCGGCTTGGTGTACGGAGAGAGAGCAAGTGCGTGTGACCTTTCTCGGCGGGGCGAACGAAGTCGGCGCCAGCGGCATCCTCCTGGAGATCGCCGGCCGGCGGCTCCTGGTCGACGCCGGCCTGCGCCCCTCCCCGCGGGCCCGTGACGGACTCTCCGGCGATCAGCTCCCCGACCTCAGCGCCGTGGATCGCGCCGGTGGAGTCGACGACATCCTCGTCACCCACGCCCACATGGACCATACCGGCGCGCTGGAGCTGGTCCTCGGCCACTACCCGCGCTGTCCCGTCTACGCCACGCCGGCCACGGCCATCCTGACCCGCGTCCTGCACCGCGACGGCCGGCGCATCATGCAATCCCGTCTGGAGGAGGAAGGCGACCTGCCCCTGTACGACGATTTGGCGGCCGACCGGCTGATCGACTCGTTCGTCGCCGTCCCGCCCGGCGCCCCCATCCACCTGGGCAGCGGCCTGGTCGCCACTTTCCACCCGGCCGGCCACATCCCCGGCGCGGCGATGGTCGTCCTGGAGAGCGACGAGGGCACCGTTCTCATCTCCGGCGACATCGCCGTCTCGCCCCAGCGCACGGTGGACGGGCTGCGCCCCCCGCCGCTGCGCCCCGACGTGCTGATCCTGGAGAGCACCTATGGCGGCCGGCTGCACGCCAACCGCGCCGCCGAAGAGCGGCGTCTGGTGGACACCATCGCCGCCGTCACCGCGGCCGGCGGCAAGGTCCTCATCCCGGCCTTTGCCCTGGGGCGGGCCCAGGAGGTGCTGTTGACGCTGGCTGCATTCCGCCGTCAGGGCGAGCTGTCCGGCGTCGCCGTCTGGGCCGACGGCCTGGTGCGGGCCATCTGCGCGGCCTTTGGCCAGTTTCCGGAGGCGCTGTCGCGGGCGCTACAGGAGGAGGGGGTGCGCTTCTTCGACGAGCAGGCCCGCCCGGTGCAGAGCGCGGCGCAGCGCAACAGCATCATCTGGGCAGAGGCCCCGGCGGTGATCGTCTCTTCCTCCGGGATGCTCTCCGGCGGGCCGGCCGTCGAGTACGCCCGCGCCCTGGCCGGGGACCCCCGGCATGCCATCCTGCTGACCGGCTACCAGGACGAGGAGTCGCCCGGCCGGCGGCTGCAGGAACTGGCGGAGCGCGGCCGGGGCACGCTGAAGCTCGGGCCGAACAAGGTCGACGTGCAGTGCCGGGTGGCCTCCTACGCCCTCTCGGCCCATGCCGACGAGGGGCAGTTGGTCAGCCTGGTGGAGGTGCTCGACCCTCGGCTGGTCCTGCTCGTGCATGGCGGGGACGCCGCCCGCGCCAGCCTGGCCGCGGCACTGCAGCTGCGCGGACGGCAGGTCCTCTTGCCCCGCGGCGGGCAGACACTCGATCTGGCGGTTGCGCCTTCGCCCATCCCGCGCCGACAGGTCGAGGGGCTCGGACAGGGCCGGCCGGTGGAGGCGCGCGCCCTCTGGCTGGCCGTTGGCGATCCCGGCGGGGGCGCCTTCTCCGCCGCCGAGTTGGCGCGGGCCTGGTGGGGTGACGAGGGACGGGGCGACGAGATAGCCGCCGCCCTCTCCGGCGACGATCTCTACTTTTTCTCCCCGGCCCACTGGCCCGGGCTATACCAGGCGCGCACCCGCGGGCAGGTGGAGCAGAGCATCGCCCGCCGCGAGCGGCTGGCGGCGCTGGGCGAGTTGGCCGGCCGGCTGGTCATTCTGCGCGACGCTCAGGGCGCCGTGCGCCCGGCCGCGGTGACCACTGTGGGGGCCGACCTCTTGCAGGTCGCCGGCGAGGACGACCCGCACGCCCCGGAGGAGGTCCTGGAGGTCCTCGGGCCGGCCGCCGGTGTCGACCTGGAGCAGGTCGAGCTCGCCGCCGCGGCCGTGGCCGTGCGCGACCTCTTCCCCGACGAGCGTCCGCGCCCGCCGGAGGAGATCGTGCCCCGGCTGGGCCTGCCGCTGGGCGCGGAGGCCGGGCGGGCCGCGGTGGCGCTGGCCCTCTGGCGGGCCGGGGCGACGCGCACGCCGGCCGGCTACGTGCTGCCGCTGGCGGCGCGCACGGCGGGACTGCTGGAGCCCAACCAGGCCCTGGCCGTGGCCCGCGGGGCCTTTCCCCCGGAGGCTTCCTTGCGCAAGTGCGGCTACCAGCGCGCGACGGGAGTGATCACCCTGACCTTCGACTTCCCAGACCGGGCGGTGGAGCGCTACGGCGCGGCCATCGCCGAGGTGGAGCGGCGCACCGGCTGGCGGGTGGAGGTGAACCCGGAGGCCAACCAGCAGGCGCTAATCGAGTTGGCGGCCCGCCTGATCCCGGCCGGCTGGACGATGCTCAACACCCCGGCCATCCACCGCGAGCGCAAGGAGGTGAAGGTCACCCTCTACGGCGGCCGGGAGAAGGTGGGGCCGGCCAGCGAGGCCTTCTTCGAGGCGAGCGGCTACAAGCTGCTTTTGACGCTGGTCGAGGCGCCGGGCGCGGCGCGGGCAGCGGAGCAGCCGGCCGGCCGCTGGGAGATCAACGCCGCCTATGCCGAGATCCGCCGCCGGCTGGCCGGGAGCACCCTGTACAAGACCAGCCTCAAGGGCGACCGCATCGTGCTCTCCTTCATCTCGCCGCAGGTGGGCGAACGCTTCCGGGCCGCCTTGGACGAACTGGAGGAGCAGTTGGGCTGGCCGCTGGATGTGAACCCCAACCCCAACCAGGGGGCGATCCTGGCTGCGGCGCGCGCGCTGGTCGCCGGGGCCGGCGGGCAGATCGTCAAGGGGCCGAGCATCTTTGTCGAGCGCGGCGAGGTGACGGTCACGCTGTCCGGCGCGCTCGATGAGGAGTCATGCGCCGGACTCCGGGCGTGCTTCCTGGAGCAGACGGGCTACCAACTGGTGTTGCTATCGATCTCCGCATAGACCTCCCTAGACTCGGCGCGCCCGGATGTCGGCTTGAAGGCAGTATAGCAAAGGGGCCATTAGCAGCCGGTTGAGAAATCCGGCTTGGGAGGTTCCCGCGTTGACAGCCCGTGAGCGGTATGGTATGATGTCATCGCCAAGGGAGGGGGTCGGATGGGGCTTTTCGAGATCATCCTCCGGCCGACGGCCTTCCTGGCAGATCTGCCTGGCGACGCGGGCCGCGTTCCGGATGGATCGTTCGTTCTCGACCTACAGCACGCGGTGTAGGTGTACACAGAGAAGTGGGCAAGCTGATGTCCTGTAGTATGTCGCCGGTTCGCGCGATTCGCTCTTGTGCCTCCTCGTTCCCCTTCGCCTTTCCTGGGGGGTCGGAGGGCCGTGCCGGCCCGCCGACCCCCGCCTGGCAACCTTGAACCTCCTCGGAAGCGGTTGTCTTGAGCAAAGGAAAGGTGGACTCCAATGGATACACAGATCGCAGCAGTGCAAGGCCATGCCCTTGAGGAATTGGGCGCGATCGGCGATCTGTCCGCCCTGGAAGTTTGGCAACAGCGCTACCTGGGCCGGCGCGGGCAGTTGGCCCAGCTCCTGCGCCGTGTCGGGCAGTTGCCCGAGGACGAGCGGCCGGCCTTTGGCCGCCTGGTCCACAGGTTGCAGGCCGAACTGCAGCAGGCTTACGAAGCGCGCGCCGCAGCCCTCCGCGAGCAGGAGCTGCTGGCCCGCGCCCGCCAGGAGCGGGTGGATGTGACCCTGCCCGGCCACCGGCCGGCCCAGGGAGCGCTGCACCCCGTCATCCAGGTGCTGCGCGAGATGCAGGAGGCCTTCCTGGCCCTGGGATTCCAGGTCTGGGAAGGGCCGGAGGTCGAATCGGACCGTTACAACTTTGAGCTGCTGAACATGCCGCCGCACCACCCGGCCCGTGGCATGCAGGACACCATCTACCTGGACACGCCGGCTCTGCGCACCGGGCCGGGCGGTGCGCCGGCACCCGGGGCGCTGCTGCTGCGCACGCACACCTCGCCCAACCAGGTGCGCATCATGCGCGAGCTGCAGCCGCCGCTGCGCGTCGTCGTCCCGGGCAAGGTCTATCGCTACGAGCAGGTGGACCCCTCGCACAACTGGATGTTCCACCAGTGCGAGGGGTTCGCCGTGGACCGCGGCATCACTCTGGCCGACCTGAAGGGGACCATCGCCGCCGTGCTGGGCCATGTCTTTGGCCCGCGCCGGCCGCTGCGCTTTCGCTGCGACTACTTCCCCTACGTCGAGCCGGGCATGGACACGGCGGTGCAGTGCGTCCTGTGCGACGGCGCCGGCTGCCGCATGTGCAAGGGCAGCGGCTGGCTGGAGGTGATGCCGGCCGGGATGATCCATCCCAACGTCCTGCGCAACTGCGGCATCGACCCCCAGCGCTACAGCGGCTTTGCCTTTGGCGCCGGCCCCGACCGCATCGCCGCCGTCCGCTGGCAGATCGAGGACATCCGCCACCTCTACCAGGGGGACCTGCGGTTCATCCGACAGTTCCGGAGCGTGATGGAACGGCCCGGTTAGGGCAGGAGGCCGGGGCCGACATACAGGCGAGGCATTCGCCACCGCCGACAGATCTGTTGATCTCTGCATAGAGGCCTTTTGTATGAGCCGGGGCGAATGCCTCGCCCGGCCAAAGGAGCACTCCCATGAAAGTACCCCTCAAATGGCTTCAGGAATACGTGGACCTTTCCGACGTCCCCATCGATACCCTGGCCCAACGCCTGACCCTGGCCGGGCTGGAGGTGGCCGAGGTCGTGCGCATCGGCCAGGAATGGGACCGCGAGCGCATCGTTGTCGGCGAGGTGCTGGAGGTGCGCAAACACCCCGACGCCGATCGCCTGACGGTGGTGGATGTCAACTTTGGGCTGGGCCAGCCGATGACCGTGATCTGCGGCGCGCCCAACATCCGCCCGGGGATGAGCGGCCAGAAAGTGGCCTTTGCCCGCGTCGGCGCCCGGCTCTACGACGGGCACAGCGCGGAGCCGCGCCTGGTGACGCTGAAGATGAACAAGATCCGCGGCGTGCGCTCCGAGGGCATGATCTGCTCGGAGAAGGAGCTGGGCCTGTCCGACGACCACACCGGCGTGGTGATCCTCCCGGACGACGCCCCGGTGGGCATGCCGCTGGCGGACTACCTGGGGGAGATCGTGTTGGACATCGAGCTGACCCCCAACCTGGGGCGCTGCCTGTCGATGATCGGGGTGGCCCGCGAGACGGCCGCCCTCCTGGGCAAGGAACTGTGCGTGCCGCAGCCGCGGCCGGCCCAGGCCGGCCCCAGCATCCAGGGGCAGGTCACGGTGGAGATACTGGACCCCGACCTTGGCCCGCGCTACACGGCGGCGCTGGTGCGCGATGTGCAGATGGGCCCTTCTCCGCGCTGGATGCAGGAGCGGCTGCTGCGGGCCGGCATGCGCCCGATCAACGTCGTCGTGGACATCACCAACTATGTGATGCTGGAGTTCGGCCAGCCGCTGCACGCCTTTGACTATGAGAAGCTGCGCCCCAAGCCGGGGACGGCGGTGCCGGCCATCGTCGTCCGGCGGGCCCACGAGGGCGAGCGCATGACCACCCTCGACGGGGTCGAGCGCACGCTCGACCCCGACCGCCTGCTGATCTGCGACGGCCAGGGGCCGGTGGCCCTGGCCGGGGTGATGGGCGGCCTGGAGAGCGAGGTGACCGAGGCGACGCGCCACGTCCTGTTGGAGTCGGCCCACTTCGACCCTATCTGTATCCGCCGCACGGCCCAGGCGCTGCACTTGTCCAGCGAGGCCGCGATGCGCTTCGAGCGCGGCGTGGATCCCGGGGGGACGGCCTGGGCGCTCTGGCGGTGCTGTGAGCTGTTGGAACAGTATGCCGGGGCGACCACGGCCCACGGGCTGGTGGACGAGTACCCGTTGGGCTGGAAGTGTGTGGACCTGTCGCTGCCGGCCGCCGAGTCCGAGCGCATCCTGGGGATAGCCCTCTCCGCCGACGAGATCGCCCGGCTGCTGGCCCCGCTGGGGTTCGACTGCACCGTCGTGCGCGACACCGTCCATGTGCGCGTGCCCTCTTTCCGTATGGACGTCACCCAGAACGCCGACCTGCTCGAGGAGGTGGCCCGCATGGTCGGCTACGACCGCATCCCGACGACGCTGCTGCGGGATATCCTCCCGCCGCAGCGGGGGAACCCGCTGCTGGAGCTGGAAGAGCGGGTGCGCGATGTGCTGGTCGGCTGCGGCCTGGACGAGGTCATCACCTACTCACTGACCAACCTGCGCAGCGTCGCCCGGCTGACGCCGGGGATGCCGGAGGTGGACGGCAGCGCCTACCTGCGGCTGGCCAACCCGCTGACGCCGGAGCGCGAGTACATGCGGCAGACGCTGCAGAATAGCCTCCTGGAGACGGTGGCCTTTAACCTGCGCCATTTCGAGCGGGTGGGCATCTTTGAGATCGGGCGGGTCTACCTGCCGCGGCCCACGCAGGAGCTGCCGGAGGAGCCGGCGATGCTGGGCATCGCCCTGGCAGGGAAGCGCGAGGAGCGCAGTTGGATGCACGGCGAGGCCGGCGAGGTGGACTTTTTCGATCTGAAGGGCATCGTCGAGGCGCTGCTGGAGCGGCTGGGCGCCGCCGGAGCGCGCTACGAGGCCGCGGAGCATCCGACCTTGCACCCCGGCCGCCAGGCGGCGTTGTACGTCGGCGACGAGTGTCTGGGTGTCCTGGGCGAGGTGCATCCGATAGTGCGCGAGCAGTTCGAGCTACCGGCGCAGCGCGTCTGCCTGGGCGAGCTGCGCCTGGAGCCGCTCTTGCAGGCGGCCGGCGGCCGGCGCTACGAGCCGCTGTCGCGCTTCCCGGCGGTGCGGCAGGACATCGCCGTGGTGGTGGGGGAGGAGGTGCCGGCGGCGCGGGTCGCCGAGGTGATTCAACAGGCCGGGGGCGCGCTGCTGCGCGACGTGGCGCTCTTCGACGTCTACCGGGGCGCGCCGCTGCCGGAGGGCCATGTCAGCCTGGCCTACCGCCTGACCTTCCAGTCGCCGGAGCGCGTGCTGGTGGAGGAGGAGGTCAATCGGCTGCGGGAGAAAAGGATCGTCCCGGCCCTGGAGCGCGAGCTGGGAGCGACGATCCGGGCGCGTTGACGGCCGCTCCCCTCGCCCCCATGAGGTAGAAGGAGCTTTCCATGCACGCTGATCTTCTTATCCCCCACGCCTCCCAGCTCCTGACCCTGTCCTCCCCGGCCGGCCCGAAGCGCGGGCCGGAGATGGACGAACTGGGCCTGATCGCCGACGGGGCCGTGGCCGTGCAGGGGGAGACGATCGTCGCCGTGGGGCCGACGGAGGAGATCCTGGCGACCTGGCGGTCGGAGAACGTGATCGAGGCCCGGGGGCGGGTGGTCCTGCCGGGCTTCGTGGACCCCCACACCCATGCCCTCTTTGCCGGGGCGCGGGCGGAAGAGTTCGAGATGCGCCTGCGCGGGGCGACCTACATGGAGATCATGCGGGCCGGCGGGGGCATCCAGAGCACGGTGAACGCCACGCGGGCCGCCCCCTGGGAGGCGCTGCTGCGGGAGACGCGGGCCCGGCTGGAGCGGATGCTCCTGCACGGCACGACCACCGCCGAGGTCAAGACGGGCTACGCCCTGGAGCAGGAGGGCGAGCTGCGCCTGCTGCGGGCCATCCTAGCGCTGGACCGCGACCGACACCAGGCGCTGGACCTGGTGCCGACTTTTCTCGCGGCGCACGCCGTGCCGCGGGAGCGCCGGGAGGACGCGGGGGAATACGTGCGGCAGGTGGTGGAGGAGATGCTGCCGGCCGCGGCAGCGCTATGGGCGCAGGAGACGGCCGGGGAAGGCCGGCCGGCTCCGCTCTTCTGCGATGTCTTCTGCGAGCAAGGGGCCTTCGACCTGGCGCAGTCGCGGCGCATCCTGGAAAAGGCCCGCACCCTGGGGATGGGCCTCAAGATCCACGTGGACGAGTTCGCCTCCCTGGGGGGCACGGCCTTGGCGGTGGAGCTGGGGGCCGTATCGGCCGATCACCTGGTCTGCACGCCGGAAGAAGAGCTGCTGGCGCTGGCCCGCTCGGACACCATCGCCGTCTCGCTGCCGGGCACGCCCTTTGGGCTGGGCGACCCGCGCTACAGCCCGGCGCGCAGGCTGATCGAGGCCGGCGGCGCGCTGGCGCTGGCCAGCGATCTGAACCCCGGCACCTGCTACTGCGAGTCCATGCCGTTCATCATCGCCCTGGCCTGCCGGGCCATGCGGTTGAGCCCGGCGGAGGCGATCGCCGCGGCGACGATCAACGCCGCGCACGCCATCGGGTGGGGGCGGCGGGTGGGCAGCCTGGAGGTGGGCAAGCAGGCCGACCTGCTGGTGCTCGACCTGCCCGACTACCGCCACCTGGCCTATCGCTTCGGGGCCAACCCGGTGGAGGTGGTGGTGAAACGCGGGCAGATCGCCGTGGTCCGGTAGGATGGTGGAAGATGGGGCCGGCGCCGGCAGCGCAGCGGCCGGCGCCGGCCTCACTCTTGCTACATGCGAGGGGCGAAGGAGGCGACGTCGCGCCGGATGAGGACCAGCGGCGCGCGGATGGTTCCCAGCCCGGGCATCAGCGGGCAACTGGCGGTGGCGTTGTACAGGCTGATGTAGGTATCGGTGTTGATCTCCACGTACTTGGCGATGTTGGTGATGGTGGCCATGCGCAGGTTGGCCTCGAAGCGGAACGGCCCGACGAGGACGATGGCCGGCTCCATCTTGCGGTTGGCCTCGGCCGAGTCATAGTCCACGGGTTCGTCGGCCGGCGGCAGCAGGTGAAAGGCGATCACCTGGGGTGTGCGGACGTGCAGCTCGGTGAAGGACATCGGTTGGTTGAGCTGCCCGCCCACCGGGACCGTGCGGGCGTCGAAGAGAGAGACATAATCCGGAGTCAGCGTGCGCAGGTAGGTATTGACCCGCACCAACTGCTTGGTCACCACGTCGCCCCAGGAGAGGTTGGTCAGGGTGTAGACCATGACGGGGGTGGCCTTTTCGTCGCTGGCCAGGGTATAGGGCTTTTTCTTCTCCGACATAGCGTCCTCCTTGCGCCGTCTGCTCCGGCGGGTGGCGGGGACCCGGCGTTGCGGCCGGCCCGGCGGACCGTCGACTCCCAGCGATGTCCGCCGACCCGGTGTGCGCCTATGCCTGGGCCGGCCTCGGCCCATCAGGCGCGAGGTCCGTGGGCCCGCGGCGCGCCCGATCCGGGCCGGGATCGCCTTGGCTGGCTACCTGGCGGCCCCCTGTCCCAGGAGGCCGATGATGAAGAAGGACGCGCAGCAGAGCAGTGGCAGGGCACTGAATACCAGGCCCAGGATGCCAAAGGTCTTGCCGCTGCGGGTGGGGCTGCGGCCCTCCCCGGCAATGCCAACGATGCCCAGGATGAACCCAATCAGGGCCATCAGCAGGGCGGCGATAATGCAGATAAAGATGCCTATCGCGTTGGACTGGAAGGCCGGGTCCTGCGCCAGGCGCATGATCTCGGCCTGGGAGGGGGCAGTATTGCCCCCGATCTGCTGGATGATGCTGGCGCCTAACGTGTAGGTCAGGACGACCGACAGGATGACCAGCAGGATGCTCAGGATGCCCAGGACGAGGCTGGCCGTGGAGGCGCCGCTGGAGGCGCGCATCTCCGGGGCCGGCCCCATCATCGGGGTGGGGGGTATGCTCATTGTCGCCGGCGGGGGGGCCACGGGCGGCGCGGCCTGGGCCACGGGCGCCCCGCAGTAGGGGCAGACGTTGGCCCCTGCCGGAACCTCCTGTCCACAGTTTGTGCAGTGCATCGTTCTCCTCCTTTTCAGACCACTATGGGCCGGTCCCTATTGTACCATACTTGCCGTGAGGCGCAACAGACCACCCGCTGACGATTGCCGCCCATATTGTACTACAGCGTGTTCCGCTCCGCAACCTACCGCCCTGAGCTCGGATGCATTTCTTTGGTTGGTATCCTCCCACGCTTCTGTTGTTCAGAAGCGTGCGGGTTTGCTAATCAGGGAAATGCATCCACGGCAGGCTGGGGCGCCTCAGGCCGCGGGTTTGCCGCGCAGGCCCAGTTCGTCGGCGATGGCCTGCAGCCC
>CAZQFV010000017.1:0-85970 GCA_964592645.1 uncultured Chloroflexia bacterium
CAACGGCGTCGGGGGTGGGCAGCGGGGTCGATTGGCCGGAGCCTCCGGCGCGGCCGGGCGGCAGAGCCATAAGGAGCAAGGCTATGCCCTATTGGCAGCTCTACTATCATCTGGTGTGGGCGACGCGTAACCGCGATCCGCTTATCACGGCCGGCCTGGAGCCGGAGCTACACACCTACTTGCGGGGCAAAGGAATAGCGCTGGACGGGATCGTGCACGCGGTCGGCGGCGTGGCCGATCACGTGCACCTGGTTGTTTCCATCCCGCCACGAGTCGCCGTTGCCGATTTCATCGGGCAGCTCAAAGGAAGCAGCGCGCACTGGGTGAACCATGCGGCGGGCTATCCGGGACGATTCGGATGGCAAGAGGGCTACGGGGCATTCTCGTTCAGCAAACGCTCGTTGGCTGCGGTTGTGCGCTATGCCGTGGAACAGCGGCAGCGCCATGAAAGAGGCAAGTTGCTGCCGGAGATGGAGCGGATCGAGGCCGCGGAATGAGCCGACCGACCGCCGGAAGCTTGCCAGGTGCGCTCCAAAAGTTGTGGGCAGACAGTACGACGCCGGTTTCCCCACCTGGCCGGACTGGCGCTAGCCTCCGGCGGGTGCGGGCCGGCGGGATTAGGCAGTCCCGGCAGCGCTGGCTGCCGTGCTGTAGGGCCAGGCCGACAAACCGCCCGGGTTTTGCGCGGGGGCTCGTGGAACAACAATCGAGAGAACGGGCGTTCCGCGTACCGCAACAACGACAACCCCGAGAACGACAACGACAACGGGGGTTTTCGTTGTTGTTTAGCGGCCAATCGTTCTGCGCCTGTGCGTGGATAGCATACCCCGCCCCGCGGGGTGGCTATAGGGCCGGAATGTGGCCCATTCCCTTTGGGGATGGGCCGCGCGCGCCCCAGGAGAGAACGCCAGGCCTGGTCCTGCCGGCCCCCGTGGGCCGGCGAATATAGCCGCGGGCCCGGCCCCCTGTGGTAGGCCGCGCGCGGTTCGACGCTTGGGGCCGGGCCCAACCAGAAGACGGCGCGCGGCCGGCGGCGTGAGCGTGAGGAGGACACCCGATGACCGATCCCTATTCCCGCTACGAACAGGGCGTGGAGGAGCTGCTGGCGCGCCTGGGGAAAGACCATCCCCAGTACGCCGCCGCCCTCGTCCAGCAGACCCGCCTCCTGGAGAACATCGCCTCTACCCGGCGCTACGGCCCGACCGAGGAGCTGCGCCACGAGCGCGCCGAGGTCCTGGATCGCCTGCATGAGCTGGCGCTGGCGGCCGGCGCGCGGTCCTTCCTCGACCTGTGCCCGCCCGGCCCGCCGGAGGAGATCTCTCCCGCCGCCCTGCTCCCGGCCTACTACCGCGCCCTGGCCGCCGACTGCCGCCGGCTGCCCCTGGGCGTGGTGGCCCCCCGCTTTGTGGAGGCCGGCCCGGCGGACCGCGTGCCCCTGCCCGACGTCTACGTGGACCTGGACGTCCTGGCCCCGGCGCGCGAGGAGCAAGAGCGGGCCGGCAAAGCCTTCCTGGAACGGATGGCCCGCGGCGAGGGCCGCGAGCGCACCCCCCTCCTGGAGGCCATCGCCCACCCCCAGGTCACCCGCTTTGTGCTGTTGGGCGACCCCGGCTCGGGCAAGACCACCTTTGTCAACTACCTGACCTACCTGCTGGCCGACGCCGCGGGCGCCGGCGGGGCGGCGCCGCTGCCGGCCGGCTCCCCCCTGGCCGGCCTCCTGCCGTTCCGCCTGGTGCTGCGCGAGGTGGGCGCCCGCTGCATCCCCGCCGCAGCGGCCCGGGGCGAAGCGCAGATGCTCTGGAACGCCCTCCGCGCCGACATCGCCGCCCGCCTGGGCGAGGAGGCCGCCCAAGCGCTCTTCCCCATGCTGCAGCAGCGCCTGCTGGGCGAGGGCGGCCTGGTGCTGCTGGACGGGCTGGACGAGGTGCCCGAGGCCGACCGGCGGCGACAGTGCCTACTGGAGGCGGTGGCCGACCTGGCCGGCCTGCTGCCGGCCGGCCGCAGCCGCGTCCTGGTCACGGCCCGGCCCTACGCCTACGCCGCGCCCCACTGGCGCCTGGCGGAATTCGCGACCCTGCTGCTGGCGCCCCTGGACGGGGCGCAGCAGGAACGCTTCATCGGGCGCTGGTACCAGGCCGTGCGCCCGGCGATGAAATGGGACGAGGCCACCGCTGCCGGGCGGGCCGGGCGGCTGCGGCAGGCGCTGGCCGAGCGGCCCTACCTGGCCGACCTGGCCAGCAGGCCGCTCCTCTTGACGCTGATGGCCACGCTGCACACCAGTTGGGGACAGCTCCCGGAGGACCGCGCCGACCTGTACGAGGAGACGGTCAAGCTGCTCCTCAGCCGCTGGCAGCGCGGCGGGGAAGCGCGTGGACCGGATGGCGAAGCGGTGCTCGATCCGGGCGTGGCCCGGGTGTTGGCGCTGGAGGAGGGCCGGGTGCGCCCGGCGCTGCACCGGTTGGCCTACACGGTGCACGAGCGCCAGCGGCAGAGCGGGGAGGCGGAGCGGCCGGCCGACATCGGCGCGGGCGAGGTGCTGGCCGCCTTTGCCCCGCTCCTGCCGGAGGACCTCAACCCGCGGCTGCTGGTGCGCTACCTGGAGACGCGGGCCGGCCTGCTCCTGGCCCGCGCCCCCGGGGTGTACGCCTTTCCGCACCGCTCCTTCCAGGAGTACCTGGCGGCCTGCTACCTGGCCGAGGAGACGGACCTGGCCGCGGCGCTGCAGGAGCGCGTCTGGCAGGACCCGGCCTGGTGGCGGGAGGTCTTTTTGCTCGGCGTGGGCAAGGCCCGCCAGGGCGGACTGAGCTATGCCGTGCACGTGGTCAACACCCTGCTGCCCGAGGGGCCGGAAGAGGTGGCGGGGAAAAGCGCCACGCACTGGCAGGCGGCGGTGTTGGCCGGGCAGGCGCTGGCCGACCTGCGCTTTCCCGGCGTAGCCCAGGACAAGCCGCCCCTGCAAGCGGTGTTGAAGCGCGTCCAACGTTGGCTGGTGGCGCTGCTGGAGGCGCCCGCCGACCTGGCGCCGCGCGAGCGGGCCGCCGCCGGGGACGTGCTGGCCCTCCTGGGCGACCCACGCCCGGGCGTGGGGCTGGACGCGGCCGGCCTGCCGGACCTGGATTGGGTGGCGGTGCCGGCCGGCCCGTTTCGGATGGGGGATGATAGGAGCGGAGAAAGGGACGAGCGGCCGGCCCACGAGGTACACCTGCCGACCTTCCGCCTGGCCCGCTACCCGGTGACCAACGTCCAGTACGCCGCCTTTGCGCGGGCCACCGGGCGGATGTGGCGCGGGGCCGACTTTGCGCCGCGGCAGGCCCACCACCCGGCGGTCTATGTCACCTGGCACGACGCCGTAGCCTTTTGCGAGTGGCTGACGGCGCGCTGGCGCGAGGCCGGCCGGCTCGGGGCGGACGAGGTGGTGCGGCTGCCCACCGAGGCGGAGTGGGAAAGAGCCGCCCGGGGGACAGACGGGCGGGAATACCCTTGGGGAGAATGGGCCGCCGGCCGGGCCAACACCTTGGAGAGCGGGATCCACGCGACCAGCGCGGTCGGCTGTTTCGCCGCCTGGAACAGCCCTTGCGGCTGCGCCGACATGACCGGCAACGTCTGGGAGTGGTGCAGCAGCCTGTACAGGCCCTACCCGTACCGGGCGGACGATGGCCGGGAGAAGGCCGGGGCCGGCGGCAGCCGGGTTTTGCGCGGGGGCTCGTGGAGCGACACTCGAGAGGACGGGCGTTCCGCGTTCCGCGACAGCGACTTCCCCGGGCTCGACATCGACTTCGGGGGTTTTCGTTGTTGTTTAGCGGCCCGGCCGTTCTCTCCATAATGCTGGTTGCTGGCTGCTGGGCCAATTCGGGCAGAGCCCGAATTGGCCTGCTGCGGGGGGAGTCCAGAGGGGGGCGAATGCCCCCCTCTGGTGGCCGCGAAGCGGCCGATTTTTGGAGGCTCCGCGGGAGGTAACGTTGCGAGGCGCGCGATGACCGTCCAGATCGACGATGCCGGGTGGGGCTCCCTGGTCGGCTCCACCGTCATCGGGGCCTACCGCACCGAGACCGGGGAGTTTGCCTGCGTCGAGCTGCCGATGGCCTGTTTTCGCGGCGCGGCCTTTCGCCGCAAAGCCTATCTCGACGCCGTCGTCGCGGCCGTCCGCGAACTGGTGGAGCGGTTGGGCGTGGCGAAAAAGGAAACGGTGCAGGTCTGCTCCGGGTACGTCCTGGAGCGGGCCCGGCAGTGGCTGCGCGGCCAGGGGTATCACGTCGAGGTCGGGCGCATCACCGGCCCGCTGCAGGAGCTGGTGGAGGCGGCCTTTGCCCAGACGCTGGAGCGCATCGGGTTCCATGGGCCGGCGGACGCCGCCCCCCATCCCGCCCGGGCCTTTTTCGCGGCGCTCACGTGGCTCAAAGGCGGCGACCCCACCGCCACGCGGGCCCGGCCGGAGCGGGAGCGCTGGGCCAAGACGGGGTGGCCCTCGTACCGCGCCTGGATTGGGCGGCGGGCAGATTCCGACCGCGCCGCAACCGCCGCGGGGCGCAGACCGAGAAGAGACTCCAAGCACGCGCCGCCGTCCCTGCGACAGGCTAAGGGCGATGCCTCGGCGGCACGGGGCCGCCCGCGCCGGCCCCGGCGCGGGGCGCAGCGTTAGCGGCCCGCGCCGGCCCGCCGGAGTCGGTACGGCGGAGGCGCGGAGAAAGGTCGGACGCCTCCGGCTACGAGGTGCCAGCCCCGTTGGGGCTAAAACCAAGCCTGACGGTTCGGCTGTAGCCGCCGGCAGCGCCGGCGAAACGCAGGCCCGCAGGGCCTGCCATCTCGTAGCCGGAGGCTTGCGAAACCCGGTCGGCTAAGATGACAAGCATGCGCCGCGATGCCGGGGGTGGGCGGCGGGGTCGGTTGGCGGCAGCCTCCGGCGGCGCCGGCCCCCAGCATAGCGCAAAGGAGCAAGACACGATGGCGCAACACGACTACCAGGACTTGTACGACAAGCTCGCCCGCGGCCAACTGGCCCTCTTCCTCGGCGCCGACCTGCCACGGGCGGTCACCGGGCTGCCCGCGCGGGCCGAGCTGGCCCAGGGGCTGGCCGCGCGCCACGGGCTGGGCGCGGGCCTCTCGTGGGCCCAGGCCGCCCAGCGCGCCGCCCGCGGCGGGTTCGTCAACGACCTCATCCGCTACCTCGGCGACGAACTGGAGCCGCCGCGCCGCCGGCCGGCCCGCCTCCACGAGCTCATCGTCCGGCTCGGCGCGCCCGTCGTCCTCACCACCGCCTATGACGACCTGCTCAAGCTGGCCTATGAAAAGGCGGGAGTCGCCTTCAACCATGTCGTGGACGATGCCGACGTGCCCTTTATCCAGGCCGGCCGGCCCACCCTGCTGCGCCTCTATGGGGCCCTCTCCCGACGAGGCAGCCTGGTCCTGACCGAGGACGACCAGTACGGCCTCCTGCGCGACCGGCGCAAGGAAGCGCTGCTTGGCGAGGTGCGCGGCGTGCTGGCCAAGCACACCATCCTCTTTCTCGGCTACGATCTGGCCGACCCCGACTTTCACTTTCTCTGGCGCGAGGTGCTGGAGCGGGCCGGCAAGTTCGCCCTGGGGGCCTACGCCGTCTGGCCGGGGCTGCCGGAGGGGGAGCGGCGGGTCTGGGAGGAGCGGCGGGTGCGGGTGATCGATGCAGAGCCGCTGGCCGTACTGGAGGCGTTGGTGGGGACGCGGCCGGCCCCGTCGCCGCCGGCGGCGACCCCCGCGGCCGCGCCCAAGTACGAGATTCACATCGGGCAAGGCACCGGCGTGGTGATCGGCGATGGCGCCCAGGTGAACCAGCAGATCGGCGGCGAGGCCCCGCGAGCGGGACCGGCGGCGGTTCCCGCGGTTGGCGCCGGGCAAACGGGCCGTATGGACTACCCCCGCGGCTTTCAGAGATTGCAGGAGTATCTCGCTCAGACTGCGCCCGCCCGGATGGCCGAACTGGCGACGCTGGAGGAGCGCTTCCAGAAGAACGAACGCGCCGAACGGCTCTATGGCGGCAGCGAGAATACCCGTCACGAGCGTTCGCAGATCATCCATGCCCTCAACGTGTTGGCGCTGGAGACCCTGGGGATCAGCTTCAACGACCTGTGCATGGGAGTGCCGTATTCCGGCCGGCCGGCGGCAGCGCCGGGAACAATCGAGCCGTTGCCTACAACGGGGCCGGTACAGCAACCCGTGCCGGAGATCTCGGCCGCCCCGCGCATCCCCTTCCAACTACAGCTCACCCGGCGGGGCCAGCAGAAAGTGGAGGTCCGCGCCTTGCAGACCCCCCTGGGCGAGCCACACGCCGTAGTCCAGTTGCCCTACACCGAAGTCGAGTTGAGCGTCGTGCTCAAGGCGCTGCGGCTGCGGCAGTATACTCCGGAGACTTTTCCCGATGAGCAGCGCGAAATCCTGGCGCAGTTGGGGTTCTTGCTGGCCGGCGACCAACTCGATCCGGCCATTTTGTGGCGTGTAGGGCAGACCCTGTACGACACCTTGATGGCGGGCGAGATCAATACGGCCTTTCAAATGGCCTTGAACCAAATCCCCGGCCAGGGGGTAGTTTCCCTGCAACTGCGCTTTGACGAGGACGCCGTCGAGTTGGCCCGCTACCCCTGGGAACTCCTCTACTGCCGACAGCCGCTGCTTCCCAGCGGGGCCGTCGAATTGACCCGCTATATCAGCTATGCCCAGGCGGCGTCTCCCCTGGGGGTCACTCCGCCCCTGCGCCTGCTGTACATCCAATCGCGCCCCAGGGGCGTCCCGACGCTCGCCAACACCGAGCAAAAGGTCGCCCGCCAAGCCCTGGCCCCACTCCAAGAAGAGGGACTGTTGCAGGTCGACACACTTCCCCGCCCCACCTTTGAAGGGCTGCTGGATTACCTGGAGTCCTATCCGGTCCACATCCTCCACTTTGACGGCCACGGGGTGTTTGCCCGCCGCTGTCCTGTATGCGGTGAGCTGAACGCCCCGACAGCAGAACGGTGCTGGGGGCAGAAGGGAGGCCGGGCCTGTGGCCGGCCGCTGGCCCAGATCGCTCCCCAGGGCTACCTGGCCTTCGTCGGTCCGGGGAGAAAGGTCGACCCGATCGGCAGCGTGGATCTGGCCACGCTCCTGTCGCGCCGCGGGGTGCGCTTGGCCGTGCTCTCGGCCTGTTGGAGTGGGGCGGTGCGGGGCGAGACGCTGTTCGGCGGCGTGGCCCCGGCGCTGATCCAGGCCGGCCTGCCGGCCGTCGTCGCCACCCAACTGCCAATCGGCGTCGACGCGGCGGCCAGGTTCGCGCAGGGCTTCTACCGGGCCCTGTCGCGTTTCGAAACGCTTCCTGCTGCCGTCAACGCCGGGCGCATCCGTATTCTGAACACCCAAGAGTGGTTTATCCCCACCTTGTACCTGCGCAGCCAGGACAGCGAGGGTAGGCTCTTTGTCCGCCAAGGAGGGTAGAACGATGGCGATTACGCTGCGGAAACTGATCGACCAGGTCCGGGATGAGCTCTTGTCCGCTCCCCAGGAACCCACGCCGGAGGCGCTGTACCCCTTTCTGTTTGTCGAGGAAGTCGAGTTGGAACTCAACGTGGCCATTACGGCGGGAGGCAAGGGCGGCGGCAAGGTCAGCATCCAGATTGTGGAGCTGGGTGGGGAGACCGCCTACTCCCGCGAGCAGACCCACCGGATCAAGGTCAAGATGACCCCGCTGCTGACCAAGGACGAGGTGCGCGCGCAGCTGCAGCAGGACAAAGGGGTGTGGGACCGTATCCAACACCTGGCCCTGGTCGCCGCGACGAAAGAGATTCCGCTCGCCGGATAGGGCGACGCAGCGCTGGCGGCCCTATTCCCTCCCCGGTGTGGCCTACTGTGCCCGCTGCGGGGCTCCTCTTTACGGGCAGACGACCCGCGGGCGACGCTGCCTGTACTGTTCACGCCGCCGCGACCACGGGAGGGGCCCGGCGCGGGGTGGTTGCGACCTGCCGGGGCTCCATGCTGACAAATGTGAGGCCGCAGGGGCCCGCCTGTTACAGTTGATCGAGATCCCCGCC
The DNA here is from genome assembly GCA_964592645.1 of uncultured Chloroflexia bacterium. Lineage (GTDB taxonomy): Bacteria > Chloroflexota > Chloroflexia > DTKN01 > DTKN01 > CAZQFV01. The sequence goes on from CAZQFV010000017.1 coordinate 8,031, forward strand.
GGGGACAAGGAGCAGATCCTGTCCGGGATCGACACCGCACCCCGTCGCAACGGTCCGACGCTGGCTTCGCTAAAGATGCAGCGCATCAAGTTGCTCTTCAAGGAGGGAGACATAAGCCGTGAGGAATACCTGGCGGACAAGGCGCAGATTCAGGCCGAGATGGCCCGTGTATCTCCACCGACGAGTCCGGACCTGACCCGGGCGGCGGACATCCTCACCGACCTGGGCCGGGTGTGGTCCGAGGCTACCAGTGAGCGCACGCAGAAGGTTCTGCTCCGAGGGGTTTTTGAGGCCATCTTTTTCGATGGTGCAATGATCCCCGATTGAACGCAGTGAGGCCCCAGGCGGCGATGCTGCCGTTCTGGGACCTCATCAAAAATCGCAGGTGCGGGGCCGAGGGGATTCGAACCCCCGATCTCAGCCTTGACAGGGCTGCATGTTAGGCCTCTACACCACGGCCCCACGCGCCCACAATGATACCACAGGTGCTGGGAGGTGTCAAATAGCCGGTAGCCCGCGCAGGGCGCCATCGCGCTCGAAACGGCACCGCCCCCGCAGCGATGTGACCTGTCCCCAGCCTCCCTCCCCCCTCTCGCGCCACGCGGCCAAAGCGGCCGGAGAATTGCGGGTCGTCGAGATGGCGACGCGGCGCGGTACCGAAGGCCGTCTTGCCGCCGGCGGCAGGAGCGATATAGAGGTGGACAGCCATCCCGCTTTCTCCTGGAATGTCCCGGCCGGCGCTGGGCGCGGTTCAGGGCCCGCCGACGACCTGCAGCGGGACCGGGGCAAAGGTCAGCAAAAAGATCACGAGCATGGCCACGGCCACGGCCACCTGCCAGGGCTTGAGGGCGGTCAGGTCGTCCAGGGGCACGGCCGGCCGGCGGCCGACGAGCAGGATCAGCGCCACCCAGAGGAGCCAGCCGATCCACAGGAGGCTCAGCAGGGCCAGGGCCAGGACGACGGCCCCGGTGATGTAGCGGGCGCTCCGCCCGAAGAGGGCGTAGGCGATGTGCCCGCCGTCCAGCGTGCCGGCGGGGACCAGGTTCAGGCCGGTGACCATCAGGCCGGCCCAGCCGGCGTAGGCGATCTGGTGGATGAAGACGTCGACGCCGGTGCCGGGCGGGCAGCCGCGCAGGGCGGCGTGCAGCAGCTCCCAGAAGGTTGCCGGGCCGGCCCCGCAGCGCGGCAGGAAGTAGCCGAAGTAGGCCGTCTTGATCAGGGCGTAGAGGAGCGAGTTGCCTTCCAGGATAAACATCTCGCCGGACGGCGAGGGCTGGACGGTGGAGAGCGACAGGCCCAGGATCAACGCCGGGATGGCCACGACCAGGCCGGCGACGGGGCCGGCCAGCCCCAGGGCCAGCAGGTGCCGGCGGTTCTGCGGCGGGGCCTTCATCTGGATAAAGGCCCCCATGGTGCCCAGCGGGGTGAACGGCAAGGGGATGAAGTAGGGCAGGGTGGCGGGGATGCCCAGCCGGCGGGAGACAATGTAGTGTCCCAGCTCGTGGGCCAGCAGGATGAGCATCAGCGTGACGGCAAAAGGCCAGCCCGACAGCACGTTCTGCAGGATGGGGCGCTCTGGAAGCCATTCCATCCCGGCGGTCATGGTGGAGACGACGGTGAGGGCGATCAGGACCAGCGCCAGGGCCACGCGCGGCTGCTGCATGGTCGGCAGCTCGCCGGGGACGGCCCGGATCACGGTGCGCCCTTCCTCCTCCCGGAAGAGGGGCGTGTAGCCGATGGTCTGGAAGCGCCCCCGCAGGATGGGGTAGGCCGCGGCGGTGTCCATGAGAAAGTGGCCGTAGAGGTGGACGACGCCGGGGTGATCGCGGTCGAGCAGGGCCTGGCCGATGGTAAAGACGCCGGCCACGGCCTCGTACAGGGCGGAAGTGAGATCAGGCGTGGGCGCATTGGACTCGGACAAACGGGCCTCCTGGGTCGAAACGGCTCCTCTTGGTTGGGCCAAACAAGTTTTCTTTGTGCCGTTGTGGTCGGCAAACAGCAGTTCTTTGCGCCTTCGTGGTTGGGTTCCTACTGCGGCGCGCCCACCCGGTAGATCTGCACCCCGGGCGCTTCAAAGACCAGCGTGCCCAGTTGGGCGAACTTGGCCAGGGACTCGGGCGGGTAGGCGGACAGCTCCTGGGAACCGATAAAGACATAAGAGACTTCATACTGCGCCAATAGCTGGCGGGCCTCGGCCGGGTTGTCGGTCTTGTAGATGCGCCTGGCGGCCTCGGCGCGGGGCGTGATCTCTGCCAGAGCCGCGGGCTGGCCGCCGCGCCACTGCAGTTCGTGGCCGTCCCAGCCGAGCAGGGTCGGCCGGCCGGTGGCGGCGGAGACCCGGCCGGCGTAGCCCCAGTCCGAGCCCACCGTTTCCAGGACGACGGCGTCGGGCGCGGCGTTGTCCTGCAGCCAGCGCACCCCGGCATAGTCGCCCGGGTAGCTCTGCTGCATGTAGGCCAGGCCGTCCAGGTTCCAGGGGCGCGCCTCGCGCAGCGCCATCTGCAGGGCGGCGCTGGGATAGACCAGCCCGCCGGCCAGGAGCAGAGCCAACGGCAGCGCCCAGGCCAGGCGCGGGAGGGAGCGCCGCAGGTGGGTGCGCAGCACCTCGCCCACGCTCCAGGCGCCGGCGATGGCCAGCATCATCCAGACCTGGTAGTAGAACTTGAAGACGGTGTTCATACGGCTCTCGAAGATGTCGCGCAGGTAGACCACCTCGCAGCCCCAGGCCAGGAGCAGGGCCAGCATGAGCAGGAGCAGGGCGAACGCTTCGGCCGGCCGGCTTTTGCCCAGCAGCCCCCAGCCCAGCACCAGCAGCGGCACGATCATCAGCAGCGGAAAGCCCAGCGCGATGGACAGGACGGCAAAGAGGCCGACGGCGACCCATTCCCAGGGGCGCACGCGGAGGCGCTTGGCGAAGGCGTGGCCGATGAACCAGGTGAGCGCCGGGTAGAGCGGCAGCCCTACGATCACCAGGAAGGTGTAGAGCGAGGTCTTGTCCCACAGCACCGGGCCGAGCGTCTGCAGCAGCTTGGAGAAGCCCGGCACTTTGGCCAGCGCGCCCAGGAGGGGCGTGGCCAATACTTCCGCCGGGACCTCCCGGCTGCCGACGAGCGAGCGAAAGGTGAGGTAAAAGGGCAGGTACAGGGCGATCGCCAGCCCGACGACGATGCCCAGGTCGCGCAGCAGCGCCAGGGTGTCCCGCCGGCTCCGGGGCTCCTGTGTGTCCTTGCGCCAGCGCCAGACCCAGGCGGCGATGTAGAGCAGCAGGTAGGTCGGAAAGTCCCAGGAGTTGGCCACGTAGAGGCTGCCCAGCACCATGGCGTTGAGCGCCAGGAAGAGCCACGACCAGCGGTCCGGGCGGTCGCCGGGCGCGCCCAGCCGGAACGCCGCCCGGCCGCGCTCCGGCGAGAGGACCAGGTTCAGGGCCATGGCCATGGCCAGCAGCGTCAGCGGCAGGCTCATCACATGGGGGTGCATGTCGCCCAGGTAGAAGGAGAAAAAGGGGAACTCGGTGATGGCGTACGAACGTTGGACCTGCTCGGGGGTGACCAAGCGTCGCCAGCCCCATAGGGCCGCCCCGACCTGGCCGCGGGCCTGGATCTGCTGCACCGCTTCCCAGGTGGGCCGCTCGTCCCACAGCACCCGCGAGGGCCACCACCAATAGTCCTGCGATTGCCATGGCGGGCCGCCGACCTGGATGGTGTCCCAGACGCCGCCGAAATCGCCCCCGGTGTTGACGGCGTGGCCCAGGGAGACCGGCCCCGTGGCTCCCGCCAGGCGGGCCCGCAGGACGGTAGCCATCTCCCCGGCGTCCAGGGCCACGACCTGGGGGTTGCCGGCGATCGTCTCCAGGGCCCCGGCCTGGTTGCCCACGAACATGGCCAGGACCAGGGCCAGCGCGCCGACAAACGCGGCGCGGCGGCGCGCGGCCGCCTCCATGGCCAACGTCAGGTTGTAGCCCAGGCTGAAGCAGCCGGTGGCGGCCAGGGCCAGGAGGGTGGCCAGGTTGAGGTTAAAGGCCAGGGAAGCGGGCAGCCCCGCAAGCAGGGCCAGCGAGGCGGCCGTAAAGTAGCCAAAGTAGTAGTAGTTGATGCTGTAGCCCGAGAGCCAGGGGTCCTGCGGGGGGAGCGCCTTGCTCTGCATGATGCCGTTGAGGAAGGCCAGGTCCATGGGCTGCTCGGTGTGCGAGAGGGCCGGCCCGCCCCAGGGGCCGTAGATGCGCAGCACGGCCCCGGCGAAGAGGAGAAGGGCAAAGAGCAGCTCGTAGAGCAGCACCAGCCGCCAGCGCTCGCGCAGAAAGGCGCGGATCGAACGGTCTTTCCAGAAGACGATCCCCGAGAGGACGGCCACCGCGGCCAGGCACAGCACGAGCAGACCGCGCCCATAGGAGGCCAGTTGCCACATGCCCAGGAACCAGGCCAGGAAGGCCGGCAGGAGGATGCCCAGCGCCCGGGCCAAGGGGTAGCCCCGGTCCGGCAGGTGCCGCAACAGCGCCAGCGTCAGCGGCAGGGCGATCAGGGTCAGGATCTCCAGGATGAACCACCATACGACCAGGGACAGCATCGTGTAGATCCTCGGGAGAAAGGCGGCCGGACAGTTCACCGGCTCCTGCTTCCCGTCTCTTGTTTCCGCGCCATTGTACTACAGTCTGTTCCCCCCCGCAACATGCCAATTTGCATAATCGCCATGGTTGTAGTAAAATAGGCGCCATCGAGTGGGGCGGAAGCGTCCCACTCGTTCCGGGTATAGGCCCGGGAGGTGGGCGATGATGCGCTACAATGTGGCCACGCTCCTGCGCTCGCCCGTGGGGACGACGCGCGCCTACGAGATCGCCGAGGAAGAGTTCCAGGCCGACGATCTCCTGGTCAGGAGTCTGCGCGGCAAGGTGCTGCTGACTCGCTTGCGGGAAAACGTGCTGCTGCAGGGGGCGCTCGATGGCACGGTGACGCTGGAGTGCGGTCGCTGCCTGGAGCCCTACGAGCAGCCGCTGCACATGGAAATGGAGGTCGTGTTCCAGCCGAGCGTGGCGATCCTGACGGGTGAGCCGTTGCCGCCGCCGGAGGATGACAGCGTCTATATGATCGATGGGCATCACATCGTCGATTTGGACGAGGCCGTGCGCGAACAGGTGCTGCTGAACCTGCCGATACGGCCGTTGTGCCGGCCGGACTGCGCCGGGCTGTGCCCCATCTGTGGCCAGAACCTGAACCTTGGCCCCTGTCCCGGGCACGGTGAACAGACGGACGAGCGGCTGGCCGTCCTGGCGGCGCTGCTCGAGCCCAAGAAAGAGTAGCTGAAAAGAGAGGTATGCTGATGGGGGCTTTGCCAAAGAAAAGGATTTCGCGTCATCGGCGGGGTGGGCGCCGCAGCCACCAGGCGCTCAAGGCGCGTCAGATGGCGGTCTGCCCGCAGTGCGGCGACCTGACCCTGCCGCACAGCGTCTGTCGGTCCTGCGGCACCTACAAGGGCGCCCAGGTACTGAAGGTCAAAGAGGAGAAGAAAGGCAAGTAGCGGGCAGGATATTTCCTGGCCCAGAAAAAGACAGGGGATCGCCGGTGATCTCCGCCTTTGAGCGCAAGCCAGGCAAGGTGGTACGATAGGCCGGCCCCCTGTCTTCTTCTATTTTTTCAAAAAGAACCTGGGGGGAATCGCATGGCGCAGTACGCCGCCATCGCCGGCTGGGGCATGTATCTGCCGCAGCGGGTGTTGACCAACCAGGACCTGGAACGGATGGTGGACACCTCCGACGAGTGGATCCGCACCCGCACCGGCATCAGCGAACGACGGCTGCTGGACGAGGGCGAGGCGACCTCGAGCATGGCCATCCGCGCCGCCCGGCAGGCCCTGGAGCGGGCCGATCTCTCCCCCTTCTCCGTCGATCTAATCATTGTCGCCACCTCCACGCCCGACTATGCCTTCCCGGCGACGGCCTGCCTGGTGCAGGACGCCATCGGGGCCATCCATGCGGCCGCCTTCGACCTGGAGGCCGCCTGCTCGGGTTTTATCTATGCCCTCGCCGTGGGCACGAACCTGGTGCGCAGCGGCGCGTACCGGAACGTCCTGGTCATCGCCGCCGATACCCTCTCGCGCGTCACCAACTGGCAAGACCGCAACACCTGCATCCTGTTCGGCGACGGGGCGGGCGCGGTGGTGCTGCGGGCGACGACGCGGCGGCGCGGGTTGCTGGCCTGCACGCTGGGCGCCTACGGCGCCGGCCGCGATCTGATCATCCAGCCGGCCGGCGGCAGCGCCCGTCCGGCCACCGCCGAGACCGTGGCCACCGGCCAGCACTTTATCCACATGCAGGGCAACGAGGTCTTTCGCTTTGCCGTGCGCACCATGGGCCAGGCCGTCCAGGAGGTGCTGGAAAAGGCCGCGCTGCCGATCGCGGACGTGGCCCTCTTTGTGCCCCACCAGGCCAACCTGCGCATCATCGAGGCCCTGGCGGCGCGCTTGGAACTGCCCCGCGAGCGCGTCTGGGTCAATATCGATCGCTACGGCAACATGTCCGCGGCGACGGTGCCCGTGTCGATCTGCGAGGCGGCGGAGGCCGGCCGGCTCCACGACGGCGACCGCATCGTGGCCGTGGCCTTTGGCTCGGGCCTGACATGGGGGGCCGCGGTCATCGAGTGGGGGCTCTAGCGAGGACTCTTGCCAAGCAAGGAGGTATCGATGCTCAGCGATTCGCCACCGACAGCCTGGCTCTTTCCCGGGCAGGGCTCGCAGGCGGTGGGCATGGGACGGGACCTGGCCGAGGCTTTCCCGGCGGTGGCCGCGCTGTACGCCCAGGCCGATGCCCTCCTGGGCGTGCCCCTTGCCGAGATCTGCTTTCGGGGGCCGGAAGAGGTGCTCACGCAGACGATCAACGCCCAGCCGGCCATCCTGACGACCAGCGTGGCCGTGCTGCTGGCCTTGGGCGGGCGGCTCGACGAGGCCGGCCGGCTGCTCCTGCCGGAGCGGCTGCCCTGCCCGGCGTTCGTGGCCGGCCACAGCCTGGGGGAGTACACCGCCCTGGTGGCCGCGGGCGCGTTGTCGTTCCCCGCTGCCCTGCGTCTGGTGCGCGAGCGCGGCCGGCTGATGGGCGAGGCCCGCGCCGGCACGATGGCCGCGGTCATGGGGCTGGAGGAGTCGGCGCTGGAGGAGGTCTGCCGCTCCTGCGGGCTGGACGAACCGCTGGTCATCGCCAACTACAACTGCCCCGGGCAGTTGGTGCTCAGCGGGGCCGGCGCGGCGGTGGAGCGGGCGCTGAACGCGTCCCGGGACAGGGGGGCCAAGCGGGTCGTGCCGCTGAAGGTCAGCGCCGCCTTTCACTCCCCGCTGATGGCCGAGGCGGCCCAGGGGCTGGCGCGCGCCATCGAGGCGGCCGAGTTTCTGCCGGCACGCATCCCCGTGGTGGCCAACAGCTCGGCCCGGACGATCAGCGCCCCATTGGAGGTCGGCGAGGAGCTGGTGGCCCAGGTCTGCGCGCCGGTCCGCTGGACGGCCGGCCTGCAGGCGATGTGGGCGCAGGGCGTGCGGCGCTTTGTCGAGATCGGCCCGGGCACGGTGTTGAGCGGCCTTGTGCGCCGGACCCTGCCCGAGGCCGAGACCCAGGCGCTGGGTACGCTCGCGCAGGTGCAATCGCTCTTGGGCTAAAGGACTAAGCGGAGCGGAGGTGCGGCCATGTGCCAGCGGTTTCGAGGCCGGGTAGCTATCGTGACGGGCTCCTCGCGGGGGATCGGCCGGGTGACGGCGTTGGCCCTGGGGCGCGAGGGAGCCGATGTGGTGGTCAATTATAACCGCCAGGCGGAGGCGGCGCAGGAGGTCGTGCGGGAGATCGAGGCGGCCGGCGGCCGGGCCCGGGCGGTGCAGGCGGACGTGACGGACGCCGCGGCGGTGTCCCGCCTGGTCCAGGAGACGCTCGACAGCTTCGGACGGGTGGACATCCTGATCAACAACGCCGGCATCTCGCGCGACATGCTGATGATGCAGATGCAGGAGGCCGACTGGCGGGCGGTGATCGAGACGAACCTGAACTCGGCGTACCTCTGTTGCCAGGCGGTGCTGCGGCCGATGTTGAAGCAGCGCTACGGGCGCATTGTCAACGTGGCCTCCCTGGCCGGGATCTCGGGGAACGTGGGGCAGGCCAACTACGTGGCGGCCAAGGCCGGCCTGATCGGCTTCACCAAGGGCATGGCCCGGGAGGTGGCCACGCGCAACATCACCGTCAACGCCGTGGCCCCGGCCTTCTGCGAGACGGACCTGATCGAGCACATGCCGGCCCGCTATCGGCAGTGGGCCCTGGCCATCATCCCCATGAAGCGCTTCGCCCGCCCCGAAGAGGTCGCCGCCCCTATCCTCTTCCTGGCCTCGGAGGAGGCTTCCTATGTCAACGGCCATACCCTGGTGGTGGACGGCGGGATGGTCTGTCCTTAGGCGGTAGGCGGATGATGCCCTACGAGGTCACGATCGAAAACCCCCTGGGCAGCACGGTGCGCACCATCTTCGATCCCGGTCGCGGCTGGGTGGAGACGGGCCCGACCTTTGACAGGCCGCTGCCGGCCGAGTACGGCTTTATCCTCGGCACCTACAACCCGGCCGACGGCGACCCGGCCGATGTGCTGGTCATCGGCTACGGGCCGACCTTCCCCGGCTGCTCCTACCGCGTGCGTTCCGTCGGCCTGCTCCTGCGGGCCGACGGCGATCACAAGGTGCTGGCCGTGCCCCACACCGCCGACTATATCTCGCCGCTGGTCGACCTGGGCGAGGTGGCCCCGGACCTCCTGGAGCGCATCGCCGACTGGTTCCGGCCGCACTTTGCGCTGCTGGGCTGGCGCGATGCCCTCTGGGCGCGGGAGTGGGTCGGCGCCTGCCGGGCGCTGGAAGGCGTGCTGCAGGCCAAGGAAAGCGGGCGCGGAGCATAGCTTCAGGGTCCGCCGCGCTGGAGCAAGTGGTTTATGAGATGACTTTAGTTGGCAGAGGAGGTCCCCATGTGCGGAAGTCTCGAAGGCAGGGTAGCGCTGGTCACCGGGGCGGCGCGCGGCATCGGCCGGGCCATTGCCCAGCGGCTGGCGGCGATGGGTGCGGCGGTGGCGATCAACGACCTGGCCCCCCAGGAGGCCATCGACGCCGTCGTCGCCGAGATCGTGGCGGCCGGCGGGAAGGCCGTCGGCGTCCGGGCCAATGTCACGGTCGCGGCAGAGGTGGCGGCAATGGTCGACCGGGTGGTGCAGGAGCTGGGCGATCTGCACATCCTGGTGAACAACGCCGGCATCACCCGCGATATGCTCCTGATGCGCCTGAGCGAGGAGGATTGGGACGCCGTCCTGACGACCAACCTCAAGGGCGCTTTCCTCTGCACCAAGGCGGCGGTGCGGCCGATGATGAAGGCCCGCTGGGGCCGCATCGTCAACCTCTCCTCGGTGGTCGGTCTGGCGGGGAACGCCGGCCAGGCCAACTACGCGGCGGCCAAGGCCGGCCTGATCGGTCTGACCCGCAGCGCCGCCCGGGAGCTCGGTTCGCGCGGCATCACGGCCAATGCCGTCGCCCCCGGCTTTATCCTCACCGACATGACGGCCCGGCTGCCGGACAAGATCAAGGAGGAGGCCCAGGCCCAGACGCCGGCCGGCCGTCTGGGGACGCCCGAAGACGTCGCCGCGGCGGTGGCCTTTCTCTGCTCGCCGGAGGCCGAGTTCATCACCGGGCAGGTGTTGAGCGTGGATGGGGGGATGGTGATGCGGTAACGGGCTCCGGCCAGGGCTCGCGCACCGCCAGGCCCAGCGCCTCTCGCACCTCGGCCACGACAAAGAACGACCCGCAGGCGCAGACCAGCCCTTCCGCCCCGGCCCAGGCGCGGGCCCGCCGCAGGGCCTGGGATACCTGGGGAACCACCTCGCAGGGGACGCCGCGGGCGGACCACAGCCGCGCCAGCAGCGCCGGGTCGACGGCGCGGTGGTGCCGGGCTTGGGATAGGATGGCCCCATCGCAGCGGGGGGCCAGAGCGGCGGCGATGCCCTCTAGGTCCTTGTCGGCGGAGCAGCCCAGGAGCAGGATGCGGGGGCGGGCGGTCCACTGATGGTCCAGGGCGGCGGCCAGCGCCGCGGCGGCGGCGGGGTTGTGGGCGGCGTCGACCAGGGTGAGCGGCCGGCCGGCGACGACCTCCAGGCGTCCCGGCCAGTGGACCTGGGCCAGCCCGCGGCGCAGCGCTTCACCGCCGATGTTCCAGCCCACCTGCTGCAGCGCCTGCGCGGCGGCCCAGGCCAGGCCGGCGTTGACCGCCTGGTGGAGGCCGGGGAGTCCCGGGATCGGCATATCGGCGGGGGAGCTCCAGCGCAGCACTGCGCCCACCGTGCGGCAGTGTTCGGCGATGACCGTTTGCGCGGCCGGCTCCTGCGGCGCGCTGATGGCAATCCCGCCGGGGGGGACGGCGCCGGCCTTTTCGGCGGCGATCGCCGGCAGGGTGGCGCCGAGGTAGGCCTGGTGGTCCAGGGCGATGGGGGTGAGCAGGGTCAGGAGGGGGGACAGGGCGTGGGTGGCGTCGCTGCGTCCGCCCATGCCGGCCTCGACGATGGCGATGTCCGTACCGCGTTGGGCAAAGTGGGCCATCGCCAGGGCGGTGAGGCCCTCGAAGAGGGTGGCGGGGCCCAGGTCGTCCCACTCCAGGCTTTTCAGCAGCAGGGGTTGGAGGGCGCGCAGGGCGGCCCGAAAGGCCATCCGGGAGATCGGCGCGCCGTCGACCTGGATGCGCTCCCGTGGGCTGTGCAGGTGCGGCGAGGTAAAGAGCCCGACCCGGTAGCCGGCGCACTGCAGCACGGAGGCCAACATCGCCGCCGTGGACCCTTTGCCCTTGGTGCCGATCACGCGGACGAGGGGCCGCTTTCGGTCGGGAGCCCCGAGCAGGTCGAGGAGCCGGCGGGCCCGGTGGGGGCTATCCTGGGGATGGCGCGGAAAGGCTTCTTTGCGCCGGGCATAGCGCTGCAGGTAGGCAGGTAGCATGGGGGCGCCCGCTAGAGCGGCTCCGTCGCGTACGCCCGCCGCCATTGCTCCAGGGCGCCGGCCGGCCCGCTCAAGGTGGCCCCGATCGGCCGGCCCTGGGCCAGCACATAGTAGGGCACGTTGTGGGCCGTCAGCTCTGCCTTGACGCCGGACAGGTCGTACCATCCGCCGAACGAGGCCCCGTCGACCAGGATGACGGTCGCGTAGATGCCGCTGTAGAGCAGGTCGCGCAGCCCGGTGCGCACCCATTCGGCGTCGGTGGAGGGCGTCAGGATGACCAGGCTGGTCTGCAGGCCGAAACGGTTGGCCTCGGCTGCCAGGACCTGGGCCAGCGGCGTCCGGCCCTGGGCCCGCAGGACGGCCAGGCTTTCCAGGATATGGTAGAACTGCCGCGGCTCGCGCTCCGGCGGGATGACCTCGCGATACTGTCCGTAGGCCACCAGGCCGGTGTTGCGGCGCTGGTGCAGGACAAAGTAGTTGGCCAATGAGGCCGCGGCCGTGACCAGGTACTCCTCGGTCGATTCGGGGGAACGCACCTCCCTTTCCGGATGCTCCTCGCTCTTGGCGCGGTCGGTGATGCTCTGGTGCACGCCGCGCTGCATGTCCAGGACGAGCCACAGGTCGGCCGTGGGGTCCAGCTCGAACTCCTTGACGATCAGCCGCTGCTGGCGCGCCGTCGAGGGCCAATGGATGCGGTTGAAGCTGTCGCCCGGGGCGTATTCGCGGGCCCCGGCGACGTTGGGCGTGGTGTGGTGGGTGCGCCGGCGCGTGGAGGTGCCCCCCGGCAGCTCGGCGGCCGGCAGCGCAAAGTCGTGGATGTCCTCGGTCGCCGGATAGACCAGGATCTCGTCCGTGGTGGGCAGGCGCTTTTGGAAGTGAAAGAGGCTCAGGGGGTCGCTCGTGCGGATCAGGATCGGCCCCAGGTGATATTTGCCGCGCAATGGGCAGATGGTGCGCACGCGCGTGTGGCGCGAACCCTTCCCGGAGACGGGGGTGACGAACCGCGGCTCGTGGTTGGGCATATCGGAGATGTCTTCCACCTCGACCCACAGTTTGGGCCAGATGCTGCTGTTGCGCACCAGCAGGTGTTCCTCCAGCGGCCGGCCCACCTGGGTGCGCGTGTTCAGCAGCTCCCGCACGGCGTCGATGCCGCGCAGGTTGATCCAGGCCCACAGGTACGAAGCGACGAGCGTGCCGGACAGGATATAGAACAGGTGAAAGAGCAGGGGGTGTCCCGTTCCCTGCGCGACGACAAAGACGGCCGCCGTCAGGAGAAAGAGCAGCGCCGCGCGCATCGTCAGTTGCCCCTTTCTATGGGCACGGTGATGATGACCGCCGTGCCCTTGCCGGGCGCCGAGCGGATCTCGGTGCGCCCGCCGACAAGTTGGGCGCGTTCATGCATATTCAACAGCCCGAAGCTGCCCCGTTTCTCGTAGCTTGCCTTGACCTTCTCCAGGTCGAACCCCACGCCGTCGTCTTGTACGGACGCCACCAGGTCGCCGCCCTGCTGCGCCAGGCGCAGCCAGATGTTCTTGGCTTTGGCATGCTTGCGGGCGTTGTTGACCGCCTCCTGCATGATGGTGAACACTGTGGTCTCGGCCTTGGGGTCGAGGCGGCGGTTGAAGCTGCCCGTGTCGAGGTGGACGCGCGGCTCCTCGGTTTCGGGAAAGCGCTGGGCATACTGTTCCAGGGTGGGCACGAGCCCCTTGGTCTCCAGGATGATGGGGCGCAGCTCAAAGAGCATGGTGCGTACGTCCCAGGCCGTCTTGCGGGCCAAGTTCTGCAAAGAATCCAGCTCGGAGATCGCCTGGGTGGAGCGGCTCTCGGCCAGCAGCCGCTTGATGAACTCGACGTTCATGGCGATGGCGGCCAACGACTGTGCCGGGCCGTCGTGCAGGTCGCGGGAGAGCTCCTTGCGCACATTCTCCTCGGCGCTGATGATCTTGTCGCGTTCCTCGCGCAGGTCCTGGTACAGTTGGGCGTTCTGGATGGCGATCGTGGCGAAATGGGAGAGAGCCGTCAGTTGTGAGAGGTCGGTCTCGTCGTAGGCGTCCTCGTTCAGCGAGCCGATGACGATGACGCCATAGTTGCGCAGGCCCACCCGCAGGGGCACGCACAGCCCGGAGCGGCACTTCTGCAAGGCCGTGACCTGCTGCAGCTCGGCGTCTCGCCCCAGGTGCTGGATGATGAGCGGGTCGGCCGTCGCCAGACAGGTGGAGAGTGCGCCGCCGACCAGGTTGATTTCCCGCTGTTGCTCGACGCGCTGCCCGTTCGAGGCCGCCAGGAAGAGCGACTCCGGGGAGGCAGAGAGCAGGACGACGCCGGTCGCAAAGTCCAGCAGGCGGCGGCAGCCTTGCAGCACCCCTTCCAGGACACGCTGGTAGCTCATGGTGACGCTCAAGGTGCGCGACATCTCGTAGAACACCTGGGCGCGCGCGCTGGCGGCGTTGTGCTGCTCCCGGAGCTGCTCGATGCGCTCTTCGTAGCGGTGGATGTCCTGCTTGGCCGGGAGGGCGATCTGCTCCGCCAGGAGGCCGCCGATCGTGCCGAGGGTCAGGATCATTCCGCCGAGGGCGGCGAGTTGGGGCGGGTCGAGCCCGGCAGTTTTGGCGAACACATCGCGCATCACCAAGAGGATATACCCGGCAAGGGCGGCCATATTGAGCCCCAACCCGGAGGAAAAGCCCAGTCGCACGCTGATGGCTACGACGGGGATCAGGACGATGGGCAGCAGCGGGCTGGTGGCCCCGCCGCTCAGGAAGAGCACGCCCAGGACGAGCAGGATGTCCAGCGCCAGGGTCACCTGGGGCCAGGCGGTCAGCAGCCACCGCCTCCACAGGAATAGGGTCTCGACCAAGATCAATGCGCCGTAGGCATACAGGGCGTAGCGGATCGGCAGGATCTGTTGCGCCGGCAGCGGGGAAAGCCAGGTTTGGAGCAGAAGGGCGGCGGCCAGCAGACTGCGCATAGCCAGAAGGGTCCAATCGGCCCGTGTCGGGTGAAGCGGTTTTGCTTCGCCGGGACCGGGGGCTTCGGCCATCGCTCCTCGTGGTTGTTCATCCATGCTTGGGCCTCCAGGCCAGGGCCGGCCGCGGACCTGCGGGCGGTTGCCTGGCGCGGATTAGAGTTCTTCCCGGCTTCTGGGGTCGGCCGGCTGGTCCGGCGCATATCCCCAGTGCTGGATCAGGGCCTGCCGGATCGTGGCCACGGCGCCGGCCTGCTCTTGCCACTGCAGGGCGCGCTGCAGGGCATCGGCGCCGCCAAGGCGGTCCAGCAGGCGGCGGTGCATGGCGGCCTCGGCGCGGACCTGCCGGGTGATCTCGGCAATGTCCTCCATCCGCGCGCCCCAGGCCAGCAGCTTGGCCACGGCCCGGGCCAGCGGCAGCGCCGCCGGCGGCAGCAGCCCTTCGCTGGAGGCCAGCAGCCCCAGGCGCTCCATCTGGGCCACCTGTTCGGCAGTCAGGCCGGCCTCCTCGGCGAAGCGCGATCGAAAGAGCCCGCCCCCCTCTGCCCGGCTGCCGCCCTCGCCCGCGGGCGCGGGCGCCGGGGCGCCATAGGTGGAGGGCGCAAAGGGGGCGGGCGGCATCAGGCCCATTTCCACCAGGCGCTGGCGGATGGCGGGAATGCCCAGGCGTTCCTTCTTCAGGTGCTGGATCAGCCGCAGGCGCTGCACATAGGATTCGTCGAACTCGCCATACTTGCCCCGCATGGTGGGCATGGGCAGCAGGCCTTGCTCGATGTAGAAGCGGACGGTCCGTACCGTCACCCCGCTCCGCGCCGCCAGTTCACCGATGCGCATAAGCCTTCTCCTTTGAGGGGAGGACCTCCCCATCCAGCAGGTGGACCTGGTGCGTGGCAATGGCCGTGAATCGGGAGTCGTGCGAGACCATGAGCACCATTTTCCCCCGTCTGTGCACTGCCGCGAGCAGGGAGATCGCCTGTTGCCCGGAGCTGCTGTCCAGGTTCCCGGTCGGCTCGTCGGCCGCGATGAGCAGCGGATCGTGCGCCAGGGCGCGGGCCAGGGCCACGCGCTGTTGCTCGCCTCCCGAGAGCTGGGCCGGCAGGTGGCCGGCCCGGGCCGCCATGCCGACTTCCTCCAGGGCGTTCAGCGCCCGCTTCCGGCGCTCTCCGGATGGCAGCGCCGGCCGCAGCTCCAGACAGTTGCACGTTCTCCAGCGCGGTCAGGGTCGGGAAGAGCTGAAAGAACTGAAAGACGATGCCCACGTATTGCCCGCGCCACCGCGCCGGGGCTTCCTCGTCCATCCGGTCCAGCCGCCAGCCGCCAACCCAGACCTCCCCGCTGCTGGGACGGTCGATGCCGGTCAGGATGTTCAGCAGGGTCGTCTTGCCGCTGCCGGAGGGGCCCACGATCGCCACAAAGGCCCCTTGCGGCAGGTCCAGGTCTACCTCGCGTAGCGCTATGCACGAGGCCCCGCCCTGGGAAAAGGCTTTGCTGGCCCCGCGCAGCGCGATCCAACCACGTTCACGTTCCACGGCCGGCCCTCGCCCGGTCCAACTACCGTACCAGGGGCATTATAGCCGAAAGGCCGGCCGGCGTCAATAAGGTTTCCTCCGAAAACCTGCCATAGTTACCACAAAGCCGAAGGCGCCAAGGCCAGGAAGAATAGTAGGAGGGGTTTTCGGGGAGTGTTCGCCGGTTGCTCAGGCGCGCCCTATCATGTATAATAGGGGTGTGCCACTTTGCCGCCTGGCCAATTCACCAGAAGGAGAAACGGGATGCGCTACTTGATCGTGGGCAACGGCGTCGCCGGCACCAAGGCCGCGGAGACCATCCGTAAGCGCGATGCGCAGGGAGAGATCGTCTTGCTGTCGGCGGAACCGGTGCCGTTCTACCGCCGGCCGGCGCTGGTGGATCACATGCTCGCCGGCGGCCCGCTGGAGGGGCTCCTGGGGCATGCGCGGTCCTTCTACGAGACCCACCGCATCGACCTGCGTTTGGAGACCGTCGCCGCGGGGCTGGACCCCCGGGCGCACCGGCTGACCCTTGCCGGCGGCGAGACGCTGGAATATGACCGCCTGCTCCTGGCCGTGGGCGTCGACCTGCCGCCGGGTTGGCTGCCCGGGTCGGACCTGGCCGGCGTCTTCACGCTGCGCAGCCTGGCCGACGCGCGGCGGCTGCAGCAGGCCGTCAAGCGCTGCGGCCGGGCTGTTGTCCTGGGCGAGGGGGTCACCGGGCTGGAGATGCTCCGGGCCTTGCGCGCTTCCGGGCTAGAGGTTGTCTATCTCCTGGAGGGGGCGCGCTTCTGGGAGGCCGCACTCAGCCCCGCGGCCTCGGAGCTGGTCGAGCAGCGCTTGCGCAGCGTCGGGATCGACGTGCGGCCGGCCCAGGAGGTCGTGGCTTTCGAGGGCCACGGGGGGCGGGTGCGGGCGGTGTTGGTCAGGGGCGGCGGGCGCATTCCGGCCGACCTGGTGGGAGTTGCCGCGGGGTTTCTGCCCCCCGTGGATTGGGCGGTGGCGGCCGGGTTGGAAGCGCCGAAGCGTATCGCGGTGGACGACTTTTTGTCCACGAATCTGCCCGATGTCTATGCGGCCGGCGACGCGGTGCGCCTGGCCGACGAGGCGCGCTCCTTCGGCTGGCTGCGCGCCTGGCACCAGGGCGTGGTGGCCGGGGTCAACATGAGCGGCGGGCAGGCCCCCTTCCAGCGGCGCACCGTCTCGCTGTCCTCGCGGGCCTTTGGCCTGCCGATCCTGGTGCTGGGCGATACGAACCCGCGCGGCCGGCAGGTCCGCCGCCTCAGCGGCGACTTTCCCCAGGATGGCGTGCACAAGGAAATCGTCCTCGACGAGGCCGGCCGGATTATCGGCGCGCTGCTGGTCGGCGAGGTCAGCGAGGCTTCGGCGTTGGAGGCGCTGGTGCGCCGGCGCCTACCCTACGACCAGGTCGATGCCGAATTCAAGCGGCGGCTCTTCGACCTGCGCTACTGGGCGGCCGCGGGGGCCGAGGTCCTCTGCCCGGTGTGCAAGTTCCTGGTGCAGGTGGGCGAAGAGGAACTGCGCCAGCGACGGGTCACTTGCCCGATCTGCGGCGCCGAGTTCGTGCTGCGGCAGGCGGGGAACCGCATCGAGGTCGGTTAGCAAGGAGTGACGCCTTGGCCGTGTGGGTCGTCGGCAACCTCTTGAGCGTCGCCAACCCGGATTTTGCCCACGCCCTGCAGGCGCGCAACCCGGCTATGGTGGAGGAGCTGGTGCTCCGGCAGGTCCAGGGCGGCGTGGGCGGGCTGTTGCTGGACCTGGGGCCGGAATCCGGCGGCCAGGCGGCGGCGTTGAACTGGCTGCTGCAGGTGGTCCAGGGCGCGGCCATGGTCCCCTTGGTCGTGCGCACCGCCGATGCCGGGGCGCTGTCGCAGCTTGCCGCGCGGGTGCGTTCCCCCTGGACGGTTGACCTGACGGCCTCCACGGTCCGGGATTGGCGGCCCTTCCTGGAGGTTGCCCGGGCGCATAGCGCGGCGATCATCCTGCCGGCGGCGCCGGGCGGGCAGCCGGCCGACGGCCCCGGCCGGGCCCGCTACGTGGCCCGGCAGTTGCTTCCATGGGCCCTGGAGGCCGGGATCGCCGCCGACAAGCTGTTCATCGACATCTGTCCGTCCTCCGTGGCCGGCGGCCAGGCCCAACTCCCGGCGGCGATCGCGATGATGCTGCTCCTGCGCCAGGCGCTGCAGCAGCCGCCGCGGCTGGTGGTGCACCTGGCCGATGTCTCTGCCGGGGCGGCCCCGTCCGTCCAACGCCCCCTCCAACGGGCCTACCTGGCCATGGTCCTTTTCGCGGGGGCGGCGGCGGTGGTGGTGGACCCGGTGGACGAGCCAACCCGGCGGTACTTGCGGCTGATCGAGCAGCGCGACGGCTCGACGCCCATGGGCCGGTTGCTGTTGCGGCTGGGGCAGGCGGTGCATGAGGGGCGCGGCCTGCGGCCGGACGAGGCCGACCCCCAGGACCCCGAACAGGCCGTCCTCTTTAGCGCGGTGAGTGTCCTGCGGGGGGAGGTGGCCTATTCCGAAGGCTATATCCTGGGCCGGTGATGGGCCGTGGAGGGTAGAGAGCGAGGAGCGGAGCTGGAAACTGGAAACAGAACTGGAGGCTGAACTAGGAGGCAACTGTGAGCGAAGGAGCGACAACGTTGGTGGCAATCCTGACCCAGGCCATGCAGTTGGAGCGCGACGGCCACGCCTTTTACCTGGCCGCGGCCGAGCAGACGCGCTCGGAGGCCGGCCGCCGGATGTTCCTCAGCCTGGCCCGGGACGAGCTGCACCACCTGAGCATCCTGGACGGCGTCTACCGCAGGTGGCTCGGCCAGGGCGCCTGGCCCTCGCCCGCGGAGCTGTCCCTGGAGGGGCCGCGGCGTTGGCCCGTCTTCCCGCCGCCGGAGAAGGCGGCCGATGTCGTGCCGGCGCGCACCGGCGAGCTGGATGCCCTGCGCCAGGGCATCGCCGCCGAAGAGTCTTCCATCGCCCTCTATCGCCAGGGGCTGGAGGGCGCGACGGCTCCCGAGGCGCAGCAGCTCTACGGCTACCTGGTGGAGCAGGAGGAAGGCCATCGCACCATCCTCCAGGGGGAGTACGATCACCTGACGAACACCGGCTTCTGGTTCGATATCCCCGAGTTCAGCATGGAGGCGCCGGAATAGCTATGGATGTGACCGTCTACACCACTCCCACCTGACCGCACTGCGTCACGGCGAAGAAGTTTCTTTCGCAGCGTGGGGTTGCGTTTCGCGAGGTGGATGTCAGTCGGGACCGGGACGCGGCGCTGGAGATGATCCGACGCTCGGGGCAGATGGGCGTGCCGGTGATCGCGGTGGACGACGAGGTGATAATCGGTTTCGACCGGGCGCGGCTGGAGGAGGTGTTGGCGCGCAAGCGCCGGCCGCGGCGCTCGCTGGGGGCCAAGGTGGCCGGCGCGCAGTCCATCGCCCGCCGGCACCACATCGTCCTGCCGCCGGGGGCTTATGTGGGCGGCGTGGCCGTGGGCTCGCCGGCCGATCGCGCCGGCCTGCGCGAGGGCGACGTGATCGTGGCCCTGGACGGCGTCCCGGTGCAGGGGGCCGCCGACTTGGAGCGGGCCCTGCAGTCCCTGGCGCCGGGGAAAGCCTGTGACATTGTCTGGTGGCGCAGTGGGCGCGAGATGCGCGGCCGGGTGGAGTTCTGAGCGGAGGGAACGGTGATTACGGCAATCGACCTGCTGGCGCACTTGGAGTCCAAGATCGAGGCGACGCTCGCCGCCGGCGAGGGGATGACGGAGGGGCTGCGCGAGCTGGGCAGGATGGTCCGGGAAATTGCCGAGGCCGCGCTGGTGCGCGGCGACGACGTGACGTTGGGCGAGGCCCGCCGGCTGGCGGCCAGGCTGGGGCCTTTTTTTGCCGCCGCTCTCCCGCCCGGGAGGGCGGAGCCGGCGTCCGTGGCGCGGCGCCGGGTGCGGACGTGTCCCCGCTGCGGGCAGCGCTTCCGCCGGCCGGCCGGCCGGCTGGAGGGGATGGGGCTGCTGCTCTGCGAGGACTGCACGGCAGAGTTGCTGGCCGGGATTCGCCTGTAGGGGTCTGCGCCTGCGCCGCCCGGATCGCCTGGGTCTGGACCACGGCGCTAGTTCCAGCGTGAGGGTCGAACTTGCCATCCTGGCTACCGCTCCTCCTGGCGTTTGCCGTCTCCTTTCTCCTGTCGCTGGCCCTGACCCCGCCGGCCCGGCGGCTGGGGGAGCGCGGCGGCTGGTTCCGGCTTCCCGGCGGCCGGCACTTGCAGAAGCAGCCCATTGCGCGCAGCGGCGGCATCGCCCTGGCGCTGGCGACCACGGCGGCGCTGTTGCTGCTCCTGGTGCTGCCGATCCCCCGGCCGGCCGGCGAGGCGGTGCGGGTGGGGCTGCTGATCGGCGGTCCGCTCCTGATGTTTGCCCTGGTCCTGCGCGACGACATCCGCGAGATGGCTCCCTGGGCGAAGCTGGTGTTGCAGATCGCCGCGGCGGCGGTGGCCATCGTCCCCTGGTTCTTGGGGCCCGCTCTCGATCCGCCGCCCGGTCTGGTCATCACCCAGGTCCAGTGGCCCCTGGGGGGGACGATCTACCTGCCCCTGGTCGTGGCGGTTCTCTTCTCCTTCTTCTGGATCGTGGGCATGATGAATACGGTCAACTGGCTGGACGGGCTGGACGGCCTGGCGGCGGGGGTGGTGGCCATTGCCGCGTTGCTGCTCTTTGTCCACACGCTGCGGCTGGGGCAGTACAGCCTGGCGCCGCTGCCGCTGGCGTTGGCCGGGGCCTGCCTGGGCTTTTTGCCCTACAACTTTCACCCGGCGCGGGTCTTTATGGGCGATTCGGGGGCCCTTTTCCTGGGCTACAGTCTGGCCATCCTCTCGATCATCGGCGGGGCCAAGATCGCCACGGCGCTGCTGGTGTTGGGCGTGCCGATCTTGGATGTGGCCTGGGTGATCGTCTTTCGCCTATCGCGCGGGCGCTCCCCACTGCAGGCCGACCGCGGCCACCTGCACCATCGGCTGTTGGACCTGGGACTGTCGCCGGTGCAGATCGTGGTCCTGTTCTACGGCTTCTGTGCCGGGTTTGGGCTGTTGGCCCTGCTGCTGCCCAGCGCGCTGCACAAGCTCATCGCGCTGGTCGCGATGGCCCTGGGCATCGGGGCGCTGTTGTGGTGGCTGGCGCGGCGGGACCTGGATAGGAAACGATAGGAGGCGAGCATGATCCAAGCAGCGCAGCTCCAGTTGGGGCGGGCCTTCTTCGGGCGGCTGCCGGCCGAGGGGGACATTGTCGGCGCGTTGACCGAGTTCTGCCGGCAGCAGGGCATCCACGCCGGGTGGCTCTCAGCCATCGGGACGGTGCGCCGGGCGGAGGTGGGCTATTTCGACCATGAGCGGGGCGAGTACCGGCATATCGCGGTGGCACAGTTTATGGAGATCGTCTCCTGCCAGGGGAACGTTTCCCTGAAGGACGGGGCCCCCTTTGTGCACCTGCACGTCGTCCTTTCCGGGCCGGAGGGCCAGACGGTGGCCGGCCACCTTTTCGAAAGCACGGTCTTTGTGGGCGAGTTCTACCTGCAGGAGGTGACGGGGGCGGAGCTGGTGCGCCGGCCCGATGCCGCGAGCAGGCTCTCCCTGTGGGATCTGTAGACCGAGGGCGGCGAGCCGGAAGCCGAAGGCTGCCCCGCTCCTTTCGCCCAACTTGACGATGCGCGGAAATGGCGATATAATACCCTTGCGCCGTTTCCCGGTAGCTCAATCGGCAGAGCGGCTGACTGTTAATCAGTAGGTTGGTGGTTCGAGTCCACCCCGGGAAGCTCAAGCCAGTTCGTTGCTGGCCGTATTTCGGTTTTCCGGGGTAGATGTCGCCGACAGCATCGCCGCCGGTCCCGGTTCGTTCGGGCCGGCGGTTGCGTTTTGTCCGCGAGCTTTGCGGGGCGAGGCAGCGATGGCCGAACAGCCCCTGACCTTTCGCCGGGCCGTGCAGTGCGACGGCTTTTCCGCCGAGCAGCTCAGGGAGCGGGGATTCGTAGCAGAAAGGCCTGGTCCAGACCGTCGTCCGCCGGCAAGCCCCGGGGGACCTGCCCTTTGCCGAGGCGCTGCATGCCGCACGTCTCGGCCTCTGGCGGGCCATCCTGGGCTACGACCCCGTGCGAGGCCTGGCGTTCTCCACCTACGCCTGGCCGATACCCAGTACCCGCCGCCGCAGTGTCCCTATCTCGACTCGCCGCGGGGGCTCTTGCTCAATATCGGGGAGCGCTTCGCCGATGGCTCGATCCGCCTGGTCCGCGACGAGGTCGTCGAAAGTCCCGCCTGGGAGCAACTCTATCACCGCGGGCGCAATGCGGTGGAGGGGCGGAACGCGAAACGGGAGCAGTGGGACCAGAAACGCTTGCCGGTCTATGGCCCGGAACGGGGCAAGTCCTATGCCTTCTTGAGCGACGTGTGGGACAATCTGACAACGTTGGCCCGGCTCGTGCGAGAAGCCACGGCCGCGACCGGCTATCGATGTTGAACCGGGGTGCAAGGGAGTTCCGGCCCCGCGCTTCTGGGGGCCCGCTTCCGTCTGCCCACCGTACGGTTCATCACCCCGCAAACGGCCCTCCGACCGCTTGGAGCTCCACATCGGGCGTTGTTTTGCTCCTGAACCGCAGTGTTACCCATTCCGTGTCGGGTGGGGGTCCCCTTCTGCTTCGTTTTGGGGCGGATTGAGGAGAGCCTCTCGGCCATCCACCTTTTCCGCCTTCAGCGCAATGGCCTCGCGCAGCAGCGCCGTGACATCGCAGGCGAACCGCACCGCGCCGCGGGTCTTGCCGGCTTCGATGACAGAGGGGACGCTAAACAAGTACGCTGGATTATTTCCCTATCCAGATCACCCGTTCGTAGCGGTCTACATAGCCCGGCTTCAGGCTTTCATCGTTGACCAGGATGTCGAATTCCTCTTCACCGGCAAGCGCCTCCTTGAGCGCCTTCCCCAGGGCGCGCAGGATCTCGACATCCTGCGGGTTTACCCTTCCCTGTGTCTTCTCAGTGATGACGGCCGGGAGCACGTTCCACAAATCCCCGCCGCTGTACTCCGCCCCCTTGCCGGCGATACATCCCTCTCGATCGGGCAATTCCGCGCTGCAGTAAATGCCTCCTGGAATGTGGTAGCCGGCGGGGATGACGATCGCCAAGGCAGCCCTGGTTTTCGAGGGCGTGTGGGTGCGGGCGTAGTGGTTGAGATGTTTGGCAAGCGCGATGACCTCTTCTGTGGTCAGTGTACCATCGGCATGATTGGCCCAGAAGAAAAAGTAGGTGGCTCCTCTCTCGTACAGTTCTTCCAGAATCATCTCTCGCAAGTGGGGCGGGGTCCCGAGATACACCCCATAACCCCAGGTTTTGCCAAAATGATCAGAAGCGCCCCGCTCGAAGGCGGCAATGAGGCGGACATAGTTTTCGGGCGTTTCGGGGATGCCGGTGTCGAACGACGCATTGAAGAAATGAATCTGTTGCAGGAAAAAGCCGCCGAGACCTTCTACCCAAAAGCCATCTGAACCGGCCTCCAAATCGTACCAGGCGAGGGACTCGAAGGTGTTGGCAGTGGGGAGAGGGGTGTTTCGCTCCTGCCCGCCACTCATTGGGCTGCGCCTTTCTTCTGTCAGCAATCTTGCCACGTACCGCACGTAGAACTCGGAGGCGGTGCGAACATCAGAAGCGCCGGTAAAGGTTTCATCGGGGAAATAGGCGTAAGGCTCATCCAGCCATATAGCTCCACTGGTAAAATTTTCGTCCTCCGGCGGCTGCGGGCATGCCGTCATCAGTTCGTTGTTCTTGTAGGTGGGAATGCTGTGATAGTACCTGATGCCATAAGGCTTGACGGCCGTAACGAATGCGCAGCGCAGCTCATACTGCCGTCGCATGTCCTTGGCCATGAACTCGATCGGTGCCGAGATTTCATTGATCCCTGCCTCAATCAAGGCAGGCAGTTGGCTGAAGTCAAAATCGCCGAATTGTGTCACCCCATCCGCATCTACGCCGAGAACCTGCCGGGGTGCGAAGGTGGCCAGGATGAGTTGGCGTGAGGTCTTGGTAGGCTGTTGTGGTTGTGGCGGAGAAGGCGCGGTAGTCGGAGAGACACAGCCGCTGAGCAGCAAAACAATAATCCAAACCAGGGGCAGTGTAAGATTGTATGGTGCCCGGGCACGGTATCGCGCATATTGCTCGCCAAAACTTTGCGCAAATGTTCCTCTTCTGTCAGCACCCCATTTCATCTTCCACCTCTTGCGAAGTAACCATCGAGCCTCGATCCTCGCGACCTTTAGCCGTCCAACGGTCGGGTTCATCGTTTATCTCTTAGCTCAAACCGTTCTCCCGCAATAGTTTGGTGATGCTCTCAGAGCGTCTTCCAGTCGCGAAGTCTAGCAAGCCGCGTTCGGGTAGGGGTTTACCGTCCCAATTTCTACCGGCCGGCACGCGATAATGGATATCGGCACCGCGTTGGATGAGCATTTGGGTCATACGTAACAAGCCGCCGCTAACAGAAAACACCAATGGTGTCCAACCCCTCAGGCCGATATGAGTGCCAAACCCACCATGGACGGCATTCACATCGGCTCCTTCCGAAATGAGCCAGTTTGCCATATCGTAGTAATTATTCTGGACGGCCACCATCAGCGGGGTGTATCCAAAGCCGTCGGGTTCATTGGGATCGTTGCCGGCTTCCAGTAGAAATTCGGCCACTGGTAGATGCCCTTTCCCAACCGCCAGATGGAAAGCGGTCCGTCCATCGCTCGCGCCCCCGGTAAGCGTGGTGAGCCTGGCGTGAATATCTGCGCCCTGGCTGACCAAGTAGCGCACCATTTCGAGATGCCCCGAACCGGCGGCAGTGATAAGCGGTGTCCCGCCAAAATGATCAGGGGCATCGATGTTTGCACCCCGCCGGATCAGTTCTTTCGCCAGGGGCAGACAGCCGTGGTTGGCCGCCCACCACAAGGCAGTTTGGCCGCGCCGAGGGTGGAATTCCCCCTTCAGGTCGCAGCGAGCAAAGTGGATATCTGCGCCTCGCTCGATCAGGAGTTTGGCGATATCGCAATGCCCCAACAGGGCTGACAGGACCAGGGCCGAACAACCATAGTACTCGCCGCCTTTCACAACTGCATTGATATCTGCTCCATCGTTCAATGCCTTTTCGACAGCGGATATGTTGTTCAGGGCGACTCCAAGCAGCAAGCACCGGCTAGGAGAGGCTGAGGGCGATATCTCGAAAGCAGGGCGGGCTTGTGGTTTTGGCGGCCGGAATGGCTCGGCTTGCAAGCCATGAGCGCTAAGGACTGCCCTAACATCTCTTGCCAGCAGGTCTGGGTTGTTTATATAGTCCATGAAGCGGTCATAACGCTCGTCCACAAACCCCAAGGCGATCGCTTGCGCACCCCGAGTTTGCTCGTCACTCGGATCGAATGGCACCCGTAGAAAATCGAGCATCAACTTGGGTAGGTCGGGGTGATATTGGTCTTGCAGGAGTTCAACGATCGCCCGTTTCTTCGGCCAATCATGCTCGCGCCAATATTTCCTCATAAGGTATGGAACGACTTGTTTCGTGACCTGATCCCGGGCCGCCTCTATCTGCTGGGGGTTACCGGACCGAATGATTCTCCCAAGCCGCCAGCGCCTTGTATTCAGCCAGCAATAGGCCGGTATGGCTACCAACGCAACGAAAATCAAACCGAGAAACAGCGTATTTGGGGAGAGGAGGACCGACAATTTCCGACTCGCTTTCTGCTGCCGGTAGGCTCGCATTACTCCTGGGGCAAAAGTGGCTCCAGTACGGCCCACCCTTCATCTGTTAGATCCATTGCTCACCTCGATCATCGTGGTGAGCATAGTATTATACACCATCTTACGGATCTATGAGATGACTTCTAATACAATGCCGTATAGAAGATATTGCGGGAGCGTGACACCATTATACAAAAAAGGATTGCCCATGTCAATATGGAAGCGGTAGTGACCGGTGGACTTTCGGAAAAAGTCGCAGGGGATTCTCCGTCCCCTGCCTTCTCCGGTGCTCAGACAGCCGGTGCTCGGATCGGCGCCTGATCGCCCTCCTCTCGCAGGTAGGCGGTCAGCGTCGTGTCCGCGCTTGCCCAAAATTGCCCCCGATGGCCGAAACCCTGGCCTGTCCCCTGCCGGTGCCGGCCGATGCAGCCCTGACCCCACGCCCTTCTCGTGGAGGCGCAGCCCGTGTAGCGCCCCATCTGGGGCGAGATTCCCCTTTGCCTTCCGTTTTGGGCAATCACCGGCGCCGGTGAGCTGGCAAGAGGGGCCGCCCTGTGATATAATGCGCAACAAGAAACAAAAACCCCGCGGCTTCGACGGAGCCCGGGGCACGGCCAAGGCGGGCGGCGCCCTGACAGATACTCTAACACCTGCCCGCCGACGGCAAGTTGGGCGGGCCTGCACGTGGGGGCCGTTACTGCACCCGGCGAGGGGATCTACTGTGACCGTCTTGGAGTGCCTTCAGCCCGGCGTCCGCCTCTATGACCGCCGCCTGGGGCGAGACCGCCAACTGCACCAGGTCGAACTCTATGGTCGCGTCGCCTTCCTGAGTTTCCTCGACCCGCAAACCGGAGCCGTTGACCGCCAGCCGTTCCCCCTGGACGAGATCGAGACTCGCTTCGAAGTGCCGGCGGCCGGCGGGGCGCTGTTCCACGGCGATCCCGAGGTCGTCCGGCTGATTGCCGAAGCCTACCGCCTGCAACACGCCTACCTGTTCAACCCGGTTTTTGCCACCGAAACGTCCCTGATCGACCTGTTGCCCCACCAGTTGGCGGCGGTGTACGGCGTGCCGGCCGCCGACAACGGACCCGCCGGGCACCCCGGCCTCCTGGACCACCCCCGCCTGCGCTTCCTCCTGGCCGACGACGCCGGAGCCGGCAAGACGATCATGGCCGGCCTCTACATCCGCGAGATGCTCCTGCGCCACGCCGTGCAGCGCGTGCTCATCGTTTCCCCCGCCGGCCTGGTGGACAACTGGGAAAGGGAATTGCGCCGCTTCTTTGGGCTGCGCTTCCGCCCCATTGTGGGCAGCGACCTGGACGAGACCCACCGTCCCTTTGACGACCCCCGCTATAACCTGGCGTTGATCAGTGTGGACACCCTGGCCCGCGAACGGATGCGCGAGGCCTGCGGCGCGGCCCCGCCCTACGACCTGGTCATCTTCGACGAGGCCCATAAGCTCTCCGCCTGGCGCGAAAGCGACCTGAGCGAGCGCAAGACGCTCCGCTACCAGGCGGCCGAGGTCGTTGCCCGGCAGGGGCGCCACCTGTTGCTGATGACCGCCACGCCGCACATGGGCCACGACGAGCCCTACTACTTTCTCTGGCGGCTGCTCGATCCGGAGCTGTTCTCCACGGCGAGCGCCGTCCAGGAGTCGACACAGGCCCGGCGTCGCCACTATATGCTCCGGCGGATGAAGGAGGAGATGGTCCGCTTCAACGGAACACCTCTCTTTCCGCCGCGTCAGAGCGACACCGTCGAGTACCCCCTCGGCCCGGAGGAATGGAACCTCTACGAACAAGTCACCCACTATTGCCAAACCCACTACGGTCGAGCTCGGCAGCGCAACCGCGGCGCGGCCGGCCTGGCCATGAGCATCTTGCAGCGCCGCCTGGCCTCGTCCACCCTGGCCCTGTGCAAGTCGTTGGAGCGCCGACAGGAGAAACTGGCCGGCCAGCTGCGCGACCTGGAGGCCGGCCTGCTGCAACGCGAAGAATGGGAAGCCCGCCAGCGCGCGCTCCCCGACCACGATTTGCGCGACGAAAAGACGGCCGACGAAGAGGAACCGGTTGCAGGGCAGGAAGAAGGGGACCGGCAGGACGAAGAGGTTGCCGGGGCCACGGATGCTATCGGCGTGGAGGAACTGCGGGCGGAGCTGGCCGAGGTGGGGCAGCTCGCCCGCCTGGCCCGCGAGGTCCACGGTCTGGAGCAAGAGTCCAAGTTCGAGCGGCTGTGGGAGGCGCTGGAAGAATACCCCGACATCAAGGTGCTGGTCTTTACCGAGTACCGCGACACGCTCGAGTTCCTGCTGGGCCGCCTGGAGGGCAAGGGACTCACCGGCAAGGTGGCCTCCATCCACGGCGGGATGGACCGGCGCGCGCGAGGGGAACAGATCGCCCGCTTCCGCGACCCGGCCGGCGCCCGCATCATGGTGGCCACCGATGCGGCCGGCGAGGGCATCAACCTGCAGTTCTGTTGGCTGCTGATCAACTATGACATCCCCTGGAACCCGGCCCGCCTGGAGCAGCGCATGGGCCGCGTGCACCGCTACAAGCAGGAACACCGCGTCCTGCTCCTGAACGTCGTCGCGGCCCAGACGCGCGAGGGCACGGTGCTAAAGGTCCTGCTGGACAAGCTGGAGGCTATCCGCCGCGAGCTCGAGTCCGACAAGGTCTTTGATGTCATCGGCCAGCAGTTCAGCGGCCGGCCGCTGCAGGACCTGATCTTTGAGGCGGTTGTGGAAGGCAAGAAAGAGGAAGCCGTCCGCGAAATCGAGCGCACCCTATCGGTCGAGCAGGTCCGCCGCAACCTGGAACAGCAGCGCCTCAAGGTCGAGGTGTCCCCCGTGCGGGCCGTGCTGAAAGTCCTGCAGCAGCAGCGCGAGGTCGCCGAGGTGCGGCGGATGCTGCCGGCCTATGTCCGGCGCTTCTTCGAGTTGGCCGCGCCGCGGATTGGCTTGGGCATCCGGGGGGACATCGCCGCACTCTTCTCCTTGGACCCCTGTCCGGACAGTGTCCGGCGGGCGCTCGATACGTACCCCGTCGAGATCCGCGACCGCCTGACCTTTGCGCGTGACCTGGCCGTGCCTGACATTGTTGGGGATCCCCGGGCAATCTATCTGTACCCGGGCGAGCCGGTGTTCGCGGCGGTCATGGACCTCTTCCTGGGGCACTACGAGCCGGAAGCCGCGCGGGGGGCCGTGTACCTGGACGGGGACACCGCCGAACCCTACCTGTTCTACCTCGGCAAGGCGTCGGTCCTGCGCGTGCCGGAAGCGGCCGGGGAAGAGCCGGAAGTGGTCGCGGAGCACGTCGTGGGGGTCCGCCGCTATGCCGACGGCCGGCTGGAGCAGGCCCCCGCCCATCTGCTGATGACCATGCTGGAGCCGGACCCGGACGTGACAGCGGAGGCGGCACTGCCCGCGGAGTTGGTTCAGTTGGCCGGCCAGCGTGGGCCGGTCGAAGCCTTCCTGGTCGAGCAGTTGGGGCTGCCGGCGCTGAAGGAGCAGCGCGCCGCCGAAGAAGCCCGCCTGCCGGAGCAGCGCCGCAACCTGCTGGTGGCCTACAACCTGCGCACGGCCGAGCTGCTGTGCCGGCGCGCCCTGCTCAAGGAGCGGGTCGAACGGGGCATCCCGGCGGCCGGCACCAAGCTGCGCGAGTGCGAAGAGGAACTGGCCGACCTGGACCGCCGCCGGCGCGAGAGGGAGGCCCATCTGCTCAACGCCCCGGAGCGGCTGCAGGTGGGGCCGGTCAGCCTCTACGTCCAGGCGCTGGTGCTGCCGGTGCCGCCGGAAGAGGCCGAGCGCCGCCGCGACGCGCAGGCCCAGGAGATCGCCCTGGCCCTGGTGCGCCGGCGCGAGGAGGCCGCCGGGAGCGTGGTGGAGGATGTCTCCGCGCCGCACCTCAAGGCCGGGTTCGACCTGAAGGTGCTGCGGGCCGACGGCTCGATCCGCTACGTCGAGGTCAAGGGCCGCCGCGGCCGGCCGGCCGTCGAGCTGACGGCCAACGAGTGGGCCACCGCCGCCAACCACCCCGATCGCTACTGGCTCTACGTGGTCTATGACTGCGAGACCACGCCGACGCTCTACCAGGTGCCCGACCCCTTCGGCCGGCTGCTGGCCCGGCAGACCGGGGCGGTGCGGATCAACGCCGGCGAGGTGATGAATGCGGCGGCACTCCTCTCTTGAAAGCGGTGGGGGATAACAGGGCGTCATAGTGTAGTTTGACCAAGTAACCCGCCTATCCTCAAGGAGAATGTCAATGATTGTGCAACTGGAGGCCCTCAATTACCTCTGTCTCCGCCATATCCGCCAGGGGCTGGCCCCGTTCCAGGTCCTGGTCGGCCCCAATGCTAGCGGCAAATCCACTTTTCTGGACATAGTGGGGTTCCTCGCCGATATCGTCCGTGAGAAAGAGGGGGTCGCCGCCGCCGTAGCAAACCGTGTGCCTGATGTCCGCGATCTGGTATGGATGCGCCGGAGCGACGCTTTCGAGCTGGTCATGGAAGCGACGGTACCGGATACGCTTCGACAGCGTAAGAACGGAGCCCACAGCCGCGTGCGCTACGAGGTGCGCGTTGGCCTCCATCCGGGGAGCGGTGAAATCAACCTGCTCGTGGAAACGCTCTGGCTGCGCCCGGAACCGCAGCCGGAGGGGAAACCCATCCAGCCTACTCTCTTCCCGGCTCCTCCATCCCCGCCGGCGACTATCGTTCGTGTTCCCCGCCGGCGGGCGCCGGCCGGCTGGCGGATGGTGCTACGCAAAGTACCCGAGTCCGGCAACGACTACTTCCGCTCCGAGACTTCCGATTGGAACAACCTCTTTCGCCTGGGACCGCGCCGTTCGGCCCTGGCAAACCTGCCGGAAGATGAGGAAAAGTTCCCATCAGCCATCTGGTTCCGCCGCCTACTCCTGGAGGGAGTACAGCGGTTGACGCTGAACAGCAAGATGCTGCGCCAACCCAGTCCACCCGCCAGCCCACGCCGCTTCCTGCCCGACGGGTCCAACCTCCCTTGGGTCGTCAAGAATATGGAGGACAAGGCTCCCGACCGACTGCAAGAATGGATCCGGCACGTGCGTACGGCGTTGCCCGATCTGCGCGGCATCCGAACCGTGGAGCGCGAAGAGGATCGCCATCGCTACATCGTCCTGGACTATGAGACCGATCTGCACGCCTGCTCCTGGCAGGTGTCCGACGGCACGCTGCGCATGCTGGCCCTGACCGTCCTGGCCTACATCCCTGACCTGGGGGGCGTTTACCTGGTCGAGGAGCCGGAAAACGGCATCCATCCGCGGGCGGTGGAGACGGTGTTCCAGTCCTTGTCCTCTGTCTACGGAGCCCAAGTCCTGTTGGCCACGCACTCGCCCGTCTTGTTGAGCCTGGCGGCGCCGGACCAAGTGTTGTGCTTCGCCCGCTATGAGGGCGCTACGGACATCGTGCGCGGTTCGGAGCACCCGCGCCTGAGCGAGTGGCGCGGCGAAACCGACCTGGGTACCCTCTTTGCCAGCGGAGTGTTGGGATGAAAGACCTGATCGTTCTCGCGGCCGATAAGAACATCGAGTACGCCGTCCGCGGTCTGCTGGAACGCTCCGCCGACCTGGGGATTCACCCGCCCGAGTCCGAAGTGATCGTTCACCCCCGACGGGACCCCGGCTGTTTCAATGAGGCGCCCGACTTCCTGCGGCCATGGACGCGCCAGTTTCGGCACACGCTTGTCTTGTTCGATTACGCCGGCTGCGGATGTGAGCACAGGCTGGAGGCGGACACCGTTGCTGATGACCTGCTAGGGCGACTGGCCCGCAACGGCTGGGATAACCGGGGGGAGGTAGTTGTCCTGAATCCGGAACTCGAAGCCTGGGTATGGAGTAGCCGGCCCTATGTGGACGTCTGTCTGGGCTGGGCCGGCCGGCAACCCCCGTTACGGGAATGGCTGGCCCAAAGCGGATTCTGGCCACCCAATGCGCCCAAGCCTCCCGATCCCAAGGGCGCCATGGAGGCCGCCCTGCGCCAGGTGCGGAAGCCGCGCTCCTCGGCCATCTACCTGAACCTGGCCCGGCAGGCGACCTTGGGCGGCCACACCGAACGCGGCTTTGTGCGCTTCGCACAGGCTTTGCAAAGGTGGTTCCCCCGATGACCTATCGTCTCATCGAGCAAGCCTTTCCACTCAAAAAGGTCTCGGCCGACTCCAAGCATGAGAAGAACGTCCGCCACGGCCACATCTCCACGCTGCACATCTGGCCGGCCCGCCGGCCGTTGGCCGCCTGCCGCGCCGCGCTCATCGCCGCGCTGCTGCCCGACCCCGGCGACGAGGCCGGCCGGGCCGAGCTGTGCCGCAAGATCGGGCGCATCACCCGCTGGGGCACGGAGGACGGGCCGGAACTGGAGTTCTTCCGCCGCGAGATCCGCCGGGCCTACGGCGGGCGCGCCCCGCGCGTGCTGGACCCCTTTGCCGGCGGCGGGGCCATCCCCCTGGAGGCCATGCGCCTGGGCTGCGAGGTGGTGGCCAACGACTATAACCCGGTGGCGTGGTTCATCCTGAAGTGTACGCTCGAGTTCCCCCAAAGGCTGGCGGGGAAGAAGTGGCCGTTGCCCGAATCACAGGGGCCGGGGACAAGGGACAACGGACAAGGGGGGCCGACCCAGATGAGGTTTGGGGATGCGGGCGCCGCCGAGGGCGACCTGGCCGCCCACGTGCGCTACTGGGGCCACTGGGTGCTGGAGCACGCCCGGAAGGAGCTGGCCCCCTACTATCCCACGGTGGACGGCCGGCCCACCGTGGCCTACCTCTGGGCGCGCACCGTCCCCTGCCCCGACCCGGCCTGCGGGGCCGAGGTGCCGCTGCTGAAGACGCTGTGGTTGTGCAAGAAGGAGGGCAAGCGCCGGGCGCTGCGCCTGGTGCCCGACCCGGCACACCATCGCGTCGGTTTCGAGGTCTGGACCCCCGGCCCCAAGGACGAGGTGCCCGCAGGCACGATGGCCGGGGCCAAGTGCCGCTGCCCGGTCTGCGGCACGGCGATTACCACCGACTACATCAAGCAGCGCGGGCACGAGGGCCAACTGGGGGCGCGGATGACGGCCGTGGTGGTGGAGACCGGGCGAGGCAAGGAGTACCGCCTGCCGACGGCAGAGGAAGAGCAGGCCGCCCGGCGCGCGGCCGAGGCGCTCCCCTCCGCCGCGGCGCAGATTCCCTACGGCCTGCCGGCGGAGCCGCTGCCCGAGAGTGGGACATCCGGCGCCGGACGCGCATTCACGATCCCCCTCTACGGCTTCCGCACCTGGGCCGACCTCTTCACCCCGCGGCAGTTGCTGGCGCTGGGCACCTTTGTCCGTTGGACCCGCCTGGCGCGGGAGGAGATGCGCCGGCTGGGGTATCCCGAGGAAAAGGTGGAAGCAGTGGAGGCATACCTGGCCAGTATCGGAGACAAGTGTGCGGACTACGGCTCATCTCTCGCCAGGTGGGAAAATGGTGGTGAGTTCATTGCTCCTACATTTCAACGTTTTGCTCTAGCCATGCTGTGGGATTTCGCCGAAACAAACCCGTTGCGTTCCGTATCTGGCTCGTTTGAGAATCACCTTGACTGGACAGTGCGCTACATAGAACATGCCCTTGCGGCTACGGAGAGAGGTGGAAACCTTACCATCGCGCAGCAATCGGCGACCCAATCTCTTGATTGCCTTGCGGATGCGGTCGTCACCGATCCACCCTACTACGACGCCATCCCCTATGCCGACCTTTCGGACTTTTTCTACGTCTGGCTGCGCCGCGCCGTCGGCGACCGGTATCCGGAGAACTTTGCCACACCCACCACGTGTAAGGCCGATGAGTTGGTGCAACAGCACAAGGACGGCCGGGCAGGGCGCAAGGGCAAAGAGGAATACGAGGCGGGCATGGCCGAGGCATTCCGCCGCGTCTGGGAATCGTTGGCGCCCGACGGGCGCATGGTCGTCGTCTTTGCCCACAAGGACCCCGAGGCCTGGGAGACGCTGGTCACGGCCATGGTCGGGGCCGGGTTCACCGTGACCGCTTCCTGGCCTATTGACACAGAACGAGGAAGCAGGGTGCGAGCACATGGCAGTGCCGCTCTGGCCTCCTCCATCTGGATGGTCTGCCGCAAGCGGCCCGAGGGGGCCGGGGTGGGCCGCTACGCCGCGGTGCGCAAGGCCATGCAGGAGCGCATCACCGAGCGGCTGCGCTACTTCTGGGACGCCGGCATCGGCGGGGCCGACTTTGTCTGGGCGGCGGTGGGGCCGGCGCTGGAGTCGTACTCGGCCTACGACGAGGTGCGCCGGTTGGACGGCACGCCCTTTACCGTGGGCGAGTTCCTGCGCGAGGTGCGCCGGCTGGTGGCCGATTTCGCCCTGGGGCGCATCCTGAGAGGGCACTCCACCGAGGGCCTGGACGAGTGGACGCGCTACTACCTGATCCACCGCAGCACCTTTGGGCTGGAAGCGGCCCCGGTGGGCGAGTGCATCCTGCTTTCGCAGGGCTACGGCCTGGACCTGAACGAGCTGCGCGGGCCGCGGGGCTTTCTCGTCAGAGCGGTCGGCAGCGACCTGCGGCTGGCCGCCTGGGAAGAACGTGTCCGGGATGATTTGGGCGAACCCCATCCTAGTGGCGGCCTGCCGCTGGTGGATGTCCTGCACCGGCTGATGCGGCTGTGGGAGGGCGGGCAGTTGGACGCCCTCAACACCTACGCGGCCGGCAAGGGCCTGCCGCAGAACGATCTCTTCTGGGCCGTGGCCCAGGCCGTGCTGGAGATGGCCGGGGTTAGGAGCAAGGAGCGGACGCTGCTGGAGGCGGTGGTGGCATGGGGGCGGGGTGGCCGAGTCCATGAGGTTGTCCAACTGGAGTTGCCCGGTTAAGGAGGACCTATGATTACCGAGGTGCAGATCAAGAACTACCGCAGTCTGGCCCAAGTAGTTGTTAACCTCGAACGGCTTACGATCCTCGTCGGCCCCAACGGGGCAGGCAAGAGCAACTTTGTGGACGCACTGCGCTTTGTTGCCGACGCGCTCAGCACGACGCTGGAACTTGCCCTCAAGCAACGCGGCGGTATCAACGCCGTCCGGCGGCGCTCCAAGGGACATCCCACCCACTTTGGCCTGCGTGTCCGCATGGACTGGGGGCGAGGGGACGGAGCCGTGTACTCGTTCAAGATCTCGGCATTGCCGCGGGGCGATTTCGCCGTGAGCCAAGAGATGGGACATATCTGGGGGCCCAAGGCAGTTCCGGCCCACCAGTTTTCGGTCAGAGATGGCGTGCTGACGACAAACATAAAGGGTTTGCGGCCCAAGATCGAAAGAGATCGCCTGGCCTTGACCGTTCTGTCCGCTACCGAGGAGGTGCGCCCTCTCTATGACTCGCTTACTCAGATGCGTTTCTACTCGCTGGTGCCTGACCGCATCCGCGAGCTACAGGAACCCGATCCTGGGCAGGCGCTGAAGCGCGACGGAAGCAATGCCGCAGCCGTCCTGCGGGAGATCAGGAAGCACTCGCCGCAGGACTATGAGCGTGTCTGTCGTCTGCTGAGCAAGGTCGTTCCAGGCACGACCGGCGCGGAATACCTGTCTGCGGGACCAAAAGAAACGTTGCAGTTTCGACAAGACGTGGGCGACGCCAACCCGTGGTCGTTTGAGGCCCTCAATATGTCCGATGGGACGTTGCGCGTTCTTGGCGTCCTGCTGGCTGTCTATCAGACGCCTACTCCCCCCTTCATTGCCATTGAGGAACCCGAATCCACCATCCATCCGGCGGCCGCAGAGGTTTTGGTGAACATATTTTCTGAGGCTTGCACCCGCTCGCAGATATTGATTACAACCCATAGCCCGGACATCCTCGACAGCAGAGAACTCCAGGACAATCAGATACGGGCCGTGGAGTACCAAAATGGAAGGACAACGATCAGCCCCCTAGGGCCGGTGTCACGGGAAGCCATCCGAAAGAATCTCTACACGCCCGGCGAGCTGCTCCGCATGGGCGAACTGGAGCCGGACCGTGAGGTCGGCGCGCGGTTGGGTCAGCAGCTATCCTTGTTTGGCTGGAAGGTGAAACCATGAATCCGGTCATTGTCCCAATAGTGGAGGGCCAGGGCGAGGTTGAGGCCGTCCCCATCCTGCTTCGCCGAATCCTCCACTCCTGGGAAGCCTTCGCCTGCGACATCAGGCGGCCAATACGTGTCAAGCGCCAGCGAGTGGTCAAACCTGGCGAATTGGAGCGCGTACTTGAACTGGCTGCCATGCAGCCTGGATGCCGGGCTGTTCTGCTCTTGCTCGACGCGGAGGAAGACTGCCCGGCCATTCTAGGACCGGCCCTCCTTGAGCGGGCGCAAAAGGCAAGACCTGACATTCCGTGCCGGGTTGTGCTGGCCAAAGCAAAGTATGAGTGCTGGTTTGTCGGCAGTATCGAATCGCTGCGAGGGCAGTGTGGGATTCGAGCCGACGCAGCAGCACCGGACTCGCCCGAGGAAATGAAGGGGGCCAAGGCCTGGCTGACCCAACACATGGAGCATAGGCGAACCTACCAGGAAGTAGATGATCAGCCCCCGTTGACCGCGAGTTTCGACATAGAACTGGCTCAGCGGTCTTGCCCTTCTTTTGACAAGCTGCTACGCGATCTTCGGGACCTGCAGACCCTGCTGTCTGAGGAGCAATGAGATGTCCGTATTCATGTGGCACCACCTCTGTACCCTCCGCGACGACGTTCGCGCCGGCCGGCTCACCCTGGACGAGTTCGCCGCCGACCTGAACGGCGTGCGCACCGGCGAATCGCCGCCCGTCTACCGCGAAGCGACGATGTTCTTCTCGCGCACCTACCCGACCTACCGCATGAAACAACTGGTGCGCGATGTCCTCCTGCGGCTGGCCGGCCGGGGAGGCAAACCCGTGCAGCAGCTCCAGGTGGCCTACGGCGGCGGCAAGACGCACACCCTGATCACCCTGCTGCACCTGGCCGAGCAGGGGCCGGGTCTGGCCGACCACCCGACGGTGCAAGAGTTCTTCACCTTTGCCGGCCTGCCCCATCCACCCCGCGCCCGCGTGGCCCTGCTTCCCCTGGACAAGTTCGACGTCAAGGAAGGGCTGGAAGTCTGCGGCCCCGCCGGGCAACCCCGCCGCGTGCGCACCCTCTGGGGCGCCCTGGCCCATCAACTGGCCGGGGACGCCGGCTACGCCCGGCTGAAAAGCCACGACGAGGAGTTCACCGTCCCGGCCGAGCCGCTGCTGGTGGACCTGCTGCGCGCGCCGTTGCACGAGGGCCTGGGCGCGCTGGTGCTGGTGGACGAGGCCGTCTGGTACTACCGCAACCTGGTGCTGGCCAACCCCCGCGCCTTTGGCGCGCTCAAGGATTTCTACCAGGTGCTCACCCAGGCTGTGGCCAAGGTCGAACATGCCGCATTGGTGGCCGCGCTCGTCGCTTCCAAGGTTGAGGCCAACGACCATACGGGCATCCAGTGCCTCGGCGCGCTGGAGGACATCTTTGGCCGCATCGCCGAACCGGTGGAGCCGGTGACGCGCGAGGACGTGGCCGAGGTGCTGCGGCGCCGCCTGTTCGAGAGTGTCGCGGGCGAGGCCGAACGCCGGCCGGTGGTCGATGCGGTGATGGCCGCGATGCAGCGACTGCCGCTGCGCGACGCCCAGCGCGACCAGGCGGCCTACCACCGGATGATGGAAAGCTACCCCTTTCACCCCGACCTGGTCGAGGTGCTCTACCAGAAGTGGACCCAGTATGACGGCTTTCAGCGCACCCGCGGCGCCCTGCGCCTGCTCGCCTATGCCCTGCGCGAGACGGCCGGCCACGACCCCTCGCCGCTGATCGGCCCCTGGGCGCTGCTCAACCCGGAGGGTCCCTCTCTCTCTCCGGCCCTGAACGAGCTGGTGCCCATCTGCCAGGAGCGCGAAAAATGGGGGCCCATCCTCACGGGCGAGCTGGCCAAGGCCCGCGAGGTTCAGGCCGGCCTGCCCACGCTGCCGCACCGGGAGATGGAGCAGGCGGTCGTCGCCACCTTCCTGCACTCGCACCCGCCGGGGCAGCGCGCGTCGCCTTCGGAGCTGCTGGCGCTGCTGGCCCACCCCGAGGGGGACCCGGCCGCGCTCGAGGAGGGGCTGCGCAAGTGGCGCGGTATCTCGTGGTTCCTGGTCGAGGACCCGCAGGTGTGGCGGCTGAGCACGCACCCCAATCTCAACCACATCCAGGCCCGGGCCCTGGAGTCATTGAACGAACCGGACGTCGAGGCCGAGCTGCGCAGGCGCATCGCCGCCGTCCCCGCGCTGCGCGAGGCCGACGCGGGCGTCGCGGTGCATATCCTGCCCAAATCCCCGGCCGATGTCCCGGACAACCTGGAACTGCGCTACCTGGTGCTGGGACCGGAGTGCGCCGTCGAGCCGGGCAAGGCGTTGCCGGCCGAGGTCGAAGCCTACTTCGACCAGGTCACCGGCCCGCAGAACCCGCGTATCTACCGCAACAACGTCATTGCCCTGGTGCCGGAAGCGTCGCGGATGGCCGGCCTGCGCAACCGGGTGCGCGAGTACCTGGCCTGGGACCGCGTGGAGAACGTGGCCGAGTACCGCCAGGCGCTGACCGAGCAGCAGCGGCGCGAGTTGGTTCAGCGCAAGGGCGCCGTGGCCGGCAGCTTGCCCGAGTCGGCGGTAGCGGCATACAACCTGCTGGTGGCCGTCGACGAGAGCGGCAAGGTGGGCCTGTCGACGCTCCGCCACGCCGGCGCGACGGCCTTTGACCGCATCAAGGCAACGCTCGCGGAAGAGGAGCGTATCATCGTCAACACCGTGGACCCCGACCTGCTCCTGCCGGGGAGTTACCTGGACCTGTGGCGGGAGGGGGAAGAGAGCAAGCGCGTCCCCGACCTGATGGCCGCCTTTGGGCAGTTTCACCGCCTGCCGCGCCTGCTGCGCCCCGACGTGCTCTACGAATCGCTGCGGCGCGGCGTGCGCGAGGGCACGCTGGTCCTGCGGCTGGTCCGCGGCGATGGCTCCATGCGCACCTACTGGCGCACCCTCCCCGACGAGGACACCCTGCGCCGGCCCGACCTGGAGCTACAGTCATCCGGCCGGGCCACCTTGCACAATCTGGAGCCTGAGCTGTTGTCGCCGCAGAAGGTCGAGGCCCTCTGGCCGCTTCCGACGGGGCCCGCGACTTTGGAAGACTGGCGCGCTTGCTTTGACGGTGTGCGTCTCCCCCGCCTACGGGATGCCGGCGTCCTGGACGAAGCCCTGCGCGCCGCGGTTTGCCGGGGTTTGCTCATGGCCCGCCTGGGCCGGGCCTCCTACTTCCGCGAGGCCCTGCCGGAGGGGCAACTCGCGGGTACGCTGGAGTTGCTGGCCCCGCCGCGGCCCATTCGCGGCGCCGACCTGACCCCCCAGGCCATGCCGGAGGTTTGGGTGGGAGGACAGACCACCGCCCAGCGATTGATGGAAGCCATATCCGCGGAGCGCGGCTATCCCATACCCTGGACTCTCCTCCAGGACGGGATTGAGGATGCTTTGCGGCTGCACCTTCTGGCGCGTTCCGCGGATAGCGGCCCCTGGCCCTGTTCGCCGGGCGCGGCCGGCGAGGTCGTGTTCCGGGTAGTCGAGGAGATCCACCTGACCGTGGACACGATCATTGCCGCGCTGCCCTACGCCGAGAGTGAAACCCCAACGCTGCGCGCGCTGAAAGAGGCAGTCGAGATGCAGATTCTGGGCAAACCGGTTCCCGAGGACCAGTTCATCGGCGTCGTCCGGGAAGCCCTGAACCGGCGCGCGCTGCAGGCGGTTGACCTGCCCGTGCAGCAACTGACGCTCTCGACACGGGTCCGCCGCCCGCCGGTGGCCCTGGTCGCCGACGCCACGCTGAGCGCGGCCGAGGTGCAGCGGCTGGCCGAGATCGCCGCGCAGTTGCTCTCCATCGCGCCCGGGCTGGAGTTCACCTTCCGGGTTGTGCTGACGGCGGAAGGGGAGCCGCCTGACGAGCAGGTATCCGAAGGGCTCAACGACGCCCTGGAGAAGGTCAAGGCCGGCTGGCGGTTCTCCGGTTCATGAGCTGATGCCCACTATCGCTTCCGGCGAGTACAAACCACTGCGCATTATCCAGAAGGGTGAGCACGTCAGACGACAGGAGCGCAAGTACGGTTCGCTCCTCCCTCACCCCTGCCTGCTACGGATGTACGGCGATTGCCGGACGATGTACCGGCGTGCCAGGGGAGAGAGGAGCCGCAACATGGGTCGCTGCCAGCGCTTACGGAAGGCAAGCTGGGCCAGGTAATCGGAGAAAGTATACCGCTGGTATTGTAGCAGGCGCTGGCTCTCGCGTGTGTCCATCCAGCCACCACCCTGCCGGGCCACCGGGCTAAAGGCCTCTGCCGGCAACCGCCCCAGTCCCAACGCCTCCAGGGTACGATTGATCATCTCGCCGTAGTAGACCTGGCAGGCCGGCCCTCCACCGATCATCCAGATCCGCCCCCAGGCCGCAGCGCAGGGCAGGCAGTTGGCAATGGCCAGGGCCGCGTCGCGAGGATGCAGGTATTCCTGGCGGGCATCCGGCGGCAGGTCGAAGATAACCGGATCCAACCGGCCGACCGGTTCCGGCGGCAGCACCGATCCGAAGCGCAAGATACACCAGGTCAGCCCGGAGGCGCGCACCATCTCCTCCACGGCGATCTTGTGCTCGTTATAGTGGTTCAGCGCCTGAAGGGGGCTTTCGGGTGTCAGCAACCCCGTCAGGCCACGGGTGTCGCCGTGAACCGAGTAACTGGAAGCGAAGAGGAGCCGGACGGGGTTTTTCTGCCCCTGCAGCGCGGCGATGAGGTGTTGCGACCCGTTCACGTTGGCGGCGCGGGCCAGGTCCGGCGACCGTTCGCTCTGCGGCGGCAACACAAAGGCCAGGTGTACCACGGCCTCTTGACCGTCCACCGCCCGGGCGACATCGTCCGGCCGGCGGATATCTCCCCAGAGCACCTCAACCGCGCCGCCGTACTGTGCCGCCGTGCGGCGGGTGGCCGGCGCGGGCCGGTCGAAGGCGCGGACGGTGTGCCCTTGCGCCAAGAGTTCGTGTAGGGTGGCCGTGCCGATGTTTCCAAACGCTCCGGTAACGAGCACCCGCATCGGCCTGCTCCTTGGAACCAACCCGTTCTGCTCTCTATAGCCGGTACTGCTCCACAACCTTGTACAGTTGGTCGGCCAGGCGGTGCAGATCTCCCGCCGCCCGCTCCGACTGCTGTGTGCTTGCCAGGCTCTGCGCCATCGCCTGCTGGATGTTGTGCATAGCCACGGCCATCTGCTCCATCCCCGTCGTCTGCTGGGTAGCAGCCGCGGCAATCCCGGTCGAAACCTGCACCGATTCGACCACACTTTCCGCCAGTTGGCGGATCACCTCCCCGGCCTGGCTGGCTTGCCGCATACCGGCGTCGGCACCCTTGATGCCTTCTTCGGTGGCCATCACGGCGGCGTTGACGCCGCGCTGGATTTCGGTGAGCAGATCGCGCACCTGGACCGTAGCCGCGCGGCTCTGTTCGGCCAAGGCGCGCACCTCCGTTGCCACCACGGCAAATCCCCTGCCGGCCTCGCCGGCCCGCGCCGCCTCCACGGCAGCGTTCAGCGCGAGCATGTTGCTCTGACTGGCGATGTCGCCGACCGCGGCAATGATCTGTCCGATGGCTTGGGTATGCTCGGAAAGATCCAGAATGTTGTGGGCGATCGTTTCGACCTTGTGCCGTACTTCCTGCATGCGGCCGACCGTATCGGCGACGGCCTGCTGGCCGGCCTGGGCAGATGCCGTGGTCCGTTCGGCCTGCTCGGTCACGCGCTGGGCACGCTGGGCGGTCTGCTCGGCGATGGCGCGGACCTCGTCGATCGTGCTGGAGGCCTGGGCGATGGCGGCAGACTGCTCGCTGGCGCCGGAGGCCTGCTGGGTGGTGGCGGCCAGGATTTCGGCCGAGGCCGAGGTCAGATTGGTCGCGGCGTCGCGGATGCGCGCGGTCATGCGCTGCAGACTGGCCACCGTCTCGTTCAGCGAGCGGGCCAAGATGCCCAGTGGCTCGTCTGCGCCTTCTTCCGCGTCCTCCAGGTGCAGGCGGCCGGCCAGGTTGCCTTGCGCCACTTCGGTCATGAAAGCGCCGTACCGCTCCACGGCCCGGCGTAGCGCAGCGTTGCGCTGCTCCAGGGCCGCCCGGATGCCCTGCAGTTCCCGGCTGCTCTCGGTCAGGGCCTTCTCGTTGTGCCGGGCCCGCTCCAGCGCCCGGCGCAGGTTGCCGGTGGCGACGTTGAGAACAACCGCCGAAACCAGAACATAGATGCACAGGGAGGCCCAGGTGGACAGCAGCGTATCCAGCCCAATCGGCTTCGGTAGGAGGCCCTGGCTGTGGGCGGCCACCAGGGCCAGTTCGGTCAGGACGCTCAGGCCGGCAAAGATGAAGCCGCCGCGCCCTCCCAGCAGGAGGCCGCCGATGACGGTGACGACGACAAACCCGTATACCGAGGAACCTTGTACACCGCTGAAGATGACCGTGACCGCCGTCATGAATGCCCACAATACGATCAGAAAGATGGCACTGGCAGCGCCAACGTAGCCAAGCCGCGCCAGGGCCAGGGTACCCACTCCGACGACGAGCAAAATGCTCACCAGGGGCAAGGAGTATTGCGGGTTGGTCCAGGTAGCCAGGGCAAAGATGGCGTAGATGACAAGGATCGTCAGCAAGGCCAACTGCATAGGGTAGAAGAGGGCGGCGGCGCGAGTCTTGTCCTCATCCTCCTCAAAAACCGGCGCCGTCAGGAGGCGTCGGATGCGGGTAAACCATTTTCTCATCGTCTTTCTCCTCCTTGGAGCCTATCCGAAAACCTCGGCGGCCCGAAAGGGGACCACAGGTTTTCGGATAGGCTCAGTCCGAATTGCCGTTCGCGGTCCTGTTTACCTCGAGGCCCTTCTCTAAACCACCACCCGCGCATTGGGGTGCCCATAGACACTGTAGGCCAACCATGTGGGGTCGCCCGCCTCCCGCGCCGCCAGCCGGCCGGCCCGCACCGCCGCCGCCAGCGCCTCCCCCGCCAACAGCCGCTCGTAGAACGCCCGCGCAAAGTCCAGCGCCGGCCCGTCGGTCACCGACCACAGGGGGGCGATGAACAGCCCGGCCCCGGCGCTGATCAGCCGGTTGGTCCAGCCGCCGATGCGCGTCAGCCCCCACCCTTGCCGGCCGGCGTGACAGGCGTTGAAAACGAATCCGGGACGCTTCTGCCGAATGTGCCGCTCAATTGCCGGTCCGACGATCGCTTCGGGAGCCAAGGGCTGCAGGTCTTGCAGCCAGATGGCCGAGTCGGCGTCGGGCGCGGTGGGGTAAAAGTTGCCGTGCGCGGCCACGTGCAGCCAGTCGTAGCCGCCCTGCTTCAACAGGCCGATCACGTTGGGCCATGTGGGCGGCAGAGGGCTCACATCGCTCACCCTATGTCGCGCAATGAGTTCCCCCAGCACTTGGCGCTCCACCTGGGCGGCCGGCAGGTCGGAGTCGGTCGGCGCCAGGCAGGCCAGGGTCTCCAAGGTCAAACGGACGGGTGGAGCCTCATGGCCGTTGCCCCGGGCATCGCGGCGCAGCCACCGGGTCAGCCCCATGGTCAGACACCAGGGCGTCTCGTCCTCCCAATCCTCGTCGTAGGGCCAGACCAACTCCCAGGGGATGTAGGGTTCGTCGGAGATGATGAGCAGGCTCTTGTCGCGCCAGGCGGCGCGTTCCGCGGCATAGACCGTCTTGAGCTCCTGGGGAATCAGGTTCTTCCAGAGGTTCTGTCCGAGTTCCTGGAGGCGCGCGTCGGCCGTTTCGGGCGGCACAACGCGCTGCTTGCCTACGACGGCCGCGACCGTCGGATCCAACCGTTCGGCCAGTACGGTCAGGATGTCATAGAGGCGCGTCGTCTGGGCATCCAGATCGCCCTCTAGGTAAACGGGGGCAAAGGTGCGCCCGGCCTCGCCGGCCCGGCGCAGGGTAAAGACCAGGGCCGGCTGCTGCCGGAAACGCTCGTAGGTGATGGCGAGCTCCAGGTCCGGCGGCGCTGCGCCGGGCTCGATGCGCACAGCCTGGGCCAGTTTGGATTCGGTGGTCTCGCTGACCTCGTAGGGGGTGACCTCGACCGGTACGCTGGCCGTGCCCATGCGGTTACCGTTTTGGAAGAAATCGAGGTTGACGCGGGTGGGGCCGACTTCCCGCGGACGCAAGTAAAAGACGAGGGGGGGACTATCCGTGTCCGGAGGGAGGGTAACCTCTTGTTCCGGTGCGTTTAGGAGGTCAAAAGCCGGGGCTTCGATCCGCACGGCGACCGCCGTGTCCCGCTGCAGGGCTAACGTTTCGGCGGCGGCGCTGCGCTCAGGTGGGGAAAGCGTTAGCTGGACGACCACGGCGATGCGCGGAGTCTCCACCCACACCCGGCGCGGGCAGGTGATGTCGGTGTAGCGGGTGACGGTGGCCGCGGCGGCCCTTTCCCCCGCGATCAGCCGGTCCAGGATGGGCGGAGCGCCGCGGATGAGGAGGCCTCGGGCGCGCTCGGCCGGGGGCCGGCCGTCGAGCGCCTGGCGGGCGGCTACCGCCCGCTCCTGCGCTTGCCGGGCCTGCTCCTGGGCCTGCCGCAGCGCGCCCTCCAGCCCCTGCGCGAGGGCGGTTGGCAGTAGTTCCCGGGGCGCCCCCGGCAGCCCTTCTGCAACCCATTCGTCTTGCCACGCCGCGCCCAGCCGCTCGCGCAGCGCGCCCACCAGCCCGGCGGCCTGCTCTCGATCCTGCTCCGTGGTCGTCCCCCGGGCCGGGGAAAAGAGCAGGGGCGGCGTCTCGCCGGGGCGGTAGAGCAGCAGCGGGGCGTCGGCCATCGCCTGGTGGCCACAGTGCGGGCAGGGCAGGGCGTGTAACGACCCGCTGCGGATGCGCTCGAGCAGGTCCGGCCGCTCGGCGGTGTCCACGATTAGCCAGACCTCGGTCCGGAATTGCTGCTTGCACCGGGGACAGGTCCATTCGACTTCCTGGGATAGGCTATGGGCCATCGCCGCCCTCCTTGTTGGCAGGATGGGGTTTTGGGGGTATTATACCACAAGTCACCACCTTCGCTTTGACTATGCCGCCAGGCGAGCGCCGAGTTGCCCGGCGGTAATACCCGACCGGAACCGGTCTTTGAGCCAGACCGGGAGATTGCGTTGATGTTCGGCCTGAATCGCGCGACGGGCATCGCCCCAGGCGATGTGCTCTCCCGGCCGCTCGGCCTGGAGGCCGGCCCGCTGCCTGTCCGGGAAGTAGGCCGGGCAGGACACCGGCGTCCAGAAGCGCACGATGGCGGCGGCGCTCATCACCTGGTAGTGGTCGCTGCCCGGCAGGTCTTGGTAGTCCTCGAAGAGCGTCTCGATGTCCCGGCGCGCCGCCAGGATGTCGATCACGGTCTGGGCGTCGGCGTCGATCAGGGTGCTGCTCTGCTTCTCCCCGCCGGAGAGCAAAAAGGTCTCCCGGTCGCGGAGGTGAGAAATCCCCAGGCGCTCGAGCGCCTCGTCCACCCGCCGGCGAATCTCGGGCCGCGGCAGGCCCAGG
The DNA here is from genome assembly GCA_964592645.1 of uncultured Chloroflexia bacterium. GTDB lineage: Bacteria > Chloroflexota > Chloroflexia > DTKN01 > DTKN01 > CAZQFV01. The sequence continues at coordinate 52,771 of CAZQFV010000017.1, forward strand.
TTCTCCAGCCCGAAGGCCACCTCGGCGACGACGCGCGCGCCCAGGATCTGGCGCTCGGGATCCTGCAGGACCGTGCCGACCAACTGGGATACGCGGGCCAGGGGAAGGCCGGCCGGGTCCTGGCCGTGAAGGGAGATGCGCCCGGTGAGCTCGCCCTTGTAGCTGCGCGGGATCAGGCCGTTGATGCAGCGGATCAACGTGGTCTTGCCGCAGCCGCTGGCGCCCGCGAGGAGCACGAGCTCGCCCGGTGCCAGGGTCAACGAGATATCGTGGATGGCCGGCCCGGGGCGATCGCGGTAGCGAAAGGTCAGCCCCTCGATGGACAGCAGCGCCTTGTCCGGTGTCTGTGGCAAGAACGCCTCCTGGCGAGGGTGGCCCAGATCAGGTCCTGGAACAGGCCGCAGCTCACGCTCAGTATACCGCAAAGGGTGCCGAAAGGCAACCTGCACGCGCCAAAGGGGGCGAGGCATCTGCCCATGCCGACCCCTGGAGCTGCTGCGCTATGCGATGGGCGGCGTATCGAACGCCGCGGCCGGCCGCCTTGCCCTGGCAGCGGCCCTGTTGCCCCTGCCGGCGGACGCCGCCCGCTCCCTACGAAGCCGCCTCGATGCCCAGCCGGAACGCCGCCCGGTTCACCTCCTGGGCCTTGGCCGGCACCTGCGCCAGCAGCGCCTCTTCCAGGGCCTGTTCGGAGAGCGGCAATGTGCCGCTGCCCCACAGCGCCCCCAGCAGGACCACGTTCTCCGTGCGGGCGTCGCCGGCCTGCAGCGCCAGCCCAGGCCCGTCGAAGAGGATCACCCGTCCGGCCACGCTCCGCAGGCCGGCCACGACCTCCTCCTCGTGGACATAGGCGCGCTCGCGGCGCGACACGGCGATCGTCTCCGAGGGGGGATGCATGATGCGGCTGGAGGAGATCACCAGTCCCCCCGGCTTCAGGAACTCGATGTAGCGCAGCGCCTCCAGCAGCTCCATGGCCGCGATTACGTCCGCCCCGCCGATGGGGATGATCGGGCTGAGCGCCTCCGCGCCGATCCGCAGGTGGGTGACGATCGAGCCCGAGCGCTGCGAGAGGCCGTGCAGCTCGCCGGTCTTCACGGGCAGCCCCTGCCGCGCGCAGGCCAGCCCGATGATGTTCGAGAGCATCACGGCCCCCTGGCCGCCGACGCCGGGCATGATGAGGCTGATCATCGGGTTTCCCCCTTTTTCTTGTGCGACGGGGCCGTGCAGAGGATATCGTCCCCCTCCACGCACCCCCCTGTGCGGTGGATCACGTCGTAGGGACAGATCTGGGCGCAGGTGCCGCAGCCGTTGCACAGCGTCGGGTCGATGCGCGAGGAGCGGTCGTCCTCGTCCATGCGGATGGCCGGGCAATAGAACATGCGCATACAGGTGTGGCACTTGTGGCAGGTCTCCTTGTTCACGAAGTAGGGCGCCGTGGCCTCGCCGCGCTTGCGCTTCAGACGGTCGTTGTACAGGGCGCAGGGGCCGCGCGAGATCAGCACCCGCACCCCCGTGCCCGCCAGCGCCTGTCGGATGGCCTCGGTGGTCTCGGCCACGCGGAAAGCGTTCGTCAGCACCGGCTCCACGCCCAGCCCGCGCACCACCTGCTCGATCTCGATGCGCACGCCATCCTCCGGCGAGCCCATGGCAAAGTCCGAACCGGGGTGCGACTGTTGGCCGGTCATCGCCGTCACCCGGTTGTCCAACAGGATGAGCAGCAGGTTGTGCCGGTTGTGGATGGCGTTGATCAGGCCGGGGAGGCCGGCGTGGAAAAAGGTGGAGTCGCCCATGAGCGCCACGACGGTGTCGTTCAGCCCGACCTCATGTCCCGCCGCCAGGCCCAGCGAGGCTCCCATGCAGATCAGCGAGTCGCCCATGTTGAACGGCGGCAGGATGGTCATCGAGTAGCAGCCGATATCGTCGTCGAGCACGACCGGCTTGCGGAGAGTGGCCTTCTGGTAGGCATAGAGGGTGGCGCGGTGCGGGCAGCCGGCGCAAAAGGTCGGGGCGCGGGCCGGCAGGATCTCCTTGGCCTGGTCGGCGGTCGCCAGGTGGGCATCGTAGTCGAAGGAGGGCGGCCGACCCAGGATGCCGGCCAGCGCCCTCTCCGCCAGCGGCACGCTGTACTCCAGCGCCTCCGAAAAGTGCCCGCTGCGCTTCCCCAGGACCTGCAGCGCCGGCTGGACCTCCTTGGAGATCTCGCGCACCGCCTTCTCGATGTAGGGCGAGAGCTCCTCCAGGACGACGACGCTCTCCAACTCCCGGACGAAGGCGGCGATCTTGTTCTCCGGCAGCGGGTAGAGCGTGCCCAGGCGCAGCAGCGGCAGTTGCACGCCCAGGCGCAGCATCGCCTCGCGGGCGTAGACGGCCGGGATGCCGGCCGCGATGATTCCCACCCGCCCCTGGCCCTCGTACAGGATGTTCCAGGGGGCCTCCTCCATCTCCGGGACCAGGGCGGCGATCCGCTCCAACAGTTTGGCCTTGAAGGCCCGCGCCGTCGGCCCGACGCAGGCATAGCTGCGCCCCACGGCCGACCAGTCGTTCTTCGGTCGGGGGACCCTTTCCAGCCGGCCGAGGCGCACCAGCCCGGACTGGTGGTTCACGCGGGTAGTGGTGCGGATGATCACGGGGGTGCCGTGCCGTTCGGAGAGGTCCAGCGCCCACTTGACCATCTCGTAGGCTTCCTGCGGACCGTCCGGCTCGATCATCGGCACGTAGGCGGCGGGGGCATAGAGCCGGCCGTCCTGCTCGTTCTGCGAGGAGTGGGCAAAGGGATCGTCGGCGGCGACGACGACCAGGCCGGCCCGGACGCCGGTGTAGGCCAGGGTGAAGAGGGCGTCGGCGGCGACGTTCAGCCCCACCGACTTCATCGAGGTCAAGGCGCGCAGGCCGGCCATCGAGGCGCCGGCCACTCCCTCCAGGGCCACCATCTCGTTCGTGGCGATCTCCGCCCAGACCCCGGCCTTTGGACCGTAGGCCACCATCGCCTCCAGGATCTCGCTGGTCGGCGAGCCGGGATAAAACGAGGCGTACTGCACGCCGGCCTCGAGCGCCGCCCGGACGATCGCTTCGTTGGTCATCATAAAGGCGACGGCGGGTTCGGGATCGAGGATCGCTTCCAGGGTCATCTGGACCTCCAAGTGCGCGAATGGCCCGCTGCCCGGGCTGAATGGGTAACAGCGACCGGCCCTGTCGTGCGGGCCGGCCGCGAATTCCCGGTGCCCTATCTGGTGCCCCGCCGACAGGCAGTGCCTCCGGCAGGGCTCACACTCCCGCCAGCACGTCTTCCTCCAGGATGGCCAGGACCTCGGTGGCGATGCGCCGCATATCCATAAAGACCAGGCCCAGCTTGGCGTTCTCGTTGGCCAGGGTCACCAGGATGGCCTGGTTGCCCACAGAGGTCATAAAAACGTACCCCGTCCCTTCCCCCTCGACATAGATCTGCTTGACCTTGCCCTCCAACAGCTCGTTGGCGATACGCTCGCCCAGGGTGAGCACGGCCGCGGCCATAGCGCCGATCTGCTGTTCGTCGGTGCCGTCGGGCAGGGCGGAAGCCAGCACCAGCCCTTCCGGGCTGACAATGGCCGAGGCCTCGATGTTGGGGGTCAGCCCCTGCATCTGGCGCAGCAGCCCGCCTAGTCTTCGGATGCGATTATCGACGCTAACCATCTGAGTGCCCTCCTGATGAATGAACTGCCGGCGCGAGTTCGCTCGCGGCCGGGCTGTATGCTCAGATCTGCCATCACCGCCGGCAGGGGCTCGGCAACGATCGGGGCCGTCTCTGCGGCCGGGGCCGGGGTGGCGACCGCCAGCGGTGGCTCAACGATGGCCATCACGTCCCGTTCCAGCGTCAGCAGTTCGGCCTCGACCTCCTCGATGTGGCCCAGGTCCCGGCCGTTCCAGGAGCGGTCCAGCCTGGCGCGGATGGCGGCGACCCGCTCCGGGAAGTAGCCCAGGTTCAGCGAGTCCAGCTTTTGCCGCAGGTGGACCAGGCGTTCCCGGGGGATGTCGGCCGCCCGGCCCTCGCTGGTCAGCCGCCGCAGCCGCTCGATGGCCGGCGTGGCGGCGACCCACTCCTCCGCGCCCAGGGGCGTCACTCCCACCACCTTGCCGACATGCTCCTCGATCTGCAGGACGTCGTGCAGCACCAGGGCCAGGTTGGCCTCGGCGGCGGCGACCGCCAGCAGGATGACCTCGCGGCCCACGGCGCGCAGGATGACATACCCGCCATCGCCCTCCACATAGACCTGGCGCATCTCCCCTTCGAGCTGCTCCAGGGCGATGCGGCGCCCCAGCAGGGCGGCCGGCGCGGCCATGGCGGCGATGCTCTCGGGCTCCACTCCCGCCGGCAGGACTGCCGCCCATAGCTGCCCACCAGGGCTGACCAGCGCCAAAGCCGTGAGGTGCGGGCGCCGTTGGATGGCCTGCGACAGCAAGTCCTCCAGGTGTTTCGGCTGCGCCACTTGCTCCGTTGACATGCTCGACTCTCCCATTAGGTGTTCCACAACGCCACGATCGCTGTCTGGGCGCATTATACCAGAAATCCTCACATTTTGCTGCGCCCGATTAGGTATAGGACTGCTGGGGCCGCGGCAGTGGACCGCCGACGGGGTCCGCAGTCAGGTAGGTCACGATGGTCTCCAGGACGGCGCGGACGCTGGCGGCGTCCTGGGCGACGCAGTGCAGCGGCGGCAGCAGGGCGACGGCGCGGCCTTGTTCCCCAGGGAGGACCAGGCGAAGCCGCCGGCCGATCTCCTGGGGCGAAAGGGCGCCGGCCAGGTCTTGTTTGTTGGCGATCACAAAGATCGGGACATTGTGGGTCCGCGCGGCAAAGAAATCGACCATGCCGGCGGCATCGTCCAGGCTTTGGGGATCCTGGCTGTCCACCAGCAACAGGATGCCATGGCACTCGATGATCAGCATTTCCCACAGGAAGGCGAAGCGGCTCTGCCCGGGCGTCCCGTACAGGTGCAGCGTGACCCCGTCGCGCAGCGTGACGCGCCCAAAGTCCAACGCCACGGTCGTCTGCTCTTTGACATGCCGACACGAGTCGGTGTTGACGTCGGTGTTCACGCCGCGGATCTCGTTCACGGCGCGGATAAAGGCCGTCTTGCCGGCGTTGAATGGACCGGTGATTACCACCTTGAACGTGGTCATGCGTTGTTCTCCTGGGAAGGGCGCTGGGGCCGGCGGATCAGCGTCGGGACGATCAGGAAGCTGTTGGCCAGCAGGCCGGCCCCGAGGGCCAGCCCGACGGCCGTCAGCGTGGGCACGCCGCTGACGGCCAGGGTCAGCGGCGGCAGGGCCAGCGCCAGGTCCTCGACGGCCGGCGCCCGCCCGATCATCAGGCGCCCCGCGCTCAGGGCCACCAGGGCCACGGCGGCCAGCGCCAGGGCCCCGGTGTCGATCTGCCGCAGCACGGCTGCGGCGACGCCCAGGCCGGCCGCGGCGCTCAGAATGGCTCCCAGCGCCACCAGCAGTGTCGGGCCCAGGCGGGATAGGGTGCCCCATGCGGCCAACGCCACGGCGACGACGGCCAGGGCCGCGCCGCGGAGCAGCAGGTCGTTCAGCGCGTGGGCCCGCAGCGCCGCGGCGGTGGTGGACGCGCCGCTCCAGGCCACGGCGCTCTTGACCAGGGGGCCGCTGCGCAGCCGCTCCGCAACGTCGGCATAGAGGGACTCGACCTCGTCCAGGGTGCGCCGGTCGTAGGGATCGCCCGTCGGGACAAGGGTCAGATTGAGCACATTGTTCCGGGCCAGGGACTCACCCCCGCCGGCCGTGGCCGTGACCCATAGCCCCTCGATGTGCCGCAGCTCTTGCCCCAAGGCGGCGATATCGGCAGCCATCGCCGCCAGCGCGTCCGCGGAGTTGCCCAGTTGGGCCCGGGCCTGGGCCAGCGTTTCTACTCCCGCGGCGTTGGCCGGGTTGTTCGCCAGCGCCACGGTCTGCGTGACCGCCTCGCGGAGCGTGTCGGAGGCAGCCTGTAGCTCGGTCACGGCCGATCCCAGCGTGTCCGGCAGCATGCGCAGCGTCGGCACATGGTCGATACGCGAGGCCACCTCTGGAAACTCGACCGGGATGCGGGCCAGGGCCGCGTTGGCGCCGATCAGGCTGCTCTGCGCCTGCTCCAGGCGAGCGGCGGCATCGCCCAGGGACAACTGCAGGGGGTCGACATTGGGGATCAGGTCCAACTCGGCCAGGTCTCCGCTCACCTGCGACAGCGCGCCGGACCGGTTGGTCAGCTCGTTGGTGAGGCTTATCGCGCGGGACTGTAGCCGGGTCAGGACCGGCCGGAGGGTGGCCGAGATCTCGCTGCTGGCCGAGAGCTGCCGCAGGGCGGCGTCCCCTTCGACGGCGGCCAGGGCCGGCCGCGCCCGCAGGTCGGCGACCAGGCTCTGCAGCTCGGCGATGGTCGCCGGGGTAAAGTTGGACTCTGCGGCCTGGATCGACATGCGCAGGGGCAGGAGCCGGCCGGGGGCCACCGGGTCGTCCGCGGCGGCGCCGGATGAGAGCAGCAGCCGGTAGCCGGCGGCGGCGTCCGCGCGCGGGGCCACGCTGTCGATCGGATGCGCGGTGGGGATGAGCCACAGGAACCCGGCGATGGGCAGCAGGGCCAGCAGCAGGCGGACCCAGGGCCGCAGCACCTTGCCGGGGGATGGCTGGAGCCGCGGCCGGGGAGACAGCAGGGCGGCCAGGGCGGGCGACGCGCTCAGGCTGACGGCGCCCGCCACGAGCAGCCCCGTCAGGATAGCGGCCCCGGCGCGGTAGTCGAACAGGAACCCGGCCAGCCCGACGATGGCTACAAAGGCCTGCACCAGCGTCATCTCGCCCGCCATCACCAGGATGCTCTGCAGGGGAGAGGCGGTGTCGCCCGGCGCGGCCGTCTCGCGTTCGCCCTCCGGGGCGCTTTCCGCCAGGTTGCGTGGGGTAAAGGGCGTGCGGCTCGTGAACGGAGTGGCCACGACCAGGCGCGCCGCGCCCGCCCCGGCCAGGCCGGCGCTGATCGCGGTGGCCAGGGCCGTGGGCAGGGCGGGCGCCACCAGTGCGGCGAGCGCGCCGGTCACGGCGCCGGCGATGCCCGCGCTGATGACGACGACGGCCTTGTGCCCCACCCCAAACCGGCCCGGCAGGGTCGCCAGCGCCGTGAGGGCGACGATGCTCATCAGCACCCACGGCCGGCTCTGCTGCCAAGCGTCGACCGAGTCTTGGGCCAGGGCCGCCGCCCCGGTCACGTGGCTCTCCAGTCCGGGCGGTCCCCCCTGCAGCCGGGCGCGCAGCAGGGGAATCTCTCCTTCCGGCACCATGGCGGCGAGGACCGCCGTTGCCCCGGAGCGCGAGACGGAAGACTCGATCGACCGGTCGGCAGCGGCGGGGTCGGCGGCGATCTTGGCGATCTCGGCTTGGTCGTCCGGGGTGAGCCCATCGGGGCGGTGAAAGACGAGCAGCGTGGGCTCCGCCGCCGGGCCCAAGGTGCGCAGCAGGTTGTTCTCGGCGGCCCCGGCGGACCATGCGGGCAGTTGAGGGCGGGGCGAGAAAAAGATCGCCAGGACGAGCAGGAGCAACCAGACGATCACGATGACCAGGGGACGCCATTGACGGAGCATCATCGGGTTAGTTGCTCCCTGCGCTGCGCGATACCCACAGCCCATAGAGGGACAGGGTGGCGCCGGAGGCGCGGTCGTCTTCCCAGACGATCAGGAAGCGGGCCGATTCGCTTCCCTGGCCGGCGACGATAGCCGGCGAGTACTGGTTGTGGCGCTCCGCGACCAGGGCCAGGTTTGTGCCCAGGGGGCGTCCGCTGGACGAGAGCCATTGGCCGTAAATGTCCGCGCCGCGCTTCTCCAGGTTGCGCAGGTCCTCCCAGACGATCAGGTAGGTGCCGTCCGGGGCAACCGCGACCACCGGTTTGTACTGCGCGGGGCTCTCCAATGAAATATAGATTTTGCCGCCCAGGGGCTGGCCGGCCGGGGAGATGCGGCGGGCGCTGATGTCGTCGTCCCACACGACCAGGTACTCCTGGCTGATTGGGTTGAACGCGACCACGGGCGAGTATTGGTAATCCGAGGCCACGGCCACGGCAATCTCGTCGCCCACGGTGTTGCCGGCGGCAGCATCGACGATCCGCCCTACCACGTCGGTAAAGAACACGGCCGCCTTGCGATTGTCCTGCCACGCTACCAGGCATTGCGGCCGGGCGGTCTCGCATGCCGCCGTGGGGATGAACTGCCCTCCCGAAGCCGTGCTGACGGCAAACTCCTTCCCCAGGGGCTGTTTTCCGCCGCCCAGCGAACTCGCGCCGTATGTCGGCACGAGCCGGGCGTAGATATCGGGTTCGCCCGCGGCGCGCCCATCCTGCCAGACGACGAGATAGCCGTCGGCCGCGGCCACATAGGCGGCAGTGGGCCGCAGCTGCTCCCCGGCGGCGGCGGCCAGGGCAAAGGCCGCGCCCAGGGGCTGCCCCTTGGCATCCAGGTAGCAGGCATAGATGTCGGCGGTCGTGTCTCCCTGGTTTTGCCAAACGACCAGGTACCCGCCATGCTCGGGGTCGGCGGCGACAAAGGGCAGGGTCTGATCTCCTGGGCCGTCGGCGATCACTTGTATCTTGCCAGGCGTAACCCCGTCTGCGCCCAGCCGTAGCCCAAAGACGCCCATCCCGGCGGTGCCGCGGCTGTACCACACGATCATCCCGTCGGCGGCGACGGATGGGCGGTAGAGGTCGGTCGCTCCCATGGCGATCGATATCTCGCGGTCCTGCGCCGGAGGCAGGTGCAGGGGTTCCTTGATCTCGACGCCGGGGTCGGGATACTCCAGCCGTCCCCCATCCGCGGCGCGATTGGTCCCGGTAAGCTTGCCGGCCGCGCCGGTCGCGCCGGGCATGAGGAGGAACAAGCACAGTCCGGTGAGCAGCAAGTGGCCAAACCGCATCTTCATCGGGTTTCCCCTTGTCATTTCGGCTCTACGGGAAGAAGGCTGAAGAGCGCCGCGTTGCATACAGCGCATCTTCCCTTGACCGCACGATGGCCGTCGGGCATGGTGAACTCGTGCTTGCCCACGAGGGAGCGATAGGTATGGCAGTTGAGGCAATAGACTTTCTGTCCCTCGCCTGCAGCCTGGTCCTCGGGGGCTTCACGGCGGCTCGCGGCGCGCTGCTCCGTGAGCAGGCGGCTGGCGCGCAGCTCCGCGGTCAACTGGGCAATCTGGGCCCGCGCGCTGTCGAGCTCTGACGAGAGCCGCCCCAGGGCGGCTTGGGCTGGTTCCTGCTCCTGGCGGAGGCGCTCGACCTCGGCCAGCAGTTGGCTGCGCTCCGCGGCCAGGTGCTCGGCAGCGGCGGCCGCCAAGCTCTGGCTGGAAGCCAACTTGGCGGCCTGCTGGCGGAGGGACTGCAGGTCGGCGGTCGCCTGGGCATGCTGTGTCCGGACGGCCCCCAGCTCCGCGGCGAGCCGGCCGATGGTGGCCTGGGCCTCGGCCTGGGAGGTGGCCTGCTGTAGGCGCAGCTGTTCGATCTTGGCCAGCAGTTGGCTGCGCTCGGCGGCGAACTGCTCGGCGCCGGCCGCGGCCCTGGTTTGTCCGGAAGCCTGGTCGGCGGCTCGCTGGCGCGCGGCCTGGAGGTCGTTGGTTAGCTGGGCGATCTGGAAACGGGCGGCCTGGAGTTCGGCGGATGAGCGCTCGGCGGCAGACTGCGCTTCCCGCAGGGCCGCGTCCCGCTCGGAGCGGAGCTGCTCGACCTGGGCGGCCATCCGGCCGCGTTCGTCCGCCCATTGCTCGGCGGCCGCCGCGGCTTGGTCCTTGGCCGCGGCCAGGTTCGCGATCTGTTCCCGTGCGGCCTGCAAGTCGGCGGCAAGCTCCGCTTCCCGGTCCCGGGCACCCTGGAGTTCTGTCACCAGGCGCTCGACGGCGGCCTGGTTCTCTTGCTGGGCGGCCGCCTGCTCCGACCGGAGGCGCTCGGCCTCCACCAGCAGCAGGTTTCGTTCGCCCACCAGGTTCTCGGTTGTGGCCGCGGCCTTGGTCTGCTGGGTGCTCAGGTCGGCAATCTGGCGGTGGGCGGAGGCGAGTTCCGTGGTGAGTCGCCCCACCTGGTCCCGCGCGGCGGACAGTTCGGCCATAAGTTGGCCGGTCGTCGCCTGGGCCTCCTGCTCTGCCGTGGCCCCTTTGTCCTGCAGCAGCGCCATATTGGCCAGGAGTTGGTCCCTCTCGGCGGCGAGTTGTTTGGCGGCGGCCGCGGCCGACTCCTGGGCGGCGGTGAGTTCGGAGACGCGGGTGAGGCTGTCGTCCAGGTCGGCCGTCAACTGGGCAATGGCCGCCTGGGCGGTCTCGAGTTCGGCGGCGAGCCGGCCGCCCTCGGCCTGGGCCGCGGACCGCGCGGCGTCCAGGTCGGCTTGCAGTTCCGCGATGCGGGCCTGGAGTTGCTCTCTTTCGGCCTCGCTTGCCTCCCGGCCGGCGGTGAGCTCGGAGAGGCGCGCGCGGCTGTCGTCCAGGTCGGCCGTCAACTGGGCAATGGCCGCCTGGGCGGCGTCGAGCTCGGCGGCGAGCCGGCCGCCCTCGGCCTGGGCCGCGGACCGCGCGGCGTCCAGGTCGGCTTGCAGCTCCGCGATGCGGGCCTGCAGTTGCTCTCTTTCGGCGGCGGCTTGCGCGGCGGCGGCCTGCGCGGCGGCGGCCACGGCCGCCTCCCGGTCGGCGGTCAGCTCGGCGACATGCTGCTGCTCTTTTTGCAGGTCGGCGGACATTTGGGCGATCTGCGCCCGGACGCGCTCGAGCTCCGCCGTCAGTTCCTCCTGGCGGGCCTGGGCGGCTTGCTGCGCCGCGGTCCCCTCTTCCCGCAACAGTTCTATTTTAGCCAGCAGTTGGGCCCGCTCGGCGCTGAGCCGTTCGGCGGTCACCGCGGCCTCGCTCTGGTTGGCGACCAGGTCGGCTATCCGCTGCTGGGCCGTCTGCAGATCGCTGGCCAGTTGATCGATCTGCGCCTGGGCGGCCGTCAGCTCGGCGGTGCGCGCGTCCAGCTTGCCCTGCACCTGTTGAAGGGCCGCGGCATGCTCGGCGCGCGCCCGTGCCAGTTGATCCTGCGACGCCAGTTGGTCCTGGGCGTTTTGGGCGCGCAGTTGCTCGATCTCGGCCTGGAGCTGGTCGCACTCGGCCATGGCCCTGTCTGCGGCGGCCTGGGCCTGCGTTGCCGCGGCCCGGGCCTGCAGTATGGCCTGGTTCTCCGCCTCGACGATGCGGACGAACGTCTGTCGCGCCGCCAGGGCCTGTGGGGTGAGCTGCTGGGCGACAAGGCCGTCGGCCTCGCCCGGGGTGATGCCCATGCCGGAAAGCAGTTGGTCCAGTTCCTCTATAGTAGGATGCTCGCTGCGCAGGCGGAGGGGATTGAGCTTGCGCCCGGCGGTGGCGGGCACGTCGGTCAGGATGTTGCCGCGCACAAAGCCGCCGGGTTCGACGCGCAGGCTCTGTGAGCGGATATAGCCCCAGACCCGGCCGTTGGCCCCCACTTCGACATGCTTGGCGCAGATGCTGCCGATGACGGCGCCATAGACGATGACGCTCTTGGCGGTGATCCGCGCGCTCATCAGCGCTTCGCTGTCAACGACAATGTTGCCGGTGGCATTGAGTTCGCCCTCAAAGATGCCACGGATCCATTGCGCGGATTCCTGCCGTCCTAATGCGCACATCGTCCGCACCAACAAGCATGTCGAGGCGGGAGGACACTGGGTTTGGGAAACTGCTTCACGACGACGCTGCCCCCTTGGACGTGGCAAACGGCCGCGATATCGCCGTCCCGCCCGGCTCCGCTGTCGAGTGCAGTCCCTGGATCTCTGGTTCGGATTATAGCATGGGTCCGGGGAAAAGACAAGTACATCCCCGCTCTTTGGAGCAGGGAGGGGCGCTTGCGCTACTGGTCCTGTGACGCTTCTGCTGCCGGCAGGGTGAAGTAGAAGGTGCTGCCTTCCCCCGGAGTGCTCTTCACCCCCACCTGCCCCCCCAGTTTCTCGACGATGCTCTGCACGATGGACAGGCCCAACCCCTGGCCCTCGACGCGGATGCGGTCCAGCCGGGTGAAAGGGGCAAAAAGGCGGGGTTGGTCTTCCGCGGGGATGCCGGCCCCGTTGTCGTGGACCCAGAAGCGGATCATCCCGTCGGGCTGCCGATCGGCCCCCAGGTCGATCCGCGGCGGCCGGCCGCCGTACTTGATGGCGTTGCTGAGGTAGTTGACCCAGACCTCCTCGATCCAGGGGCCGTATCCCAGGGCCTGGGGCCATTCCTCCGGGACGATCAGCTCGGCCTGGTGCTCGGCCAGCATGTCGCGCAGCCGCCCGCGCGCCTCGCCGACGATCCATGCCATGTCCAGCAACAACAGCTCCACATCCTCCCGGCGGACGCTGGCCAACAGCAGCAGCTCCTTGATGATGTTGTTGATCTTGCGCACGTTCTGGGAGATGGCCTGCAGGTACTCCTGGCGCTGCCCCGCGGAGAGCTCCGCGGCGTACCCCTCCAAGAGCTCGGCATACCCGCTCACCGCGGCCAGGGGGTTCTTCAGATCATGGGCCACCGTGTGGGCAAAGGCGTCCAGCTCCTCGTTGCGGGCCTGCAGTTCGATCGTGCGCTGCTGCAGCGCCTCCTCGGCCTCCCGCCGGGCCGTGATGTCCTCCGCAACTTTGACATAATGGGTGGGCCTCCCGCTGGCGTCGCGGATCGCCGAGATGGAGGCTTGCTCCCAGTAGATTGTCCCGTCCCGGCGGCGGTTGTGGAACTCCCCCCGCCATTCATTGCCCTCCCGGAGCGTTCGCCACAGCGCCGCGTAGACCTCTGCGGGCAGCAGGCCGGCGCTGAGGAGATGCACGTTCCGGCCCAGGACCTCGTCTGCGGTGTAGCCCGTCAGCTCGGTGAACTTGGAGTTGACATATTCGATATTGCCCGCCAGGTCGGTGATGGCCACGGTGCTCGGGCTCTGCTCGACGGCCTGGGAGAGTTGGCGCAGCGCATCTTGGGCCTGCCGGCGCTCGGTGACGTCGATGCAATACTCGATAATCTCGATGACGTTGCCCTGGTCGTCCAGCACGGGGTAGGCGTATACCTCCACCACGCGGGTGTTCCCGTCGGCGTCACGGTGGGTATGCTCGACGTGGGCCGGTTGCCCGGTCTGCTTGACCATCTCCAGGGGGCACTGCTCCTCGGGCGCCGGGCATGGCGTGTCCCGGCCATGGGACAGGGCATAGCAGGTGCGGGGCGCTTTTTCCGGGGACCACTGGGCGGCGCGGTTGGCCGCCAGGACGGCATAGTTGTCGGCCCGGATCACCAGGAAGGGATACGGCAGGGACTCGAGGATGTGGCGCAACAGGTCGTCGGGCCGGATGGGCGGGTCCGGCATCCTGGAGGTTGTGGCGCCGCGGTCTTGATCGTCCATAGTGGTGTGCCTGCCATGAGGCGACCAGGCCTGTCCGGGGCGACGCGCAAGCCGCCCCGCCTAGGCCTGGTCGCCGTTCTGCCTAGCGGTCGCGGGTCTAGAGGTAAGCGTTCTCCGTGTTGCGGTCAAAGATATGCATATGCTCCATGTTAAAGACGGCCCGCATGCTGTCTCCCGACCGCACCTGGGTGCGGTTGTCCACGCGGGCCAAAAAGTTCTGGGGGCCGACCATCATATAGACAAAGATCTCCGCCCCCAGGCGCTCGACGACATCCACCTGCACTTTCAGCTCGGCGTCCGGCGCCACCCCCTTGGGCAGGAAGGCGGCATCGTGGATGTCCTCGGGCCGCAGGCCAAAGATGATGTCCGCGGGAGCGCCTTTTTCGCGCAGGGCGCTGGCCTGGGCGGCCGGCACGGGCACGCGGAAGGCCTCGGTGTCCACATACAGCGTCTGGCCATCGGAGACGAGCCGGGCATTGAAAAAGTTCATCGCCGGGCTGCCGATGAACCCGGCCACGAACTTGTTCCCCGGGGTGTGATAGAGGTTGTAGGGCGTGTCCAACTGCTGCAGCAGGCCGTCCTTGAGCACGGCGATGCGCGTGCCCATGGTCATGGCCTCCACCTGGTCGTGCGTCACGTAGACAAAGGTGGTCTGCAGGCGCTGGTGCAGCTTGATCAGCTCGGCCCGCGTGGCCACGCGCAGCTTGGCGTCCAGGTTGGAGAGGGGCTCGTCCATCAGGAATACCTTGGGCTCGCGGACGATGGCCCGGCCCAGGGCGACGCGCTGGCGCTGGCCGCCGGAGAGGGCCCGCGGCTTGCGGTCCAGGAACTGCTCGATGCCCAGGATGGCCGCGGCCTCCTTGACCCGCCGATCGATCTCCGCCTTGGGCGTGCCACGCATGCGCAGGGCAAAGGCCATGTTGTCGTACACCGACATGTGCGGGTAGAGGGCGTAGGACTGGAACACCATGGCGATGTCGCGGTCTTTGGGGGCGATGTCGTTGACCACCCGATCGCCGATCTTGATGGTGCCCCGGGAGATCTCTTCCAGGCCGGCCAGCATGCGCAGGGCGGTGCTCTTTCCGCAGCCGGAAGGGCCGACCAAGACGAGGAACTCCTTGTCTTCTATGAACAGGCTCAGGTCGGTAATCGCCGGGCTGGTGGTGCCGGGGTAATACTTGTAAACGTGCTCGTAGGTGACACTTGCCATCTAGGTCCTCCTTGGACGTTCGAACGGTCCTACTACTGACCCCTGCATAGCTCGCTATACTGCCTTGAAGCCGAAATCCGTGTGCCCCGGCTTTAGGGATCTATGCAGATCGATGTGTTCCGACGCTTTCTACCCCTTGACCGATCCCAACGTCAATCCGGAGATCAGCCACTTGGACGAGTACAGGAAGAGTGCCATCACCGGGATCGAAACCAGGATCGAGGCGGCAGCGAACTGCCCCCATTGGGTCTGGAACTGCCCCTGCATGCGCACCAGACCGAGGGTCCAGGTCAAGAGCTGCTCTTTTTGCAGCATGATGCGGGCCAGCAAAAAGTCGTTCCAGGCGGTCATAAAGTTGAAGAGAAAGACGATGGCCAGCGCCGGCGTCGAAAGCGGCAGGATCACGCTGACAAACGATTTGATTCGCGACGCTCCGTCGATCATCGCCGCCTCTTCGAGGTCCACCGGGATGGTGTCGTAGTAGCCCTTCAGGATCCAGATGCTAAAGGGGATGGAGCCCACGGAATAGGCCAGCAGCAACCCGCGGTAGGAGTTGAACAGCCCCAGCCGGACGGCCAGGATATAGATCGGCACCGTCAGCATGGCGGCCGGGATCATCTGGGTGGCCAATAGGAACACCAGCCCCGGCCCGCGGCCGGGAAACTTCCAGCGCGAAAAGGCATAGGCCGAAGTGCTGGCCAGGATGACCCCGAAGAGGGCGGTGCTGACGGTGATGATCAGGCTGTTCCATAGCCAGGAGGGAAACATCCCGGTCAGTACGGCCTGGTAGCTGGACAGCGTCGCGTCCGGCGGGATGATCGACAGGTCGGTCGAAAGCAGCCGGTTGCCCGGGCGCAGCGAGACGGAAACGACGCGCAGGGCCGGGTACACGGTGATGATGCAGGCGATGATCAACGCCAGGTGGATCAGTATCCGCGCAAAGGGGCTGTCGCCCCGCGAGCGTGTGAAGAAGCCACGCCATCGACCGCTTTTCATTTCGGAGACCCCCCTTTCTCATCGCCACGGCGCAGCGAGAGCCGGAACCGTCGGCGAGGCGTGGGGGCGGATTCCGTCACCCCGCGCAGCGCGCCGGTGGAGTAGATGTAGAACACGGAGAAGCCAAGCAAGATGACAAAGATCACCAAGGCAAAGGCGGCGGCAAAGCCGTACTGGTTGTATTGGAAGGCGGCGCGGAAGAGGGCCGTCACCAGGATGTCGGACGTCTCCAACTCGTTTTCGTTGATGAAAAAGGGCACGTTAAAGTTGTTGAACGTCCAGATCACCCCCAGGACGATGGCCGGGGTCAGCACCGGCTGTAGGAGCGGCCAGGTGATCCTGCGGAACTGCTGCCACCAGGTGGCCCCGTCGATCTCGGCGGCCTCGTACAGCTCGGCCGGGATACTCTGCAGACCTCCCAACAGGATCACCATCATGAAGGGGATGCCCAGCCAGATGTTGACGATGTTCATGGCGATAAAGTTGGCCGTGGGGTCGCTCTTCCACTGTACGGCAGCCAGTCCGATTTTCTGCAGCATGATGTTGATAAAGCCGTACTCGTAGTGGAACTCGCCGCGCCAGGCCAGGACGGCCACGATGGGCGGCAGCGCCCAGGGGATCACCAACAGGGCGCGGTACAGGCCGCGCATCTTCATCGGCCGGTTCAGCAGCAGGGCCAGGACCAGTCCGCCAAAGACATGCACGGGCACCTGGATGCCGGTCCACAGGATGGTGCGCAGAAAGACCGGGAAGAAATAGGCCCTTTTCAACACCGGCATGGTAAAGATCTGCTTGAGGTTGGTCCATCCTTGCTCCAAGCTGTAGTTGGGGTTCTTGAAATAGCGCAGGCTCATGTTGGAGAATGCCAGCCGGATCTCGTAGCCCATCGGGTAGACGACGAGCAGACAGAGGCCGACGATGGCCGGCGACAGGAGCACAAAGGGCAGGGCGTAGCGCGTCTTGCTCGGTGGGAGGCCGATCGAAATGGCCAGGCCGCCCAGGAGGACGGAAAGAAGGGCCAGGGCGAAGATGGCCCAGGCCTTCTGAGAGAGGGCCGTTCCGGCCAGGTAGAGCGAGTAGCCGACCGCCGCCGTGTTGAGGAGGGCCGAGACGGTCCGCACCCAGGGGGCCGGCCCTCCCCGGCGCAGGAGCAAGAGCAGGCCGATCGCGGCATGGGCCAGCCCATAGACCAGGGCGACGATGCCCCAGCCCGTCGCTTGTTCCTCCAGGGAAGCGACGTCGAGCCGGAGCGGCGCCAGCACCCACCCCAGGAGACGGACCAGGGCGAGCACGCCGGCGACCAGGCCCAGCGCTCCGCTGACCAGGTGCAGGATGGCGAGCAGGAGCGTCCAGCGGGGGCCGCTCAGCACCAGGCCCAGCAGCAAGTAGGTGTAGGCGGAGATGACCACCGCGACGAGCACGATGATCAGAAGCGTTTGGAAGACCTCTCCCAGTCCGAGCAAGGTCTGGATCTCCGTCTGGGGAGCCAGGAGCGCCAGCAGGTAGAGCAACACCCAGCCGGCCGCGGCGACGCCCACCCAGCCGAGCGTCCCGCCGATCTCTGCCGCTTGGCGTCCGGCCTGCCCCGGGAGGATTTCCCCCTTGGCCCTGGCCGACAGGTGGCTGCCCGCGAAGGCGGCCCCCCCGGACAGCAGGGCCAGGATGATCAGGGTGATATTGACCCCGGCCGATCGCGGCGCGAGGAAGAGCACCGCGCCGGCCGCCAAGGCGACCACGGTGCCGGCGATGGCCAGGATCAACGCGAGGTTGACTCGAGGCTTGGCTTTCTCTGCGTCCATCCTATTTTCCCTTTGAACTACAAGGGCCCAGGGGTTCTACGATGCTCACCGCAAGGGCCGCACAGGATTCTCCTCTCTGACGCCGATTGGACAAACTTGCCGGGATGGGGCTTGTGGACTTGCCACGGATACACGGACAACTTCGTCCGTGTATCCGTGGCAGAAATCCGAGTTACTTTTGCTTGGCGATGCAGTCTTCGGCCGATTTCTGCATCGACTCGGCGGCGGCCGCCGGGGTCGTGCTGCCGGACAGGACTGCCAGCATCTCGGGCTTCATCGAGTCCCAGTTGCAGCGCATCTCGAGCACGGACGGCATCGGCGTACCGACGACCATCTGATCGGCGCTGCCCTTGAGGATCGGGTCGCTGGTGATCGACGGATCGCTGGCGACTTCCTTCAGCCCGGGCAGGCGGCTCAGCTTCTTGATCATCTCCACCTGGTTGTCCTTGTTGGTGGCAAAGACGATAAAGTCCTTCACCACCGCCAGGTGCGTCTCGGGGATGCCCTTGGGGATCATGAAGTAGGTGCCGCTGGTGTAGGGGGCGGGCCACTTGCCGGTGGACTTGACCATCGGGATGCGGGCCACGCCGAGCTTCTCGCCCATGGCTTCCTTGTAGCCGCCCAGCGACCAGTCGCCGTTGATGATCATGGCGGCCTTGCCTTCCTTGAACAGGGAGTCGGCCCCGTTGTAGTCGGACTCGGGCGGGACGATGCCCTTGGCCTTCAGGTCGGCCAGGAACTGCAAGGTGGCGACCATCTCGGGGGTGTTCAGGGTCGGAGTGGTGCCGTCATCGGCAAAGACCTTGCCGCCGAAGCCGCCCAGCCAGGGGACCAACCAGAAGGGCTCGGTCTGGTTGTAGACCAGCGGGTAGACGCCGGCGGGCATCTTGCCGGCCAGGGCCAGCAGGGCGTCGGTGTCGGCCGGCGGGGTGGCGATGAGGTCCTTGTTGTAGAGCAGCATCAGGTGGTTGCCGCTGGAGATGGGGACGGCCCAGGTCTTGCCCTGCATCTTGACCGATTCGACGTACTTGGACAGATCTACAATCCCGTCCACGGGTATGATCAGGTCGGCGGTGGTGAAGGGTCCGGCGTGGTCGTTGACCGTCCACAGCAGGTCGGGCGGGGCGCCGGCCAGGGAGGCGTTCTGGAAGTCCTCGCGCAGCGCCTCGACGTCCTTGTTGACGACCTCGAAGGTCACGTTCGGGTACAGCGCGGTGTAGGCCGCGCAGAGGGACTGGACGTACTGCAGCCCGCCGTCGACTTCGCCTTCCTTGGTCCACAGGACGATCTTGACAGGCTCGGTGATCTTGGTCGGCTCGGCCGGCTTGGGGGTGGCGGTGGGGCCGCAGGCGGCCAGCACGGTGAACAGGGTCAGAGAGATCATGGCCAAAAGCAAGTGCTTCTTCATTTGGATCCTCCTCTCAGAGTTTTTGAAGTGACCGTTCTCGTTGGATGGGGATGGTTTCCCCATAAGCCGCAGCGGATCATTCTTTCTTCCGTTCGCCCTCCTTTCGTTGCGCTATCGGGCCCCGGGCCGCATATCCGGGGCCGGTCCTATGCCACGGCCATGGCCGCTTCTTCCGGCCAGACGGTATAAGGGTGACAGGAAACGGCCATGTCGGGCCCACTGAAGAATTCTTGCAGCACCGTGGCCACTGCGCCGAGAGCCACGGCCTCTGCTCCCAGGTTGCTTTCCACAACGCGCATGCTGGAGGCGGCCACGGGCAACGCGCAGCGGCGCACCGTTTCGCGCAGCGGTTCCAGGAAGAAGGAACCGGCGCGGGCCACGCCGCCGCCGATGACGATGATGCCCGGGTTGAGCAGGTTGACCAGGCTGGTGAGGGCGGTGCCGATTCGCCGGCCGGCCTGGGCCAGAATGCGGCGGGCGGCGGTGTCGCCGTTCTGCGCCGCCGCGATGAGATCGAGGATCGTCACCTTGCCCCCCTCTTTGGGCCGTCCGGTCAGCTCGCGAAAGGCCTGCACGATGGCGGGGGCCGCGGCCATCGCTTCCAGGCAGCCGGAACTGCCGCAGCGGCACGGCGGACCGTCCTCGTCGATGACGGCGTGGCCGATCTCCCCGGCGCTGCCGATCTCGCCGCGGTAGATGCGCCCATCCAGGATCAGGCCGCAGCCCACCCCGGTCCCCACCTTGACGAAGGCCACGTTGCGCGCTCCGCGCCCCGCGCCCCACCAGTATTCGCCCACCGCGCCCAGGTTGGCGTCGTTGTCCAGGTGCACCGGCTTGCCCAGCCGTTCGCGCAGCCGGTCGCGCAGCGGGATGTCGTGCCAGCCGGGCATAATGGGCGGAAAGATCGTCTTGCCGGTGGCATAGTCCAGCGGCCCGGGCACGCCGATGCCCACGCCGACCACATGCTCCATGCTCAGCCCGGCCTTGTGCAGGGCCTGCTCGATCAGGCGGACGACGCGATCCAGCCCCACCTCGGGGCCCTCTTCGATGTCGAACGGCTCTTCCAGGCGGACCACCGGCCGGGCCTGCAGGTCGGTCAGCAGTACCATGAGGTGGGTGGCGCCCACGTCTACCCCGACGACGTAGCCGGCCTGCCCGTTGAACTCCAGCAGGATGGGCCGCCGGCCGCCCTGCGACCGGCCGGCCCCCACCTCGCGGACCAAATTGGCCGCGATCAGGTCGGCGATGATGCTGGAAACGGTGGAACGGCTGAGGTGGGTGCGCTTGGCAATGTCGGCCCGCGAAATGCGCCCGGCCTGGCGGATGAGGTTGAGCACCAGGCTCTCGTTGAATTCCCGCATTAGGCTGACATCGGCCGAAGTGTTGCTGCTCACGGTACGCTCCAAAAGGGCGGTAGCGTTCGCAAACCGTGGGTATTATAACACAAAGGAGTTGGTTTGTCAAGAGGACGAACGAAGAACTCAAGGGACCGCTCGGCCCGTGTAGCGGGAGACCCCCCCCTGCCGTGTCCCGGCCCACACCGTCCCGTCGGCGGCCACGACGACGCACAGCACGTCGTTGTCCGCCAGCCCGTCGGCCGTCGTGTAGGAGCTCCAGTCGCGGCCGTCGAACCGGGAGAGGCCGCCGTAGGTGCCGACCCACAGTGCGCCATCCGGGGCTACGGCGAGCGCGCGCACCTGGTTGCCGGCCAGCCCGTCGCCGGAGGTGTAGGGGGTCCAGGTCGTTCCGTCGAAGCGCGCAAGGCCGATGGGGGTGCCGAACCAGAGGGCGCCGTCTGCCCCCACGGCCACCGCCGTAGCCGTGTTGCGGGCCAGGCCCTCGGCCGTGGTGTAGGCGGTCCAGTACCGGCCGTCGAAACGGGCGGCGCCGCGTGCCGTGGCCATCCAGAGCGCGCCGTCGGCGGACATGGCCAAGGACTGGATGTTGCTGTAGGCCAGGCCGGCCGCGCCGGTGTAGACCTTCCAGCCCCGGCCGTCGAAATGGGCCAGCAGCCCGGCGCGCGTGCCGGCCCACAACGTGCCGTCGGCGGCCAGGACGACGGCAGCGATGTTGGTGTCCGGCAGGCCGGCCGTCCTTGTGTAGCTCGTCCAGGATTGCCCATCGAAGTGCGAGATGCCGGCAAAGGTGCCGAACCACAAGCTTCCGTCCGGCGCGGCGGCGATGGCCTGCACCCAGTTGTTCACCAACCCGTCGGCGGTCGTGAGGTGCGTCCAGCGTTGCCCGTCGAAACGCGAGACGCCGCCGTGGGTGCCGAACCACAGCGTACCGCCCTGGTCCACGGCGCAGGCTTGCACCCAGTTGCGGGCCGGTCCGTCATTGGTCGTGTAGGCGCTCCAGTGCTGCCCTTCCAGGCGCGCCAGCCCGTGTCCGGATGTCCCGAACCAGGGCCGGCCGTCCGGGTCCACGGCGACGGCGCGGACGTCGTCATCGACCAACCCGTTGCGCGAGGTATAGGTCGTCCACTCCCCCTCCTGGAAACGGGCCGCCCCGTGGCGCGTGGCAAACCAAACCGTGCCGTCGGCCGCGGCGGAAACGGCCTGAACATAGTCGTCGGGCAGGCCGTCGCGCGTCGTGTAGGTGGTCCAGGTCTGGCCGTCGAAGGCGGAGGCCCCGTAGGCGGTTCCCACCCAGATCACTCCGTCGGGGCCGGCCGCCACCGCCAGGGCGTTGTTGTCGGACAGGCCGTTGTTGGCAGTGTAGGTCGTCCAGCCGTTTCCGTCGAAGGCGGATACCCCGGCCCGCGTGGCGAACCACAGCGTTCCGTTCGGCGCCACGGCCACGCCGCGCACCCTGTTGTGGGCCAGCCCGTCGCGGGTGGTGTAGCCTTGCCAACTCCGTCCGTCGAAGCGCCAGGCCCCCCCAAAGACCGTCCCCAGCCACACCGCCCCGTCGGGGGCGACGACGATGGCCGTCACGTTGCCGTCGCCCAGGCCGTCGGCGGCGGTGTAGCCGCGCCAGGAGGCGCCGTCGAAGCGGGAAACGCCGCGCAGCGTGCCGAACCACAGCGCGCCGTCGGGAGCCACGGCCACGGCGCGCACATAGGTGCCGAGCAGCCCGTCGTCGGCCGTGTAGGAGGTATAGCTTCCGTCCGGCAGGTTCCAGCGCACGACCCCGCCAGGCCCACCCGTCCACAAGTTCCCCTGCCGGTCGAAGGCCATGGCCAGGATGTCGTTGCCGTCGGTGTAGGAGGTCCAGTCCGGCGTCCGGCTGGGAACGGTGAGGTCCGGAAGCGCTACCGTAGGCGCGGGTGGGCGCGTCGGGCGGCGGGTGGGGGAAGGGCCGGCCGTCGGCGGTGGCGGCGTGGGCGCCCGCCGGCGGTTTTCCGATTGGAAAGCGGTGTACAGGGCGAGGGCCAGGATCGCGGTGGCCGCCAGGAAGACGAGCGTCTGCAGCGGCCGGCCGGGATCTTGCCGGCGCGCCTGCGCCTTGTCCGCCGTCGGAGTCTGGCGTGCCATTCTTTGTGCCTTCGTGCCTTTGGTAATTATGAGGCGGGTTCTGGCCAAGGCCCGGAGGCCCTATTCCGCCTCCGGCTCCAGGCGCATGTCCAGCAGCTCGCCGGAAAACATCCGCAGGGGCACGTCCTGGGTATAGCGCACGATCAGCGCCGAGGCGGGTAACTTTGTGCGCCCGCCCCGCACGCGCACCGTCGCCCCCCCGAGCAGATCGGTATAGGTGCCGTCGGGCAGTTGCACCTCCACGCTCCCGGAAGCGGACGAGACGTTCGAGATGCCGTAGAGCCCGGCCCCCGGATAGACCCACGCCGCCTGGATGGCCGGCTCGGCCGCCAGCAGGACGAACTGCCCGTTGACCTGGGCCGGGTCTTTTTTCAGTCCGGCCAGAATGGTCAGCCAAGGCGCCAGTTCATAGTCGCCCCAAGCGATCGGATCCCGGTCGAAGAGCGAGGGCCTGTGGCGGGCGGCCGATTCCTGGCCGGCGTAGATCAGAAAGGCGCCGCGGTTCAAGGCTTGGAAGGCCGTCCAGGCCAGGGCCTGCTCGCGGCTGCGGGCCAGGCGCATGATGCGCGGTTGATCGTGGTTTTCTACGCAGCGCATTTTGACATAATTCCCAGGGTAGATGCAGTCTTGGAAGCGCAGCATCTCCACATAACGCGCCGCCGACACCTTGCCCAGCACGGCCGCCTGCCAGAGCGGCCAGATGTCATAGTCGTAGGTCAGGTCGAAGGCGCGGTAGAGTTCGCCGTCGGAAAGGGTGGGCAAACCTTTGCGGCGTCGTTCATCTACAAAAGAGGCATGCACCGATTCGGCCAGCCAGATAACCCCCGGCTTGACCTGGGCCACTCCCCGGCGCGCCGCCAGCCAGAAGGCTTCCGGCAGGAGCGAGGCGACGTCGCAGCGGAACCCGTCCACGCCCAGCGAGGCCCACTGCTGCAAGGTTTCGACCAGGTAGGCGGTGAGCTCGGGGTGGGGGTGTTTCAAGTCGATGACGTCGCTCCAATCGGGCACCGTGGTGACCGGCGCGCCGTGCTCGTCCTGGTGAAACCACTCCGGATGTTCGCCCACCAGCCGCGAGTCGTGGGCGGTGTGGTTATAGACCACGTCGATCATTACCTTTAGGCCCAGGGCGTGGGCGCGTTCGACGAGGCGGGCGAAGTCGGCCCGCGTGCCGTATTCCGGGTTGATGCCGCGGTAGTCGGCGATGGAATAGGGGCAGCCCAGCGCGCCCTTTTTCTTCACCTGGCCGATGGGGTGGATCGGCATGAACCAGACGATGTCCACGCCCAGCGCCGCGATGCGCGGCAGGTCGGCCTCGACGTCGGCAAAGGTGCCGGAGGGGCCGTGGTTGCGGACATAGACCTCGTAGAGCACCAAGTTGCGGTAGGAAAGGGGGGTATCGTGCGCCATAGCGATTGAACCTCACTCCTGTTCCGGCAGCCGTCCGTAGATGCGGGTCAGCTTCTTCAGCCGTATGGCCAGGTCCGGGGTAAGCGCCCCGGGCAAGAGCCGCCAGCACCAGTTGGGCGGGCCGGAGGTGCTGGGGGTGTTCATACGGGCCTCGTGTCCCAGGGAAAGCATGTCCTGGGCGGTGGTCATCGCCGTATGGGCGACCGAGGCCCAGCCCAGGCGGATCAGGTCCCAGGCCAGGTCGGCGGCGTCGCTGTTCATATACTCAAGAGCATAGGTCCGTTCCGCCTCGGTCGAGGTGACCTGATACCAGCCCAGCGCCGTATCGTTGTCGTGGGTGCCGGTGTAGACCACCCAATCGCGGGTAAAGTTGTGGGGCAGGAAGCGGTCGTGAGCGTCGGTGGCGAAGGCGAACTGCAGGATCTTCATCCCCGGGTAGCCGAACTCGGCCATGAGGCGGTCCAGGCCGGCCCGCGAGGCGTCGTCAAAGTCGCCTAGATCTTCGGCGATGATGGCCACCTCGCCCAGGGCGGCGGTGACGGCGCGGAAGAGATCGGCCCCCGGTCCGTAGAGCCAGCGTCCCTTGACGGCCGTCTCCTCGCCGGCCGGCACCTCCCAGTAGTTGTAAAAGCCACGGAAGTGGTCGATGCGCACAACGTCGGCCTGGGTAAAAGCCATGCGGAAGCGGGCGATCCACCAGGCGTAGCCGTCGTCGGCCAGCACGTCCCAGCGATAGAGGGGGTGCCCCCACAGTTGCCCGGTCTCGCTGAAGTAGTCGGGCGGCACGCCCGACACGACGGTGGGGCGGAGGTCCTCGTCCAGGTGAAAGAGGTGGGGATGCGCCCACACGTCGGCGCTGTCCAGGGAGACAAAGATGGGAATGTCGCCGATGATGCGCACGCCGCGTTCGTTGGCATAGCGCTTGAGGGCCAACCATTGCTCGAATACCAACCACTGGCGGTATTTTTGGCCGGCGATCTCCTCCGCCAGTTCCTGCCGGGCGCGGGCCAGGGCCGCGGGTTGGCGCCGCTTGAGGTCGGTCTCCCACTCGGTCCATGGGCGCAGCCCGTGGAACTTTTTCAGCGCCATAAAGAGGGCATAGTCGTCCAGCCAGGCCGCCTGCTCGTGGCAGAAGCGCTCCAGGGCGGCGCGCTGCTCCGGCGCGGCGCCGGCCTGGAAGTTGGCAAAGGCCCGCTCCAGCAGCTCCGTCTTGTAGGGGATGACCCGGCCAAAGTCGACGCGCTCCTGGGGAAAGGGCGGAACCTCGGCGATATCGGAGGGGGCCAGGTGGCCGGCCGCCACAAGCCGCTCCGGGCCGATCAGTATGGGGTTGCCGGCAAAGGCCGAGAGCCCCTGGTAGGGCGAGTCGCCGTAGCCCGTCGGGCTCATCGGCAGCACCTGCCAGTAGCCCTGGCCGGCCGCCGCCAGAAAGTCGATGAAACGGTAGGCCTCGTCGCCCAGGTCGCCGATGCCGAAGCGCCCCGGCAGCGAGGTGGGGTGGAGCACGATGCCACTGCGGCGTGGAAAGCGCATGGGTCCTCCTTGGATTGTCGTCAGGTGGGGCTATTATAGCAGAGGAGTGCCCTTTTACACAAATTCGGCCCCCCTTTTGTCTGCCGCGCCATGTATCTCTCCGTGTGCCTGCTATCGGCAAGAGGCGTTTGACATCCTCTGCGCTTGCTGATACAATCGTCTCCGGTCGGCTGTTTTCCGCCACGCCGAGGAGCGCGGATGCGCAAGGGCCGTTGTCCTATCGGCGAGAAGGCTTCGCCGATCCGCAATCTCGCCACGTCGAGGGGGTGCCGTTGATCCGCATCTCCGGTCCCTGTTTCCAAGACGAGCACGGCCGCACCCTGCTGCTGCGCGGCGTCAACTTGGGGGGCAGCTCCAAGGTGCCCTTCCCCAATGGCGCCACCCACGTCCGCGAGGGCTTTTTCGACCACCGCAACGTCTCTTTCGTCGGCCGGCCCTTTCCGCTGGAGGAGGCCGACGAGCATTTCGCCCGGCTGCGCTCCTGGGGCTACACCTTCCTGCGCTTCCTCATCACCTGGGAGGCGCTGGAGCACGCCGGCCCGGGGCGCTACGACGAGGAGTACCTCGACTACCTCTACCAGGTGGTGCAGAAGGCCGGCCAGCACGGCCTCTCCCTCTTTATCGACCCCCACCAGGATGTCTGGAGCCGCTTCTCCGGCGGCGACGGCGCGCCCGGCTGGACGTTCGAGGCCGTGGGGATGGACATCACGCGCTTCGCCGAGACCGGCGCCGCCATCGTCCACGCCACCCACGGCGATCCCTTTCCCCAGATGGTTTGGGCCAACAACGGAAGCAAGCTGGCGGCGGCCACGATGTTCACCCTCTTTTTCGGCGGCAACGACTTTGCCCCCAACGCCCTGGTCGACGGCGAGCCGGTCCAGGAGTACCTGCAGCGCCACTACCTGGCCGCCATCCAGCAGGTCGCCATGCGGCTCCGGGATCTGCCCCACGTCGTCGGCTACGACACGCTCAACGAGCCCGCGGAGGGGTTCATCGGCTGCCCGGACCTGCGCCGCCGGCTCGGCCGGCCCTACAAGGGCGATGCGCCGACCGCCTGGCAGGCCATCCTCCTGGGGGCGGGTTTCCCCCAGAAAGTGGAGCGCTTCGAACCCGGGCCGACCGGCATCCGCCGGGCGGGCGCGCGGCTGCTGAACGCGGGGCGGGTGAACCTCTGGCGCGACGGCCTCTGCCTGTGGAGGCAGAACGGGGTATGGGACCTCGATGCCCGGGGCCGGCCCCGGCTCCTGCGCCCCCACCACTTTGCTTCCGTGGCCGGCCGGCCCGCCAACTTTCACCGCGATTACCTCCGCCCCTTTGCCAAGCGCTTTGCCCAGGCCGTCCGGTCGATCGACCCCCGGGCCCTCATCTTTGTCGAGGGCCTCCCGATGGCCGCCTCCCACCTGACCTGGGGGGCGGAAGACGCCCCCGATGTAGCGCACGCCGCCCATTGGTACGACGGCCTGACCGTGGTGCTCAAAGAGTACATTCCCTGGCTGGGGGTGGACGCGGGCACGATGAAACTGGTGTGGGGGCGCCGGCGGGTCGAGTGGGCCTTTGTCGAGCAGTTGGCCGCGATCCGGTCCGTCTCGGAGCGGGAGATGGGCGGTATTCCTACCCTGATCGGTGAGTTCGGGGTGCCGTTCGACCTGCACGGCGGGGAAGCGTTCCGCAGCGGCGATTTCTCGCGCGTTGCCCGGGCCCTGGACCGCACCTTCCGCGCGCTGGAGGCCAATTTGCTCGGCGGGACGCTGTGGAACTATACGGCCGATAACACCAACGCCCGCGGAGACCAGTGGAACGGCGAGGATTTTTCCATCTTCAGCCGGGACCAGCAGCGCGGGACGGGCGGCCTCGACGACGGCGGCCGGGCGCTGGAGGCCGCCGTGCGCCCCTACGCCCGGGCGACGGCCGGCACGCCGCTGCGGATGTCCTTCGACTACCGCAGCGGGCGCTTTGCCTTCTGCTTCCGCCACGACCCGGCGGTGATGGAGCCCACCGAGATCTATCTGCCGCGCCTGCACTACCCCTCCGGCTGCACCGTGGAGGTTTCGGACGGGCGCTACGAACTGGACCGCGAGGCGCAGTTGCTGCGCTATTGGCACACGGCGGCGCGGGACGTGCATACGGTGCTTGTGGCAAGGGGGCATTGAGAGCAGAGAGCAGAGAGCTGAAATGGAGGCTTCCCATGATCGCCATCGTCAACGGTAAAGTCTTGACCATCACCCAAGGCACCTTCGATCCCGGCACCGTGCTGATCGAAGGGCCAAAGATCGCCGCCGTGGGGGCGGACCTCCCCATCCCCCCCGGCGCCGAGGTGATCGACGCCGCCGGCAAGGTGGTGATGCCCGGGCTGATCGACGCCCACTGCCACGTCGGCCTTTTCCCCGACGGCGTCGGCTGGGAGTATTCCGACGGCAACGAGTGCACCGATCCGATCACGCCGCAGATGCGCGGGATCGACGCCCTGCACCCCGAGGACATGGCCTGGCCGGAGCTCGTCGCCGACGGCGTGACCTGTGTCTTTACCGGCCCGGGCAGCGGCAACATCATCGGTGGGCAGAGCCTCTGTGTGAAGACGGTGCCGCGGGCCGGCGTGGAGCAGATGGTGCTGTTGAACCCGGCGGGGATGAAGATGGCCCTGGGCGAGAACCCGCGGCGGGTCTACGGACAGCAGCAAAAGGCACCGGCCACGCGCATGGCCAACGCCGCTGCCCTGCGCCAAGCCCTGGTGGATACACAGAACTATATGGAGAAATGGCGCCGCTACGAGGAGGACAGCGCCGCCTACGCGGCCCGGGCCGCCGAGGGACAGCCCTCGGGCGAGCCCCCCAAGATGCCGGAGCGCAACCTCAAGTGCGAGGCGCTGGTGCCGGTGCTGCGCCGGAAGCTCAAGGCGCGCATCCATGCCCACCGCGCCGACGACATCTTCACCGCCATCCGCATCGCCGAGGAGTTCAATTTGGACATCGCCATCGAGCACTGCACCGAGGGGTACAAGATCGCCGCCGTCCTGGCCGAAAAGCGCATTCCCGCAGTGGTCGGGCCGATCCTCTTCTCGCGCACCAAGTACGAGCTGCGCGGCATGACCCCGCGCAACCCCGGCATCCTCTCCCGGGCCGGCGTGCTGGTGGCCATCCAGACCGACGAGTCCTCGGCGACGCGCTACCTGGCGATCAACGCCGCCCTGGCGGTGCGCGAGGGCATGCCGGAGGAAGACGCCCTGCGGGCCATCACCATCAACGCCGCCCAGATCATCGGCGTGGCCGACCGGGTGGGCAGCCTGGAGCCCGGCAAAGACGCCGACGTGGTGATCTTCAGCGGGCACCCGTTCGACTACCGCACCGTCGCCGAGCTGGTGATTGTGGATGGAGAGGTGGCCTTCCGCCGGACAGTTGGCCGCCCCATCAACTGAAACACGCCCTTGCTCCTATTCTTCCTTGATTTTTGTTCCCTATTCTGCTATAATGTACCCGTCACGAAGCGGCATCGACTTCTATGGCAATGAAAAGGAGGCCTCTATGGAGCAACCGAACCTGGCACAACCCGCCTATGAAGCGCCGAAGAAGAAGAGCAAACTGGGTCTGATCCTGGGCATCGCCGGCGGCGCCGTCGTGCTGTGCGTCGCCTTTTTCCTGATCCTCTTTTTGGTCGTCCTCCGGGTCACGGCGCCGGCCGCCGACGTCGGCGAGGCCTTTATGGTCGCCCTGCGGGACGGGAACTATCGTGCGGCCTACGACATGTGCACAACAGACTTGCAGGCCGAAATCGGCGACGCCGATGACCTGAGGGCGCTGATCGAGGACAGCGATGCCGCCCCGGTGAAGTGGACCTTTACCTCGCGCAACATCCGGAACGACCAGGCGCAACTGCTCGGCACGGGCAGCTTCGGCGGGGGACAGGAGGCCGACATCGAGATCGTCCTGAACAAGGAGGGGAACGCTTGGTTGGTCTCGGGGTTTCACTTTGAATGGAAATGATACAAGAAGCAGGGGGGCAGGAAGCAGGATGCAAGGTTAGAACTGCTCCTTGCATCCTGCTTCTCGCCTACTGCAACGCCGCTACTGCGGTTTCCTGGAAGGGATCGTAGGCCCGCTCCATTTCTTCCCGGAACTGCCGCGTGTACAGCTCATAGTACTTGCCGCGCCGGCGGATCAGTTCGGCATGCGAGCCCATCTCCTGGATCGTCCCGTCCTCGATGACCAGGATGCGATCGGCCCGGCGGATGGTCGACAGGCGGTGGGCGATGATGAAGGAGGTGCAGCCTTTCATCAATTGTTCCATGCCCCGCTGGATGAGCGCCTCCGTGAGGGTGTCCACCGACGAGGTAGCCTCGTCCATGACAAAGATCTCCGGCCGGGCCAGCACGGCCCGCGCCAGGCTGATGAGCTGCTTCTGGCCCACCGAAAGCAGGTTGCCGCCCTCGCCGACATCCTCGTCGTAGCCCTTGTCCAGCCGCGTGATAAAGGCGTGCGCCCCGGCCAGCCGCGCCGCTTGCTCCACCTCCTCGTCGGTGGCGTCGAGCCGGCCGTAGCGGATGTTCTCGCGCACCGTGCCCGAGAAGAGGTGCGGCGTCTGCAACACCACCCCGATGCGCGATTGGATGGCGTGGAGCGACAGGTCGCGGTAGTCGCGCCCGCCGATGCGGATGGTGCCGGCCTTGGGTTCGTAGAAGCGGCAGACCAGGTTGACGATCGTCGTCTTCCCGCCGCCGGTCGGTCCGACCAGGGCGATCGTCTCGCCCGCCCGTACCTTTAGCGAAAAGTCGCGCAGCACCGGCTTGCCGCCTTCATAGGCAAAGTCAACATGGTCGAACTCGATCTCCCCGCGCAGCGTGCCCGGGTCGATGGCCCCCTCGCGGTCGGTGACCTCGGGGACGGCGTCGAGCAGCGAAAAGACGCGCTCCGCGGAGGCCACAGAGTGCTGCATCTCGGCGTAGACGCGGGCCATGTCCTGGATGGGCCACATCATGAAGGTGACGTAAGAGATGAAAGCCTGGATGGTGCCCACGGTGAGGCCGCCGATCTCCACCTGCCGGCCGCCGAACCAGATGATGCCGCCGATGGCCACGGCGCTGATGATCTGCACCACCGGCAGGAACAGCGCCGACAGCCAGGCCGCGCGGAAGGAGGAGCCGTACATCTCCTGGGCCAGGGCGGTGAACTCGCCCAGATTGGCCTCCTCGCGGCACAGCGCCTTGACCACGCGCACCCCGGTGATGTTCTCGTTGTAGGTGCCGGTGATCTTGCTGTTCAGCTTGCGCACCCGCCGGAACTCGACGATGATCTTTTTGCGGAACTGCACGGCCACGAAAAAGAGCAGCGGCAGCGTCGCCAGCACCAGCAGGGCCAGCTTCCAGTTCAGCATGAACATAAAGTAGGCCGACGTCAGGATGCTCATCAGCGCCCAGGTGGAGTCGAGCAGCCCCCAGGTGGCCAGGTCGGCGATGCGCCCCGAGTCCGAGCTGACGCGGGCCATGATCCAGCCCACCGGCGTGCGGCTGAAGTAGGAGAACGACAGGTCCTGCAGGTGGTCGAACATCTTCTGCCGCAGATCGTACTGCAGCCGCTCGCCCAGCACGCCGGCCAGGAAGATCAGCCCCAGCACCGCCGCGGACTGTAGGAAGATGGTCCCGCCGTAGAGCGCCAGCACGCGGGTCAGTGCCGACCTGTCGCCCGACAGGATGCCCTCGTCGATGATCAGCTTGCGCAGGTAGGCAAAGTACGAGTCCAGCAGGGCGCTGAACCCGACCAGCAGCATGAACCCGGTTACCCATTTCCAGTAGGGCCGGGCCTGGGCGGCGATGCGCAGCACCGTGCGCCCGTTGAATTGGGTGGTGAACTCTTCTTCCTCAAAGTACTCCGACACCGCTGACCTCCTGTTCCATCTCCGCTTCGATTCGTGTCTGGATATCAAAGATGCGCCGGTACAGCCCGTCCTGGGCCAGCAGCTCCTCGTGCCGGCCGCGCTGGACGATCCGCCCCTGGTCCAGCACCAGGATCAGGTCGGCGTTCATCACGCTCTGGATGCGGTGGGCGATGATCAGGGTCGTCCGCCCTCGCATCAGCCCCTCCAGGGCATGGCGGATCTGGGCCTCGGTATCGGTGTCCACCGACGAGGTGGAATCGTCCAGGATTAGGATGCGCGGATCCTTCAACAGCGTGCGGGCGATGGCCACGCGCTGCTTTTGGCCTCCGGAGAGCGTCACCCCCTTTTCGCCGATCAGGGTGTCGTAGCCATCGGGAAACGACATAATGCCTTCGTGGATCGCGGCGGCCTGGGCCGCCCTCTCGATCTCCTCCTGGCTCACCGCGCGGCCGACGCCGTAGGTGATATTCTCGCGGATCGAGCGCGAGAAGAGGAACGGCTCCTGCTCGACGATGCCGATCTGCCGCCGCAGGTAGTGCCGGGGATAGTCCTTCAGCTCCACGCCGTCCAGGAGGATGTGCCCGCCGGTATAGTCGTAGAAGCGCGGCAGCAGGTTGACCACCGTTGTCTTGCCCGATCCGGTGGAGCCCAGCAGGGCCACGACCTGCCCGGGCTGAACGGCGAAAGAGATGCCCTGCAGCACCGGGCTGTCCGAGTCGTAGGAGAAGGAAACGTCGTGGAAGACGATCTCTCCGCGCAGTTCCCCCTGGGGATGGCAGGCGCCATCATCCAGGGGCTCGCGCTTTTCGCGGATGATCTCGCCCACGCGGCCGAAGGAGACCAGGCCGGTGGACATGTCCACGATGAGCCTTCCCAGGTTGCGCATGGGCCAGATGATCCATTGCAGGATGCCGGCGTAGGCCATAAAGGTGCCGATGGTGATGGTGCCGTTGATGGTCATCATTCCGCCCATGGCGAAGCCGGCGACCATCTGGATGCCGCAGAGCAGGTCCGACCCCGGCCAGTAGAGGGCGTGCCAGGTGAGCAGGCGCTTGCCGCGCCGGTACTTTTCCCAGTTCTGGGCCTCGAACTTGTCCCGCTCGTATCTCTGCCGGGCAAAGGCCTTGACCACGCGCACGCCGGTCAGGTTCTCCTGCAGTGTGGTCGAGAGCAGGGCGTCCTGGTCCTGGTAGGCCTCGTAGGCCCGGGAGATGCGGCGGAAGAAAAAGACCGACATCGCCAGGACGAACGGGATGATGGCCACCGAGATCAGCGCCAGGCGATAGTCCAGGGTGAAGAGCGCCCCCAGGTTGACGGCAAAGAGCAGCAGGATGCGGCCGGCGTTGATGGCCTGGTCGGCAAAGAAGCGCCGGACGGCGTCGACGTCCGAGGTGGCCCGTTGCAGCAGCTCGCCGGTCTGCATGCGGTCGTGGTAGGCAAAGGGCAGCCGCTGGATGTGGTCGAACAGGTAGGTGCGCACGCGCAGGGCGATGCCCTCGGCGGTGCGCGAGGCCAGCCGGCCGCTGAGGAAGGTGGTGACGCCCTCGACCACGGCCAGCGCCACAAAGCCCAGTGCGGCCAGACCCAGGGCGCTGCCGCCCAGCCCTTTGCCCAAGACATCGTCGACCGTGTAGCCGAGCAGCTTGAAGGTGGTCGTCTTGGCCACGGCGGCCACGCCCAGGCAGAGGGTCGCCGCAACGTAGGTTAGGCGGAAGCCGCTCATCAGCCGCCACAGCCCGCGCAGGCGCTTCTGGCCGACGGTCTCCTGCAGGTCGAAAGGTTTCCGAGTTGCCGCTGTTGTAGTAGCCATTGCTTTGACCTTGCCCACGGGCTCTGTCCCTTGGGCCTTTCGCTCAACGATGCTCTGCGTTTTGGTGCTTTGGGTGCACCGGCTCTTCTTCGGGCCCTGTTCGCAAACAGGGCAAAAAAACTCGCTCGCCTGCTGTTCGCAGCGAGCGAAACAGCGAGACTACCCGTACGGTTGGTTCCCCGTAGGGCTGGGTCCCGCGAATCGAGGGCATTATACCACAATTGGAAGCACTGTCAAATCGGGGCTGTAGTGGGCAGATAGGTTCGTCCGCTATGTAGGGCACAGAGGTTTGTCCAATTG
>CAZQFV010000018.1:0-85942 GCA_964592645.1 uncultured Chloroflexia bacterium
CACCAAAGATTACACCAACAACGCCGTTCTGTCAACTTTTCAGACACGCTCTCAGCCGGCTGGAGCCGGCGAGGGTGCCGACCACGCCAAAGAGGAAGGGGCCGGCGATGCCGGCGAACTTTTCGCTGACGCCGAAGAAGCCAAAGAACTCGGCCGAGCGGCTCTTGGGCACCATATTGGCGTAGAGCGAGCGGCTGAGGGCTTGGCTGCCGCCCTGCACCAGCCCGACCATCCAGGCCAGCATCCAGAACTCGACCGGCAGCGCCAGGAAGTAGCCCCAGATGGAGACCAGGGCGTAGATGATCAGGGCCAGGATGATGGCCCGCTTGGTGTTCAGTAGCCGGGCGGCTCCCCGCAGCAGGTGCCGACCGACGAGCCAGGAGAGCGACAGCCCGGGAAGCTGGTTGAGCAGCAGGGAGCCAAGCCCCTGGAGCGCGGCCATCCCGCCGGCGGCGCTTCCCAGCAGGCCCGTGTACCACTGCTGCAGCAGGCCGGCCCGGGCCAGCAGCCCCAAGATGGGCGTGGTGATGACATTGTAGAGGATGAGCGAGAGGAAAAAGGCCCGCCGGCGATCGTCGCCGCTGGGCAGGCGGCCAAAGACGAGCGAGAAGGGGATGCCCACGAACTGGGTCATCAGCAGCGCGCCGATCAGGTCGGTCTGGCCGATGCCGATCTCGGCCCCATAGATCGTGGCCATCTTGATAATCGTGCCGATGCCGTCGCTGTACAGCCAAAAGGCTACCAGGAAGAGGAAGAGCTGGCGAAAGTGGCGGATCTCGCGAAAGGTGTGACCCAGCCGGGCAAAGGCGGCCCGGATAGGAGCCATCCCCCGGAAAATGCCGGGATCGGCCGGCGGCTCCTTGACCCGCAGGAAGAGCGGGATGGAGAAGAGAGCCCACCAGATGCCGACGCTGAGGAAGGAGATGCGCGAGGCGATCTCGCCGTTGACCATCCCGAACCACGCCGGCTTCATGATCCAGGCCAGGTTGATCGCCAGGAGCAGCCCGCCGCCCAGGTAGCCCATGGCGTAGCCGCGGGTGGAGACCCTATCCATCTCCTCCGGGCGCGCCACGTGCGGCAGCAGCCCGTCGTAGAAGATGATCGACCCGGCAAAGCCGATATCGCCAAAGATAAAGAGGACCGAGGCCAGGAGCCAGTCGCCGGTGCTCACCAGCACCAGGAGCGCGGTCGCCAGGCAGCCCAGGATGACAAAGGCCGCCAGGAAGCGCTTCTTCAGGCCGGTGTGGTCGGCGATGGCGCCGAGGATGGGGGCCAACAGGGCGGAGATGAGCAGGGCGATGGAGGCGGTAAAGCCCCAGGCGCTGCTGGCCTGTGTGGGGGTCAGCGCCCCCTGCGCCGCCACGGCGCTGTAGAAGGTGGGCAAGACGGCGGCCATGATCGTCGTGGCAAAGGCTGAGTTGGCCCAGTCGTACATGCACCAGGCGGAGATGGCGCGGCGGTGCTGGCGTTCAGTCTGTTCCATTGGACCTCCTCCATCCTTCTCTAAAAGTACTCTTCGTATCCGGCGATGCCCAGCGCGTCGCGCATGGCCTGCAGCTCCGCCCGCAGGTTACGATTGACGGGTATCCCGGCGGCGCGGACGCGTTGCTCGCTCTCGTGCTCTTTTTCCCCGGCTACATAGATGCGTTCCTGCCCCGGTTGCTTGCGGGAGGACTGCAAGGCGCGCATGATGCCGCCGGTGATGCGGCGCGACTCCTCCAGCGGCAGGAAGTGGGCTATATCCATGGCCAGGAAAAAGTGGCCGAGCATAAAGGGCCGGCGGGAGCCATCGGGGGCGACGCCGAGCAGGTCCTTCAGGAAGGCGCCGCCGCACAGGGCCGAGGAGAGGATCTCCACGATGGTCGCCAGGTCGTAGCCCTTGTAGCCGGCAAACTCCTCGCCGGCCCCGCCCAGCGGCAGGAGGGCAGCCTGGGCCGTGTCCAGGTCGCGCAGGACCTGGGAGGGGTCGGTGGCCGGCCGGCCGGCGGCGTCGATCACCCACCCTTCGCGCAGCGGCTTTTCCGCGCGTTCGGCTACCTCCACCTTGCCGCGCTGGATGATCGAGGTGGCTCCGTCGAAGCAGAAGGGAAAGGGTCCATCGGAGGGGGCGGCGAAGGCGATGGGGTTGGTGCCGAGCATCGGCTCCGTGCCCCAGGTGGGAGCGATGGCCGGCCGGGCGTTGGTCACGCACAGCCCGATCATCCCCTCCCGGGCGGCCATCAGGACATAGTAGCCGGCGATGCCAAAGTGGGTGCTGTTGCGCACGGCCACCGCCCCCAGCCCGTGCTGCCGGGCCTTGTCCATGGCCAGGCGCATGGCGCGGTGGGCGATCACCTGGCCCATGCCGTGATGGCCGTCGAGCACGGCGGTGGTGGCCGTCTCGCTGACCACCTCCACCGCCGTCCGCACCACCTGTCTCCCGGCCTGGATGCGGTCGTAGTAGTACTTCAGGCGGCCCACGCCGTGCGACTCGATCCCGCGCAGATCGGCGGCAATCAGCACGTCGACGCAGATGCGGGCCTCCTCCGGCGGCACACCCAGGCGGGTGAAGACGTCCAGCATGAAACGCTCGATCACGGCCACGGGGATCTTGACGGCATCGGACATGCGGCACCTCCGGAAGGGAAATTCGAATTCTGGATCACTCCACCCAATTCAACGTCCTGTCCACCGCCTTTTTCCACCCGCGATACAGTCCCGCCCGTCGCCCCTCGTCCATCCGCGGCTCCCAGGTGCGGTCGACGCCCCAGTTCCGGCGCAGCTCCTCCATGTCCTGCCAAAAGCCCACGGCCAGGCCGGCGGCGTAGGCCGCGCCCAGGGCCGTCGTCTCCGAGACGCGCGGGCGGACCACCGGGACGCCGAGGATGTCCGACTGGAACTGCATCAGCAGCTCGTTGGCCACCATGCCGCCGTCGACCTTGAGCGCGGTCAGGCGCACGCCCGAGTCCTTCTCCATGGCCTCGAGCACATCGCGCGTCTGGTAGGCGGCGGATTCCAGGGCGGCGCGGCAGAGGTGCTCGCGGGTGACGTAGCGGGTCAGGCCGACGATCACGCCGCGGGCGTCGCTGCGCCAGTAGGGGGCAAAGAGGCCGGAGAAGGCCGGCACGATGTAGGCGCCGCCGGCGTCCTCCACCCGGCGGGCCAACTCCTCCACCTCGGCCGAGCGGGAGAAAAAGTGCAGGTTGTCGCGCAGCCACTGCACCAGCGCTCCGGTGATGGCGATGGAGCCCTCCAGGGCATAGACGGCCGGCTCCTGGCCGAACCGGTAGGCCAGGGTGGTGAGCAGCCCGCTGCGGCTGGGCACGGGGCGCTCCCCCGTGTTCAGGAGCATGAAGCAGCCGGTGCCGTAGGTGTTCTTGGCCTCCCCCGGAGCAAAGCAGACCTGCCCCACCAGCGCGGCCTGCTGGTCGCCCAGGTCGCCGCACACCGGGATCGCCGCGCCAAACGGGCCGGCCGGCCGGGTGAACCCGTAGGGCCGGGGATCGCCGGAGGGGCGGACCTGCGGCAGCATGCGCCGGGGGATATCCAGGGAATGGAGGATGCTCTCGTCCCAACCCAGCGTGCCCAGGTTCATGAGCATCGTCCGGCTGGCGTTGGTCACGTCGGTGATGTGGGCTCCGCCGTCCGGCCCGCCGGTGAGCCACCAGATGATCCAGGTGTCCATAGTGCCGAAGAGGGCCGCGCCGCGCTCGGCCGCGGCGCGCAGGTCGGGCACATTCGCCAGGAGCCAGCAGAGCTTGGGGCCGGAGAAGTAGGTGGCCAGGGGCAGCCCCACTTGGGGGCGGAAACGGTCCTGGCCGCCTTCGCGGGCCAACCGGTCGCAGATTTCCTTGGTGCGGGTGTCCTGCCAGACCAGGGCGTTGTAGTAGGGCCGGCCGGTGCGCGGGTCCCAGACCACCGTAGTCTCGCGTTGGTTGGTGACGCCGACGGCAACGATCTGTTCCGGACGAACGTTTCCCCGGGCCAACGCCGCCCGCACGACCGACTGGGTCCGCTCCCAGACCTCCAGCGGGTCGTGCTCCACCCAGCCGGCCTGCGGATAGACCTGGCGGTGCTCCTCGTAGGCCGAGGCGACGATCTGGCCTCCATGGTCAAAGAGGATACAGCGGGTGCCGGTGGTTCCTTGGTCGATTGCGGCCACGCAGTCAGGGTGCATGCCAAAACCTCCTGGCGAGAGCAGGCCGGCGGTGCCGCAGCGGGCTGCCGCGGCCGATAGCCTGGGCAGAAGGAGCTACTTGCGTTTCTTGGAGGGCTTTGGCGGCGGCGGTCCTTCGATCAGCCCCAGCTCCGCTTCCAACTCCTCCAGGGTGATCGCCTCGACGCCCTCGTCCTCGTCCCACATCGCCACGGCCTCGTCCATATCCTGGAGCAACTCCAGTTCTTCGGCGCTGATGATGGCCGCCTTGACCTTGCCACGGCTGACGACGATGATCCGTTCGCCGGTCTTGGCCACATGGTTCAGGAGGTCGGTCAGGTTCTTTTTCAGGGCAGTGGGAGAGATTTCCATCGTTCATTCCTTTCGGAGCGTCCGATCCAACCAGTCCACCATGTAGGCCAACACCTCTTCCTTCTGCGGCTCGTTGTGCACCTCGTGGTAGAGCCCATCCCAAACTCGGAGCGTGCAGTTTCCCGGCACCCGTTCGGCAAACTCGCGGCTGCCCTCGGCCAGGCAGATGGCATCGGCGCCGCCGTGCATCAGCAGTAGCGGGATGGCGGGGAACTCGGCGGCATGCGCCAGGGCCCACTTGCCGCCGGACAGGGCATCGACGGCCAGCCGCGCGGTCGCCAGGCCGTGCACCAGCGGGTCCTGGACGTAGGCCTGGACGACCTGCCGGTCGTGGGCCAGGGCCTCCGCCGACAGGCCGCTGGGCATCGCCAGGGTGGGCAGGATGCGGCCCAGCAGCCGGGCCATAGCGACCTTGAAGGTCTGCCGTTCCAAGGGGGTGCGCAGGGCCGCGCCCGTGGCGATGACCCCGGCCAGGGCCGGCCGGCGGCGCAGGGCATAGTTGAGCACGATATTCCCGCCCAGGGAGTGGCCGTAGAGGATGCGCGGGAGGCCGGGGAAGCGCCCCTCCACCTCCCGCAGAAAACGGTCGACGTCGTCCATCCAGGTCTCCAGGGAAGGGGTATGCCCGCGCTGCCCGGTGGACTTGCCGTGGCCGCGCAGGTCAAAGGCCATTAGGGCGTAGCCGGCGCGGTTCAGCGCCTCGGCCACGTGGGCGTAGCGCCCGCTGTGCTCGCCCAGGCCGTGCACCAGGGCCACCACCGCGCGCGGCGCGGCCTCGGGCTCCCAAACCTGGCCGTAGAACTTGATGCCGTCGGGAGAAGTCCACTCCAATTGGGTGCGTTTCACCGTACACCTCCAGGTCGGCGCCTATTTCCTGGGGTCGATTCTATCACAAGGTGCGGGCAGAGGCAAATATCGGGTCGAGGCAGTCGAGGGGCAGTTGCGCGCGCCCGGCGGCATGGATATAACAGACAAGGTCCTGGCGCGATCCGCACCCACTTTCCACGCGTCGTTCGGGCGAGGAGGACCGATGGCCGACGTATTTATCTCCTATTCACGCCGCGATATCGCCTTTGCCCGGCTGCTGCACGAGGCGCTCCGAGAGCAGCGGCTGGAGACCTGGATCGACTGGCAAGACATCCCCCCCAGTGTCGATTGGCTGGCCGAGGTCTACCAGGCAATCGAGCAGGCCGATACGGTCGTCTTCTTGATCAGTCGACACTCGCTGGCCTCGGAGATCTGCGGGCTGGAGATGGCCCACGCCGTCAAGAACAACAAGCGGCTGATCCCGGTGGTGCTGCAGGACGTCGACCCCCACGATGTCCCCCCCTACCTGGCCGCCCTCAACTGGATCTTTTTTCGCACGGAAAGCGAGTTCCCCGCTGCTTTTCAGGCCCTCCAAAAGGCCATCCATACCGACTACGAATGGGTGAAGGCGCACACCCGTCTGCAGCTACGCGCCCTGGAGTGGGAGCGAAACCACCACGAACGCAGCTACCTGCTGCGCGGCCAGGACCTGGAGCGGGCCGAGTCTTGGCTGGCCCAGGCCGCCGACAAGGAACCCCGGCCCACCGCCCTACAGACGCAGTACCTGCTCGCCGGGCGGCGCGAGGCCGTCCGCCGGCAGCGCTTGACCCTGGCGGCGGTGTTGGCGGCCCTGGCCGTGGCCGTTACCTTGGGTGCGCTGGCCTGGGTACAGCGCGATATCGCCCGCCGAGCTGAATCCCGGGCCCTGAACGAGGCGCAGGTCCGGGCCACGGCCGAGGCGGTGGCCATCAACGAGGCGCAGGTCCGGGCCACGGCCGAGGCGGTGGCCCTCGCCGAACGGGACGAGGCCCAGCGCCAGGCCCGCCTGGCGCTGTCCGGGCAATTGGTGGCCAACGCCCAACGCCTCCTGGCGGAACAACCGGACCTGGCCTTGCTGCTCAACGTGGAAGCGCTCGAAATCTTTGACACGCCCCAGGCCCGCGGCAGCCTGCTCACGGCGCTGACTCACAGCCCGCGCCTGCGCTGCTTCCTGCATGGCCCTGCCGACACGGTCTTCAGCGTGGCGTTCAGCCCTGACGGCCGTACTCTGGCGACCGGCGGCTGCTCGCAACGCGATCCGAAAGGCGTCTCCTGTCTCCGGGGCGAGATTCGCTTGTGGAATGTAGCCGACGGGCGGCCGGTGGGCCAACCCCTGCAAGGACACGCGAGCTATGTCGTCGGCCTCTCCTTTAGCCCCCTAGACGACGGTCGGACCCTGGTTTCGGTAGCCCGGGACGGGTCCATCGCCCTGTGGGACGTGCCCAGCGGGGAAATCCTGGGCCTGTACGCGGCGAACCACGAGGTCTCGTGGCAGGTGATGGGGGTGGCTTTTAGCCCCGACGGCACCCTGCTGGCCACCGGAGGCTGCGCCAAGCGGGTCACTTCCGAGGCCCAATTGTTCTGTGGTCGGGGCGAGATCGGCCTTTGGAACATTGTCCAGCGTCAGCCGCAGGGCGAGCCCATGGAAGGGCACGGCGGCTGGGTGAAGCGCTTGACCTTTAGCCCCGACGGTCGCACCCTGGCCACGGCCGCCCCCCCGGAAGAGCGTGTCCTGGGTCAAGTGGACGAGGTCGTCATTCTTTGGGACGTGACTACGGGGCAGCCCCTCGGCCGGCCGCTCTGGCACCGCTATCCCATCGACGGGCTGGCTTTTGGCCCCGGCGGCCGGCTCCTCGCCTCGGCCATCTGTGACAGCACCGACCCTACCTATAGCTGCGCCAGGAGCGAGATCCGCCTGTGGGACGTGGCGAGCGGGGAGCTCGCCGGCTCGCCCTTGCTGGGCCACCGTGGTCGCATCTGGAGCCTGGTCTTTCGCCCCGATGGGCAGGTATTGGCCTCGGGAGGAGATGACCGGACCATTGTGCTCTGGGACGTGGCGCGGGGCCAACCTGTCGAGGGAGCGCTTTCCGGCCACGCCGGCACCGTCATCAGCCTGGCCTTTAGCCCCGACGGCCAACTCCTGGCCTCGGGCAGCCAAGACCACACTGCGGCCCTCTGGGATATGGTCGACGACGAGCCCCTGGGCCGGCTGTTGGGTGAGTCTACAGGCATTGTCTACAGCCTGGGCGATCATCTGGCCTTCGATCCCGACAGCAGGACCTTGGCCGTGGAGGCGGGCGACGGGATTTTGCTTTGGGACATAGATGGTTGGCAGCCTCGTGGAGAACCGTTGGCCGATTCGGGAGAAAGGATGCGCCAGTTGGCCTTTTCCGGCGACGGGACCCTTTACGCCGCCTACGGGGACGGGACGGCACTGCGCTGGGACCTGGACGGCGATCCGGGCGGCACGCCGCTGCTTCCCACGCCTGTCGTGCTGCCCCGGGCTGTGCTGAGCCCCGATGCCAGTATCCTCGCCGTGGGCCAGATTGACGGGCAGGTGCAGCTTTGGGACACCCTCGGCGGCCGGCCGTCTGGCGAACCGCTGGCCGGACTGGTCAACGCCCTGCCCGGCTTGGCTTTCAGCCCTGACGGCACCGTCCTGGCCGCCGGGGGCTGCGGGCGGACCGAGCAAGGGACCTGCGTCCAGGGCGTGATCCTTCGGTGGGATGTGGCCAGCCGGCAGCCTCTCGGCCGGCCCCTCACCGGCCACGCCGGGCTGGTGCGGCAATTGGCCCTCGGACCGGGAGGAAACCTCCTGGCCTCGTTCGGCTCGGACCAGATCCTGCTGTGGGATACAGCCCGCGAAGAGGTCGTGGCCCAGATCCCGGAGAGTGAGGTCTGCACCGGCTCAGTCAACTGGTTGCAGCACCTTGCCTTCAGTCCGGACGGCGGGACGCTGGCGCTGCTCTGTTTCGAAGGTGCCGTCACGTTGTGGGACGTTTCCGCCAACTCGCCCCGCGCCCAACTGTTCGTGGGCGGCCGCAATTCCCTGCACAGCCTGGCCTTGAGCCCGGATGGGCGCTTCCTGGCTGTCGGGGATGCCGGCCATCGGGTCTTGCTGTGGGACCTGGAGGCCAGCTCCCCGTTCAGCCGCACCCTTTCCGGTCACGCCGACTCGGTGAGCAGCCTGGCCTTTGGCGCGGAGGGCCAGATCCTGGCCTCGGGCAGTACCGATGGAACGATCCTGTTGTGGGATGTAGTAACCGGGGCGCTTCGTGGAGAGCCGCTTTGTGGCCACGCCGACGAGGTGATCGGGCTGGCCTTTGCCGGCGCCGGTACACTGGTCTCGCTCAGCCGGGACCATACCCTGAATCGCTGGAACGTGGCCGATGGCGTGCTGCTCGACCAGCCGCTGGACGGGTATGCCGACCGGGTTGCCCATGTCGCCTTTAGCCCGGATGGCCAGGTGATGGCCACGATCAGCTGCCGGCTCAACCAGGAGCGCGTCTGCGCCCAGGCCGAGGTGCGTCTGTGGGACATTTCGACCGCGGGCGGTGCCGGCCCGGGGAGCAGCCGGTTGATCAGCCCGCCCATACGCTTCCCCGTGGCCAAGTACGTTGGCCTGTTGGCCCTGAGCTCGGACGGGCGGACGCTGGCTACGGGTGGCTGCGTTACGCTGGACCGTGTTCAACCCTCGGGAATGTGTATCGGCAGTGCGCTGCGCCTGTGGGATGTGGCTACCGGTGAGGCCCTGGGCCGGCCGTTCGCCGGCCCTGCCAGCGAGGTAAGAAGCTTGGCCTTGAGCCCGGACGGAGCGCGGCTGGCGGCGGGAGGCGATACAGTCGTCGTCTGGCAATTGGACCCAGAACAACCGATCAGCCAAACCGTGGCCGCTGCCGCGAATTGCCTGGCCTTTAGCCCGGACGGCCAGACCCTGGCCCTGGGCGCCCTCGAACGCGTCTCGCTGTGGGACGTGACCAGCGGCCAGGCTGTGGGCCCGGCTCTCGGTGGGGGCTTGAAAGTTGTCTACGGCCTGGCCTTTAGCGCGGACGGACGTCTCCTGGCTGCGGTCGACAACAACAACCAGGTCATACTCTGGGACATCGACCCCGCCTCCTGGCAGTCCCTGGCCTGCCGGCGGGCCAACCGCAACCTGACCGCGGAAGAGTGGACCGTCTACATGGGCAGCGTGCCCTATCGCCCGACCTGCCCGGGGCTGCCGTAGTGGGTCCCTTTCCCGGCTATGTTCCTATGGTTCCGACAGCCCCACCAGGATGCGGTTGGATTCCCAGACCTGGTTCCAGACCAGGTCGGCGCGGCCGTTCCCGTCGACGTCGCCGAGGAGCAAGACGGAACCGCCCCAGCCCTCTTCCGGGCGCTCCTGGAGGGGGGGGAAGGAGAAGGTGCCGTCGGCATTGGCCAGGCCGAAGTAGGTACGGTTCGTCTTCCCCAGTTCGTTCCAGACCAGGTCGGCGCGGCCGTCGCCGTTGACATCGCCGGCCAGCAGGCCAAAGCCGCTCCAGCCCCTGGCGGCATGCTCCTGGGGTGGCAGAAGGGCCAAGGTGCCGTCGGCGTTGGCCAGCCCCACGACCACCCGGTTGGTCTCCCCGCGGG
The DNA here is from genome assembly GCA_964592645.1 of uncultured Chloroflexia bacterium. Lineage (GTDB taxonomy): Bacteria > Chloroflexota > Chloroflexia > DTKN01 > DTKN01 > CAZQFV01. The sequence continues at coordinate 9,968 of CAZQFV010000018.1, forward strand.
CGTTCCAGATCAGGTCGGCGCGGCCGTCGCCGTTGACATCGCCGGCCAGCGCCTGGACATCGTTTGGCAGGGGAAGGGACGCCTCGCGCAGCGGCTCGAAGGCCCAGGTGCCGTCGGCGTTGGCCAGGGCCACGGCGATACGCCGGGGCTTGCCGGCCGCCTCCCAGGCGATGTCGCTGCGCCCATCGCCGTTCAGGTCGGCCACCAGGGCCGCAAAACCCCTCCAGCCCTTCTCGGGGTGGTCCTGGGCGGGGAGAAAGGAAAAGGTGCCGTCGGCGTTGCCCAGCCCGACATAGAGGCGGTTGGTCTCGGCCAGCTCGTTCCAGATCAGGTCGGCGCGGCCGTCGCCGTTGACGTCGCCGATAAAGGTCCGAAACCCGCCCCAGCGCCGCTCGGCGCGATCCTGGGCGGGGAGAAAGACCAAGGTGCCGTCGGCGTTGCCCAGCCCGACATAGACGCGGTTGACTTCGGCCGTCTCGTTCCAGACCAGGTCGGCGCGACCGTCGCCGTTGACATCGCCCAGCAGGGTGCGGAACCCACCCCAGCGCCGCTCCGTCCGTTCCTGGGCCGGCAGAAAGGCGAAGGTGCCGTCGGCATTGGCCAGGCCGACATAGACGCGGTTGGTCTCGGCCGTCTGGTTCCAGACCAGGTCGGCGCGGCCGTCGCCGTTGACATCGCCCAACAGGGCGTGGTACGCCGTCCAGCCCTTCTCGGGGTGCTCCTGGAGTGGCAGGAACTGCCAGGTGCCGCCGGTCCCGATCGGGTTCGTCGGGGCGGCGGTGGCGGCCGGGGTTGGTCCCTCCCTCACGGGTTTGCTCCCCCCGCGGTCGCGGGAGAGGACCACGCCGAGGATGATCCCGCCGACGAGGAGCAGGCCCACCGCGGATAGGGCCACGATCAGCCACACCCGGGGCTTGCGTTTCTCCTCGACGGCTTTCTTCGCCACGGGAGCTCGCGGGACCGGCTTCTCGCCCCGCACGCGCCGCTCCAGGAGCGACGTGCCGGTGCGCTGCCGGCCGGCGTGTCCGGAGGAGCCCGTCTCGCGTTCGCCGCTCATCGACCCGCTCTCCCCATCGATGACCGCTTACAGTGACCTGGACTCATTATACTACGTTTGATTCGCTCGCGCAAAAAACGATCTACGGGCCGAGCAGCCCGGCGGCGACGAGCAGGCAGGCGGCGGCGTGCAGCAGGACGCCGACGGTCGTCGACGGCACGGCATCCTGCCGCTCCCGCCGCCAGGCGGCGCACAGCCAGGGCAGGCCGGCCGCGACGGCCGCGGCGGCGGCCAGGACCGCCGGCGGGTAGAGACCCAGCAGCACCCAGGCCACGACGTTGGCCGCCCCCAGCAGATAGCAGGCGGCGACGACGCGCATGCGGGACGGCGTAAAGGCCCCCTCTGCCCCGTACAGGAAGCGGTAGTTGAGGATGACCGCCGCGGCGATCCAGGCAATGGGCAGGCCGCAGGCCAGGGCCGGCCAGGTCAACTGCCCGCTCAAGGCAAAGTAGACGCCCCCGGCCAGCACCGGCGGGAGCAGGGCCGTGGAGAGGTAGGCGTAGGGGAAGAAGGGGAACAGGTAGAGCGCCCCGATGGCCAGCGCCGCTCCCAGCAGCCCCAGGATGCCCCAGCCCACCGTGGACACGAAATAGCCCAGCACCGCCAGCCCGCCCAGGGCGACGACGGCCATCGCCAGGGGGATGAGCCGCCCCGGCAGGAGGCGCTCCGGCAGGACCGGGTTCCCCGGCAGGCGCGGGTTGCGCCGCCCAAAGTCGGGGGCGGCGCTGCGGTGGTGGTTGTAGTCGTCGCCCAGCAGGTTCAGCAGCTCGGCGCAGACCAGGCCGGCCAGGATCAGCAGCAGGTCGAGCAGGCGCAGATGGCCCTGGGTATAGGCGTAGGCCCCGCCGACCAGGGCCGGCAGGACCACTGCCGTAAAGAGGCGCGAGCGGGTGAGGGCCAGGATGCGGGCGTAGGCGCTCGTCTTGACGATGGTTGGCCTCCTACAGCACCTTGCCCAGGATCAGCCCCACGCCGATCAGCACCGTGGCGATGGCAAAGGTCTGCACCGTGAGCATGATCGCCGGGGCAAAGTTGGGCACGTCCTCGTAGTAGCGGCGGGTGATGGCCAGGATGCGGTAGACGATCGGCAGCGTCGCGCCGGCCAACAGGGTCCAGGGGGGCAGCCACCCCAGGACGACGCCCAGGATCAGCAGCGCAAAGATCGTGCCGTAGTAGAGCGGGGCCAGCACCCGCACCGCCGCCCGCCCCAGGATCACGCTGATGGTGCGCTTGCCTACCTGGCGGTCGGCCTCGGCGTCGGGCACGTTGCCGATGTACAGGATGGCCGTCACCAGCAGGCCGACGACGACGCTGACCAACACCGCGGGCGCGGACACGGTGCCCGTGAAGAGAAAGTAGGTGCCCAGCACCGCCAGGGGACCGTTGCAGAGGAAGCAGACCAGGTCGCCCCACCCGCGGTAGCCGAAGCGCAGCGGCGGGGCGGTGTAGAAAAAGCCCAGCAGGATGCCGACCAGGCCGATAGGCAGGATGCGCCAGTCCACCGTCAGGACAAAGTAGAGGCCGATGGCCGCCGTGATGCCCAGGCTGATCAGGGCGGAGAGGAGCACGGTGGTCGGCGAGAAGAAGTACAGGGAGAAGCCGTCCACGGAGCCGCTCTCGGCCAGGGGGTTTTCGTAGAGCACCTCGGCGCCTTTCTTATAGACGCGACCCTTGTCCAGCTTGTCCACCCCGGACTTGAAGTCGAAATAGTCGTTGGTAAAGTTGGTGCCGATGTTGGCAAACATCATCGCCACCAGCGTCAGCGCCAGCAGATGCCAGCGGAGCGGGTAGCCTTCGTACCAGGCCATGATCGCTCCGATGCAGCATGGCAGCAGCACGGTGATGGTGTACAACGCGCGCGAAGCTTTGATCCAGATGACAATCTTGTTGAGCATCTCGTACTCCTATCGGCCGCAGAAAAGGAATGGGACACGGATGAACACAGATGACACGGATTGCCGAGTCCTTCGGGGGGGCCGTCAGAATGCCGGCGCCAGCTTGATCCGCCGCCCGCCCTCGCCCTCCACGCGGGTCGCCCAGTACGGCGTCCAGGCCAGGGCAAAGAGCTCCACGCGGATGTCGGCGCGCCGCGGCTTGATCGGCACCTCCTGTAGGTCCGTCAGCGTTTTTTCCCAGCGTGTTTGCACCTCCTCGATCTCCCGGCGGCCCTTTTCCTCCAGGGCGGCGATCTGCTGCTCCAGCGACTGCAGTGTCTCTTCCTGGGCATCTACGTCCATCTTGCGCTGCGAGGCCAGGCGGCGCTTGCTCACATAGGTGGAAAGCGCCCGGTAGGTGCGCCGCCGGCCGCCGAACACGCCAAAGACCGACTCGCCGATCGAGACCCAGGCCTCGGTGTCGCGGGCCCGCGCGTCGGCCTCCTTCTTGGCCAGCGTGGCCTCGGCGCGGCGCAGGCGCTCATCCAGCTTGCCCAGTCGCTCCTCGTAGTAGTCGGCGATCTCGTCCAGCTCTTGGTCGCGCCTCTCCCGCGCCAGTTGCTGCAGGCGCTGGCGAAAGTCGCGCCGGCTCTCGTCGGGCTGCGAGTACATCTCCAGCGCCGGGCTGTAGAGGACGGTGACGGACCAGTTGGCGTAGAGGAAATCGACGAGCGCCTTTTTCAGATTGTTGATCTCGGCCACCTCGTCCATCGTCGTCGGCAGCTTGACGAAGAGGGCCCCGGGCGCGGGCCGGTCGGCCAGGTCGCGCAGGGCGATCTCCACCGGCTGGGCCTGCTCCCACATCTCCCGACCGAGGCCACCGGAGGGCGCCAGCAGGGCAAAGCGCTCCTGGGCCTGGACCTTTTTGGGGCGGTCGGCAAAGTCGACCGTGCCCATGCCCAGCACGGCGGCGACATAGACCAGCCGCGCGTCCTTTTCGGCCGGCCGGCGCACCGGCAGGTAGACCTGCTCGATGCTGGCCGGCAGCGGCGGCGGGGCCACCTGCAGCAGTTGCCCCGGCGCGGCCGGCGCGGGGGCCGGCGTCGCCGCCTCCTCTACGCGGGGCGAAGCACGCGTCGCCCCCACCTCTTCCTCCGGGCGGGACCGGCGCAGCGGCACGGCGGACTCCTCGGGGATGAGGGTTTCTTCCTCCGGTTCCTCCTCCGGCGCCGGGCGGGGCTGGCGCGACGGCACGACGGTGGGCTCCGCGGATGCGGCAGGTTCCTCCTCCGGCGCGGGGAGCTCCTCGGGGGCCAGGGCGGCCGGCCGCGCGGGGATGGGCGGGTGGACCGGGGGCGGCGCCGCCTCGTCGGGCCGGCGCCCTTTCATCAGTTGGCGGATCTGGGTGCGCGTCAGCGGGCCGCGCAGGTAGCTCATCGTCCAGCGCGTCTGGAAGGTCACCGGCGTGTCGGCATAGATGCTGTGCAGCAGAAAGACGCGGCCCTGCAGGCGGGAGATGATGCGGCCGAGCGACTCGGCGTTGACGCTGCGGCCGGCGGCCGTCGAGGCGCCGGCCAGGCCGTCCAGCAGCCGGCCCTTGTCCTGTTCGGTGCGCAGCCGGCCGATGAACCAGGTGCCGGTGTTGGCCAGCCCTTTGTAGTCCAGGTCGACGGGGTTCTGCGTGGTCAGGACGACGCCCAGCCCATAGGCGCGGGCCTGCTTCAGGAGGGCCAGCATCGGCGCCTTGCTCGGCGGGTTGGCCACCGGCGGGAAGAAGCCAAAGATCTCGTCCATGTAGAGCAGGGCGCGCAGGCTGTTGGTGCCCGGCTGGGCGCGCGCCCAGGTGAGCACCTGGTTGAGCAGCATGCTGACAAAGAACATGCGCTCGGCATCGCTGAGATGGGCGATGTAGAAGATGGAATGGCGCGGCTTGCCGGCCGGGGTGGCCAGGAAGGAGGCCACGTCCAGCAGCTGGCCGTGCAGCCAGCCCTGGAAGGAGGGAGCGGCGATCAGGTTGTTGATGGCCATCGCCAGGCGGAAGCGCTCCTTCTCCGGGAAGAAGGCGTTCACCTCCATCACGCCCAACTGGCGGAACGGCGGGTTCTGGATGGCGGCGATCAGCCTGGGCAGGTCCATATCCTGTCCCTGGCGCCAGGCATGCTCCAGGATGTTGGCCAGCAGGATGTGCTCGCGCGAGCGCACCGGGTCGGCCTCCGCGCCGGTGAGCCCCAGCAGGGCGCTCACCGTCCCCTGGATGAGCTCGCGCAGCAGTTCGGCCTCCTCGTCCCAGCCGAGCTTGGGCGCGGCGAAGGAGCGCAGGATGGAGACCGGCACGCCGGCGTCGCTGCCGGGGGTGTAGATGACTTGGTCGGCGGCCTCGCGCAGCAGCAGGGTGCGCGTGGCGCCCTGGCCCCACGCGGCCAGCCCATTGCGCCAGAGGTCGGCCTGCTGGGCGGCGTACTCCTCCTCGCCCAGTTGCCTGCGGCGGGCCTCGTCGACGTTGATCCAGGGGCGCAGGTCCTCCGGGCGCATCTCCGGGAAGGTCAGCAGCAGGTTGGTGATGTCACCCTTGGGGTCGATGATGATCGCCGGCACGTGGTCGATGGCCGCTTCCTCGAGCAGGGCGATGCCCAGACCGGTCTTGCCGCTGCCGGTCATGCCCACGCAGACGGCGTGGGTGGTCAGGTCGCGGGCGTCGAGCATGAGCAGCCGGTCCAGGAGCCTCCCGGCGTTGACATCGTACTCCTTGCCCAGGTAAAAGGCGCCGAGCCTCTCGATATCCATGTACCCCCCAGAACCAAGAAGGACTGCTTTCCTGTCGCCACAGAGGCACCAAGACACGGAGAAAATGTTGCGTCGAACCACCAAGGCGCGAAGAGGGCCTTGTTCTGAACTGCACCGGTGGGCCCTATTATACGCCGGTTGGGGCGGGGATGCAAACAGGCGCAGTGGGCAGGGCGGACTGCAGCGCCCTATCCGTTTGCTCTCTCCGGTTATCCGCTTGCCAGTTCTTCCTGCCCCTCCAGCATCTTCCTCGCCCGCTGGGCCAGGCGCGCGGCGATGGTCTCCAGGAGCTGCCGGCCGCGCTCGGGGTTGGCGGTCAGCTCGGGGTCGTTGGCCCCGCCGTCGGCGGCGGTGAGCACGCCGATGTATTTGTGCGGCGTCACCTCGCGCCGGTGCAGGTGCTGGGGCCGGCCGGCGTAGTAGGGGCGCAGGAGGCCGGCCGTCTCCATCGTCTTGTCCAGGTCCACCAGCGTCGGGTCGATGGCCATGAGCAGCGAGGTCTCGCCGCCGGCGGCGTGCTCGTGGAGGTAGCCCAGGTCGGTGCCCAGCTCCAGGTCGGTCGCCAGGAGCAGGCGCAACTCCGGGTGCTGGGGCTGGAAGGTTTCGACGCTGGCGCGGAGGGTCGGCATGGTTCCCTCGGACCAGTGGCCGGCCAGCACCACCAGCACGCGGAAGCCGCGCCGGCGGACCGCCTCGAAGATGTCCAGCAGCAGGTTCTGGAAGGTCTCCGGGCGGATCCAGAACATGCTGCCGGGGATGTGGTAGCGTTCGCCGTGCTCGATGCCGCCGGTGAGATAAGTGCCGTCGGGTAGCTCTTCGCGCTCATCGGTTGCCCAGTAGATCGCCGGTATCACCACGCCGCCGGCGAGCTGCGCGGCGCGCACACAGATCGCCTGGGCCTTGAGTGCGTCCAGCCCCACGGCGTTGTGCTCGCCATGCCACTCCAGGACGCCCAGCGGCAGGTAGCAGATGGGCGCGGTGGCCATGGTCTGGGCCAGTTGCCAGGGGAACAGGCGCTCGTACTGGACGGACATGGGAGTCCTCCCGGGGCGCACGGCGTACATCTCGGCAGAATCGGGCCTGTGCGAAACGCCGGGGCGGCCACACAGGGCCGCCCCCTATGAAACCGGGCCTGTTTTCAGAACGGAATCTCTTCCCACCCATCCGGCGGGGAGGCTGGTCGCGCGTTACCCCGACGGTTTCATCCGCCGGCTCGCCCATCCGGGCGCTATCGATGCAGGTTCCAGGCGGCGACGACGCCGATCCCGGCCCTTGTCAGGGCGTCGGCGGTCAGGTTGAGCGACTTGTGTTTCTCGATATAGTTCCTCTCCAACGCCGGCATCAGCCCCTGGGCCTCGACATCGGCCTTGGCCATGAAGTAGTCGAGGATATCGGAGGGGTGCTCCAGCTTCTCCTCCACCTCGATCTCGCCGCCCTCGTGCTTGGCGGCGATGTTGGGCACCTCGGCGGCCAGCTCCACCAGCTCCTGCCGGCGGTTGTACGGCTGGCGGACGATCGATTTCCAGGTCTCGGTGATGTGGTGCTCGAAGCGCACGGCATTCTCCAGCCCCAACGCTTTGCGGATGCGCGCCGCCTGGCGGATGGTGTCGTTGTTCACCGAGTTGCTGAGGTTGAAGCCGATCAGCGAGGTGCTGTTGTCGGGGCGGGCAAAGAGGCGGGCCATCATCAACGTCCAGAAGATCGCGCCGGGGTTGTCGTTGCCCATGTAGACCGAGATCTTGAACTCGTTGTCCACCCCCAGGCGGTGCAGCAGGTAACCCATCAGGACGGTGCCGGGGTTGACATTGAGCACCTGGCGGATGCCGTAGGTGGTGTAATAGTGCAGGAACTCCTCCACCCATTTGAACACATAGTCGTTGGGCTGCCCTACGCCGCCGAAATAGCCGGTGATGGTGGATGGCCCGCCCAGGTGCACGTTGGAGCCGTCGGTGCCCTTGGTGTCCAGCGTCTCCACGTAGGTGGCGCCGACGATCTGCATAGCCGCGGCCACGGCCAGCGTGTCGCCGTGGTCCTGGACCTGTTCCTTCATATTGCGCACGCGGATGTAGCGCCCGGGCATCAGCTCGCGCTGCTCGATGGCCCGCTTGGCCTGCGCGATCAGGAAGGGAAAGTACTGCAGGGCGCTGATCTCCAGGGTGACGGCGTTGCGCTCATTGATGGGCGTGGTGTCCGCGGCCGGCCCCAGCACGCGCCGCCGGTACTCGGCCATGGAGACAAAGGCCCCCCGGTCGCGCTGCTCGATCAGCCACTCCAGGTCGGCCATGTAGGGCGATCCCGTGGCCCGCAGGCGGGCCAACAGGTTCTCCAGCTTCCGCGCCTCGGTGGCCTGGCGGTTGATCTCTTCCGGGCCGCCGTAGCGCTCGATGATCTCCAGCAGTCGATTGACCAGGTCATTGTCCGGATCAACGATATACCGGTTGACCGCCTCCAGGCTTTCCTCGGAGATGCGCAGCTTCTCTCGCAGGTCGCTCATCTTTCAGCTCCTCATCAGTTCCAAGAACTTGGCCTCTTCCCCCTCCAGCATGGTGTAGCAGTGCTCGGGCTGGGGGAAGGTGCCGGCGCGGACCTCTTCGCAATAGGCGCGCATGGCCTGGGTGATGACCTCGGCCACGTTGGCATACTTCTTCACGAACTTGGGCGTGAACGCCTGGAACTGGCCGATCAGGTCGGAGACGATCAGCAACTGGCCGTCGCAGTAGGGGCCGGCGCCGATCGACAGGACGGGGATCGTCAGCCGCTTGGTGATGTAGCCGGCCACCTCGGGCGGGACGGCCTCCAGGAGGATCATCTGCGCGCCGGCCTCTTGCACCGCCAGGGCATCCTCCACCACCATTTTGGCCGAGTCGGCGGTGCGGCCCTGGGCCTTGTGCCCGCCGAGCTGGCCGGAGCTCTGCGGGGTCAGGCCGACGTGGCCCATGACGACGATGCCGGCCTCGACGATGGCCCGGATCTGCCGGGCGATGCGCACGCCGCCCTCCAGCTTGATGGCGTCGCAGCCGGCCTCCTTCAGGAAGCGGCCGGCGTTCTCGACTGCCTTCTCCAGCGAGCTCTGGTACGACATGAACGGCATGTCGCCGATGACAAAGGTGTTGGGGGCGCCGCGGCGCACGGCCTCGGCGTGATAGATCATCTGGTCCATCACCACCGGGATCGTCCCCGGATAGCCGTAGACGCACATGCCCAGGCTGTCGCCCACCAGGAGCATGTCCATCCCGGCCGCCTCGGCGAACTGGGCGGTTGGGAAATCGTAGGCGGTGAGAAAGGTGATCTTTTCCCCGCGCCTCTTCATCGCGTAGAACTCGTGGATCATTTTCTTGGCCATTGGAACCCTCCTTGGTCGATAATCGTTCTGCCCGGTCCTCGTCGATCGGTTCGATCCAGCAGGGGCGGGGCTTGCCCCCGACCTTGCGGTTGCCCTCTACGGCCCGAAAGAGGTCTTTTGAATCAACAGGATCACCATCGCCAGGATGGCGCAGAGGACGGCCGCGCCGCTGACGATCCACAGGGCCGTCCGTCCGGCCCCCTGTCCCTGCGCCTGGAAGTTGCCCGACTGTTCGGCCAGCACCCGGGCGGCCTGCGGCCCGGCGATCGCCGGCCTGCCGGAGACGGTTGGGATGGAGGTGCCGCACGACGGGCAGGTGAACGCCTGTGCCATAGCCCCCCCTTTTCTGGGGTTTCCCAGGAATCGCTCTCGGCGGACGGCTGGTACGGGCGCGCAGGCCTGGCGCTGTTTTGATTGCTGCGCTGCATTATAACCCCGGAAGGGAGAGGCGTCAAGAAACGGCCGTTTGCCATTGATCTCTGCATAGAGCTTGTTATGCACTTTGAGCCCCAGTTTGTGGTATACTGGGGCCATGATGACACGAAAAAGCTATCCGAGCGATGTATCCGACGATGAGTGGGCATTTGTTGCGCCCTACCTGACCTTGATGCGAGAGGACGCCCCGCAACGGGAACACTCCCTGCGCGAGGTATTCAACGCTTTGCGGTACATCATCCATACCGGCATGCAGTGGCGCATGATGCCCAACGACCTGCCACCGTGGTACATCGTGTACCAGCAGACCCAACGTTGGCTGCAGGCCGGCGTCTTTGAGGACATGGTGTGGGACCTGCGGATGCTGCTGCGGGAAATCGTCGAGCGGGCGCCGCAGCCGCGGCTGCCGGCCCTGTCGTTGGAGCAGCGCTGCCGGCTGGGGTTTGCCCGTCGCCGGCTGGTGGCCGAAGCCACCAGCCGGCGACCGAACTCGGCGTCAGTTGCGGCCTGGGCGAGGGCCGCCCGGAGGGGCTCTGCCTCAAGGCGGGCTTTGTCTCCACCGGCAGGGTCGAAGAGGGCGAGCTCGTGCTGGTCCGGCCACTGTAGGGCCGCCAGGGTGAAACGATGGATGAAAAACCGCGCATCCTGATCCTCTACACCGGCGGCACCATCGGCATGCAACGGACGCCGCAGGGCTACCAGCCGGCCCCCGGCCACCTGCAGCGCCTGATTGCCGCCAACCCCTGCTTCCAGGCCGAGGGCCTGCCCAGCTATACCATCCAGCAGTTCGATCCGCTGCTGGACAGCTCCAACATGGCCCCGGCCGACTGGGTGCGTATCGCCCGCGCCATCCGCGACCAGTACGCCCACTACGACGGCTTCCTGGTGCTCCACGGCACCGATACGATGGCCTTTACCTCCTCGGCGCTCTCCTTTATGCTGGAAGGGCTGGAGAAGCCGGTTCTCTTCACCGGCTCTCAGATCCCGCTGGAGGAGACTCGCAACGACGCCCGCGAGAACCTGCTCACGGCGCTGCTGATCCTGGGAAACTATCACGCCCGGCTGGCCGGCGTCTACCTCTACTTTGCCAACGCCCTCTTCCGCGGCAACCGCGTCACCAAGGTCAACGCCGACGCCTTTGCCGCTTTCGCCTCGCCCAACTTTCCGCCCGTGGGCACGGTGGGGATCAGTATCGAGATCGACTGGGACCTGGTGAAACGGCCGGCCCCGCCCGGCCCGCTGACGGTCGTGGAGATGGGCGAGGCGACGATCGCCGCCTTTCGCCTCTTCCCCGGGCTCAGAGCCGAGTACCTGAACAACATCCTGGCGCCGCCGGTGCAGGGCGTCGTCCTGGAGTGCTACGGGGCCGGCAACGCCCCCGAGCGCAACAAGCCGTTCATGGCTGCCCTGGAGGCGGCCACCCGGCGCGGGGTGGTGATCGTGGACGTGCCCCAACCCCTCTACGGCACCGCCGACCTGGGGCTCTATGCCACCGGCCGCGCCCTGCTGGATGTCGGGGTGGTCAGCGGCTACGATATGACCGCCGAGGCCGCGCTGACCAAGCTGTTCTACCTGTTCAAGAAGGGCTATTCCCCGGATGAGGTGCGCCGGCTCGTCCAGCAGAACCTGCGCGGCGAGCTGACGCCGCCGGAGGAAGTGCCGGATGAGATCGGCCGGATGCGGCGGAAGCTGGTGAGCTTCGACTAGCGCATCTCAGGAAGACAAAATGCGTTCTCGATGGACGCGGGTGTTGATCGTGGCCGGCCTGCTGGCCGGACTGGCCCGCTGTGGGCAGCCCACCGGGATGCCCACAGAAGACACCCCGGCCGGGCCGGGCGGCTTGCCTATCCGCAACTATTACGCCGCCGGGCTGGGGCCGGAGTATCGCCGGCCGTTCGCCCGCCAGCCGGAGATCCTGGAGCTCTACAGCGAGCTCTTTGGCCCCTACCCCTGCGAGGTCTACGGCGCCGCCGTCCTGGATGCCGAGACGGGTACGGCGATGGAGTGCCAGACCCTCTCCGTCTTTGGCATCGACCAGGTCGACCCCGGGGACGTCGCCGGGACAGAGCTGACGGTGGCCCACGAGGCGGCGCACCAGTGGTTCGGCAACAGCGTCAGCCTGGCCGACTGGGGCGATATCTGGCCGAACGAGAGCTTTGCCACCTACGCCGAGGGACTGTGGATCGAGCACGCGGAAGGGCGCGAGGCGCTGGACGAGTGGGTCGAGGACACCTACTGGTACGTGGTCGACCACCGTGAGGAGATGTCGCCCCCGGCCGGCCGCCGGCCGACGACCTGTTCAACGAGGGGGTCTACTGCTGGGGCGCCCTGGCCCTGCACGCGCTGCGGTTGGAAGTGGGCGACGAGACCTTTTTCGACATCCTGCGGACCTACGGCGACCACTTTGCAGGCTACAGCGTGACCACCGCCGACATTATCTCCGTGGCCGAAGCGGTGGGCGGGCGGGACCTGCAGGACTTTTTCCGGGGCCGGCTGTACGGCGAAGCGGTGGCCCCGATCCCCTGCATGGGGTTGGCGCCGCGGTAGACGAGATGGTCAATAGGGCGGCAGCGGCCCGCCCTGGGTATAGGCGGCGACCACCTCGCGGTAGTAGCGGACGCGCTCCAGGAAGGAGCGGCGGAACTCTTCCGTCGCGATGTGGCCGGCGTAGCGCTGCACGGTCTCATAGGCCTGGCGCAGCAGTTCCTGCGCGCGCACGTTTTCGCCGGCCGCCCGCAGGGCCAGGAAACAGGCGAAATAGGCCGGCGCGGCCTCGATCCCCTCCAGCGGCCGGCCGTCCGGCGGCTGTAGCCAGGCCAGGATCTCCTCGGCGCAGGCCCGCGCCGAGGGCAGGTCGCCCCGGCGCAGGTGCAGGCGGGCCAGGTCGGCCAGCGTCAGGCAGCCGGGCATCGGCGTCCCCACCTCGCGGCGCAGGCGCAGCGCCTCCTCCATAGCTGCCTGGGCCTCGGCCAGCTTTCCCCGGCGCAGCAGCACCCGGCCGCGCGTGTGCCAGTGCCAGCCGATCGCCTCCTTGCCGCCCAGGTCCCGGCTGGCTTCCAGCGCCTCCAGGTTCCAGCGTTCGGCCTGGTCCAGGTCGCCGCCTACCTCCAGAAGGATGTCGGCCAGGATGGTGCGGATATGGTTGCCCTCGTATGGGTCGGCACGGAACCGTTTGGCCAACGCCAGGCCCTGCTGCAGGCACTCCACGGCCCGCTCGTACTGGCCGACCCCCTGCCAGCCCTCCCCCAGAAATCGCCAGCCCTGCAGCTCTCCGATCCGGTAGCCGATCTGCGCCGCCAGGGCCCGGCCCTGCTCCAGGTGCGCCAGGCCCTTCTCGGTCTGTACCTGCGTGATATAGAGGACACCGAGCTTGAGCAATCCGTCGGCTTCCCACAGTTTGGAGCCGTGAGCCCGGGATAGCTCCATCGCCCGCTGCCAGTAGCGCTCGCAGGACTCCAGGTCGCCCTCGTCGTAGACGATCCAGCCCAAGACCCGGCAGGCGTGGGCTTCCTGTACCCAACCGTCCGCCCCGGCCTCGGCAATCACCCGCTCGAACAGCGCCTTGCCATGGGCATAGTCGCCGAGGTCAAAGTGGATGTTGCCCTGGTAGCGCAGAGCATCCAGGAGGCCACCGTGGTCGCCATGCTGCTGGGCCAGGGCGGCCGCCGTTTGGTAGTGGGCTTGCGCTTCGTCGGTGCGTTCTCCCTTCCAGGCGGCGATGCCGCGCTTGATCCAGGCGCGCACCTGGCGGGGTGGGTCGAGCTCATCCATCAGCCCGGCCAGCGCCTGGGTGTCCTCCTCCAGGCGCTCGTAATCCCCCAGGATTTCGTTCTGCTCCATGCGGCCGGCGCGCAGGTCGAACTGATCGGCCGCCGTCCCCAGCTTGTGGCTCTCGATGAGTTCGATGGCCCGATCGTAGAAGGCGGCGGCCTGGCGGTAGGCCGATTGCCGCGCTGCCTGTTCCGCGGCCGGCCGGGTGTAGGCAAACTCCCGCTCGGGCAATCCGGCCCGCCGGTAGTGATAGGCCAGGATGCCGTACCACTCCTCCAGCCTCCCGGCGTAGGCTTGCTCGATGTAGGCCGCTACGCGCTCGTGGAGCATCTGGCGGGTAGCGAAGGAGAGGCTCTCGTAGGCTACCTCCTGGGTGACGGCGTGCTTGAAGAGGTACTCCGGCTCCGGGGCCGGCTTGTCCAGCGGCGCCAAGCCCAGCGCGCTCAGGCGGTCCAGGTCCCTCTGTAGCAGTTCCTGCCGGATGTCCCCCGGATAGATGGCCAGCAGCCAGCGGGCCCGGAAGAGCCGGCCGATCACGCTGGCCACGCGGATGGTCGTCTTCTCGCTTTCCCCCAGTTGGTCCAGGCGGCTGATGACCAGCGTCTGCAGCGAAGTGGGCACCTCGACGGCGGCCAGCGCGGCAGAGTCCTCCAGGTCGATGTGCCGGTCCAGGAGCAGGTCGATGAACTCGTCCACGAAGAAGGGGTTTCCCTGGGAACGGGCCTCGATCTTTTCCACCAGCCCCAGGGGCAGGGCCCGGCCGGCCAGCTTGAGCCGGATCAGCTCGGCGCTTTCCTCAGCCGAAAAAGGCGGGAGCTCGACGGCGGTGAAGTGGGCCGGTGGCGAGTCCCACAGTGGGGGGCCGGCCTCGATCTCGGGCGGCCGGTAGATCGTCAGGAAAAAGACGGGACGGTCGCCGATGGCCGCGGCCAGGCTGCGCGCCATGTCGCGGGAAAGCTCGTCCAGCCAGTGGGCATCCTCCAGCACCAGCAGCAGCGGGGAGGCGGTCGCTCGCTGTCGCACCAGGTCGACGACCAGCGCCAGGAGGCTCTCGTGGCGCAAATTGGCGTCGAAAGAGGCCGTCAGCTCGTTGTCGGCTATGGGGATGCCCATGGCATCCCCCAGCAGCGGCAGGCGCGGCGGCAGGTCGGGGTGCATGGCGGCCAGGACCCGATGGGCCACGCCGAGCTGTTCCTTCAACGTCAGGCCCTCGTCCATCTCCAGCAAGCCGCGCAGCAGCGGCCGCCAGGCCAGGTAGGGGGTCGTCGTGCCGTGGCTCACGGCGTAGCCACCGTAGCCGGAGAAGCCCCGGGCCAACGCCTGGCCGATCAGCTCGGCGGCCAGGCGGCTCTTGCCCATGCCGGCCTCGGCCGAGAGGCCGACAACCCAGCCGCGGCCGGTGTCGCGGACTTGCTCCAGGAGGCCGATCAACCGCTCCAGCTCTGCCTTCCGCCCCACCATGGGCAGGGCGTAGCGCGGCTCCTGCAGGCGCACGGGATGCCCCGTTCGCCGGCCGAGCAACTCGTGGACGCCCACCGGCTCGGCCTTGCCCTTGACCCCCAGCGGAGCCAGGGAGCGCCAGTCGAAGCGGGCCGCGGCCGGCCCATAGGTGCTCTCCCCCACCAGGACCTGGCCGGGCGCCGCGGCCTGCATCAGCCGGGCCGCCAGGTTCACGGCGTCCCCGATCACGGTGTACTCCTGGCGGCGCGGCGCGCCCACGTTGCCGACAAAGACCTGCCCGCTGTTGACCCCAATGCGCTGGCCGGTGATCCACTCCGTCCGGGCGGCCATGTCCTGGAGGTCCAGCGCGCAGAGCAGGGCGCGCTCCTCGTTGTTCTCGTGGGCCACCGGGGCGCCGAACAGCAGAAGGACATGGCTGCCCTTGTCGCCCATCTGCACCTGGCGGACGTGCCCGCCGAAGCGCTCGACGATCTCGAACAGCTGCTCGACGTAGCTTCCCAGGCGGGCCACGGCGTCCGTGGCGGCGGGGTCGATCCCGGCGAAGGAGACAAAGAGGATGGTCACCCGGCGGTGCTCGTTCACCAGGGCCGACTGGCCGGCCGCCAGCCGCTCATAGATCTGCGGGGGCAGGAAGGGCCGCAGCATAGCTACCGCCTGGGCCTCGTCTGGGGGGACCGGCAGGGGCGGACAGGGGGCGGGAGATACCTCCCGCCGCAGCGCGGCGAACCGCAGGTAGCCCTCGCCCAGGGGCTCCCCCAGCAGCTCGTCGGCGGGCACCCGGGCGGCCAGGCTGGGGTGCAGGACAATCTCTCCCGGACGGGCGCTGTGCTCGGCCTGGGCGGCGTCGTCCAGCGGCCGGCCGGCAAAGACGAACTCGGCGCGGGCGGCGCTTCCGGCCACCAACTGCAGGACGTCCCCCGCGGCCAGGCCCAGCTTCATGCCGATGTTGAAGCGGCCGGCCGGGGTCTGGACCTCGGCCAGGCGCAGCATATTGGCGCGCAGCGCCGCGGCGCAGGCCAGGGCGCGGCGCTCCTTCTCCGCGCCGCTGAACAGGACCACCATGGCGTCTCCGGCGAACTTGCCGACGACGCCGCCCCAGCGCTCGATCTCGGCGATCAGTGGGGCGAAGCGCTTGTTGAGGATGCCGGTGAGCTCCTCCGTGCCGGCCGGGCCCAGCGCGCCCAGGGCCTCGGCCAGGGGCGTGAACCCGGCCAGGTCGGCAAAGAGGGCCACCGCCTCTAGGCGCGCACCCTGGTTGAAAAGCGGGCGCGCCGGGTCCTGGCGGATCTGCGCCGCCAGCGTGTAGGGCAGGTAGGCGCTCAACGCCGACAAGAGACCCATGGCCGCCTCCGTACGGGACCCATAAAATCATACCAAAAAGCGGGCCGGTCTGCAAGCGTCCGCTCATTTGACGGGTCCAGACTTCCTGCTATAATCTACTGGTCCCTGCATCGCTCTGTATGTTGCCAAGCCCGCGTTCGGGCGCGAGTTAGGGACACAGATGACACAGATGAACACGGATGAACGCAGATTTGTTCGGGTAGGACGCCGCAAGGGTTCTTTGATCTGAGTCTCATCCGTTTTTGGTCTAGGCTACAAAGCCCCAGGACTCTTGCAATGGCCCCGCGAAACCGCAAAAGCAAGTCGGGGACTCCCCGCCGGTCGCCGGCCGCCCTCCGCCTGGCCGCCTTCCTCAAACCGTACCGCCATTGGGCGATCCTGGCGCCCCTGCTGATGTTCCTGGAAGTGGCCATGGACCTGCTGCAGCCCTGGCTGATCGCCCGCATCATCGACCAGGGCATCGCCCGGCTCGATATGGCCTTTGTTGTCAGCACCGGGCTGCTGATGGTCGGCGTGGCGCTGATCGGCGCGGTCGGCGGCGTGGGCTGCACCGTCTTCTCGGTGCTGGCCTCCCAGGGGCTGGGCACCGACCTGCGCAGCGCCCTCTTCCGCCAGGTGCAGGGGCTCTCCTTCGGCAACCTGGACCGGCTGGAGACGGGCCAACTGATCACCCGCCTGACCAACGACGTGACCCAGGTGCAGGATGTGGTCTCGATGCTGCTGCGGATCATGGTCCGGGCCCCGCTGATGATGATCGGCAGCATGATCATGGCCGTCCTCACCAGCCCCCGGCTGGCCCTGATGCTGATCGTGCTGGTGCCCTTTGTGCTGGGGGTGTTGCTGTGGGTGCTCAACCGGGCTTACCCCATGTTCAGCCGGGTGCAGCAGAAACTCGACACGCTCAACACCGTGCTGCAGGAGAACCTGGCCGGGGTGCGCGTGGTCAAGGCCTTTGTACGGGCCGCGCACGAGAAAGCCCGCTTTGGGACCGTCAACGAGGGGCTGATGGAGCTGACGGTCCGCGCGACCCGGATGTTGGCCGTCACCATGCCGGCGGTGATGCTGGCGCTCAACCTGGGGGTGGTCGCGGCCATCTGGTTCGGCGGGCGGCAAGTCACCTTGGGCGGGATGAAGGTCGGGGAGCTGGTGGCCTTTATCAACTACCTGATGCGCTCGCTGATGTCGCTGATGATGGCCAGCATGTTGGTGATGCGCGTGGCGCGGGGCCAGGCGTCAGCGGAGCGCATCCAGGAGGTCCTGGACAGCGTGCCCGAGGTGCAGAACCGGCCGGGCGCGCGGACCTCCTTCACGCCCCGGGGGCGGATTGCCTTTGAGGACGTGAGCTTCAGCTACGAGCAAGATGGGAGCGCGCCGGTGCTGCAGGGGATCAGCTTCGTCGCCGAGCCCGGGCAGGTGGTGGCCATCCTGGGGGCGACGGGCGCGGGCAAGTCGAGCCTGGTGCACCTGATCCCGCGCTTCTACGACGTCACTGCGGGACGGATCACGCTGGACGGCGTGGACGTGCGCGACGTGGACCAGGCCGCCCTGCGCCGGAGCATCGGCATCGCCCTGCAGGAGGCGGTGCTCTTCACCGGCACGATCCGCGACAACATCCGCTACGGAAGGCCCGAGGCCGGCGATGCCGAGGTCATCGCCGCGGCCCAGGCCGCCCAGGCCCACGACTTTATTTGCCAATTCCCCGAGGGGTACGATACGGTGCTGGGGCAGCGGGGGGTCAACCTGTCCGGCGGGCAGAAGCAGCGCATCGCCATCGCCCGCGCCCTGCTCATCCGGCCGGCCGTGCTCATCCTCGACGACAGCACCAGCTCGGTGGACGTGGAGACCGAGTCCCGCATCCAGGAGACGCTGAAAGGGCTGATGCGCGAGCGCACCAGCCTGGTGATCGCCCAGCGCATCAGCACCGTGCTCAACGCCGACAAGATCCTGGTCCTGGAAAACGGGCGGATCGCCGCGGCCGGGACGCACGCCGAGCTGCTGGCGTCGAGCCCCATCTACCAGGAGATCTATGCCTCGCAACTGGGCAACGGAGGGACGGCCCATGGCCGAGCCTAGAGCGAGCCGCGAGCGCCCGATCGTCCCGCCCATCATGGGGCCCCGCGGGGGGCCGGGGCAGCACCTGCTGCGCCAGCAGGAGCGGGCCCGCAACGTCCGAGGTACCCTGCGGCGCATCTGGGGATACCTGCGCCACCAGGCCGGCGGGCTGATCGCCGCGGCGCTGCTCGTGGCCGCCGGTTCGGGGCTGGCCCTGCTGGGCCCCTTCCTGATGGGCAAGGCGATCGACGATTATATCCTGAGCCAAGACCTGGCCGGCCTGGCCCGCACTGCCCTGCTGATGCTGGGTGTCTACCTGAGCTCGTCGCTGGTCACCTGGCTGCAGACCTATGTGATGGCCGGGGTGGCCCAGCGGGCGGTGCGGGATATCCGCCGCGACCTCTTTGCCCGGCTGCAGATGCTGCCCCTGCGCTATTTCGACCAGCACACCCACGGCGAGCTGATGAGCCGCCTGACGAACGACGTGGAGAACATCAGCAACGTGCTCTCCGAGAGCGTAACCCAGTTGATCGCCAGCTTCCTGGGCATCGTCGGCGTCGCGGCCGTGATGTTTGGGATCAACGCCCGTCTGGCCGCCGTCAGCCTGACGACGATCCCGCTGATGATCCTGATCAGCGAATGGATCGCCCGGCGCACCCGCCAGGGGTTCCGCGAACAACAGCGGACGCTGGGGGAGCTGAACGGCATCATCGAGGAGACGATCACCGGGCAGCGCGCCGTCAAGGCCTATGTGCGCGAGGAGGCGGCCATCGCGGCGTTCGACGATGCCAACCGCCGGCTGCGGCGCGCCTCGTCGATGGCCCAGATCCTCTCCGGGGCGATCGGCCCCCTGGGCAACCTGGTCAACAACACCGCCTTTGCCATCGTCGCCGGGGTGGGCGGCTGGATGGCCGTGCAAAACCTGGCCACGGTGGGGACGATCGCCAGCTTCGTCAACTACGCCCGGCAGTTCGCGCAGCCGCTGAACCAGGTCGCCAACCTCTATAGCTCCATCCAGTCGGCCATCGCCGGCGCCGAGCGCGTCTTTGAGGTTGTCGATCAGCCTCCCGAACTGCCGGATGCGCCGGATGCCCACCCGCTGACGGACGTCAAGGGGGAGGTCGTCTTCGATGACGTCTGCTTCGGCTACGAGAAGGACGTGCCGGTGCTCAAGCACGTCGACCTGCGCGCCGAGCCGGGGCAGACCATCGCCCTGGTCGGGCCGACCGGGGCCGGCAAGACGACGATCGTCAACCTGCTGACGCGGTTCTACGACATCGACGGCGGCAGCATCGGCATCGATGGGCTGGACATCCGCCAGGTGCAGCGGGACAGCCTGCGCCGGCAACTGGGCATCGTGCTGCAGGACACCTTCCTCTTTTCCGCCACGGTGATGGAGAACATCCGCTACGGCCGGCTCGAGGCCAGCGACGAGGAGGTCGTGGCTGCCGCCCGCCTGGCCAACGCCGATCCCTTTATCCAGCGCCTGCCGCAGGGCTACGCCACGCCGCTGTCGGAGCGCGGCAGCAACCTCAGCCAGGGGCAGCGGCAGCTTTTGTCCATCGCCCGGGCCATCCTGGCCGACCCCGGCATCCTGGTCCTGGACGAGGCCACCAGCAGCGTGGACACGCGCACCGAGGCCCACATCCAGGAGGCCATGCTGCGGCTGATGGAGGGGCGGACCAGCTTCGTCATCGCTCACCGCCTGAGCACGATCCGCGAGGCCGACCTGATCCTGGTCATCGACCAGGGCGAGATCGTCGAGCGGGGGACGCACGCGGAGCTCCTGGCGGCGAAGGGGT
Source organism: uncultured Chloroflexia bacterium (assembly GCA_964592645.1). GTDB lineage: Bacteria > Chloroflexota > Chloroflexia > DTKN01 > DTKN01 > CAZQFV01. Next base: position 29,888 of record CAZQFV010000018.1, read on the forward strand.
TCTACCACCGCCTGTACTTCAGCCAGTTCAAGGGGCAACAGCCCGCGCCCGAAGCTATCGTCTGACCTTAGTTTTCCCCATAGCGCGCCGGCCTGTGGCGCCGGGTCAGGCCGGCGGGGCCGCCGTGCCGATGAACCGGGCCAGGTCGCCTTTGAGCTGGGCCAACGAGGGGCCATGGATGTACATCATGTGCCCCGACTCGTAGAAGCCCATCGAGATGTTGCCCCGCAGGCTCGCGTCGAGCGCCATGTGTTCAAAGGTGTACGCCGTGGCCATGTAGGGGGTCGCCAGGTCGTAGTAGCCGTTGGCGACAAAGACTTGTAGGTACGGGTTCTGGCAGATGGCCTTGCGCAGCGCCTCGGCGACGTTGACGTACTGGTTCTGATGCTGCTCGTAACGCCACGGCCGGACCCGATCGGTGAGGATTTCGTAGGGCAGGTCGCTCTCAAAGGCCAGTTCGCTCCGCAGGTAGTCGTTGAGCGTGGCGGTGAAGGGCCCCTGGATGGCCGCATAGCTGGGGTCGTACTCGGCCCCGTGGCCGGTGGCGTCGCGGTCGATGCCGGTGAAGCGGCTGTCCAGCCGGCCAACCGTCCGGCGCCGGTCGCGCAGCAACTGTTTGACAAAGTGGTAGATCTCGATGCGCAGGTTGCTCAGCTCGACGTATTCGCGGGAGAGGCCGGTGTAGCGGGAGAGCTGCTCGGCGATCGCGGCGCGGTCCGCCTCGGGCAGTGTATCGCCCTTCATCAGCGCCAGCGTGTAGGGGCCGTTGGCAAACGCTTCGACCTCCCGGAGCGTCGCCGCCAGGTCCCGCTGCAGCTCCGGCGCGAGCCGCTTGTGGTACCAGGCCGTGGCGGCGTAGGTGGGCAGAAAGAGGACAAAGGGCAGGTCGTTGCCGGGATCGAACCTGGCGGTCTGAAAGTTCAGGATCGAGGAGACGAGCATAACCCCGTTGAAGTACATCCCGTGCCGGTCCTGGAGGTAGTCGACCAGCCCCGCGGCGCGGGTCGTCCCATAGCTCTCGCCGATCAGGAACTTGGGCGAGCGCCAGCGCCTGAAGCGCGTGGTAAAGAGACGGATGAACTCGCCCACCGACTCGATATCCTTTTGAAAGTCGTGGAACTGTTCGGGCTTTTCCTCGGGGATCGTGCGGCTGTAACCGGTAGTCACCGGATCGATGAACACGAGATCGGTCACGTCCAGCAGGGAATGTTCGTTGTCCACCAGCCGGTAGGGCGGCGGCGGCGCGATGGGCTCGTCCGGCATCAGCACGCGGCGCGGACCGAGCAGGCCCATGTGCAGCCAGACGGACGAGGAGCCGGGGCCGCCGTTGAAGGAAAAGGTCAAGGGGCGGGCCCCGGCATCGGCGACGTCATCGCGCGCGTAGGCGGTGAAAAAGATCATCGCCTTTGGGGTGGCCTCCTTGCCCTCCTTGTCGTCCTCCTCGCGCAGGATCAGCGTCCCGGCCGTGGCCGTATAGGCGATCTCCTGCCCGCCGATGACGACGGTGTGCCTGGTCACCGCGATCTGCTCCTGCGGGATGGGGCGTTCCCTCTGCGGGGCCTGATCGCTCTTCTCGGTCATTGAAACCTCCTGCAGACTCTTGCCCAGCTCGCTATACTACCTTGAAGCCGAAACCTGAGCGCGCCAACTTTAGGGATCTGCGGAGATCCGTAGAGCTTGGCCCGGGGCGTCGTCATTTGCCGAGCACCATCCCCGTGGGGTCGATCTCCCGCAGGATGCGCAGCTCCTCCACGGTGGGCGGCGACGTCACCGGCACCTGCTCCGGGACCAGGATCTCGAACTGGCTGTTGGCCTGGACCTCCTCGACGGTGACGCCGGGGTGCAAACTGAGCAGCTACATCCGCCGGGTGCGCTCGTCGAAGCCATAGACCCCCAGTTGGGTGATGACGCGGTAGGGCCCGCAGCCGGAGGGCAGGCCGGCCGCCTCCCGCCGCCCCGGCCCGCCCAGCCAGCCCGGCGCGGTGCAAAAGTCCAGCCTCTCCACAAAGGTCTGGGGGGCTCTGGTTGCGCATGTAGAGGGTCTGCCAGCAGAACGACCCCACGTCATTGGCGCCGCCGGAGCCCGGCAGCCGCACCCTGGGCCGCTCCCAGTCGCCGATCACCGTGGTGTTGATGTTGCCGTAGGCGTCCACGGCGGCCGCGCCCAGGAACCCGTAGTCGATGTAGCCCGCCTGGGCAGCCGACATGACGTCGTGCATCGAGCTCGCCGCCACCGCCCGGTAGAAGGTGCGGGAATCGCCCACCGAGATCGGCAGCGCCGGCACCCGCGGACCCACCCCGCCGGCCTCGAAGATGATCAGCAGGTTCGGCGCATGGGTGCGCTGGGCCAGCATGGTGGCGATCATCGGCAGGCCGGTGCCCACAAAGACCGCCCGGCTGTCCTCCAGCAGGCGGGAAGCCACGCTGCTCAGCAGCTCGGCCAGCCTGTATTCCCCGTGTTCATCGCCGGAAGCGCCCATCGCTTGCCCCTCCTATGCCCCCGTGTCCGCCGCGGGGCCCCGCAGTTGCTCGATCCGCCGGAGCTGCCGCAGCTTGCGCAGGCCGCCGATCCGCTCCAGGTACTCGTCGAAGCCGGCTACCCCGAACACATACTTCTCAAAGTACTCCCGCGTCCCCTCGTCCGTCCTGGCCGGCGTCATCCACTCTCGGATGTGGGCCTCGTCGGAATAGTAGAGGTAGGGCATCTGGGTGGGATGGCTGCCGTAGGGCACCTCGCACACCGCGTCCACCACGTAGAACGGGATGATGGTCTGGCGCGGGTCCCGGCGGACCTCCTCCTCGTCGATGATCTCCTCGGTGGTTGATGAGCACCCGTCGGGCGGCCCGGGAGAGCTCGAAATCCTCCACCAGGATGCCGTCGATCTGGGCGTTGCCGTAACGGTCGCAGCGCGGCACGTGCAAGAGGGCCACGTCGGGATAGGCGGCCGGCAGCAGCGCCACCGCCTTGCCGCTCCAGGGGTCCCGCACCTGCCTGCCAGCAGCAGGGCCAGGCCAACCCACCTGGGGCCATGCCGGCGAGCCGTCCACATTGGTTGGAGCTGTGCTCTTTTCATGTTGTTCTCCATGCGCGCCCAGCGTTTCTTGGATTTTGAGTCCCGCTATCCCCAAGGAGCACCGGTCACGCGAGAAGGATAGGCTGTTCAAAGATGCAGCAGGGAGCTGTCTGGTTCTCCAGGTTACTTGCGGCAGCATGGCAGGGGTAAGCCAGCTTCTATGATACACAATCAGCACGGCATAGTCAAGCGCAGTTTGACATCCTGTCCGGCGTGTGGTATAATTGTGGTATACCAGAAATATCCTGTTGAGGGAAAGGCGATGGAAGCAGAGAGCCAGGGCTCGTTGGTCGACCAGGCCTACCTCCGGCTGCGGCAGGAGATCCTGACCTGTATCCTGTCGCCCGGCCAGGTCGTCTCCGAGCGCGAGTTGGCCCAGCGCTACGCCATGAGCAAGACCCCGATCCGCGAGGCGCTGACGCGGGTCTGTCACGATGGGCTGGTGCAGCGCCTCTCCGGCCGCGGCTACCTCATCGCCCCGATCACCATCCAATACATCCGCGACCTCTTCGACCTGCGCCTGGTGCTGGAGTTGGCCGCGGTGGAAAGGGCCGCCCGGCAGGCCTCCCCGTCCCGGATCGCCGCGCTACGCAAGATGTCGGAGATCAGCTATTCCCTGGACGATCCCCAGAGCCACATCGCCTTCCTCCAGGCGAACCGCGCCTTTCACCTGGCGCTGGCCGAGGCGGCCGAGAACCGCCGCCTGGTGGAGGTCCTGGAGGGTCTGCTGATCGAGATGGAGCGCCTCTTTCACCTGGGGCTTCGGCTGCGGGACAGCAGCCAGGAGATGCGCCGGGAACACCAGGAGCTGGTCGCGGCCCTGGAGAAAGGGGACGTGGCCACGGTACGCGAGGCCATGGCGAGCCAGATCAACGCCTCGCGGGACCGCATCCTGGAGGCGATCCTGCAGGGCAATGTTCGATCCGTCCAGGTTAGCCGCTGATCATAACTCTCGCAAGGAGGGCAGCGATGCCGTACATCGAGTACAAAGGGCAGCAACTCGAGGTGGACGAGGACGGGTTCATTACCGATCCCGGGCTGTGGGACGAGGACCTGGCCCGCTTTCTGGCGCAGCACGAAGAGGGGATCGCCGAGCTGACGCCGGACCACTGGAAAGTCATCCATTACCTGAACCGGTACTATGCCGAGTTTGGGATCGCCCCGATGGTCCGCAAGCTGTGCAAGGAGACCGGATTCCAGCTCCGCTACATCTACGAGCTCTTTCCCAGCGGGCCGGCCCGCGGCGCCTGCAAGGTGGCCGGCCTGCCCAAGCCGACGGGCTGTGTGTGAGGCGGCCATGGCCTGGCAGTGGCTCACGATCGCCTTCGGCTGGTCGGCGGTGGTCCTCTTCTTGGCCCTGGCGGCGCGCAAGGTCTATCTGTACGCCAGGATGCCGCTGAACCTGCGCTGGGAGGTCTACCCCGTGCCGCACGAGAGCGCCGACCGGCGGCGGTACGGCGGCTCCTACATGGAGCAGGTCGGCTGGGCCGGCCGGCCCCACCCATCCAACCGGTGGGCCGAGCTGCGGGAGATGGGGGCCGAGATATTCCTGCTGAAGCGCGTCCGTCGGCACAACCGCTATCGCCTCTGGCCGTTGTCGTTGGCGCTGCACTGGGGCCTCTACCTGCTCCTGCTCTGGATCGGGCTGCTGGCCGCCGCGAACTGGCTCCCGGCGTTAGCCTGGCCGGCCGCGGTGACGGGAGGCGCGGCCCTGGTTCTGGGGATGGGCGGGGCCCTCGGGCTGATCGTCCGGCGGGCCACCCACCGCGAGCTGGCGCTCTACACCGCGCCGGTCGACTACTTGAACCTGGTGTTCCTGGCGGCGATCTTTGGCCTGGGACTGGCCTCCTGGCCGGCCGACCCCCTCTTTTTGCAGCACCGGGCCTATCTCGCCAGTCTGCTCACCTTCCGGCCCACCCCGGTCGCCCCCCTGGTGCTGGCCTTCTTCTTCCTCCTCCAGACCTTTGCCATTTACATGCCCTGCTCCAAGCTCATCCACTATGTGATGAAGCACTTTACCTTTCACGAGACGCTGTGGGACGATGCCTGCCAGGTGCCGGGATCGGGGCGCAGCCGGCGGGTGGCCCGCCAGCTCGCCTACCCGGTCTCCTGGGCCGGCCCGCACGTTGGGGGCGGCCGGACCTGGCTGGAAGCGGTCCAGGGCCGTTCCGCGGACGGCGAGGGGGGGCGGTGAAGAGCGCGCCCCGCTTCCGCGACGTGGCCCGTCCGGGCGACGAACCGCTGGTGCCCCTGTCGGCCGGGGACCTGATGGAGGTCGGCCCGGCGGCGGCGCCGCCGCCGGCCGCGCCGCGCGCCCGGTGGCTGGAGACGTACAACTTTTCCCTGGACGGATTCTCCGACTTGGACCTGCCCAAGCCCCAGACCCCGGAGGAGCAGGAGCGCTTCGTCGCCGCCTTTCGCCGCGGGCTGGCCAGGCTGCTGGACCCCCAGCAGAACTGGACCTTCCTCAAGGCGCTCAAGCTCGCGCTGGACTACTGTCTGCGGTGCCAGACCTGCTCGGAGGCCTGCCATGTGTACCTGGCCAGCGGCCGGCAGGAGATCTACCGCCCTACCTTCCGCTCCGAGGTCCTGCGGCGCATCTACCAGAAGCACTTTACGCCGGCCGGCAGGTGGCTGGGGCCCCTGATGGGGGCAGATATCGACCTGACCTTCCCGACCGTCTGGCGGCTGCTGGAGATGTCGTACCGCTGCAACCTCTGCCGGCGCTGCGCCATGGTCTGCCCGGTGGGCATCGACAACGCTCTGCTCGCCCGCGAGATCCGCAAGCTGTTCAGCCAGGAGCTGGGCATCGCCCCGGCCGAGCTGCTGAAGAAGGGCACGCGCAAGCACCTCGAGGCGGGGTCCTCCACGGGCATGACGCCGGCCGGGTTCCAGAACTCGGTCGAGTTCCTCGAAGAGCTCATCGAGGAAAAGACGGGCCGCCAAGTGCGCATCCCGGTGGACAAGAAGGGGGCGGACATCCTTCTGATCCACAACGCCGGTGAGTTCCTTTCCTGGCCGGAGAACCCGGCGGCCTTTGCCATCCTGCTGGACGCGGCCGGCGTGGACTATACCCTGAGCAGCGACCTGCTCGGCTACGATGCCGTCAACTATGGCGTCTGGTTCGACGATGTCGAGTTGGGGCGGGTGGCGCTGCAGCACGTCCAGATTGCCCGCGCGCTGGGGGTGCGCAAGATCGTCGTCGGCGAGTGCGGCCACGCCCACAAGGCCCTCTGCGTGACCGCCGATCGTGTCCTGCCGGCCGACCACAGCCTGCGGGACATGCCGCGGGAGAGCTGCCTGCCGCTGCTGCGCGACATCGTCGTGAGCGGCGCGCTGCGCCTGGACCCCGCGCGCAACGACTTTCCCGTCACCCTGCACGATTCGTGCAACGTGGTGCGGCTGATGGGCATCGTCCGTCCGCAGCGCGAAATCATCGCCCGGGTCTGCGCCCAACCGCTGCGGGAGATGGAGCCGCACGGTGTCTGGAACTATTGCTGCGGCGGGGGCGGCGGCCTGGCCATCATGGATACGCTGAACTTTTCCGAGTGGCGGAACCAGGTTGCGGTGCGGATGAAGGTGCGGCAGGTACTCGACGCCTTCCAGGATGTTCTGGACCCCGCGGTGAACAAGTATGTCGTCGCGGCCTGCTCCAACTGCAAGGGGACGCTGCGGGAGGCGATCGCCCATTACGGGCTGCGCGAGCGCTTCGGCATCGGGTACGGCGGGCTGGCCGATCTGATCGTCAACGCCATGGTCGACCTGCCGGGACCGTACATCGAGTGGAACCAGGATATATAGACCGACGAGAGAGGAGAAGACGATGGGCGAACTGATCTACCTGGACAGCGGGGCAACCTCGTTTCCCAAGCCGGAAGAGGTCTACGCCTATATGGACTATTTCTACCGCAACTACGGGGTCAACCCCGGCCGCTCGGGCTACGATCTGTGCTTGGAGGCCGGCGCCGTCGTCGACAACACCCGCAAGATGCTGACGACCTTTTTCAACGGTACCGACCACAACCGCCTCTGTTTTACCTACAACTCCACCGATGCCCTGAACCTGATCATCTTTGGTATGCTCCGCCCGGGCGATCACGCCATCTCCACGACCATCGAGCACAACTCGGTGCTGCGGCCGCTGTACCACCTCTCGCGCCAGGGCGTGGAGGTCGATTACGTCCCCTTTGACGCGGCCGGCTTTGTCGATCCGGACGAAATCCGCAAGCGCTTTCGCCCCAACACCCGGCTGGTCATCGTCAACCACGCCTCCAACGTCATCGGGACGGTCCAGCCGGTGCGGGAGATCGGGCGCCGTTGCCGCGAGGCCGGCATCCCCTTTGCGATCGACGCCTCGCAGTCGGCGGGCAAGGTCGCGGTGGACATGGAGGCGCAGTTTCTGGACGTGGTCGCCTTCACCGGGCACAAGTCGCTCCTGGGCCCCACGGGGATCGGGGGGCTCTATGTGCGGGAGGGGATCGAGATCCGCCACACCCGGGCCGGCGGCACCGGGGTGCGCTCTGCCGAGCGCGCCCACCTCGAGGACTATCCCTTCCGCCTGGAGTACGGGACGCACAACACCGTGGGCATCGCCGGCCTTTCGGCCGGCCTGAAGTGGATCCTGGGGCAGGGGATGGAAAAGATCCACGAGCACGAGATGAGGCTGACCCGGATGCTGCGCGACGGCCTGGCGGCCATCCCCGGCGTCGTCCTCTATTGCCAGGACGACCTGGCCGAGCATATCGCCGTCCTGGCCTTTAACGTGGCCGGGATGGACGCCGGGGATGTCGGCACCATGCTCGATGTCGACTACAACATCGCCTGCCGGACGGGCCTGCACTGCGCCCCGCTGGTGCATGAGCAACTGGGGACGGCCCAGGTCCGCGGCGCGGTGCGCTTCGGCATCGGGCCGTTCAACACGGAGGAGCACATCCAGACGGCGATCCGGGCCGTGCGGGAGATCGCCGCCCTGCGGCGCCGCTAGGGCCGAGGGAGACAAAGCCGGCGATCGCCGCGGTCGTCGGGAAATCCGGGCGGTAGGGCGAGGCTTGGAAGGTCATCTTGCGCCCCTCTCACTCGCCCCAATGTTCCGCAGCGTCCGATGGGGCAAACGCGGCCACCAGTTCGCGGTTTTCCGGGAACGTCCGCCGAATGTCTTTGTCGGCGATTCGCGCGGCCTGCTCCTGCCGGTGGGCATAGGCCGCGGCCAGCAGCGCCTGGCCGCCGGAAATCGTCGCCGGCGAGCCCCCGGCGAGCAACATACCGATCCGGGCCAGGCCGGTCGGGACGTAGGCGCCCTACATCAGGCCGACTTCGCGCGCCCTCCGGCGCAGGTTGGGGCGACCCGGTAGAGGTCCAGGCCGGCCAACCGTCTCCGGTTCTGTCTCCGTAGCAGCAGGAGGACCAGCAGGCTGAGGTAGTTGGTGAGCGCCTGGCTCAGGATGATGGTGCGGACGTCGAGCATAGTCGGTCCCCTTGTGCCGGGCCGCGTCGGAAGCGATGTGCTAGTCCCCCTCCTCGGCCATCTTTTTGAGCTCGTACAGCTTGTTGATCGCCTCCAGGGGGGTGAGCTCCTCGACCTTGAGGCGACGCAGCGCCTCCACCGCCGGGTTCGGCGCGCTCCCGAAGAGCGACATCTGCTTCACGACGATGGTCTGCCGCATCGCCTCGCGCCGCTCTTCCTTGTCGCCGCGCCGCTCCAGCGTCGCCAACACCTCCTCTGCCCGGTGGATCACGCTCCCCGGCAGGCCGGCCAGTTGGGCCACATGGATGCCGTAGGAACGGTCGGCCCCGCCGGGGACAATCTTGCGCAAAAAGACCACCTTGCCCCGTTCCTCGGTCACGGCCACGTTGTAGTTGCGCACCCGCGGCAGCACACTGGCCAGCTCGGTCAGCTCGTGGTAGTGCGTGGCAAAGATCGTCCGCGCCCCCAGTTGCGGGTGGTTGTGGATGTACTCCACCACCGCCCGGGCGATGGCCAGGCCGTCGTAGGTGGAGGTGCCCCGCCCGATCTCGTCCAGCACGATCAGGCTGCGCCGCGTGGCATGGTGCAGGATGTTGGCCGTCTCGGTCATCTCCACCATAAAGGTGCTGCGGCCGGTGGCGATGTCGTCCTGCGCCCCGACGCGGGTAAAGATGCGGTCCACCAGGCCGATCTCGGCACGGTCGGCCGGGACGAAGGAGCCGACCTGGGCCATCAGGACGATCAGGGCGGCTTGGCGGATGGCCGTTGACTTGCCGCTCATGTTCGGGCCGGTCAATACGATGATCTGGGCATCGTTACAGTCCAGCCGGATATCGTTGGGGATGAACGGCTCCCCCTTCAGCGTCAGCTCCACCACCGGGTGCCGGCCGGCCTGGATCTCGATCGCCTCCCCCTCGTTCAAGGCCGGCCGCACATACCGATTGCGCACCGCTACCTCTGCCAAGGAGGCGCACACGTCCAGGTGCGCCAGCGCCTCGGCTGCCAGGAGCAGCCGGTCGGACGCCGCGGCGATCTGCGCCAACAGGTCCTTGTATAGCCGCGCCTCCACCTCGGCCATACGTTCTTGCGCCCCCAGGACGATGGCCTCGTACTCCTTCAGCTCTGGGGTGATGTAGCGCTCGGCGTTGACCAACGTCTGCTTGCGGATGTACTCTGCCGGCACGTTCTTGTCCTGGACCTTGCTGACCTCGATATAGTAGCCAAAGACCTTGTTGTAGCCCACCTTCAGCGTCCTGATGCCGGTGCGCGCCCGCTCCTTTTCCTCCAGCCCGGCGATCCACTCCCGCGCCTCGCGGCTGGCGGCGACGATCTGATCCAGCTCGGGGGCAAATCCCGGGCGGATCACCCCGCCGGCGCTCAAGAGGTTCGGCGCCTCCTCGGCGATGGCCCGCCCGATCAGGTCGGCGATCTCGGCGCAGGGGTCCGGCACGGCCAACAGGCCGCCGGCCGGCAATTTCCCCTCCAGGAGCCCGACCAGCTTCGGCAGCCGCTCCAGGGAATAGCGCAACCCCAATAGCTCCCGCGGGCCGGCGATGCCCGAGAGGACCCGCGTGGTGGCCCGCTCGATGTCGCGCATGCCGCTCAACAGCTCGCGCACCCCCGCCCGCAGCGCCGTGTCGCGCGTGAACAGCTCCACCGCGTCCAGGCGGGACTCGATGGCCGCGATCTCCAAAAGGGGCTGGTTCACCCAGCGCCGCAAGAGGCGCGCCCCCATCGGCGTGCGCGTCTGATCGAGCACCCACACCAGGGAGAACTCGTCCGCCCCGGTGAGGGTGTTGGCGGTGAGCTCCAGGTTACGGCGCGTCTGGGGGTCCAGCGCCATGTACTGCCCGGTGGAGTAGGTGCGCAGGGCGCGGATCTGCCGCAGCAGGCCCAGTTGCGTGTCCTGCAGGTACTGCAGCAGCGCGCCGGCGGCGCGGGCCGCCAGCGGCTTGCCCGCGCAGCCAAACCCCTCCAGCCGCTCCACCTGGAAATAGTCCTTCAGCGCCTGCTGGGCGCTCTCCTCTTCCCAGTGCCAGTTGGCGTAGCGGGTCAGAGCCGCCGAGAATTCGACCGCTTCGCCGCTCTCCGGCAGCAGGATTTCGGCCGGCTGCAGGCGGCTGATCTCACGGCGAGCCTCCTGGAGCGCACCCTCCCCGCGCAGCTCCGTGGCGGCAAACTCGCCGGTGGTCACGTCGGCATAGGCCAGGCCGGCCCGCTCCCGCTCCAGAAGGAGGGCGACGATATAGTTGTTGCGGCCGGCCGGCACGATGTTCGGCTCCACCACCGTGCCCGGGGTGATCACCCGGATCACGTCGCGCTCCACCAGCCCGCGTCCCGGCTCGCTCAACTGATCGCACACCGCCACTTTGTGCCCGGCCGCCAGCAGCTTGGCCACGTACGTCTCCACTGCGTGGTGCGGCACCCCGGCCATCGGCACACGCCGATCCTTGGCCACCGGCCGCGAGGTCAGGACGATGTCGCAGACCTGCGAGACGACCTTGGCATCGTCGTCGAACGTCTCGTAAAAGTCGCCCAGGCGGAAGAAGAGGATCGTGTCCGGGAAGCGTTTCTTGATGCGCAGGTACTGGTGGCGAAGGGGGGTGTCCATTCCGGTCTCCAGCGATAAGGCGAATCAACGAGAAGGCAAAGGGGCGAAAAGGCGAAAAGGCGCAAGGGCCAGAGGGCGAGGGGAGGAGGTGGCAAAGAGCGGCAGCGCCATCAGCTCCCTCCCGGCGTCGGTTCTGCGGCCTCCGCCGGGGCCGTCCCCTGCTCGACCCGCGGCCGCAGGCGCCAGATGATCCATCCGCTGAACAGGGCCAGGGGCAGGATCGCCCCCTCCACCACCAGCGACAGCGTCTCCTGGGGCAAGATCGAGTTGAGCTCGGAGGCCAGGAGCACGGCGACCAGATCCACCAGGGTGTGGTAGGCCAGCGCCAGCCACCACCAGTAGCCCCGGCGGCGGGTAAAGACCTGCAGCACCAGCACGGACAGCGAGAGCTGGATGGCCATCGTCATCACCCGCTCCAGGCCCCCCAGCAGGGGCTGCCACCAGCTCAGCAGGGCCACCTGCTCGCGCGCCTGGTAGATGAGCAGCGCCTGGTCGGCCGGCAGGGTGCCGGGGTCGATCTGGAAGACGGCGATTATGTTGACCAGGCTCATTAGGACCAGCGCCGCCACGTAGAAGCACTCCAGCCCACCGTGGCCCGCGCCGTACATCAGGGCCCGCGCCCAGTTCTTTTCCTCCTTCTTCCACAGGAAGCGGTAGCCCAGGTAGCGTCCCCCCTCCTCGAAGAGGCCGGCCGTGAAAGCCGCCAGCACGATCCAGCCGTACTTGTACCAGGCCGACCGGCTCAAGAGGCCGGCGAGCGCCCCCTGGGCGATGGTGATCGCCGGGATGCGCGTAAAGAGCTGAAAGACGGCAAAGATGGCCATGCCGTAGCCAAAGAACTTCCAGGGAACGTGCCGGCGCCGGGCGAGCCAGAACGCCAGCCCCAGGGGCAGGAGGATCTCCACTGCCGCAGTGACCGCAAAAGCTACAAGCAATCCGGTGTCCATAGCGCCTCCTTGCGAACACGGGTATTATAGCACGTGGGAGGGGATTGTACCAGTTGGATATCGGGTATTGGGACGATACCGGGCGCTTTATCCTCCAGGATGAGCGCCGCTACCCGATACCCGATGCCCCCTTGCGCTAACCTGCCCTCTCCCTTATAATGGCCCCATAGACGGCGGCGAGGACAACCCATGCCCACCTTCCTCTTCACCGACATCGAGAACTCGACGCGCCTGTGGGAGCGCTACCCGGCGGCGATGGGCCAGGCGCTGGCCCGCCACGATGCCCTCCTCCAGGAGGCCATCGCCCGCTGCGGCGGCCGCATCATCAAGCACACCGGCGACGGCGTCTTTGCCGTCTTCGAGGGCGGGGCGCCGCTGCAGTGCGCCCTGGAGGCGCAGCAGGAGCTGGCGCGCGCCGCGTGGGGCGAGATCGGCGAGCTGCGCGTCCGCATGGCCCTGCACGCCGGCCCGGCCGAACGCCGCGGCGACGACTATTTCGGCCCGACGATCAACCGCACCGCCCGCCTGCTCGCCGCCGGCTGGGGCGGGCAGGTCCTGCTCACCCCACAGGCCCTCCAGTCTTGCCCCCTGCCTGCCGGGGCCACCGTCCAAGACCTGGGCTACCACTTTTTCAAAGACCTGGGCGAACCCCAGCAGGTCTACGGACTGCGGCATCCCGACCTGCCGCGGCGCGACTTTCCGGCCCTGCGCACCCTCGCCGCCCACCCCAACAACCTCCCACCCCAGCCCACTCCGTTCCTGGGCCGCGAGGAGGAACTGGCCGAGATCTCTCGCCTGCTGGACGACCCGGCCTGTCGGCTGCTCACCCTCGTCGGCCCCGGCGGCATAGGCAAGACCCGCCTCTCCCTGCAGGTGGCCGCGGAAAAGGTCGAGGCGTTCCCCCACGGGGTCTACTTCGTGCCCCTGGCGCCGCTGACTGCGCCCGATTTCATCGTCTCGACCATCGCCGACGCGTTGCATTTCTCCTTCTACAGCCGCGAAGACCCCCAGGTGCAGCTGCTAAGCTATTTGCGCGAAAAGACCATGCTCCTGGTGATGGACAACTTCGAGCACCTGGTCGCCGGCGCCGGCCTGCTGGCCGACATCCTGGAGAGCGCCCCCTCTGTCAAGATCCTGGTCTCCTCGCGCGAGCGGCTGAACCTGCACGGCGAGTGGGTCTATCCGCTGGCCGGCCTGCGCGTACCGGGCAAAGAGGAAGCCGAGCCCCTCGAAGGCTACAGCGCCGTGCAGCTCTTCCTACAGAGCGCCCGCCGGGTGCGGGCCGGCTTCGACCTGGCGGCACCGGACCGGCCGCACGTGGCGCGCCTCTGCCGGTTGGTGGAAGGGGTGCCGCTGGGCATCGAGCTGGCCGCCTCCTGGGTGCGGGCGCTCACCTGCCAGGAGATCGTCCACGAGATCGAGCAGGGCGCCGATTTCCTGGCCACCTCCATGCGCGACCTGCCCGAGCGCCACCGCAGCCTGCGGGCGGTCTTTGATTCCTCCTGGGACCTGCTCACCACCGATGAGCAAGAGGCCCTGCGCCGCCTGGCGGTCTTTCGCGGCGGCTTTTGCCGGGAAGCGGCCCAGGAGCTGGGCGTCTCCCTGCCGCTGCTCACCGCCCTGGTGGACAAGTCGCTCCTGCGGCGCTCCCCCGCCGGCCGTTACGATATGCTGGAGGTCCTGCGGCAGTATGCCGCCGATAAGCTGCTCCGGGCGCCCGCGGAGGAGGCTCAGGCCCGCGAGCGGCACTGCCGTTTCTACACCCGCTTTCTGCAGCAGCGCGAGAACGCCATCCGCGGCGCGCAGCAGAAGGCGGCGCTGGAGGAGATCGGCACCGAGATCGAGAACGTGCGCGCGGCCTGGAGTTGGGCTATCGAGCAGGGCCGGGAGGCCGAGATCGGCCAGTCCCTGGAGTGCCTGCACCTTTTCTACGAGATGCGCAGTCGGTTTCTGGAAGGAGAAGAGACCTTTGGCCGCGCGGCGGAGCAGCTCCGCAACCGCGGGCCGGCCGCGGAGGTCCTGGGCAAACTCCTGACCCGCCAGGGCTGGTTCTGCGAACGACTGGCCCGCTACGGCCGGGCCCAGGAGCTCTACCAGGCCGGCCTGGAGATCGCCCGGGTCCACGGCCTGTACGCCGAGATGTCCCTGGCGCTGTCCGGCCTGGGGCTGGTCACCTACCGCCAGGGCGACTACCAACGGGCCCAGGAACTGCTGCGGGAGAGCCTGGCCTGCTGCGCCCGGGTCGACGATCCCTGGCGCCAAGCCCATGCCCTGAACAACCTGGGCACCGTGGCCCTGGCCCGCGGCGAGGGCGCCTCCGCCGAGGCGCTCTACAGGCAGGTCCTGGACATCTACCGCAGGATCGGCTACCGCCGCGGCATCGCCAGCACCCTCAACAACCTGGGCGGTGAGGCCGGAACCCGGGGGGAACATGTCGTGGCCCAGCGGCTCTACCAGGAGAGCCGCGATCTCTTCCGCGAGATCGGCGACCGCCGCGGATTGGCCTTTGTCCTGAACAACCTGGGCCACACCCTGGAGGCGTTGGGCGAATACGCCGAGGCCGAGGCCCTGTGCCGGGAAAGCCTGGACATCTTCCGGGAAGTGGGCGACCGCTGGGGCATCACCAATACGCTCAACAACCTGGGCGCCCTGGCCTGCACCATGGGCGAATGCCACAGCTCCCGCCAGTACTTTGACGAAGCCCTGGCGCTGGCCATGGACCTGGGGGCCGTCCCCCTGGCCCTGGAAGCGCTGGGTGGGCGGGCCGCCAACCTGGCCCGGAGCGGAGACTGGGAAAAGGCCGCCGAGGTGGCGGCGCTGGTCCTGCACCACCCGGCCTGCGACCGCGAGACGCGGAAAAAGGCCGAGCGCACCCTGGCCCAGGCCGCGGAACGGTTGCCTGCCGAGATCGTCGGCGCCGCCCGGTCCCGGGGGGAGGCCGGGTCGCTGGCCGAGGTGGCGGCCGAAGTGCACCGGAGCCGGGAGCCTTGATGCCGCAAACGAGCGGCCCGTCTGCCGCGAATGAGCCGCTCGTCTCGACCCGTTCCCCTATCAAGTTGGCAGTTTTCCCTGGGAAAGAAATAGCTTTCCCCCCAGGAGTGGCCGCCTTTTCCTCAAGGAGCGGCCGCCTACGTGGGCAGCGCGGGGCTCGCCGTCTGGCGCCCCTCGCCCCCGGCGGCCAGGACAATTCCCCCCAGGATCAAGGCTCCCCCCACCAACGTCAGCGCCGCCGGCATCTGCCCCAGCAGCGCCAGGGCCAGCAGCGCCGAGCCGATGGGCTCGCCGAGCGCGGCGATCGTCACCAGCGTGGCCGACAGGTGCCCCAGGGCATAGTTCAGCGAGGAGTGGCCCAGCAGTTGCGGGCCGATGGCCAGCAGGAGGAGCATCAGGTAGGTCACCGGCTCGTAGCCGAGCAGGGACTGTCCCGTGAGCAGGCAGATGACCAGCAGGGTCACCGCCGCCGTGGTGTAGACCGGCCAGATGTAGGCGACGATAGAGAGACGCCGGCGCAGCCGGCGGCCCAACAGGAAGTAGATGGCGGCCATCAGCCCGCCGGTCAGCGCCAGGATGTCCCCCAGGAGGGCCGGCCCCGTGAGCTGCGCTCCTCCCTGCCGCAGGTCCTCCAGCCCGATGACCACGCACCCGGCCAGCGCCAGGAAGATGCCGACCGCCGCCGGCCGACTGAGCCGTTCGCGCAGGAACAGGTAGGAGAGGAGCGCCACGAAGAGGGGGTTGGTCTGCACCAGCACCACCGAGGTGGCGACATCGATGATGCTCAAGGAGGTGATCCAGGTGGCAAAGTGCACGGCCAGGGCCAGGCCGGCCAGCCCGGCCAGCAGGAGCTCCCCCCGCCCCAGGGCCCGCAGTTCGCGCGGCGCCCCCCGCCCCAGGGCCACCGGGGTCAGCAGGAGCGCCGCCAACACCATCCGGCCGGCAGCGATCGCCAGGGGCGAGGCCCGCGCGCTGCCGGCCACCCCCAGCGGCACCAGCCACCCCAGCAGCCCGCCGGCAGCCTGCCGGACTAGGGGCGGCGCCTCGTCGGTCCCCGCCCAGCGAATCAGGATCGCCGCCCAGGCGACGATCAGGACCCCCACGGCGAGGACAATATAGGCGCGCCGGCGCAGAGACATCGCCGCTCAACCTCCGCGTGGCGCGGCCGGCCCTTCCTCCGAGATCCGCACCAGCAGCCCCACCATCACCCAGTTCGTCAGCAGGCTGGATCCGCCGTAGCTCACGAACGGCAGCGTGATCCCGGTCAGCGGGATCAGGTTCAGGTTGCCCCCGACAATGATCAACACCTGTACGCCGAGGGATATGGTCAGGCCGACCCCCAGGAGCTGCTGGAAAGAGTCGCGCGCGCCCAGGGAGCCCACGATGCTCCGCGACACGAGCAGGGTGTAGACGACCAGCAGGGCCATGGCTCCCAGCAGGCCCCACTCCTCGCCGATCGTGGCAAAGATAAAGTCGGTGTGGCTCTCGGGGATCAGCGTGGGCGCCCCCTGGCCCAAACCCTGGCCCAACAGCCCGCCGTTGGTCAGGGCGTAAAGGCCCTGGATCATCTGGTACCCGCCGGCGCTGGTCCAGGGCGACAGCCAGACGGCGAAACGGGTCCGCACATGGGCCAACGCGGCGACCCGATCGGTCAGGCGGTTCAGCAGGATCACCGCCCCCGCAAAGGCCCCTCCGCCGGCCACCAGGTAGGCCATGCGCGAGCTGGCGACATAGAGCAGCCCCAGGAATGTCCCGAAGGTAAGCATGGCTGCCCCCAGATCGCGCTGAAAGACCAGCAGGGCCACCGATAGCCCCAGCATCATCAGCAGCGGCAGCAGGTAGGGGATCGGCGGCAAGGGGAGGCGTCCCAGGCGAAACCCGCCAAAGGCCACCAGGTCGCGCTTGTCCTCCAGGTAGGCGGCCAGGAAGGCCACCAGGATCACCTTGAACAGTTCCGAGGGTTGAAACTGCAAGGGCCCCAGGCGCAGCCAGAGGCGCGCGCCGTTGACCTCCACGCCGAACGCCATGGCCGCGATCACCAGGGCAATACCCCAAAAGAGGACCACGTAGCGGTAGCGCTTCAGCGCCAGGTCCCAGGAAAAGACACGCCCCCGCCAGATCCAGCGCCGGGTCAGCAGCAGGGTCAGCAGAAAGGCTCCCAGGCTCAGACCGGCCCATTGCCACTGGCGCTGTCCCACCGGGCCATAGCGTTCGAGCAGGGCCGGCTCCAGGCGATTGACAAAGAGCAGCCCCACGCCGGTCAGCAGCGCCGCCAGCGGCAGGAGGGTCTCATCGCCCCGCAAGCCGGCCAGCGAGAGCAGCAGGCTGCAGCCCAGGAGGGCCGCGGCGCTGTAGAGCGCCGGGCGCACGTCCGCCGGGGTGACCTGCCCATTCCGCACCAGCGCCAGTTGGGCCAGGCCGGCCGCCAGCAGCGCCGGCGTGGGCAAAAGGAGCAGCATCTCCCGCCAGCGGCAGGCCGGCCGCCAACGGATCGCTCGTCCCGTCGCCGTGGACATCCGCTCAGTCCTCGCTGCCGGTGGGCGCCGCCCTGGGGCGCACCCCCCGCCAACCCAGGTAGCGCCACGTCCGCAGACAGTAGAGCCGGTAGTCCTGCCCATAGACCTGCAACAGGAAGGCCTCCTCGATCAGGATCTGCAGGTGCAGGTTCGCGGCCGCCAGCAGGGCAAAGAGCAAAAAGATCAACGTGCCGTTGATCAAAAAGGTCCCTACAAAGTACAGGTTGAAGAACAGGTAGATGGGATGGCGGGAGAGCGCATAGATGCCCCGCGTGACCAGCCGGCCCGGCCGCTGCTCGTCGATCCCCAGCCGCCAGGAGGGGCCCAGGTCGCGGATCGCCCAGGTGAAGAGGAACAGGCCCCCGACCACCAGGGTCACCCCGAGCATGCGGGTCGGGAGGGAATCGAGCAGCACCGTGTGCAGCGGCGCCGGGAAGAGGCGCCAGGGAGCCTGGAAGGCGTACAGGGACACCTCCACGGCCCAGACGTTCACCAGCGTGAACAGGAACAGCTCGACCAGCCCACGCCAGCCCTTTCGGCCGATGTTCAGTGTGATGGCATTGATCCGCCGGTGGATGTGCAGATACAGGGTGCGGCCCAGGAAAACGCCGAGGAAAAGAGCCAACCCGGCCAACTGGAACCAGCCAAAGAATCCGAGCAACGTGTCCTCCTTCGGTGCGGTTTGCGAGCAGCAGCATTTTACCACGAGTTCGGCCACAGTTCAATCGCGGTTGACATTGTCTCCAGGCTACTGTACAATAAGGACAAGCATTGGTCCGGTGCGGCCCGCCGAACCGCCGTCCTGGCGGCACGGGCGCAGCGGAATCGCCGGGCGCGCGACGTGTTGCTTGACGCAAAGCTCACGTAAGGAGTGCTCATGAATGCCCAAGTGGAAGAGAGCAGGCCGGAGGCGCGGATCCTGGTGATCGACCGCGACCCCCATATCGTCCGCCAGGTGCGGCGCATCCTGGAGCAGCATGGCTACGAGCTCCTTATGGCCACTGGCGGACAGGCCGGCCTCAGCCTCTTTCAACAGGAAAACCCCGATATTGTGCTCCTCGACCTTGAGTTGGCCGACGCCGCGGGCCAGGACATCCTCGGCCAGATGAAGGCCGCCCGCCGCTATGTCCCGGTGATGGTCCTGGCCTCGGCCTCGGAGCTGGCCGCCGTGACCTCCCTGCGACGCGGCGCCGACGACTACCTCAGCAAGCCGCTCGCCCCGGACGAACTGCTCGATCGCGTCCGGCACAACCTGGAACGCGGCCGGCAGGCCCGCACCCAGATCGAGCTGACCGAGCAGCTACAGCGCCAGGTCGCGATGCTGCTCTCCGTGCGCGAGGTGGCCCGCGAGGCCAGCGGCACCGCCGACCTCTACCAGTTGCTCCACCGCGTCCTCGACCAGACCATACAGAACCTGAAGTTGGACGCCGGCATCATCTTTGTCTCGGAAAACGGCGACCTGGTGCCCCTGGCCTACCGCGGGCTGCCGCCGGCCATCGCCTCCACCCTGACCCGCCGGCGCCTCACCTGGAACGACCCGCCGCTGCGCTCGTTCCAGGAGGTCACCGAGGCGATCCAGACCCGGCCCGAGGAGCAGCGGGGCGGCCCGCTGAGCCTCTCCGTGGGCTACCAGTTTACCGCCGTGATCCCGTTGTGGGCCCAGGGCCGCCGCCGGGGCCTGCTCGAAGTGGCCCGCCGCGAGACGCATCCCGGCATCAGCCAGGACATGGAAGTGCTGACGACCGTTGGCCACCAGGTGGCCGTCGCCCTGGCCAATACCCGCCTCCAGGAAACCGCGGCCCTGCGCGTGCGCGAACTGGCCCTGCTGAACGAGGCCTGCCTGGCCCTGACCTCCGACCTGGACCTGGAACACATCCTGACCACCATCATGCTGCGCACCAGCGACGTGATCGGTGTCGAGACCGGCTCCCTCCTCCTGGTAGACGAGGCCAGCGGCGAGCTCGTCTTCCGCATCAGCCTGGGCGGGAACGCCGATGGGGTCCTCGCGCGGCGCATCCCGCCGGGCAAGGGCATCTCCGGCTGGGTCTTTCAGCATGGGCAGGCTCTGCTCGTGCCCAACGTCCAGAGCGATCCCCGCTACTACCCGGAGGTCGATCAGTTCACCGGCTTCCAGACCCGCTCCATCCTCTGTGTCCCGCTGCGCGTGCGCGGCGAGCGTTTCGGCGTCATCGAGCTGGTGAACAAGGTCGTCGGCGAGTTCGCCCCCGAAGACCTGCGCCTGCTGGAATCGGTCGCCGCCCTGACGGCCACGGCCATCGAGCAGAGCCGCCTGCACGAGTGGACCACCTCGTTCATCCTGGTGGACCCGATCACCCGTCTGCCCAACCACCGCCTCTTCCTGGAGGCGCTGGAGCGGGAATCGGCCCGCTCCCGCCGCTACGGGCGCACCTGCAGCCTGCTGCTGCTGGGGATCGACCGCCGGCTGCACCTCTCCGACTCCACCTGGCGCGAGCTGGCCGCCGTCCTGAAGCGGGCCCTGCGCAAGTCCGACCTGCTTTGCCGGCACCGCGATGGGCGCTTTGTCGCCATCCTGCCGGAGACCGGGGCCGGTGGGGCGCGCCAGTTGGTCTCGCGCCTGGTGCAGGGGATTCGCCGGGCCGGCCTGCTGGAGCCGGACGGCGCTCCCCTGGTCGATCGCATCCGCTGCGGCCACGCCACCTTCCCGGAGGAAGTGGATGACCCCAAGGCGCTCCTGGAGCGGGCCGAATCCTCCCTGGCCCAGTCCTGGCAGGAAGGGCGGGAGTGCGCCCCGGACAAGGGGACCAATTCCTGATTGCCAGGGACACGAAGGGCATAGGGCCAGGGGCCCCAGGACACGCTACGAGGTTGGCGCGCACAGATCCCCGGCCGCCGGCAACCCGGCGACCCCCCGCGCCGCTCGCACCGCCCGCAGGATAGCCTCGGCGACCACTTCTGCCGCGAACGCCCCCACCAGGTTGGGATCGGCCCGGACCTGGCCGGTGGACAGGGCAAAGAGGGTATCGCCGTCGAGCAGGGTGTGGGCCGGGCGCACGGCGCGGGCCACTCCATCCTGCGCCATCTCGGCCACAAAGTTCACCCGGGGAACGTCCAGCGCCGCGTTGGTCGCCACGACGCCGATGACCGTGTGGGTCATCGCCAGGGCCGCCCGGCCCTGGCCGCTGCGCATCAGCGATAGGGTGTCGGCAAAACCCCGGTCCAGCGGCCGGCGCGTCCCGGCGACGATCCGCCCCGTCTGCGGATCCACGACATCGCCCAGGCAGTTGACGGCGACGATAGCGCCGACCACGAGACGCCGGCCGATGGCGACGCTGGCCGTGCCCAGCCCGCCCTTGGTGCAGCGCTCGCGCCCCAGCAGCCAGCCCACGGCCGCCCCGGTGCCCGCGCCGGCGTTGCCCTCTGCCACCGGGCCGGCCGCCGCCGCGCGGCAGGCGGCGTAGCCCATGGCGGCGTCGGGCCGCGCCTGGGATTCCCCCACGCCCAGGTCCCAGAGGATGGCCGCGGGGACGATCGGCACGCGCGCCGCCCCCGTGTCGTAGCCGAGACCCTGCTCCTCCAGGTAGCGCATCACGCCGTCGGCGGCGGCCAGGCCGTAGGCGCTGCCCCCGGCCAGGAGCACGGCGTGAGCCTGGGAGACAAGCGGATGGGCCGGCCGGCACAGGTCGGTCTCCCGTGTCCCCGGCCCCCCGCCGCGCACGCTGACCCCCACCGTGGCCCCCTGGCGGCAGAGGACCACGGTGCAGCCCGTCAGGGCCCGCTCGTCCGTCACCTGCCCGACCTCGATCCCCGGGACGTCGGTGATGGCCTGGTACAGCTCTCGCTTGGGCATCGGTCCCTCGCTTTCTCGCCTTGTTGCCTGCTGGCCCCGCGGCCTTTGTTTCGCCTCCTCGCCCATTATACCACGCCCGCCGCCGTTTGACGATGGACAGAGGGAGTGTTATACTACCGGCGTCCTTTCGACGGTATGTTCTTGCGCGTCTGCCCCTGGCCGGACCCTGGGGCGTGATACAGGAGATGCTTATGCCCCCCAAGCGCGTTTTCTCCGGCATCCAGCCTACCGGCATCATGCACCTGGGCAACTACCTGGGGGCGATGAAGGGGATGCTGCAACTGGTCGACACCTACGAGTGCATCTACGGCATCGTCGACTACCACGCCATCACCCTGCCGCACGATCCGCAGACCATGCCGGCCAACAAGCTGAACGCGGCCATCGCCTACCTGGCGGCCGGGCTTGATCCCCAGAAAGCCACGCTGATGGTCCAGTCCGACGTGCCCGAGCACACCGAGCTGTCTTGGCTCTTCTCCAGCATCGTCTCGGTGCGCAAGCTGGAGGACATGCCCACCCTCAAGGACAAGCTGGCCCAGGGCGGCGAGTTCTTTAGCTCGGCTCTGCTGAACTATCCCGTGCTCCAGGCCGCCGACATCCTCATCTACAAGGGTGAGGTTGTCCCGGTGGGCCGCGACCAGGAGGCGCACATCGAGTTCACCCGCGAGGTGGCCCGCAAGTTCAACGTCACCTACGGCGAGACCTTTCCCGAGCCGGTCTCCTTCAACACGCCCGGCGCCACGGTGCCCAGCCTCACCGGGGAGGGCAAGATGAGCAAGAGTGTCCCCGGCAGCTACATCGCCCTGAACGAGCCGCCCGAGGCCATCTGGGAGAAGCTGGCCCGTACCCTGACCGACCCGGCCCGCGTGCGACGCGCCGACCCCGGCGAGCCGGCCAAGTGCCCGGTGATCTGGACCCTGCACCTGCTCTACACGCCCGCGGACAAGCAGGATGAGTTGGCCCACGGCTGCCGCACGGCCGGGATCGGTTGCCTGCAGTGCAAGAAGGCGCTCTACGAGGAGATCATGGCCGACCTGGCCCCGCTGCAGGCCCGTTGGCGGGAGCTGGAGGCCCACCCCGACGACGTGCGCGACATCCTCCGGGAGGGCGCGGCGCGGGTGCGGCCCATCGCCCAGGCCACGGTGGCGGAAGCGAAGGAGAGGATGGGGTTGGGGAGGATCTGAGGCCCGGCGGCCTGGTTCTTCCCCTCGGCGCCGGCCGCCCGCGCGCCTTCGGCAACGGCCTCGGCCATGGGCCGGGGGTTGCCGTATTCCGGCGAATGGAACCGGGCAAGGATCGAGCTCATCTCGCGCGGCTCCCGTCAACTGCCGAGGAGTTCCACCTCTACGAATTCCGCCGTTCCCGTCCCGGCGTCATAGATCGCGCAACTCCTCTTCCCCTTCCACCCCATGATCTCGCCGGGATTCAGCAGCAGCGTCTTGCCGACCCAGAGCATGCGGGCGATGTGATCGTGGCCGTGGCAGACCAGGTCATAGTCGCCCGTGGCGGCCAGCCCCTCGGCCAGGCGGGGATAGTGGACAAAGGCCACCTTACGGCCGGCCAGCTCCAGCTCCCCGTACTCGCCGTGCAGCGTCACGTTGCCCGCCTTCTGGGCCACCTGGCACATGAAAAGCATGTCGCCATCGTTGTTGCCGCGGACCACGTGGATCGGCCCCGAGAAGCGCTGGGCCATCTCCCGCAGGGTGATCGGGGCGCAGATGTCGCCGCAGCAGAGCAGCGCCTCGCATCCCCGGACGAGCTGCAGCGCCCGGCGCAGCTCTTCCAGGTGATCGTGGATGTCCGACATCACGGCAACTCTCATTGGAAACCTCCTGGCTGGTCTCCCCGTCGCTCCGTCACCTTGTTCCCCCGCCTCCCCCTCGCCTTTCCCCCGTCACCGCGGACATTCCTCCACCGCAGGGTGAGAGGAATCCGCTCCCCCCTGCTTCTCAAAGATAAACATATGTACGCGCCACCCGGTGCGGTAGCCGGCCCGGAGCGCCGCGCGGTGCAGGCGCGCCAGCTCCACAGGCAGGTGCATGCGCACGCCCGGCTCGCCGTCCGGGGCCCCCGCGGGCAGCGCGTCCCGCCAGACCAGCGCCGACAGCAGCGCCGTGCAGTCGGGGCCGGGCCCTTCGAGCAGCCCCACCTCGAAGACGCCCACCCGGCGGCGGTGTGGGCTGACCACGGCGACGGCCCGCGGCCCGCGCTCTCCTTCCCAGGTCCACACCTCCCCGGCGGCGAGGTGCTCGCGCAGGCGTTCCTCGGTCCAGGCGGTCCAGATGCCCCCGACCAGGGAGTAGAGGCCGCGGGTGACCTCCAGGAAGCGCGGGCCGCGGGCCGGCCGCGCCAGGAGCTCGTGCACGAGCGGCCCGTCCCCCGGCCCCAGTTGCCGCAGCGCCGCCGGGACCGGTCCGACCTCCAGGGGGCGCATCCTCCGGCGCAGCCGCAGCACCCGTTCCAGGCCCAGCCGCGCGCAGATGCGGTGGATCGGGTAGTTGTTGACCATGGTCAACAGGCGGATCGCCCGCGCCCCGTGCCTCTCCGCCGCCTCCACCAGCGCGGTGGAGAGCTCCCGGGCCACGCCGGCGCCGCGGTAATGGGGGTCCACCCGCATCCCTTCCAGCCAGGCCTCGTCTGGGGCAGGGAAATAGGCCCGCGCCACGGCCACCGGGACGCCATCCTGGAGCGCGGCAAGAAAGAGGCCTTGCGGGTCGTCCAGCCACTCCTCCCAGACGCTGGGGACATAGTCGTGCCCGCCCCAGATATGGGCGCAAAAGGCCGTAACGGCGTGGCGATCGCTTGCTTGGACAGGACGGATCGTGAGGGTCACAGCGCCCCCAGCACGATCTCGGCGATATCCAGGACGCCCACCTTTTCCTCCAGCCCCTTGACCTTGACGGCGTCATCGAGCATGCTCAGGCAGTAGGGGCAGGCCACGCCGATGGCGCCGGGGTTCAGCGCCATGATCTCCTTCAGCCGCACCTGGTTGACGCGCTTATCGGCCTCTTCCTCCATCCACATCTTGCCGCCGCCGCCGCCGCAGCACAGCCCCTGCTGTCCGTGGTGGGCCGGCTCGACGAGCCTCAGCCCCGGGACGGCGCGCAGCGCCTGGCGCGGTTCCTGGAGGAGGCCGTTGTAGCGGCCCAGGTAGCAGGGGTCGTGATAGGCCACGGGGCCTTTCTCCCAGCCCTTGGTTGGGCGCAGCCGGCCCTGCGCGATCAGTTGCGCGATATAGGCGCTGTGATGGACGACGTTGAACTCGCCGCCGAACTGCCGGTACTCGTTGCGCAGCGTGTTGAAGCCGTGCGGGCAGGCGGTGACGATGGCCTGGAATTTGTGCTGCTTCAGCGTCTCGATGTTGGCCAGCGCCAGTGTCTGGAATAGGTACTCCTCGCCGGCCCGGCGGGCCCAGTCGCCGCAGCACTGCTCCTCGTCGCCCAGCACGCCGAAGCGCACCCCGGCCCGCTGCAGCAGCGTCGCCACGGCCCGCAGCACCTTGCCGTTGCGCGGGTCATAGGCCCCGGCGCAGCCCACCCACAGCAGCACCTCGGCGTCTTCGACCTCGCCGATGGGCCGCACCCCCAGCCCCTCGGCCCAGGCCAGCCGCCCGCCGCGCTGGCCGTAGGGGTTGCCGGCGCGCGAGGTCTTGTCCAGGGCCGCCCGCAGGCTCCCCGGCATCTGCCCGCTGCAAAGGGAGAGGTAGCGGCGCAGCTCGACGATCGTGCCGATGTGGTCGATCAGCACCGGGCAGCGCTCCATGCAGGCCATGCAGGTGGTGCAGGCCCACAGCGACTCCTCGGCGATCACTCCGCCGGGCAGCTCCAGCTCCTCGTCCGCGGGAAACTGCTTGCCCTGGGCGCCCAGGAGCGGCGCCCGGCCGCGCTGGAGCATGAAGGAGTCCAGGTCCAGCACCACCTGGCGCGGGGAGAGCGGCTGGCCGGCCAGGTAGGCCGGGCAGGCGTCCTGGCAGCGCCCGCAGCGGGTGCACGACTCATAGTCGAGCAGCTTCTTCTGTGGCAGGTGCGCCAGTTGGGCGGAGCCCAGGATCTCGCACTCCTCGATCCCTTCGATGGCCGGCAGGGCCGCCGGGGTGGACAGGGGGTAGAAGAAGGCGTTCAGCGGGTTGGTCAACAGGTGAAAGAGGCGGGTGTAGGGGACGATGGCGATCAGGCCCAGGGCGGCCAGGGCATGCACCCACCAGAGGATCTGGTAGGCCAGGACGCCCCCGGCGCCGTTGGCCCCCAGCGCCGCAAATAGCCCACCCAGGGCCCGGCCGATGAAGGAGGCCGTGCCCCAGGGCGGGTTCAGGGCCACGCGCAGCCCTTCCTGGACAAAGCCGCCCACGGCGAGAAAGGTCAGGAGGCCCAGGGTGATGGCGTCGTCGGGGCGGCTCTCCAGGCGCGGGGGCCGCAGGATGTAGCGCCGCACCAGCGCCATGAGCAGCCCGATCACCAGGAACAGGCCCAGCAGGTCCAGCACCAGCTCCATGCCCACGTAGAAGCCGCCTTTGATGTAACGCCAGTTGAAGAGGGGGCCGATGATGTCGTCGTTGAGAAAGATGAGCGCCGTCCCGATGAACAGGACCACGAAGCCGGCAAAGATGGCGATGTGCATCAGGCCGGGGTAGGCCTCGTTGGCCACCTTGACCTGGCCCAGGACATACTTGACGACGTTCCCCAGCCGCTTTCCCAGGTGATCGAAGCGCAGCGCCGGCTGGCCCTGCTTCCAGAGGCGGATGCGTCGGTAGAGACCGTAGCCGAAGGCCGCCAGCGCGACGGCCAGGAAGACATAGAGGAGGATCTGGGTCCAGGGCTGGGGCATGCTCCAGAACGATTCGCGGACGGGCTGTTCCATCGGGGAAGGACCTCCTTGGTAACTCGTGTAATGGGCAGCGGCCGAAACGCTATGGGGCCAGGTGCTTTCCATTGTATAATCAGGCCTGCTCGTTGTCAAGGGAGGCCGCGCCGCCGCGCATGAGCGTCGTATCTCACGTAAGAATCTTACCGGCGTCGAGCGTGGCGGGATACAGGCTCTTCCGCCGCCGTTGCCCCCTGCGAGTTCGCTTCGGCAACATTTTTCGTGAGGCAAAACGCATCCTGCCAAAATGTCCCCAAGGTTCTTCCTCCCTGCTCACCTTGGTAGAGCATTCCAAGAGACCTCTCCTGTATACTGCTTCGTGAGACAATCTTCCCAGCGGGTGAAAAGACAGAGAGGTTCGCTGATAGATAGGAGGGGCCATGTACGGCGGGCGAATCAAGCGAGCACTGATGGTTGTCAATTTTCTGGTGATCGTCGGTATGGTGGCCGCACTGCTGCCGCAGATGGCTGCCGTGGCAGCCTCGTCCCCTGCGGGGCCCGGCCTCTGGAAGCTGGCCGACGCGCTTGCCACACTGCAGGCCCGTCTCCAGTCCGCCCGGCAAGGGCTGGCCGGCCCCGAGACCAACCTCGCCGTTAGCATCTTCGACAGCGCCTTCGACCAGGAGACGCTCTATGTCCGGCGCGGCGATACCGTCACCTGGACCAACAACGGCAGCGTGGATCACGCCGTGCAGGGCGGCATTCCCACGGCCGTCGTCGTCCTGGACTTTGTCGCCCGCCCGGCCGGCGCGGCCGTAGCCGTAGAATGGCAGACCGTTTCGGAGGTGGGGCTGCTCGGCTTCCACCTCTACCGCGCCGCCGACGGCGGCGGACGGGACGCCGCCGTTCGCCTGACCGCAGACATAATCCCGTCAGAGCACCCCGGGGAACCCTCCGGGGCAGTCTACCACTACGATGACCTGCAGGCCCCCTGCGGCCACGACTACCACTACTGGCTGGCCGTCCACCAAACTAACGGCGCGGCGGTTGAGTACGGCCCGGCGGATATGGCCTATCCCTGCGCCGCCTTTCGAGCCTTCCTGCCCAGCGTGGGCAAGGCCGGCGGGGGCGCCGACGCCATCGGGCCCGTGCCGGGCCCTGCCGGCGCGGCGACCGGCGGTACCGTCCTGGAGGACTGGAGCAGCGGACCGCTGCATCCCGGCGAATCGTACGCCCACACCTTTACCACCCTTGGCACGTACCCCTACTACGACCCCCTCCACATCACTCTCACCGGCCAGGTGGTCGTCCGGCCACTCGCGCTCACGGGCCTCTCCCCCGACACCGCCCAGTGGGGCAGCTACATCTACCTGTCGGGCACCGGGTTCAGCGCGGACGCTCTCTCCAACACCGTCGTCTTCAGCCTGACGGTGCCCGGGTACACCCTGACGGTGCCCTTTACCGCCTCGGTGGTGGACGCCTCCGAGAGCGGGCTGGTGGTCATCGCCCCGCTGCCGATCTCGGGCAGCGTCCAGGTGCAGGTGCGCGTCGCCGGCGACGTCTCCAACGTTCTCCCCTTTACGGCCACGGAGTTGGTCGATCCCACCCCGGCTGAACCGGGCAATGAGACGACGGGCTACTGGAGCACGGTCATCACGAGCGTGGCGGACATCCAGACCAGCCTGGAGGGCTCGCTGTTCTACCAGGCGCTGACGCAGCTAATGTCCGACACCGTCGAGTTCGGCGACTATGAGTGGGAGGCGGGGGGCCTGTGGCACATCGTCAGCGAGTCGGAATGCGCCGGGGACGGGCCGGCCTTTCACAGCCCCACGAGCGCCTGGTACTTTGGCCGCGACGGCACCTGTGACTATGAGACCGGGAGCGGGCTCACGGGTGTCCTGACGATGACGAGGGCTATCACCATCCCCGGCAACGTCTCCGGAGCCTGGTTCTCCTTTTGGCAGTACGCCTCTACCGACCGATGGGGCAGCGACGCGCGCGCCGTGGACATCAGCACCAACGGCGGCCAGACCTGGGCCAGACTGTGGAGTTGCCAGAGCTACTCCTGCTACGAGCCCCAAGAGACCTGGTACAAGAAAGAACTGGACATCTCTGCCTATATCAGCCAGAGCGTGCGCCTGCGCTTTCGCTTCCAGGCCGACGGCTGGGGAGACTGGGGTGAAGCCCACACCGGCTGGTTCATCGACGACGTGCAACTGCGCACGAGCGACGAGAACGCCGTGGCCCTGTCCGACTTTTTCGCCGCCATCGAGAGCGACTTTACCTACTACCGCGAGCAGCTGCTGCTCCAGGAAGGGCCGGAGGAGCTGCGCCTGCTTGACGCCGTCTACAACAGCGATGCCTTTGTCGATCTCGTGTCCCGGTTCGACGAGATCAGCTTCCTCCTGGCCACCCCGGGCGAGACGCTAGGCGGCGGGCATATCCGCGACACGACCGCCGCCGACGTGCTGGAGTCGCTGCAGGCGGTGATCGATGCCCTCTCCGCCATCAATATGCTGCTGGACGGCCTGCGGGTGATGCTCTATGTGGCCATCGCTTCACTCTCGGCCACCTGTGCGCTATTCCCGGCGACCTGTCCGGCCACGGCCGGCTCCGCCGCGCTCCTGACCACGATTGTCAAGGTCGTCGAGGCGATCAAACAGGTTGTGGGCCCCATTACGGCCATCCTCAAGCTGTTCTCGGTCAAGGGCGTCCCCGCCTCGCTGCGGGTCAAGAACAATCCATGGCAGCCGGTGGACCAGATGTTTCACGACGGCGACGGCCGGCCCATCGCCCGGCGAGGTACCCTCTACACCGGGGCCGACTTTACCGTCGAGGCGCGCATGCTCCTGCAGAACGACGGTCTGAAGCGCTCGGCCAGCCAGATTCTGGCCGACCTCACCGCCTTTTCCTACGCCGGCGCCGTGGTTTGGATCATCGGCCAGATGAACATCGACCTCCTCTTTTGGGTGCCGCAGATCATCCTCGGCGGCATCCACATCCGCTCCGAGGTCATCCCGTCGGACCCCGCCTGCGTGGCGCCCTTTCCCAAGTCGCCCAACCCCACCGTGTGGGGCATCCAGCCGACCTGCCTGACCGATGTGACCATCCAGGGGCACTTTCAGGGTACCCGCCCCGAGGACATCGCCCTGACGCGGCCCTTTGAGGTGCTGGACCGCCCGATGCTGGAGAGCATCACCCCGAATCACGCCCGGTTGGGCACCCCGGTAGTGGTGCGGGCCCGCGGGTTGGAAGTCCCCAACAGCCGGGCGCACTTTCCCGCCGTCCCGGCCTTTGGCGCCAGCGGCATCCTCGAGCCGACGAGCATGTCCTTCACCGCCATCACCGGCACCCTCACCGACACCCTCAGCGGCCTGGTGTTCGTGGACGCCCTGGGGCGGGAATCGGACCGGCTACCCTTTACGGTGGAGCCGCCGCTCCTCACTTCCTTCCCGCCGTCCGTGCTCCTGGGGACGGGCGAGTACCTCTACGGCGAGGGGTTCAGCGCGGTGGTGGACCACAACCTGCTCAACCTGGACGCCTACACCGTCTCCTTGAGCGCGGCGCAGGGCAACAGCCGGCTGGCCTTTACCCTGCCGGCCGCCGATACCTTCCTCCTGGGCGAGCACAGCGCCTGGGTGACCACCCTGGGGGTCCTGCCGAGCAACGCCGTCTCGACGACGGTGACGGCCTGGTCGCCGCCGATCGACCTCTTTGGCGAAAGGGAGACGCTGCGGCCGGCTCTGGCCCGCGCGGCGAACGGCAACGTCTACGTGGCGGCGGTGGAGCGCGGCCCCAACGACGGCACCCGCGTCGTCGTCGCCTCCTACCTCAGCGGCACGGTGACCATGACCACGCCGGCCGTCGCCGGGGTGGAGCTCGGCGGCCTGACCGTCACGCCGGAGCGCCCGGCGATTGCCGCCGGCCTGTACGACAGCGTGCATGTCGCCTGGGTCGGGAAACTCGGGCAGGACATGCTCATGGTCAGCACCTCGAACAACGGCGGCCGGTCCTTTCTCGGGCCGGTACACATCATGCTGCCCGGCCAGCCGGCGGATGCCCTGCCGCACGACCCGGCCATCGCCGCCGACGACGCCGGCGTCTATGTCGCCTGGACGTATGAGACGGGCGACCTAGCCGACCGGCCGGCGGTCTATTTCGCCCGCTCGGCCGACGGCATCACCTTCGGCCTGCCGCAGCGGCTGTCGATCTCGGGAACCGCGGCCATGGACCCCGACCTGGCGGTGGGCCCCGACGGGACGATCTATGCCGCCTGGGCGGTGTGGCACGACGGCATCTACGTGGCCGCCTCGCACGACCTGGGCTTTACCTTTGGGGCGCCGGTCAAGGTCTCGGGCAGCGTCGCCGAGAGCTGGCATCCGGCCATCACGGCGCACGCCGGCTGCGGCGGCGGGGGCACCCGCGTCGCCGTCGCCTGGCAGGGCGAGCGCATCGTCGGCTCCAGTTACCAGGGGACGAACGTGCCCGGGCGCATCTGGTTCGCCGAGTCGTCGAACGGGGGGAGTTCTTTCGGCCAGCCCGTGGCGGTGGACGCGGGGCCGGCCTCGCTGTCCCCCGACGTTGCCTACGACGACGACTGCACCGCCGCAGTGGCCTGGTACGTGCCGGACGAGGCCAACATCGTGGCCTACCCGATGGGGTGCCAGCGTTTCCAGGAGGAACCCCCGTCCACCAGCCTCCCCTGGTACGGGCACGTCCACCTGGCGCGCAAGGCGCCGGCCGCGCCGGCCTTTGGGCCAGGGATGGCGCTGGACGACCAGACGGCCGGCCTGGCCTACCCGGCGCTGGCCGGGGCCGGTTCGGGCGGCTTGTATGCCGCCTGGCAGGACGGCGCGCGCCAGGCCTATACCACCACCGGCGTCGTCCTGCGGACGACGGTGGAGCCCTGGCCGGTGGTCTCGGCCACGATGCCGGCCTTTTCCGCGCCCGCCCCGGTTCCCCAACAGCTCATCGTCTGGGGCGAGCAGGACGGCGGCGGGCTGTACATGGCCTGGGACGACGGCTCGAGCCAGCGCCGGCTGTGGCACACCGAGTTCGGCCTGTACGACACCGGGGACAGCTTTGCCTCGCCGCCGGCCTGGTCGCCCGACGGCGGCTGGATCGCCTACCCCAGCGCCGGCTGGAACAATACCCGCCGTGGCCTCTATATCATCCAGCCCGACGGCGACTACCCGCTGCTGATCGCCGGCCAGTGCACCGAAGCCTACGGCTTTGGCAGCCTGAACTGGTCGCCGCTGGGCGAGTACCCGGGGCAGGAGCACAGCCGCGTGCTGGCTTTCGACTGGGGCGGGGTCAACCTGGTCGCGCTGGACCTGGACCGCCCCGCGGCACTCCTGGTGGACTATTACTGTCCCGCGCGCCTGGCGCCTGACTGGGACTGGTCGGCCGGCGGCTACTATGACTACATCTTTCTCTCGCAGGTGGTCTTGACCCCGGACGAGCTGACCCTGACCGAGGGGCAGCCGCTGCACATGGGCCTGCAGTTTACCTACCACCCGTCCTGGTCCCCGGACGGGCTGCAGCTCGTCCTTTCCTCGCCCAGCAATACGGAACACACCTCCAGCATCTACACGGCCAACCGGGACGGCAGCGGGCTCGTCCGGCTGACGACGGGGCCGGCCGAGGGGGACCGCTATCCGGCCTGGAGCCCGGATGGGCTGAGCATCGTCTTTGTGCGGGGGACCGGGGCGCTGTACGTGGTGCCGGCAGCCGGTGGACCGGCGGCCCTGCTCCTGGAGATGCCCGGGACCGTCAGCCCGCCGGCGTGGTCGCCGGTAATGAAGTGAGAGAAGGGTCGCCCGAAGAAAGCAAGACGGCCAAACACGTCAAGGAAAAGTTCTCAGCCGCGTCAAAGCCTGGCCGTAGTGCCACCAGACCTGCCCGGGCTGCATGGTGCCGGGTCAGGCCGGCCGAGGAGGGTTGCATTGGCGAGCGGAACGACGGAGCGGCACTCCTTTGTAGTACGCCTCTGGCGCGAGCAGGGCCTGCCATGGCGGGCCTGGGTGCAGAACGCCAGGAGCCAGGAGCAGGCCTATGTCCAGAGCATGGACGAGCTGGTGGACTTTGTACAGGAGCAGATGGCCGGCCCAAGCGCCGGGGCCGCCGACCAAGAGGAATGAACAAGAAGGAGGAGATCATGCGCCATGACACCCGCAAGTGGACCCTCTGGCTCGCCCTGGCCCTGGTGGCCGCGCTGCTGCTGCCGGCGGCCGGCCAGGCCCAGTCCGGCCCCAACACGATGAACTTCCAGGGCCGGCTGCTGGACGACGGCGGCAACCCCCGCGGCGGGGAAGACCACTGTATGGGGTTCCGCATCTGCACGACCGACAACTGCCTCGACGCCGGCAGCAATAGCACCCAGGTCTGGCCGGCCAGCGGCTTGGAGGAGCACGAGGTCACCACGGAAAGCGGCACCTACAAGGCCGGCCTCTTCACCGTGGCCCTGGGCGCCGCCAGCCCTCTCCCGCCCGATCTGATGTATAACTACGACGACCTCTATCTGGAGATCAACGTGGCCCAGGAGCAGCATTGCCCGGGCAGTGACTGGACAACGCTGGAACCACGCAGCCCGCTGCGGGCCAACGCCTACGCCCAGCGCAGCAGAAGGGTGCGCACCGCGGAGAGCGATGACGACTACCTGATCTATGTGACCAACGGCGGCACGGGCGGGGGCATCTTTGCCAGCGTCAACAGCACCAGCCTGGAGAGGGCCGCCGGGACCTTTGAGGTCACGACCACTGCCGGCATGGCCTCTGCCGTGTATGCCTACAACATGAGCAGTGCCGAAGGCAGCTGTGGGCTACTCGCCGCAGCCGGGGTCAACGGCGGGCAGGGCTATGCCGTGTACGCCGTGAACTCGAGCACCGCCGATGGCGCCGAGGGGGGCCACTTCGAGGCGCGCGGGAACACCGGCCTGACCTATGCGCTGCGGGCGATCAACAGCAGCAACACCAGCGGCGCTGCCGCCGTGTACGGGACGGCCGGGTCCCGCGGCGGCGAGGTGTACGGCATCTACGGGCACAACGCCAGCACGACGACCAACGCCGCCGCCGGCTACTTCTACGCCGCCGGCACAAGCGGGCGCACCTACGGCGTCTACGCCCGCAATAGCAGCGCTCAGGACAACGCCGCCGCCGGTTCCTTCTGGGCCTCGGCCGGCAGCGGGGCCACCCGCGCCGTGTACGGCGAGAACAACAGCGCCGGCAACTATGCCGCGGGCGGACTCTTCGTGGCCAACGGCGGCAGCGGCATGAACTACGGGCTGCGTGCCACCAACAACAGCACCGGCACCGATGCCGCGGCCGGTTACTTCCAGGCCCTCGGCAGCAGCGGGCAGACCTACGGGGTGCGGGCCACCAACAGCAGCACCACCAACGGGGCCCGGGCCGGCTTCTTCGAGGCCGTCGGCTCCAGCGGCGCAACCTACGGGGTATGGGCGCAGAACAATAGCACCAGTGACTATGGCATGGGTGGGTTCTTCTGGGCCCAGGGCGGCAGCGGGCAGACCTACGGCGTGTCCAGCTACAACAACAGCTCGACCAATAAAGCCGCCGCAGGATACTTTGAGGCCCTGGGCAGCAGCGGCGCAACCTATGGCCTCCACGCGAGAAACAACAGCACCGGCACCGATGCCGCGGCCGGTTACTTCCAGGCCCTCGGCAGCAGCGGGCAGACCTACGGGGTGCGGGCCACCAACAGCAGCACCACCAACGGGGCCCGGGCCGGCTTCTTCGAGGCCGTCGGCTCCAGCGGCGCAACCTACGGGGTATGGGCGCAGAACAATAGCACCAGTGACTATGGCATGGGTGGGTTCTTCTGGGCCCAGGGCGGCAGCGGGCAGACCTACGGCGTGTCCAGCTACAACAACAGCTCGACCAATAAAGCCGCCGCAGGATACTTTGAGGCCCTGGGCAGCAGCGGCGCAACCTATGGCCTCCACGCGAGAAACAACAGCACCGGCACCGATGCCGCGGCCGGCTACTTCCAGGCTGCCGGCGGCAGCGGCGTGACCTATGGCGTGCATGCCCAGAACGACAGCACGTCCGCGGGAGCCAGGGCCGGCTATTTCCACGCCACCGCCGTCAACGGCACGACCTTTGGCCTGTACGGCCAGAGCGACAGCACCGCCGGCCGCGGCGTGTTCGGCTGGGCCACCGCCATCAGCGGCGATACGTACGGCGTGTCCGGCCGGAGCGACAGCACCGCCGGCCAGGGCGTGTACGGCGTGGCTACTGCCAACAGCGGCACCAACTATGGCGTGTACGGCCGGAGCAACAGCACCGCCGGCACCGGCGTGCACGGCGTGGCGAGTGCCACCAACGGATTCACCTACGGCGTGTTCGGCCGGAGTGCCAGCTGGCTCGGCGCCGGCGTGCGCGGCGAGAACTCGGCTACCTTCGGCAATGCCTACGGCGTCTATGGCCAGAGCGCCAGCACCGACGGCGTCGGCGTGTACGGCTATGCCAATGCCGCCAGCGGCGAAGCCAACGGCGTGTACGGCTATAGCGAGAGCGCAGCCGGCACCGGCGTGCACGGCGTGGCGAGTGCCACCAACGGATTCACCTACGGCGTGTTCGGCCGGAGTGCCAGCTGGCTCGGCGCCGGCGTGCGCGGCGAGAACTCGGCTACCTTCGGCAATGCCTACGGCGTCTATGGCCAGAGCGCCAGCACCGACGGCGTCGGCGTGTACGGCTATGCCACTGCCGGCAGCGGCACCACCTACGGCGTCTATGGCCAGAGCGCCAGCACCGCCGGCCGCGGTGTGTACGGCCATGCCACCGCCACCAGCGGCACCACCTACGGCGTCTATGGCCGGACGGAGAGCAGCACGACCAATTCCTCGGGTGTATACGGGTATGCACTGGACGGGGCAACCAATGGGGTCTGGGGCCACACCTCGAGCCTCTCCTCGGCCAGCACCGGCGTCTATGCCTACGCCAGCCACATGCTCGGCGACGCCGTGGCCCTCTGGGCGCGCAGCGCCGGCACCGGCGACATCATCCGCGGCTACGGCGCCGACTACCCTGACATCGAGTTCAGAGTGGAGAACGGCGGCAACGTCCGCGCCGACGGCGGCTTCTCCAGTCCCGCCGCCGATATGGCCGAGCTGCTGCCGGCCGAGGCCGGCCTGGAGCCGGGCGACGTCCTGGTCATCGGCCCCGACGGCCGGCTGGCCCGCAGCAGCGCGCCCAACGCCAGCGCCGTGGCCGGCGTCTATTCCACCAAGCCGGCCTTCCTGGGCGGCTCCGCCGACGACGAGGACCCGGCCGGCAAGGTGCCCCTGGCCGTCGTCGGCGTGGTCCCGGTCAAGGTCACGGCCGAGAACGGCGCCATCCGCCCCGGCGACCTCTTGACGACGTCCTCCACCCCCGGCCACGCCATGCGCGCCCTGCCGGTGGAGGTGGGCGGGGTCCAGTTCTACCTGCCCGGCACGATCATCGGCAAGGCGTTGGAGGGGTTGGACGCCGGGACCGGCACGATCCTGGTGCTGGTGACGCTGCAATGAATTGGAGGTTGGAGGTTGGAGGGCTGACCGGCATCCAACATCCGGCATCCATCTTCCAACCTCCAATCTCAGGAGGCACCGATGAGACGCAAAGCGTTCATTCCCCTGTTCGGCGTGCTGCTGCTGGCAGCATTCCTCGGCGGGCTGGCCCTGGCCCAGTCCGCCGGCTCTTACGACGTCGAGTGGTTCACCATCGGCACGGCCGGCGACGAGTTCGTGGCCGGCGGAGACTACCAGCTGGGCTTTACCGTGGGCCAGGACCAGGAGCCGCTGGTCAGCAGCGGCGGGCCCTACCAGGTCGTCCAGGGCTACTGGCAGGACGGCGGCAGCCCCACGGCGGTCAAGCTGCTCGCCTTTGGCGTCGAGGCGCGCGGCCAGGCCATGGTCGTCTACTGGGAGACGGCCGCGGAGATCGACACCCTCGGCTTCCACCTCTACCGCAGCGAGAGCGGGGCGCCGGGCACCTTTGCCCGGCTGAACGAGGCCCTCATCCCCTCGCAGTCCCCCGGCGGCGGGGCCGGCGCCTACTACGAGTGGGCCGACGCCACCGCCGTGCGCGGGCAGCGTTACTACTATGTGCTGGAGGACGTAGACGCGCGCGGCCAGACCACCGCGCACGGGCCGGCCGACGGCAGGCGGCCCTACGCCGCCGTCTTTCTGCCGCTGATTGCCAAGGGGCCGTAGCGACCGCACCAGTCCCTAGAGCCGCGTCAAAGCGGCTTACTTGGGCCTCAAGTGGTAGTCCAAGCCGTTGTAGGCTGGGCAGAGGCGGCGATTGTCGACGGCACGGTCTCTGTCGGCAGCGCATTCCCGGCCCTGTAGCCGGCGCATGGTCCCATCGCACCGCCGTAGTCGAAGCCTGTCCTGAGCG
Source organism: uncultured Chloroflexia bacterium (assembly GCA_964592645.1). GTDB lineage: Bacteria > Chloroflexota > Chloroflexia > DTKN01 > DTKN01 > CAZQFV01. Next base: position 66,517 of record CAZQFV010000018.1, read on the forward strand.
GAATGAGCGCAGCGCGTGCAGCCGAGGGGCCCGCCATGGCGGCAGGCCGGCCCCTTCAACTTCCGCCTGCGGCGGCGCCACCCAGGGCCGGCTTCGACTACGCCGCTCGCTGCGCTCGCGGCTCCCCCTTCGGCTTTGGCCCCTGCGGGGCCGTCGCTCAGGGCATGGCTCAGGCCACAGGGTCCTGGGCCGTCACGAGGCCAAGTCACGGCAACCAGTAGAGGGTCAAGTGAGCGAACTTGACGCGGCTCTAACCATCCTCCCGGCAAAACGCATTTGCCAGATCGTTCCTTTGGTGGTATAATGTCCTATTTGGGAGGCCATGGGGCTTTCCGACCAACCTTTCTGCTCTGGGCCTGGCCCCCTCGCCGGGACCCGGGGCAAACCCGTAGAAAGGAGGCTATGTGAAGGCATACGAGCTGCTGTACATCATCCGCATGGACCTGGACGAGGAGGCCATCGCCGCGCTCATCGCCAAGGTCAACGGCACCATCGAGTCGTTGGGGGGCAAGGTCGACGCCGTCCTGCAGTCCGACCCCTGGGGGCGCCGGCGTCTGGCCTATCCCATCGGCCGCTTCGACGAGGGCTACTATGTCCTCACCCAGTTTACCGCCGGGAGCGCCCCCCTGGGCGAACTGGAGCGGGTGCTCAAGCTGAACGAGGGAATCCTGCGCTACATGATCACTCGCCGGCAGCCATGACAGGAGGTGTCCTATGGCATCGCGCGGACTGAACAAGGTGCTCCTGATCGGCAACCTGGGGGCCGACCCGGAGATGCGCTACACCCCCAGCGGCAAGGCAGTGACCACGTTCCGACTGGCGGTGAACCGATCCCGCCGCGACCAGTCGTCGGGCGAGCAGCAGCGTGACACGCAGTGGTTCACCGTGGTGGCCTGGGAGAACCTGGCCGAGATCTGCAGCCGCTACCTGTCCAAGGGCAAGCAGGTTTACGTGGAGGGCCGGCTGCAAACCCGCACCTGGGACAAACCGGACGGCTCCAAGGGCTACGCCACCGAGGTCGTGGCCCAGGAGGTGATCCTGCTCGGCGCGGCCGGCGCTGTGCCGGAGGCCGGGGCCGCCCCGGCCGGACTCGACGATAACTTGGAACAGGCCCTGACCGAGGAAGATCTGTTCTAGTGAACTGGAGGAGGAATCGGTGTTCGAACCACGAGGTGGCCGAAAGGGTCCCGGCCGGCAAAAGGTCTGTGCTTTTTGCGTCGACCGGATGGACTTTATCGATTACAAGGATATCAAGCGGCTGCAGCGCTATGTGAGCGAGCGCGGCAAGATCTCGCCCCGCCGGCGCACCGGCACCTGCGCCAAGCACCAGCGGGCACTGGCGGCCGCCATCAAGCGGGCCCGGCATATGGCTTTGCTCCCGTACGTTCGCATCCATACGGCCCACTAGCCGCGCGCCGACAGCGAGGTATCTATGGCCAAAAACAAACCGACGCTGGCTAAACCGCCGCAGCGTATGACCAAGAGGGAGCGCTCGCGCCACGAGAAGGAGCAGCGCATCCAACGCACCTTTGTTGTCATCCTGGTGGCGATCGGCGTGATCTCTGTCCTGGTGCTGGCCTTTGGCCTCATTTGGGACCAACTGTGGTACCCCAACCAGGTGCTCGCCGAGGTCAATGGGGAACCGATCCGTCGTCAGGACTACTGGTCCAGCAGACGGATGGGATTGGTCACGCAGTGGCAGCAGGCGATCAACAGCTATCAGCTTTACTTGAGCCTGGGCATCACTCTCACCGATGCCCAACTGGAGCAGTTCCAGTCCAGCCTCCGGCAGACCCTCTATCAGTTGGGCCAGGTCGGCAGCGCCCCCATCGACGAGACGGTGATGCAGCAACTGATCGAAGAGCGGGCCGTCTTGCAGGGGGCCCGGGCCCTGGGACTGACGGCGACCGACGAGGAGGCCGATTACTTCCTCCTGCCCGGCCCGGCGCCGGTGACGTCGACCTCGCCGTTCGGCGATGAGCTGTTGACCACTACGCCGTCGCCGACCCAGACGGCGCCCACGCCCACGCCGGCCAACACCCTGAGCCCCCAGGAACGGAGCCGGCAGATCGTCGACGGGCTGACCGATGTCTACAACGCCCTGAAGCGCGACATGCGCGCCAGCGGCGCGGGCAACCTGGGCTTTTCGGTCCGCGACTATGTGGCCATGGTCCGCCATAGCGCCCGCGTCAGCGTGCTGCAGCAAAAGGTCCAGGATGAGCTGGCCAAGGGCCTGCCCAAGGAAGAAGAGCAGGTCGAGGCCTCGCATATCCTGCTCAAGGATCGCGCCGCCCGGGCCCGCGAGGCGCTGCAGCAGATGCAGCAGGCTGTCAGCCGCGGCGGGGCCCTGGCGAGCGTGGTCGTCAAGTACTCGGACGACGCCGCGTCGCGCGCCCGGGCCGGCGAGCTGGTGATCCAGCCCGGCGCGGGCCAGGTCTCCCCGGCCGTCGAGGCGGCGGCCCTGGCTCTCACCCAGGCTGATCCCCTCTCCCCGGTGATCGAGGACCCCGCCGGGGTCCACCTCCTGCAGTTCATGCGCCGCGACGCCACCACCGGCGCCGTGACAGTGCGCCATATCCTGATCCCGGCCGACCGCAAATCCAAGGCCGACGGGCTCTGGGCCACGGTCCGGGCCAACCCCGGCACCTTTGCCCAGGTGGCCACGAGCTCTTCCGAGGACAAGCTGACGGTGAGCAGCGGCGGCGACATGGGCTGGATCACCCGGGGCGATGGCACCCTGTCTCCGCTGTTGGAGGCCGCCGCCTTTGCCATGACCCAGACCAACGACATCAGCCCCGTCCTGGAGGACGAGGCCGGCTACCACATCCTGCAGTTGGTCAACCGCGACGACGCCAACAGCCGTGTCCGCCTGCGCCAGATATTGGTCCTCCGCGGCCAGGACCTGGCCCAGCGGGTGCTGGACGATGTGCGGTTGGGGACCCTCGACTTTGTCCAGGCCGTCGTCGACTACTCCACCGAGACGGCCACGGCCGAACTGGCCGGCGACATCGGCTGGATCTCCAAGAGCGACGGCCAGCTCCCGGACAGCGTGATCGCCGCCGCCTTTGCCTTGACCCAGACCACCGGGCTCGGCAGCCTCAGCCCGGTGATCGACGACGATGCCGGCTACTACATCGTGCAACTGCGGGATCGCGACGAGGCCGCCGGGCGGGTGCGCCTGCGCTTGGTGTTGGTCAAGCGCGCCGTGCGCCTGGCCGAGGAGATCCGGGCCTATATCGTCGACGGCGACCCCAAGACCCTCAGCGCCCGCTTCCTGGAGATGGCCATAAAGTACTCGGACGACGCCGACAGCAAGTCCAATGGCGGCGACCTGGGGTGGTTCGGCCGGGGCAAGACGGCGACGACGATCGAGATCGAGGAGCAGGCTTTCGCCCTGCAGCCGGGCGCGGTCAGCGAGGTTTTCGAGGGGCCGAGCGGGTTCCACATCGTCTGGGTGCGCGAGCACGACATGAACCACCCGATCGACCAGGAGACGCTGGACCAGCGCGCCGAGCAGGCGTTCCAGGAATGGAAGACGGCCCAGGTGCAGAAGGCGGTCGTCGTGCGCTATCCGGCGCCTACGGCTACGCCCACGCCCGCGCCGCCGCCCTTTGTACCGACGGTCGAGCCCACCGCCGCCGCCCCGATCACGGGGACGGTGGCGCCGTAGGGAAGTGCCGCCGGCTTGGTTGCTCGGAGGGATCGGGCTGTATCTGGAAGGCGCGTTCACCGGCAAGGATACAGCTCGTTCCTTTATGAGAAGCGAGCCGGCAAATCGCGAAAGCGCAAAGCAGCGGGAAGGACGACCCGGCCCTGGGTACTTGTGTGGAAGGGATCGTTTCCCGTTGCGAGTGCTAAGGAGAGCGCTGATGAACAAGTCCATCGTAGCGTTGGTTTCGGTGTGGTTACTGCTGGCCGTTTTGGCCTCCTGTACGCCGGGGGCGACGCTGCCGCCCACCGCAGACGATGTGCTCTACGTAGCCATCATCTGGCACCAGCACCAGCCGCTCTACTACAAGGATCCCGCCACCGGCATCTACCTCAAGCCGTGGGTTCGCCTGCATGCGGCCAAGGACTATGTAGATATGGCGGCGCTGGTGGAGCAGTATCCCAAGGTCCATGTCACCTTCAACCTGACCCCCAGCCTGCTGCGGCAGTTGGACGACCTGGGGGGCGGCACGCGGGACTATTACCAGGTGATGACCGAGATCCCGGCGGAGCGCCTGACGCTGGAAGAAAAGGTCTTTATCCTGCAGCGCTTCTTCGACATCAACCGCAAGATTATCGCCCGCTTCCCGCGCTTCCAGGAGCTGCTCAACCGCCGGGGCAACGACCTGAGCGACGCTGCCCTGCGGGCTACGGCGGCCGCCTGGTCGGCCGCCGATTTCCGCGACCTGCAGGTGCTCTTCAACCTGGGCTGGACCGACCCCGACTGGCTGGCCCAGGAACCGCTTCAGGCGCTGGCGGCCAAGGGCCGGGGCTACTCGGAAGAGGACAAGGCGGTGGTGCTGGATGAGCACCTGCGGCTGATCCGGGAGGTGGTGCCGCTGCACAAGCGCCTCCAGGAGGCCGGCCAGATCGAGGTCACCATGACCCCGTACGCCCATCCCATCCTGCCCCTGCTGGTGAACACCGACCTGGCGAAGGTGGCCGTATCGGACATCGTGCTGCCGAAGGAAAAGTTCTTCTATAAGCAGGATGCCGTGGCCCACCTGGAAAAGGGCGTGGCCTTTTACACCGCGCACTTTGGCCGGCCGCCGCGCGGCATGTGGCCGGCCGAGGGATCGGTAGCCCAGGAGGTTGTCGGCATGATCGCCGAGGCCGGCATCCAGTGGATGGCCTCGGACGAAGGGGTATTGGCCTACTCGCTGGGGCTGCCAGGGTTTTCCCGGGCCAGCGACGATACCGTGCAGCAGGCCGATAAACTCTACCGCCCCTACTATGTCCGGGAGGGCAACCTGCCCCCCGTGGCCATGGTCTTTCGCGATATCGTCATCTCCGACAAGGTCGGCTTCACCTACTCCGGCACCCCGGGCGAGGAAGCGGCGCAGGATTTCATCAACCGGCTGCACGCGATCAAGGCCCGCCTCCAGGCCGAAGGGGCCGCCGGCCCCCACCTGGTGAGCGTCATCCTCGACGGCGAGAATGCCTGGGAGTACTATGACAACGACGGCAAGGCCTTTCTCCGCGCCCTCTACCAGAAGCTCTCCAACGATCCCCAGTTGGTCACGGTGACCCCTTCCGAGTACCTGGCCAAGTTCCCGGATCAGCCGACGATCGAGAAACTCTGGGCCGGCTCCTGGATCAACCACGACTTTACCACCTGGATCGGCGAGGAGGAGGAGAACATCGCCTGGGCCTATCTGAAGCGCACCCGCGACGTGGTGCAGCAGTACGTCCTGGGCAAGAAGACGGCCGCTCCATCCACCCTGGCCCAGGCCATGGAGCTGATGTACGCCGCCGAGGGCTCGGACTGGTTCTGGTGGTACGGCGCGGACCAGGACTCGGGCGACGACGCCTCCTTCGACCTGCAGTATCGCCGCACCCTGATGGACCTTTTCAAGACCCTGGGGGAACCGATTCCCGAGTGGCTGTACGTGCCGGTGATCCCGGAGCGGGCGGCTCCCCCCTCCCAGGCCATGACCGGCCTATTCACCGCCCAGATCGACGGCCTGGATTCGCCCGGCGAGTGGGACAAGGCCGGGGTCTATGTGGAGCCCGGGGGGACCGAGGTCCAGCGCATGGCCTATGGCTTCGACGCGCGCCACATCTACCTGCGGCTGACCGCCGGCCGGGACTGGGCCACCGTGCTCTCCCAGGGAGCGGTGGGGGTGTACCTCTCCGTCCCCAATGCCGAGGCGGTGAACTCGTTCTCGCGCTATGGGGCCGGGGCCGATCCGCGCACCCTGATCGGCTTTGGCGCGGCCTTTGAGGTGGAGCTGCGCGCCGATGATGCCGGGGCGATCACCGCCCAACTCTCCCCGGCCCTCGGCGGCAACGAGTGGGGCCCGCCGCAGGCCATCACCACGACGGCGGCCAGCGGCCAAATCCTGGAGGTGGCCATTCCCCTGGGCCGGCTGGGCGAGTTCGAGCCCGGCAACGCCCTCTACTTCCGGGCGGTCTACTCCGTCGCCAAGAAGGACCAGCAACTGGTCCCCGGCGGCGGGGTGGCCAAGGTGGTGCTGCCCGACCTGGGGCGGACGACCAACGTGGTGGTGGTGGCCGATCCGCGGGGCGACGACCACGGCCCGGGCGCCTACACCTACCCGCAGGACGGCGTCTTTGCGCCCGGCAACTTTGACATCCTGACCTTTACCGCCGGTTACGACGACAAGAACATCGTCTTCCAGGTCTACCTGGCCGGCCCGGTGGAGAACTCCTGGGGCTCGGGCAACGGGCTGTCGTTGCAGACGGTGGATATCTACATCGACCAGGACGGGCCCGGCGGCGGTGGGGCGCGCCTGCTCCTGCCCGGCCGCAACGCTGCTTTTGCCGCGGGCGAGGGCTGGGACTATGTCATCTGGGCCGAGGGCTGGACGCCGGCGATCTATCGGGCCGGCGCGGACGGCAAGCCGGAGAAGCTCGGCGCCACCTTTGCCATCATCGCCGACCCGGCGCAGCGCAAGGTGACCATCCGTGTCCCCAAGACGGCGCTGGGCGACAACCTCCAGCAGTGGCGCTACGCCGCCGTGGTGCTCGGCCAGGAGGGCTATCCGCCGGCCGGCGTCTGGCGCGTGCGCGATGTCGCGGCCCAGGCGGCGCAGTGGCGCTTCGGCGGCGCTCCCGACGATACGAACCACACCCGGATCGTCGATGTGGCCTGGAGCGGCACGCCCACCCAGGAAGAGTTCCTGAGCCGGTACCCGGCCTCGCAGGAAAAGAACATGGACAACCTCAAGCCGGACGACTTTGCCATCATCCCGTGGGTGAAGGTGACCCCGTAGCGTCCGGATAGTTCCCCTCCCCTTCCCCTGTCGGCGGGGGAAGGGGAGGGGGGCCGGAAGGCAAAAGCGCCCGGCCGAGGAGCGTTCCCCGGCGATCCGGCCGATCCCGGACCCGGTGGCGGGACCGGACGGCCGACCCGGCGGCGTCTTGGGACTGGGCCGATCGGTCTGCCGACGGGACGCCCTCGTTCTTCCCGGCGGTGGCAGGCGTGGTCAGGTGGTATCGGCTTGTCCGCCGGTGGGGCGTCGTTCCGCGACCTGTTCTTGACGCATTGGACAAGTAGGGGTACAATAGCGCTTGTGACCGGACAGACAATCACCCTCGGCCGGCCGGCCGGTATGGAGGCGACAGGATGATCGTAGGCGAACAGAAGAAACTGGAAGAGATCCGGCAGTTGATCGCCGGCCATCGGAAGGTCTTGATCCTGGGCTGCGGCACCTGCGTGACCGTCTGCTTTGCCGGCGGCGAGAAAGAGGTGGGCATCCTGGGCTCGGCCCTGCGCATGGCCGAGCGCCTGGCCGGCCGCGAGATCGAGGTCGTCGAGGCCACCGTGCAGCGCCAGTGCGAGTGGGAGTACCTCGACGAGGTCGCCGAAAAGGTCCGGGAGGCCGATGTCGTCGTCTCGCTGGCCTGCGGCATCGGCGTGCAGGCGGTGGCCCAGCACTGGCCCGACGTGTGGGTCGTGCCCGGCCTGAACACCACCTTCCTGGGCCTGCCGGAGAAAGAGGGGCTGTGGGTGGAGCGCTGCCAGGCCTGCGGCAACTGCCTGTTGGCCACGACCGGCGGCATCTGCCCCATCGCCCGCTGCTCCAAGAGCCTCCTCAACGGGCCGTGCGGCGGTTCCCAGCGCGGCAAGTGCGAGGTGAACCCGGAGATCGATTGCGCCTGGCAGCTCATCTATGACCGCCTGGCCCACCTGGGCAAGCTCGACCTGCTCATGGCCGTCGCCCCGCCCAAGGACTGGTCCACCGCGCGCGACGGCGGCCCGCGGCGCATCGACCGTCCCGACCTGCGCTTGGACGAGGCGGGAGAGGTCGCCGAAAAGAAGTGATCGACCCGCGGACCTGACGGTTCGGATGGTTGCCGATGCGGTCGTAGTCTCGGTTTTCCGAAGGAGAACGCCCATGAACTCTGGCAGCAACCTGGAAAAGATCCTGCGCGCCGGCCACTTTGCCGTCACCGGGGAGCTGGGGCCCCCGCAGAGCGCCGATGCCGCGGTGATTGCCCGCAAGGCTGCCATCCTAAAGGGCTATGTGGACGCCGTCAACCTGACCGACAACCAGACGGCGGTGGTGCGGCTGTCGTCGATCGCTTCCGGCGTGCTGGTGCTGCAGCACGGCCTGGAGCCGGTCATCCAGATGACCTGCCGCGACCGCAACCGCATCGCCATGCAGAGCGACCTCCTGGGCGCCTACGCCCTGGGCTTGCGCAACCTGCTCTGCCTCACCGGCGATCACCAATCGTTCGGCAACCACCCCACCAGCAAGAACGTTTTCGACCTGGACTCGATGCAGCTCCTGCAGATGGTCCGAAGCTTGCGCGACGACAAAAAGTTTCTCTGCGGCGAAGAGATCAAGGGCCAGGAACCGCGCTTCTTCATCGGCGCCGCCTCCAACCCCTTTGCCGACCCCTTTGACTTCCGCCCCTACCGGTTGGGCAAAAAGGTGGCGGCGGGGGCCGATTTCATCCAGACGCAACTGATCTATAACGTCCCGCGCTTTGCCGATTTCATGGAGCGGGTGCGCCGGCTGGGTCTCCATGAAAAGGTCTTTATCCTGGCCGGCGTTGGGCCGATCAAGACGGCCGGCGCGGCGCGCTACATGCGCGACAAGGTGCCGGGGATGGACGTGCCCAACGAGATCGTCGAGCGTATGGAGCGGGCGGTCGCCGATCTCCCCAAGGAAGACAAAAAGGCCCGGGCCGAGGCCTGGAAGCGCGAGGGCATCCAGCTTTGCGTGGACATCATCCAGCAGGTGCGCCAGATCCCCGGCGTGGCCGGGATCCATATCATGGCCATCGAGTGGGAGGAGGCCACGCCCGAGATCGTCAAGGCCGCCGGCCTGTACCCGCGCCCGGTCGTGGAATGAAAAGACGCGCGGCCTGGACGGCGACCGGACCCGGATCCGTCCTAGCGGTTCGAGGAGATTGATATGCCCCGTTCAACCGATGTCGCCACCCTTTCCCTGGCCCAGACGATCCAGGAGCGCTGCGGGGAGAATGTCTTCCTCTGTTACCAGTGCAAAAAGTGCTCCGCCGGGTGCCCGGTGGTCGGCTACATGGACCTGGCGCCCAATCAGTTGCTGCGCGCCGTTCAACTGGGCCAGGACGAGCGCGTCCTCAAGTCCAAGACGATCTGGATCTGCGCCAACTGCCAGACCTGCGTGACGCGCTGCCCGCACAACATCGACCTGCCCCGGGTCATGGACGTGGTCAAGCAGGTGGCCACCGAGCGGGGCATCAAGCCGGCCCTGGCCTCGATCCCGGTCTTTAACCAGGCGGCCCTGCGCGGCATCCAGATGTTCGGGCGGATGTACGAACTGGGGCTGCTGGGCGAGCTCAAGACGATCACCCTGTTCAAGGGGGCCGTCAATTTCAACCAGCTCCTGAAGGACGTCCGCATGGGCATCCAGATGTTCCTGGGCGGCAAGATCAAGGTCCTGCCGGAGGTCGGGCGCATCCCCAAGAATCTGGGGGCCGTCCAGCCCCGGGCCACCCCCGGCGCGGTGGCCTACTATCCCGGCTGCTCCCTGCACTCCACGGGCAAGGAGTATGACCTGTCCACGCGCGCGGTCTGCGAGAAGCTGGGGCTGAAGCTGGAGGAGCCGGAGGGCTGGGTCTGCTGCGGCACGACGCCGGCCCACGCCGTCTCCCACGAGCTGGCCACCCGCCTGCCCATGCAGAACCTGGCCTATATCGAGGCCCTCGGCTACGATGAGGTGGCCGTCCCCTGCGCCGCCTGCTACTCGCGTTTCAAGTTCGCCCTGCACGACATGGCCCGCTACCCCGAACTGCGCGAGCAGGTGACCCAGGAGCTGGGCTATACCTATGGGAACAAGGTCAAGGTCAACCACATCATCGAGACGATGATCGAGCGGGTGGGCACGGAAAGGATCGCCAGTTGGGTGATCCGCCCGCTCACCGGCCTCAAGGTGGTCTGCTACTACGGCTGCCTGATCACCCGCCCGCGGAACGTCACCGGCGCCGAGCACCACGAGTACCCCATGGAGTTGGACCTCCTCATGCGCGCCGTCGGGGCCGAGGTGCTGGATTGGAACTACAAGACCGATTGCTGCGGCAACAACCTGACATTGACCGAGACCGACGTGGCCCTGAAGCTGACGCAGCGCATCCTGCACGACGCCAAGGCCGTGGGCGCCGAGGCGGTGGTCGTGGCCTGCCCGCTTTGCCAGGTGAACCTGGACGCCCGCCAGGGGCAGATTGCCCAAGAGTTCCAGGAAAAGTTCGATCTGCCCATCTTCTACTACACCCAGCTCATGGGCCTGGCCCTGGGGCTGGAGCCGAAGCTGCTGCACATGGACACGCTCTTTGTCGATCCCAAGCCGCTCCTCAAGCAAAAGGGCCTGCTGACGTAGGGCGACCCTTGGTCCGTCCCTGGGAAGATGGCGGACCCCCGTAGAGAACCTGCATTCATCCTCGCCGCCGGAAACGGCGGCGAGTTGGTCCAGAAGGAGGATGTTATGCTCCGCCGGATCGTCGCTTTCGCCCTGGCCCTGGCCCTGTTGCTGACCCTGCCGCTGCCCCTGCTGGCCGCTCCCCCGGAGCAGGCCGGCCGGCAGATCGTGATCAGCCAGGTGGACACCGCCGATTGGCCCCGGGTGTCGCTCTACCTGAACGTCCTGGACGCCGGCGGCCGGCCGGTCGAGGGCCTGCCGGTCGGCAGCTTCCGCGTGCTGGAGGACGGGACGGAGGTCCAGGCGCTCGACTTTGCCGGCCTGGGCGAGCAGCGCCCGGTGGATGTCGTCTTTGTCCTGGATACGACATCGAGCATGGGCTCCTACATCGATGGGATCAAGCAGACCATCGTCACCTTTGCCGAAACGCTGGCCGGCCGCAACCGCAGCTACCGCCTGGCGCTGGTGACCTTTGGCGACAAGGTGCGCCAGACCTACTCGTTCACCGACCAGGTCTCGCAGTTTGTCTCCTGGGTGTCGTCCCAGCAGGCCGTGGGCGGCGGCGATCCGCCGGAGAACCCCTGGGGCGCGGCGCAGCACGCCGCCGGCATGCCCTTCCGCCCGGGCGTGCAGCGGCTGCTCGTGCTCATCACCGACGCCCCGGCCCACAACTATGGAGATGCGCCCGATGAGGATGCCACCTTCACCGACCGCAACCTGACGCTGGAGAGGACGGTATCCCGGCTGCGCGCCGAGTCGATCAGCGTCTATGCGTTGTGCACGCCCGGCGCGCCCGAGTTTCCGGCCCTGGCGGAGCAGACCGGGGGCCGCTTCTACTCCATCTACGACAACTTTACCGGCGCGCTCGACAGCCTGGGCGTGGCCCTGGCCAACCAGTACCGCTTCACCTATGAATCGCCGCGGCCGGCCTACGACGGCTCTACCCGCGGGGTGCAGGTCACGGTCGGGACGGCCGCCGGCGCAGCCGCCTACGTGGCTCCCACGACGCGCTCCCCCCACCCGCGCTACCGCAGCGGCCCGGTGGAGCTGTACAACTCCCTGCCCACGCCGCTGCAGATCTCGACCGACCCCCGGGTCGTCGGCACCAACCTTTTCGTGGCCCTGCTCATCGCGCTGCTCTTTGGGCTGACCTCGACGGTCCTGAACGATACCCTGAACGCCAACCGCGACGCCTTTGAAAACAGCCGGCCGGGCCGGGCCCTGGCCGCCCTGAAGCGGGCCGGCGGATCGGTCGCCCGCCGGCTGGGGGCGGTGGCCCTGCCGGGGGGAGGGGCCGGCCCGGGGGACGCGGCCGGCCGACAGCGGCGCATCCGCGACATCGTGCAGGTGGGACTCTTTCTCGTGGTCACCGCCCTGATCGCCTGCTTCCTGGAACCCTCCTTCCGTTTCTTCACCTGGTCCGGCGTGGGGGTCTTTTTCGCCATGCTCCTCTCCGTCGGCCTGGTGAACACGACCTACGAGGGCTCGCAGGTGGTGGTCGCCCGCCGCTTTCGCCTGGACGCCGCCCTGCGTCTCAATCCTATCGGCATCCTCGTGGCGTTGGGCTGCGTGCTGCTGTCGCGGGCGGTCGGCTTTGTCCCCGGCTACCTCTACGGCGTGGCCGGCGGCTATGCCCTGGGCGCGGCCGCAGACCTGAGCCGCCGCCGCGAGGCGGCCATCGGCGGCACGGCCCTGGCGTCAACCCTGCTCCTGGCCCTCTTTTCCTGGGCGCTGACCATCCCCACCTCGCTGCTCCTCGACGCCGTGGGCGGGAGCAAGTTTCTCGCCGGGCTCTTCGGCGGCATCCAAGACGGCCTGCTGACCATCTTCTTTGTGGGGCTGGAGGTGGTCTTCCTGGAGATGTTCCCGCTCCGCCCGACGAATGGCTCGGTCCTCTTCCAGTGGAGCAAGGTCGCCTGGGGGGCGGCCTTTGCGGTGGTGGGGTTCATCGCCCTGCACACCTTGCTGACGCCTAGCAGCGCCTACCTGGACACGGTGCGCAACACCGGCCTGGGCCTGCTCCTGGGGATGCTGGCCCTCTACTCGGTGCTCACCTTTGCCCTGTGGTACTACTTCGAGCGGCGCCGACTGCGCCAGGCGGCTGGTGTCTGCCCGGCCTGCCGGCGCGACAACGGGCCGGCGGCGCGCTTCTGCGCCGGCTGTGGAACGGCCCTGGGGGCTCCCCAGAAAAAGGGCCGGCGCGGCCAATGGTTGGTCATCGTCCTGGGCGCGCTCTGGGGGCTGGTGCTGGTGGCCGTAGTCCTGGCGCTGCTGGGGTTGGGATAGTTGGCGTTCGAACGTTTCTCTCCGTGTCCTGGGTGCCCCGATGTCCTGGCTGCAACGGCTCCAGAGTGAGTTGGCCTGGTGGAAGCGGACCCTCTTCGAGGCGCCGCTCTACGGCCTGCTGCTCCTGGCGATCGCCGCCGGCCTGCTGGCCTACCAGGTCCGTGTCCCGGCCCGGGTGGATGTCGGCGGCCCGCACGATGCCCCCTATCTGAGCTCCTTCTACGCCCCGGAGCCCGACCCCATCAGGTTCCCGGAGGCGCAGGAGAACTACCGCTGGACGCGCGACACGGTCGGCATCGATCTCCTGGGCCTGGGCCAGCAGCCGGCCGAGGTGCGCCTGCGCCTGCAGGCCTACCGGCCGGCGGGGGTCGCTCCGGCGCAGGCTTCTCTCTGGATAGGGGGCAACCGGCTGCTGGAGACCCCGGTTGGGCCCCAGGGCCAAGTCTACCGGGTCCTGGTCGCCCCCCAGTTGCTGCCGGCCGGCGACCTGCACCTGGTGCTGCGCTCCAGCACCTTCCGCCCGTCGGGGGATGCCCGCGACCTGGGCGTGACCGTGGACTGGCTGGAGGCGCTCCCGGTCGGCGTCGGCTGGGTGGAGCCGTCCTGGTACCAGGTCGGCACCCTGGCCGGCGTGGCCCTGCTGTCCTACCTGCTGCTGCGCCGGCTGGGGCTGAGCCGGGCCGGGACGGCGTTGGCCGGCGGCGCCGCCGTCCTGCTGCTGGGCCATCTCCTGGCTTATCAGCGCCTGTGGCTGACCTATTACACGACCACGCTGGTGGTCCTGCTGGCGGTGGGGTGCGGGGTGGCGGCCCTCTGGGGGGGATGGACGGCGGGGGCGAAGCGCTCGCCATCTCCCGGCCGCGGTGCCCCTGCGCTGCCGGCGGCAGTGCCCGCACCGGGGCCAGGGACACCGGTGGCGAGAGCTTCCCCCCTGCCGGCCGCCGCCATCCTCCTCCTGGTCGCCCTCCTGCGGATGGGGGGTATTCTCTACCCCCAGTTTCGCAGCAGCGATCTGCTGATGCATGTCCATAATTTGCAGTACGATGTCCGTCCCGGCAACCTTTTCTTCACCGAGAAGCTGCCGGACATCAACCTGCCGGCGCCCTATCCGCCGGGGCTCTACCTGGCGGTGCTGCCGGCCACGCTGGTCTGGAACGACCTGCCCCGGCTGATGGAGGCCGCCGGTGTGGTGCTGGACGGGCTGGCCGGCCTGCTCCTCTACATGCTGGCGCGCCGGCTGAGCGGGCGCCGGGACGTGGCGCTGCTGGCGCTGCTCGTGCAGCAGGTAGCCCCGGTGACCTTTCTCCTCTTCTCCTGGGGCAATTATACCAACATGTTCAGCCGGGTGACGCTGCTGCTGGCGCTGGTGCTGCTGGCGGCGGGCCGATGGCGCCGGCAGGGATGGCGGGGGTGGGGCCTCCTTGTCGCGGCCATGGCGCTGGTGCTGTTGAGCCACTTTGCCGACAGCCTGCTCCTGGGTGGGTTGGTGCTGACCACGGCAGCCCTGGCCCTGGCGCGCCCCGCCGGCCGGCCGGCCGCCTTCCGCCTGCTGGCCGCCCTGGCCGCCGCCGGGGTCGTCGTCGGGGCGCTCTACTACAGCGCGCCGCCGATCTGGGAGGCGCTGCGCGGCGGGCTGCAGCAGGCGCTGGCGGGGACGGGGCGCTCCGGCGGCTTTGTCAACCCGCTGCCGCAGTTCCTGGCGCACGTCCAGGCGCCGCTGGCGCTGCTGGCCCTGCCGGGGCTGGCGATGCTCGTCCGTCCCGCGCGGCGCTGGCCTATGGCCGTGCTGGGCGGGGCGCTGCTGGTGGCCGTGGGTTTTGGCCTGGCCCAGGCGCTGGTGGGGTTCTCCTCGCGCTACTCCCTCTTCATCCTGCCGGTGCTGGCGCTGGGGACGGGCATAGTGCTGGCCGGCCTGCGGAAAAAGGGCCGGGCCGGCCGCCTGGTGGTGGGGCTTCTGTTGGCCGGCCTGGTGGTCAACGGCGTGTGGACCTGGTGTTGGGTGATCGGGTTCGGCCAGCGCTAGGGGACTAGGCGGCCCCGGACCACTCCCCGTCAGAGCAATTTCCTGCCCAATGCGTCGAGGGCCTCGATCTCGGCCGAGGCGGCCGGGCTCCCCGGGTATTCCGCGGCCAGGAGGGTCCAGACCATCGTGTCGCGCGGCGGGCTGCCGGGCGCGACCTCGCGCTGGCGCAGGGTGGCCTCGTGGACAAAGCCCAGCTTGCGCGGCACCGCCGCGCTGCGGAGGTTTCCCGGCGCGCACTGGATCTCAACCCGTAACACCTGGTTGACCTCGAAGGCGACCCGCGTCAGGGCCGCTGCCGCCTCGGTGGCCAGCCCCTGGTTGATATGCGCCATGTCGATCCAGTAGCCGATCTCCAGCGCCCGTTCCCCGGCGCGGGTGTGCAGCCCGCTGCCGCCCAGGACCTGCGTTTCCTCGCGGTTCAGGATGCCGTAGGTATAATCGAGGTCGGCGTCGAAGCGGCTGCGGCGCTGGCGCAGCCAGGCGATGCGCGCCTCCAGGTCGAGGGGCTCGTCGTGAGCCCAGGACATCCAGGGGCGCAAGTGCTCCAGGTTGGCGACAATGGCCTCCTGGAGGAGCGGCGCGTCGCGCGGTTCCCAGCAGCGCAATACCAGGCGGCGGGTGTGGATGCGGTAGGCCGGGTTGGCCATCTTTGCCCCCCAGGTGGTTGGATATGGTATAATGTCTCCAGGAAATTATATACCATGGCCCTATCGGAAAGTCAACGATGGAGACGACAGAGGATCGCCTGGAGTCGGAGCTAGCCGGCCTGATCGCTCCCTGGCTGGAGCACATGCGCTGGCGCAAGGACTTTGCGGCCTGGCGCGAGCGCCGGCTCTACCAGGAGCGTTACCAGTTCGGCCACCTGGCCGGCGCGGGGGCCGTCTTGGGCGATGTGCGCGGAAAGCGCGTCCTCGACCTGGGGGCGGGCATGGGCGGTTTCACCGTGGCCCTGGCCCGGGAAGGGGCCTGTGTACAGGCCGTCGAGTTCAACGGGGCCTATTGCCGCATCGCTCGGCTGCGCGGCCGGCGCTACGGCCTGGACCTGCCGGTTGTCCAGGCCGCCGGCGAGGCCCTGCCCCTGGCCGATGGGTCTTTCGACCTGGTCTGCTCCTGGGACGTGCTGGAGCATGTGCAGGACCCGCCGGCCGTGCTGCGGGAGATTCACCGCGTGCTGCGCCCGGGTGGGGCGGCCCTGCTCACCGTGATCAACCGCTGCGCTTTCCGCGACCCCCACTACCATCTCCCCGGCCTCAACTGGCTGCCGCGCTCCTGGGCGGAAGCCTGGATCCGCCGGGCAGCCCGCGGCAAGGAAGGCGGCCCCTTTGCCGACCGCCAGCGCCTGAGCGAGATGCACTATTACCGTTGGGGGCAGTTCGTCCGGCTGGCGGGCGAGGCCGGCCTGCGGGCAGAGGATGTCCAGGAGAAGCGGCTGCTGTCCGGGACGCTCCCGAGCCGCCGACCGGCCCGGCGCTTTCTGCGGCGTCTGCTGCGGGCCGTGGGACTGGAGCGCCCGGCCTACCGGGCCGCGCGGACCCTTTTTCTGCCCTACTTCGAGGTTGTCCTGTGGAAAAAGTAGCGCTCTACAACCTGACGACCACGGTGGTGACCGGCGGGGTAGAGACCTTTGTCTGGGAACTGGGCCGCGAGCTACAGCGGCGGGGGCTCACGGTGCACCTGGTGGCCGGCTGCAGCCCGCACCCCGACCGCTACCCGGAGCTGACCGTCATTCGCCGGCCGTTCCTGGGGCGCGAGCTATTTCGCCGTTTCCCCGGCCTGCGGCGGGCCTATGCTCCGACCAAACTGCTGGAACGCCTGTCCTTTGCCGTCACCACCCTGCCGCTGTTGCTGCGCGAGCGCTACGCCATCCTGCACATCCAGAAACCCTACGACTTGCCCGTGGCGCTGCTGGTGCGGCGGCTGGCGGGCACCAAGGTCGTCTTCGGCTGTCACGGGGAGGATTTCTTCCCCGGCGACCGCCTCCTGGGGAAGCGCGCCGATATCGCCGTCTCCTGCAGCGCCTACAACGCCGCGACGATCGAGCGCCACTATGGCATCTTGCCGCAGGTGGTCTTCAACGGCTACGACGCCGAGCTGTTCTACCCGCGCGACCCCGACGGGGCTCTGCGGCGGCAGTTGGCGCCGCAGGGGGAACGGATCGTCCTCTACGCCGGCCGGCTGATCCCTTGGAAGGGGGTGCAGTACGCGATTGCCGCCCTGGAAAAGGTGCCGGGCGCGATTCTGGCGATTGCCGGGGACGGCCACTATCGGGCGACATTGGAGGAGCAGGTCCAGGCGGCCGGTCTGGGGGAACGGGTGCGCTTCCTGGGAGCGGTGCCGCACGAGGGATTGCCGCGGCTGCTGGCGGTGAGCGATGTCCTGGTGGCCACCTCGTTTGCCAGCGAGACCTTTGGGATCGCCCTGGTGGAGGCCCAGGCCTGCGGGGTGCCGGTGGTGGCCAGCCGCTTCGGCGGCTTTCCGGAGGTGGTGCGGGATGGGGAGACGGGGCTGCTCGTGCCGCCGCAGGACCCGGAGGCGCTGGCCGCCGCCCTGCGCTCGCTGCTGGCCGACGAAGGCCGGCGGCGGCAGATGGGCCAGGCCGGCCGGCTGTGGGTGCGGGAGAGCTTTGGCTGGGAAAGGGTCGCCGAGCGCGTGCTCCAGGCGTACCGGCAGGTCTCGACTTCCAGGGCCTGGGGGGCAAAGTAGCGCCGCACTTCCCCTGGCGCGTTGCTCCCTCCTCGACGAAGCCACGGCGTTACTGACCCCTGTATAGCTCGCTGTACTGCCTTGAAACCCAAATCCGCGCGCGCCGACTTTAGAGATCAATAATGGCGGGGCGCTCGCCCGACCGCCGGGGAACGCGCTCGCCTTGGAGCAAGAACCTCTCTGGTGGGAAGGACCTATACGCTCGAGGCCGCGGCCAGTCCCATCTTGTCCTCAAAGATGGTCGTCGGGACGAACTCGTTCTGGGCGGCGAGTTGGTCGAGGCAGCGGGGGATGAAGCCGGTGGGGCGGAGGCGGCCGACGATCTTGCCGTCGCGGACGCCCTGCTGCTCGTAGACGAAGATGTCCTGGAGGATGACCTGCTCGCCCTCCATACCCTGGATTTCGGTGACCTGGACGACCTTGCGGGAGCCGTCGTGCATGCGGGTCATGTGGACGATGAGCTGGACGGCGGAGGCAATCTGTTCGCGGATGGCCTTGGAGGGGAGGTTCATGCCGGCCATCATGCACATGACTTCGAGGCGGGAGATGACGTCGGTGGGGGAGTTGGCGTGGGTGGTGGTGAGGGAGCCGTCGTGGCCGGTGTTCATGGCCTGGAGCATGTCGATGGCCTCGCCGCCGCGGCACTCGCCGACGACGATGCGTTCGGGGCGCATGCGCAGGCAGTTGATGACGAGTTGGCGGACATCGACCTCGCCCTTGCCCTCGATGTTGGGGGGGCGGGCCTCGAGGGGGACGACGTGTTCCTGGCCGAGGGAGAGTTCGGCGGTGGTCTCGACGGTGACGATGCGCTCATCCGCGGGGATGTAGGAGGAGAGGATGTTGAGCAGGGTGGTCTTGCCGGAGGAGGCCCCGCCGGAGACGATGATGTTCAGACGGGCCCAGACGCAGCCGGCCAGGAAGACAGAAGCCTCGGGCGAGATGGTGCCCAGGCGGATAAAGTCCTCGGTGGTGTACTTGGTCTTGGCGAACTTGCGGATGGTGATGGTAGGGCCGACCAGGGAGAGGGGCGGGATGACGATGTTGACGCGCGAGCCGTCGGGGAGGCGGGCGTCGGCCATGGGGGAGGACTCGTCGACGCGGCGGCCGATGGGGGTGAGGATGCGGTCGATGACGCGCAGCATGTGCTCCTCGTTGTAGAAGCGGACGGGGGAGAGTTCGATCTTGCCGCCGCGTTCGACATAGACGTGGTCGGGGCCGTTGGCCATGACCTCGTTGATGGAGTCGTCGTCGAGGAGGACCTGCAAGGGGCCGTAGCCGTGGACCTCGGCCTCGATGTCCTTGACCAGGCGCTGGCGTTCGAGGAGGCCGAGGAGCTTGCCCTCGGCGGCGAGGGCCTCGGCGAGGCAGCGCTCGACGGTGGCGCGGACCTCGGCGGGGGTGGTGCGTTTGAGGCGGGGGCCGAGTTCGGCGATGACGCGGTCCTGGACGCGGAACTTGAACTCGACCATGGGGTCGGGGGCCGCGCGGCGGACCTTGCGGCCAAAGTGGCGCTCGGCGGCGGACTTTTTCTGTTCGCCGGCGAGGCGGTCGGCGAGGGAGCCGCCGGTGGGGCGCTCGGCAGCGGGGAGGGCGGCCAGGGTTTCGGGTTCGATGGCGGAGAGCCAGTCGACCTTGTAGGTGCGGGGCTCCTCGTGGCGCTGGAAACGGGCCATGTACTGGGTAAAGGCCTGGGGGGTGTCCAGGTGGAGGGCCTGCTCGGTCTCGAAGATGGAGGTGGGGATTTGGACGTTCTGGGCGGCGAGTTGGTCGAGGCAGCGGGGAATGAAGCCGGTGGGGCGGAGGCGGCCGACGATCTTGCCGTCGCGGACGCCCTGCT
>CAZQFV010000019.1:0-84837 GCA_964592645.1 uncultured Chloroflexia bacterium
TTTGTCAAACGGCCTGCGGTCTTGCCCAAACTGGAGGACTTTGTAAAAGCCCTGGACAAGCAGGCGAATATGGCATAGAGTGACCGCGTTGTTCTATCCCTAGCGTGGAGGTCAGCGATGGACAGGGTGCCGATCATTGGGCTGAACTGTGACCTCTGCCGGGTGATCCGCCTGGGCGACGCGGTGGTGATCGGGCTCCCGTACGTGCGGGCGGTGACGCTGGCGGGGGGCGTGCCGGTGGTGATCCCGCCGCAGGCCGATCCGGCCGCGCTGGCGGCGGCGTTGGCCCGCCTGGATGGGCTGGTGCTGATCGGCGGATCGGACCTGCCTCCGCAATGGTACGGGCAGAAACGGCATCCCCGCACCCGGCCGGCCGACCGCCGCCGGCTGGCCGGCGACCGGCTGCTCGTGGAGCTGGCCCTGGAAGGCGGCCGGCCGCTGCTGACGATCTGCCTGGGGACACAACTGCTCAATGTCGCCCTGGGAGGGGACCTCATCCAAGACATCCCTTCCCTGGTCCCCGGGGCGCTGCGCCATGCGCCCCGGGAGACCTTTCACCCGGCGCGGGTGGCGCCCGGCTCGCGCCTAGCGGCCATCCTGGGACGGGAGGAACTGGAGGTCAACTCCTCGCACCACCAGGCGCTCGGCCGGCTGGGGGAGGGGCTACGGGCGGTGGCCTGGGCGCCCGACGGCATCGTCGAGGCCGTCGAGGGGCTGGGGGAGCGCTTCCTCCTGGGGCTGCAGTGGCACCCCGAGCGGCTGGTCGAGAGGCCGGAGCACCTGGCGCTCTTCCGGGCGCTGGTGCAGGCGGCGGGGGGATAAGGGCCAAGAACAAGAGGGCGGCCCTGGGAAACCAGGGCCGCCCGGTGCAAGGGTAGCGGGCGCTAGGGAGTGGTCGGGGTAGCCCCGCCGGGGGCGCACTCGCCGCGGAAGTAGGCCCACTCGTCGCAGGCGCTGCCGTCGGGGAAGCGGCACAGGCCGGACTGGCTGCCGTCGGCGGCGGTGACGATCTCCAGGGTGCCGCCGTGCTCCTGGCAGTAGGTCGAGGCCGGGTTGGGCATCCCGGGGGCCGGGGTAGCCCCGCCGGGGGCGCACTCGCCGCGGAAGTAGGCCCACTCGTCGCAGGCGCTGCCGTCGGGGAAGCGGCACAGGCCGGACTGGCTGCCGTCGGCGGCGGTGACGATCTCCAGGGTGCCGCCGTGCTCCTGGCAGTAGGTCGAGGCCGGGTTGGGCATGTTCGGCGCGGGGGTGGGGGTGCTGCCGCAGGCCCCCAGGGCGAGGGGAACCAACAGGAACAGGATCGCGCAGGTGGACATGGCCTTGCTCATCTGAGACCTCCTTCGGTTTTCTCCCGGCGGGGCCTCCGCCGGTTCCTCTTTATTTGGTGCTCGTCGGTGCGAACGCGCTTCAAGACGCCAGGCCGGGCCGGCCGTTACACCTTATCGGCCGGCCCGGCGCAAAATCGGGCAAAAAGCAGAGGGGGGCTCACACTTTCGAGGGCAACGCATCCCGCCCGGCCGCTTCCTCCTGCCAGGCCCAGAGGCGCGCCGCGGCCTCGCCGCGGGCCACCGTCTCCTGGACCTCGCGGGCGATGTTGCGCAGGGCCACGACGCCGGCCCGGATCTCGTCCGGCCCCAGGATGGCGACATAGGGGATACCTTTCTTCAGCGCGTAGCGGATCTGGTTGCCCAGGGAGGTCTCCTGGAAGGACATCTCCACGTTCAGGCCGGCCTGGCGCAGCTCGGCGGCCAGGCGCAGCGACTCTGGTGCCGTCTCCGCCGAGAAGCGGGTCACCAGCACCTGGATGACGGTCTGGCCCACGCCCGGCGGGAACATCCGCAGCTCCTCCATCACGTCGATGATGCGCTCGATGCCGATGGTGGTGCCCGTGGCCGGCAGGCTGCGCTCCATGAACATGCCCACCAGCTTGTCGTAGCGCCCGCCCCCGGTGATGCTGCCGATCTTGGGCTCCTCCACCAGCGTCTCGTAGATCGGGCCGGTGTAGTACTCCAGCCCGCGGACCATGGCCGGCCGCACCTGGTAGAACGCCTCGGGGATGCCAAGCGCCTCCAGGTAGGTGAGGATCTCTTCCAGTTCGGCGATGCCTTCCAGGGCCACGGGGTAGTCGCCCAGCCAGCGGCGCAACTGGGCCAGCACCTGGCGGTTGCTCCCACCGATCTGCAGGAACTGAAGCAGCCGGTCGATCACCTCGTCGGGGATGACGGCGGAGGGGACCAGGGCGGGGGAACCGAGGAGGTCCTCGGCGGCCTGGGGGTCCAGGCCGGCCGCCGCCAGCGCGCCGGCGATCCCGGCGGGCTCGCCGACACGCAGGGGGTCGACCAGGCCGTCGAGCGCCGCGCCGCCGATCCCGGCCCGGGTCAGCCGGGCCAGCGCCTCCTCCAGGCCGGCCCGGCGCAGCTCCTGGCGCACCCCTTCCAGCCCGATCTTGTCCAGCTTGTCGATGGCCCGGTACAGCCCGGCACACAGCCGCGGGGGCACCCCGGCGAACTCGCCGATGGCGTTGATAATCTTGCGATTGTTGATCTGCGTGACAAACCGGCGAAAGCCCAGGCGGGTCAATATCTCGTAAATGATGGTGATCGTCTCGGCATCGGCGAGCATGCTGGACGAGCCGACGGTGTCGGCGTCGCACTGGTAGAACTCGCGGTAGCGGCCCTTCTGGGGGCGTTCGGCCCGCCAGACAGGGGCGATCTGGTAGCGCTTGAACGGTTTCAGCAGATCGGGATACTGGGCGACCACACGGCAGAGCGGCACGGAGAGGTCGTAGCGCAGGCAGAGCCGCTCCTTGCCCTCGCGATGGCCGACGCTGTAGATGAGGCGTTCGGCGTCGGGGCCGTACTTGCCCAGCAGGGTCTCTTCCAGCTCGATGGCCGGCGTCTGCAGCGCCTCGAAGCCGAACCGCTCAAAGACGCCGCGGATGACGTCGATCACATACTGCCGGAGGATCATGCGCTGGGGCAAGATGTCGCGCATCCCGCGCGGCAGGCGCGGCTCGATCCTGGTGGCCATGGCAATCCTCCTTCTCAAGGGCCGGGATGGCGATCCCCGGCCTACGGCGTCGGTGTGGGGGGCGAGGTGGGCGTGGGAGTGAGCGGAGCCACCAGGCGGTAGCGCAGCGTATAGCTGCCGCCGTGGGCCTCGGTAGCCCGAACGCGCAGCGTGAAACGGCCTTCGTCGTCCGTGCGCACCGTGCCGCTGACCATCTCCGACGGCCCCAGGCGGGCGGTGGCCGTGACGACCGGGTCGCCGCCGGCATCCAGCACCTCCAGCACCAATTGGCCCTCTTCGACCTGGGCGCTCATCGCGACGATGATCGGGGCGTTGGGGGGGCCGGCCAGGATCTCCTGGTCGGTCTGGCCGTCGGCGCTGACAAAGCGCACCGTGTGGGCCCCGGGCCCGTCCTCCTGGAGCGGCGCCGTCTCCGTACGTTGGCCGGAGGCCAGGTAACAGCCGGCGACGAGGAACAGGAGCAGGGATCCGGAAGCCAGGAGCCTCCACCGTTTGGCCATCTCTCTACTCCAGGAGCGCTTCCACAAAGCGGCGCGCGTCGAACTCGGCCAGGTCCTCCAGCCGCTCCCCGGTGCCGACATAGGCGATGGGCAGGCCCAACTCGTGGGCGATGGCAAAGGCGATGCCGCCCTTGGCCGTGCCGTCCAGCTTGGCCAGCGCCAGGTGGGTCACCCGCACGGCAGAGGCAAAGGTGCGGGCCTGTTGCAGGCCGTTCTGCCCGGTGGTGGCGTCGATCACCAGGAGGACCTGGTGGGGAGCTGCAGGGATCTGCCGCTGGATAACGCGGCGGACCTTTTCCAGCTCCTGCATGAGGTTGTGCTTGGTGTGCAGCCGGCCGGCGGTGTCGACGATGACCAGATCGATGCCGCGGGAGAGGGCCGCGGCGACGGCGTCATAGGCCACCGCGCCTGGGTCGGCGCCCGGCTGATGGGCGATCACCGGCACCCCGGCGCGCTCGCCCCAGATCTGCAGTTGCTCGATGGCTGCCGCGCGGAAGGTGTCGGCCGCGGCCAGGAGCACCGTGTAGCCCTGGCGGCGGTAGCGATGGGCCAGCTTGGCGATGGTGGTGGTCTTGCCGACACCGTTGACCCCGACCACCAGCACGACGCGGGGGCCGTCCGCCTCTGCCAGGGGGGGCGGTGCTGGGACCGTCTCCAGGATGGCGACCATCTCCTCGGCCAGCGCCTGGCGCAGCCCGGCCGGCTCGCGGATGCCTTCGTCGCGGACGCGCCGGCGCAGCCGCCGCACCAGGGTGGCGGTCGTCTCGACGCCGACGTCGGCCTGGATGAGCAGCGCTTCCAGCTCATCCCAGTCGTCGTCGTCCAGACCACCGCGCCGGAAGAGCTGGCCGAGGCGCGCCAAGAACGTCTGGCGCGTCCGGGCCAGGCCCGGCCCCAGGTCGGCGGGGGGCGTCTCTTCCGCCGCGGCCGGCAGGGGAGCTTCAGTTTTCGGTTGACGAGACCAAAAGGGCATGGCGGTTCCAGTTGTCAGGTGTCAGTTGCCGGTTATTCCTTATCGGTTCGCCACTCTCAGGTGTCCGCTCTCTGCTCCCTGCTCCCAGCACCCGGCTCTGCTCGCCCTACGCCCACCCGAGATCGTCGTCTCCAGCACCTGGGCCGCCCGCGCCGAGAGCCTCCTCATCGGGCATCTCCCCGGCCTCCAACTGTTCGATCATCTCATCGAACTCGGGCCCCAGGTCTTCGCCCAGGCTGCGCTGCATCCGGCGGGCCCAGCGGGCGACGCTGCGGGGATCGTTCTCGTCCAGGTCGGACATCTTGGCCGGGTCGGCCAGGGACTCCAGGTGTTCCTCCTCGGGGCGAACGGTGGCAAAGGCCGAGACCAGGCGTTGGACCTCCTCGTTGCCACAGCGCGGGCAGCGGGGCGGCGTGCCCGGTTGGGATGGTCGCACCAGGACGCTGAAGCGGCCCCGGCAGTGGGGGCAGCGATATTCATAGATCGGCATGGATGTCCTCCGCGATCCTTTCTGCGGGGCCATTATAGCATAGGCGCTCCCTTCGTCAAGGCTGCTTCCAAAGACCTATATAAACCACCAAGGCCCAAAGACACAAAGCCCTGTTGGCTGTTTTCGCCGGCCCTTCTTGGGGCCTTCGGGCCTTTGGTAATCATGATAGTTTTTTAGGGCGCTTGACAGACCCGCCCGGGTGGTATACGATAGGAAGGAGCGACCGGCACCACGAGGAGGGTTCGATGCCACAGCGCTATATTTCCTTGAGCGACCTGTCCCGCGGCCGCGCGGCCGGCCAGGTTTGGCTGCGCTGCCCAGCCTGCGGCGAGGTAACGGCCACGGCCGACCTGGAAGCCCAGGCGATGACCTGCCCCTGGTGCGACTTTCACCTGCCGCTGGAGGCCCAGCCTCGGCTGGAGCAGCTCGTCGATCGCGGATCCTTCCGGCCCATAGGAGAGGGCCCCACCGGTCCGAGCCTCTTTGGCCAGGCCACGCTGCTGGGGCAGCCGCTGGCCCTGGCCATCAGCAATCCCAACGCCGACTGGACGGCGGATGAGACACGGGCCCTGGTTTCCTTGGCGGCAGGGGCCGCCCGCGACCGCCTGCCCCTGGTGTGGGTGGCGACGGCCCCGCAAGGGGTCACGATCCAGGCGCCGTGGACCGGGCTGCCGGCCGCGCTGGGTCGGCTGGGCGAGGCCGGCCTGCCCTGGGTGACGCTGGTGGCCGGCCCCTGCTACGGCGCCCCGGCCGCCCTGGCGCTGCAGGCCGACCTGGTGTTGGCCGAGCCCGGGGCCGTTGTCGCCCCGGTCCTGCCCCCGGCCCTGCGCCAGGCCGGCCGCTGGCCCCTGGAGAGCACCCGACCGGCCCGCGAGCTGGAGCGCAGCGGCTGGTGCGATGCCGTCGTGCCGCGGCGCGGGCAGCGGACGGCGCTGGCGGACCTACTGGACCTGCTGGGGTTCCCCGGCCAGGCCCAGCGCGGCGCCGCCCCGGCCCCCACCCCCTCCCTGCCCGGCTCCCTGGAAGGCCTGACCACGGCCTTTTACGAACTGCACGGCGACCGCCAGACGACGGACGACGCCGCCCTGGTGGGCGGGCTGGCCCGCTTGGCCCCCGGCGGCCCGCGGGTCCTGCTGCTGGCAACGGCTCCCGGGAAGGACTGGGCGGCGAGTCGCCGCCGCCATGCCGGCGCGCTCTGTGCCGCGGGATGGCGCAAAGCGATCCGCCTGCTGCGGCTGGCGGGGCGTTTTGGCCTGCCCGTGGTCACGGTGCTGGAGCGCCCCGGCCTGCGCATCGGCCACCGCGAACAGGCCGCGGCGGTCGCCGCGGCGATGGGCGAGACGCTGGACACCCTGCTGGCCCTGCCCGTGCCCACGATTGCCGTCTGCCTCCAGGCAAACGAGGGGCCGGCCGGCCTGGTCCTCGCCGCCACCGACTACCTGCTGGCCCAGGAAGACGCGGCGCCGGCGCTGTGCCAGGCCGACATCACGCCCGACGCTACCTTCGCCGCCGGCGCCCTGCCCGGCGCGCTGGCTCACGCCCTGCAGGAATTGACCGAAAAGTACGCCATCCACGGCCCGCTGGGCCGGCGCAAGCTCCTGCAGCGGCGCTATGCCCGTCGGCTGCGCCACGGGTCCACCCGCGAGGCTGATCAATGAAGCTGCGCTGGCGCGTTCTCCTGACCATTGGAGCCACCGGGCTGACCCTGTTCGTCGCCCTCTACAGCCTCACCTCCGCCATCCTGACGCAGTCGTTCGGGCAGCTAGAGCGCCGCGAGGTGGAACAGGCCGTCCAGCGCATCCAGGAGATTTTAGCCAACGACCTGCTCAGCATGAACATCGTGGCCCATAATTGGTCCTCGTGGGGCGAGACCTTGCGCTATGTCGCGGGCGAGAATCCCGCTTACGAGGAGGAGAACCTCCACCCTCAGACCTTTGTCAACCTGCGGCTCAACCTCCTGCTGATCCTGAATGCCTCCGGGCAGGTCCGCTACGGATCGGCGTTCGACCTGGAAGGCCAGCAGCCGCTCCCGGTGCCGGCGGGGATCGCTCCCTACCTGGCCCCCGGCAGCAGGCTCCTGCGGAATGGCGCTGCCGGCAGCAGTTGCACGGGCCTGATCCTGCTGGAGGAAGGACCGCTGCTGATCGCCGCCCGGCCCATCCTGCCCAGCTCGGAGGAAGGGGCACCCGCCGGCACCCTGTTGATGGGGCGCTACCTAGGGCCGGCCGAACTGTCACGGTTGGCCAGGCAGGCCGGTTTCCCTATGCGGATCCAGCGCCTGGACGAACCGGCACTGCCGCTCGACTTCCAGTTCGCCTGCTCATCCTTCTCGGAGCAGAAATCGATCGTCGTCCAGCCGCTCAACACCGACACCGTCGCCGGGTACATGCAGTTGCGGGACATCGACGGCCGGCCCATTGCCGTGCTGCGCGTAGACTACCCGCGGACCATATTCCAGCAGGGACAGACCGTCACTCTGTACCTGTTCCTGTCGCTCCTGGTGGTGACGCTGGCCTTTGGAGCGGCGATCGTCTGGCTCATGGAGAGAAGCGTCCTGCGGCGGCTGGCCCGCCTCAGCGCCCAGGTGGAGCAGGTGCAGGCCGGCGGGGACTGGAACGCGCGGGTGTCCGTGACCGGCCAGGACGAGCTGACGGCCCTGGGCCGGGCCATCAACGGGATGCTCGCAGAGATGGGCGCAGCCCTGATCGAGCGCCAGGAAAGCGCCCGGTCGCTGCAACGGCGCACGGAGCAGTTGGAGGCCCTGCGGCAGGTCGGGCTGGAGATCGGGGCCCAGTTGGACCTGCAGACGCTGCTGCGTTCGATCGTGGCGCGGGCCATCAAGCTGCTGGGGGCCGACGACGGCGGCCTCTATCTCTATCGGCCGGAAAGCGACGTGCTGGAACGGGTAGTCAGCGTGGGGGGCACGATCCCCGTCGGCAGCATCCTGCACCGGGGAGAGGGGCTGTCGGGACAGGTGTGGGCAAGTGGGCAGCCGCTGATCGTGGACGACTACCAGCACTGGGCGGGACGAGCGGGCGTCTTTCAATCCGAGCCCACCATGTCGGTCGTGGGGGTCCCGGTCCGCTGGGGGGAGGAGCTCCTGGGCATCCTCAACGTGGCCGCCACCCCACCCCATACCTTTACGCCGGGCGACGCGGAGCTGTTGCTCCTCTTTGCCGCCCAGGCGGCCGTGGCCCTGGTCAATGCCCGGCTCTTTGCCGCGGAGCGCCGGCGCAGCGAGGAGCTCGAGGCGCTGCGCCAGGCCAGCCTGAGCCTGGCATCGCGGCTGGAACTGCAGCCGGTGTTGGAGGCGATCCTGGAGCACACGCTGAAGCTGATCCAGGCCGACGATGCCCACATCTTTCTCTACGACGGGGAAAAGGTCTCCTTCGGGGCCGCTCTCTGGAAGGACGGCCGGCGGGGGGGGGCCTACAGCATCCCCCGGGAGGACGGGCTGACCTATGCCGTGGCCCGCGGGGGCCAGCGCATCGTCGCCCCCAACGTCAACGAGCACCCGCTCTACCGGAACTGGGCCTGGGGCGGGGCCATCGCCGGCCTGCCGCTGCGCAGCGGCGAGCGGGTCCTGGGGGTGATGAATGTGGCCTTCGATAAGCCCCATCCGTTCGACGCCGACGAGCTGCGCGTCCTGGAGCTATTGGCCGACCAGGCGGCCGTGGCCATCGAGAACGCCCAGCTCTACAGCGATCTGCAGCAGCAGATGGAGCAGCTCAAGAGCACCCAGGCCCAGCTGGTACAGTCGGCCCGGTTGGTCGCCGTAGGAGAGTTGGCCGCCGGCGTGGCCCACGAGCTGAACAACTCCCTGACCCCAATTATGGGGTTCGCCGCGCTGTTGCTGGAAGAGCTGCCCGCCGATTCGCCCTATCGCCCCGACGTGGAAAAGATCACCGCCAAGGCCCGCCAGGCCAGCGAGATCGTGCGCAACCTGCTCGATTTCGCCCGCCAGGTGAAGCCGCAGAAGCAGGTGGTGAACATCAACGACATCCTGCGCAAGACCCTGGCGCTGATCCGTACGCACCTGGAAAAGAACGGGCTGGTGATCGAGGAGGTCTACGACCAGGACCTGGAGTCGCTGCCGATCGACGCGGGGCAGATGGGGCAGGTCCTGCTGAACCTGATCAACAACGCTGCCCAGGCCATGCCCGAGGGCGGAGAACTGCGGCTGCGCACCTACCGGTCGGGCGACGGCGTGGCCATCGCCATCTCCGACACCGGGGAGGGCATCCCCGCCGCGGACCAGGCGCGGATCTTTGAACCGTTCTTCACCACCCGGCCGGACCGGGCCGGCCTGGGGCTGGCGGTCAGCCTGGGGATTGTGCAGGAGCATGGCGGGCGGATCACGGTGGAGAGCGAGCCGGGGCGAGGGAGCACGTTCACGGTCTGGATTCCCATTGTGGGCAAAGGTGTGGTATAATATTCGGGAGCTGGCGAGCGGGTGTAGGCAGGACGGCCCGCCGAAGGCAACCTGCTCGATATACCGACAGGAGAATGGCAATGGATCGGGAAAAGGCCAAGGCCGTGGCGAGCGCAAGGGAGGCCGGCCGGCCGGCGCCGACGGCCCCGTCCCAGGTCGCCGGGAAGCCCATCCTGGCGTTCGTCGTGGCCGGACAGCGCTTTGGCCTGCCGGTGGACAATGTCGTCCAGATCATCGAGATGGTGGCCCTCACGCCCCTGCCCGGAGCCCCCGATATGGTCCGCGGGGTGCTCGACTTTCACGGGCAGGTGATCCCGGCCATCGATATGCGCCTGCGCCTGGGCCTGCCGCAGCAAGCGTACACGTTGCGCACGCCCATCGTGATCGGCCGGCTCGGCAAGCACCTGGCCGGTCTCATCGTGGATGCCGTGAGCGGGGTCGTGGGGGTGCCGGAAGCGCAGATCGAGACGCCCGATCGGGTGTTCTCCCTGGAGACGCTGCCCAGTCGCCCCCTCGTAGGGGGAGTAGCCCGGCAAAGCGACGGCCTGTTGCTCATCCTCGACCTGGGAGCTTTCCTGTCACGCCGGGAGGAAAGGGCGCTGAAACAGGCCCTCGTCCGGCTGCGCGGCCAATGAGGGGACGGAAGATGGATGCGCAGCAGCACCTGTTCGATACCCCGACCTACGAGCAGTTTCGCACACTGATCCTGGAGCGCAGCGGCCTGCACTTTCCGGATAAGCGGCGCGCCGACCTGGAGCGGGGCGTCGCCCAGGCCATGGCCCACAGCGCGTGCGCCGATGTCCAGTCTTACTACCAGCTCCTGGCCGGGAAGCCGACGGACAGCCCCGAGTGGGAAACCCTCATCGGACAGGTGACCGTCGGCGAAACCTACTTCTTCCGCGACCGGGGGCAGTTCGAGGCGCTGCGCGGCCACCTCTTGCCCGAACTGATCGCCCAGAAGCGCCAGACCGTCCGGCAACTACGCATCTGGAGCGCCGGCTGCGCCTCCGGGGAAGAGCCCTACTCCTTGGCCATACTGCTGCGCGAACTCCTGCCCGACCTGTCCGATTGGAACATCACCATCCTGGCCACCGATATCAACCGGGAGGCCCTGCAAAAGGCCCGCCGGGGGCTTTACGGCGAGTGGTCGTTCCGCGAAGCAGGTTGGCAAAACCTGCGCGATCGTTACTTCACGCGCCGGGGGAAGGAATGGGAGATTTCTTCCCAGGTGCGCCAGATGGTCTCCTTCGCCTATCTCAACCTGCGAGAGGATCCGTACCCGGCGATCGCCAACAACACGGTCGCTTTCGACCTGGTCCTCTGCCGCAACGTGGCCATCTACTTCAGCGCCGAGCTGGTGCAGTATGTGGTGAACCGCATGTACGAAGCGCTGGTCGACGGCGGCTGGCTGTTGGTGGGGTACGCCGAACCATCGCCGGCCACCTTTGCCTCCTTCGAGGCCCACAACTTTCCTGGGACCATCCTGTACCGCAAGTCCGAACGGCCGCCCCGCCGCGAACCCGTCCCACCGCCGGCCGTGGCAAGGGCGGCAGAGATCGCGCCCCGCCGCGAACCCGTCCCACCGCCGGCCGTGGCAAAGGCGGCGGAGATTGTCCCCCCCTGCGAACTTGCCCGGCCGGCGGAAGTAGCAGAAAAGGCGGCCGAGATCGCGCCGCGGCCCGCGCCGCCGGCGCCGGCTCCTCCGGCCGCAGCCCCTCCCGACCTGCCTGCCCAGGCCCGCCTCCTGGTCGACACCGGGCGCACCGCCGAGGCGTTGGAGCTGCTCTACCGCCTGCTGGAGCAAGATCCCCAATGTGCCTGGGCCTGTTTTATGATCGGCAAAATCCGGGCCAACAGCGGCCTGTGGGAAGAAGCGCGGCGCTGGTGCCAGCAGGCCGTCCAGCTGGACCCCCTCCTGGCCGAGGCCCACTTTCTGCTCTCCCTGATCCACAGCCAGGAAAACGACCGGGAGCAAGCCCTGGCGGCGATGAAGCGCGTCCTCTACCTGGAGCGCAACGCCATCCTGGGGCACTTCTGCCTGGCCAACCTGTATCTAGAAGGCGGGAAAGAGGCCCGCGCGCGCAAATCCCTGCAGAACGCGGCCGCCCTGTTGGAAAAGATGCCCCCAGAGGCGGCCGTCCCATGGTCGGATGGGATGACCGCCGGCCGGCTGTTGTACACGGTACGGCAGCAGCTACAGGAGCTG
The DNA here is from genome assembly GCA_964592645.1 of uncultured Chloroflexia bacterium. GTDB lineage: Bacteria > Chloroflexota > Chloroflexia > DTKN01 > DTKN01 > CAZQFV01. The sequence continues at coordinate 11,632 of CAZQFV010000019.1, forward strand.
ATCCCGGCCCGCGCCCGAGATGTACAACTTGTGCAACGGAACCGACTATAGTACAATTATGGAGAAAGAGGCACCGGTCCGGGCGATAGCGTACTTCGACCGTCCGGGAACGAACAACCGACAAAACCGGGGAGGACCATGTCAGGTATGACCGCAGACCAGATCGTTACCGTTCTCGAAGAGGACCTGCCGCCGGAGGAGGTCGAGCGCATCCTCCGCGATCGGGCCCAGGAGCTATCCCGGACGCTGGTGGAGGAAAGCCCGGGCGCTACGGCCGAAGTCGTCACCTTTGCCCTGGGCACGGAAGTATACGCGATTGAGGCCAGGTACGTGGAGAACATCTATCCCTTGGAAGATCTGACCGCGGTTCCCTGCACGCCCGACTTTGTCGTCGGCGTGGTCAACCTGCGCGGACGCATCTTCTCGGTTGTCGACCTGCGGCGCTTCTTGGGTCTGGAACCCACGCCCAGCGGCGAGCAATCCCAGGTCATCGCCGTCAACGCGGCCGGCCTGGAAGTTGGGCTGCTGGCCAGCGACGTCCGGTCGGTGGAACTGCTGGCCCTGGACAAATTGGAGGCGGCGTTGCCGACCATGACCTATGCCGCCGAGTATACCCGCGGCATAACTGCCGATCTGGTCGTGTTCCTGGACATAGAAGCGCTGCTGCGCGACCAACGGATGGTGGTCCACGAGGAGGCCTAAAGCCGCGCCGGGGAAAGCCCCGCGTCGGCCAACAATGGAGATAGGGCAATGGCCCTCGATGAAGACCTGTTGAAACAGTTGATGGACAGCTTCCGCGAGGAACTGTCCGAGCGGCTGGCGGCGATCAATGCCGGGCTGCTCGGCATGGAGCAGGAGCCGGACGCGGCCCAGAAAACGGCCCTGCTGGAAGACCTCTTCCGCCATGTGCATAGTTTGAAAGGGGCCGCCCGCGCCGTCAGTCTAAAGCCCATCGAAGAGCTGGCCCATGGCATGGAGGATGTCTTTGGCGCGGCCAAGCGGGGGACGATCGTCCTATCCGAGCAGCTCTTCGACCTGCTCTACCAGGGCATCGATCTGATCGGGAGCGTGATGGCCGGCCTGGACGCCGGCCAAGGCCTGGAGCCGTCCCTCGACCTGCCCGGGTACCTGGTGCGCCTGGCGGAAAGCTGGCGGGGCCAGCCGATCCAGCCCCCGCCGATCGAGGTGCCGGCCGCGCCGACCCCGCCGCCCGAGATGCCGCCGGAAAGGCCCGCCGCGCCGATCTGGAGCGGCGAGACGATCCGCGTGCCCACCGCCCGCCTGGACGACCTTTTGGCCCAAGCCGGCGAGCTGCTCGTCACCCGGCTGCGGGTGGCGCAACAGATCGAAGAGCTGTCCGAACTCCAGGGCCTACTCACCCGCTGGCAAAAGGAGTGGCAGCGCGCCCGCGGGAGCCTGGCCCAATATCACCGCAAGGCCCAAGATCAGGAGGAAGCGCCCCTGCCCAGGTTTCTGGCGCGCAACGAGGAGTTTCTGCACAGCCTGGCCGACTGGTTAGGCCAACACACGCGCCGTGTCTCCGACGACGCCACCCGCCTGGCCCTGGTGACCGACCAATTACAAGAGGGGGTCAAGCGGGCCCGCATGCTGCCGTTGGCCACGCTGCTGCCGACCTTGCGGCGCGTGGTGCGCGACCTGGCCCGCGACAAGGGAGTGGAGGTGACCTTCGATGTGCAGGGGGCCGAGACGGAAATGGACAAGTATGTCCTGGAACAGGTCAAGGACCCCCTGATGCACCTCCTGCGCAACTGCATCGACCATGGGATCGAGACCCCGTCCGAGCGCAAGCGGCAGGGCAAGCCGCCGCGCGGAACGATCACCCTGAGCGCCGAACGGCAGGCCAATTCGGTCGTCATCCAGGTGGGCGACGACGGCGCCGGGATCGATCCGCGCGCCGTCCGCGAGGCCGCCATCCGCCGGGGGCTGTTGGACGCCGAGGCAGCGAAGGGGACCACGGAAGAGGCCCTCAGCCTGATCTTTTTGCCCGGGCTCTCCACCGCGACCATCATCACCGAGGTCTCGGGGCGGGGAATCGGCCTGAACGTGGTGCGCAGGAACATCGATCTACTGCAAGGACGGATCGGGGTGCGCTCGGTCCGCGGGCAGGGCACGACGTTCACCCTGACGCTGCCCTTTACCCTGGCCAGCACGCGCTGCCTGCTGATCCAGGCGGCAGGACAGAGCTTCGCCATTCCACTTTCGGCGGTGGAAAAGCTGGTGCCGGTGCGGCCGGACGACATTGCCCAGGTGGAAGGAAAAGAAACGATCCGCTACCAGGGCCATCCGTTGGCCCTGGTGCGGCTGGCCGACGTGCTGCGGCTGCGCTCCCCCGGGGAAACGCAGCCGGAGTGGAGCAAGCTGCCGGCGACGATCCTGGCGGCCGGTGGGCAGCGTGTCGCCTTCTTGGTGGATGAGCTGCTCGGTGAGCAAGAGTTGGTGGTCAAGAACCTGGGCCGGCAACTGTCGCGCGTGCCCAACGTTTCCGGGGCCGCTATCCTGGGCACGGGCCGGGTCGTGCTCGTCCTCAACAGCGCGGACCTGGTCAGGAGCGCTCAACAGACGGCCGGCCCGGCCCTTGCGCCGGCGGTGACAGGCGAGACCGCTGCGGTGGAGCGTCCGACGATCCTGATCGTCGACGATTCCGTCACTACACGCACGTTGGAAAAGAACATCCTCTCCACAGCCGGCTACGAAGTGCGCCTGGCCCTGGACGGTGAGGAGGCATTGGCCGCGCTGGCCGATAGCCGCTGCGACCTGATTGTCTCGGACCTCGATATGCCGCGCATGGACGGTTTCGAGTTGACCCGCCGGCTCAAACAAGACCCGCGGTACCAAGACCTACCGGTGATCCTGGTCACATCGCTGGACAACCCGGACGACAAGATCCGAGGGATCGAGGCCGGAGCCGATGCCTACATCGTCAAGGGCACCTTCGACCAGGACAACCTGCTGGAGACCATCCGGCAACTGATCTAGCAAACCGAGGAACGGTGATAATCTATGACCTCTCCGGAAGGGGCCAAGGGAACCGCCTTGGTGGTGGATAACAGCCCAACCAGCCGAGCGCTGATCGGGAACATCCTGGAAAGAGCCGGCTACCGCGTGCAATTGGCCGGCAACGGCGAAGAGGCCATCGCCACCGTGCGCACTTCCCCACCGGACATCGTGCTCCTCGACCTGATCTTGCCGGGCATGGACGGCTGCAAGGTGGCCAAACGGCTGCGCCGCGAACCGGGATTGCCCTACATCCCCATCATCCTGATCACGACGATGGGGGACAGCGAGATCAAGCAGCGCGGCATGGAGGCTGGCGCCGACGACTTTTTGGCCAAACCGTTCGAGGAAACAGTGCTGCTGGCCCGCGTGGGCACCCTGCTGCGCCTCAAGGGCAGCCAACAGGAACTGCTGGCGGAAAAGGGCAAACTCGACCTGCTCTACCAGGTCAGCCGCGAGCTGAGCGCCGAGTTGGACCTGGACACCCTCCTGGCGCGCCTTCTCGACCTGACCATCGCCGCGACGAACGCCACGCGGGGGAGCATCATCCTGGTCGGGGAGCAGGGGGAAGCCCGGCGCAAGATCTCGGTGTACCAGGACCGCGTGGTAGAGATCTCCCCCGAAGTGTGGAACAAGGTATTACGGGAGGGTCTGGCCGGCTGGGTGGTCCGCTATCACGAGGGGGTCGTCATTCACGACGTCCAGGAGGATCCGCGCTGGATCGAGGTCGAAGGGGCCTATTCCAACACGCGCTCGGTCCTGGCCACACCCCTGGCCCATGCCGGCCAGGTCCTGGGCGTGTTGACGATGACCCACGAGGCGCCCAACCACTTTACCATCGACCACCTCGACCTGCTGATCTCGATCGCCACCCAGGGGGCCGTGGTGATCGAAAAGGCGCGCGCCTACCAGCGGGAACAGGAGCGTGCCCGCCAACTCAAGCTGATCAACGAGGTGGCCCGGCAGGTGACCTCAATCCTGGATCCGCCGCAGTTGCTCAAGCAGGTGGCCCGGCTGATCTGCCAAACCTTTGACTACTACTACGTCGCGCTGGCCCTGGTGGAAGGGTCGGAACTGGTCTTCCAGGACTGGGCCGGCGGCCGCCGGCCGGACATCGTGGCCCCCCCGGTGCGCCTGCCGCTCACCCGGCAGAGCATCACAACCTGGGTGGCCCGGCAGGGACGACCGCTGTTGGTCCCCGACGTACACCAGGAGCCGCTCTATATGCATGTCGAGAGCCTGCCCGACACGCTGGCGGAACTGGCCGTGCCGCTGCAGGTCGGCGGCGAGATCCTGGGCGTCCTCGACGTGCAGAGCGACCGCCCGGGCCAACTGGTCCAGGAGCAGGTGCCGCTGTTGGAGACCATGGCCGCGCAGGTAGCCGTAGCCCTGCGCAACGCCCAGATGTACGCGGCTCAGCGCGCCCTGGCCGACCAGAAGGCGGCGCTGTACGAGATCCTACGGGCCGTGGGCGAACATGTCGACCCGCAAGCCATCGCCCAGGAAGCGGTCCGGGCCATCTCTCGCCATACCCGGTGGCGTGGTGTGGCCCTCCTCCTGCCCGACGAGCAGGGTCGGCAGCTGGTGATCCGGGGCGCGGCCGACGACCGCGCCGCGACGCTTGGCTGGGGACTCCCCGTGGACCGCGGCGTCTCCGGTCGGGCCTTTCGTACGGCGCAGACCCAGTACGTGCCCGACGTGAGCGTCGATCCCGACTATGTGGCCGAAGAGCCCACGGTGCGCAGCGAGTTGTCCATCCCCCTGCGGCGCGGCCGGCGGGTTCTGGGGGTCTTGGACGCCGAGAGCGAGAGCGTCGCCGCCTTCTCTGCCGACGATATCCAGATGGCCGAATCGTTCGCCGAGACGATTGCCCTGGCCCTGGACAACGCCCGGCGGACAACCGAGCTGTCGATCCTCAACGAGATCGGCCAGGCGATGGTCTCGGCCCTCGGCCTGGAGGAACTGCTGGAGGTCGTTCGAAGCCAGGTCAGCCGGCTCTTTGACACGACCAACTTTTACATCGCCCTCTACGACGAAGCGGCCGGCGAGTGGGAAACGCTGCTGGACATCGAGGAAGGGCAGCGCCAACCGTTGCAGCGATACCAGGCAAGGGCCGGGCTGACCGGCTATATCATCCGCCACAAGGTGCCGTTGCTCTTTCGTTCGACGGCCGAGATCGAGGAGTTCGACGCCCGCGAAGGCATCGAGATCGTGGGCCGTATGGCGCACTCGTGGCTGGGGGTGCCCCTGGTGGCTATAGGCCGGATCATCGGGGTCATGGCCATCCAGAACTATCAGCGCGACAACCTCTACGACGAGGAAGACCTTGCCCTCTTTTCCACCATCGCCGTGCAGGCGGCGGTATCGATCGAGAAGGCCCGCCTGTACAGCGCTGCGGAGGGCGAACGGCGGAAGCTGGCGGCCGTTTTGGCCGACACTTCCGACGCCGTCTTGCTCACGGACTGCGCGGGACAGGTGCTGCTGCTGAACCCGGCGGCGGCGCACGCCTTTGGCGTGTCCGCGGCAGAGGTCGTCGGCCGGCCGCTCGCCGAAGCCATCCCCCACCGGGCGCTACAGGAACTTTGGGCCCGGGGCAGCCAAGGGCTCTCCCCGCACACGGCAGAGATCCTGCTGCCCGACAAGCGCACCCTCTACGCCAGCATCTCCCATGTGGCAGAGGTCGGGTACGTGACCGTGATGCAGGACATCAGCGAGCTGAAACGGCTGGACCAGATGAAGAACGAGTTCGTGGCCACCGTGTCCCACGACCTGCGCAACCCGCTGGCCTCCATCCGGGGGTACGCCGAGCTGCTCGAGGAGGCCCTGGAGGGAGTGCACCAGGGGTTCGCCCAGCGCATCCGGATCACGGCCGAGGAGATGGCCACGCTGATCGGGGACCTGCTGGATCTGGGCAAGATCGAGGCCGGCATCGAGATCGGCCGGGTCCCCTGCGACATGGTCGAACTGGTCGAAAAGGCGGTCGAGGGGGCGCGTTTCCTGTTCCAGCAAAAAGAATTGGAACTGACGCTGGTCATACCGCAGCAGATGTCCCCGGTCTTGGGCGATGCCGGCCGGCTGCGCCAGGTCCTGGACAACCTGATCAGCAACGCGGTCAAGTACACGCCCGCCGGGGGCCACATCACGGTGCGCGCCCGCGAGGAGGACGGCCACATCACCGTCGAGGTCCACGACTCGGGGATCGGCATCCCCCGCCAGGCCATACCGCAGCTCTTTAGCAAGTTCTACCGGGTGCCGGGCCCACAGGCGAGCAGCGTCCCGGGGACCGGGCTGGGGCTGGCCATCGTCAAGTCGATCGTGGAGAGGCACGGCGGCAAGGTCTGGGCGGAGAGCGAGGTGGGCGAGGGCAGCACCTTTGGGTTCTCCCTGCCAAAGGCCGGGGCGGAGGAAAGGTTGCCATGATCCGTGTCCTGGTGGTAGACGACTCGCCCACGGTGCGCGAACTCCTGGTGGCGATGCTCCAGGAAGATCCGGCCATCCGCGTCGTCGGCGTGGGCCGGGATGGGCAGGAAGCGGTCGAGCTGGCGGCACGGCTGCGGCCCGACGTAATCACGATGGACATCCGCATGCCGCGGATGGACGGCTTCCAGGCCACCAAGCGCATCATGCAGCATACGCCCACGCCCATCGTGGTGGTCAGCGCCAGCGTCGAGGCCGAAGAGCTAAAGATCACCTTCAACGCCATCCGCGCCGGCGCGCTGACGGTGGTGGAAAAGCCCAGCGGTCCGGCCGGCCCGGGCTATAGCGCCATCCGCGACCAACTGATCAACACGGTCAAACTGATGGCCGACGTCAAGGTCGTGCGGCGCTGGGCCACGGGGACGCTGCCGGCCCGCGTCCCGCCCGTCCGCCGTAGCGCCGCCGACATCCGCACGGCGATCGTCGCCATCGCCGCCTCGACCGGCGGGCCGGCGGCCCTCTACCAGGTTTTGCGGGACCTGCCGGGCGATTTCCCGGCGCCCATCCTGATCGTCCAACACATCGCCCGCGGCTTTGGCCATGGGATGGTCGACTGGCTGCGCGGTGCCACCAAGCTCCAGGTGATGACCGCGGCGGAAGGCGACCTCCCCCGTCCGGGGCAGGTCTTGGTGTCTCCGGACGATTGTCACTTGCAGATCGGGGCGGACGGGCGGGTAGCCCTGCGGCCGAGGGCCAACGATCGGGAGCTCTGCCCCTCTGCCGATCGGCTCTTTGGATCGGTTGCCGACGTGCTCGGCAGCAAGGCGTTGGGGGTGATCCTGACCGGGATGGGGCGCGACGGGGTGGTGGGGCTCCGGCAGATCAAGGCGGCCGGCGGCCGGGTGCTGGCGCAAGACGAGAAAAGCTGCGTCGTCTTCGGTATGCCCAAAGAGGCCATCGCGGCCGGGGTGGTCGACCAGGTGGTGCCCCTGGAGCGGATGGCCGCAGCGATCAGCGCACTCTTGTAATAGGAGGTCGTACCATGGCAGTCAAGGTTCTGGTCGTCGAAGATAGCCCGACACAAGCGCTGCGTCTCAAGCTGGTGCTGGAAAGATCCGGGATGCAGGTGGATGTGGCGCGGAACGGCCAAGAGGCGGTGGCGATGGCCACTAGCGCCTTGCCCAAGGCGGTCGTTCTGGATGTCAACCTGCCCGACATCAACGGCTTCCAGGTTTGCCAACAGCTCAAGAGCCAGCCGGCCACCGTGGACATCCCGGTGATCATGCTCACCGTCAAAGACCGAGCTGCCGACACCATCTCGGGGTTGGAGGCCGGCGCCGACGCCTACATTCCCAAGGACGACTTTGCCGAGACCAACCTACTGCAGGCGCTGCACGATCTGGGGATCTCCTAACTCCCCCAGGAAAGCGGCGGAAGGCCCACGGACGGAGACCGCGGAAGTTGCCGGACGGGCATAGACGGGGAAAAGCAAAATGGTTGACTTTAAAGGCAACTCTTTCGACTTGCGGAATAATTACGACGTGGTGATGGCCCGCCAGCGCGCCCGAGAGCTGGCCCACAGCCTGGGGTTTGGGCTGACCGACCAAACGCGGATCGCCACGGCCGTCTCGGAAGTCGCCCGGCGGGCGCTGGAGAACCAGGGGAGTATCTCCTTCGCCATCGTGGAGCGCAGCGGCGGCCGGGGGATCGAGTGCATCTGTCTGGGTTGCGTCTGGATGGAAAGGGAGGCCCCCCGCGAGCCCGGCGACCTGTTGGGCGGGCTGCGGACCATCGAGCGTCTGATGGACGATTTCGAACTACAATCGTCGGAAGGGCAGCAGACGGTGGTGATGCGCAAATGGCTCAGGGCGAATCTGTCGATACAAAGTGCGCCGTGATCACCGCAAAGGGGTTGATCTTGCCCATCTCGCGCCGGGCTTCGGCATAGTCCGGCTTGATGCTCAGCGCCTTGCGCAGGTGGTGCAGGGCCTGGGATTGGTTCTTCTGGCGGCGGTAGAGCGAGCCCAGTTGAAAGTGGGCCGCGGCGTCGTTGGGGTTCAGGGAGAGCGCCTTCTGGTAGTACTGCATGGCCTGGAGGACATCCTTCCCTTCCTCGGCCAACAGCCCCAACTCCACAAAGATCGCCGAATCGTCGGGGGCGAGTTCCAGGGCACGTTTTAGGGCATCGTGGGCATCCTCGAACCACTGGAGCCTGCGGCACAAGGCGGCAGCCTTGCGCAGGTAGCGCGTCTCGCGCTGGTCCAACTGCCCGGCGGTGCGGATCTCGCGCAGGGCCAGCTTGATCTGCCCTTGGGCGGCCAGCAGGTCGCCGAGCAATTCGCGGGCTTCGGGGTTCCCGGGATCCTTTTCCACCCACCGCTGGACGATGGCCAAGGCCTCTTTGGTGTGGCCGGCCTGCTCATGCATCCGCCCCAAGGCCTCCAGGAAGCGCGTGTCCTCCGGGGAAAGGCTGAGGGCTTTCTGTAGCGATTCCAGAGCGCCCAGCATATTTCCGCCGCGGCGGCGGACCATAGCCAGTTCGAAATGGACCTCGGCCCACTGCGGGCGCTCCCGCAGGAGGTCGTTCAGGATCTCCTCGGCCTCCTGGAGCCTTTCTTCCTGGCGCAGCACCGTGGCCATGTGGCAACGCAGCGCGGGGTCGTGGGGAGCCCGCGCCAGGGCCTGCTCGAGCTCGGCGTGGGCTTCGCGCAGGCGGCCCGTCTGAAGGTAAAGGGCCGCCAGTTCGTCGCGCCAATCGGTCCGCTCGGGCGCGTGTTGGAGCGCCTCCTGGAGCACGGCGATGGCCTCGGAGAAGCGGCCCAGGCGGGCGTAGGCCTGGGCCGTGTGCACGGCATAGCGCGGGTCCATGGGGTCCCGCTGCCGGGCGACGAGGAGGGCCTCCAGGGCTTCCTCCGGCCTGTTCGTGGCCATGTAGACCTGGCCGAGGTCGTCGTAGCGGACGGCCGGTTCGGGATCCATCTCCAGGGCCTGGAGCAGGCCCTCCTCGGCCTCGCGGTAGCGTCCCTGGCGGTAGGCCCAACGGGCCAGGCGGTCGTAGTTTTGCGGGCTGGCGGGGTCGAGTTGGGCCGCACGCTGGTAGGCGCGGTAGGCTTCCTCGTCCCGTCCCTGGTCCATGAGGACATCCCCCAGGGCGGCATGGGCCGCGGCAAAGCCGCCATGCAGGGCAACGGCCCGGTGCAGGCTCTGCACCGCCGGGTCGAGCTGCCCCAGGCTGTGCAGGACCACCCCCAGGCGATAGTGGTAAACCGGCCGCTGGGGATCGCGCCCGATGGCCGCGCGCAGCGCAGATGCCGCTTCTTCCAGGTTACCCTGAGCCTCCAGCACCAGCGCCAGGTCGTAGTGGGGTTCGGCTTCCTGGGGGGCCAGTTGGACGGTGCGGAGCAGCTCTGCCTGGGACTCGTCCAGCTTCCCCTGCCCCCGCAGGCTGCGGCCCAGGGCGCGACGATAAAGCGGCTCCAAAGCCGGGGCCGGTCTGCCGTTCGCCAGCACCTGCCAGGCCTTGCTGGGCGTCCAGCGCCGCCGGCGGGCGATCTCGATTGCCTCGGAGAAGGCCCGGCAAGCCTCCTCGTGGCGCTCCGCCAACTGCAAGGCCAGCCCCCACTCGTAGGCCCAGCGATCCTCGTTGGGCTCCAGCTCGTGCGCGCGCTGCAGGTGCGTCAGCGCATCTTCCAGCCCCTCGCTGCGCCGCCGGGCCAACACACGGGCCTCGCGCAGGTCCGACTCGCGGGAGGCCTCTTGGCAAAGCAAATGGCCCAAGGTGCCATGGTAGAGAGCCGTGTTGGGGTCCAGGGAGAGGGCCTCGCGGTAGGCAGCCAGGGCCTGGTCTTGCCGGCCCTGCTGGGCATAGGTGAGGCCGATCTCGAAAGACGCCCGGGCGTTGCGCGGATCGAGCTGCTGCACCTCACGGAACGTGCCCAGCGCCGCCTCGTCTTCGCCCCATTGGCGCAGAAAGACGCCCAGGTCGAGGCGAAAGTCGGAGCGCTCAGGAGACTTCTCGACGGCCCGGTGGAAGGCAGCCAGGGCCTGGTCGGTCCGGCCGGCCCGCTGGTGCAGCCGGGCCAGGGCGTGCAAGAGCCGGCCGTCCTCCGGCAGCCGCTGCCGGGCCTCTTCCAGCACCTGCTCGGCGAGCTCCAGCCGATCGCGCTCCATGAGCATCTCGGCGTAGCGGGCGGCGTAGGCACCCTCCTGGGGTTGGAGTTCGCCGGCCCGGGCGCCGTGTGCTAGGGCCTCATCCCATTGCTCCATCTGCCACAGCAGCTCCGCGAGCTCGGCCTGCCACTCGGCCACGCCCGGCTGCAGCTCCAGAGCCTGCCGCCAGGCGGCCAGAGACCGGTCGAGGGCCCCCAGCCGCCGCAGGACGCCGGCCAGGTGGGCCAGGTAGGAGGCGGTGCGGGGTGCCAGGGCGACGGCGCGCTGGTACATGGTCCGCGCTTCCTCGAAGCGCTCCTGCGACTCCAGGACGCGGCCGGCCAGGTCGAAGGCCGGCGCATAGTTCGGCTTCAACCGCAGCGCCCGGCGCAGCGACTCCAGGGCGGCGGACTTGTCGCCCAGGCGGTCCTGGGCCACGGCAGCGGCAAAGTGATAGCGGTGCTCGTCCGGCTGCTGGGCGATCGCCGCCTGGAACTCGCTCAACGCTTCGCGGTACCATTGGCGCCGGATATAGACCCCGCCCAACTCCTCCCGCCAGGCGGCCTGGTGGGGCTCCAGGCGCAGCGCTTCTTCCAGCGCGGCCGAGGCCTCGTCCAGCCGCCCCAGACGCTGCTGCACGATCCCCAGGTCGCGGTGGTAGCGGGCCTGGGCCGGGGCCAGGTCGACGGCCCGCGCCAGGTGGGCCGCGGCGGACGTCCATTGTCCCAGGCCGGCGTACAGCATGCCCAGGGCGTGCTGCCAATCGCCGCGCCAGGGCTGCCGGGCGACGGCCGCCCGCATCTGATCGACGGCCTCCTCCTTTCGGCCGGCCCGCGCCAGGACCTGCGCCAGGTCGTAGGCAAAGGTCTCTTCCTGGGGCGCCAGGCCGACGGCCTTGCGGTGCGACTCCACAGCCGCCGCTAGATCATCGTCCTGCAGCTGCAGGTGGCCCAGGGCGTTGTGGGCCGCGGCGTTGTTGGGGTCCAGGGCCAGGGCGCGGGCGAGCCCGCTGCGCGCCTCGTCCAGGCGGCCCATGTGGACCAGCAGTTTGCCCAGGGAGGCGTGCAGGCCGGCATCTTGGGGAGCGGCGTCGACGGCCCGCAGGTAGGAATGGCGGGCCGCCTCCAGGTCGCCCCGCTCCAGGGCCAGGTCGCCCAGGAGCCGATGGGCCGGGGCGTAGCCCGGATCGAGGCGCACGGCAAACTCCAGGGCGCCGACGGCCTCCTCCGGCCGGCTCAGGCGGGCCAGCACCTGGCCGCGCCGACAGTGGTAGTGGGCCTGGCCGGAATCGATGGCCACGGTGCGGTCGAACTTTTCCAGCGCCTTTTCCAGGAGGCCCTCTTCCTGATAGACCCGGCCCAGTTCAAAGTGGGCCGCCGCGTCGTGCGGGGCCAGGGCGATGGTGCGATCGAGGTGCTCGGTGGCCTGGTCGTAGCGCCCTAGCTCGCGGGCCACCTGGCCCAGGGCCAGGTGGTAGGCCGGCTCCTGGGGGGAAAGGCGCACGGCCCGGCCGTACTCGGCTAGGGCCTCCTGCAGGCGGCCTTCATCTTGCAACAGGCGCCCCAACTCAAAGTGGGCCGGAGCATAGTCTTTCTGCAAGCGCGTCGCCGCGTCCAGGGCCAGGGCAGCCTCGGTGTGCCGGCCGAGGCGCCGCAGGATGCCGCCCAACTGCACCTGGTACTCGGCGATGCCGGTGCGCAGGTTCACCGCCCGGCGATAGGCCTCCAACGCCTCCTGGTCTTTGCCCTGGTGGGCATAGATGAGGCCGATCTCCGCCTGGGCCTCGGCCAGGTTGGGCGAAAGGACCAACGCCCGCTGCAGAGCCTCCAGCGCCCGGTCATCGTGGCCCAACTGCCGGTAGGCGACACCGGCATGGAGCAGGTACAACGGCGATCGCGGATCCAACTGCACCGCCCGCTCGAAGCAGGAGAGGGCCTCGTCGAACCGGCGCTGCTGACTATAGAGCAGGCCGAGCTCGTCATGGTGGCGGGGAACCTGTTCCTCCATATCGCGGGCAAAGATGAGGTGCTGTTCGGCCTCCTCCAGCCGGCCCATGCGCCGCAGCGCCACGCCCAGGTCGCAGTGGTAGACCCCGCGGCCCGGCGAGAGCTCCAGGGCCCACTGGTACTCGTCCAGGGCCTCTTCCTGGCGCCCCTGCTGCCAATAGGTCTCGGCGAGCTCGCCATGGCCCTCGGGGGCCTCGGGCGCGAGTTCGACAGCCCGGCGCAGGGCGCGCACCGACTCTTCCGAGCGGCCCAACCGCCGGAAAGCTACGCCGATCTCGCGGTGGTAGATCGCCTTGTCCGGGGCCAGCTCGATGGCCCGGTGAAAGTGCTGCAGGGCCTCTTCACCCCGGCCCAGAGCCTGGTAGACCTGGCCCAGCAGATGCTGGACATCGGCGTGCATGGGGTCGAGCTGGGCGGCCTCTTTCAACTCATCGAGGGCCTTTTGGCTGCGGCCGCTGCGGAAGTAGACGCTGGCCGCATTGCGGTGGTAGCTGGCCACATCAGGGTCCAGCTCGATGGCATGGATATACTGTCCCAGCGCCTCCTCGTCGCGGCCCTGGCGCTCGTAGATGACGCCCAGTTCGTTGTTCGCCCAGGGGTCGGCCGGCGCCTGGCGCAGGACGAGCAGCAGCTCCTGCTCGGCGCGGGCGTTGTCGCCGACCAGTCCATAGGCGCGGCCCAGGCTACAGCGATACTCGCGCCTCTGCGGCGCCAGGCTGACCGCCCGCTGGAACTCTTCCAACGCCGAACCGAAACGTCCCTGCCGCTCATAGACCTGGCCGAGGTCGTAGGAGGCCTCGGCGCAGGCCGCCATGTGCTCGCGGACCACCTCCTTGAGGCGCGTGGCGGCCTCGTCGTACTCCCCCATCTCGCGGCAGGCCACCCCCACGTGGCGGCGGTACTGGAGGTTGGCAGGGTCCAGGCCCGAGGCCCGCAGGTACTCCTGGCGGGCGCGCGGCAGGTCACCCTGGCGTTCATAGACTTGGCCCAGGCGGAACGACACGTCGGCGCGCTCCAGCCCCAGGGCGATCGCTTCCTCCATCTGCGCCCCGGCCTGGGCGAGCCAGCCCAGTTCTTCCAGGGCCAGGCCGGCCTGGTAGTGCAGCAGCGGATCGGAGCCCAGGTACTTGCCGAGCAGCCCGGCCCAGGCCGTAGGGGCTTCCGACTGGGCCAAGGAAAGCACCAGCAGCTTCAGGCCTTCCTCGCCGGCCGCCACCAGGCGGGCGGCGACCTCGGCCCGGCGCTCGGTGACTCCATACCACAGCGGGGCCAGGACCTCCCAGCGCGACCGGGCAGCCTTCTCGTCCAGGGTAATGGCCGGCGTCCCGCCGGCCTGCATGTCGATATCCAGGGCGGCCAGGACATCGCGCAGCGCCGCATGGGCAAAGGACATCATCTCCCCACCGGGCTGGGACAACAGCAGGCCGCCGCGCAGGAGGTAGCGCAGGAACTGGGTCGGGTGCAGCAACACCGGGCTGCCCTGCTGCCCCAGACCGGCCATCGCCTGGGCCAGCAGGGCCAGGGCCTCGTCGCGCGAAAAGGTCGACAGTTGGGACTCGAAGAGCAGGCGGGCCCAGCGGGCCAACAGGCGCAGCAGGCGGCCCATATCCGGGGCCGGGCCGTCGCTGCGCAGACCCAGGGCCAGCAGTTCCCGGGCCACGGTTACCAGCAGCGCGCCCTTGGATGGGAAACGACCGGTCCCCAGCGCGGCCTGCGCCGCGCGGACGAGCATGTCCAGGTGGCGTGGGGTACGGACCAACGCCCGCAGGTCGGCGTCGCCGTGCAGGGAGCGGGCGATGTCCTCCGGGAGGAAGCGGCCCAGGTGCCGCTGCGTAGCGAGGTCGTTGAGTTCGCAGAGCCGGCAGACGGTTGCGCGGGCCAGCCAAGGTTGGTAGTTGTGGAACTCGGCGGTACGACAGCAGACGACATAGTGGTGGCCGGCCCCCAGCTTTTCGAAATAGCTGCGCAGGGCTGCCAGCCCATCGACCTGGTGGGCCGGGGGCATATCGGCCAGGCCGTCGAAGAGCAGCAGCAGGTTGTACTCGCGGGTCAGGGACTCGAGGATCGGTCCCTCGGCCGTGGGGAGGCCATAGCGGCGCAGCACCCCCACCAGCAGGTCGGGCACCGTGCCGCCGCGGTAGGCCGCGAGGTCCACATAGAACGGCAGGAAGCGCGGGCCCTCCTTGGGCGGGGGCCGGCCGGTGGGCGGCCCCTTCCCCAGTTGGCCGACCAGGGACTCGGCCTGCACCGCCGCCAGGTAGCGCAGGAGAAAGGTCTTGCCCGCGCCGGCCTCGCCGAGCAGGACCAGCGCGGCGATGTTCTCCAGGGCGTTCTCGGGTGGGATGGTATGAGGAGCTGCCTCCTCGTCCGCCGCGGCGGGCAAGGAGGCCGGGGCCAGCCAGATCGGGATGTAGCGTTGGCGGGCCTCCTGGAACTCCGGCGCGGACTGGAGCGCCGCCAGGTAGCGTTGCAGGGCAGCATTGAGGCCGGCGGGGGCTTCCTTTTCCATCGCGAGGATCCTCTACGAAGAAGCCTGGCTGAACATCCAATAGGCGAGGGTACAAAGTCCGGCGCCCAACAGGCACAGAAATACCCCCACCCCGATAGCGGTCTGCACCATCTTGGTCACCGCTTCCACCAGGCTAGAAGCCCCTTCCAGCAGCGGCAAAAAGGCCGCATCCTGGGCGGCCTTTGTCCCCAACTGCGAGGAGTCACGGGTGAGCGTCCGCAGAGCCTCCTGATACTCCCGGGACAGGATCACTCCCATACCCAGGAAGAGCGCCAACGCCCCCAGCAGGAAGAGCCCCAACCCCATGATTACCCGCACCACTTGAAAGAGCGTCATTGCCGTCTTCTTTGCGTAGTGGCCAGCTTTGTAATGGTCCTGTAATCCGGGCGACATCTTCCCGTAAGGTTGGCCCCTTGGATATCGGCCCGCTTCTTGCTACAATATGGATCAGTATATCTATCTTACCATCAATCCTCAAAAGGAGCAAGCCTATGTCAAAAGCCGTGTTTATCTTTTTCTTTTTGATGGGGCTCGTGCTGCTCTACCTGACCGTACTGCTCGAGCAGCAATTGATCCTCATCGGCCGCATGTGCCCATAAACGCCCGCCCCAGGGTGCCGCTTTTGCCGCGCACGCCAAACGTGCGCGGCGATCTTTTTGCCTTTGCCCGCTACCGAAAGGGATCTGCCCAGATCAATTGGATCCGACGCCCTCGATTGCCTGGCGCAGGTAAAAGTTCTCCAGCGTCATGGCGATCTCCCCGCTAAAGATGGCCAGGTTCTGCTGGGCCTGCGGGGGAAAGGCGTTGGGCTTCTTGGCCAGCAGACACAACGCGCCCCAGCGGTGTCCCAAGACGTATAGCGGGAAGCAAGCCACCGCCTGCACATCGTTCCAGGACATCAGATCAAAGATCTCCGGCCAGTCGCTGCGCCGGTTAAAGATCATCGACGTGCCGGCATCGAGGAAGCGCCGCAGCAGGCGCAGGCCCCGCCCCAGGAGCGGCATCACGGTCGTCCGGGGCGGTTCCTGGGCAGTATAGACCATCACCTGGCAGCCCGGCTCGTTCTCCCGGCCATAGAGAAAGATCATTACCTCGTCCAAGTTCCAGGCGCTCAGGACGTGCCGACAGGCCATCTCCATCGCGGCCGCGGGATCGGGCAGGGCGGCCAGGGTCCAACTGGCCTGGAGGATGCTTTCGGCCTCGGACTGGACCCGTCCGATCTCGCGGCGCAGGAAGCGGTTCTCCAACAGGGCGGCCACAAAGGTGGCCAGCATCTCCAGCCAGCGGCCGTCGCTCTCCTGGTAGGGGGCGCCTTTCGGTCGGGCGACGATGAGCCGGCCCATGTCGCCAGCGGCAGAGACATCGGTGGGGTCGGCACCGCGCAGCGGGGCTTCGCGGACCTCGCCCACTTCGATCCAGCCTTCGCCGGACTGCAGGAGCACTCTGTCGCCCACTCGCAAGGCGGTGCGCTCGGGATCGGCCAGGGCAAAGCCCTGCCAGGACTCGGCGCGCAGCCCATGGGTGTAGGGGTCGCGCAGGACGGCCAGGCCTAGGGGGGAACCGCTGAGCCGCATGGCCTCCCGCAGGGCCAGTTCCAACAGGTCGTGCGGCGACTCGGTCTGCTGGAGCGCCTCGTAGACCTCCTGCCAGCCGTACAGTTGGTCGTTGATCTGGCGGACGCGGCCCTGCTGATCGCGGAGCCAAAGGGCCATCCGCCGGTTCTCGCGCCACAGACCCAGCACCTTTTGCACCATATAGGCGACGACGATGGCCCAGGCCAAGTTCAGCGAAGAGATGGTCAGGCTGAGCTCCCGATAGGGCCACCGCGGCGCCGCGTAAGCGACCGTCAGGAGCGTCCCTCCCAGCGCGGCGGACGCCAAAGCTCCGGCGTACCCCCACCAGCAGGCGGCCTCCGCCACCACCAGAATAGAGTAGATGAAGAAAAAGACCGGTGGGACGTTCATCACCGCGCCGATGACGCTGACGATGGAGGTCATGGCAAAGCTAAAGACGACGAGGACCTTGTCGGCCAAGGGGTCGGCGAACCAGTCCGGGCGGAACCGGTGCGCAAGCCAGGGGAGGAAGCCGATGCCCATGATCAGGAATGACAGGAGCCAGGTGACCCAGGTCCGGCACATCAGGAAAAGGGGGGGAATGCACGCCAATGCCGTACACAGGCGAGTATAGACTAGCACGCCGTGGATGCGGAGCCTCTCATCACGAGCCACTCCACCCAAGGTTTTTCTCCTTCACGGCAAGCAGGCTAGTTTACGACAGAATATCGTAGGTCATATTGTACCATGTCTTGCTCCAATTTGCAACTACCCACTATGCCGCCAGGCGGGCACAGAGTTGCCCGGCGGTAATACCCGACCGGAACCGGTCTTCAGGGCCGGACCGGGAGATTGCGCCGATGTTCGGCCCGAATCGCGCGACGGGCATCGACCCAGGCCGTGTGCTCTCCCGGCCGCTCGGCCTGGAGGTTGGCCCGTCGTCTGTCCGGGAAGTAGGCCAGGCACGACACCAATGTCCAGAAGCGCACGATGGCGGCGGCGCCCATCACCTGATAGTGGTCGCTGCCCGGCAGGTCTTTAGTCCTCGAAGAGTGTCTCGATGCCCCGGCGCATCGCCAGGATGTCGATCACGGTCTGGGCATCGGCATCGACCGGGGTGCTGCCCCGGTAGCGGGCCTGTGCCAGAGGCCGGTCCGGGCTGTAGCGGGTGATCGGCGCCGGGGTGGGGCCGAGCTTGCGCACCCAGGTGCGCACGGCGGGGAGGTAGACCTTGTCCCCACCCTCGGCTAATTGGAACGGCGCAATGTCGCCAAACTCCAGGTCGTTCCCGACCACCTGGAACTCGACGCCCTCCGCACCGGACGTCTGCAAGGCCGGCACGTTCATGTGCAGGTCCCGGGTCGGCCCGGAGCCCCAATCCTGGGCGACGATCTACACCCGGAAGGGCACGCCGGCCGCGATCGCGGCCGGGAGGTAGTAGTAGAGGAAGAGGCGCGGCTGCGGGCGGGACGGTCAGGCACTCCTGCAGCGTCTGGAAGCCCACCGGGCCGCTGTTGACGCCGAAGGCGACCGTGGCCGAGATGTAGTAATCCAACCCCCGCGGCTCCGTCCCCCCGACGCAGGCCAGCGGTACCAGTGTCCAGCGCCAGGTCCGGTTCTCCCCTGCTTCCAGGCTCCCCCAACGGGCCTGGGCGTCATCCACCGCGAAGAAGGTGTGCGCGTCCTGCCCCTGCGCATCGCGGACGGTCAGGGTGATACTGATCGCGGTCAAGTCTTCTGGCGAGGGGCACCAAAATCGACAACCCTCGGGGTCTGGCATGGGCCCAGGCTGTGGGTCTGCCAGGAGACTCCCCGGTCGGAACTGGAGAACACCTTGTTGCAGCCATTACCGATCGCATAGCTGCCGGCCAAAGGGGTTGACGGCGAGATCTGAGTATCCTCTGATCTCACTCCCGTGATCTGTGCTCTTGACGATATGCAATACCCCAGGAGGGACTCGAACCCCCGACCCGCTGCTTAGAAGGCAGCCGCTCTGTCCACCTGAGCTACTGGGGCGTCTTCAGGTTACAGCCGGCGCAGCAGTTCGGCCGCCGTGCGCTTCATGTCCAGGAACACCAGGCCCAGCTTGGCGTTCTTGCGCGCCAGGGCCGTCAGTACCGCCTCTTCCCCCACCGACATCAACAGCACGTAGCCATCTTCCCCACGGACAAAGACCTGGTCCAGCGTGCCGCGGTGCAGCTCGGTGGCGATGCGTTCGCCCAAGGAGAGCATGGCCGCGCTCATAGCCGAGACGCGATCCTCCTCGACATCGGCCGGCAGCGCCGAAGCGATGATCAGACCGTCGACGCTGACCACAGCCGAAGCCTCGATATCGGGGGTAGTCATCTGCAACTCCTTGAGCAGTTTCACCATCTCCTCGGTACGTGTGGCCATGCTTGCCCTCCTCGTTGTAAACGTCTCGCCGGATCAGAAGACATACCCAAACGGCCTACCGCCGTCCGCGATCGACTTGGTTCTATTGTACTACAAGATTTCCCAAGATGCAACCGGCCGGCTGAAGCTGCATTGCACAGAGCCGCGGGTTGTAGTACAATAGACGCCAGGTATCCGGCAACAACCGGCAGCGACCGCTCTCCCAGAAGTCCCGGAGGCAGCATATGACCGGACTCATCCTTGGCAACCGCTACGAGGTGCAGGAGCTGATCGGACAGGGCGGCATGGCCCTGGTCTATCGCGCCCGCGACCGGGTGCTCGACCGCCCCGTCGCCGTCAAGATCCTGCGCCCCGAGTACACCACCGACGCCAACCTGGTTGCCCGCTTCCAGCGCGAGGCCCGCGCCGCCGCCAACCTAGTCTATCCCAACATCGTCGCCGTCTACGATGTCGGCCAGGACGGCACCAACTACTATATCGTCATGGAGTACGTCGCCGGCCCCACCCTGAAGGACATCATCCGCCAGCGCGCTCCCCTGTCGGTCGAACAGGCGCTGAAGACCGCCGAACAGGTCTGCATGGCCCTGGAGTACGCCCATCGCCACGGCGTTATCCACCGCGACATCAAGCCGCAGAACATCCTCCTCAACGAGGATGAGGAGGTGGTCAAGGTCACCGACTTTGGCATCGCCAAGAGCATCCTCGATCCCGAAACCACTGCCGATCGCCTGGCCCTGGGCACCGTCAAGTACATCAGCCCGGAGCAGGCCCGCGGCGTGGAGGTCGTGCCGCAGTCAGACCTCTATTCGCTGGGCGTCGTCCTCTACGAGATGCTCACCGGGCAGCAGCCCTTCGACGGCGAGACGCCCGTCAGCATCGCTCGGCAGCACGCCGATGCCCGCCCCCGGTCGCCCCGCCAACTCAACCCCTACATCCCGCCGCCCGTGGAGACGATCATCCTGCGGGCGCTGGCCAAGGACCCCCGCGAGCGGTTCGCCAGTGCCCGCGAGATGCGCCTCTCCCTGGAGCGCTACCGGCTGGCCGGCGCCGAGGTCACCGGCCCGCTCCCCCAGCCGCTGCCCATCCCGCCGGAGGCGGCCCGCCCGACGGCGGTACAGCGGCCGGACACCTTCCACCCCGAGGTCCCGGCCCATCCGTCCTACCCTACCCCCCGCCGGCCGGCCGCCGCTCCCCAGCAGCGCGGCCTGGGAGTGATCGGCGCCATCCTGCTCATCCTGATCGCCGCCGGACTCGTCGGCCTCTTTGTGCTGGGCTCCCAGGCCTGGCCCCGGCTGTTCCCCACCCCCGTGCCCCCTCCCCCCACGGCGACCCCGCCTCCCACCGCCCTACTCCAGGTCGTCGTGCCCGACGTCAAGGGCCTGACCCGCGACGAGGCCTGCCGGCGGCTACAGCAGTTCGGCCTGAACTGCGCCGAGGGCCAAGCCCGCTTCGATCCCTACGCCGAGGCCGGCCGCGTCGTCGGCCAGGAGCCCACCTACGGCGTCGCCGTGGAGCAGGGCTCCGTGGTGACCCTCTTCCTGGCCGCGCCGCCCGGCCTGGCCCAAATCCCTATGGTGGTGCAGATGTCCTTCCCGGGTGCCAAGCTCCTCCTGGAGCAGGCCGGCTTCCGCGTAGCGCAGGCCGAGGTCGGCTGCGTGAGCACGCCACCGGGCTATGTGGACCATCAGGACCCCCCGGGCGGCCGGCAGGACATCCAGGGGATCACCGTCACCGTCTATGTCAGCGTCGGCGACCAGTCGGTCTTGCCGGAGCTGCTGCGTGTGCCGCTGGAAGAAGCCCGACAGCGCATCGCCCAGGCCGGCCTGGTCCTGCGCTGGGAACAGCCCCAGACCCAGGCCAACATGCCGCCCGGCGTGGACATCGACAGCCTGGGCCGGCCCGGCCAGGTGATCAGCTACATCGTCACCTACGGCGGGCGGAGCTACAACAGCGGCGAACGACGCGCGGGCGACAAGGTGCCCTGCGGGGCGACAATCGACGTGGGGTACTACGCGACATCGCCATGAGCCCACTTTCCTTTCCCCGGCAACGGGGCGGCAAGTTTCTGCCGCGCCGGAAAGGCTGGATTGCCCACGGCATACCCCGGACGGTCCGCCTCGCCGGCCTCGCGTTCCTGCTCCTGGCCGGCCTGGGGGCCGGCCTGTTGGCCGCGCGCTACGGGCTGCTCGTCTCCCTGGCCACCCTGGGCGGGCTGGCGGCCGGCATCGCCGCCCTTTTCTCCCCCTGGACCGGCCTGCTCCTCGCCCTGGCCGTCGCCGTCCTCCTGCCCTTCGGCCACCTGCCGCTCCGCGCGGGGCTGAACCCTTCCCTCCTGGAGCTGCCCCTCCTGGGTTGCCTGGCCGGATGGTCGCTGGCCCCGCTCCTGCGGGACGACCGGCGCTGGCGCTTTTCCTGGCCGGATGCGCCGGTCTGGGTGCTGATCTCCCTGGCCACCTGCTCCCTCATGCTGGGCTGGGAAAGGGGCGGAAACTCGAACTTGCTCCACAACCATTTCGAGTTCATGCTGGCCCTGGCGGCCTTCTTCGCCGCGCGCCAGTTGGCGCGCGACCCCCGGCGGCGGCGCCAGTTCGGCGCCGTGCTGCTCCTGGCGGCCGGCCTGGCCGCACTGCTCGGACTGCTCCTGTACGCCCTGCCCGACCGCGCCTCCCTGGACCTGCTCGTGCGCCTGGGCCCACTGGGCTACCCCACCAGCGGGCGGGTCCTGCGCTATGTCGAGGACGACCCCAACGGCCTGGAGCGGGCCATCGGCACCGCCGTAGACCCCAACAGCTTTGGCGGCATGCTCGCCCTGGCCGCCGCGGTGGCCCTCGGAGAGATCCTGGAACGTTGGAAAGGGCTCCGGGGACGGGTGTCCTCCCGCCCTGCCGCTCCCCCGTCTCCCACTCCCTCTGCCGGGGTGCTCCCCCTGCCGCTTCTCCTCTCGATCCTGGCCGTGCTCCTCGCCTGCCTCTACCTCACCTACTCCCGGGCGGCCCTGGGCGGGCTGGCAGTGGGCGCGCTGTTCCTCGTTGCCGCCCGCTATCGCCGGCTGTGGTGGGCGGTCCTGGCGGCGGCCGTGCTCCTCGCCGGGGCGGTCGCCGCCATGGGGCTGGATCATCCCGTCGTGGCGCGCTTCCGCCAGGGGCTGGCCTTCCAGGACCTGGCCAACCGGATGCGCCTGGAGGAGTACGCCGCTGCCTGGACCATCGTGCGGCGCTACCCGGTCCTGGGGGTGGGGTTCGGCAGCGCCCCCGATGCCGATCTCACCCTGGGGGTATCCAGCATCTACCTGACCGCCGCCGAGCGGATGGGCATCGTAGGTCTATCGGCCTTCCTGGGAGCGGTGGGGGCGGCTTGCTGGCAAGCCCTGCGGTTCGCGCGAGGTGAGGAGGAAGGGGCCGGCCGGCGGATCGCCCTCCTGTCCGGGGTGGTTGCGGCACTGGCCATCGGCCTGCTGGACCACTACTTCTTCAACCCCGAGTTCCCCCACATGGCGGCGCTCTTCTGGGCCACGCTCGGGATGGCCGGCGCCGATCAGGGCTACTGACTCCTGCGTAGCTCGCCATACTGCCTTGAAGCCGAAATCCGCGCGCACCGACTTTAGAGATCAAAAGTTGCACGTTCCCCCATTTTCGGGTACAATCCTGGCGTTGGGTCCATATTTCTGCCGCTGAAAACGGGGCAACGGCCCCCTATAGCGTACAAGGAGGCAACTGTGTCAAAACGCGTAGGAATCAACGGGTTTGGACGTGTCGGGCGACAAGTCTTCAAGGCGATCCTGGACTTTTACCCGGGCGAGTTGGAAGTCGTGGCCGTCAACGACATCACCGACGCCCCCACCCTGGCGCATCTGCTGCGCTACGACTCGGTCTACGGCTCCTTCGACGGCGAGGTGGAGGTCGGGGAAACGGGGTTGATCGTCGACGGCGACGAGGTGCGCGTCCTGGCGGAGAAGGAACCGGGCAAGCTCCCCTGGCGCGACCTGGGGGTGGACCTGGTCATCGAGTCCACCGGGCGTTTTACGGAGGCCGACAAGGCCCGTCCGCACATCGACGCCGGGGCCAAGAAGGTGATCATCACGGCGCCGGCCAAGGGCGAGGACATCACCATCGTCCTGGGGGTGAACGAGGGCAGCTACGACCCGGAGAAGCATCACATCATCTCCAACGCCTCCTGCACCACCAACTGCCTGGCCCCGGTGGCCAAGGTCCTCAACGACAGCTTTGGCGTGGTGCGCGGCCTGATGACGACGATCCACTCCTACACCGCCGACCAGCGGCTGGTCGACTCTCCGCACAAGGACCTGCGCCGGGCGCGCCACGCCGCGATGAACATCGTGCCCACCACTACCGGGGCGGCCAGGGCCCTGGGGCTGGTCCTGCCGGAGCTCAAGGGCAAGTTCGACGGCATCGCCCTGCGCGTGCCCACGCCCACCGTCTCGGTGGTCGACTTTTTCGTCGAGCTGGCCAAGCCGGCCACGGCCGAGGAGATCAACAACGCCTTCCGCGCCGCCGCCGACGAAGAGCTGGACGGCATCCTCTTTGTCAACGACGAGCCGCTGGTCTCCTCCGACTTTATCGGCTCGGACTTTTCCAGCATCGTCGATGCCCCGCTGACGCTGGTGATCGGCGGAACCATGGCCAAGGTGATGGCCTGGTACGACAACGAGTGGGGCTACTCGGTGCGCGTGGCAGACCTGGCGGCGCTGGTAGCGGAGATGTTGTAATCGCGATGATCCCGGGGCGCGGCGGGCCGCGCCCCGGCCGGTGGAGATCGCCAGGGGCGCGGACGTCCGCGCCCCTGGCGATTGCCCAGGGAGGACCCGATGGTCCTGCCTCCCGGTTTTTCCTTCACCCAGACCGCGCTGCGCACCTACCAGGAGTGCCCCTACCGCTTCCGGCTGCGCTATCTGGCCCAGATCCCCTGGACGGCCTGGCTGCCCGAGCCGGGCGTGGAGGAGGTACTGGAACGCGGCCGGCGCTTCCACGAACTGGCGCGGCAACACTACCTGGGGCTGGATGTGGCCGAGCAGGCCGCGGCGGCCGAGCCCGAACTGGCGGCCTGGTGGGACTCGTTGCGCGCGGCCCCCCCGGACCTGGCCCGCTATTTCCGCCTCTACCCCGAGGCCGGACTGTCGATCCCCTTCGGCGACTATCGCCTGGCGGCGCGCTACGACCTGCTGGCAGCCGGCCCGGATGAAGCCCTGGTCGTCGATTGGAAGACCGGGCAGGAGCTGGCCCCTCCCGAGTTCCTGGCGCAGCACCTCCAGACGCGCGTTTACCTGTACGTCCTGGCCGAGGGTGGAGCCGCCTACCATGGCGGCCGGCCATGGGAGCCCTCCACGTTGGCCATGCTCTACTGGCATCCCCAGGGGCCCCGGCAGGCGCGCCTGTCCTACAGCGCGGCCCAGAAGGTCGCCGACCGGGCCTTCCTGACGGCGTTGGTGAGCGAGATCGCCGCCCGCGCCCTGGACGAGTTCCTGCCGACGGCCGAGCGGGAGCGCTGCGGCCGCTGCGCCTACGCGCCCCTGTGCGGCCAGGCCGGATCCCCGGAGGAATGGGAGGCGGAAGAGGACGAGGCCTGGGACGACCTGGCGGCCGGCGTCCCGCCGCTGAGCGATTGAGCCGGACAGAGACCACCGCGGCGGGACGGCCGCGGTGGTCGACAGGCCGGGGGCTCGATCGGCCCCGCCGGCGGTCGCGGCGCCGGGGTCGGTCCCCAGGCGGCGGCCGGCGGTGCCGGGGGCCCTGCTAAAGCGGGATCTCGGCCAGTTGCTCGATCTCCTCTTCCTCAACCTCGGCGTTCTCGGCCGAAGGCTGCTGCCCGTTGCCCCGCGGGAGCAAGATCAGGTCGCGCGCCACCAGCTCGGTGATGTAGTGAGTCTGACCGTCATTGCCCTCGTAGGAGCGGGTGTCCAGGCGGCCGTCGATATAGACGGGGGCGCCCTTCTGCAGGTACTGGTTAGCCACCTCGGCCAGGCGGCCCCAGGCGACGATGCGGAACCACTCCGCCTTCTCGTGCGGCTGGCCTTCCGAGTCGCGCCAACGATGGTTGACGGCCACGCGAAAGTTCGTCACGGCCCGGCCCGTGGGGGTGTAGCGCATCTCCGGGTCTCCACCCAAATACCCGATGATCTGGGTGCGGTTCAGTCCACGCATTGTACTCCCTCCTTCTTGTCCTCAAGCAATCCCATCCAACGCCCTTCGGCCTGCCGCCTGTATTCTACCACATATTCGCCCACTTGTCAATAGTGAGTGCAATGGATGTATGGATTCCCCACTTTGCGGGACAACGCGATCGGGAGCAATCGCCCATAACCCGTCGTCCGGGCGGCCCTGAAGCGCACGAAGGGCGCCGAGGTCTCTAGGGCCCGGGCGAGGCCGTCAGCCCTTCCTGGCAGTAACGCCGGGACTGCTGCAAGACCTGGAGTACATGGGGGCGGTTCCAGAAGCGCAAGGCCATGGGGCTCAATTCCAGCGTGATCAGCCCCCGGTAGCCGCTGCGGCCCAGGTCGGCGAGCAGCGGGCGTAGCGGCAGGCGGCCGGTGCCGGGCGGGCGGTGGTGGCTCAAGATGGAGCGGGGGTAGGAGAAGCGGTCCCACCAACCGGCGGAGGCAATGTCGCTGAGGTGGATATTGACCAAGCGCTCGCGGACGACGTGGTAGGTCTCCAGGAGCGGCATGGGCAGGGTGCTGGCGTGGGCGGTATCCAGGACGATGCCACATCCCACGGCGCGGGCCAGATGGAGCAGGGCGGCAGGGTCGTCGAGGAGGGCCAGGGGTTCGTCCGGCCGGCGGTTGCGGTTCTCCAGGGCGACATCGATGCCGCTGCCGGAGAGGGCCTCCTGGAGGGCCTCCAGGGTGCGGCGGAAGCGCCGCATGCGGCGTTCGTTTTCCCGGAGAGCGGCGGGCGTATGCAGGACGACGATGCGGCAGCCGGGGAGGGCGCGGGCCAGCTCCGCGGCGCGGCGCATGGTGTCCACGGAGCGGCTCCAGCCGGGCAGCGGCACGGTGGGCGGATGGACGCTGGCCACGACCAGGCCGGCCGCCTGGGCCTGGTAGTGGATACGCTCCGGGCCGGTCCAGGCGTTGGCCGGCGTGATGGAGAGCTCCACGCCGTCCAGGCCGGCCGCGGCTATGGTACGGAAGCCGCCGGCCAGCGAGGCAAAGTAGAGCGAAGCTGTCGAAAGGAGCAAGGTCGGCCCCGGTTCAGCGCTCATCGCACCCCCAAAAGGAGCAACAAAAAAGTAGCCCCAGGGGGATACCGGTCCAATTACCGCAGTTCCCCCGGCTTTGCTTCACAATCCCGTTAGAGCACAAGGAAAAGTCCTCGTGACCACGGCCGTGACACGCCGTGGCTTCATCGCCTGTTCGAAACGCCGGGAACAGCATCGGTTGTTAACCGGCCACAGTATAGCACAGGCCGGCGTGCCTGGCAAAAAGGTTAGGCATGGTGTCTTTGGTGAGTAATTCGGCAATGTTGGATTCGGGGCCTGCCTCTCCCCACCCCCGCCCGCCTGCGGCGGGCACCCCCTCCCCCCTCCACGAAGTGGAGGGGGGAGGGGGCAGGGGGAGAGGGGAGGCGGGAAAGACGAACCTAACACTGTCGAGGTAAATACTCCAGTGGTTGATTGGCGGGGGCACACCCCGAGGAGCGCAGCAAGGTGGCTGGCGAACGGCACGAAACGTGGGAATCTCCCCTCGCCTTGCGCTATGGTTACGAGGTCCTCGACCACGGCTTTACCGCCGTGCCCAACATCCTCCTGCAGGCCTACCGCGACCTGGGGCTCGACGACCAGGAAGCGCTGTTCGTCGTCCACCTGCTCGCGCGGAAGCGCGACAAGCAGGATGTTTCCTTCCGCCTGGCCGATCTGCCGATGACCTGCTCCGACACAACCCTCAAGCGCTGCCTCAAGAGCCTGCGCGAGAAAGGGATCGTCTTTACCCGGCGTATCTACCAGCCGGGATTTCCCGCGCGCATCCGCCACATCGAGCTGGACCTGACCAACCTCTTGCACAACCTGGTCCACTGGAGCCAGCGGGAGGCAGAAGGCTCCGGGCCATTCGAAATCACCTTGGCCCCCGATGTAGCCCGGCGGGTTGCCGAGGGATACTACCACTTTGTTCCAGTGAACTGGCATACGCAAGCCTGTGCGATGCTGGCCTCTCTCCCAGTACCGGGTCAAATTGACTCGGTACTGCGCACAGTACCGGGTCAATTTGACCCTGCCCCGAAAGATGACCTTTCAGGAGACACCGGTCGGCTCTTCGAGCCTCCCGGTGGGCCGCGCGGCGGCCAACCGGCTCGAATCCCCCCACTCTCTTCAGGTTCTGCGGACAACCCCTCGGAAGCCGCGGCTTCCCGGACCCAGCCGTCGGGTCGACCTGGTGTCCCGGAAGCCGTCAACGCCGCGCCGCCGCATGGTATGCCGGCCGGCCGCGCAGCCAGGGAACCGCTGCCCGCCGAACCGTTGCCGGGCCGTCGGCAGAGAGTGTTGGAAGACCTGCGGCGCGCCCAGGGAAAACCCCGGCGGGAAGTCGCGATCCTGACGCAGAACCTGGCCGCAGTGCTGGGGCTGGACGGCGGCCGGCGCGTCGTTCCCGAACGTAACGACTACGGCCGCGTCGGGGCCCTGGCCAAGCGCTTCGGGGCAGAGGAGGTCTGGACGACGGCCTGCCGCATTGCCGGTCTGGGGATCGACGGGGATGCCCTCGCCTACCTGCAGCGCTGCCTGGAGCAGGAAGCGGCGCCTGTGAACCTCTCCCACCCCCACCCCGGCCCTCCCCCGCCCTCCCCGCAACGGGAAGGGCGGGGGAGGGTGCCACCCAAAGGGCACCGGGAGGAGGCCGAAGAGGTCTTGCCCCCGCCCCGCCGGCCGCTGCCTTTCGCGGGTGACGGCCAGCGGGGCATGGGCCAGCTGGTGCTCGGCCCCGGCCACCTGCGCCCGAACCAGCCGCCCGAGCGCAGCACCTACATTGTCAACCTGGTGATGGACATCGGCCGGCAATTCAGCGACGTCGAACACTTTCGGGAGAACGACGCCCAGGCGCACAACCTGTGGCGAGACTCGGGAATGGATGATACGGCGTTCGTAAAGCTCATCTACCAGGCCCGGGATACAGCGTTACGATTGGCCGGGGCGCGCAATCGGATGGCCTACTTCTTTACCGTGCTGCGCAATCTAGTCCAGCCGGACCCGGTGGTGGCCGGCGGCCCTACTGACGAAAGGGGCACACGATGATCGTTGCGATCGCGAACAACAAGGGCGGGGTGGCCAAAACTACCCTCGCGGTGCATTTCGCCACCTGGCTCACGCGGCAGGGCCACCGGGTCCTGCTCCTGGACCTGGACACCCAGGGCAGCGTGGCCCGCTTCCTGGGCCTGCTGCCGGGCGACGAGCTGGCCGAGCTGTTCCACGCCGTCCTCAACCTGAGCCCGGCCCGTCGGCCACCCTTCCGGTCGTTCCTGACCGGGGTGCCCGACTACCCGGACCTCGTCGTGATCCGCGGCTGGGGCCGGTCGGCCGACCTGGAAGCGCTACTCACGACCAATACCGCGCGGGCCGGCGGCAGCCGGACGGTGGCCGGCGTGGCCGCCGACGTGCTGCGGGACGCCCTCGCCCCGGTCGTTAACCTGGCCGAGGTGGTGATCGACACCGGCCCCTACGCCGGGACGCTCCAGCAGGCGGCGCTGCTCGTTGCCGATCACGTTTTCGTGCCGGGGGTGCCCGAACCGGCGACCGACGCCGGCGTCCTCGACATCGCCCGGCGGCTGCGCGAGGTGCACCGGGGCATCACCGGCCTGATCCCGACCAAGATCGTCAGCAGCCACATCCACGAGGCGACGATCGCCAGTTGGCAGCGGGCCCTCCCCAACATCGTCTACTACGACCCGCCTCACCGGCTGCACGGGCTGCCGCGCCGGGTGATCTGGGGCGAGATCGTCGGCTACGGCCGGCCGATCTGGAACATCACGCCCAAGGAGTGGTCTGTCCGCCGAGCAGTCAAGGAGGCGGCCACGGAGATGGAAACCGTCGTGCGGAGGATGGCCTATGACGCGGAGATTGGCAGTCACTGAGGACGAGGAGCAGGAGCCCCGGCAGTTTGACGCCGCGTGGGCGCAACTGTTGGAACAGGACGCGGCGCCCGAGGTGGCCGGCCGCACCGCCGCCGAGGCTCAACGCAGTGCGGAGCGCGTCGCCGCCGGCGGCCGGCGGATCATGCCGAGCGAGATCCGGCGCCGCGAGCGCCGGGTCGGGGGGCGGCTGCCGGCTGCGCTGGTCCGGGACCTGCGGCGCATCTGCCAGGAGTGGGGCGGCGAGAGCCGGATCAGTTCCCATGTCCTGGAACGAATGATGGGAACCGTGATCGGCCTGTACCGGGCCGGCCGGTTGGAACTGATCCGGGAAACTGTTCCGGTCGCCAGCCGGGAGAGCGGGGCGCTGGCGAGCGGCGGAACACCTGCCGAACAAGCGCCCGCCGGGGCCGGCTCTCGGATGCCCAAACAGGCCATCTGTGCCACCTTGCGCCGCGAGACCGTGGCCGAACTGCGCCGCATCAGCCAGGAACTGGGGTATACCAGCAACCCCGACACCATTGCCGCCGCGGTGCTCGAGCTCCTCCTCGGCACGGCCGTCAGCCTCTATGACCAGGGACTGCTCTACCTTACCGAGGAGGAGGCCACGACGGTCCGCCATCGTTTGATCTGGAAACCGCGGCCGGCGGAGGAGATTGCCTGAATGGGTTCCGGTGCGCTAACAGCCGGCTCACCAGGCCGCTAACCGCCGGGTAACGGTACGCTACGCTGCGCTAACGGGCAAAATCACGGTTTGTTAGCGCACCGGTTGCAATCGCGGCCCCACAATGGCTTGCCAGCGCAAAAAACAAGCATCGAGGCATAAGAGTACCCCCAGATGGAAAACCGTGCCAGCGGGCTTCCTGGTGAATGCTGAGCGCAAAGAGCGGAGGTGCCGTCATGGCTGTCAGCCGGGTCAACAGCGGAAAGTTGGAACAAGCCAGGGCACGGCCGGAACAGTTCGAACACGCGAGGGCCGGGGCGCATACGGAAACTGTACCGGGGGTGCTCTGGCTGCTCGTGCTGGTCGTCCCGCTGCTGGTCGGTTGCACCGTGCTCGTGCCGGTGCACGGCAACGCGGCCTTGGCCTGCGGGGCCGCCGCCGGCGCGGTGGTCATCGCCTGGCCCTGGTTTCGCCTGTACCGGGCGATGCGCGAGCACGAGCGCGCCTACCCAGAAGAGCGGCAGCGGCCGTGGCGGCAGCGCTGGCCGTGGGGCAGTCCACCGGTGCCGCAGCCCCAGACCGCGGTAGACCGGTTCTTTGCCGGCCTGGGAATGGTCAGCGGTATCGGCCTGGGTCTGCTCGTCCTGGCCTGCTTGAGCGGGCTGTTTTAGCCGAGGAGGTAGCGATGCGCGGCTGGCTCTGGACGGTGCTGGTCATTGCGGTCGTGGGTCTGGCGCTCCTGGCCGGCGGGCTGTGGAGCGAGCGGGCGCAGAACGATCCTCGCCGTTGGGCCGAGGCGGAGATGATCCGGATGGAAACCCAACGCCAGCAAGCGGAGGCCGCTTACTTTTTGCCGCTCCGGGTGGCGCTCTACGCCGGCCTGGCGGGAGTCGGCGTCGGCGCGGCCGGCCTGCTGACCTGGGCCGGTTACCTCTATGCGCGCCGGCGGGCCCAGACGATCTACCCCGACCGGCACGGGGTGTTGCCGGCTGTGGTCCTGCGGCCGGGTGAGATGTTGGTGGACGCCGGCGCGCTGGCCGGCCCGCTGGTGGTGGGCGCGGCCGGCCCCGAGTACCGCCTGCCGCCGGCGGCGGTTCCCCAGCTCCAGGCCGGGGCCAACCAGGGCGCGGCGCTGACCCGCACGATGCGCGCCTGGGCCACGCACCCGGCAGGGCCGGGGACGCGGCCGGGAACTACCGGCGCGCCGTTCCTGGCCTTGCCGGCGGCGCATACATTCCCGCCGGTGGAGCAGCTTACCGGGGACGAGAACGAGATCCTGTGGCTCCTGGAGCGGGGGCGTGATCTGAAAACGTAGAAGTGTGCCGGCCCCTCCCCACCCCCGCCGCCTGCGGCGGCACCCCCTCCCCTCCCCACAAAGTGGGGAGGGGAGGGGGCAGGGGGAGAGGAGGGGCGAGGTTGCGGTCTACTGTTTGAGGGCAATGACTCCGCGGAGGCAACGATGGTGTACGGCGAAGGACACCCCCAATCCAGCGACGGTCCCACCTGCCTGGTAGCGATCCTGGCGCCATTCCTGGTGCTCTGCGCCATTGTCGGCTATGCGACGCTCGACGGTGGCGGCATCACGCAGCGCGACGAGGAGACGGGCACCGTTCAAGTGCTAACCTGGCACGGGTGGGAGCCGGCAGGCGAGCCGGACCGGCAGTTATCCGCCCCGCCGGCTCCCGTTTACGGCGCAGCCAACCCGACGACCGCGCCCCTGCCAACGCCGCGGCCCGCGCCAACGGTGATCCGGGCCGAGCCCACGGTCGCCGCCGCCCTCGCGCCGGCGGCCGGTGACGGGACCACGAGCCGGTATGCCGGATACCGTGTCGTGGAGCCGTCCCCGGCCGCGCCGGTGGCCCCGGCCGGTCTCTCGCCGTGGACGCTGCTGGGTTGGATCCTGGTGATCCTGGTGCCGGCGGCGCTGCTCGTCGGGGTCGGGCTGGCGGTGCACCGCTATCGGACCACGGCCAGGCGACGGCCGATCCCCGGGGAAGCCGGCCCAGTGGCACCTGCCGGGACGCTCCCTGTCCACGTGGTGGGGGATGCTGCGGCCGAACCAGACCAACAGGCCGTCGATCCCTCGGAGGCAAGCGCCCCGCCGGCCGCACCCGAGCGTACGTACATCGCCGACTTCCTGAGTGCCGAACGGGTCCTGGAAACGCTGGCGGTAGGAGGAACCCATGACGCTCCGGTTTGTGGATGAGGACCTGGACCGGCTCACGGCCCTGGTCGTGACGACGCTGGCCAAGTGCGGCCAGGCCCGCCAGTGCCAGGATGGGCACGTCCAGACGGTGACCATCGGCCGGCGCGGCCTGACCCCCAGCGGGATGTTCCTGTTGAAGGTGGACACCGAGCGCCTGCCCCACGGCGTGTTTGTGGAGAACCTGGTCAGCCCGCGCATCGTACATCAGCTGGCCGCGGTTACCCACCACCCGGTGGACGTGCTCAATACCACCGGCGTCACCTATGTCATCCACCTGGGCGCGCCCCGCGGCCGGCCGGCCCTGCCCCGGGCAGCGCTGCTCCGGGATGTCCTGCCCCACCACCCCGGCACACCGCGGGCCTTCCCACTGGGCGTGGGGCCGGCCGGGCCGGTGTGGGGCGACCTCGCCGGCCACTACCTGGTGGGTGGGGAGACCGGTTCCGGCAAAACGACCTTTCTCCTGGCCACCTTGCTGGCCCTTACGGCGACCACCTCGCCAGCGGAGCTGCAATTGGTCATCGTGGACCCCAAGGCGGTGGATTTTGCTGCCCTGGCCGGCGCGCCGCACCTGGCCCGGCCGATCGCGACCGAGGTGCCTGCGGCGGCGGAAGCGGTGGCCTGGCTGGTCGAACGGCTGGAGGAACGCCGGCGGCTCTTTCTCCAGGCCCTGGCCCGCGACCTGGACGGCTACAATCGCCGGGCCGCGGAGAAACTGCCCTATCTGCTGGCCGTTGTGGACGAGGTGACCGACCTGGCGCTGCAGGCGGGAGTCAAGAGCCGGTTCTACCGGGACCTGGTCCGCCTGAGCAGCATCGGCCGCTCCTTTGGCCTCCGGCTGATCCTGGCCACGAAGAACCCCAAGGCCGAAGTCCTGGACACGCTGATCAAGGGCAACCTGGCCGCGCGGATCGCCTTCCGGGTGACCACGCCGGAGCACAGCCGGGTGATCCTGGGGCAAAGTGGCGCGGAGAAGCTGCCGCGGATCCCCGGCCGGCTGCTGGCCCGCCTGGGCGACGGCCGGCTGCGCGAGCTGCAGGGGTACGGGGTGACCGAGGAGGAACTGGCAGCCCTGGGGCGGCGGGCCGATCCCCTGGCCCTGCTGGATGGGGAGACAAAAGCCATGCGGCAGCACGCCCTGGAACACCTGGGGGGCCGCTTTCCACAGGACGAGCTGATGGCGGCCGGCTGGACCCGCCCGCAGTACCGTCAAGCCGTGGTCAAGCTGCGGCAGGCCGGCCTGCTGGAAGGTGGTCCCGGAGTGGCCTTGACAGTGCATTGACGGCATTTTTTTCTTGTTTGACGGGCTTGACGCTTTGACGGGTTGGCGGGGCGGGCCCTACCCAACGCCGCCTCGACGCAAGAACCAAGGTCAGGTACCTGGACAAAGGACATTGGCATGGACAACACGAATCAGCAACCAGCGCCCGCGCTGCGCTCCTACTGGACGCCGGTCACCGTCCTGACGACGGCGTTCCTGCTGTTCACCCTCGCGCTCTCGGGGCTGCGCGTCCGCGAGGCGGTGGCTCTCCGCGATCCCGGCAGCCCCCTCCTGGCAGTGGCCGTGGCCCTCGGCATCGAGGGCGCGGCCGGTCTGGCGGCCTACCGCGTCCTACAACTGCGCCGGCGAGAGCAGCCGCTGCCCCGCTACCTGGTCGGCGGGCTGCTCTTTTTCGTGCTCCTGTCCGCAGCGGCCCACCTGGACCACGCTCTGCGCTATGCCCATCCGGCTTTTACGAACCCGGCCTGGTTGGCATTTCTCTGGGAGGTCGTCCTGAACCTGCTCCTGGCTCTGGCCTACCCTTCCGGCCTGCTGTTGGTGGGCGAGGTGCTGCCCGAACATCTCCGTACAATCGATGCGGAGAACGCGACTCGACGCCAAAGGCACGAAGAAGAAAAGGCTGCCGCGCAGGAGCGCGAGCGTGCATTGTGGAGTGCGCAGCGAACTACCGCCGCCCCACCGGCTGAAGCATCTCCACAACTGGCTGCTACGCCGGAGCCGCCGTCTGACGAGCGCGTGCGGGGTTGGTTGGAAATCTGGGACCGCGCCGGTGCGCAAGCCTTTGACCTCGAGCTGGTGCAGCAAGTATTTCCGGCCACGGCCCATCCCTACCTGACAGACGCCGTGCGGCAGGGCCTGCTCCGCCAAGATGGTCGCGGCCGCTACGAGTTCACCGTCCCAGCCAGGTCCGGAATCGCGCCATTCTTGGCCCCGCCGCGGGGCTAAACCCAGGAGGTTCGATGGACGAGCGAAAGGAACGCCTGAGCGAGAAAGCGGCCCGCAAGAGCCCACTGTTGATCAACGCGAAGCGGAATGAGGTCCTGCTGGCCCTGCACTCGGTCCGCTTTGCCCTGACCCGGCACCTGGTCGCGCTGCTGGACCAGCAGCCGTCCAACGCCAGCCGGCTGCTGGGGCGGCTCTACCATCACCGCTACGTCGACCGGATGCCCCAACTGGTACGCCACGGGCCGGGGGCGCCGGCGCTGGTCTATACCCTGGATGTTCTGGGCCAGGAGTACATCGCTGAATTGCACGGCGCGGCACCAGAGGAGCGCCCGCGAGCCGGCCAGCCCGTTTCGACCTACTTCCTCGAGCACTACCTGGCCATCGCCGACGTCTACGTGGCCTTGCGGCTTGCGTCCGGCGCTGCCGGGTTCCAGCTGACCTGGTACAACGAGGTGGAGGCCGTCTGCCCGTACACTCAGGGGAGCGGAGAACGGCGGCTTTCGCCGGACGCTCTTTTCTGGTTGGCGGGGCCTCATTTCCTCACGACACTCGTCTTCCTGGAAGTAGACCGGTCCACCGAGTCGCTGCAGCGCTGGCAGGGCAAGCTGCAGGACTATGCGGGTTACTTTCTCTCGCCGGCAGGGTTTCCACGCCAATTTCGCGAGCGGCCGGCGCGGGTGCTGGTGTTGGTGACCGCACGCAGCGAAGGGCGGGCCCGATCACTGCTTCACCACACCGCCCAGGCGTGGCAGGGGCAATGGGAGCATCAGCCCTTCCGCTTGGGCGTGGCAGTGCACGACCCCGAGCAGCTCTCGCCCCAGAGGATACTGGCGCTGCCCTGGACGGGACTAGACCGGCGGCCGTTTCAACTGGTTGAATAGGGGGAGGAAGAACCGGGAACGAACCCGGAAACAAATTCCATCCTGCTATGCGAATTGGTTATCAGTCGGCCCAGGGCCGTTGTAGGCGCTACGCCGGGTTCTCTTTCTTTTTGCGCACGATTTTCCCCTCGTTTGAACAAAGCCCCACCCACCCGCCACACGGGAGTGGTTAGTCGGCCCGCTACCGCGGCCCGACTAACCACTCCCTCGACCAGCACACCAGGTGTGTGTGGTCGGTGGCGGGTGGGTGGAAAATAGGTTTCTGGGAAAAGGTGAGAGTTCTATAGGGTAGGAGGAGAGCGGAGGTAGGGTCGGAGGATGTTGGTAGATGGAGAAACTGTGAGAGAAGTAGGAAAGTGAGACATAGTAGAGTGGGTGCGAGTAGAGGATAAAGAGTGATCAAGGGAGGTCTGGGATAGAGAGAGTAGTGAGAATATGGTAGGATGTGGGAGAAGGCAAGGTCCGTCCGAGGTAAGGGCAGGCCCGGGGAAGGCAGTAGGGAAAAGGCAAGGCAGTTGGGTGTGATTGAGAGATGATTGGGAATGGCGATACTGTCACGGCTCAACAGGCAAGCGGAGTTCAGGTGGCCCAGGGGTATGGCGGCAGCCTGGATCAAAGTGGGCGAGTCTGGCAGCCGGCATGGCGCGGTAAAGCAGTGCTGGTGTCCTGATTCGACAGGGGCAGGCCGTCGTGCTATACTGCCAGGTAGACCGAAAGCCTGGGTGCCTGATCGAGGATGATTGCTATGCCAATCCATGTCGTCATTCGCGCGGCGTATCCGAAGCAGGGTCATTATGATTGGGCGCAGTCGCTGGCCGTGTTCCAGCCGGTGGGCTTTGTCGAGGTCGCCTTCTACCGGTCGGAGTTGTTCCTCGACCAGGTGCGGCTGGAAGACGCGGATTGAGCAGGGCACACCCCTTTTCAGCGATCGGCGATGAATACCAGGTTGGCCCAGGTCGTCGGGTTGTCCCACTGATATGGGGAGAGCTCCGCGGGGTCAACTTGGGCGGCGAAACCGATCACTTTGCCGGCCCGCGGATGATATTCTCGTATTCCATGCGGATCGAGGTCACCACTTGTCCAACCAGTCCCGGCGACCAGTTCCTCGCCGCAAAGCCCCAGTGCTTGCAGGGGAATCGCTATCTCCACAATACAGCCGGCCCCGTACGGGCCAAGCGCGGCCGCGATTCTATACTTGCCGTCTAGATCCTTCGCGGCTGCTCCTTGCACGGTGGCCGTGACGAGGCATTGGTCATGACCGGTCAGCGCCACGTTCCAGACAAAATCATCCTCATTCAGCGCCGCAGTATCCTGGTCCCCGGCCAAGTCGGTATCCAGGGCAAAAGAGAACGTCCCCGGAATGTGCGACCGGATGATGTAAAGGTACTGCTGATCCCAGGCTACGTTGAATTTGAGATAGGAAACGTCTTCGTCGTTGGGCCGCACGATCAGGCTCTCGCGGTATTCGATCTGCCACCAGTCGGTGGGGTCGCCGTCTACCGTCAGGGGTAGGGAAAGGCGGGGCGCCAGGTGCAGCGGCAGGCGCAGGCGGAGCGCGGCGGCGCGCCCCTCGGCCACGAAATACGCGGGCACGTACGAGTTTCCATCCCAGCGAAAAGCTACGGCTCCGGGCATGTGGAGTTCATAGTACCGCTGCGGCCACAGGTCCGAAGTTCCGAGCCATTCAGCGTGCCGGAGCAGCAGCTCCGACCAGCCCGCGCCGTCAATGTCTCTGAATTCGAGCGCCTCCCAGGTGGCCGAACCGTAGAGGGCCCCTCGATCGGCGCTGCTGTACGTCGGTCTTTGCCATATTGACTGGAAGGCCGAACCGTCCCAGCGGTACAACGTCGTGACCTGGGTGCTGTAGAGCGCATTGCAGGCACAGGCGAGATAACGGCTATAAAGTATCGCCACCTCGCCTGCCGCCAGAACGACCGGCTCGACCGCCATATTCAAGGCGCCAATATCAAAACCCACGTCTTCGAGGACGGAGTACCACAGCAGTTTGTCGTCGCCATCGAAAAGCGCCAGCCCGAAGTGGCCGGAGATATAGCGGATGTAGAAGTCGTCGTGGGGCGGGTCGACGACATATCGGAGCAGATATCCCCACAAGAACTCTTCCCGGCCATCGCCATCCACGTCAATCGGCAGGAAGGCCTGGGTCTGCGCCTCCACCCTGGGGGCAGAGCCTTCTGGCTGAAAAAGTAGCTGGATTTCGGGTACGTTCTCCAACGCGGTGGCGAAGGCCGCAGTGCGATCGGGGGGCAGTTGGATCGTCGGGACCGGCGTCAGGCCGATCGGCGGTGCTCCCGGAAGGGGGCCCGCCGTGGCCCCGCTGGGTGTTGCCGTCGCCGGAATGACGACTGGCCAGGTCGCGACGGGAGTGGTCGGCCCAGGCGAGGGAATCACCTTGGGTTCGCGGGGCGCGCCAAGGGTAGGCGTCGCCGGCGGCCCCACGTAAGCCTGGAGCGCAGGAGTTGCGGGAGGACCTGGATAGGCCGGGGAAGGGGTCAGCACAGCAGAAGAAAACCCTGGTGTTGCGGTGATCGGCCCCGGCGTGATTTTGCCGGCAGGTGTAGTGACACAACCGCCCAGCAGGATGTTGATCAGTCCGGCCACAAGCACCAGACCTGCGATGACCCTCTTGTGCAGCACTGGGCCTCCTCCTGAATACGGCGGCTAGGCACTTGCATTTCCGTGTAGGTTTGTTCTGGTGTTGATGGCATGGCCACAGTATGAAGGGATGGCCGCATGACGGCAGGGTTGCAGCGCCCCCTCCTCGCTGCTGGCCGTTAGAAACTATGGACCGGCGTAGCCCGAAAACTGACAGGGGGCGGCCGGCCGCCCCCTTGTATCATCGCTGAGCTACTCGATCGGGTGTTGGCGCTACTGCATCACTCTCTCGACAAGCAGGCGGTATGGCACCTCGCCACTCCAGGCACCAGCGTACCCAACCAGCTGCACATAGTATACCCCGGCCGGCACGCGCACAACCACTTCCTCGGGCAGAGTGCGGCCCCACGTCGAGGCCCATAGGAACTGGCCGCTGCCATCGAAAAGGTATACGTCAAAGTCGGCCGGCAGGTCGTACAGCGTCGCCCTGACACGAATGGTTGCCGTTAGCTCAAAACGATACCAGTCCACGTCCCCGGTGGGAGCGATGTATCCGTCTATCGGCTCGCCCAGAGGTGCGGTGTGAGTTACCTCCTCCATCCGATCAGGGGCTTCGTCAGGTGGAAGGGCCACCAGCGGCGCAACGGGCCCACCCAGACCGGAAGGCTCGACCACCTTCGTATAGGTGTCGTAATCATAAGGCCAGAGTTCCCAGGTGGTCCCTTGACGTGCCCGACTTCGAAAACAATAGATGTGCCCCCATTGACCGGTGTACGACGCCGAGGTGTAGGGGACGTTGCTTTTCCACGGCAACCACAGGCCATAGAGACCGTCGCGCACCTGGACATCGTAGCCCTGCACACCTTGCGAGCCGCTCCAGGAAACCAGAAAGGTGCGGCTGCCGATGTAGGGAGGGAGATCACCCACTCGCGACCCGGGCACGACGGACGTGTGCGCGTCGCTTTGAATCGGCCATCCTCCTCCAACGCTAATCGGAGGACAGCGTTCGGCATTCCCGACCCGATCCACCCCGCGTGAGCAGAAGTGGTAGGTATGGCCAGGAGCACCGGAGAAAGTAGCCTGGGTAGCCGTGATGTGAGCGAGCCAGTGTGCCCAACCGGCAGCCGACTCGTCGCGGTAGTAGATGTCGTAGTAATCCAGACCAGAGAGAGCATCGGCGCCCTGCCAGGAGACAGCAAAAGTGGTCTGCGAGGTGTAGAGGGGCAATGTCGACCGTAGTGGCAGGGGGCTGAGTATCGACCGTTGTGGTAGTGTCAACAATCTCCGGGTAGGTCTCGACGTTGCCGGCGTTGTCGCGGGCGCGGCAGCGGAAGTGGTAGGTGCCACCGTTCTCCCCAGTGAAAGGAGCGGCGGTCTGGGTGGTATGCGTGATCCAATCTGCCCACCCGCCGCCTTGGGAGTTGCAGTCCGCCGAGCAGACCTGCACGTCATAATCTTGAACACCCGAAGTGCTGTCATTGCCCGACCAGGAAACGGTGAAAACACCGGGACTGTAAGGGGATAGGGCCGCAACCTGGGAGGCCGGCGGAGTAAGGTCCACCGTGGCCGTCGTCTCAGGGCTGTCGGGATAGAGCTCGCGGTTCCAGGCATTGTCCCAAGCTCGGCAGCGAAACCCATAGGATTGGCCATCCTGCCCCCAGTCAAACGCCCCCGTGGTTCCCGCAGTCATCCGGTACAGGTCCACCCAGAGACCATCCGGGAGCGACCGGACCTGCACGTCGAACCCTCGCAGACCCGAGCTGCCGACGTCGTGACCTGACCAGGTGAGCGAGAAGGCGGCGGTATTCTGGAAGAGCGACAGCGCCCCCATGTTGGAGACAGGTGGATCCGGGTCTGCCAGCGTTGGCCGCGGCGTCGGCGGCGGTGGTGTGGGCCCCCCGGGGGTCGGAGTTGGCAAGATCGGATAACCGGTAGGCGCCGCCGGAGGCGTAGGTAGAGGTGCAGTCGTAGGCGGGACCTGGGCCTGACGCCCAGGTTGGAAGGCCCGGAATACCACGGGCAGAAAAGCTTCGTATACGTCTCCCGGCCAGAACTGTTGACCTTGAGGATCCAGGGGATAGCTGGTCATCACTGAAACCGGCAATGGAGCGTCACTGGTCAGGTTTTGCAGGCCGAGGTACCAGCCCGGGCTGGCCCAGGCATACTCGAACAGACACGAGTCGATCTGCGGCAGTCCCGGCGTACAGGACCACTGGAACAACGGAGGAAAGCTCCCATAGAAGAGGCGCGCGTTGCTCAAGTCCGCACTGGACCAGTAGGTCAGCGCGTGCAGGGGGTAGGTGGCCGGATCCGTGACGTTGATCGGCCAGACGTACCAGTCGCCGATGTCGCCGCGGGGCACGGTCAAGAGATTGTGCCAGTACCCGTGATAGTCCGCCTGGTCGATGTCGGGTGGGTAGGTCGTGGCCACGGCAACGTTGACAGTCCGAGCGGTTTCGCCCACGTCCACGGCAAAGTTGTGGGGACCGGATGTAGGGTCGCGCCAGCACATTGCGGTCTTGTCCCAACCAGGGCAGAGGTCGCCGTGGAGGTGCAGTCCCACGTTATAGTCGGGGTCCGACCAACACGCGGCTCCTTTCAACGGGATGAAGGAAGGGCCGGCGGGCAGCGCGTCAGGGGCCCGGACGTAAAGCAGCTTCATCTGGTTCGAGTTCAGGTTGATGGAGAATGGAAAGGCCAGGTAAGCCCGCACGCCGTTCACCCGCCCGGCCCCGTACTCGTTATTTTTGTCCGCCATCCACGGGTCGCCATCCTGTTCGACGGCCGTGCCCTGGAGCAGCGCCTTGATCTCCATCGGTGTGAGAGTGTAGCCGAAACGATCGCGGTAGTGTTCGATCAACAGGGCGGCTAGCCCAGAAACTTCGGCGGTAGCCTGGCTAGTACCCACAAAACCCAGCCACAGTGTATTGGGCCAAACCACACTATTGAGGCTCATGCTGGAGTACACCTTTGCCGTGTACACGTAAGGGCTATCCAAGCAACTCCGGATCTGCCCTCCAGGGGCTACGACATCAGGCTTCATCAGGCCGTCTGCGGTGGGACCCACGTTGCTGAAGAGAGCGATCTCGCCCCCTGCACCGGTGGCACCTACCGTGATGACGCTGACGTCCGAGCCTGGCAGGGTAATCTCCGGCGGGATTGGGAAACAGTTGTCGTTTCCCGCGGCGGCGATCACGGCCACCCCTTGGTTCCGGGCATAATCCAGGGCTGCTTCTATATCGGTGTCATGCGACTCCGGCCATTGTATGCTGAGGTTGATCACGTCGGCGTGATCGGCGGCGTAGCGGATGCCGACAGCAATGTGTGGAGGATACGCCGAGAGCCCGTAGATGACGTAGCGAACGTACACATGGTCCGCAATGTTTCCCGGCAGGGACACTACCTCGACCGTCCACGGTGAATGTTCCGGTGGGTATTCCCTGTATATGGGGGCGTTGCGGACAACCCGTCCCGCCCCACCCCACGCCGGGTTGGGCACCCCATCCCATTGGCGACCGGTAGGTGAGGTCAGGGTCAGGCGAAAGTCGTTGTTGGAATCCCCCCACAACAGCTCGACGTCGATGAAAACTGGGTCGAAGGCGCCGATGGGGTCAAATGGATGTGCTATTACCTCCCCTGGATCAATTGCTTCCCAGTCCCATACCCAGTTGTACTCCTCATATATGCTCATTTTATCTTGACTGGCACGATCTCAGCCTCGTAGGCGATGCCTCGAATAGGACCCCACTGAGAGCTGCCATTGGCAGCTACGACCCCGGCCACGTGTGTACCGTGGCCGTAGCAATCGGTAAGGTCGTAAGGGGAGATCAAGGTGCCATCCGGGTTGACCCCTTGGCAGTCACGCACATCGTCCACGACGTCGTGAGCCAGGTCGGTCCGGACGCGACCCTGGAAAAAGGGATGGTCATCATCCACGCCCGAATCCACCACGGCCACGCGCACGCCGCTGCCCGCAACGCCGCTTTGCCAGAAGGGGCCTACGGCCATTTGCGCATCGTCCCAGTCGATGCCCCCAGCCTCCAGAGGCTCACCCTGCAAAGCGGGATGCAGGAACTCGCCTCGCGCAGAAACGTTCCCTGCCAGCAGGCCGGCTACAAGCAGACTGAGCAGCAGCAGGACCACGGCGCTTTTCGTTTTCATCGCTTCCTCCTCACGGCCGCTGCCAGCCCCTGGGGGTGATCGGAACGGGGGTGGGTCCCCCCGGTGTCATGCAAGGGGGACGGCCATCAAGGGTAAAGTACATACGTGAGCCTAGTTCTACGCTTGTGATGCCCCCTTCCACTGCCAGTTGGGCAACCTTGTCCAGGGGCACGTATCCGTCAACCGAGTGCGTCCAGGTGTACTGGTCCCTTACCTCGACACCATGTCTTTGTGCCAAGCCAACCGTCTCCGTCATCGTGAGGACCGCCGGATCGTAGCGGATGATAACCGCGGCCGGACGCCAAGGGATACCCTGCTGCTGGGCCAGGTAGACCGCCCGCCGCAGGCTAAACTCCATCGTCAGGGGCAGCCCCAGGGCTTCGACCGCGGCCTGCTCCGCGTCGCCCGGTGTTGGCGTGCACTCGGTATTGTAGATTGGCTGGCTAATGTCCACAACATACAGTGGCGTGGGACCATAGTCAAGTGTGCGGCCGGGAGTGGGGGGCAAGAGGTCGGCCGGTGTCTCGGGTGGTGGGTAAGCAGGTGTGGTACCAACCTGCCCCGGGCCCACCGGGATCTCTCCACAGGCGGCCAGAACTAGGAGCAAGGTGAGCAGGAACAGAACGGGGAAGCGAGTTTTCATCGCAGCACCTCCCGAAGAACGAGGAAGCAACTCAACCAGATGTTGAGTTCGCGAGTTGATGAAACAGGTCTAAGAAGAGCGGGTAGAATGTAGTTGCCTGAGCATACTATAACA
This sequence comes from uncultured Chloroflexia bacterium, assembly GCA_964592645.1. Lineage (GTDB taxonomy): Bacteria > Chloroflexota > Chloroflexia > DTKN01 > DTKN01 > CAZQFV01. Next base: position 54,254 of record CAZQFV010000019.1, read on the forward strand.
TAGAGGACCAGATATGTCAATAGAGAATCGGCAACGGGGACCATGACCGTTTAGTCAACATGCCCCAGGGGGCACCATAAAGGATGAAAATAGCAACCCCAGCTATTTTCAGATCAGTACCGAGTTAGGCGGCCTTGACCCGATGTCTCGGCGGTGGCGAGGAGTCCAGTGCATATAGCCCGCTCCCGGCAATCCCGGCTTGGCTGTCCGCGATCAGCGAGTTCGTCAACGTGGCATTGGCCAACAGGTACAATCCCCCTCCCCGTTCCGTGGCCGTGTCGCCGACGACCCGACTGCCGGCCGCCGCGAGGCGGCACAAGCGGGATCCAAAGTGATCCACTGTGACCCGGACCCCGCCGGGAAAGTGGTAGACCGGCCGGCCGGCGTCCGGGGGGCGGCTGGTGACCAGGACCAGGTACACCTGGCCGGCATAGCGCCGCTTTACTAACCCTGGCCATCAAGAGCCGACCAGCCGGTTTTGATCAAGTGGGGACAATGGCGCTGCCCATAGGCCAGGCTCTCCCGATAGCGGCGGGGGATTTCCGTTCTGCCAATGTTCTTGGGGTCGTAGTAGATGTCGGCCCCAGTTTCGACTCGCACATAGGCTCGATAGAGGGCCTCGAGCCGTTCCTGCAGCAGCCCGCGGATTTCCACGACCCGCACGTCGTAGCCCAGCTGGCGGAGCTTTCCCCGCAGCGGTTGGTTCACATAGCCCGAACAGATCTCGATGCGCCGCGTTTGCGGGGTCGCGCCGAAACGCGCCAGGAGCTGCACGGCTAGCTCCGCGTATTTCTCCAGGTAGAGCTTGGTGGCAAAAGGCGTGGCGCTATCGTCCCGGAAGTATTCCACCGGCACCGTGGCCGTCTCGACGGTGGTCTCGTCGGACACTCCCACCATCACGCCGCACAGCGGGAATCCCCACCCGGCGTCATCGATCCGCAGCGCCGGGAGGTCCGGCGGGGTAAGGGAGTCTGGGGCGCCGTTCACGAGCTGGTCCAGCACGAGCAGGTCCACGCAGACAATGCTATGCCCACGTTTCTTGGGACTGAAAGTGTACACCTTCACGTTCCACTTGGGCGAGACGCCGTGGCCCTCGACCCCCATATAGGATGTCAACAGATAGGGATTGTTCTCGGCACGCCGGACCACCAGCCCTTGCGCTGCGGCCTGCTCGAGCTGCGCGATGATGAACTCGACCTCGGGGGTGGTGAAAACCTGCTTGGCAAGGTCTATGCGCATCGGAGTCCGTACTTTTCTTCGAAATCGCCGACCCAGGGATATTGTCCCGCGTCCTTGAGTTGGGCCACAACCTGCTGGATGCTGATTTGCCCAACGCGTGCGTGTAGCGGCACCGGCACCAGGTCCAGCAGAAAGGCGAGCAACCCCCGTCGCTGGCCATTTCGCCCGCGGCACTCAAAGGTCGGGCTCCGCGCGTCGCTCAGCAGTACGAACGTGCCGCCGTGCTCGACGGCAAACAGCACTTCCCGGAAGAACTGGTAGTGCAGCGCCAGGATGCACATGCTGTCGCTCCCCGGCGGGCCGGCCAGGAACCCGTGCTTTTCCAAGAGGACCCAGTAGCGGCGCCCGAGATGATGCAAGTAGCACCGGGAAAAGTCCTGGGCCGGGTTCCGGCCATCGCAATCGCCGGCCCGGAACACCGAGCAGCCTCCGAACCCCTTTTCCACCAGCTTGGCCTCGACGAACAGGCAGGGCTTCCCGTCGCCGTCCCGAAAGACCAGGTCGATGGACGTGGGCTGGCCGGCGTCCTCATGGAACACTGTTCGGTCCTCGTATTCGAGGTCGGCCGCCACGATGCCGGCCGGCCAGGTGAGGCCCTGCTGCGCCAAGACCGGCGCCAGAACGTCCACCTGCTTGCGCACGATGAGCGGCCCGACCAGGTTAAAGAGCATGGCCTGGCTGCTCAGGCCGTGATGGATATACTTGTGGAGCGGGAATCCCTGACCCTGCGCTACCCGGCGCTCCTGTTCGCTGCGGATATAGGAAGCGACGGCCGGGTCGATGATGTTTTGTGGCCACTGGTCTATCTCCGCCAGGATGTAGTGGTAACGGGGATGCACGGCCGCGCCCCGCTCTGCGAACCAGGTGGCCGCGGCGTGCTGCAGCAGCTCCTCGAATTGCCGATGGCGCGGGTAGGGCCAACTCCGGGCGCGGCGGCGACTGCTTTCGGACATATCTACCTCCTGTTGCGGGCGAACCGCAGGAACGGGCATCGGCTCCACCGTCGTCACCGGAACATCGCCAGCAGCGTGCCCTGTTCCGCTGACAGGAGCCAACGCGGGTTGCGTGGCGCCGGCCAGAGTTCGGCCGCGTCCCACAGCGGCCGCGTGACGCTGGCGGCGATGCCCAGTTTGACCCCCCGCGCGCGCAGCGCGGCGACGAGTTCGCGCGCGTCAAACAGGTACACCGCGGCGATCACCCAGGGATGGGCCGCGCCTCGGGAGGACCCGGCCGCGGTTCGCGGGGCGGTCAGCACCAGGTAGTCGTTGGGCAGGGCCCGCGGGTTGACGTCGAGCAGGCCGGCGTGGTGGGTATACCACTTGACGTTTACGCGCCGGCCGGCCAGCGGCCCGGTTGTGAAGCGCCCATCACTGCCTTTGTGGGCCGCGGATGACTCCAGCGCGATGTCAAATACGGCCGCAGCGATGTATTCACCCACGTGGCCGGCGTGGGCCGGCCGGCCGATCAGGGCGGCGATCTCTTGATCCACGGCGTTCCTGGTTTTGATGAGTTCGGCCAGTTGGGCCAGGTGCGGTGTCGGCATATCCTCACCTCACGTCGATCTCTGTCCGGCCGGACAATCGGGCCGAAAGTGCGCCGCGATCGGCGCGTGGTCGCTCAGCCCCTGCTCGCGCGGCACCTGGATGTAGCGGCACATCGCGGCGTTCAACACGGGCGCGGCAAAGATGTGGTCGAAGCGGCGGCGGGCGATGCAGCGCCCCTTGCGCCACAGGAACCAGGAGTAGTCCGCCACGCCGTACCCGTTGACGGCGCGGAAGGCGTCGGGTAGATCGAAGGCGGCCAGACCGGCCAGCACGCTGCGCTCAGCACTGTCCCAGCGCTCCCAGGCCGGTGGCGGCGGCAGCGGCGCGCCGTCGGGTGCCAGGTCCTGGCCCCAGGTGGCAATCTGCCCGTCGGGTGTCTCGGCCTGCGGCGTGTTGAGGTCGCCGCAGAGGATACGGAGACACCCGGCCGGCCGCGCCAGACGCCGGTAGATGCCTTCGATAGTCTCCACTTTGAGCATACCGTGCGAGGCCCCGCAGGGGATGTGGGCCGTGTGGACCTCGATCTCGCCCCAGGGGCCGGCCAGCATCGCTGAAAGGACCCGCTCCGGCCAGGGTACGGGAAACTCGCCGGGGTCGAGTGGGGTAAGAGGCCAGCGGGCGGCGAGCAGTTCGCCGTAGCGCCGGGAACCGGTGAGGCGGGTGGGGTCGGCGGCGAGGGCAAAGCTGTCCACGGTGTAGGGCAGGCCAGCCTCCCGGAGCCCTGCGCGCCAGACCGGCACCGTGTGGGCGCGGACCTCTTGCAGGGCGACCAGGTCGGGCGCCTGCCCGGCGAGGAAGGCGATCTGTTCGGCCAACCGGGTCACCCGGCTGGCCACGTTCCACGAGATCAGCGACAGTTGGGCCATGCTCCGCCTCGAGGCACTGCGGCTCCTCGTCGTGCTCATCAGCCCATGGCAGAGGCTATCCGCTCGTCCAGGATAAAGTGCGGATCGTAGCGAGCAGGTTTCCGACCAAAGACCTCATAGATCGGGGCCTGCGGCGGCCGGATGTCCTTGAAGATTTCGCCGGTGGTGGCCATTGGTTTTCCTCCTGTCAAATCTCCGCGATCATCCGCGGGGGTGTTATCCCTCGCGCACCGCGGTGAGGGTAGAGAGCGAAAAGGCTCCCCGCCAGTCGTGGATGGTGTAGCCGAGCTTGCCCGCGAGGGTCGCGAAATCGCGCAGACCTTCGTCCTCTTCTTCGGCATGTTGCAGGGACCCGGCCAATCCGTCCACCAGGCTCGTATCCAGTGCCTGCTGTCCAGATGGCTGCCGGGCCAGCCAGTGGTAAAAGTTCCGTGCCGCTTCGGCGTCGTATTGATGCAGGAGAGTGAGAGCGAGCAGTCGGAGGGTCGTGCTGCCGTCCGGCGGTTTCTTGTCGGGCCCATAGACCAGGTCCAAGGTAAAGGCCAGGTTGTTGAGCACGCGCTTCAGGTTGCGGGGGTTGCCGGCAATCGCCGGGAAGAGGAGGAGCAATTCATCAACCTGGTCACCCTCTTTATCCTGCAAGGCGGTCAAGGCGTTGGCAAAGCGGTCGTGCAAGCGGGCAATCTCCCCGACCCGGTCGCGGGGAACCTGTGGCACCTGGTATTGGATTTTGACGATCTTGTCCAGGTAGTTCTTGCCTTCTTCTTCGGTGATGGTCTCACCCAACTTGATCTTGAGGCCCTGCCGGATGACCTGCAAATCGGCGGCCAGGATAAAGACGCAGCCGGGAACGTCCATGAACAGCTTGATCTTTTCGGTGATGTTGACCGCGGTCAGCGGCGGCACCCGGTCCAGGTCGTCCACGAGAATCAGCAGGCGGTTGTAATGGGCGTCGCGTAGTTGGGGAAGAAAGGTTTTCTGTTCCGGGCTGGGCTTCAGCAGACCGTCCACCATCGTCTGGAAGCCCGGCTTGAAACCCACCAGCTCGGCGGTGAGGCGATCGGGCGGCGGGGCCGCCCCCATCTTTTCGGCCAGGTCCTCGATGCCGCTGCCGGCCACCTGGCAGAGCAGCGCCATCGGGATGCCGATGCCGGGGAGCACAAAGCCGGCCGCGGCCCCGCCGGCGGCGGCTACACCCGCTCCCACCTTGGGTAAGACGCGCGCCATCCACCGCAGCAGGCCGGTTTCGGGGCCGTCGGCCTTGATCTGTTTCGTGGCCACCAGGTAGTCGCGGATCACCTGGGTGACGTAGATGGGGAAGAGATAGTCCGCCGGCCACTCGCTCTGCGTAAAGACCCAGGAGTCGAAGCGCACCAGATAGATAGTGGAGGGCGGAAAATGGCTGAGGGCCTTGACGTGATCCCCCGGCGCGAAACGATAGCGGAGCAGTCGATCGGCCAGGGGCGCTTCTTTGGTCGGTTCGACCGGGGACTGCCCCTGTCCCAGGTGGGCCAGCACGAGGTTCAGGAAGCTCGTCTTGCCGCTGCCCCAGTCGCCCTGGACGCCCAGGGTGAGGGGCGTGGGCCGGCCGGGCAGCCCCAGGAAGGCGGCCAGGCGCTGCGCCTGCGGCGTCCAGCCGAGGATGTCCTCATCGGGAGAGGTGATCTCGCGGTCGATGGAAACAAACACGTTGCCCGACATAGGCGATTCCCTCCTGAACACAATACCCGAAAAAGTTGTTGACACGCAGCCACGAACATGGTATAGTATAGTTAATCCATTTGGTGGAGGTGGATGGCCTTGGGCCATCGGGAGAGCGCCCATCAGGGCGTTTCTCTTTTTTGCGGCAGGGGCTTCTTGCCGTACCCTCGCTCCTCAACATTCCGAGGCATGGTCTTATATTTCCCCATACCCATACCCGGTCGCTTTCTTCACCAGGTCGATCTCGGCCGGCCCCAGCCCATACAGGTCATAGACCTGCTGGTCCAACGCTTCCGCCGCGGTCACGATGTCTCCCCGCAGCCGCAGGTACTCCTGCGCCTGCGTCTGGAGATAGTGCTCCCACTGGGCCCGCTCGGGCACGGGGATATCTTGCCCCCCACACTTCTTCACCTCGGTCCGGAAGGCGGTAAAGTCCAGTTCCCACCAGCGGCCGAGTTTCTGGTTCAGTCGGACTCCTTGCGGCAACAGGTCCACCTGGATGCGGTGGCCGGTGGCGCGGCGAACCTGGTAGCGCTGCCGGGAGAGGTCGGTCAGCTTCTGGGCCAGGGCGGCCACGACCTGGCGCTCGGCGTCCGGCGCGTCGGGGATGGGGAGATGTTCCATGAACTGCTCAGAGAGCATGTATCGCAGTAAGCCCCCGCGCTCGCCGATGGGCTGGCAGATGGTCTGGACGGCAAACCAGGCCGGCCGGCTCATCAAGATGCCCAACAGGTAATAGTCCGCGGCCGGGATCATGAAGGTGGTCTTGTTCCCGACGACGCCGGCGTCGGCCAGGGCAAAGCGGGGGTACTTGGACATCTCCGGCCAGAGGATCTTGGGCTGCTCGAAGAGGCCCCAATAGGCGCAGGGCCGCAGCTCCCACCAATACTCGCCCTGGTCGGTTCGCGCGCGGGCGCGGTCGGCAAAGGGCGTCAGGTGCTGGACCAGGGCCGGATGACGCTGGCCAAACCACTGCCAGGCCGCCGCCTCGTCGGCGAACGCCTGCTGTGCTGTACTGCGGGTCCAACCGTCAGGGATCGCGATGAGGTAGCGCCCTTCGTCCTCCACGTACCACGGCCGCACGTCCTCGCCGTTCACCAGGGGCTTGAGCAGCGCGGCGCAGGTCGGATCCTGCTGCGCCAGCCGGTCGCGGGTGGCCTGGTCCACGATGAACGCCTCGTTGAGGCCGGTGAGCACACCCCGGTAGATCTGCCCTCCGACAACCTCGGCCAGGGGTTTCCCGGCCGCCAGAATCTTCTGCCCCAGACTCCGGGATGTCCCCTTCTCCAGCCGCCAGCCGGCGTCGGGCTGGTCGTGGATGTCCACGGTGATCCAACGCGGGGCCAGGGCCGCCGGAGAAAGGTCAATGACCTCGCCCCGGGCAAAGACGGCGACCTGGGCGTCGTGATCGGCCGGGGGCACCGCCCGGCGCAGCAAGGCAATGGCGGTGTAGACGTCGGGCGCGTCGGCAAAGACGCGGTTGTCCCCCAGGTCGACAAGCCGCTCCACCGTGACCCGGGTCCGCAGGTATCGGCGCAGGGGCGTGGCGTAGCGGGTGCGCAGCCAGGAGTTGCTGCCGATATAGCCGAGCCGGCCGTTGGCCGCCAGCAGGTTCAGCGCGCGCTCAAAGAAATAGACGTAGAGATCGGCCGTGCCCTGGTACGTTTCGTACTGGCCCTGGAAAAAGGGCTTGTAGGGGCCGAGCAGCTCCTGCCGCACGTATGGTGGGTTGCCGACGACGGCGTGAAAGCCGGCGTCCGGCCGGCGCTGCGCGCCGCCCTGCACGACCTGGTAGAAGGCGTCGGGAAAGGCCAGTTCCCAGTGGAAAAAGGTGTGCTGCCGGGCCAGGGCGCCGGCCTCCTGCGCGAGCGGTTCGGCCAGGAGCGCGTCCGGCTTCGGCAGCAGATTGAGCAGGTGGTCGTAAGAGGCGGCCACATCCAGCCCGAAAGAGGCCGCCGTCCAGGCATGCGCCACGGCCAGGAAGGGCGCGCGCAGGTCCTCAACGGCCTGGTTCGCGGCAGCCTTTTCCTGCACCTGGGCCAGGTTGTCCGAGGGCTGCTCGAGGATTTTGATTACCTCGCCCATCATCGTCGGCAGGAGCGCGTCCAGGTGGGTTTCGAAAAGGCTCATCTGGCCGGCCAGCACCTGCTGCTGTTGTTTGCCCTTGAGCCGCGGCGGATGGCCCAGGTCGCGCACCCAGGCCCCCACCAGGCTGTTGCCGCATTTGAAGTGGTGATCCAGGAACGACAGCGGCTTGCCCCGGTCGGCGGTAGCCAGCCAGAGGGAAAGCTTCGCCAACTCCACGGCCAGCGGATTCAGATCCACCCCGTAGAGACAGCGTTCGGCGATCGCGCGCTTGTACCAGGTGGTATCCGGCACGACCGTATCAGCAATATTGTGGGCCTGGAGTGCAGCGCGAGCGGCGGCCTCGGCCAGGTATTCGAGGGCGCCGACCAGGAAATGGCCCGAGCCCATCGCGGGATCCAGGACGCGCAGACCCATAATCTCTTCCACCGAGCGATACTTGCCGGAGGATTGCCGCACCAGGGGTTCCAGCGTCTGCTGGACGATGTAGGCGACCACTTCGTCAGGGGTGTAAAAGCCGCCCAGGACCTTGCGCTCGCCCCGGTCGTAGACCGGCACGAGCCGGCCGTTGGCCCATTCCAGGTGGTGCTCCAGCAGCCCCTCGTAGATCGTCCCGAGCTGCTGGACGCGCAGGTCATAGTAGTCCACCCGCTCGCCGTCGGCGTACGCCAGGGCGCGCAGGACGGCGCCGAGGGCGCTGTTGGGCAGCCGACGGTTGGCGTCGTCCACCAAGGGCGCCTCCAGGCCGGGGATGCCGGTGGGTCGAAAGAGGCCGCCGTTGTAGGCCGCGATGCCGGCCTCCGGCCGGCCGCGGTTCAGGTGGGCAAAGAGGTCGGCCAGCTCGTCGGCCAGCAGGGTGCCGGCGGGGTAGGCTGTGTCCAGCGGTTGGTCCTCCTCCAGCATGTCGAGCAGGTGGGCCAGGCTGTACTCCCGGCGGTAGACGGCATTCTCCAGGGGCAGCAGGTCGCGGCTCTCGGCGTAGAGGAGAAAGAGCAGCCGGTAGAGATAGATCACGCCGCTGTCGTAGAGGCGCTTGCGGCCGGCCTCGTCCTGGGCCAGGGCCGGGTCCAGGCCGGCCCAGCCGTTGACGATGGCCTCGAGAGCGGCAAAGACCTGCCGGCGCAGCGCCTCGCCGACGCCGACGACGAAGCGGTTGCTCTCTTCCTGGATGAGGTCCAGCCGTTTGGAGAGAATAGCTTGCTGCTCAAAGAGGAAGAAAAAGCGCAGGAAGGTCTCAAATTCCTGCTGCTTGATCATTTCCACCAGGTCAAAGGTGACAAACGACTTGTCGGCGGTGCGGACATTCTGGGCGTAAAGCCGCCACAGCCGTCCGTTGGTCAGCAGTCCCCACTGGGGCAGCAGATTGCCGATGTAGCGGCGGATCTGGCCGTGAGGCGATTCCTTGCCCTTGACCTTGTCCAGGTCGGTGTCCCAGCTTTCCACCTCGCCCAGGGCCACGGCCTGGGCAAAGGGGTCTGCGCCTGGTTGGCCGGCGGCGTCGCGGTCCTGCGGGCTCTTGTAAAAGGTGAAATCGGGCCGGTCGCCAGACTGTTGGGCCTGGGACAGCAGAGAATCCGGCCACAGGTCATCGAGCAGCGGGTATACCCAGCGCTTTTCCAGGTCGGACTCTGAGAGTTGGGCCAGGACGTGCCTTTCCTTATCCCACCGTTTCAGGAGGGCATCCCAGGACGATTGGGCGCGGGGACGAAGCGACTCCAGGTCTTGATGGTAGCGTTGGGCCAGGCGGTGCCGGAGAAAGTGCTCGGAGAAGAGCAACGGATAGAGCTGTGCCGCCATAAACTCCTCCTGATCCGATCATCCAGAATGAACATTGTTCGTTTTTTGTCTGATTTGTCCGTTTCGGCCCACATTATGGGTCTCCATCACTCACCCTCCTTGAGCGTATCAAGTAGCCGAAATCTCCTCGCGAACCCAGTCCCAGGTTTCGAGCATCTGTCGAAGTGCGGCCTCGTCCTGCACCAGGGCCAAAGGTATATTGGGCCGCCGGGCAATTACCTCGTTGGGGAGCATTACCCCCGGAATAGCATTGAGCCGATCCAGGAGCATCCGGCGCTTCTCCTCGGAGTCGAAGGGCGGTTTGTACTGGTACCATTGGAAATAGATCTCGATAGTGCCGGATGTCCAAACGGCAAAGAGCTGATGATCGCGCCCCTGGTGGTTTAGGACGGGCACAAACGAGCCGGTCCTTTTGCCATGCCCCCACCATACCCGTGTAGTTTTGGACTTGGCCCACTCGAGAAGCGCCCGCGCCCCACCAACCCCATTGGGGTTGGTCCTGGCCAATTCCTGGAAGAACGAAGGCTCATCCCAGTTCACCGCAGGGCCTGCCGCCCCCGCCCTTTTCTGTTGGGCCCCGGCGGTCTGTCCGATGACCCGCGGCACGAGGCTCCGCAGCCCCTGCCCGACATACTGCTTGATCTCGACGGCCAGCATTTCTGCCTGGCTCAACTGTTCGTTCAGAAACTCGACGATGCGTTGCAGCTCGGGCGGGACTTCGTCGGCCACAAAGAGCATCCGGATGCGGCCAATGCGCAGGTTGGTGTTCACCTGCTGCCAGAACGTTTCTATCTCGGTCTCTGGTTCCAGGAATTCACTCAGGACCTGCTCAACGTCCAGGCCTTCCGCCTGGCAGCGGGCCTCGAAGAGGGCCCGGACGGTCTCGATAGGCCAGTAGGCCACCGCATTGGCGGCATAGTCCAGCATCTGCCCGACAAGCTCACGACGGATGCGGGTGTCGCTGCTGCGCTTGACTTCCACCAGGGTGGGGGTGCCGTCCTGGTCCAAAAAGAGGTGATCTACGGCAAAGGTCCCGCCCCCACCTTCCTCGCTCGGCAGCGCTGCCTCGCGCGATACCAACAGCCACCGGCGGGGACTGGCCGGGTCGATCTGTTTTCCCGCCAGCAGGTGGGGGTATCTGGCCAGCAGTTGCTGCAGCAGCCGTTCGGACTCGTAGGGCTGCTCGATCAATTCCTGGAGTTGGTCGTCGCTTTGGAGTAGATAGATACCGCCATGCATCGTAATGGCCCTTGTCGTGCTCATAAAACAGAGTCCGCCACTTGACGGCGGCGGGCGGGTGTGCTAAAGTGTCTTTGTCAGGGTACCCGCTTGCCTTGACCGCGCCCCGGGCTCCGTCAAAGCCGCGGGGTTTCCTCTTGTTGCGGTCATTTTACCATACTGACAAACCCAAGTCAAAAAAAGGAACATCTACCCTCCCTTCTCGACCCCAAACTCCTACCCCACCCTCTTACCCTCTCTCCTACTGCCGGCCGGCGCTCCGCGGCAAGGGACAGGCCCTTGCCCGGAGCTCCCTACCCATCCACCCCACCCCCGCCGGCCGGCGGTCTTGGGGCGGACAAACTACCAGCCCAAAGGAGAACACAATGACCCGAGCATCCAGCAAACAGCGTTCTGGGGACGAATGGCACAAGCAGCGGATGCGCGCCCTGGTGCGCGACAACTTCACCTGCCGGTGGCCCGATGGCTGAACGGAGGAGGACGGTGGGCCGGAGACCCGCCTCCGCCATCTCGTCATGCACCACATCAAAGCCGTCGTTCACGGTGGGGAAAATGGTTTGTCGAACCTGGTCGCACTACTGATCTCTGCATATCTTTCTAAATGTACCCTGGCTGCCGAATGCAGCCTTTGATGATGTCCGGCTTATTCCGCAGGCGGAGTCGCCTTACACAGCTCAACACGCAGATGAGACAGGTCACGACAGGCCAGATTCCGCAACTCAACTCGCTTCAGGTAGCGCCAGATGCCCTCGTCGGGATTCAGTTCCGGCGCGTAACCCGGCAGCCGTTCCAGGTGGATGCGGGCGGCTGCGCGCACCCGGTTGACGGAAGCCGGCCGGACGCGGTAGAATACTTGTGCGACAAACTGGTACTCGTCATAGGGCAAGTTACAGTCAGATCGCCAGGGTGACCGGTTTTGAATACGAGCCGGCCCGGCTCTGCGAGTTCTTTGGCAACCTGGCCTATTGCGGGTTCCCGGTCTGGCACCTGAACTATAAAGGACGCGGCATTCTCGACTGCATCGATCTTCCCCCGGTCATCCCCCCGTACGTGACCGTGCGGGAATGGCTCCAGTGTCGCCAACCCCGTGACGAGCATCCGCGGATCACGGGGAGCAGCTATCCGCTTTCCCACCTGGGCAACTGTGCCTGCGGCGCGCCCATCGAGGTGCACAGCGACGGCCGCAACCGCCGCTGCCTGGCCTGCGGCGCGCCCTGGCAGCACAGCGGCGAGACCTGTCCCAACTGCGGCGCCGACGAAGAGGCCCGGTCGTTCGGCTCCTACAGCTACGTATGTACCGACCTGAAAGCGCACAAGTGCACCGCCAGCCGTTGGGTGGGCGGCCTGATGTTGGAGAAAGCGATGATCAAGGCGCTAACCCCCCATTTCACCGCCAAACACATCGTCGGAGCCATTGCCGAGGCCAACGCCGCGCTGGAGGCGACGTACCAGGTTCACAACGCTGCCCGGAGCACGCTGCTGGCGCAGATCGCCGTGCTGCAGGACGAGCTGGGCAACCTGGCCCAGGCGGTCGCCCGCACCGGTCACAGCGAAACGCTGCTGGCGCTGATCCAGGAGAAAGAGGCCCAGGTGCGGCAATTGCGGACGGAGCTGGCCCTGGTGCCGGAAAGAAACTCCGCCCGGTCGCTCGACCCGGCGGATGCGGAGGCCCTGGCGTCACTGTTCCGGGAACGGGTCCCAGAAATGAGCCGGCGTGAACTGCGCCAGTTGTTCCAAGGGGTCGGGCTGCAATTCACGCTGCACAACGGTTACGCTGAATGCTCGATGGATTGGCCGCCGGTGCTTATGTTCGCGGCGTTTAGAAGTAGCCCCAGGGGGATACCGGTCCAATTACCGCAGTTTCCCAGGCTTTGCTTCACCATTCGGTAGCTGTGCGCTCAAACTTGGTTGGTGCTGATCTGGACAAAGGGAGCGGGTCCTGATAGACTTCCGCCAAAACCTGCGCTGACAGGAGGTGGAAAGCTATGGACCCGCAACAGGCATTTTGCCACAGCTTGGCCTGTCCTGCAAGTAGCCAGGTAGGCCGCGGCAATATCGTCATTCATAGTCAAAAGGACCAACTGTGCTCTGGACGGCAAATCGGACCGGTCTTGGCGCTAGCCCGTCACGGAGGCGGGGCAGGGCAGCGCGGAAGAAGGCAGCGCCGGGAACCAGGGGCTCGCCGCCGTGAAAGGTGACCCCTAGCGGGGCGCTTCCGCCTATCTGTTTCTGCCAGCGGATGTTTGTCTCCAGTGTCTCGCGGGACATCGTGGCGCGGCCACGGTGAGGACCGAAGCAGTAACGGCATTCCGCCGGGCAGCCCAGCGCAGGCAGAAGCATCAGGTGGGATACGTCAGGGACAAGCACAGCGCTTCCGCCTGTTCTTTATGAATCGACAAGGTATCCCGTGCCCGGTCGACGTTTTCGTTGTTGAGGGTACCCGTCAGAGCGTGTTCGCTGCTAGGGCCCGTAGCTTTTCAGCACGATTGGCAGGTAGACTCGCTTGAGCGCACCGGGGGCCCAGTATTCATCGGCGCCCAGGTCGGCGATGCCGAAGCGCGGCTCATCGTCGATGTCGAGCGCGGTGGCGGTGCTGACGCCCCGGTTGAGCGCGGCCGAGCCCGCGGTAATGTGATAGTCGCCGTTGAGCGGGTCGACAAAGGCCGGCGCGCCGGTGTACTGGTGCGACAGGAAAAAGGTCCCCGTGCCCCAGGTGTTGCTGATGTTGTCCGACCACAGGATGCCGTCGACGACGACGATGTTGGCCACCTCATCCCCCTTGGCATAGATTCCTACCCCCTGGCTGACGATCACGGTGTTGTACAGCCGCACCTGGGAGCGCTCGCCGGCCGAGGTCTCGACGACGTACAGGCCGCTCTGCTCGCCGTCCGTGCCGTAGTGGTTTTCGGCAATGGTGTTGTGGTAGAGGTAAGGGCTGGAACCGTAGAGGTAGAGGCCCGAGCCCCCGAACCGGCCGCTGTTGCCGGTGATCATGTTGTTGATCAGCGTGGGGTCGCCCGAGAGGTACAGGCCGCCTCCTTTGCCCCCCAGGGCGTGATTCCCGGGGTCGATGATCCCGACTGCTGTGTTGTTTTGGATCAGGTTCGCTTGCAGCGTGGCGTTGTCCCCCACGATGTACACGCCACCGCCAAAGCCGTAAGATACCGCCCCGGGTCCCGCAGCATTGTTTTCAATAATATTGTGCTGGAGGGAGACCGAGCCGGCATCGGCATCGATGTAGACGCCGCCTCCCTGACAGCTCGCATAGTTGTCCTGGTTGTGGTGGATCCAGTTCCCGACGAGCGTAACCTGGCCGGCCGTGACGGGCTGGATCCGGATCCCGCCGCCAAACCCGGTATCATGGCCGCCGCTGTAGCGAATCTCGTTCCCTGCCAACACGATCATGCCCTCCCCGACGACGACCCCCACAAAGTCGCTGCCGTGGACCAGGCTGTTGCGCAGCACGCCGTCTCCGGTCAGGACGATGCCATGGGTGTCGACCGTGCTGCTGAACACGCTGTTCTCGATGCGGAATGTCCCGGCGGCAATATTCAAGGCGCCGGCGAGCGGCGCGCCGGCGTCGGCCTCATTGTTCTCGAGGAGGCTGTCCGTAAAGGTGAAGGCTCCCGTGCCGGCCACGGCGATCGCCGCTCCCTCGCCGTTCACCGTCGTCGTGCGGTTGTCCCGGAACTGGCTGGCCTCGCCGATCTGCGTCTGCGAGCCCGACAGGTACAGCGCGCCCCCGTGGCCGGCCGCGTTCGTCTCCAGGATGGCCGCGGCCATGTTCAGCACTCCGTTCCGGATGTACAGCCCGCCCCCATAGCCGTTGGAGGGAGCGTTGCCCTGCGTGATCCAGCAGTGGCGGAGTGCGACGCTGGCGTCCAGGACGTACACGCCGCCCCCGGCGTCGTAACCGGAAGCGGAGCCGCCCAGTCCGGTGGAGTCGCCGTACGTCAGGTGGAGACCTTCCAGGGTCACCTTGGTGGCGGCGCCAGTGATGTAGACGACGCGCCCCAGGGTCATCGCGTTCAGCTCCGTGGTGTTGGTCTCGGGGTCGGGGGTGTTCCAGTTGGTGGTGGTGTAGCCTCCGCGGATGGTCAGGCTCTTGGCGATGTAGACGGCCTGCGCCAATCCGCCCTGGTCGTTGACGCCAAGGTAGGTCCCCGCGGCGACGCGGATTTCGTCCCCCCCCACGGCGGCGTCGATCGCCTCCTGCACCGTGCCGAAGCACGGGGTCACCCCGCCGCAACTTCCGCCAGGGGCCACGTAGAGGACTCCAGGCGCGGCCTGCACTGGCGGGTGGAAAAGGAGCGGCCACCCAGCGGCAAGGGCCAACAGGACGAGTGCCACTGTGATTCCCAGGAACCCGCCCCGGCTACACGTTACGCTGCTCCACGCCGTTGTATGGACAGCCAGAAACGAAGGCTTCCGCTGGCTCACGACACACCTCCTTGTGTTGTGCGCTCACGCACGCTCGTTCAGCCGGCCGCTAAAGAGAGAACCCCGTGGGGGGGGCAGGACGGATATGGTCTGAACAACAACGCGGTCTGGCCATGCCTGGCCGGACCCAGGCAGACCAGCCTGTATTCGATGCGGTCGCCGATCGATGGGAGCAGCCCGACAAGCTACTCGCTCGATCCAGGACGCGGATGTGGCCGGCCTTAGCCCATCTCGACAAGGAAGCACTGGACAGAGAGTAGTCTGTTGCAGCCCGATTGAGGGGGATTCTCCTTCCTTCTAGAGCCCCCCACCGGGATCGGTCCAGCCGGCCGGCCGCTTCCTTCACGTCATTGGGGTCCAACAGGAGTTGGTCATCCGCCGTCGACTTGGTCGCAATAATGCGGGCGCCGACCAGCCGCGCGAGCACAGTCTCGTCGATGCGGTATTGGGCCACGGCCTCTTCCATCGTGATCCAATGGCCGTTGCCATGGGTCCCTTCGGTTTGCCCTGCTACCATTGCCACGTCCTCATCCGGAACCAGGTCCTCATTTTCGAGTCGTACCGTCCTGATTTTACCATCCCGGATGAGCGTTTGCAACGTGGCCCGCGGCAGGCGGTAGCGCTGCGATGCTTCTTCGATGCGCAGCAGCGTAAGCGGCACCTGGACCTCCTGGCGTTCCTTGCCGTTCCGGAAACACAGCGGCCAACCCGGTGGCCGGGTTGGCACGCATTCCGGCCCTATGCCGGACCCTAGAGCGGGAGACGGGACTCGAACCCGCGACAGCCTGCTTGGGAAGCAGGCTGCCAACGCCGTGCCGGCGAGATACCCTACTGGGCCAGCCAGGGAACATAGGCCGACTTGCTACAATGATATATTTCGTGTTATAATCGTTACATAGGAGGTAACGATGGCGACAAAGGATATATCAGGGCCCGCGATTGGGGGACTGGGCAAGACCAGCAGCCAGCTCCTGGTGACACTGGCCGGCCGCGGCCAGCGCCTGTTCACCACAAACCAGGCCCGCGAGGTCATGGGAAGTTCCATGGCCACCACCCGCAAGCTCCTCCATGACCTGGTCCAGCGGGGCTGGCTGTACGCGCTGGGCCGAGGGCGCTACCTCATCATTCCCCTAGAGGCCGGCCCGCAACGCCAGTACGCTGCCCACGAGTTCCTGGTGGCCGCCTACCTGTGCCCGGGCAGCTATATCGCCTACTGGACGGCCTTGCACTATCACAACCTGACCGAGCAGATCCCCGCTGCCGTCTTTGCCGCCACGACCCGACGCTGCCCCTCCGCGGCGATCGCCGGTGTGCGCTACATTTTCGTCACCCTGCGCCCGCACAAGGTCTTTGGCCAACAGACGATCTGGCTCGAAGGACAAGCTGTGGCCGTCTCCGATTTGGAAAAGACCCTGGTAGATGCCCTGGACCACCCCGAACACTGCGGCGGAATCGTCGAGGTGGCCAAGGGTCTGCACACCGCCTGGTCCGAGGACCGGCTCGATCTGGACCGCTTGACGACCTACTCCCGGCAAATGGGCAACCGAGCGATCCTCAAGCGGTTGGGGTACTTGGCCGAGCGGCTGCAGTTGCCCGCCGGAGAGCTGCTCTCGACCTGGCAGCAGGAGCGATCGGCTGGCTATGCCCTCCTGGATCCCTCCTCGCGGCCGGCAGCGGGCAGCCGCTGTCGGCGCTGGCAAGTGCAGGTCAATGTGCCGGACGATGAACTCACCGGATGGATGGAGCACTGACATGATCAGCAGAGACGAGCTATACCGCCTGGCCGCTGCATCTCAGGTGCGTGTCGAAACGGTCGAGCGCGACTATATCCTCGGCTGGCTGCTCTTTGGTGTATCCCACGCCGCCATCCGAGACCACTGGGTGTTCAAAGGGGGGACCGCCTTACGCAAGGTCTACTTCCCTACCTACCGCTTCTCCGAGGACCTGGATTTCACCCTGTTGGCGGAGAGTTCGCCGGACGAGATCGGGGAGCAGGTCGATGCGGTATGCCGCTGGATCGAGCAACAAGCGGGCGTCACGCTGCACCTGGCAGTCCATGAGCAGACTCGCCAAGTGCTCGGCGAAGAGGCTTACCGACTGCGCGTGGAGTACACTGGCCCCCGAGGGCGGCGCAGCGGGCCACAACCGCGCGTCACGCTCGATCTGACCCTGTACGAGCACCTCGTCCTTACCCCCAGTGCCAGGCCCATTCACCATCCTTACTCCGACCGGCCGGCAGAGCCGGCCGTCGTCCTGACCTACCGCCTGGAAGAGATGCTGGCCGAGAAGCTGCGGGCCCTACTGCGGCGCTGCTACCCGCGCGACCTGTACGATGCGTGGTTCTTGCTCCGATTTCAGAGGGAGCACCTGGACCGGGCCGCGTTCCGGCAGGCCCTGGTACAGAAATGCCGCCACAAAGGGTACGCATACAGCTCGGTGGACGATTTTCTCCAGCCGACCCGGCGTGTCGGGTTTCGGCAGGCCTGGAGAACGTCCCTGCAACATCTGATCCCGGACGTACCCGACTTCGAGGTAGTGATTGTAGAGACGGAAGAGCTATTGTCCGATTGGATACCCCGGATAACGGAGGGCTGAGTATCGCCCCCGCGAGTTCCTCGCCATTGAAAACCCCTTGACCGAGACGAGGCCGAACAAAGGGATGGAGGCCAAATCGCCAACCGCTAACTGCCCGCAGGGAAAAGGAATGCGACCTGCAAAAGGCTGGGGACGATTGTCCCCAGCCTTGTCCTGCGCCGGCCGGTAGCGAGCCCGTGTGTCACGCAATCTGGCTCAACGGCGAGTGCCGGTGATGCTTGGTCTGGAGATCGCGGATGTCGGGGTCGGTATAGATCATCGCTGTCGTCTGGACATCGGCGTGTCCCAGGATCAGTTGGAGCGACCGCAGGTCGCCATCGGAACGAAGGTACAGGTTGGCAAAGGTGTGGCGCAGCAGGTGCGGGTAGAGCCGGTCGACGCCCAGCTCGTGGCGCAGCTTCCACAGCAGCTGGTGCACGCCGCTCAGGGTGAAGCGGCGGCCCTTACGGGAGAGAAAGAGCGCCGGGCAGTCACAGTCGTCACGCACGCGCAGGTAGGCGGCGATGGCGTCCTGGGAAGCCTTGCCCAGGGGGACCCAGCGCTCCTTGTTCCCCTTGCCGACTACGCGGAGCAAGGCGCCCTGCACGTCGTCCACGTTCAGGTAGACCACTTCGCCCGCTCGCAAGCCCGAGTCCACCAGCAGCAGCACGATGGCCAGGTTGCGCTCGGAGAAGAGGGGATGATTGGCCACGGCCTGGAGCAGGGCCTGGACCTGCTCCAGGGAGAGCCGCGGAACGAGGCGCCGGGGCAGCCGGGGCCGCCGCACCTGTTCCAAGGGGTTGGTCGTCGCGTATCCCTGCCGGATGGACCACCGCAGGAACGTCTTGATGGAACGGTAGAACTGATCCACGGTCCAGGGGGAGAGGCCGCGATCCTGCAGGCCGGCCAGGAAACCGCGAAGGTGGTGGGGGAGCAATTCCTCCAGGCTCCGCACGCCCTGTTGTTCGAGGTGCGCCAGCAGAGCCTGCAGGTTGTAGGCATAGACGTCCAGCGTTTTGGGGCTGAATCCGCCCGCCTTGCCGTCCAAGAGAAACTCGGTCAAAACGTCACAGATGCGCATTGCACTTCCTCCGGAATATCCGGCCGGCACGAGGTCGCATGGACCCGGTGCCACCCGGCCCGGCGCGGGAATGACAGCCCATTCAACACTCCGAAGCGCACCAGGTCGGGATAAAGGGCAAGCCCATGATACCAGGAACGGCGGAAAAGGCTCTCTCGGGGAAGGGGACCCCGGGGAAAGCAAGACCGCTGCCCTCGGTGAGCCTCGCACCGGGGAGAAGGCAGCGGCATGGGAACGGTCCCTTCCCCACCCGGCCGGCCTTGCGACCAGGCGGCGCGGGCCCCTCGGGGAGTGGGACAGATGGCAGGATCGGACCGTGGGCAGCCGGTCATCGAAGTTGCGCGCAGAGCGCTTCCTGTGATAGAATACTACATGGAAAGACCCCGCGGCTTTCGCGGAGCCCGGGGCACGGCCAAGGCGGGCGACGCCCTGACAAACATCATGTAGCACATGGGCCCGCCGATGTCAAGTTCGGCGGGTCTGTTGCTTCAGAGTAACTCAGCAACACCCTGCAACGAGGGCTCCGAAAAATGCCTTTGGTGCGCCCAGCCAGCAGTCAGAAAGAAGACCGATGACCGTCTACAACCATCTTCTTTTCTCCGAGATCTTCTTCCGGCAGATCCGCCGCGAGACGGCTGATCTGGAAAACCTGCGGGCCACACTGAGCACGATCCGCGACACCTGGCAGTACTATATGCCGCCGCCTGCAGGCGCCGGCCGGCCATGGACTCCGGCCGCTCCTATCCATCCCGACGATGTCGCCCAATTGCGCTCCAAGGTCGTCGAGCAAATCCTGGCCTATCTGGAGACCACTTACGGCCCTTGCGAGGCCGATAGCCGCGCCTTCTTCCTGTATGGCGACTGGGCCAAAGAAGATCGCTCCGGATTGTGCCTTGTGCTGCCTTACTCGGCGCACATCGAAGGACGTGATGCCGCGACAGGCATGATTCCCAAAGGGCGGAACTATGCCCTGCAGCTGCTGCGCCTCTTGCGTCAGCACAACCTGGACTGGGGGGTGCTGACCAACAGCAGGCAGTGGCGGTTGTTCCACCGCAAGGAGCTCTCGCCCACGGATTCCTTCATCCACGTAGACTTGGAAGAGATCATCCTCACCGACAACATCCAGGACTATATCGTCTTTCACCGCTTCTTCAACCGAGCGGCCTTTGCCCGCGAGGGTGGCCGGCAGCGCCTGGACCAATACAAGGAGCAGTCCGACAAGGCGACCGAGATCATCGAGGATCACCTGTCGGCCCACGTGGAGGAGATTGCCCGCCAGCTCTGTCAAGGGCTGGTGGAAAGCTGCCGCGAAGCAGGCGAAGATGTGACCGCGCCGGAGACGCGCAAGGAGATCTACAAGAACGCTCTGTTCCTTGTCTACCGACTGCTCTTTGTGCTCTATGCCGAGGCGCGCGGCCTGCTGCCGCTCGACAACGACGCCTACCGAGAAGTCTGTCTCGAGGAGCTGCTGGTCAGGATCCGCGAGAACCACCGCCTCGGCCTGCGCTACGCCGATGCCTATGCCATCTGGGGCCACTTGCAGGCCCTTTTTGCGCTCATCGACCAGGGCAAGCCGATGGCCGGCGTGCCTGCCTACAACGGGGGGCTCTTCGATCCAGGGCGGCGTCCCTTCCTGACCCGCCACCGTATTCGCAACGACTACCTGCAGAGTGCCCTGATTCGCTTGTGCACAATCCCGGCGCGAGGCAAGTCCTACGACCAGGATCGTGAACCGCAACCCATCGACTACCGCGATCTGTCGGTTCGTCACCTCGGCAGCCTCTACGAAGGCTTGCTGGAGTACAATCTCTTTGTCGTCGAGGATGAACCGCGCGTCGTGCGGACTAACCAGAAGAGGACACAGTACCTGGCCTATTCCGCGGCCGGCAAGGTGCGCGCCGGCGAAACGGTGCTGCAGATAGGGGACGTCTACTTTTCCGAGACGGCGGGGGAGCGCAAGGCAACCGGCTCGTACTATACCCCAGAAGACGTGGTGGACTACATCGTGCGCAATACCGTTGGGGAGAAACTGGCCGAGCTCAAGGCCGAGTTCTATGCCCAGCAACGGATCGAAAGGCAGTTGGCCGACCTGGCCGATACCCCTCCTGATGTGCCTGCCCATCGTCAAATCCAGGAGGCCATCGATGATCAGTTCCTGGGGTTTGTGCGGGACAAGGTCCTTCATCTGAAGATCCTGGACCCGGCTATGGGGTCGGGGCACTTTCTGGTCAATGCCACCCACGCCGTGGCCAACTTCATCGTCGACGTGCTGAACGAAACGCCCTGGGAGAACCCAGAGATCGACACCGATGTGGCCACTTGGAAGCGGCGCGTGGCCGAGCGCTGCATCTTCGGTGTCGATCTGAATGAGCTGGCGGTGGAGTTGGCCAAGCTATGCCTATGGATGACTACAACAGCAAAGGGCAAGCCTCTGACTTTCTTGGATCATCACTTGCGATGGGGGAATAGCCTTGTTGGTGCATGGACAGGCGACATCGGTGTCTATCCTCTAGCAAAACGAGAAAGCCGTAGGGCTTTCACCCTACCACTCGAGAGGTTTCAACTACAATTAGGCGAAATACTCGCCGGCTACAGCAGAATATACGCCAGAAGCAGTGACGATGTAGATGAGGTCAGGGAGAAGTCCCGCATATTCGAGGAGGAAGTTTACCCGAAGCTGCAGCCATACCGCGAATTGCTGGACCTGCATACGGGCGTTCTCTTCGGCTGCAGCGTGGATGAGTCGACTTATGCGAGACTTGGCGCTGCCGTCCTTGACGCGGGTTCATGGAGTACACTGAGAACGCCGCTGATGAATCTGTTGGCACATTGTAGAAGCAACCACTGGTTTCACTGGGAATTGGAGTTTCCTGAGGCATTTTGCAGTGTCGACAAGGGATTCTCCATTGTGCTCGGCAATCCTCCGTATGCCGGCTATCCAGACGAAGCATTTGGCAGGTTCGCCCGGGAGAGCTATAAGGCATATGAGTGCGGCGATGTATATGCGCTATTCCTCGAGCGAGCGCTCAACTTGGTACGCCGGCCAAGTGGTTCACTAGGATTCATAGTGCCGCTGTCCATAACTTTCAGCAATCGACTGGCTTCATTGCGTGCGATGCTCTTGCAGGAGAACCTGTCCTGGAGAATATGCTCATTTGATAAACGGCCCCAGTCTTTATTTCCCAAAGTCCAACAGCGCACTTCCATAGTTGTGGGCGGCCTAGTTCAGTCTGGATTGCATTTCGCAAGTGGTCCGCTACTCAGGTGGCTGCCGAACGAACGGCCTCAGCTGTTTGACCGCTTGCAGTCCTTCGAATGTACCGATCTAATCCTGGACCTTGGTATCCCTAAGATCGGAAGTGACTTGCAGGTAGATGTACTGCGCCGGTTACTGTTGCTTGGCTCGCGCGTCGAGGACTCCATCCTAAGAACGAAGAGACGGCAAGAGCTCCCACAGATGGAATTGGAAAACAGGACGGTTTACTTCTTTGGAGTCGCCTATCGCTGGCTAGTGGTCACGAAGGCGTTGCCCTCATCGGTAACGCCCTCTGGTCACCCAGTGAATCTGACAGGGTTTAAGCCTATGCTGTTCGGTAGTGAGGAGCTCGCATGGCAGCATGTGGCTATCCTGAACAGTAGTTTCGCCTTCTGGTTCTGGCTCCTATATGGGGACAGTTTTCATGTCACGCGACGGCTACTGACAGGGATTCCACTGGCGATCGGAGCAGTCCGCCAAGAGTGTCGCTCCCGACTATCGGAGCTGGCTCACGAGCTTCAGAAGGAGATGTCTAAGCACGTCTTCTTTAGCGTTATGATGGGGCAGACAACAGCGAACTTCAACATGTTGAAATGTCGACATATCACGTCCAAGATAGACTTGCTGTTGTGTGAGGAACTTGGCCTCAGTCAGTTGGCTTTGAGAGATATCCAGAACTTCTGTGATCGGGCAGCAGGGTTGAGTGCGGCAGAGCCGGATGATTCCGACTAGCTTTGCCGGGTGGGAGTATCGCTTGTTTGGAGGCACTCCTGCGAAACAGTGTCCGAAATCTTAGAGCGTGTCCGAAAAGGGTTCGTAGTAAGCCACGAAGCGCAGCGGAGTGGCTTCCAAACGGCACTCCACCGCGTTTCGCGCCTTACTACAAACGACTTCTCAGACACCCTCTGCGGCACCAGCGCACACTTCGACGCCCACCACGCCGCGTCAGACATCCGTGTCCGACCGGTACCCCAGCGGCTGGATCAGCAAGAAACGGGCCGGTTCGTCCGCGATGTTTTCCCAGCCATAATCGGCGCCATTCCGTAGATACAGGCTGTCGCCGGCCTGCAGCTCGTAGCGCTCGTCCCCCACGTGGCAGAGCAGCTGTCCCTCCAAGAGCAGGAGCAGCGCCCGGCCGTCGCGCGGCGCACGGCGCATGCTTTTGCCCTGCGGGGCCACGACGGCCTCGAAAGCGTCCGGGTGAAACTCGCCCTCGGGCAGCAGCGCCTCGACCTGCAGCTTTTCGCCCGCCGAGAGCGAGAGCAGCTTGCGGCGCCCGGCAGCCCGGAGGACCTCGACAGCCGGCGCCTCTTCGTTGGAGAAAAAATGGGTCATCGGCACGCCGAAAAAGTTGGCGATCCGGCGCAGGTTCGCCACCGAGATGTTGACCTTGTCGCGCTCCAGCCGGCTGAGGAAGGAAGGGGTCAGGCCGGCCCCAGCCGAAACGTCGTGCAGCGTATGTTTGCGCTCCTGGCGCAACGCGCGAATTCGCTCACCCAGGGTGGGCATGGCAACCTCCTTGTGGGTCCACCCACTCCCCGCAAGCCCAACTTTTCTATAATTGTACAATAATTTCGCGTTTCGTCAAGTTGGTGCTTCCCGGTACCCGGGCAATCCATCTTGACGACACCGGCCAGGGTGTGGTAAACTGCCAATCACCACCAAGTTGTTATACGGAGGGTTGGACGATGGGCGAACGAATTTACATCCACCCCAAAGTCGCGGCGGCCCTGGCCAACAGGCAGCCGGTCGTGGCGCTCGAATCGAGCCTGATGGCGCACGGGCTGCCTTTTCCGCGCAACCTAGAAGTGTCGCAGCGGATGCTGCAGGCCGTCCGGGAGAATGGCGCCGTGCCGGCGATGGTGGCCATCCTGGATGGTGTGATTCACGTGGGACTGACGGAGGAGGAACTACAACTGGCCGGGACCCCCGGACGGTTGAGTAAAGTCAGCCGGCGGGATATTCCCCTGGTCGTAGCGGGCGGGGGACACGGCGGCACGACCGTCGCCGCGACCATCTGGGTGGCGGAGCAGGTCGGAATCCCCATCTTTGCCACGGGCGGGATCGGCGGCGTCCACCGTGGGGCGCCCACGAGCTTTGACGTCTCGGCCGACCTGCCGGCCCTGGCCGAGACCAACGTCATCGTCGTCTGCGCCGGGGCCAAGTCGGTCCTGGACATTGGGCTGACCTTGGAGCGATTGGAAACGCTGGGGGTGCCGGTGGTGGGCTATGGCACGGCCGAGTTCCCGGCTTTTTTCTGCCGGCGCAGCGGGTTCCCTGTCGATACGCGCGTGGAAACGGCCGCGGAAGTCGTGGCCATCGCCCGGGCCAAGTGGGGCCTGGGGCTGCGCGGCGCCGTGGTCGTCGGCGTCCCCGTGCCGACCGAGGCTGGCCTGGACTTTCGGGAGATGGAACGGGTCATCGGCAGGGCGGTGCATAGCGCCAAGCGCGAGGGCATCCACGGCCGGGCCCTGACCCCCTACCTGCTGGCCGCCGTGGAACGCGCCACCGGCGGCCGCAGCGTCACGGCCAACGAAGCCCTGTTGGTACACAACGCCCACGTGGCGGCCGGGATCGCCCGCGCCTGGGTGGAACACGAATAGTGGGAGGCGCAACGTGAAAGACCGCATCGGCCGGCCGGCCCGTCCGGAAGACCTGGATGAGATTCTGCGCTTGTGGGTACAAATGGTCGAGTTCCATGCGGAACGCGATCCCGCCCTGCACATGCGCACCGATGCGGAAGCGCTGGAGAGCATGCGCACCTACCTGCGGGCCGGCCTCGAGAACCCGGACAGCCGCCTCCTCGTCGCCGAGATTCCCCACGCTCCGGGGCTGGCCGGCTTCCTCTTTGCCCACATCCGGACGATCTCGCCCCTGTCGGTGCCCCCCACCGCCGGCTTTGTCAGCGACATCTGCGTGGACGACCATCTGCGCCGGCACGGGATCGGCCAGGAGCTCTTCCTGGCCGCCCGGGATTGGTTCCGCGAACGCGGCCAGACCATCGTCCGCCTGAACGTCGCCACGACCAACCCCCTCTCCCAGGCCTTTTGGCGGGCGCTGGGGCTGCAAGAGTTGATGCTGCTGATGCAGACGGAGATCTAACCCCGTATTTGACAAATCGCCCGTTCCATGATATACTTTTGTTATTTCTGTTTCTCTTGTTTCTTTGGGGTTCTCGATGAAACTCACGCGCCGTCAGGAGAGCTTTCTCCGCCAGTTGCTCAACCTGTATCACGAGATCAACAAGCCCCTGCACTACTCCGAAGTAGCGGAGCGCGTCGGCGTAAGCCGTTTTACGGCCTATGATATGCTCCGCCTGTTGGAGGAAAAGGGCCTGGTCGTCTCCGACTACCAGCTGGCTGTCGACAAATCGGGCCCGGGACGCTCCGAGATCGTCTTTATGCCTACGGAGAGGACTCGCCGCCTGTTGGATTCGCTGGGAGAAGGGGAAGCGGAAGGCAACTGGGAAGAATGGCGTGATCAGCTCCTCCGCCACGTCCACCTGGGACATCTGGGCTTGCCCGAGATGGAGGTGGTGGAGGAGTTGCTGGCCCGTATCTCGGGCGAGGAAGACGAAGCGCTGCGGTACTGCCTGGAGGTGATCAGTGTGATCGTCCTGCGCCTGCAGCGCGCGGCCGGCCGCCAGCTCTTGCTCGAGTTCTTGCCGTGGATTATGCGACCTTCCAAACTCGACGTCGCCGAACCCCAGGGGTGGGCCCTCCTCGGCGGTTTTGCCCTCGGCATCCTGGTCCAGGAGAATGCCGCCGACCATGCCTGGTGCAAGGAACTGCTCCAGCACGTCCAGCGCTGCGGCGATCTGATCATGGAAATGACCCCAGAACAGCGCACCCGGCTGGCCGCCATCCTGGACGATATCTATACGTCCTTCCAGGCGTAGCCATGCGCACACGTCGACTCTTTTTTTGTCACATTTTTTTGTTTTATCGGTATTTCTTGTCTTTTAAGTTTATCTTAGAAAGGAGACGCGCTTATGGAGATGGTAATCCAGGCCCAGGGTTTGACCAAGCGCTACCGCCGCCGCGGCCGGCCGATCCTTGCAGACCTGCATATAGCCGTCCCCCCGGGGCAGCTGTACGGGCTCGTTGGCCCCGACGGGGCGGGCAAGACCACCACCCTCCGCATCCTGGCCACCGTCATTACCCCGTCTGGGGGTACGGCCAGCATCGTCGGCTACGACGTCGTCCGGCAGGCCGAGCGGGCCCGCCACCTCATCGGTTACATGCCGCAGGCCTGTAGCCTTTACCCCGACCTCACTGTCCGCGAGAATCTGGACTTTTTCGCCGACATCCACGCGGTGCCGGCCGCACAGCGCCGGGAACGCATCCCGCAGCTGCTCCATTTCGCCCGCCTGGAAGAGTTCCAGGCCCGCCGGAGCGCATACCTGTCGGGCGGGATGCGCAAGAAGCTGGCCCTTGCCTGTGCCCTGGTGCACGCGCCGCGCGTCCTCCTGCTCGACGAGCCGACGACCGGCGTAGACCCCGTTTCCCGCCGCGAATTGTGGCGCATCCTCGCCGAGGTCGTGCAGCAGGGGGTGACGATCCTCCTCAGCACCCCGTACATGGATGAAGCCGAACGCTGCCACCAGGTCGGGATGATCTATGACGGGCGGCTCCTGACCAGCGGCCCACCGGCCGAACTGGAGCAGCAGATCCCTTTTTCCGTGCTCGAGGTCATTGCCCGGCCGCGCCGCACTGTCCGGCAGGTCGTCCAGGATGCGCCCGGCGTCCTGCACTGGCGCCCGGTGGGCGACCGTCTGCGTCTGGCCGTCGCCGATGCTGCCCAGGTCCGGTCGCACCTGGCAGCGGCGCTGCCCCAGGCAGGGGCCGAGGTGCAGGCGTTGCGGTCGGCCCGCCCTACGATGGAGGATGCCTTCATCCATCTGGTCGAGGCCCAGCGAGGTGCGCGATGACATCCGCATATGCCGTCGAGGTGGACAACCTGAGCAAACGCTTCAGCCATTTCTCCGCCGTGGAGGGCATCAGTTTTACCATTCCCCGCGGCGAAATCATGGGTCTGCTCGGCCCCAATGGCGCCGGCAAGAGCACCACTATTCGGATGCTCTGTGCCATCCTGAGGCCGACTGGCGGGCATGCCCGCGTCGTGGGCTATGATATCGTGCGCCAGCCCGAAGAGATCAAGAAGCGCATCGGCTACATGTCGCAGCACTTTGCGCTGTACAACGACCTGACCGCCTACGAAAACCTGGCTTTTTACGCCCGCATCTATGGCGTGCCCGAGCGGCGGCTGCGGGCGCGCCTGGACGAGCTGCTGGAACAGTCCGGCCTGGGCGAGGTGCGCCGCGAGCCGGCGCGCAGCCTCTCCGGCGCCTGGCGGCAGCGGCTGGCCCTGGCCTGTGCCGTCGCCCACGAACCGCCGATGCTCTTTCTCGATGAGCCCACAGCCGGCGTGGACCCCGTCTCCCGGCGTGAGTTCTGGAACCTGATCTATACGATGGCCGGCCAGGGGGTCAGTGTCCTGGCCACGACCCACTACATGGACGAGGCGGACTATTGCAACACCATCGGCATGATGTACGACGGTCGGCTCCTCGCCCTGGACACACCCGCCGGCCTCAAAGACGGGTGGCCCGGCTTCCTTCTGGAGGTCGACTGCGACCGGCCGGGGCCGGCGGAAGCGGTGATTGCCGCGCTCCCCGGCGTGCGCGAGGTCACCGCCCACGGGGTCTTGCTGCACATTGCCGCGGCAGACGAATCGGCCCGGCCCCGCATTGCCGAGGCCCTGGCTGCCGCCCAGATCACGGTGCGCCGGATGGAGCCTATCCTCCCCTCCCTGGAGGACGTATTCATCTCGATGGTGGACGCCGAGTTGCGCGCGCAGACCCGCCGGGAACTGGCGCAAGGAGAAGACGGATGAGAAGGTTATGGACCATTGTGCGCAAAGAGTTTATCCACATTGTACGCGACACCCGCACCCTGTTCCTGATCGCGCTGCTGCCGGCCGGCCTGCTTCTCCTCACCGGCACCGCGATGACCGGCGAGATCGGCAATATCCCCCTGGCGGTGGCCGATCAATCCCAGACGGACATCAGCCGGCGCTACATTGACAAGTTCTGGGCCAACGGGTATTTTGAGCTGGCGGCGTACGCCGAGGACGAGGCCGCGTTGATCGAGCTGATCGATCGGGACGTGGCCGAGGCGGGGATGCTGATCCCACCCGACTTTGGGCGCGATGTGGCCACCGGCCGGTCCACGGCCGTGCAATTTTACCTCAACGACGCGGACCCGTCGAACTCGGTGAGCACACAGTTGGGAGTGGAACTGATCAGCCAGATGGCCCTGCAAGAGATCTTTTTCTCCCAAATCAGCCAGGGCCTGGGCCCGCGCCGGCTCGAATTGCCCATCGTCACCCACGTCAAGGGGCTCTACAACCCGGACGCGCTCCGAACCAATCACATGGTCCCTTCGCTGATCGCCGTCATCCTCCAGATCCAGGCCCTGCTGCTTACCTCCCTGGCCATCGTCCGCGAGCGTGAGCAGGGAACGATGGAGCAGCTCATCGTCACGCCGATCAAGCCGTGGGAACTGATGCTGGGCAAGATCATCCCCTATGTCCTCGTCGCTTTTGTCAACATGTTGATGATTATCGCCGTCGGCGTGTTCTGGTTCCACATCCCGGTGTCCGGCAACATCCTGATCCTGCTCGGCCTCAGCTTTATCTTTATCATCGGTTCCCTCGGGCTGGGCGTGTTGATCTCCAACATCTCGGGCTCGCAGATGCAGGCGATGTATATCGCGGTCGGCGTTGTGCTGGTACCTTCCATCATCATGTCGGGGCTGATCCTGCCCCGGCTCAACATGCCGCCCGTCGCCTATTACGCCAGCGAGCTGCTGCCGGTTACGCACTATTTGCAAATCATCCGTGGCGTGATGCTCAAAGGAGTTGGGGCCGACTTTCTGTGGCCGGCCATCTGGCCACTGATTGTCCTCAGCGTGATCTTTTTCGCTGCCAGCGTGGCCTTTTTCCGCAAGCGCCTGCACTGACACGGATTCGGCCACGGGGATACACGGATAATCCTGGAACGATACTTGTCACTTGCTACTTGTCCCTGTTTTCCACGGATACAGATTCGCTTTATCGCCTTTTCGCCATCTCGGAGGTAACCCAATGAACAAGAGACTTTTCTCCCCCCTGCTCGCCCTGCTCCTGGTCGTGGCCCTCTCCGCCTGTGCGGGATGGGAGGAAAATGGAAACAGCGGTTCGCTCGAAGCCTCGGGGACCATCGCGGCCCGCGAGGCCAATGTCGCCGCCGAGCTGAGCGGCCGGGTAACGCAGATATGGGTGGATGAGGGAGACACGGTGAACGCGGGGACCGCCCTCTTTGCGCTGGACGACACTGTGCTGCGCGCCCAGTACGACCAGGCCCTGGCCGCCGTCGCGGCGGCCCGGACCACCGTCGAGGCCGCCCGGTCCCAGGTGGCGTACGCGCGTCTGCAAGTCGCCCTGGCGCTGCAAGGGGCCCGCCAGCAGACGCGGGCCGGCCGCACCGTCGACTGGACCGTGCCCCGGCCGGCCGAGTTCGACCAGCCGGCCTGGTACTTTCGGCGGACCGAAACGATCTCGGCCACCGCCGTCGAAGTCCAGGAGTCCTATACCGCGCTGCAAGTCGAGTGGGCCAATCTCGCTGCCGTGCTCGAGGCAGCCGGCAACGCCGACCTCGTCGCCGCCGAAACCCACCTGGCCGAGGCGCAGGCCTCCTTCCTGGTGGCCCAGCAGACGTTGACCCAGTCCCGGGGGATCGCGGACGTGGAAACGGTGGCCCAGGAGCAGTTCGATGCCGCCAAAACGGCCCTGGAAGCTGCGCAGACGGCCTATAACCGCATGCTCTCCTCCGCTGCCGCGGCCGACGTGCGGGAGGCGCGCGCCCGCGCCGCGGTGGCGCAGGCCCGTTACGACAACGCCCTTGACCGTCTGGACCTGCTGCAGACCGGGGAGCAGTCGCTGCAAGTGGAGGTAGCTCGGTCCAGCCTGCGCCTGGCCGAGGCCGGCGTCGCCCAGGCCGAAGCCAACCTGTCCCAGGCCGAGGCCGCACTCGAGGTGTTGGAGGTAACGCTGGCCAAGACAACGGTCTATGCTCCCATCGACGGCGTTGTCCTGGCCCGCCACCTCGAGGTGGGCGAGATCGTCGCCGCGGGCAGCACCGTCCTGGTCGTCGGCCAGCTGGACGAAGTCGAGGTCACCGTCTATATAGGCGAGACCTCGTATGGGCAGGTGCGCCTGGGCCAGACCGCCCGGATTACGGTAGACTCTTTCCCGGGAGAGGAGTTTGCCGGCACCGTGGTCCGCATTGCTGATCAGGCCGAGTTCACGCCGCGCAACGTGCAGACCCAGGACGGCCGGCGGAGCACCGTTTACGCGGTGGACATCCGCGTGCCCAATCCGGGCCGCAAGCTCAAGCCGGGGATGCCGGTGGATGTCGAAATCGAGAACTAGAGAGCTTTGCATGGCCAAACGCCTCACGCACGAATGACTCTATGGGGCTGTAACTTTGAATATGCAAAGGTCAATAGTAGCTATTCGGGCTGGTAACCCAAGGACCGAAGGCCCCAAGCTTGGGAACCACAAAGACACGAGGGCACGAAGAAGGAAAATCTTGGTACCTTTGCTCTTTAGCCCGGGCTGTGGTATAATGGCAAAAAAGCAATTTCGGAAGCATGGGAGAAAAACAGGTAGGTGTGCGCTTAAACTTGGTCAAGTTGCCCATTGCGCCACCAGCCTTTGCA
>CAZQFV010000020.1:0-81628 GCA_964592645.1 uncultured Chloroflexia bacterium
GGGGGGCGCAACTTTGTGATCGTCGGGGAGGAGGAGACGCCCGGCGGCGCGGCGCAGGGCGGGAGCGCGCCGGCCGGCGACGCCATGGCCAAGACGGCCCGCTGGAGGAGTCCAAGATGAGCGACATCACCTATCTGGGATGGTTCGACGACAACCCCAAGAAGCCCACGGAGCAAAAGATTGACGAGGCGGTGGAGCGCTACGTGCGGCGTTTCGGCCGGCGGCCGAACCTCTGCCTGGTGAACCGGGCGGACCAGGTGACCCACCGCACGGTGGAAGTACGCTGCGCCGGGCACGTGCGCCGCAACCACTTCCTCGTGGCCTATGTGCCAGGCTAGGAATGGATACGGGGCCCCGGAGTGGGCCCGCCCCCCGGTATCACAGGCCTCCATGGTCTTTGCATTGCCAGGGCCGACATCCGCTCCCCCCCCCCGGCGCCGATGGATGGGTGTCCGGGGGCGCGCGCCCGATGTCTGTCCGTTTCTTGCGCCGTTCCCTCAATGCGCGTATAATATGGCAGACCCGTGGCAACTCACCTATTGGGAGGTGTCCGTGGCCAGCTATAGCAAACAGAGTCGATTGCGCTCCGAGCGCGTGATCGAGGCCGCGGTCCAGTTCTTTGGCGGATTGGGACTGCAGCGTCGGTACGTGGAGGCCGGCTGTGCCTGCTTCGAGGGCGGCGGTGGCTTTGTGGCGATCTCGACCTGTCCACGGGACCGCGGCTGCGAGGTTCTGCTGGAAACGCAGGAATGGGACCTTCAAGTACGCGAGTTCCTGGGTCGGATCTGATCTCGGCGCCGATGTCGAAACTCGGCGCACGCGGATTTCGGCTTCAGGGTAGTATAGCGAGCTATGCAGGGGTCAGTAGGGTCGGCCGTGCCGCCCACAGCAGCCATCATCGCCACCGATCTCACCCGGCAGTTTGGCACCTTTACCGCTGTGGACCAGATCTCTTTCCACGTGCGCAAGGGCGAGATCTTTGGCTTCCTGGGCCCTAACGGTTCGGGCAAAACCACCACCATCCGCATGCTCTGCGGCCTGTTGATGCCCACGGCCGGCCGCGCCCAGGTCCTGGGCTTCGATGTCGCCCGCCGGCCCGAGGAGGTCAAGGCGCGCATCGGCTATATGTCACAGCGCTTTGCCCTCTACAGCGACCTCTCCGTGCGCGAGAACCTGGAGTTCTATGCCGGCATCTACCGCCTGCCGCGGGCCCTGCGCCGGTCCCGCATCGCCGAGTTCCTGCAGTTGGTCGACCTGGCCGACCGCGCCACGGTGCGCGTGGAGAACCTCTCCGGGGGCTGGAAGCAGCGCCTGGCGCTGGGCTGCGCCATCCTGCATCGCCCCCAGATGCTCTTTCTGGATGAGCCCACCGGCGGCGTGGATCCCGCTTCCCGCCGCGAGTTCTGGGACCTGATCTATACGATGGCCCGCGCCGGCACCACCATCTTTGTCACGACTCACTACATGGACGAGGCCGAGCACTGCGAGACGATCGGCCTGATGCATCAGGGGCGGCTCATCGCCTGCGACAGCCCCGGTTCGTTGAAGGCCCAGGCCATGCGCGGCCAGGTCTGGGAGTTGGCCTGCGAGCCGTTGTTGCCGGCGCTCGATCTCCTCGCTCGCCGGCCGGCCGTCCGCGAAGTGGCCATCTACGGCTCTCTCCTGCACGTCATCGCGCCGCCCGACGCCGGGCCGGACATCCGGGCGGCGCTGCAGGAAGGAGGCATCGCCGTGCAGTCCCTGCAGCCCGTCCCTCCTTCCCTGGAAGATGTCTTCATCTCCTTGGCCCAGGAGCCCCTGGACCTGCACTCTCCGTGAACCGGGTGACCTCGACCTGCTCGATGCGCGGCCCGCGCATCTTCAGGACGCGCAACCGCAGGTCGCGGTAGCGGAACGATTCGCCCTCGGTCGGTAGGTGCTGCAGGTGGGTCAGGATAAAGCCGGCCACCGTCTCGTACTCCTCCGCTTCCGGCAGCCCCAGCCGTAGCTCCTCGTTGGCCTCCTCCAGGCGCATCTGCGCCGGTATGACCAGCGGCCGTCCATCGGCCGGCCGGGGAGAGGCGCGGGCCCCGCTCAACTCGTCCTGCAGTTCGCCGATGATCTCCTCGACGATGTCCTCCACCGTCATGGCCCCGGCCACGCCGCCGTATTCGTCGACCAGGATGGCCATGCGCATGTGCTCCTGGCGCAGCTTCTGCAGCAGGTCGACCACCGGTTTGGTCTCGGGGAAGAAGAGGGCCGGCCGCATCAGCTCATGCACCGGGCGCTCCAGGTCGATCCTGCTGCCCGGCATGTTCAGGAGCAGGTCCTTGACCGACACGACGCCGACTACGTCGTCCACGCCGCCGGACCCGAGCACGGGAAAGCGGCTGTGGCCGGTCTGCCGGAACCGGGACAGCAGCACGCGCAGCGGGTCGTCGCGGGATACTGTCACCAGGTCGGTGCGCGGGATCATCACCTGGCGGGCGGTGAGCTCGCCCAGGTCGAAGACGCGGACCAGCATGCGCTGCTCTGCCTCTTCGATCACGCCGCCCCGCCGGCTGTCGGCGACCAGCATTTTGAGCTCCTGCACCGAGTGGACCCTTTCGTGGCCGCCGGCCGGCGGCACGTGGACCAGCCGCAGAAAGAGGTTGCCGGCGCCGTTCAGGAGCCAGATGAGGGGCCGGAAGAGGTGGAAGCTCCACAGGATCGGGCGGGCGACGAGCAGGGAGGTGCGTTCCGGGTACTGCAGGGCCACCGACTTGGGTGCCAACTCGCCCAAGACGACGGTCAGGAAGGTGATGATGGCGAAGGAGAGGGCCACGGCGATGCCGGCCCGGGCCGGCCCCAGCCACCCGGCCGGCAGCAGTCCGAGCAGCGGCTCCAGGATCGGCACCAGGGCCTCTTCCCCGATCCATCCCAGCAGCAGGCTGGCGACGGTGATGCCTAGCTGCGTGGCGGCGATGAAGCGGTCGGGATCGCGGATGGCCTGCCGCACGACCTGGGCCGTGCGGTTGCCCTGGGCGATCAGCTCCTCCACCCGTGTCCGCCGCACGCTCACCAGGGCGAACTCGGCGGCGACAAAGAAGCCGTTCGCCAGGACCAGCGCGGCCACGGCCAACAGACGTCCGATGATTTCCATAGTTCACCACCTTGGCATAGTGCCCCATAACGGCTGTTATCCATTGTAACCACAACTTGCTTCCCGGTCAATCGGGAGTGTGGTATAATAGGGGCCGCCGGCCGTGCGCAAGGAGGCCGGCAGGACGAAGCGATGGTCCAGGCCAAAGATCGCCCGGCTTGCAGATTCCTGGGCATGGCCGGCCCCTGCGGATGGAGAGCGTTCCTCCTCCTGATCGGGGCCGCCCTCCTGGTTTCCTGCGTGCCCGGCTCCACCGCGCCGCTTTCCACATCGCCGGTGTGGTCCACGGCGCCGGCCGCGGCGGCGACACCCACGCCCACCGCGCCCCCTACCTGGACGGCGCCACCCGGCCCCAGCACCGCGGCCACGGCCACCCCGACGCCGCCCTGGCCCACGGCCCAGCCCTCCCCCACGGCCGCTCCGCCGCTGCGCCCGGAGATGCAGACGGCGGCCTACTTCTTCTATTGGCACGCCTGCCCCGAACAGAACTGCGTGCCCGGCATCCTCTATGCCCTGCCTCCGGGTTGGGCGGCGCCCTTTCCCGAGGACCCCGATTCCCGCGACGGCACCTACTACTCCTCCCTGAACCGCTACTGGTACCTCCAGGAGCTGCGCGACATGCAGCGCGCCGGGATCGACATCGTCCTCCCCGTATCCTGGGGAGAGCACCCCTTCCCGTGGTTCCAGACGGGCGTGCTGCGCCAAATCGTGGAGGCCAACCGCCAGATGGAGACCCCGTTGCGCATCGGCCTCTTCGACGACACGACCTCCGAGGTGGCCGAGTACAACGACTTTGCCGACAACCGCGAGTTCGACCACAGCGCCTATACCTTCAAAGGGCTGCCCCTGGACCTGAGCGATCCGGCCGCCGGATTTTTCTTCTACGACCGCAAGATCAAGCCCTTCTTTCAGACCATCCCGCAGGAAATGTGGGCTACGCACGACGGCCGGCCGGTTGAAGAAGGGGGCCGCCCGCTCATCGTTGTCTACATGCGTCAGAATATCGTCCATCTTGAGCGCGCCGGCAGCCTGTGGGCGGCGGTCAAAGGCGCTTTCGCCCGCGATTTTCAGGACCGCAACGGCCGGCCTATCACCCCCTTTGTCGTTATGGAGGACACCTGGTTCAACGGCGATTCCCTGGGCGGGGCCCCGCCCCTGGATGCGGTCGTCGACGCCCGCTACACCTGGGGCGCGGCCCTGACCGGACCGCAGTGGCATACCCATGCCGGCTACACCGTGGCGGCGATCGGGCCGGGCTTTGACGATACCAAGAATGTGAACTCTTCGGGGCGCATCCGGCCCCGGGACGTGGGACCGGACGGGCAGCCGGGCGGCCCCGGGGCCTTTCTCCTGGGCAGCTTCGCCCGCCTCCCGGCCGGCACCGACCTGCTGCTGATCGAGACCTGGAACGAGCTATACGAGGGCACCGGCGTCTGCCGCGCCGCCTACCCGGCCATCGGCGGCCGCTTCGTGGCGGAAGACTTTTACATCGACCTCCTGCGCCAGCTCCTGCGGGGGCAGGCGCTCTGGTGGGCCGCGCAGCCGCTGCCGCCGGACCGGCCGGCGCGGTTGGAAAGCGGCCGCTCCTATCGCCTGGACTTGCCCGTGGAGAACACCGGGGCCCGCGCCTGGGACGCCGCAGCCGGCACCCACCTGTGGGTCACCGGCGACCTTTTCCCCTCCGGCTACCGGGCCTGGACGGACCGGCCGGTGCGTCCGGGGGAGACGGCCCATTTCATCGTGCCCCTGGCCGCCCCG
The DNA here is from genome assembly GCA_964592645.1 of uncultured Chloroflexia bacterium. Lineage (GTDB taxonomy): Bacteria > Chloroflexota > Chloroflexia > DTKN01 > DTKN01 > CAZQFV01. The sequence goes on from CAZQFV010000020.1 coordinate 4,880, forward strand.
GCCCGCGCCGGCCTCTATACGCTCGCCTGGCAGGTGGTCGGGCCGCAGGGGCCGATCGGCCCTTCCGCTACGACGCAGATCCAGGTGCAGAGCAGCACCGTCACCGCCACGCTGTGGGTGGATCCGCCCCGGCAGCCTGTCCGCGCCGGCGATCCGCTGACGCTCACCGTGGAGATCCGGCCGGCGATGGAGGTCGCGGCGGTGCTCCTGGGCCTGCGCTTCGACCCGGCGCTGCTGCGTCTGGAGGGCGTCGTCCCCCGGCTGGAACCGCTTCCACAATGGAAGGCCGATATCGACAACGAGCAGGGCCGCGCGTCCCTGGCGATCCGCACCATCACCGGCGAACCCGCCGCCCGCCTCGTTGTCCTGCGTTGGCGCGCTCTGGGCACCGGGCCGACCGGATTCTGGATCGAACAGTCCGAGGCCGTGCAGCGCGACGGCCCGGCCCTGGTCCTGCCTGCCCTCTGGGTGCCCCTGGAGGTGGGGCCATGACGCCGCACCCTGGCCCCGGCGCGCCATGGCCCCTGGCGGGAGGTCCCCTTGGCTAGATCCGTTGAGCGCCTCCTGCTGGTCCTCATCATACTCCTGGCCCTCTTCCTGCGGTTCTACGGCCTGGGCTTCAGCCTGCCGCTGACCGTCCATCCCGATGAGCCCAACGTCGTCGACCATGCGGTGGCCACCATCAAGACGGGGGACTGGAACCCCCGCTGGTTCATCTACCCTTCCGGGTACCACTATCTCCAGGTGGGCGTGCTCAGCCTGCACCTCCTCTGGGGCATCGCCCGCGGCATCTACAGCGGGCCGGCCGACCTGCCGGACTCCAGCCACGTCATCACCGCCGCCCCCGCCGCCTACCTCTGGGCCCGCGGGACGACCGCCCTCTTCGGCGCGCTGAGCGTTTTCCTGGTCTACCTGCTGGGGCGGCGGCTCTCCGGCCCCGGCGCCGGCCTGGTCGGGGCGCTGCTGCTGGCGGTGTCGCCGCTGCACGCGGAGCACTCGCACTATGTGACTACCGACGTGCCGACGGCCGCGCTGACGCTGCTGGCGGTCTACCTGGCCATCGAGGTCCTGGAGCGCGGCGGCCTGGGGCGGGGGTTCCTGGCCGGCCTGGTCGTGGGCCTGGCCGGCGGCTTCAAGTACAACGCCGTCGTCGCCCTGCTCCCCCTCCTGCTGGCGGTGGGGCTGCGGGCGGCGCGGCGGGAGCCCGCCGCCCGGCGGGCCACCCTGCCCCTGTTGGCAATGGCCCTCCTCGGCGTCCTCGTGGGCTACACGGTGGCCTGCCCCTACACCTTTGCCGACCTGCCCACCTTCCTCGACGACCTGGGCTACGAGACGCACGTCTACCGCTTCGGCGGCGAGGCCGGGGTGATCCGCATCTACGAGGTGGGCAACCTGCGCCTGCCCCCCTGGATGGCCTATGCCCACTACCTGGGCGAGGAGAACCTCCCGGCGGCGCTGGCCTACCTGGGGGGAATCGTCCTCGCCCTGGTTCGTCGCCGCCGGCCGGAGATGGTCCTGCTTTCGTTCGTTGCCGGGTACTACCTCTTCCTTTCCTCTTACGCCTCCATCTTTGTGCGCAACGTCCTCCCGGCCTTGCCCGCTCTGGCCGTGCTGGGCGGCATCTTCCTCGCCGAGGGGGCCAGGTGGCTGGTCGAGCGCCGGCCATGGAAAGAACCGCTGTCGCGTCTGTCGGGCGCGCTGCTGGCCCACAAGCGGACTGGACAGCGCGCGGCCCTGTCCGCCCGGGGGGGCGCGGGCCTGCTGCGCTCCCTGGATGGGGTCCTCCTGCTGCTCGTCGCGCCGGCCATCTCCTTCGCCCCCGCCCGCGGCATCTACGGCGCGGACCGCTACCTGGCCATCCCCACCAGCGAGGTGCAGGCCCGTTCCTGGCTCGATGCCCATGTCGCCCCCGGGGAAAAGGTCGCCGCGGAACTGCACCCGTTGGTCTTTATGCGCTCATCCTACCATGTAACCCCGGTGGACTACCTCAGCAACTACCCCCTGGAGGCGCTGGTCAACCTGGGCTACACCTATGTGGTGGCCAACTCCGAACGCTACGGCCCGGAGTTTGCCCGCCAGGACACTTTCCCCGACTACTACCTGCCGCTTTTGAGCCGTTTGGAGCGGGTGGCCGATTTTCCGGGGCACACGCAGAAGCTGCCGGGCCCGCGCCTGACGATCTTCCGCCTGCCGGCGGGCGGGCCACACCCGCAGCGCAGCCTGGATGTCGCGGCCGGTTCGGGACTGCGCCTGCTGGGCCTCGACATAGGGTGGCGCCGGGGCGAGGGGGAGCTGTCTTACGTCCAGGCCGTCGCCGGCCTGCGGGCGGGAGAGTCCCTGGCCCTGGCGCTTTACATGCGGGCGGACGCCGCCCTGCCCGAGGATTATACCGCCCTATTGCGCCTGCGCGCCGCGGATGGAAAGGTCGTAGCGTCGACGGAGGTCGCCCCCTGTGGCGGGGCCTGCCCGACGAGCGGCTGGGCCCCCGGGCAGGTAGTGGTTGTCAACGCCGACATATCCCTGGCGCCGGTCCTGCCGGCCGGCGCCTACCGCCTGGAGCTGCAGGTGCTGCGTCCGGGGACGCGCCAGCCGCTGCCCTTTGCGCCGGCCGGCCCGGAGGCGGGCACGCTCGCGCTGGCCGAGATCGCCCTGATGGAGCCATAGCCGTGCGCAGCCGGATGCCGCTGAAGGAACGCCTTTGGTCCTTGCTGGACCGCCGTCTCGGCGGGCTGTTCACCGCCGCCGCCGTCCTGCTCTACCTGGCCCTCCTGGCGGGGCGCGGGACCCTGGGGTGGGCCTATGGCCCTCTGCTGGGCGTGCTGGGGCTGATCCTGGCCGGCCTGGGGCTGCGCCGGCTGCACCGCCGCCAAAGCCTGCGCCTCCGCCTGCGCGCCGCCGCGCCGTCCCTCCTGTTGGTCGGGATCGTCTTGCTGGCGCTGGGGCTGCGCCTGTGGCGGGCCCGTCGGGCGGCCCCGGCCCCCGGCGGCGACGAGCCCTTCTTCGTGGAGGCGGCGCTGGGGATCATCCAGGGGGGCAACTACCTGCCGCCCGCGCTGCGTTATCCCTCCCTGCTGGTCTATGTCGAGCTGGCGGCGGCCGTGCTGCGCTTTGTCAGCGGCGTCTCCGGCAACCTGTGGACCTGGCCCACGGAACTCGTGGCGGGCGACCTCTATGCCTGGGGGCGCGGCGCCGTCGCCCTGTTCAGCGCGGCCGCCTTGCTGCCGGCCTACTGGATTGGGGAGAAGCTCTACGGCCGGCGGGCCGGCCTGTTGGCGGCGCTCTTCCTGGCGCTGCTGCGCATGCACGTCGCCGCCGGGGCCATCGTCGCTGCCGAGCCCCTGGCCGGCCTGTTGGCGCTGCTGGCTACATGGTTTGCCCTGCGCCTCCTGGAGGAGGGCCGGTCCGGCTGGGCCCTGGCCGCGGGGGCCTGCGCCGGCCTGGCCGCGGCCGGCCATTACCCGGCCGGCCTGGTGCTCCTGGCTCCCCTCCTGGCGGCGCTGCTGCTGCGACGGCCCGAACCCCCGGCTCCCACCCGTGGCACCCTGGTGCTGCTCATCACGGCGGCGGCCCTCGGCGGATTCCTCCTCGGCTGCCCGGCGGCCCTCTTCAAGGTCGATCGGCTGGTGGCCGGCATGGCCGAGGCCGCGCGGGCCTATTTCCCGGATGAGGGGACTGCCGGCACCGGGCTCAACTACCTGCTGCGGGAAGGGCTGGGCTGGGGGCCGGCCCTGCTGGTCGCGGCGGGGGCCGCCCTCGTCGCCGCCCGCCTGCGCCGGGCCGATATCGTCCTCTTTTCCTTCCCCGCCCTGCTGTATCTCGCCCTGCTCCTGCCGCGGGCGCGCTTCCCGCGCGACCTGGTGCTGCTGGCCCCCTTCCTGGCCCTGCTGGCGGCGGTCGGCGTCGAGCGCCTCTGCGCCTGGCTGGAGCAGCGCTTCCCCGGCCGGCCTGGGGTGCGCTACCTGCCCTGGGGCCTGGCCCTCCTGGGAGCGGTGCTTTTGGTATGGAGTTGAAAACCGCTGGGAACCCAGTTGTTGTTGGGGGCATTTTGCCAAGTTGCCAATCCCCCTACTTTGTGGTATGATGCCCCCGACTTGGCAACAGTGCCAGGAGTGGATTGCCTCAGAAAGTCCGAACGACAGGAGGAGGACACACCATGGGCGAGATCTTGGATGCCGTATACCAGTTCTTCAGAGAGGACGATTGGCCGCACACGCAGATCGAGGGCAAGCCAATCCTGCGCACGGCCTTTTCCGGCAAGAACGGCAACTGGCACTGCTTCGCGCAGGCCCGCGAGGACCAGTACCGTTTCCTCTTCTACTCGGTCTGCCCGGCCAATACGCCGGAGCCCAAGCGCATGGCCATGGCCGAGTTCCTCACCCGCGCCAACTACGGTCTGATCATCGGCAACTTTGAACTGGACTTTAACGACGGCGAGGTCCGCTTCAAGACCAGCATCGACGTCGAGGGCGACCGCCTGACCTCGGCGCTGATCAAGCAGATGATCTATGCCAATGTCTTTACCTTTGACAAGTATCTGCCCGGCATCATGAAGGTGATGTACACCGACGTCCGGCCGCTGGACGCCGTCAACGAGATCGAGAACCCGCCGGCCTCGTAGCGGCGGTCCCTCGATACACCGCCGGCCCGATGATCGGCCGGCCTTTCGCCAGGGGTCCCATCTGCTTCCCCGCAAGCTATCGGGAGGCAGAGGGGACCCTGTTGGTATCGGCGGTCCCCCCTACGGATTCTGCGGGGCCCACCAGACGGCCCGCACCCAGACCTGACCTGTTGTCTGCAGGGCCACCTCGTGGGAGCCTGCGGACAGCGGAAGGGGATCCAGGCAGAGCGGATCGGCTGCCGCCACTACAGGCCGCTGCGTCTGGCCGTCCACGGTCACCGTCAGGGTGGCTCCGGCCTGGAGTGCTACGGCCGCTAGGCAGACCCGGCCGGCTGCGGCATCCGGCAGCACCAGCCGCAGGCCGGACGTCCCGGTGACCAGGCGCGCCGGCCCCTCCCGCCAGGTCCACTCTCCCCATCCCGGCCCCATTTCCCAGAAGGCCGCCCCCGCGGCCGGCACGCGATAGGCCACCGTTTCGCCGTCCTCGTAGGCCGGCGCGCCCAGGAGGTTCCCGGCCAGGCCTTGCGCGGCCTGCATCTGCGCCGGGGTGAGCGATGCCCGGGGCAGGACCACGTACCCGGCGTTGTAGTAGGCCAGGGCCGCCACGGCCTGCTCTCGCCAGGAGGCCAGGTCCGGCTCGGTGATCTCGCGCCGCACCCGCAGCGCCTTGAAGGCGCGGAATCCGGGGATCTCGGCGTAGGGGAGGTGCGGGTCGCCGCGCGAGATATACCCGCCAAAGATCGGGTGCTCGTGCACCGTCTGGTAGAGCATGCGCTCGGTGTGCTCGATCGACTCGTAGACGAAAGGCAGCTCCAGCAGCGCGCCGCCCGTGCGATCCTGGCGGAGCCAATGGTAAAAGGGCGGGATATGGGCGGTCGTGGTGGGAAAGGGCACCCAGGTCAGTTCGGCGCAGACGGCCAGGGCCAGCGCCCCGGCCCAGAGCAGCCGCCCGCGCTCGCCGTGGACGCGCCGCTGCAGCAGGCCGGCCGCGCCGACGCTGCCCAGCACCCCTACGGCCAGGGTCACCAGCAGCGCAAAGCGCGCCGGGGTGCGCCAGATGTCCATCAGCGGCAGCAGGTGCAGCAGCGCGTAAGGGAGAAAGACGCGCCGCCCGCCCACCAGGACGATCTCCCCGGCCCAGTGCAGCACCGGCCCCAGGGAGAGCACGGCAAAGAGGAAGGCGGCGAGCGCCCAGAACCCGCGCCCGGACCAGCGCCGCGCCGCGCCCGCACCGGCCAGGAGGAGGGGGACGAGGCCCAGGTAGAGCACCCCCTCGCCCCGGTTGCCGCCGCTGTAGGCGTTGTAGAGCGGCGCCGTCCGGGAGCCCCAGAGGGGATGGGCCGGCCCGGGAGTGACATAAGCCAGGGGGTCGGCGGAAAAGACCACTGCGTAGCCCGCGAAGAGGCGCACCTCCGAGCTGGTGGCCTGGGCCCGCACCATCGGCACCCACTGTATGGATAGGACGGCCAGGGCCCCGGCGACCACCAGCGCCGCCCGGCCGGCCGCCCCCCACAGCGGCCGGCCGCGAAAGCGCCCGGCGATCAGCTTCGCCAGCACAAAGAGCCCCGTCCAGGCCAGGGCATAGAGGCAGTAGTACCAGTCGGTCCAGGAGACCAGCAGCAGGAAGAGGATCGCCAGGAGGAACCGTCCCACGCGCGCCTGCTTCCAAGTGCGCAGCAGCGCCCAGGCGTAGAACGGCACCCACTGCAGCGACAGCATGTGCAGGTGGCCCAGCACGTGGGTCAGGTGGTAGGAGGAGAAGGAAAAGATCGTCCCGCCGAGGAAGGCTGCGCCCCAGCGGGCGGCCGGCGTCAGGTCGGGCCACTCCTCCAGTACTTCGCGCCCGAGCAGGAACCCGCCGCACCCGGCGGCGATGAAGGAGAAGATGGCCATCACGCCGTAGGCCGCCACCGGCCCCCACAGCACGGTGATCGGCAGTGCCATGACCGTGTTGGTCGGTGAGAGGGTGTGAAAGAGCAGGCTGGCGCCGTGGGGCGCGTAGAGGAGCGGGGTGAACAGGAGCGGGCTGTGTCCCTCCCAGAGGGCGTAGCGCACCCACCACAGGTTCCAGGTGTTCTGCCAGATGTCCACGTCGTTGCCGGGGACGGCCTGCCCCAGGCGAGCCGGCAGCGGCCAGAGCATGGCGACGGCCATAGCGGTGTAGGCCAAGACGACCGCCAGCGCGGGCAGCCAGCGCCGTTTCACGGGGCCCCTCCCCGGGGGCGGTACAGGTACAGCCCCCCCCGTTCCTGCCAGAGGGCATAGTGGGCCCGCAGCGCGTCCAGCGGTCCGGGGGTCCAGCGCACCAGCTCGCTTCGGCCGGCGGCGAACTCGTCCAGGTCGTAGGACAGGACGACTAGGGAGAACTTTTCGCCGGTGATCTCACGTGTCAGCTCCCCGTCGTCCCACAGGCCGGCCCGCGTCAGTTGGGCCATCATGAAGGGGTCGTCGTAGCGCGGCTCGTGGCCGCACAGCAGGAGCATGCCGACGTCTTCGGAGAGGACGGGGGCCGGCGTCTGCCGCAAGGTGGCGCAGGCCGCCCCCAATTCCTGGGCGCGCCCGGGCGAGGCCAGCAGGTCGGGCCGGTACCAGTGCAGTGGGTTGGGGATGAGGGCCAGTTGGAGGATGGCCAGGCCCAGCAGGAGCAGGCGCCCGGCCGGCCGGCCCCGCGGAGTTTCCCCCGGAAAGAGCGCCAGGCCGGCCGCCAGGGCCATGCCCAGGAGGAGCGGCAACTGGAAGCTCCAGTTGGTGCCGATGCGCCCGCCGGTGAGCAGGAAGAGCAGCCCGCCGCCGAGCAGCACCAGGGCCGGCCGGCCGGGCGCCTGGCGTACCGCCCGGCAGGCTCCCACTGCGGCCAGCAGCGCCAGCACGGGCGTCAAGACCAGCAGCGGCTCGGCCGTCGACCACCAGTGGGCCGGGTCCCATGGCAAGCGGTGAAAGCCAAAGGTGTGCAGGAGAAAGCTGCCCCCGGTGAGCGCGTTCAGCAGGAAAAGGGACCCGGCGGTGAGGGCGGCGGCCAACGCACCTACCGCCAACCCTTTCCGCGGCCGGCGCAGGAACAGGTAGAGCAGCGCCGGACCCGTGCAGACGATCGTGTTCTGCTTGCTCATGAACCCCAGGGCAAACCACAGCGCCGCCAGGTAGGCCCAACGGCTCTCCTCGAACCGCACCACCCAGTAGAGGGTCAGCACGATCAGCAGCAGCGCCAGGGTGTCCGGCTTGGCCAGGGTGGACCAGATGAGCATGGTGCCCACCGAGAGCGGCAGCAGCCCCACCGTGAGCGCTCCGTGCCAGGGCAGGCCCAGCCGCCGGCCGAGCGCGCCCAGCAGCGCGCAGCTCCCCAGGCTCGACAGCAGGGCGATTAGCCGGCCGGGGAGCAGCGTTGGGCCGGCCGCCCGCAGGAACGGCGCCGTGAGGAAGTAGAAGAGCGGCGTGTAGGCCGAGGAGACGAACTCCCCGCCCGCCAGCGGGCGGTACACCGCCGCCCCGCGGGCCAGCAGCAGCGCCGAGTGCAGGGTAACCCCCTCGTCATAGTCCACCGGGAAGGGGAAGAGGACCGTGCGCACGGAGTAGACCAGGAAGAACACGGCCCGGGCCGCCACGACGGCCAGGAGCGCCCACGGCAGCGCCGCCAGCCACCAGGTCGCGCCCCGCGCTCCTGTAGCCGTTCTTGCCTTGGGTCTGCCGGTCTCTTGCTGCTCCATGGTAGCCGCCCGGATGTGCCGGTGAACAGATCTGGTCAGACGATACATAAGTTTTTTTCAACCTATGTCATCCGTGTTCATCTGTGTCCCATTTCCCCGCTTTCCTTGGACCGCGGCCGCCGCGCGGTCGCGCGTGGGTACCGTATGCGCCGCCAGACCGCCGCGGGATAGAACCGTGCCCGTTGACCGATGTAGGCCAGGGCCTCGCGCACCGGTCGGGCCCGCGGCTCGTGGATCCAGGAGAGCGGGATCTGCGTGCTCCAGCGGACCAGCCCGCCCAGGCCGAACAGGAGCTGCTCCGGCTCCAGCCGCCAACCCCCCAGCGACAGCGGCCGGGCGGGGAGCGTGGCCCCGGAGAGGAGCATCGTCGCCATCATCGCCACCCCCGAAAAGGCGCCGAACACCGCCGAGTAGACCTGGCGCTTGTCGTCGGGGGCGATGGCCAGGACAAAGTTCGTGGCCACGATGCCGGCCCCCGACCACATGATCCCCGATGTCGCCGCCTCGAAATAGACCAGCCCATAGTGCTGCGGCGTGACAAACACCCACAGGATCGGGTTCAGCCCGCCCAGCACCAGCGCCAGCCGCATGGCCGTCTTGTTGCCGAAGCGGTCGATGAGCGTCCCCCAGGGGCGCAGGGCCGCCAGGGAGGTGAAGGTGGAGATCGTCCCATAAACCTGGATATTGACCATGGACATGCCCAGCTTCTTGATCATGAAGGGTGTCCAGAAGGGCGAGGCGATGCCCACGGCCAGCATCCACCACAGGCCGTAGACAAGCAGGCGGCGAAAGTTGCCGTCGCGCAGCGGCACGGCCACCAGGTCCCAGAAGCGTTCTCCTTCGACAGGCTTGGCGTGCTCCGGCTGCCGGGCCAGGATCAGGGTGCCGATCAGCCCCACGGCCACGCTGAAGCCAAAGACGATGCCCAGTCCATAGGGCAGGTTGGCAGGGTGGAAGAAGCTTTCCGCCGCTATGGCAGAGCGGATCGCCTGGATGACGCGGCCGGCCTCGGAGTTGAACAGATCGATGAAGGCGCCAAAGAGGTAGCCGAACAGCAGCCCGACGACCAGGAGCACCTGGTTGCGCCGCGAGAAGAAGCGCCCCCGGATTTGCAGCGGGATCATGTCCGAGATCCATGCCACCCACAGGTTGGTGCTCACGGCCTGGAGGGAGGCGTTGAGGAAAAAGATCCCCAGGAACACGGCCATGGCCGTCTCGTCCGGCAGCAGGAAGGGCAGGGCAATGTAGGCCAGGGGCAAGGTTCGACCGATGACGATCAGCGGCAGGATTACCCGCCGGCGCGAGGTCATGCGCCGGGTCAGGGCCACGCCCAGCAGTTGGAACACCTGGGACAACTGTCCGGTGGCCGAGAGGATGCCAAAGTGCATCGGTGTGGCCCCGAGCAGCACGGCAAACTTGGTGAGGAACGGGCTGCCGGCCGCCGCCAGTCCGAAGTGGACCTGGGCGAAAGCGCCCTCGATCGTAGATATCCTGGTCGTCTGCCGGATTTCGGCCTGCTGTGCAATCGGCTCCATGGAAAGGATTATAGCACAGATCTGCGGTTTGTGAGAGTGCTGGTGGGGGGAAAAAGACGGGGGCGCTGTGAAGCGCCCCCGTCGTCTTGCTCCAGATAGAATTCGCTATCGCCGGCCGAGGGATGAGTAGCAGGTGGCCAGTGTCCCCGGCCTCAATGCCTCATCCGGGCATACGCGGCAAGATCGGTGTCCTGTCCGTGGCCGCGATCCGTTTCTACACCCAGCCGCGCAGCTTGGCGGCGTCCGCCACCCGCTTGACCGCTACCATGTAGGCGGCCATGCGGTTGTTGACCTTGTGCTTCTGGGCCATCTCGTGGACGGCGTGGAAGGCCGCGGTCATCTTGGCGTCGAGCTTGGCGTAGACCTCCTCGATCGGCCAGTAATAATCGTAGGCGTTCTGGACCTGCTCAAAGTAGGAAACCGTCACCCCGCCGGCGTTGCACAGAAAGTCGGGAATCACATAGACGCCGTTGTGATAGAGGATGTCGTCCGCCTCGGGCGTGGTCGGGCCGTTGGCCAGCTCGGCCGAGATCTTGGCTTTGATCCGCGGGGCGTTGTCGCGGGTGATGGCGTTCTCCAGGGCCGAGGGGAAGAGGACGACGACGTCCAGTTCCAGCAACTCCTCGTTGGTGATGTTCTGGGCGCCGGGGAAGTTGATCACCGAGCCGGTCTTTTCCTTGTGGGCGACGCAGGCGTTCAGGTCCAGCCCGTCCCAGTTGAGGATGCCGCCCTTGGAGTCGCTGATGGCGACAACCTTGACGCCGAGGATCTCGACGCCCAGCTTGTGGGCGAACTGGCCGGCGTTGCCATAGCCCTGGATCGCGGCGGTGGCCCCCTGGAGGTTGATGCCCAGGACCTTGGCCGCCTCGCGCACGGTGTAGATGCCGCCGCGGGCCGTAGCATCGCCGCGGCCGGCCGACCCGCCGAGCGCCAGCGGCTTGCCGGTGATGACGCCCGGGACGTTGTACCCGGTCATGATGCTGTACTCGTCCATCATCCAGGCCATGATCTGGGGAGTGGTATAGACATCCGGGGCCGGGACGTCGACCTCGGGCCCGATGTAGTGGCCCAGGGCGCGGATGTAGCCGCGGCTGATCCGCTCCAACTCGCCGGCCGACAGCTCCTTGGGGTTGCAGATGACGCCACCCTTGCCGCCGCCCAGCGGGATGTCCACGACCGCGGTCTTCCAGGTCATCCACGCGGCCAACGCGCGGACCGTGTCGATCGTTTCGGTGGGATAGAAGCGGATGCCGCCCTTGGTGGGTCCGCGGGCGTCGTTGTACTGCACACGAAAGCCCTTGAAGACCCGGTAGGTGCCGTCATCCATGCGCACCGGGAAGGTGACGTGGAACTCGCGCATCGGCTCGCGCAGAAAGGCCCGCGTGGCCGGGTCGAGGCCGAGGAGCTCGGCCGCCTGGTCGAACTGGTGCTGGGCGATCTTGAAGGGATTCAGTTCCTGTTCCATTTCCTTGCCTCCTCATCGAGTTCTTGCTTCTTTGGACAGGATGCCTCAGCGCATTGCCTGTCCTGCCGACCGGACCTATTTGTGCCAACTGGTGCACTTGGGTAGGCATAAGAAAGACCCCGTTCAGGGGTAATTCTGTGCCGGCTTTATCGTTTCCATTGGCGTAGGAATTGTAGCACCGGAAGGTGGAACTGTCAAATTGGGACACGGATTCGGCCACGGGAGACACGGAATCCGGTGGACCGTCCCCGCGCTTCCGTGGCCAGAATCCGTGTCAGAGTCCGGTCGGCGGCCGGCCTCGCGATGAGAGGACGCGCCGGTTTTGCTGAGAAACCGGCGCGTCGTCAATACTATGGGAAGATGCCCCGCGCCCGTACGGCCTGGGCCACACGGTCCACGGCCAACAGGTAGGCGGCCAGGCGCATCGAGACGCCTTCCTCTTGGCTGCGCTCCCAGACCTCGGCAAAGCTGCGCACCATGATGCGCTGCAGGCGCTGGTTGACCTCGTTCTCGTCCCAGAAAAAGGCCTGCAGGTCCTGCACCCACTCCAGGTAGCTGACGATGACCCCGCCGGCGTTGGCCAGGATGTCGGGCACCACGATGATCCCTCGGTCGTTCAAGATCTGGTCGGCCTCGCGGGTGGTGGGGCCGTTGGCCCCCTCGACGATCATGTGGGCCTGGATGTAGGGAGCGTTCTCGGCGGTGATCTGATGTTCCAGGGCGGCCGGGATGAGCACATCCGCGCGGCAGATCAAAAGGTCCTGGTTGCCGATCTTGTCCACGCCGGGGGCGGTATAGCCCTCCAACAGCCCCTTGGGATGGGCGGCGGTATGGCGGTTGACGCTGGCTATGTCCAGCCCGTGAGCGTTGTAATAGCCTCCTGTGATGTCGCTCACCGCCACGATCCGGCAACCCATCTCGTGCAGGATCGTGGCCGCGTACGAGCCAACGTTGCCGTATCCCTGGACGGCCACCGTCGTTTCGGACAGCGGTTTCTCCAGCCGCTTGAGCAGTTCGCCGGTGCACATGGCGACGCCGCGCCCCGTGGCTTCCCGGCGGCCCAAGGAGCCGCCCAGCGCCACCGGTTTGCCGGTAACGATCTCGGTGACCGTCCGGCCCTCGATCATGCTCACCGTGTCCGACATCCAGGCCATCGTCTGGGCATTGGTGTTGACGTCCGGCGCCGGGATGTCCCGCTTGCCGCCCAGGATGGGCAGGATGGCCGCGGTAAAGCGGCGCGTCAGGCGGCAGACCTCGCCTTCCGACATGTTCAGCGGGTCGCACTGTACTCCACCCTTGGCGCCGCCGTAGGGAATGCCGACGGTGGCGCATTTCCAGGTCATCAGCGCCGCCAGGGCGCGGACCTCGTCCAGGTTCACGCTGGGGTGGTAGCGAATGCCCCCCTTGCACGGCCCGCGGGCGCTGGAGTGCTGCACGCGGTAGCCGGAAAAGACCTCAATCCGGCCATCGTCGCGCACTACCGGGATAGAGACGGCCAGTTCGCGCTCCGGCCGGCGCAGGATCTCGTAGGTGCCTGTATCCAGGCCCAGCCGCTCGGCCACGTCATCGAACTGCGCCAGTACCGTTTCCCAGAAGCTCAGGTGGGCGGGCCGGCCGACGACGAACTGGGTAGGCGTCTGGACGGCCCGGCTTTCTGTCTTTTCCATGGCGTTCTCCTTTTACCGGAGGGCTATCCTGCTCGACGGTTGTCCCGGTTGCCGAGGACGAACCTCCGGTCGCTCAACCTGTTCGACCAGGGCGGGGGGGCCGCCTCCGGGCAGCCCCCGCCGGTTCACCTGCCGGCGCGGCGTACGCCGGCCGGCGCCACTGTTCTAGCGCCCCCACACCTGCATGGCGTGCGGCCGGATCGAGGCCAGGACGGCGCCGTAGCCGGTGCGGTTGGCTACCTCATCGTTGTCCACGATCTGCACGTCCAAGACGTACTGCCGTTCCCGCTGCTCCAGGAGGCTGCCCACCTGCTCGACCAGCGCCCGGTCCAGCGTCGTCGCCAGAGCGACCAGTGCGGCCGTCTTGCGCTCGACCCAGACGATCAGGTGCACCAGCGGATGCCGCGTCTCGCCGAAGCAGACATCCTCCGGGGTAGCCTCGTAGTCAAAGGCGTAGACGGCCTTGACATCGTGGTCCCAGGTCCCGAGGTACTCCCCGGTCGAGCGGGCCAGGCTGTAGTAGAAGTATCCGCTCGTCACAGCCTCGCCGGCCCGCAGCGCGCGCACGGCAGCCTCACGGTCGGCCAGGTGCGCCTTGGCCATGCAGAACTGCAGCGCCTGGTCCAGCATCGTCTGAGCGGCCAGACTCACGTCGCTCGATTCCACGAACTCGATCTGCTTGCTCTTTACCGAAGTCATCTCAGCCATGGTTTTCCTCCTTCTATGTAATCTGCTCGTGCAGTACGGTTGCAGTATACCAGATAGGCCATCGAAAACTCATAGAAAGGGCCCGCCCTTTTCTAAAAAAAGGCTAAAAAAAGCGGCAGCCCGGTGCGATCGCACCGGGCCGCCGCTCGGATCGACAACGGGCGGCCGAACAGCGCCCCTACCCCTCCCCCTGGAGGGACTCTGGACAGGCCAGCATGTACCCGACCCCCGGACAGGTGGTGATGTACTGCGGATTCGCCGGGTCCTGCTCGATCTTGCGCCGTAGATACCAGATATAGGCCCGCAGGTAATCGATGTCGTCGCGGTACTCGGGCCCCCAGACACGGGTGAGCAGGTCCTGGTGCTGCACGACCCGGTTGACGTTCTGGGCCAGGTGGCGCAGCAGCTCGTACTCGGTGCGCGTCAGCGAGACCGGGCTGCCGTCCACCTCGACGGTGCGCCGGGCGAAGTCGATCTTGATCGGGCCGCAGGCTACCGTGGTGCTGACCACCTCTTCGGGCCGTTGACAGCGCCGCAACACGGCCTTGACACGGGCCAGGAGCTCCTTGGCGCTGAACGGCTTGGTCAGGTAGTCGTCGGCCCCGACATCGAAGCCCCGCAGCATGTCGCTCTCCTGGGCCTTGGCCGTGAGCATGATCACGGGCACGGCGGAGAACTCGCGCAGGCGGCGGCAGACCTCGTAGCCGTCCATATCCCGGGCCAACAGGATGTCCAGCAGCACCAACGCCGGCTGCTCCAGGACGACCATTTCCAGGGCCTCCTCGCCGTTGCTGGCCGAGATGACCTGGTAGCCCATCACCCGCAGGACCTCCGTCACCAGGCGGACAACGCGGGGCTCATCGTCTACGACCAAGACTTTGTCTGCCATCTTTGCTCTCCTATTGCCCCGCCAGCTCCTGCCCCAGGTCTGTCCGCGGAAGCGTGAAGTAGAGGGTGGTGCCCTGCCCCACCTTGCTCTCGGCCCAGATGCGCCCGCCGTGGCTTTCGACAATCGTGCGCGCGATGGGCAGCCCCAGCCCTGATCCGACGACATTGCGGATAAGCCCCGAACGGGCCCGGAAGAACTTTTCAAAGAGCCGGTTCAGGTCTTCCGGGGCGATGCCCACGCCCTGGTCGGCCACACTGATCAGCACTTCGGTGTCCCGGGCTTCGCCGCGGATGACGATGAGCCCTCCTTGGGGCGAATACTTCACCGAGTTGTCCAGCAGGTTGCGCAGGACCTGCATGACCCGCAAGGGGTCGGCTTCGATGATGGGAAAGCCCTCGGGAATATCGACGACGAAGCGGTGTTTGCGGCTGCGATGGGCGAGGTCGTCGACGACCTCGCGGACCAGGCGCTGCAGGATCACCGGTTGAGGTTCCAGCCGCAGCAGGCCGGCCTCGATGACCGAGGATTCCAGCAGGTCGTGGATCAGGTCCTGCAGGATGTCGCACTCCTCGTCGATGATCTGCAAGAACTCGCGCTGGGCCTCCGGGCTGAAGCTGGCGCCTTCCATCAGCAGGGCGGTGGAGTAGCCCTTGATCGAGGTCAGCGGAGTGCGCATCTCGTGGGCCAGTGCCGACAGCAGTTCGGCTTTCAGACGGTTGGCCTCGTCGAACGCGCGCACGCTTTGGAGGTCTTCCTGGAGGCGGGCGCTGACGATTGCGATGGTCATCAGGTCGGCCACGGCCTGGAGGAAGGCCAGGTCGAAAGGCGTGAAATGCTCTGCCTGGCGCAGGTTCTGCAGGATCAGCGTGCCGATCTTGGTCTCGCCATGGGCGAGCGGCACGCAGATAGCGCTCTGTGGCTGCTGCAGTCCGGCGGTAGCGCGCTCGTAGAAGGCGCGGTTTTCGGGCGAGAGGTTGGTCATCGCGGCTGCGGTGGCCTCGGCGGAGGGATACAGCTTGGCCTGCCCCGACAGGAACACTTCGCCGCTCATTCCCTCGCCGGGGGAGAGCCGCAGGCGCTGCATCATCTCCAGGTCCAGGCCATAGGCGCTTTTGACGAGCAGCAGGTCCTCGGCAGGGTCATAGAGCAGGATCGTGCCCGCGTCGGCCGCGGGGAGCGTCTCGATCAGGCCGGACAGGAAGGCCGGCAGCATCTGCTCCACTGTGCTCTCGCGGGCCAGGGCACTGGCGATCTGGAACAGCGTTCGCAGCCGTTGGGCGAGCTCTTCCGTAGAGCCCGCGATCTGTGGGGGATCTAGGGCGGATGCGGGTAGCGTCTCCGGCGCTGCGGCGGTCGTTTCTTTCATCACTGCCTCCTTGTCCCACAGTAGCTTTGAGTATACCATAGGCAGCGCCGTTTGGCAAAGCCGCGTTTCGCCTCCCGAAAATCTGTCGCCCCGACGGGCGATCGCCGCAAGCGGGCCGTCCGCCTGCCCCGGCCCACTCCCGCAGCCTCGGCCCGACGTCTGGAGGAGGCCACCGGCTTGGGCAAAGGATTTCCCCCCTTCCCCGATCGGGGAAGGGGGGAAAAATGGGTTGGGCAGAGGTCGAACTCAGGCCGTCTCCCCGGCCATCCTCAGCAGGCGGGCCCATTCCTGGTCCACCCGCGCCTGCGCCTCGTCGATGACGTGCTCAAAGGCCGGCGTAAAGAGGTGGCGGAAGCGGCCCTGGGACTGGAACCATTCGCGGACCGGCCTCTTCTCCTTGGGCTTGTAGTTCACCTTCCAGACGCCGTTCTCGATCTCGAAGAGCGGCCACATACAGGTGTCGCTGGCCAGGCGGGCGATCTCGATGCTCTGCGCGGCCTCGTGCCGCCAGCCGCGCGGACAGGGCGAGATGACGTTCAGGAAGGCCGGCCCGTCGGCGGCCACGGCCTTGCGCGCCTTTTCCATCAGGTCCTGCCAGCGCCAGGGGTTGGCCTGGGCGGCGTAGGGGATGCCGTGCGCGGCCATGATCTCGGTCAGCGGCTTGGCCCACTGCACCTTGCCGGGGATGACCTCGCCGGCCGGCGACGTGGTGGTGTGCCCACCTAGCGGCGTAGCGCTGGAACGCTGGATGCCGGTGTTCATGTAGGCCTCGTTGTTCAGGCAGATGTAGACGATCTTGTGCCCGCGCTCAAAGGCCCCCGAGATCCACTGCAGGCCGATGTCGTAGGTGGCGCCGTCGCCGCCTACGGCCAGGAACTTGATGTTGCGATCGGCCAGGCGCCCCTTGCGCATCAGCGCCTTGTACATGGCCTCGATGCCCGCGGCGGTGGTGGCGGCGTTCTCAAAGGCGCTGTGGATCCAGGGGACCCGCCAGGCCGTGTTCGGGTACATCGAGGTGGCGATCTCCAGGCAGCCCGTGGCGTTGGCGATGACCACCGGCTCGTCGATGGCGTGCAGGATCTGGCGCATGATGATCGATTCGGCGCAGCCGGTGCACAGGCGATGGCCGGGGGCCAGCTTTTCCGGGCGGCCGGCGATGTCCTTCAATTTGATTGCCATGGGTTCCTCCTCATCACTCGCGCAGGCCCAGGTAGCGGACCAGCGGGCCGCGGTTGCCCGTGCGGACGATCTCCTGCAGGTCGCGGACAACGCTCTCGATGTGCGCCGGGACGATGTCGCGGCCGCCGAGTCCAAAGATGTAATCGACGAGCCGGGTCGAA
This sequence comes from uncultured Chloroflexia bacterium, assembly GCA_964592645.1. Classification (GTDB taxonomy): domain Bacteria; phylum Chloroflexota; class Chloroflexia; order DTKN01; family DTKN01; genus CAZQFV01. The sequence goes on from CAZQFV010000020.1 coordinate 22,172, forward strand.
CTGTTCCCGTGGGCGGCAAAGGCCGCGGCCAGTTCCAGGTAGAGTGGGCCGGCCCCGCCCATCGCCCCGAAGGAGATGGAGCGGTCCAGCACGGCCACGGCCCGGCAGCTCCCCAGCGCCGCGAGCAGTTGCTCGTGCGGGAAGGGGCGGAAGACGCGCGGCTTCACCAGCCCCACCTTGATCCCCGCGGCGCGGGCCTGGCGGACCACGGTGCGGGCCGTGCCGGCCGTCGAAGAGAGGACGACGATCGCCATCTCGGCATCCTCCATGCCCACGGTGTCCAGGATGCCGTAGCGCCGGCCGGTCAGCTCGCCGTACTCGGCGCCGACCGCCTCGATGATCGGCAGCGCCCGCCAGATGGCCTCGCTCTGCTGGCGTTTGTGTTCAAAGTAGTAATCGTAGAAATCCCAGGCCCCCATCGTCAGGGGATGGTCGATATCCAGGATGGAGAAGGTCTGCTGGAAGGGGCCGACGAAACGCCGGACCTCCTCGTCGGGGAGGATCTCGACGCGCTCCACGCCGTGCCCGGTGATGAACCCGTCCTGCATGCTCATCACCGGCAGGCGCAGGTCCATGTGCTCGGCGATGCGGATCGCCTGGATGGTGTTGTCGTAGGCTTCTTGGGGGTTTTCGGCAAAGATGTGCACCCAACCGGCGTCGCGGGCGCCCATGGAGTCGGAATGGTCGCAGTGGATGTTCAGCGGGCCGGAGAGGGCGCGGTTGACGCAGGTCATCACGATGGGCAGGCGCAACGAAGCGGCGATGTAGAGCATCTCCCACATCAGGGCCAGGCCGTTGGCGGCGGTGGCCGTCATCACCCGCCCGCCGGCCGAGGCCGCGCCCACGCAGGCGCTCATCGCGGCGTGCTCGCTCTCCACGGCGACAAACTCGGTGCCGACCAGCCCGTCGGCCACGAAAGAAGAAAAGGTCTGCACCACCTCGGTCTGGGGGGTGATGGGATAAGCGGCGACGACATCGGGGTCAATCTGGCGCATGGCCTCGGCGACGGCCTTGGCCCCATCGCGCGCCTTGATCTGCGGCTTGATCATCATTTTCCTCCTTCTGGGGCGTTAGGCATCCGTGCCGTGGACCATCTGGATGACTTTGCCCAGTTGGCCGGTGACCGTATGCGGATTCTTGATGTTGACCGGGCAGACCTGGGCGCAGACACCGCAGCCCTTGCAGTGCTCGTAATCGAAACGGGCCCAGCGGCCCTCCTCGACGATGATGGCGGCGTCGGGACAGTATACCCAGCAGATCATACAGTGGGTGCACTGCGCCATGTCATGCACCGGGTGCTCGGAGCGCCAGGTCCCGGTGTGGTACTCGGTGGAGCTGCCCGGTGTGGTGACGGTTCCCCCGGGGCAGACCTCTTTCCAGGTGAGCAGCTTGCTGGGCATTGCGATCTCCTTTATCCTTCGACGGCCTCGTCGTAGGCGCGTTTGAGGCCGTTCAGGTTGGCCTCGACAATATGGCGCTGCAGCTTGGCGCCCAAGTTCTCCTCGACCAGGTGCATCAGCGTCTCCAGCTTGACCAGTTTGACTGCGCGGAGGACCGCCCCCAGCATGATCGTGCTGGGGATGTCGCGGCGCAGCGTTTCCATACCGATGCGCGTGGCATCGACCGTCCAGACGTGGAGCGGCCGACCGGTTAGCCCGAGCTTGGCGCGCATCTCGGCCGGCGGGAGCGGGCTGTTCACCAGGATGGTGCCCTGGTCGGCCAAGCCGTCGGTCACGTCGACCACCCCGATCAGATTGGGGTTGACCACCACGACCACGTCGGGCGCGGTGATCTGGTTGTGGAAATCGATGGGCTGGGAGCTGATGCGGGTGTACGATTTCACCGGCGCTCCCATCCGTTCCGCGCCATAGTCGGGAAAGGCCTGGAAGTACTTGCCCTCCGCCATGGCCGACTCGGCCAATAGCTCCCCGGCTGTGACCACGCCCTGGCCGGCACGACCGTGCCAGCGGATCTCGATCGGTTTTTCCATAACGTCGCCTCCTTGCGTCGCTGTTTGGGCCCCTCGCCCGTGGAGGAGCCCGTTCGCACTACAGGCCAACCTTTTTGGGCCGGCGCCGCCGCTTTCTGACACGCCGATCCCCCGGCCGGCGTGAGTTCCCCAAGGCCGGGCCGTTTCGTCAGGGGGTGGGGGGCACGGTCTCGCGGGGCGCTACCGGGATCCACAGTTCTTGGCCGATCCGCAAGCTGTTGGGATCGGTCAGTTTGTTGATGCGAATCAGCTCATCCATATCGACTTTGTAGCGCAGGGAGATGTCGTAGAGGGTATCTCCTTCCTGCACGATGTACTTCAACATCTCCGGGGCCGCCGTGCGCGGGACCTCGCTCACGGGAGCCATCGGTGTTGGCATGAGGAAACGGGCCCCGGGCGTGGGGGTGGGCTCGGGGGTAGCGGCGATCCCACCGCCGCAGCCGCCGAGGGCTGCCAGCACCACCGCCAACAGCAGGGCCCTGCCGGACCATCGAAGCGATCGGCCGACCACGATACCTCCTGGGGCCCGAGGGACGGCCCCGTCAGCGCGCCTCGCCATGCCTGGCCGCACCCCTTGGTGCGGCCAGGGAGCATTATACTACAGGCCGGCGGGGGACGCAAGCGGGCGCGGCCGTAATGCGCCACCACGCCTCGGACCGATAGCTTTGCCGGGCTAACGGCTGGAGGGGGCCTGCCACTTCATAAGCCGGGGCCACCGTCGGCTGCCGATAGTAGGCGAATTTGTCCTGAAACAGCAGAACATAGCGCTCCGGGAAGCGCTGGGCCAGCAGCAAGCAGAAGCAAATGTCGGCGAGTTTGGGTAGATAGTCGGGGTCCGGGCTATGGACATACGAGCGCGGTCGTCAGTAGTGGATCCGCAGCCGCGCCAAGATCCGCCACGCCCCCACCGTACTCAGCTGTTCCAGCCAGGTATGCTGGCGGCAGAGCACGGCGACGGTCCGGCGACTGCGGTCCTCCCCATACGCCGTGGGCGCCCGGCGCACCAGGTGCAGGAGCGCTTTCTGGGCGTCCTCATTCTGGTGGTAGAGGGAGGGGAAAGGCGGGCTTGCGCCCGCACTCGGCGCTGTGCACTACCTGCGGCCGGTGGACTACTACCGGGGCGACCCGGAAGCACGCCTGGCCGAGCGGCAGCGGAAGCTGGTCCAGGCCGTCGAGGCTCGTAAAGCGTACTGGCAGGAACACCGGGACGTTAAAGAGCGGGGCTAACCCCCGCTTATATTATGGTCGGTTTGTCTCAACGATATGGGGGGAGGGGGTAGGTCTACAATGCCAGTTGGGCGCATACCTGCCTATTTCCCCTTCTTCCCCTTCTTTCCCCCCGCCGGCCCGGCACTCGGCGTGTAGCGCAACTCCCGGCTCGTCGTCTCCACCAGCGTGCGCAGCGTGCGGATGCGGGCATAGAGCTTGTCGTTGCCCTCGACTACCGTCCAGGGCGCCGTCACCGTGCTCGTCTTGAGCAGCATGTCCTCTACCGCCGCCATGTAGGCTTCCCACTTGGCCCGGTTGCGCCAGTCCTCGTCGCTCAGCTTCCAGGCCCGGTAAGGAGTGTGCTGGCGCTCCTCGAAACGGCGCAGTTGCTCCTCCTTGCTGATGTGAATCCAGAACTTGACCACGATCATGCCACGGTCGGCCATCTGGCGCTCGAACTCGTTGATCTCGCGGTAGGCGCGCTTCCACTCGGCCTCGCTGCAAAAGCCCTCGACGCGCTCCACGAGCACCCGCCCGTACCAGGAACGATCAAAGATCAGCACCTGCTTCTCCTCGGGCGGGACCAGCCGGCGCCAGAAGCGCCAGAGGTAGTGGTGGGTGCGGTCTTCGCCGGCCGGAGCGGCGATGGCAAAGACCTCGTAGCCGCGCGGGTCCAGCCGCTCGGTGACGCGCTTGATGTTGCCCCCTTTGCCGGCCGCGTCCCAGCCCTCGTAGACCACCACCAGAGTGCGCTTTTGGATGTACAGTTGGTAGGCCAGTTCGCGCAACTGTAACTGGTAGCGGATCAACTGGCGGTCGTACTCCTGCGGTTCCAGGCGCTGGCTCAGATCGATCGTCTCCAACATGGTCGCTACTCCTGTTCGCCCTGCTCCAGGGCCCCCACGTCCGGCGGCGGCGGCGGCAGCTCCCGGCCGCGCCGTGTCAGCGCCTCCTCCAGCCGGGAGATGATCGTCTCCAAGATCTTGGTCCGCGCCCAGTAGCGGTCGGTGGCCTCGACGATCGTCCACGGCCCGCACTCCGTCTCGGTACGCTCGAGCATCTCCTCGATGGCCAGCAGGTATTCATTGTACTTGCGGTGGTGCTCCCAGTCTTCCGGCTGGACGTGCCAAGATTCCAGAGGGTCCTTCTCCAGTTTCTTGAAGCGGCGGCGCTGCTCCTCCTTGCTGATGTGCAAGAAGAATTTGAGCAGCACGTAGCCATCGTCGAAGAGGGTGCGCTCAAAGTTGACGATGTCGATATAGGCCTGGCGCCACTCGCGCTCCGGGGTCAGCCCTTCCACGCGCTCCACCAGCACCCGCCCGTACCAGGAGCGGTCGAAGATGGCCATCTGGCCGTAGTTGGGCAGCTTCAGCCAGAAGCGCCACAGCCAGGGCATGCGCAGCTCGGACGTGCGGGGGGCCTGGATGGCGTACAGCTTGAAGCCGCGCGGGTCCAGGCGCTGCGTCAGCAGGTTGATGGCCGTGCCCTTGCCGGCCGCATCCCAGCCCTCGAAGAGGATGATCGTCGGGATGGCGGCGTCCCAGGCGGCCTTCTGCAGGTCGTAGAGGCGGTTGCGCAGGTAGGGCAGGCGCGCCTTGTACTCTTTCTTGGAAAGCTTCTTGGTCAGGTCGACTTTCTCCAGCATAGGAACCCCCTACACTGTAGCGAGACGGAGGGCCGTGGCGATGTCCTGGTCGATCATCTGGCGTTTGCTCGGCAGTTGCTCCATGCTACCCCAGCAGCGCCAGCACACTGCTCCCCAGCAGGTGGGCGAACTCGGGCCCGCGGACCTGCTCCCAGACGGCAGGGAAGGTGTCGACGAGGTGCTGGATTTCGAGCTGGCGGTAAGCCAGGTAGGCGGCCACGCCGGGGGCCAGGACGGCGGTGGCCGGCCGGGGCTCCTGGCCGGCCGGCCGGCCCCAGGTGCCCCAGGTGAGATAGTCGCGCAGCAGGCCGCAGGCGACGACGGCGTCCTGCAGGTCGCCCAGATGGTCCTGCAGCGCCTTCATGCGTTCGATGAGCAGTTCCGCCTCGGGGCCCAGGACCGGGCGGAAGAACTCCAGGGCATAGCGCAGCCCCTTGCCGGCGATACGCAGCCCATGGTAGCGTTCCAGAGGCCCATGGGACCCGTTCAGCCACTCCTCGTAGGCCCGCACCGCCGCCAGCCCCTGGTAGAGGACCACCGGCACCACCTGGCGCAGGCGTTGGGGGCGCCCACCGGCCTCCGGGGGACGCTTTTCCTCCGGGGAGCGCAGGAAGGCGGCCATGTGCTCCTGGAGGCGGGCAAAGCGCGGGCCGTCGAGATAGGACAGCAGGGCCGCCCGGGACAGACCATAGTGCGCCTCCCAGGCCGCCAGGAGCGGGTCCAGCCCATCGCGCTGCTCGGCGGGCAACGTCTCCAGGTAGCGCTGTGTCTTTTCCCGGAACACGTCCATGTCGCGCACCGTCCCCAGGAGGCGCCCGGCGCGGCGCAGGTCGCGGGTGAGGGTGCGGACCTCTTCCGGCTCCAGGTATTCGCCAAAGACGCGCATGGCGGCGCGCAGGCGCCGGGTGGCCACGCGCATGTCGTGGACCTGCTCGGGGTCGGTCCCCAAGCGCACTCCCGGCTCGTGTTCCAGCATCTGGCGCAGGTGGCGCTGCACCGTCCGGCGCGCGGCCTGGGCCATAGTATCGTCGGGGAAGAGGCCGGCCGGCTCCGGGGGCAGGTCTGCCTGCCGGTCTACGGTCCGGCGTCCCGAGTTTGTCCGGGTCGTCTCATCTTCCGGGAGGGGGCCGGCCCCGGTAGGGGGCGCCGTTTCCCGGTCTTTTTCATCGGCCGGAGGATGCGCAGTCGGAGCGGGCGGCTCCCCTGCCGCCCGGCCCGCTTGCCCCTTTCCGGGTCCTGCCTGGGCCAGCACGCGCCGGGGGAAGATCCCCAGCCGCTCCTGGCGGAAGGCGGCCTGCCAGTAGCGCACCCGCCGCTCGGACATGCCGGCCTCTCGGCCGGCCGCTACCTGCGTGGCCCCGGCGTCCAGCGCCAGCAGGGCCCGCGCGCGCCGACCGTGCAGGTCGGACCGCCTGGCGATCTGCCGGCAGAGCGCCCGCTCCTCGTCCGTGAGCCCCCGCTCTACAGCTTGCCCCGGAAGCGCCTTTTCCGCCGTCTGCTCCAGGAAGGCCAGGCCGCGCTCGAACTTGGACAGCTTCTGCGGCGAGAGCGCCCAGCCGGTCTGGAGCGCGGCCACAATCTCCGCCAGGTCGTCTGCGGTCCCGGCCGGGGCCAGTTCCACCTCCAGCTCGTGGAACGCCGTGCGGCGGGACCCTGCGGCCAGGTGGACCTCGTCCAGGCTGAACTCGGCAATGGGTTGCCCGGCGCGCAGCAGGGGGCGGGCGGCGCGCACCTGCTGTAGGGAGAGAATGGGCCGTAGGGGGGCCGCGCCGATCCAGGTCAGCACCCGCTCGCGCAGCGGGCCGGCCGGCCACGCGGCGGGCGGCTGTTCGGTGGGGAGGCGCAGGTTCAACTCCTGGCGGCGGCGCACGGTGTCCGCCCCTCCGGCCAGCGCCTTTAGCGTGATCTCCACCCCCGGCCGGCCGGCCACCTGGCGCTGCCGGCAGTAGTAGCCGGCGGCCTGGATCAGGCGGTCGGCGGTGTCCAGGAAGGTGTCGAGCACCTCCTGGACCTGCTCCGCTCCCAACTCGAGGCCGGCTAGATGGTCGATTTGCCGAAGCTGCTGGAAGATAGCCGCGTCCAGGGTGAACTTGGCTTCGATCTCGTCCATCGGCCCTCCGCGCTATTTCCGGAAAGCGATCTCAGAGTCCCTGGCGGTAGCGGTCGATCGCTTTCTGAATGGACGGGTAGTCGAAGCGGGCGAGCGCCTCGGACAGCGCCATGGCGATGAGCGGCTGCCGCACCTGGGTCTCTTCGGCCAGGGACTCGATCCGGTCGGCATCGGCCGCCGTCACCGCCTCCTGTAGGGCGGCGACCCACTCCGGGGGCATGCCGGACAGGTCCGGCAGACCCGCCGCCCTTTCTACGGAGTCCTCCGCGGGCGTCCCGCCGGGCGTTTCCGGCAGTTCGCGGTAGACGAAACGCGCGCCCAGGTGACGCTCCAACGCCGCCACGACTTCTTCCGTGCGGACCGGCTTGCCCAGGAATCCGTCCCCCCCGGCCTCGAGGATTCGCAGCCGATCCTCCTCGAAGACGCCCGCAGACAGGGCGATGATCACCGGGGCCGCGCCCTGGGCGGCGCCCTTGATCCGCCGCGTCGTCTCGCAGCCATCCAGGACCGGCAGCCGCACGTCCATCCAGATCAGGTGCGGCTGCCATTCCTGCCAGGCAGCGATGGCCTCTTGGCCGTTGTCGACCGCCCGGACCTCGAACCCGAGGCCTGTGAGGAGTTCGGTCATCAACTCGCGGCTTTCCTTGTGGTCCTCGACCACCAGCAGACGATAGGCGGGCTGCCCCGGCTCCAGGCCGACGGCGCGGCGGGTCGGCAGCGTTGCCGGAAGATCCTCGGCGGCCGGGATTTCTACCGGCAGGTCAAAGGCAAAGACACTGCCCTGCCCCGGCTCTCCTTGGCTGCGCACCCTCAGCTTGCCGCCCATCAGCTGCACGAACTGGCGGCTGATGGACAGCCCCAGGCCCGCTCCCCCGTTTACCCCTCGCTCTTGGGCGAGCTGTACGAAAGGTTCGAAGATCGCCTGCTGGTTTTCGGGGGTGATGCCGATGCCGGTGTCGATCACCTCAAAGTGGATCAGGACGCGGGGTGCATTGCCTGGGCAGTACGTCGACCAGGTGCGCAGGACGATGCTCCCTTGGGATGTGAATTTGACGGCATTGCCCAGCAGGTTGGTGAGCACTTGGCGGAGCTTCCCCTGATCGGCAAAGATGTAACGAGGTACCTCCGCGGCGCGCTCGAAGCGCAGTTGCAGCCCTTTTTGGTCCGCGCGCAGGTGGAACATCTCGTAGAGGCCCTGGAGCAGCAGGTGCAGGTCGAACCTCTCTGGGTGCAGTTCGGTGCGCCCGGCTTCGATCCGCGACAGCTCGAGCAGGTCGTTGAGCATGCCCAGCAGGTGCTCACCGCTGCGTGTGATGATGGCCAGGTTTTCGCGCTGTCCGGCGGTGAGGCCGGCATCCTGCGCCAGGAGCTGGCTAAAGCCGAGGATGGCGTTGAGCGGCGTGCGCAGCTCGTGGCTCATGTTAGCCAGGAAGACGCTCTTGGCCCGGCTGGCGGCTTCGGCCGCCCGACCCCGCTCCTCGGCCTCGGCCTTGGATTGGGTCAGATCGACGTTCTGGTCGGCCAGTTGCCGGGTGCGCTGGGCGACCTGTTCTTCCAGGTTGGCAATCGAGCCCCGCAGGTCTGCGACCATCCTGTTGAACGCCTGTGTCAGAAAGCCGATCTCGTCTGGGAACTGGATCGGCATAGCCACATCCAGGTCGCCGGCGTTGACCCGGCGCACACCGGTCAGCAGGGCATTGAGCGGCCGGACGAGGTTGAAATAGGACAGGAGCGGAAAGCCGACCAGGATGGCCAGGCTGCCGACCAGGATCAACTGGGCCAGCGGGGCGAACAGGGTGTGAAGGTGCCGGCGAAAGGCCAGGTAGTAGTCGAAGACGATCCCCTCGGGCCCGCCCGAGACGGGCAGGGCGGCGGGATCGGCCTGCCGGGCTATATGCGCCGGGTCGCCGGTCACGGCGCCGATAGCCCAGGCGCTGTTCTTCGGGTCTGCGCCCGGTCGAAAGGAGAACTCGGCGGGAAGGTCCTTGTACGAGACTTCGAAGGAACCGTCCGGCTGCAGGGCCAGTTGCAAGGTGTAGGTCGGCCCCGGTTGGCTGGTAGCCTCCAGCCGGAGCCAGGTGATGGTCAGTCCGCCGGCATCCTTCTTGGCAAAGACGCCGCTCTCCCCCGGCTTCGGCTTTAGGTCCAGGTGCAGGGCGAGGATGGCCGGCGTGGTCCCATAGTGGTATTGGATCGACCAGTATTCTACCGGCGCGCCCAGTCCGATCATACCGTCGTCCGCCACGTAGACCTCGCGGTACTCCTGGCCGTAGAAGGTAAAGGGATACTCTACCAAGGCGTTGACGGTAGCGGCTCCCGTATCCACCAGCCCCAGGTTTTCCCCGGGCTCCCGCTCGAACCGATAGGGCACGGCAGCCACGTCGTAACCGCCGGCGGCGTTCGGCGAAAAGCGCAGCGTTTGGCCGAGGGGCGAAGCGGGATGATAACTGTCGACATAGGTGGGAGTGATCAGCCAGCCGGCGGCCCCCAGCACGGCCAGGAGGGCGGCCAGCGCCGCCCCCACCAGTTTGATCATAAAGGTCGTCGTCTCCGGCAGCGAGTTCAGGTAGATCAGGGCAAAGAGGGCCAGCGTCGCGAGGAGGCCCAGGGAGAGGACCATTTGGCGGAAGTTGGCCGAGATGACCTGGGCGGTGAGCAGGGCGTTGGTGAGGCTCAGGCCCACGGGCAGCATATAGACCAGGGCAAAGGCGCGGGCCACCCGCATGTCCCGGCTCTGCGGTCGCCACAGCCGGCCCAGCCAGGAGGCCCGCGGCCCGCCGGGGGCCGGGTGCACCGCCTGCCGCAAAAAGACCACCGGCACCCAGGCAAAGCCGGCCACTATGACCCAATCGGGCCAGTAGGGCCGAAAGTACACCGAGCCGCTGTCCAGGAGCTGGGAAAAACGGAAGACGGCGAACTGCAGCTCCCAGAGCATGTACAGGACGGTCAACACGAGCGCCAGGCGCGCCTCCCACCACCACCGCCGGCTCGCGGGCCGGCCGGGGAAATGGTAGGCGAACTGCACGAGGAGGACGAGGACCAGGCCGACGATGGTGTTCTGCAGGTAGACGGCGTAGAGCCGCCGGTCCGGCGGCGAGGCTGTTTCCAGGAAGAAAAGCAGGACCAAAGCGGTAACGGCGGCGAAGGAGGTGGCCAGGAGCAGTGTGTGCGCCGGCCGCTCTCGGCGCGGCCGGCCCAGGGCTAGGTAGGACAGGAATCCGGTGATGGCCAGCACCAGGATGAGCTGGGTCAGGTAGCCGATGGCCGCCGGGGTCAGGTAGATAAAGGACATCGTCGCCTCGACATGCCGGAAATTGGCCCGGGGAGCGAGCCCATAGCGGGTAGTGCTACGCAGATTATAGTACAGCTTGCTCCAAAAGTCCAGTTTGTATCGCCAGACGGGGATTTTGACGCCGAGGGCCGGTCGTGTTATACTGCACGGGCAGTTGTCAGGTGTGGTGATGCCTGTCGGAAATCCGGAGGCAGGTATGTCCAATGGTTCGCAGAGTGGTACGCCGTTGGTCCCGGGATCGGACGAGCGTCGGCCGCCGGCCGCCGATCTCTGTAGCGGCGCGGAGAGCGCTTTCTGCCGGGGCGATATTCTGATCGTAGACGATACACCGCTCAACCTGCGGCTGTTGTCGCAGATGCTCGAGGAGCGGGGTCACAAGGTGCGGGCCGTGCTCGATGGGGCCCATGCCCTGGCGGCCGCCCAGGCCGTTCCCCCCGACCTGGTGCTGCTGGATATCCGCATGCCCGGCATGGACGGCTACGAGGTTTGCCGACGCCTGAAGGCCGATGCCCGCACCCAGGAGATCCCCATCCTGTTCATCAGCGCCCTCGGCGAGACGGAAGACAAGGTCAAGGCTTTTTCCCTCGGCGGCGTGGACTATATCGCCAAGCCGTTCCAGGTCGCCGAGGTGCTGGCCCGTGTCGAAACGCACCTGGCCTTGCACAACCTCCAACGCCAGCTCCAGGCGGCCAACGCCGAGCTGTCCCGGCGCTTGGAGGAGCTCCAGGCCCGCAACGAGGAGCTAGACGCCTTTGCCCACACGGTGGCGCACGACATCAAAGGGCCGGTCACGACCATCGTTTCCTACGCCGATGTGCTGCAGTACGGCGCCGTGCCCGAGAAGGTGCGGGACCAGTTCTTGAGTACGCTGGCGCACGGCGCCCGGCGCATCGCCAATATCGTGGACGAACTGCTGCTGTTGGCCAGCGTGCGCAAGATGGACCTGCGTCTGGAGCCCCTGGATATGAGGCAACTGGTGGACGAAGCTTGCCAGCGCGTCGCGCACCTCATCTCCGAGTCCGGGGCCGAGATCGGCTTCCCCGCCACCTGGCCAAAGGCGCTCGGCCATGGGCCGTGGGTGACCGAAGTCTGGGCGAACTATATCAGCAACGGGTGCAAATATGGCGGCAAGCCGCCGCGCTTGGAGTTGGGAGCCGATCTCCTGGACGATGGCCAGGTGCGGTTCTGGGTGCGGGATAACGGCGACGGCATTCCGCCGGAAGACCAATCGCGCCTCTTTGTGCCGTTCACGCGCCTCAGCCAGGTGCGGGCCAAGGGCCACGGATTGGGTCTATCCATCGTCCGGCGCATCATGGAACGGCTGAACGGTCGGGTCGGCGTGGAGAGCAGCGGGGTGCCTGGACAGGGCAGCCTGTTCTACTTCACCTTGCCGGGAGCCTGACCGCCGGCGGAAAGAGGGCCTGATGGCGCCGACGATCGAGGTCCTGGTCCGCGGGGTGCTCACCCATCGCGGCCATATCCTCCTGGTTACCCCCGTGCAGGAGTCTTACGCCTACCTTCCCGGCGGCCATGTCGAGTTCGGCGAATCCGCCCCCCGGGCCCTGCAGCGCGAACTGGCCGAGGAGTTGGGGGTGGAGGTCACGGTAGGTCCGTTTCTCGGGGCGGTGGAACACTCCTTTACCACGGACGACGGCCGGCGCCACGCCGAGATCAACCTGGTCTTTCGCCTGGCCTGCGCCGCGCTGCGCAGCGACCGGCCCCCTCCTTCCTGCGAGGGCCAAATTGCCTTCCTCTGGCAGCCGCTGGAGCAACTGGGCGGCGTGCGGCTGCTGCCCCCGGTGTTGCAGCAGTGCCTGCCGCGATGGCTGGCCGAGGGACACACCGCCGGTTGGGCCAGCACTTGGGAGCCATAGGATGATAGCCCGCGTTGCCCTGGGCGTCCGCAGCTATATCCGTCACCTGCGCTTTCAGCGCAACGCCTGGCTGTACCTGACGAACGCCGTGATCGTCGGCACCTCGCTGGGCGCCTTCGGCCTGCTGTTCAACTTTTACGCCCTCAGCCTGGGGTTCAACAAGACGCAGGTGGGATCGTTCCTCACCTTCACCAGCCTGGCCTCGCTGTTGGGAGCCTTCCCGGCCGGCTACGTGACCGACCGCATCGGCCGCAAGGCGGCCCTCATCCTATCCAGTGCAGTCACCTCGATCAGCGTCCTGGGGCTGGTGGTCTGGCCCACGATGGCCGGCTTCTGGGCGATGAACATCCTACGCGGCCTGGCCCAGAGCCTGGCCGGGGTGACGCTGGGCCCCTTTCTGATGGAGAACAGCCGCGCCGAAGAGCGGACCTACCTCTTTTCCTTCAACCAGGGCATCCAGACCATCGCCGGATCGGTGGCCAACTGGATCGGCGGCCAACTGCCCTACTGGGTCGGCGGCCTCCTGGCGCTGGCCGTCGAGACGCCGACCGTCTACGGCGGGTCCATCGTCATCGCCGTCGGCGCTTCCCTCGTGGGGCTGGTGCCGCTGGTCTTGCTCAAGCGGATGCCCACGGCCCATCAGCGCGGCGAGGTCTCGCTCTCGCCCTTTCAGTATACCTACCGCCATGCCGGCGAACTGCTGCGCTTTGTCTCCCCGGGGCTGATCATCTCGCTGGGGGCCGGCCTGCTGATCCCTTTTCTCAACATCTTTTTCAAAGAGGTCCACCACCGTTCCGTCGCCGAGGTAGGGGCGCTCTTTTCCTGGAGCTCTCTGGCGATGGGCATCGGGCTGCTCTTGGCTCCCCCCTTGGCCGAACGCTTCGGCAAGATGCGCCTCGTCGTCCTCACCCAGGCGCTGTCCATCCCGTTCCTCGTGCTGCTGGGGTTCTCGCCCTGGTACTGGGTCAGCGCGCTGTGCTTCCTGGTGCGCGCCGCGCTGATGAATATGAGCAACCCGATCTATAGCACCTTTGTCATGGAACAGGCTGCGCCGGAGGCCCGGGCTACGGTGGCCAGCCTGATGAGCATGAGTTGGAACCTGGGGTGGACCTTTAGCCCCCTGATCAGCGGCTGGTTGCAGGAGCGGTTCGGCTTTACCCCCCTGTTTATCGGCACGATTGCCACGTACGTGATCGCGATCGCCATGTACTGGGGATTCTTTCTGCGCGGCCGGCGGGGGGAAGAAGGCAGAACGAAGGGAGAACGGGATGGCTGAATCGGCGATGTTGGCGGCGCCCGCCGTCAAGACGGAGCAGTTGGCCGGGTGTACAAGGTTCGTCAATGTGGTCTCCGGCGGCGAATCCTCCGGCTACGGGCTGCTCACGGTGCGCGAGAACCTGTGGATGTTTGCCCAGTTCTACGGCATTTCCACCCGGGACGCTAACCGGCGCATCGGCGAGCTGCTGGCCATCCTGGGCATCAGCGACCGGGCCAACATCCGCAGTTCGGACCTCTCCACCGGCCTGCGGCAGTCGACCTGGTCGGGCGGAGCATGGAGGACGTGGAACATGGGAACGGCGGGGCGGGTGCCGAAACGTAGCGGCTGGCGGCTCTTCCTGCGGACGGTCTGAGCGCGGGCCTACCCGCGGGTGATCGGCCAGCAGCGCGAGACCTCCCGGCTCTTCTTCGACCTGATCCTGCCGACCGGCGGGGTCGCCGCCTAGGTCTTTGTCTACCGGGCGATCGCCGCGCCGGTCGATCGGCATCTTTCGCTGGTGCGACCGCCGGGCGCGCGAGCGCGGGCTGATCGACCGCATTGGGAATTACTAGAGGTGGAACTATGCGCGTCATCATCACCGGGGGCACGGGGCTGATCGGAAGGGCGTTGGCCGCGAGCCTGGTCGCCGACGGCCACGAGGTGATCCTCTTGAGCCGCGATCCGCAGGGGGCCAGGGGGCTGCCCCCCGGCGCGCGTGTCGAGCGCTGGGACGGGTGCACGGCGGCCGGCTGGGGCCACCTGGCCGATGGCGCCGACGCTATCGTCAACCTGGCCGGGGCCAACCTTTCCGGCGGATGGTGGACGGAGAAGCGCAAAGCGCTCCTCCGCGCCAGCCGCCTGAATGCCGGGCAGGCCGTCCTGGCCGCGGTGCAGGCGGCCTCCAGAAAGCCGCGCGTCGTCGTCCAGGCCTCCGGCATCGGCTACTACGGTCCCCGCGGCGACGAGGATGTCGAAGAGAGCGCCCCGCCGGGGGGCGATTGGCTCTCCGGGCTGGCGGTCGAGTGGGAGGACTCCACGCGGCCTGTCGAGGCGCTGGGCGTGCGCCGGGTCGTCGTCCGCTCGGCCGTGGTGCTCGATCCCAGGGCTTTGCTCTGGCGCCTGCTGCTCCTGCCGCACCGCTTCTTCTTGGGCGGGCCTCTCGGCAGCGGCCGGCAGGGGCTGCCCTGGATCCACATCGCCGACGAGGTCGGGGCGATCCGCTTCCTGATCCGGGAAGAGGGGGCCAGGGGGCCTTTCAACCTGGTCGCCCCGCACGCCTTGACGAACGCCGAACTCGAGCGGCTGCTGGGCCAGGCCCTGGGCCGGCCGGCCTGGTTCCGCGTGCCGGCTTGGTTGCTCCGCCTGGTCCTGGGCGAGATGTCCATGCTTGTGCTCACGGGCCAGCGGGCCGTCCCGCGCCGGCTGATCGACCTGGGGTACACCTTTCGCTTCGGCCGCCTGGAGGAAGCGCTGCGCGATTTGGTGCGCTAGGCTATTGCATCTTGGGTGCAACCGGGGTACAATGGGGGCCGAACAGGCGCGCTGTACCGCTTCGCCCCCTATACCGGGGCGCGCGAGGAGAGTCTGATCGTGGAGGAGCACCAGGCGCAGTGGGTCGTCCGCAGCCGGCGACGGCTGGAAGTGCGGGCCCAACGCGCCCAGGCCGGCCTTCTGCAAGGCCCCGGCAAGAGCGATATGGGGCTGCGCGTCCCGGAGACGCTGTAGGCCGATACCGCCGTCCGGCTGACGGAGCCGGTCGGGCGCCGGAAGCGCCTGGTCTTTGAAGGCGCCGGCCAGTGCGGCGGACTGGAAGTGGCCGGGGACCTCCCCCGGCTGCTCGTCATGGGATATCAATCAGGAGATTCCAATGGCCCGAGTTGCGATCAACAGCCCAGCGCCCGACCTGGAGCTGGCCGACTTCCGCGGCCGGCCGGTCCGTCTGGCCGACTATCGTGGACAGAAGCATGTCGTCCTGGTCTTTAACCGCGGCTTCGTCTGACCGTTCTGCCGCCGGCACATGGCGCAGTTGCGCCAGGACTATGACCGGTTCGTGGCCCGCGGGGCCGAGATCGTGGTCGTCGGCCCGGAGGGGCCGGCCGCCTTCCGGGACTACTGGCAGCGGGAGAACTTGCCCTTTGTCGGCCTGCCCGACCCAGAGCACTCGGTGCTGAAACGCTATGGCCAGGAGGTCAAGCTGTTCAAGTTCGGGCGCATGCCGGCCCAGGTGATCGTCGATCGCCGGGGCCTGGCCCGCTACGTGCACTATGGACACGACATGAGCGACATCCCGGCCAACGAGGAGCTGTTGGGGCTGTTGGATGAGCTGAATCGGGACGAGGGTCAGGCGTGAAGCGGGAACACGGTCTCGTAGCGCTGTTCGGCTCCGGCGAGACGTCGGCCGACGGGCGCAAGGTCTATGAGTGGGTGATGTCGCGGCTGGAGCCGCCCGTCCACACGGCGGTGTTGGAGACGCCGGCCGGCTTCCAGCCCAACAGCGCCCTCGTCGCCGGCAAGGTGGCGGACTTTATCCGCGAGCACCTGGCCGGCCACCGGCCCGAGGTCAGTGTGGTCCCGGCCCGCAAGCGGGGCACGCCCTACAGCCCGGACGACCCGGACATCGCGGCCCCCATCTTTTCTGCCGACATGATCTTCCTGGGGCCGGGCAGTCCAACGTACGCCGTGCGCCAACTGCAGGGCAGCCTGGTCTGGCAGTCCTTGGTGGCGCGGCACCGCCGGGGGGCGGCCCTGGTGCTGGCCAGCGCCGCTACCGTCGCCGCCGGCGCCTATGCCCTGCCGGTGTACGAGATCTTTAAAGTCGGCGCCGATCTGCACTGGCAGCCTGGTCTGAACCTGTTGGCCCCCTATGGCCTGACGCTTGTCTTTGTCCCGCACTGGGACAATGCCGAGGGCGGCGCCGAGCTGGATACCAGCCGCTGTTTCATGGGCCAGGAGCGCTTCGCGCGGCTGCTGGGCATGCTGCCGGCCGAGGCGACGGTGGTCGGCATCGACGAACATACCGCCCTGGTGTTGGACCTGGCGGCCGGGGAGCTGCGCGTGCTGGGGCGGGGCTGTATCACGCTGGCGGGCAGGGGCAGCGAGCGGCGCTGCGCCGGCGGTGAGGTCTTTGGCCTGGACGCGCTGGGGACCTTTGTCCTGCCCCAACCGGCGGACGGGGTCCCGGAGGACGTTTGGGACCGGGCGGCAGACCTGCCCGGGGAACCCTCCCCGCCGCCCGAGCCCCCGGCCGCGGTGTTGGCCCTGGTCGCGGAGCGCCAGGCGGCCCGCGGACGCCGCGACTGGGCGGCCGCCGACACCCTGCGCCGGGAGATTGCCGTCCTGGGCTGGCAGGTCAACGACACGCCGGCCGGGCCGCAAGTATTGCCCTTGGCCCAGGGGCGCTAGAGTTGCCGCCGAGGGCGCGGAGAGCGCAGGGGATAGGATGATGAGATGAGCAGGGGGACCGATGTCCGAACTGAAAAGCCCCAGCACTAGCTCGCAGGTTCAATCTTCCACCCGTCTCGGCCACGCCTTTTCCCCCTGGTTCTCCGAGGCCAAGCTGGGCCTCCTCTTTCACTGGGGGCCCTACAGTGTGCCGGCCTGGGCCCCGGTGGGCGAGAAGCCGGGGGCCCAGCGGGGCGATTGGTCGTCGTGGTTCTTTGCCAACCCCCACAGCGAGTGGTACCGCAACTCGCTGCGCATCCCCGATAGCCCCACGCAGCAGCACCACGCCGCCATCTATGGGGCCGACTTTCCCTACGAGCGCTTCGCCGGACTGTTCCAGGAGGCGGCCCGGCGCTGGAACCCCGCCGACTGGGCCGGCCTCTGCCAGTCGGCCGGCGCCCGCTACGTCGTCATGGTCGCCAAGCACCACGACGGCTTCCTGCTCTGGCCCAGCGCCCAGCCCAATCCCCGCCGGGAGGGCTACGCCCTGCAGCGCGACGCCCTCGGCGAGCTGGCCCGCGCCGTGCGCGGCCTGGGCCTGCGCCTGGGCCTCTACTACT
The DNA here is from genome assembly GCA_964592645.1 of uncultured Chloroflexia bacterium. Taxonomy (GTDB): domain Bacteria; phylum Chloroflexota; class Chloroflexia; order DTKN01; family DTKN01; genus CAZQFV01. The sequence goes on from CAZQFV010000020.1 coordinate 39,551, forward strand.
CCGGAGGGCTGGACTGGACCTTTAACGAGCGGGTCATCCGCGACGTGGCCGACATGATCGCCGCCATCCCCCAATCGGACGACTATGTCCGCTACGTGGACGGCCACTGGCGCGAGCTCATCGAGCGCTACCGGCCGGACATCGCCTGGAACGACATCGCCTACCCCACAGCGGGCGACGTGCGACAGCTCCAGGCTTTCTACTACGACCGCGTCCCGGAGGGGGTGGTCAACGACCGCTTCCTGCGCTACCCCGGCGGGCCGCGCCTGGAGCGGCTGCTGGCGAAACAGTGGGGCCGCCGGTTGGTCTCCACCCTGGTAGCGCGGCTGATCGAGTGGGGTCTCGCCACGCCGGCCGCCGCGGCCTGGCGGCGCCGCGGCGGGGAACATTTCGACTTCCTCACCCCCGAATACCGCGCTTGGAAACGCACCCCCACCATGCCGTGGGAGTGCGTCCGCGGACTGGGCCACTCGTTTGGCTACAACCAGAACGAAGGGCCCCAGACGTTGCTGTCGGTCCGCGAGCTCATCCACCTGCTCGTGGACGTCGTCGGGCGGGGCGGCAACTTGCTCCTCGGCGTGGGGCCGGCCGCCGACGGCTCCATCCCCGAGGCCCAGCGCGAACGGCTGCTCGGCCTGGGCCGCTGGCTGGCCGCCAACGGCGAGGCCATCTACGGGACTCGCCCCTGGCAGCGCGCCTTTGGACAGACTTCCGAGGGTTTCCCGGTGCGCTTCACGCGCAAGGCCGATTGCCTTTATGCCCTGGTCCTGGGGACGCCGCACGACCGCCAGGTGTGGATCAGCAGCCCCGGCCCCATTATGGGGGTGGCCCTGCTCGGCTATCCGTTGTCCCTGTCGTGGGACCAGAGCAGCCGCGGCATGCGCATCACCCTGCCGGAAGACCTGCCCGAGTCCCCGGCACACGTGGTCCGCATCCGCTTCCTGAGCTTGCCGACGGCCACCCTGCCGCCGGTGCAGAAACCCCTGCCGATGTAGCCGGCCGGGGGGCTGGCGCAGCATGGCACACGGAGCGCAAAACGATGAGCCGTCTGGAACCTCGCAAGCTGCATGTGCGTTTCGCCGCGGGTGTCACGCCCGAGGGGCCGTCTGCCCCGCGGCGCTACACTCTGACCCACTCGGACGCCACGGGCGATCTCTTTCTGACCATCGGCGCCGAGTATGACCGGGAGCAGATTGCCGGCTGGTACACCCGGCTGCTGCGCGACGAGGTGTTGGCGGAGTGGGTTGCGGAGGAAGAGAGCCCCGCGCTGCACGTGCACTGCCATGTCAGCGGTGGGCCGGGCCTCGGTGGGGCCGCCATGCGCGATGGCATCTTCCGCCGGGAGCTGCCGCTGGTGCTGGAGGCATTCCGTTACGGCGACGCCGGTCTCTTTGCCGCCCAGCCGCAGCTCGACCAGGCCGCCATCCGCGTCCATTTTCACTCCCACCTCGCCCGCTACGACCGGGTCGAGGAATGGGGCCGGCCGTCCGACTATCGCCTGGCGGCAAATGCTTTGGAGGAACGATGAAGGCGCTGTGGAAGATCGGGCGCATCTTGCTGATCGTGTTGGCCGCGCTCCTGCTGCTCCTGCTGGTCGGGCCGTTCCTAGTGCCGATCCCGCCGCTGCAGGACGTCCACCCCCCGCAGGAGCTGGCCGATCCCGACAGCCGGTTCCTCGAGGTCAATGGGCTCACGGTGCACTACAAGATGATGGGCCAGGGGCCGCCGGTGTTCTTGCTCCTGCACGGCTTTGGCGCCAGCACCTTTTCCTGGCACAAGGTGATGGCGCCCCTCTCCCAGATAGGCACGGTGATCGCCTTCGACCGGCCGGCCTTTGGCCTCACCGAGCGGCCCATGGAGTGGAGCGGCGAGAACCCCTACAGCACCGCTTTCGCCGTGAGCCTGACCATCGGGCTACTGGACAAGCTGGGGGTGGATCGGGCCATCCTGGTGGGCAACTCGGCCGGCGGCACGGTGGCCCTGGACACCTCCCTGCGCCACCCGCAGCGGGTCCAGGCGCTGGTGCTGGTGGACCCGGCCGTCTATATCGGCGGCGGGCCGCGCGGCGCGGCCCTGGGCTGGCTGTTGCGCACCCCTCAGGCGCGCCGGCTGGGGCCGCTTTTCGTGCGCTCCATCCGCAACTGGGGCGAGAACGCCCTCCGCCTGGCCTGGCACGACCCCTCGTTGCTCACGGAGGCCGACCGCGCCGGTTACCGCCGGCCGCTGCATGTGGAGAACTGGGACCGCGCCCTGTGGGAGTTCACCCTGGCGGCCCAGCCGCCGGATCTGCCGGGCCGGCTTTTGGACATTCGCGTCCCCACGCTGGTCATCACCGGCGACGACGACCGCATCGTGCCCACGGAGCAGAGCGTGCGCCTGGCCGGGGAGATCCCCGGGGCCGCGCTGGTGGTCGTCCCGTCGGCGGGCCATGTTCCACACGAGGAGAAGCCGGAAGAGTTCCTGCAGGCGGTGGTCGATTTCGTGCGCACCATTCGGTAGGGACGGCCCGGCGCAGCCTCTTGGCCGGGCTTGTTCCCGCAGACGGGAATCTGCTATGCACGCAGTTGGGCACCCTGTCGATTTCGTCCCCGCGGGCCGGCAGGTCCTCTGTCCGGAGGGCACGACGCTGCTGGAGGCGGCCCGCCGGTCCGGCCTGCGGATCGCGGCCGCCTGCGACGGCCGGGGCACCTGCGGCAAGTGCCGGGTGCAGGCCGGCGGCTGCCTGAGCGCGCCCACTCCCGTGGAGGGGGCGCTGCTGAGCCCCGCCGAAATCCAGGACGGTTATCGCCTGGCCTGCCAGGCGCGGCTCCTCGGCCCCGCGGCGGTGCGCCTGGCGGCCTTCGCCGATATCGCTTACAAGGCCGCCCTGCCCTGGCCGGACGCCGCGGTGCCCCTGGACCCCAATGTGCGAAAATCGTACCTGCGCCTGGACCCCCCTTCCCTGGGGGACACGCGCGCCGACCTGGAGCGCCTGGCCGCTGCCCTGCCCGGCCCGCTGGGCCCGGTGGACCTGGCGGCCCTGCGCGACCTGCCGGCCATGCTGCGGGCCGCGGACTGGGCCGTCACCGCGGTGCACGTGGGCGGGCAGTTGGTGCAGGTGGAAGCGGGCGACACCCGCGATCGGTGCTACGGCCTGGCCCTGGACCTGGGCACGACCTCCGTCGCCGCCTACCTGCTGAACCTGAACGACGGCAACCTGCTTGGTGCCGCCGCGGCCACCAACCAGCAGGTGGTCTATGGCGACGATGTCATCTCGCGCATTGCCCGGGCCCATGCCGGGGGGCTGGCCGCTCTGCGCCAGGCCGCGGTGGAGACGCTGGACGCCCTGGTGGAGGAGGTCTGTCGGCGCGCCGGGGCCTCCCGCGAGCGGGTCTACGAGGCCACGGTCGTCGGCAACACCTGCATGCTCCAAATGCTGCTGGGGATCGACCCCTACCCGCTCGGCGTGGCCCCGTATGTGCCGGCGGTGGTCGACGGGCTGGACCTCTCTGCCGAGGAGGTGGGGCTGAGCCTGAACCCCGGAGCGCGGGTACATATCCTGCCCAGCGTGGCCGGCTATGTCGGCGCCGACGCGGTGGCCAACGTCCTGGCTGCCTCCCGGCAGGGGGCCGCGGGGACGCGCCTGGTCGTGGACCTGGGCACCAACGCCGAGATGGTGCTGTGTTGCGGGGAGCGCGCCTGGGCCTGCGCCACGGCCGCCGGCCCGGCTTTCGAGGGGGCGCGCATCTCCTGCGGCATGCGGGCCGCGCCCGGGGCGATCGACCAGGTGGAGATCATCGAGGGGCAGGTGCGGGTGCACACGCTGGAAGGGGAGCCTCCGCTGGGGCTGGCCGGGTCGGGGCTGGTCTCGGCCGCCGCGGCGCTGCGCCGGCGGGGGCTGCTTACGGCGCGGGGCCGCTTTGTCCCGGCGGCGGCGCCGGCGGGTTTGTTCTCCACTGCCCCGGGCGAGGTCCTGGCCGTGTTGGTCCCGGCCGCCGAGTCGGGCACCGGCAAGGCCATCACCCTATCGCAGCGCGACATCGCCGAGCTGCTGTTGGCCAAGGCCGCCGTAGCCGCCGGGCTGCGGGTGCTGCTGGACACGGCCGGCCTGCCCCTGGAGTCGATCGACGAGGTGCTGATCGCCGGCTCCTTCGGCAGCTCCCTGGACCGGGCCGCCGCGTCGGACATCGGCCTGCTCCCGCGGCTTCCACTGGACCGCGTCGTTGGGGTGGGCAACGCCGCGGGCCGCGGGGCCGCCCTGGCCCTGCTGTCGCGCGAGATGCGCCGGCAGGCCGGCGCGATCGCCCGCGGCATCGCCTATGTCGAGCTCTCGGCCCACCCGCGGTTCGGGCAGGAGTTTGTCCGCCGGCTGTCCTTTCCCGAGATGGAGGCAAGGTGATGGCTCAAACGCTCGTGACGATCGTTTCCGCCGGCAGCAAACAGGTGAGCATCGCTCCCGGCCGGCCGACGGTGCTGATCGGCGAACGCCTCAACCCGACCGGCAAGGCGCGCCTGGCGGCGGCCCTGCGGGCCGGCGACATGGGACCGGTCGCCGACGCGGTGCGCGCCCAGGTGGCGGCCGGGGCCGACGTGATCGATGTCAACGTGGGCGCGGCCGGCGTCGATGAGGTCAAAATCCTGCCGCTGGCCGTGCGCACGATCCAGGAGACCGCCGAGATCCCTCTCGCCATCGACACGGCCAATACCGCGGCCCTGCAAGCGGCGCTGGCCGCCTACCAGGGCCGGGCGCTGATCAACTCCGTGAACGGCGAGGAGGCCGTGCTGGCGCGTGTCCTGCCGCTGGCGCGGGAGTACGACGCGGCGGTGATCGGGCTGACCATGGACGGCGGCGGCATCCCTGCGGACCCGGTGCAGCGCCTGCGCATCGCCCAACGCATCGTCGAGCGCGCGGAGAGCTACGGCATCCCCCGGGAACGGGTGGTCATCGATTGCCTGGCGCTGACCGTGGGCGCCGATCAGCAGGCTGCGCGGGTGGCCCTGGAGTCCATCCGCTTGGTGGCCCTGGATCTTGGGGTGAACCAGACCATCGGCGCCAGCAACGTCTCCTTCGGCCTGCCCGAGCGCGAGGTCATCAACCTGGCTTTCTTGACCCTGGCCATCGCCGGCGGGGTCACCTGCCCCATCGTTGACGTGGCCCGGGTCCGGCCGACGGTCCTGGCCACGGATCTGCTCCTGGGGCGGGACCCCTACGCTATGCGCTACATCAAGGCTGTGCGGCAGCATTCGCGTTAGCGGGCGCGAGGACCGCCAAAACACGAAGAATGGGCACCACGAAGGCGTCAAGACGCAAAGATGGGCCGTAGTTGTCGGAGACACGGAAGGATGGCCACCAGAAGGAACGGCGCGCTCAACCTGGACATCTACCTGCCGCTGGACCGCCGGCAGGCCCTGGCCCGGGGGGAGGCGCTGCCCGAACAAGCCACGGGGACGGCCCTGTTCTCCGACCTGAGCGGTTTCACCCCGTTGATGGAGCACCTCAGCAATACCCTGGGGCCGCAGCGCGGGGCCGAGGAGCTCACCTGCTTGCTGAACGCCCTCTTCACCCCGATGATCGAGGAGGTCCACCGCCACGGCGGCAACATCATTGCCTTTGGCGGGGACGCGCTGACCTGCTGGTTCCCGGACTGCTCCCCCGTTCCAGGGGCGGGGAGGTCCGCCGCCTGTGCCCTGGCCATGCAGCGCCACGTGGCGGCCTTTCGCTCGGCCGAGACGCCGGCCGGCCCGGTGCGCTTCTCGATGAAGGTCGGCCTGGCCACGGGCTCCGTGCGGCGCCTCCTGGCCGGCCGCCCGCCCTACGGCCTGCACGATGTCCTGGCCGGGGCGACGATGGACCGCATGGCCGAGGCCCAGCACCGCGCCGGCACCGGCCAGACCGTCGTCGACGCCGCTACCGCTGCCGCGCTGGAAGGAGCCCGGCTGCAGTCGCTGGAAGACGGCTTTGCCCGGCTCCTGGACGTTCCGCTCCTCCAGGCACCGGCGTCCATACCGCCCGCTCCCCCGTTGCCTCCCCGCCTCGTGCGCCCCTGGCTGGCCGAGCCCCTCTACCGCCGGCTACGCGCCGGCCGCGGAGCCTTGACGGGCGAGTTGCGCCTGGTCACCAGCGTTTTCGTGCAATTTTCCGGCCTGGATTACGACCACGACCCGCAAGCCGGGGAGAAGCTCCAGGTCTATGTCTCCCTGGCCCAGGAGCACCTGGCCCCCTACGACGGCTACCTGGCCCTTGTTTCCTGCGGCGACAAGGGCAGCCTGCTCTATATCCTCTTGGGCGCGCCCACCGCGCACGAGGACGACCCGGCCCGGGCGGTGGGGTTCGCGCTGGCTTTTCAGAAGGCCGTCCAGGCGTTGCCCTTTATCACCGCCCAGCGCATCGGGATCAGCCTGGGGCGGGCCTATGCAGGCATCCTGGGCTCGGCAGAGCGCTGCACCTACAGCGTGCTGGGCGACGAGGTCAATGTGAGCGCCCGGCTGATGCAGGCTGCCGCGGAAGGGCAGGTGCTGGTGACCCGGCGCGTCCAGAAGGCGGCCGGCGGGCGCTATGCGTTCCGCTCGTTGGGCAGCCTGGCGCTCAAGGGCAAGGCCGAGCCGATCCCCATCTTTGCGCCGCTGGCGGCGGAAGGGGACTGGATGGCGGTGGAAGAAGGGCCGCTCGTGGGCCGCGAGGCCGAGCAGCGCTCCATCGCCGCCGTCATGGACCGGGTGGACGCCGGGCAGGGCCAGGTGCTCTTCCTCCTGGGGGAGGCCGGCGTGGGCAAATCGGCCCTGGTGCGCCACATCCTGCACCAGACCCGCGCCCGCGGCTGGAACACCCAGCTCAGCGCCTGCCTGAGCTATGGGCAGAGCACCCCCTACCTGCCCTGGCGGGCCCTTGTGGAAGAGATGGCCCGCCTGTCTCCGGGGGAAGATGCGCCCACCCGTCGCGCGCGCCTGGAGCAGGTCGTCGCCGCCCTGCCCGACCCGCCCCGGCAGCGCGGCTACTGGCCGGCCCGCCTTCCCTTGCTCGGCGCAGTGCTGGGGTTGGAGATCCCCGACACGCCGCTGACCCGCTCCCTGGAAGGGGAGCTGCGCCGCGACAACACCTTCCAACTCTTGGAGGCGCTGGTGCGCTCGCTGGCCGCCGTCCGTCCGGCCGTCGTCGTCCTGGAGGATGCCCACTGGGCCGATGAGCTCTCCCTGCTGCTCGCCGCGCAGATCGGCCGCGGGTTGGCCGATCTGCCCCTGCTCCTGGTGATCGTCCAACGCCCGCCGGTGGCCGCCCTGCCGGCCGCCCTGCGCGCGCTCCAGGCCCTGCCCCACCAGGTGACGCTGACGCTGACCGCCTTGGAGCAGGCTTCTGCCCTGGAGTTGGCCCGGCAGCGGCTCTATGCCGCCTCCCTCCCGCCGGAGCTGGAACGCCTGCTCCAGGAAAAGGCCCAGGGCAATCCCTTTTTCATCGAGGAGCTCGTCCGCGCCCTGCTGGAGGCCGGCTGCCTGCGCCGCGAGCGCGATGCCGTGACCCCCGCCGGCGACTGGAGCGCCCTGCAGCTTCCCGACAACATCGAGGGCCTGGTCCAGGCCCGCCTGGACCGCCTGCCCGAGGAAGACCGCCTCACCATCAAGGTGGCTTCCGTCATCGGCCGCGCCTTCGAGCGCCCGCTCCTGCGCGAGGTCCACCCCACTAGGCTGCCCGAACCCGCCCTCGCCCGCCAACTGGAGGGCCTGAGCCGGGCCGAGTTCGTCTTCCTGGAAGAGGCGGACCCCCACTGGCGTTACGCTTTTCAGCACGCCATCCTGCACGAGGTGACCTACGGGACATTGCTCTTTGCCCAGCGCCGGACGCTGCACGGGGAGATCGGGGCGGCGCTGGAGCGCCGGCATGCTGCCGACCTGCCGCGGGTGCTGGACCTGCTGGCCTACCACTATGCCCGCAGCGCGGAGCGCGGGAAGGCGATCCACTACCTGCAGCGGGCCGCGGAAAAGGCGCGGCGCGAGTACGCCAACGAGGTGGCCCTGGGCTACTACAGCCAGGCCCTGGAGCGGCTGTCGCCGGGGGAGTCCGCCCTGCGCTACGACCTCCTGGCCGGCCGCGAGCGCATCCATGACCTGCTGGGGGACCGCGAGGCCCAGGAGGCGGACCTCTTGGAGATGGGCCGGCTGGCGGCAGAATTGGCGGATGCCCGCCGCCAGATGGAGGTGCTCAACCGCCGCGCCCGGCGGGCCGTCGACATGGGCGCGCTCGAGGAGGCCCGCAGTTTTGCTCAACAGGCCCGGATGCAGGCCGGAAAGCTCCAGGACGCCCATGGCATCGCCGAGGCCCAGAGGACGCTGGGGGTCATCCATGGTGGCCTGGGCGAGTATGATCGCGCTCTTCGGCTCTTTGAACGGGCCCGCCGGGCCTTTCGCGCCACGGATGACCCCGATGGGGAAGTGGCCTGCCTGATCAACTTGGGACTGGTGCACTTTTACCAGGACAGAGCAGAGCAGGCTCGCGTGTACTACGCCCGGGCGTTGGAAATCACGCGCGGCCGGCAGAACCGCCCCCAGGAAGCGCTTACCCTGAACAACCTGGGCCTGGCCGACATTAAGTTGGGATCCTACGAGGCAGCGCTCGAGCACCTGTGCCAGGCCCTGGCTATCGCCCGCGAGGTCGGCAGTGCCAACAACGAAGTGCTGGCTCTGGAGAACACGGGAGCAGTGGCCACCTACCTGGGCAATCTCAGCATAGCGGCCGAGCACCACCACCAGGCGCTGCTCCTGGCCCGCAAGTTGGAGGACCCCGAAGGCGAGGCTACCAGCCTATGCAGCCTGGGGCAACTTTACACCTACCAGGACCGGGCGGGCGAGGCTCGCGCGGCCCTGGGTGAATCGCTGCTCAAATTCAGGGAAATCGGCCACCGCCGTGGAGAGGCCGACGCGCTGCACAAGCTGGGATTGCTGGAACTGCGGACGGGCCAAGCCGGCGCGGCCGTACAGACGCTGCAGCAAGCCCTGGCCATCCGCCTGGAGATCGGCGAGGCCGGCAACGCCCTGGTCACCCGCGCCTGGCTGGGCCTGGCGCATGCGCAGGCGGGCGAACCAAATCTGGCAGCGGCGCACATCCGCGCGGCCCTGGTCCAGGTGCAGGCCGAGGGCTACCACGGAGATGCACCGGAGCAGGAGATTTGGTGGGCGGCCTGCCAGGTTTGGCGGGCCTGCGGGGAAGCCTCCGCCGCTCGGGACGCCCTGTGCCGGGCCTGGGAACTGGTGCAGGCGCAGAGCGGGCGCATCCAAGATCCCGGCCTGCGCCGTTCGTTCCTGGAAGAGGTCCCCGTCAACCGGGAGATCGCGGCCGCCTATGGGTGGAACCCCCGCATCACTACCGGCAGATAGATGCTGTGCGCCGGCCCCTCCGTCACCGTCACGGTTTGGCTATGGGAGGAGGAGTAAAAGCCCAGAACATTGGTCGCCGTCATGACCACGGTATAGTCGCCCGCCGCGCCGTACATGTGGGCGGTGTGCTGGCCGACGCCCCGGGCCCCGTCGCCCCAGTCCCAGGTATAGTCGATGGGCGGATCCCCCATCAGCACCGCGCCGTCGCAGGTGACGACGCTGCCCGCGACCGCCGCCGTGAAGCTGGCCCCGTTCACCGGCACATAGTTGAAGGGAAAGTTGGTTCCGGCGTAGCTGATCTGGCCGTCGCGCAGCTCCGGGTTGCCGTACGATGCGCCGGCCACGGCCACGATCGGCTGCGGGGGATCGGCCACGAGGATGGCCGCGGCGCGCTCGCTCGGCAGCGGCGGCAGCATGAACTGTCCCACCTCGCCCGGCCCCACCACCTGCCGGTCCCAAACCGGCGAGTCGTCGGCCGTGTTGGAGTAGCGGATCGTCACCCGCGTCGGCGCATCCCCCAGGTTCATCACCCGGATGCGGTCCGCGGTGTGCCACCCCTGGAAGCCGTTGAAGAGGGCCGGCAGGGCCACGGCGGGGCCGGCCTCCTCCAGGGCCAGGGCGCGATAGGCGTCCGGCCCCCGGGCCGCCGGGTTGCGGCTCTCGATCCGCACGACGGCCACGAGCGGCGGTCCCCCGGCCGTGTCGATCTTGGCCCAGCCGCCGGCCCCCTGGGTCGAGAGCAGCGCCCGCGTGTTCCAGGGCGGCAGGAACGCGGTTTGGGTAGAGCCATCGCCGTAGGTAATGGTGGAATACACGTACTGGCCGGTCGGATTCTGGATGACCAGGGTCGTGGTCATCCAGCCGGATTCGCGCGGCGGCAGGTAGGGGGCGTAGAGGGCGTTGCTGCAATAGGGCGAGACGGAGAAGGCGGCGTAGCCTCCGCAGTGCGAGTTGGCGGTCACCCGGATCGGCAGGTCGGCGTCCAGGATCACGGAGCCCAGGAAATCCGCCGGCAGGTTGTGCTCCGCGCCCGGGTCCACGGTGGCGGTGCCCAGGGGGGGAATGGTGTAGGTATCGTAGGCCACCTGCGCGCCATAGGCGTCCAAGAGATAGACCCGCAGGGGAGTCCCGTAGTGCGAGTCCATGTTGTGGACATACAGGCGCGTGCAGCCGTCGATCGGGGTGTAGCCGCTGTGGCCGGCGATGTCGTCCGGCACGCCGGGGAAGATGGTGTTGCCGCCGTCCTCCGGGGGCGGCTCCAGGTGGACCACGGCCATCGCCGCCCGGACCGGCGTCGATAGCACCAGGGTGCCGCTAAAGTTCCACGGCAGCGCCGGCCCCGGCTCGTGGACCTGGGTCTCGCCGCCGGCCAGGCTGCCCGGGAGCGAGTAGTACGTCTCGCCGCTGGGGTGCACGAACCGGGCGAGGAAGGGCTGGTCGTCGGGGGCCAGGTTGAGAACCTGAAAGTCGGTTGAGGCCCAGCCACCGCGCAGCGGGTCGTCGCCGGGCAGGCCGGAGGGGTCGGTCCAGGCGACGCGCCCGGCCGGGAAGGTCTGGCAGGCCGGCGGCTCCTGCGGGCAGGGCCAGCCCAGCGGAAAGTATTCCGGCACGGCGAACGGCGGGGTGTCCGAGCTCATCCGGCCGCCGATGACCATCAGGGAGGGCATCGGGTCGTTCGGGTCGGGGGTGCAGAGGGGGATAAAGACGCCGGCGTGGTCGCGCCGGGCATAGTTCAGGTCGGGGAAGGCCTGGTACCAGTTCCCCGCCCCGGTGTCGTAGGCCAGGGCCTCGGCGGAGGAGTCCGGCCAGTCGCCGCCGCCGGCGGTGTAGATCCAACCGCCCCACGGCGAGTTCAAACGGGTGTCGATGTCCATGCCAAAGCCGCGGCCCTCCCCCAGGGCGACCGGCATGCTCGGCAGCGGCACCCAGCCGGCCGCCAGGTTGTTCACGTCCAGCGCCTCGACGACATCCGTCGGCACCAGGTCGCCGCCGTTGTACTGATAGTTCCCGCCGATGGCATAGATGACGTTATCCTGCACTGCCACCAGGGGATAGGCGCGCGGCGGGTTGAGGTTGGCCGTGGTAATCCGCCGCCAGCGCTGGGTGGCCGGCCGCGCCGGGTCGTACTCCCAGGTCTCCCCGGAGAAGTACGGCGCGGTCACATTCTCCCACCCGCCGAAGCAATAGAGCTTGCCCAGCACGGCGGCGCAGCCCATGGCGCCGATCGTCGTGCCGTTCAGCACCCCGGGCCAGGGGTCGCTGGTAACGGTATCGACCCAGTTGAGCGTCGGGTAGTAGCGCTGCACCAGGTTGGTGGGGCCTACCCCGTCGGCGTCGTATCCGCCGACGACATAGATCGCCGGTCCCCAGTACGTGCTGTTCTCGTCGTGCAGGATGTTGGCGGTGTAGTTGGAGACATCCTCGACCATGCTGGTTACGGCGGCCCAAGCGTTGTCCACCGGGTCGTAGCGCCAGATGGTGGGGTCTTCGGTGCTGCTGCCGGTCCGCCCGCCCATGCAATAGACTTTGCGGTTGTAGATGTACGCGGAGCCGGTGCCGTCGTCGAACCAGGCGCAGTCGAAGCGGGTGTACTCGAACGGCGTAGGCGGCATCACGATCCACTCCCCGGGCAGGAGTGTAAAGTTCTGAAGCGTCGTCTGACCGGGCTGGATGACGATGCCGGAGAGCGTCTGCGAGCCATAGCCGGCGGCCGCGGCGGTCGCGGTATAGGTCCACGCCGGCAGGAGCATGGAGTAGTAGCCGTCGGCGTCGGCCGTGGCCGTCTGGCCGCCGGGTTGGGCCGTCACCGTGGCCCAGGGGATGGGGCCGCCGTCCAGGTCGTAGACGTAGCCTTCCAGCCGGCCGGCCTGTTGGCAGACCGCCGCGCCGGCCGCCAGCACGTCCAGGAAGCCGTAGCCGTAGGTATAGTTGCCCTCGCCGTCGGGCGGCGCATCGCAGTTCCCGGCCGGCGGCGTATTGGCATAGTCCTGCAGGAGCTCGAACGTCTGCGGCACCTGCCCGATCATCCAGGGAGCGCAGGACCAGAGCAGGGCCACGGCCCCGGCGCTGTGCGGGGCGGCCATACCGCTGCCGCTCCAAGAGGCAAAGCCGCCGTACATATCGCTGGAGGTGATGTTCACGCCGGGGGCGCTGATGTTGGGCTTGGTGTAGGGCTCGTGGCCAAAGGCGGCCGACGGCCCGCGGCTGGAGAAGGAGGCGATGGTGCGGCTGGCGTCGTGGGCCGCCGTGGCGAACGACACCTGGTAGTCGGAGGGCGAGCCGATGGTCCCGCAGGTGGGGCCGCCGTTCCCGACAGGGAAGGTTGGAAAGATCCCCGCCGCCGTCCATGCCTGCACCTTGGTCAGGTACCAGTCGTTGCCGCCGGCACCGCCCCAGGAGTTGTTGACCACGTGCGGCCGGTTGCCCGGATCGCCGCCCGGCGCCAGCAGCCAGTCGGCGCAGGCGTTCAGGTTGAGCTGGCTGCAGGAGCCGCCGGAATCGCAGGCCTTGCAGGCGATCCAGGTGGCCCCGGGCGCCATGCCCACCTGGTGGGGCAGGGCGGGATCGTCGTCGCCGACCATCGTGCCGGTGGTGTGCGTGCCCTGGCCGTTGTTGTCGCACGGCGCCGTGGGGCAGGCGCCGGTGGGGTCGTACCAGCAGGCGGCGTGGTCGGGGTCCCCGGCGCAGCGGTAGGCCTGGTCCAGCGCGGGATGGGTCCACAGCACGCCGGTGCCGATACTGGCCACGATGATGCCCTCGCCCTGCAGCCCCCAGGTCGTCCAGAACTGGTCAGCTTTGGTGTCGGCGATGCCCCAGTCCAGCGTCTCCGGGGCGGCCGGCGCCGCTGCCGCGAGCGGCGGATCGACATAGGAGGTACGCGGGGCCAGGACGGCGGCGACCCCCGGCAGAGAGGCCAGGGTCTGGGCCGCCTCCCGGTCGCCGGCCCAGACATAGAGCTCGTTGCCGGCGATAAAGGTGCGGTACGCCAGCTCCTGGCCGTCCAGGTAGGCCACGGCCTGGGCCTGGGAGCGCGCCGCCGTCTCCTGCAACGCCGTGAAGACGAAGCGGCCGCGCTCCTCCCAGCCCATGGCGTAGGCCGGGGAGAGGTCGGCCTGCTCGGAAAAGCGCACGAGAAAGTCGGAGCGGCCGGCCGCGGCGAAGCGCGCCGACAGGGCCGGCTCGACCTGGGCCATGGCCTGCCCCGGGGCCGGGGCGCTGGGCAGGGTCGTGCCGACGAGTGCCAGGAGCAGCGAGAGGAGCAGAGGGCGGAACAAAGGGGTCCTGTTCATTGTAGCCTCCTTGCGGAAAGCGCCCTGGTGAGTATGCTAGGAGCGGGCCTGGCGGCGCACGGGGAGGGGGCGATTCCTGTTATATACTATAATAGCAAGTCGGGGCGCCGTTGTCAATAGCTCGTTGACACCCGCGGACGAGTATCGTATACTGGCCGATAGGAATAGGCCGTGCCATCCAGGAGGGTCCGCGATGCCCAATCCTATGCGTCCTCAGCCGTTCGCCGTCCTGCTCCGCCGGATCGCGCGCGAGCTCCAGTTCAACGATTCGATCTTGGGCCTGCCCCGCGCCCTCTTCTACGAGCCGCCGGCCGGCGCGCCCTACGAAAGCACCCTCTTCGGCCGTCCCCTGGGCACCCCCGTCGGGCCGGCCGCCGGCCCCCATACCCAGTTGGCCCAGAACATCGTCTGCGCCTGGCTCTGCGGGGGCCGCTTCATCGAGCTCAAGACTGTGCAGATCATGGACGAGCTGGAGATTCCCCGCCCCTGCATCGACATGGCCGACGAGGGCTACAACGTCGAGTGGTCGCAGGAACTGAAGCTGGAGCAGTCGGCCGGCGAGTACATCGTTGCCTGGGTCCTCGTGCACCTCCTGCACCACCTGCTCGGCTTTCCCGGCCCCGTGGCCACGATTTTCAACATGAGCGTCGGCTACAATCTGGAGGGCATCCGCAGCGCTCCCATGACGCGCTTCATGGACCGGCTGGCCGACGCCGGGGAGGAGATCGCCGCGCTGCGGGAGGTCCTGCGCCAAGAGTTCCCCCACCTGGCCGACGTGGAGATCCCGGCGCAGGTCGTCGACAGCGTCACCCTCTCCACCATGCACGGCTGCCCGCCCGATGAGATCGAGCGCATCGCCCGTTACCTCTTGGAGGAGCGCGGGCTGCACACCACCGTCAAGCTCAATCCTACCCTCTTGGGGAAAGAGACGGCGCTCTCCATCTTGCACAAAGACCTGGGCTACCGGGAGATCGAAATCCCCGACCGTGTCTTTGAGCACGACCTGCATTACGAGCGCGCCGTGGCCCTGGTGCGCGCCCTGCAAGGGGTGGCCGCGGCCCGTGGGCTGGCCTTTGGCGTCAAGCTCAGCAACACCCTGGCTACGGCCAACCACAAGGGCTACCTGCCGGGAGAGGAGATGTACATGTCCGGGCGGGCCCTCTACCCCCTGACGATGAACCTGTTTTGCAAATTGGCGAACGAGTTCCGGGGAGATTTGGCCGTCTCCTACTCGGCCGGTGCCGACGCCTTCAACGTCGCCACCATCCTGGCCTGCGGCGCCCGCCCCGTCACCGCCGCCTCCGACCTGCTGAAGCCCGGCGGCTATGCCCGCTTGCGGCAGTACGTGGAGAACATCTCCGCGGAGATGGCCGCCCGCGGCGCCGCTTCCCTGGACGACCTGGCGCGGGACCGCCTGGAGAACCTGGCCCGGGCCGCGGAAGAGGCCCGGCGGTCCCCGCGCTACAAGAAGGGCTACCACATCGGCGTCCTGCCCAAGGTGGAGACGCCCCTGGGCTCCTGGGACTGCATCGCCGCGCCCTGCGTGGCGCAGTGTGCCGTCGGCCAGGACGTGCCCGGCTATGCCTGGCTGATCGCCCACGGGGAAGACGACCGCGCCCTGGAGCTGATCCTCTCCCGCAATCCGCTGCCGGCCGTCACCGGCTACGTCTGCACCCATCTCTGCCAGGCGCGCTGCACGCGCCACGACTACGAGGAGCCGGTGGCCATCCGCGCCCTGAAACGCTTTGCCGCGGAGCACGGCTCCGCCGCGCTCTGCCCGGCCGCGCCCACCGGGCACCGCGTGGCGATCGTCGGCGGCGGCCCCTCCGGCCTGGCGGCGGCCTACTTCCTGGCGCTGAACGGCGTGCAGGTCACCGTCTTCGAGGCCAAGGGCGCCCCCGGCGGCATGCTCGGCATCGCCCCGGCCTTCCGCCTGCCCCCGGAGGTCGTCGCCGCCGACATCGCCCGCCTCACCGCCCTGGGCGTGCGTCTGGAGCTGAACCACCCCATCGCCTCGCCGCCGGAGCGGCTCCTGGCGGAAGGGTACGAGGCCGTCTACCTGGCCTGTGGCTTTCCCAAGGATGCCCGCCTGGAGATCGAGGGGCTGGACGGACCCGGCGTCTACCCCGCCCTGGAGCTGCTGGAGCGGGCCGCCCGCGGGGAGAAGCTGGACCTGGGCGCCCTGGTGCTCGTAATCGGCGGCGGCAACACCGCCATGGACGCGGCGCGCACCGCGTGCCGGCTCACCGGCCGGCCGGCCACCGTGGTCTACCGCCGCACGCGCGCCGAGATGCCCGCCGAGGCCGAGGAGGTGCAGGACCTGCTGGACGAGGGCAACGTGCTCCTGGAGCTGGCCGCGCCGCGGCGCGTGCTGCGCGCCGATGGGCGGGTCGTCGGGCTGGAGTGCCTGCGCAACGAGCTGGGGGAGCCCGAAGCCGACGGTCGCCGCCGGCCGCGGCCCGTGCCCGGCAGCGAGTTCACCATCGCCGCCAGCGCCATCGTCCTGGCCGTCGGCCAGCGGGCGGAAGTTCCCTTCCTCCAGGGCAGCGGCGTGGCGCTGCGCCCCGACGGCACTATCGCCGTGGACCCGGCTACCGGGCAGACCGCCGTGCCCGGCATCTATGCCGGGGGCGATGTCGTGCGCGGGCCGGAGACGATCATCGCCGCCTGCGCCGACGGCCGGCGTGCCGCCGAGTCCATCTGCCGGCAGCTCGGGTTGGCCTTTGCGCCGCCGCCCGCCCGCCCGGCGGCGCTTTCGGAAGAGGAGATCGTCCGGGTGAAGGCCGCCCGCGCCCGCCGGGAGCCCCAGCAGCGGCCGGCGGCGCTGCCCCCGGAGCGGCGGGGCGGGTTCGAGCTGGTGGAGGCGACTCTGGACGAGGCCGCCGCCCGCCGCGAGGCCGGCCGCTGCCTGCAGTGCGCCGCCTTCTGCGACAAGTGCGTCGAGGTCTGCCCCAACCGCGCCAACTACGCCTTCTGTGTCGCCCCGCGGCGCTGGCATCTACCGGTGCTGGCCTGCCAGGAGGGCCAGGTGGTGGTCGTGGGACGGGAGGAGTTCGCCATCGTCCAGCCCCGCCAGATCGTGCACCTGGCCGACCTGTGCAACGAGTGCGGCAACTGCGCGACCTTTTGTGTGCACCGGGGAAAACCCTACCAGGACAAACCGCGCCTCTTCCTGCAGGAAGCCGACTTCCGGCAAGCCCAGGACAATGCCTTTCACCTCGCCGGCCACACGATCCGGCGGCGAGAAGGTGGGCAGCAGTCTTGGCTGGCCTGGGAAGAAGGCGAGATCGTCTTCGAGAACGCCCTGGTGCGGGTGCGCCTCCGGCCCGACTTCACGGTCAAGGAAATGTCCCTGCGGGCGCCCTTTGCCGGCACCTTCTCCCTGAAGGGGGCCGCCGAGATGGCCGTGCTCCTGCAGGGCATCGGCGAATCGCTGCCGTTTTTGGTGTAGGCAGAGGCGCGCCCTTACAGGCAGACACTCTAGGAGGACTCGATGGCCGCTTCCGATCCCGATATGTGGACCACGCCCCCCCGGCCTGAGCTTCTGATCGGCCACGCCCGCGTCGCCACCCTGGGCGCGGAGCCGCAACTGATCGAAGACGGCGCCGTGCTCATCCACGATGGGCGCATCGCCGAGATCGGCCCCACACCGACGCTGGCCGCCCGCCACCCGCTGGCCGAATGGTGGGACGCCGGCGGGCAGTTGATGCTGCCGGCCGCCATGTGCGCCCACACCCACTTCTACGGGGCCTTTGCCCGCGGGATGGCCGTCCCCGGGGAGCCGGCCCAGAACTTTACCCAGATACTGGAGCGCCTCTGGTGGCGGCTGGACAAGGCGCTGACCCCGGAGGACGTGCGCTACTCGGCCCTGGTCTGCCTGGTGGACGCCGTGCGCCACGGCACGACCACGCTGATCGACCACCACGCCGGCCCGAACGCCATCCCCGGGTCGCTGGACATCATCGCCGCGGCGGTGGAAGAGGCCGGCCTGCGCGCCGCGCTGTGCTACGAGGTCACCGACCGCGACGGCCCGGCCCTGGCCCAGGCCGGGATCGAGGAGAACCTGCGCTTCGCCCGCTCGCTGGCGGCAACCCCCCGGCCCCTCCTGGCGGCATCCTTCGGCCTGCATGCCTCGCTGACCCTCTCCGACGCCACGCTGGCGCAGTGCGCCGCGGCCGGCCGCGACCTGGGCTTCCACATCCACGTCGCCGAGGACGCCGCCGACCAGGAAGATTCTCTGCGTAAATCGGGGAAGCGGGTGGTGCACCGGCTGGGCGACGCCGGCATCCTGGGCCCGCGGACCCTGGCCTGCCACTGCGTGCACGTGGACGAAAGCGAGATCGCCGTGCTGGCCGCGACCGGCACCTGGGTCACCCACCAGCCGCGCTCCAACATGAACAACGCCGTGGGCGTCGCCCCGGTGGAGCAGATGCTGCGGGCCGGCGTCCACGTGGCCCTGGGCAACGATGGATTCTCCAACCAGATGCTGGCCGAGATGAAGGCGGCCTACCTGGCGCACAAGCTGGCCCGGCGCGACCCGCAAGCCATGCCCGGCGACCTGGTGCTGCGCCTGGCCTATGCCCACAACGCCCGGTTGGCGCGCATCTTTTGGCCCGGCACCACGCTGGGGGAGATCGCCCCCGGCGCCGCGGCCGACCTGGTGCTGCTGGACTATCACCCGACGACGCCGCTGACGGCCGGCAACCTGCCCTGGCACCTGCTCTTTGGGGTGGAGGCCTCGGCCATCACCGCCACCGTCTGCGCCGGCCGGGTGTTGATGCGCGACCGGCATCTGCTGACGCTGGACGAGGCGGCGATCACCGCCCGGTCGCGGGAACTGGCGGCGGCGGCCTGGGGGCGGCTGTAGGCAGGCCGGGTGAGGGCAAGAGGGCATGAAAGTTGCGTTTGGTATGCGCGCTCCCGGTCGCCTTGACCATAGCGAATTTTCTCCCGTTTGTCGCTATGGCCAACTTTCGGTGGCGATGCGCTCAACGACAAGGCCGAAGGGAGACGCTGCTTACCCGTTTGCCCCTCATCTGCTTATCCGCTTCCCATTCGTTGCCCGGTGCGCCGCCTACCCCACTACCGCCGTGAACTCGGCCAGGATGATGGCCGTGGCCCCCCAAACCCGGTGTGGGCCAAGGGCGAAGAAGGGCACCCGCCGCCGGAGGCCCTCGCGGACCCAGGTCTCCTCGCGGCGGTTGGCGGGGTCCAGGAAGTGGGCCAGCGGCGCCTCCAGCAGTTCCTCTACCTCGCGGGGGTCGGGGCGGAAGGCCGGCCGCTCCGGGGAGTAGGCGACGAACGGGTGTACCAGGTTGTTGCTCGGCGGCACGTAGAGGGGAGTGAGCGGGCCGAGCAGTTCCAGGCCGCCGCCGCAGATACCCAGCTCCTCGCCGGCCTCGCGCCGCGCCGTGTCCTGGAGCGAGGCGTCGCCCTCTTCCCAACCGCCGCCGGGGAGAGAGACCTGGCCGCCGTGGTGCGCCAGGCCGGCCGGCCGCAACGTCAGCGCCAGGTGCAGCGCGCCCTCGTGCGGGTAGAGCAGCAGCAGCACCGCCGCCCGGCGCGGCGCGGCCCCCGGTGGGAGAGCAAAGGGCCGGGCCTGTGGAGCCAGCGTGCGCTGGGCCGCCTCTCCGGGCAGCGGCCGACGCATGGCCGCGTGGACCTGCTCGATTGTCGGACCGGACCATCTCTCCATCACGGGACCTCGCGATAGGACATCCTGCACCATTATACACGATTCCGATCGATATTCCTGTGTCGCCTTTCCGGCGGCCCCCCGTTGCCAGGCGCGCTTCCCTATGGTAGAATGTTTCCGGGAGCAGGCATCGTGTGGAGGCATCCGCGATATCGAGCAGAGGAGGAGACCATGAAGCGCGCAAGGAACCGCTCGGTTGCCCTATCGTCCCTGGTGCTGATGCTGGCTTTGCTGGTGGGAGCCTGCGGGGAGACCGCCACGCCAGCTCCTACGCTGCCGCCTCCGACCGTCCCTGTTTCCCCCACCGCCACGGCTGCAGACACCGTCGTGCCCACTGCCGTGCCGCCGCCGACGCCCAACGTCACGGCGGTGCCCACCCCGGCGGTGACCTCTCCACCCGGCTGCACCGACCAGGCCGCCTTTGTCGCCGACGTCACCTTCCCCGACGGCACCCTGGTCTCGCCCGGACAGGTATTCCTCAAGACCTGGCGCCTGCGCAACAGCGGCACCTGCGCCTGGACCACCGACTATGCGCTGGTCTTTTCCTCCGGGGACCGCATGGGCGGGCCGGCCGAGGCCCCCTTCCCCACCAACGTGCCCCCGGGCGGTACCGTGGACCTGACCGTGGCCCTGACGGCGCCGGCCGGCACCGGCACCTACACCGGCAGTTGGCGCCTGCGCAACCCCCAGGGCCAGGTCTTTGGCCTGGGGCCCGCGGGCGACGCCTTTGTTGTGGTCGTCACCGTCGGGCTGGCCACGACCACGCCCTCGCCCGTCACGCCGCTGCCCCCCACGGCTACCCCGGTGCTGCCCACCCCACTGCCGCCCACTGCCACGCCCCCCGTCTACCCCAACTGGCGGGGTGAGTACTTTGCCAACGCCGACCTGAGCGGCGCCCCGGCGCTGGTGCGCGACGACGCGGCAATCGAGTTCTCCTGGGGCAACGGCTCGCCAGCCCCGGTGATCCCGGCCGACGGCTTCTCGGTGCGTTGGACGCGCGCGCTGACCTTTTCCGCCGGCGTGTACCTCTTCGAGGCCACCGTGGACGACGGCGTGCGCATCTATATCGACAATGTCCTCGTCCTCAACGCCTGGGTCGCCGGCCCCACGCGCACCGTCACCGCCACCTACAACGTGGCGGCCGGCCCCCGCAACGTGCGCATCGAGTACTTTGAGCAGACCGGCCGGGCCACGATCAACGTCTCCTGGAACCGCCTCTCCAGCTTTGCCTGGCGCGGCGAGTACTTTGCCAACCCCATCCTCAGCGGCACGGCGGCGCTGACGCGCGACGACCCCGAGATCAACTTTAACTGGGGTAGCGGTGGGCCGGGAGGCGGCCTGCCTGCGGACAACTTTTCCGCCCGCTGGACGGCCACCACGCGCTTCGAGACGGCGACCTACCGCTTTCGTGCCTGGGTCGACGACGGTGTGCGGCTGTGGGTCGACGACGTGCTGCTCATCGATAGCTGGCTGGCCGCCGCTCCGCGCGAGGTGACCGCCGACTACGCCCTAACGGCCGGCGACCACCGGGTGCGTGTGGAGTATTTCGAGGCCACCGGCGGCGCCGAGATCCGGGTGTGGTGGAGGCTGCGGCCGTCACCCTAGGCAGATTGCTCGGGAGCGATGAACTGCCGCTCGTAGAGTTCGCGGTACAGGGGGCTGGCTTCCAGCAGCTCCTCATGGCGCCCCTGGGCGACGATCTTGCCCCCGTCGATCAGATAGATGCGGTCGGCATGCCGCACCGTGCTCAGGCGGTGGGCGATGACGATGGCCGTGCGCCCGCGCAGCAGCAGCGCCAGGGCCTCCTGGATCAGGGACTCGGTGACGGTGTCCACGCTGGAGGTGGCCTCGTCCATAACCAGGATGCGCGGGTTCACCAGCAGGGCGCGGGCGATGCACAGGAGTTGCCGCTGGCCCACCGAGAGGTTGATCCCGCCCTCCAGGATGCGCGTGTCGTAGCCCTCGGGCAGGCGGCGGATAAAGTCGTCGGCGTTGGCCAGGCGGGCGGCGGCGACGATGTCGTCCATGTTGGCCTCGGGCCGGCCGAAGCGGATGTTGTCGGCCACGGTGCCGGCAAAGAGGAAGGGGTCCTGCGGCACCAGGCCCAGTTGGCGGTGCAGGCTGGCCGCCGTGAACTCGCGCACGTCGCGCCCATCTACCAGCACGGCGCCCTCCGTGGCCTCGTAGAAACGGCCCACCAGGTTGGCGATCGAGGTCTTGCCCGCGCCCGTCGGCCCCACCAGGGCCACGACCTCCCCGGGCGCGATCTCCATGCTGACGTGGCGCAGCACCTCCTTGTCCGGGGTATAGCGGAAGGAGACGTCGCGCAGCTCGATGCGGCCGGCCAGCGGCGGGGCCTCGACGGCGCCCGGGCGGTCCCGCACGTTGGGCGGCGTGTCCAGCAGTTCCAGCACGCGCTCGCCGCCGGCCGTGGCCGCCTGCAGGGTGGTGTAGATCTGGCTCAGGTCCTGGATGGGGTCGAAGAAACGGCTGACGTAGGAGAGAAAGGCCACCACCACGCCGATCGTCACCGCGCCCCGCGCGGCCATCATCCCGCCGGCCGCCAGGACGATGCCCGTCGCCGCCATGCTCAGGATCTCTACGGCCGGCAGGAAGATGAAGGAGAGCGACATAGCATTGACATAAGCATCGCGGTTGGCGCGGTTGACGGCCTCGAAGCGCTCCTGGGTCGTCTCTTCCTGGGCAAAGGCCTGGATCACGCGCATCCCGCTGATGTTCTCGGCCAGGTCGCCCACCACCGCGCCGATCTTTTCGCGCGTCTGGCGGAAGGCTACCCGCGCCCGGCGGCTGAACCAGGCCGTCAGCAGCACCATCAGCGGCAGCACGCTAAAGGTGAGCAGCGCCAACCGCGGCTCCATCCACACCATCACCGCGATCGTCCCCAACAGCAGGATGCCGTCGCCCAGCATGCTGATCAGGCCCTGCGAAAAGAGCTCGTTGATCACCTCGACATCGTTGACCACGCGCGAGATGGTCACGCCGACGATGTGCCGGTCGTGATAGGGCACGGAGAGGTCCTGGAGGTGGCGGAAGAGCGCCCCGCGCAGCGAGGTCAGGACCTTTTGGCCCACCCAAGAGAGGAGGTAGGTCTGTCCTGCCGAGGAAAGGTAGACGGCCGCCAACGTGCCGGCCAGCCAGAGGCAGGTGATGAGCAACCCGGGCCCGTCGCCCTGGGCGATGTTGCTGTCGATGGCCACCTTGGTCAGGTAGGGTGCCAGGAGGCCGGCTGCGGAGGAGATCAACATCAGCAGCGTGCCCAGGATCATCAGCGGCCAGTAGGGGCGGATGAAACGGGCCATGCGCAGCAGCACGCGCCCGCTGATGCGGCCCTGCCCCTCCTTGGCGCCAAAGCCCTCCAGCACCTGGCCCGGGCCGCGCATGCCGGCGTCGCTGCCAAAGGAAAGGCTCATGCCGGCACCTCCTGCGCCCCGGCCGCCGCTTGCATCCGGGCCGGCCCTTCCTGGGGCCGTAGTTGGCGGTAATAGATCTCGGCGTACAACCCGCTGGTGCGCAACAGCTCGTCGTGCGCGCTGTGCTCCGCCGTGCGCTGCCCGCGGGCGACGATGCGCCCGTGGTCCAGCACCAGCACCAGATCGGCGCGGCGCACGGTGCTCAGCCGCTGGGCGATGACGAACGCGGTGCGCCCCTGCATGAGGCGGGCCAGCGCAGCCTGGATGGAGGCCTCGGTCTCGGTGTCCACGCTGGAGGTGGCGTCGTCGAGGATGAGGATGCGCGGGTCCTTGAGGATGGCGCGGGCGATGGCGATGCGCTGCTTCTGCCCGCCGGAGAGGGTCACGCCGCGCTCGCCCACAAAGGCCTCGTACTGGCCGGGGAGCTCCATAATAAAGTCGTGGGCCGCGGCGCTGCGGGCGGCGGCGACGATCTCTTCCATGGTGGCGTCCGGCCGGCCGAAGGCAATGTTCTCGCGGATCGTCGTGGCAAAGAGGGTGGTGTCCTGCAGCACGATGCCGATCTGCTCGCGCAGGGAGCTCACCGTGGCCTGGCGGATGTCCTGGCCGTCGATGCAGATGCGGCCGGAGGTGGGGTCGTAGAAGCGCGGGATCAGGCTGATCACCGAGCTTTTGCCCGACCCGGTGGCTCCCAGCAGGGCCACCACCTGGCCCGGCTGCACCTCGAAATCGACCCCCTCCAGCACGCGGTGCCGGCCGAAGTAGGCGAAGGAGACATTCTCGAAGCGCACGTGCCCGCGCACCGACTCTAGGGGCCGCGCCCCCGGCAGGTCCTGCACCTCGGACGTGGTATCGAGGATCTCGAAGACGCGCTCGCCGGAGGCGATGGCCTGGGCGATGGCCGGGACGATCATCCCCAGCCGGCGCACCGGCGCCAGGAGTTGCCCCACATAGGTGGTAAAGGCCACCAGCGCGCCGATCGTCAGCGCGCCGCGGATCACCAGTTGGCCGCCGTAGAGCAGGATAAAGATCGTGCCGGCGCTGATGATCAGCCGCAGCAGCGGCAGGTTGATGGCCCGCATGCGCGAGGCGGCCACGTTCAGCCGGAAGAGGGCCAGGTTCTCCTCGTCGTAGCGGGCGATCTCGGCCCGCTCCTGGGCAAAGGCCTTGACGATGCGCGCGCCGCGCAGGTTCTGTTCCAGGCGGGTGGTCAGACCGGAGAGCTGCTCCTGGATGCGCCTGGACAGGGGCCGGAAGCGGCGGCCAAAGGCCAGGGCCTGGTAGGCCAGCAGGGGGACGATGATCAGCGTCAGCAGGGCCAGGTGAACGTTGAGCAACAGCATGGCGACGGCCACGCCGAGGATCATCGTGATCACCTCCACCAGGCGCAGGAAGGCCCGCCCGGTGAGGAAGCGCACCCGGTCGACATCGCTGACGGCGCGCGTCAACAGCTCCCCGGTCTCGGCGCGGTCGTGGTAGCTGAAGGAGAGGGCCTGCAGCTTGCCATGGAGGGCGTTGCGCAGGTCGTAGGCCACGCCCTGCGAGGCCAGTTCGGTCCAGCGGCCGGTGAGGAAGGTGCCCAGGCCGCGGACCAGGGTGAGGCCCAGGAGCGCCGCTACTCCCCAGCCGATGGTCGGGATGTGCCCGCCCTTGATTCCCCGGTCGACGATGGTGCGTATGATCAGGGGCAGGGCCAGGGCGATGCCGTTGTCCACCAGGAGCAGCAGGTAGGAGAGGAAAACGAGGGCCCGATAGGGCCGCAGGTGGCCCAGGCAGCGCAGCAGGGTGCGGGCGCTTCCGGGCCGGCGCAGCGGGAGGGGGGCCAGGGCATCAGCGGCCATCGGGGATCTCCAGGAGGGCGCCGATCTCGGCCAGCGCGTCGCGCAGGGCGGCCAGGCGTTCGGGCGGGAGGGCCTTGAGCTTCTCGCGCAGCAGGGGGATGCCCTCCAGGGGCGTGGCCTGGGCCAGGTCCCGGCCGGCCGGCGTCAGCGAGACCCGAACGACGCGGTTGTCCGCGGGTGAGCGGGTCCGCTCGACGAGGCCGGCCTGCTCCATCTGGGCGATCAGCTCCGAGGTGCTGCTGTCGCCGATGTAGAGGTAGTCGCGCAGTTGGCCCATGGTGCGCGGGCCGGCCTCCAGCAGGTAGCGCAGCGTGGCCACCTGGCGGCCGCTGAGTCCCTGCTCCTGCATCTGGCGGGCGTGCCGGCGCAGGTAGCGGTAGAGGCCGAGGAAGGCGTGCATCGTCGCGGTGAATAGGGCATCGTCATAGGGACCCATAGCGCCTCCAGTAGTTCGGTTCCGAAGTTTCGGTTCCGAAGCAATATACCACAGGAGGCCGAGCCTGTCAAACCGTTTGGACAGCCCTCCTGTCCGAAGCCCGTTTCCACCGGGCCCGGTCAGTGGACCGCTTGCACTCCAGTAGTTGGCCTTTGACACCTCCCCGCAGGGGTCGTATAATGCCCACACGGTCCGGTGAAGGAGGACGCCATGTTCGGGTCGCCCGCGTTCGTGAACCTGGCCCGGCAGATGTGGGACAAGCATACGGACATTCCCTGGTGGCCGTCCAAGGTGGAGCCCTCCGTGAGCCGGGCCTCGGTCGTCTCCCTGCGCGAGATCGCCGCCGAGAACCTGATCGACGTCTTGAAGATGTACGACGACGAGGTTGAGCTCACCCTCGAGTTTCCGCAAGCCTAGCCTGTCAGGAGAGTGGTATGATCGCCAGATTGTCCGTCACCACCCGCCAGCACACCCAGATGGTCGACATCACCGCCGAGGTGCAGCGCGTCGTCGCGGAAAGTCGAGTTCAAGATGGGGTTGCCCATATCTTTTGCCCCCATACTACTGCGGGCCTCACGATCAACGAGCACGCCGACCCCTCGGTGGCCGCCGACATCCTGGAGTCGTTGGAAAAGGCTGTACCCTGGCGGGCAAACTACCGCCACACCGAGGGCAACGCCGCGGCGCACGTCAAAGCCTCTCTGATGGGCTCCTCGGTGACGGTGCTGGTGGAAGGGGGCCGGCCGGTGTTGGGGACGTGGCAGGGCATCTTCTTCTGCGAGTTCGACGGGCCGCGCAGCCGGCAGGTGTTCGTCCAGGTTAGATAAGGAGGAAATGATGGTCACCCAAATCGCCCCGAACGTCTACTGGGTCGGCGCCGTGGATTGGGAGGTGCGCAACTTCCACGGCTACTCCTACCGCACGCATCGCGGCACCTCGTACAACGCCTATCTCGTCGTCGACGACCGGGTGGCGCTGGTCGATACCGTGTTGCCCGGCTTCGAGGACGAGCTGCTCCGGCACATCGCCGAGGTCGTCGACCCGGCGCGCATCGACTACCTGGTTGCCAATCACGGCGAGCCGGACCACTCCGGGGCCATCCCCGCCGTCCTGGCCCGCGCGCCGAACGCTACGCTGGTCTGCAGCAAGCGCGGCGTCGACTCGCTCGGCAAGTACCACCCCAACGGGTGGCAAGTGCAGGTCGTCGGCAGCGGCGATACCCTCTCCCTGGGTTACAAGACGCTGGCCTTTTTGGAAGCGCCCATGCTGCACTGGCCCGACTCGATGTTCACCTACATCCCCGAGGACAAGCTCCTCCTGCCCAACGACGCCTTTGGCCAGCACATCGCCTCGGCGCGGCGCTTCGCCGATGAAGTCGATCCGTCCGTCCTGTGGGACGAGTGCCGCAAGTACTTTGGCAACATCCTGGTGCCGTTCAGCCCGCTGATCCTGCGCAAGGTCGAGGAGGTGCAGAAACTGGGGCTGCGGATCGATATGATCGCCCCCAGCCACGGGTTGATCTGGCGGAAAGACCCCCTACAGATCGTCACCCAGTACGTCCGCTGGGCACGGGGCGAGGCCCGGCCGCGGGCCCTGGTGGTCTACGAGACCATGTGGGGCAGCACGATGGAGATGGCCCATGCCATCGTCGAAGGCATCGCCTCCTGCGGGGTGGAGGCGTTGCTCTACGCCCTCCCGCAGGAAGACATCACCACCGTCGTTGGGGCGCTCTTGGAATCCAAAGGGCTGGTCGTCGGCTCGCCCACTCACAACCGGCGCATGCTGATGCACATCGCCGCGCTGCTGGACGACCTGGTGGGGCTGCGGCCGGTGAACAAGATCGGGGCGGCCTTTGGCTCGCACGGCTGGGGCGGTGGGGCGGTGCCGCTGATGGAAAGGGCGCTGCAGGAGGCCGGCATCGCCGTCGTGCAGCCGGGGCTGGCCGCCACCTGGCGGCCGGGGGTCGAGGATCGCGCCAGGGCCGTGGCCTTTGGCAAAGCGTTCGGTGAGCAGGTACTGCAGGCAATGCGGCCACCGGCATAGGAGGCCCTTTCCCATGGGCGATCGCCCGGCCCTGGAGGTTCTCTTTGCGCAGCACGGCTACAGCGATTTCCGCCGGCTCGATCCCGCCGAGATTGTGATGGCCCAATGGGTGCGCATGAAGTGCATCTTTGGCTGCGGCGAGTACGGCGCAACGCCTTTTGCCCGCCCAACGTGCCCTCGGTGGCCGGGTGCCGCCGTTCTTTGATGAACCGCTACGCGTTTTTGTTGACTGAGTAGGAGCGGAACAAGGAGGCTCTATGCGCATCCTGGTCACCGGCGGCGCCGGGTATATCGGCAGCATCGTCACCGAGCACCTGATCGCGGCGGGCGACAGCGTCGTTGTCCTGGACAACCTCATCCAGGGGCACCGCGACGCGGTGCACCCGCAGGCCACCTTCGTCGAGGGCGACGTAGGCGACCGCGCCCTCTTGGACGACCTCTTCCGCGGTCTGCAGATCGATGGGGTCATGCACTTTGCCAGCTACACCCTGGTCGGGGAATCGATGCAGCAGCCTTTTCTCTACCTGCGCGACAATGTCGTGAACGGGCTGACGTTGCTCCAGGCCATGGTCGAACACGGCGTGCGCCGCTTCATCCTTTCCTCCACCGCCAACCTCTTCGACCGCCCGCAGCGTATCCCCATCGCCGAGGAGGAGGCCCTCATCCCCGGCAGCCCCTACGGCGAATCGAAGCACATCCTGGAGCGCGCCCTGCACTGGCTGGACCGCATCCACGGCCTGCGCTACGCCGCGCTGCGCTACTTCAACGCCGCCGGGGCGACGCAGGAGCGCGGCGAGGACCACCACCCCGAGACCCACCTGATTCCCCTGGTGCTGAAGGTGGCCCTGGGCCAAAGGGACCGCATCACCATCTTTGGCGACGACTACCCCACCCCCGACGGCACCTGCGTGCGCGACTATATCCACGTCTCCGACCTGGCCCAGGCCCACATCCTGGCCCTGCGCGCCCTGGACCAGGGCAGCCGCGTGTACAACCTGGGCAACGGGCAAGGCTTTAGCGTCAAGGAGGTCGTCGCCGTGGCCCGCGAGGTCACCGGCCACCCCATCCCGGCCGAGGTGGGGCCGCGCCGGCCGGGTGACCCCGCCGTGCTGGTGGCCTCCTCCGAACGCATCCGCCGCGAACTGGGCTGGCAGCCGCGCTTCGCCGATCTCGAAGCTATCGTCTCCTCGGCTTGGGAGTGGCACCGCCGGCACCCCGTGGGATACCAGGACTCGGACGGGTGAGTGTGGTTGACCTGGCGGCGGCCACATTCTTGACGGTAGCCGAGAAATATGATATAGAGTGAGTCACAATCTACCTTCCCTCCCTACCGGCATGTTTCCTTCCAGAGGCAAAGGGACACATGGTGTTTTTTTCGGCTATGTCAGGAGGAAAAGCCATGAAGACCCCCATGCTCTCCCTCTGCGCTCTCCTTGTTCTCCTGGTGCAACTCCTGGGCTCTGTCCCCGCCACGGCGGCGCAGCCGGGCACCTCTGCGCTTTCGCCGGCGCGGCCGGCCGCGATCGCCTACACCGCGGCAGCGCCGCCCGCCGCCGGGGACGACGCCGACGCTCCCGTGGGGTGGCATGCACCCTGGCCGCCCGCAGAGACCCTCTACACTGGGCCGATTGCGCCCGCCGCCGGCCCACGGCTTCCCGTCCAGGCGACCTGGACGGTCAACTCGACCAACGACCCCGGCGACGGCACCTGCGATGCCAACGAGTGCACCCTGCGCGAGGCCATCAACGCCGCCGCCGGCGGCGACACGGTGGTCTTTGACCCGAGCCTGGCCGGGGCCACGATCACCCTGACCAACGACTACCTCTACATCTACGGCGACCTGACCATCGACGCCTCTACGCTGGACGACAAGGTCACCGTCAGCGGCAACAACGCCTCCATGGTCTTCTATCATCCTTTTACCACGGCCCTGGTCCTGAAAAACTTGCGCATCCGGGACGGCTTTGGCGATGCCGGATGGGGCGGGTGCGTCTATAGCTACGGCAACCTGACCCTGGAGGATGCGGAACTGGTCCACTGTGTGACTACCGGAAACACGGGGGGCGCAATCTGGGGCCGGGGCTCGACCACCCTGATCCGCACGCGCATCGCCGGAAGCTCCTCCTCGACCTATGGCGGCGGTGTCTACGCCGAGGGCTCGCTGCTCCGGGTGGCGGAGTGCACGTTCGAAGACAACCGGTCTGCTTATGGCGCAGCCCTTCAGTCCACCGCCGCGACGAGCACGATCACCGGCAGCGCCTTCTTCGGCAATGTGAGTTCGGGCAACGGCACCGTCCTCATCCAAACCGGCGCGATCACCAACTCCACCTTCAGCGGCAATCAGGGTAACGCTAGCGTCCTCTCCACGCAGTCTGGGGATAACCTAACGATGTGGAACGTGACCGTTGCCGACAATGACGGCTATGGGTTGGCCAACCTGTTGGGCACACTGCACGTCATCCACACCATCATCGCCCATAACACCCCGGGCAACTGCTATCTTCCAACCGACATGAGCACCGATATCAAGAACCTGGACAGCGACGGCACCTGCGGCGTCGAGTACTCCAACCTCGATCCTCTCCTCGGCCCTCTGGAGGACAACGGCGGCGAGACGTGGACGCGCGCCCTTCTCACCGGCAGCCCGGCCATCGACGCCGGGGACAACGCCTACTGCCCTGCCACCGACCAGCGCGGCGTGGAGCGCCCCAAGGACGGCGACGACAACGGCGTGGCGGTGTGCGACATCGGCGCCTTTGAGCTGAGCAACGAGTTGGACTACGGCGATGCGCCGTCGCCCTATCCCACGCTCAAGGGCGAAAACGGCGCCCGCCACTTCCTGCGCACCGGCTACCATCTGGGCGCGCTGATCGACATCGACCCCGATGGCTTCCCCTCCGCCAACGCCGACGGCGACGACAACGACGGCCTCGATGACGAGGACGGTGTGGCCTTCCTCACCCCGCTGCGCACCAACGACCTGGCCGTCGTGGAGGTGGCTCTCTCCCACGCCGGCTACCTGCACGCCTGGCTCGATTTCAACGCCGACGGCGACTGGGCCGACGCCGGGGAAAAGTTCATCCCCGGGCTCTATCGGCCGGCCGGGACCCAGCGCTTCACCTTCACCGTGCCGTTGGAGGCGCAACTCGGCGACACCTACGCCCGCTTCCGTTTCACCAGCCGCCCCAAGATGTCCTATAACGGCATCGCCATCGACGGCGAGGTGGAGGACTATATCGTCCAAATCGTCCGCGGCCGGCCGGCAGCCCGCGCCGACACCGCCAGCCTGGACGAGAACGGCTCCATTCTGCTCGATGTCCTGGCCAACGATTTCGACCCCCACGGCACGGTCGCGCTCCAAGCCGTCGGCCCGGCCCAGCGCGGCGCTACGGCGCCGGAAAGCGGCCGGATCCGCTACACGCCGGTCCCGGACTATAACGGCTCCGATGCTTTTTCCTACGTCATCGTCAACGACATCGGCCTGACCCAGACGGCGCGGGTGGCCCTCTTGATCCGCAACGTCAACTCCACCCCCAGGGACGTCCAGATCCTCGACCCGCAGCCGCTCATCGCTACCTGCGACGCCGCCAACCGCTGCACCCTGCCGGCCGGTACCCCGGTCGGCACGCTGCGCGCCGTGGATCCCGATCCGGGCGACAGCCACACCTTCGGCCTGGTGGACAGCAGCGATTTCCAGATCGGCGGCGTGGCGCTCTACACCCGCGTGCCCATCGTCTTCTCCGGCAACACCAGCATCATCCAGCGGACCGCCCTTGTACGGGCCACCGACGCCGGCAACCTGTACGTGGACAAGTCCTTTGCCTTCTACATCCTGGGCGATCGGGTCACCGGGGGGCCGAAGGGCATCCTGCTCGGCAACAACCGGGTGGGGGAGAACCTGCCGGCCGGGACACCCGTGGGCACCCTGACCGCCCAGGAGGATACGCCCCATCCCCCCTACACCTATTCGCTTGTCTCCGGCGAGGGCGGCAACGACAACGCCCGTTTCCAGATCGTGGGCGATCAGTTGCAGGTCGCCGTGCCGCTGGACTTTGAGCGCAAGGAGTTGAACAAGGTCCGCGTGCGCACCCTCAACGGCCAGGGCCAGTTCAAGGATGCAGTCTTTGTCATCCAGGTCTTGGATGACCCCTCCGAGCCGCCGGCCATCCCGCCCTACTGCTACGGCGACAACATCGACCTGATCGACAGCGGCGACGTGCAGATGGGCGTGATCAACGTCGTGCCTGCCAACGTCTCCCTGCAGGGCTGTGACATCGCGGGCGAACTGGTGGTGAGCATTCCCGGCTGGTCGGGCAGCGGCATCGACTTCCAGGGCCACGTGAACCGGCGCAACCAGTTGACTGCCCAGGCCGGGCAGATCGCCCCCCTTGCCATGCAGGTGGCCGGCGTGCCGCTGCGCGTGGGCGCTCCCTCCCTGGAGTTCTACGACGGCCGGCCCGGCCTGCGCCTGGAGGGGGCCTCCTTCTGCCTGCCCGCGGAGTGGGGCGGGCTGTGCGCCCCGGCCCAGGCCGGCGGTGTCTCCATGCTGATCGACGACGGCGGACTCAAGATCGGCGGCGGGCTCAAGATCGGCTTCCCCGACATCAAGGTGGGCAACCAACTCAACCTCTCCGGGCTGAGCGGCGAGTTCAAAGCGGTGCCCGGCGGGTACGAGATCACCCTGGGCGGCGAGTTCGGCCTGCCCAAGTTCAAGCCCGGCGGGGCCGGCGGGTGCGGCATCTCGGCCTCGGTCACCGTCTATGTCGGCGCGGCCGGCGAGTTGGTGATGGAGATACGCACCGGCCCTCCCACGACGGACGCCGTCCACCTGCGCGAGATCGGCGTCGGCCTGCAGTGCGACGTGGGCATCCCCATCGACAACACCGGGTTGGCGCTGACGGGGGTGGAGGGCACCGTCACCCTGCGGCCCGACAGCCAGTCGGTCAGCCTGACGTTGACCGTCACTTCCATCGCCAGAGTTCCCGGTTTGGGGCTCGCGCTCATCCGTGGCGATGGCACCGCCATGCTGAGTTGGGAACCATACTGGGGATTGGACCTGGAGACCGTCGTCCGCCTGCTGGAGATATTTCAAGTTTCCCGGACCTACATTGGCGTGAGGGCCAACGGCTTCTCCTTCACTGCCCACATCACCAGCCTCTATGTGAACGGCGACCTGCGCATCGATGCCTGGACCGACTGGGCCCGCCTGCACCTGGCCGGCCGCGGCGGCGTGGATGTCGGCTTTCGCGAGGGCTCGATCTACTATGGCTGCATCGACATGGGATTGTTCGATGTCTGCATCAGCATTCCCCCGTTCAACATGTACGCGCGCATGGGCGCCGAGTTCGGCGAGTTCACCAACCGTCAGTGGGGCGTCAAGGGATATGTCGAGGTATTGGGCAAGCGCTACGGCATCTACGTGGACGCGCGCCCCAGCCTGCACGTCGGGGGGGTGGACCAGTACCAGTTGGTGACGCCGCCGCAGATCCTGGCCGCGCTGGCCCAGTGGCGGGCCGCAGGGGGCGGGCAGACCGACCTATCCAGGCAGGAGGATCGGACAGGCGACATCTACGCCACCGCCGCGGACCGGGTGGTGCTGCGCGTGCCGGTGAATATGGAGCCGCCCGCGATTGCCCCATCGGGGCAAATAACCACGCCGGTCGAACTGGAGACGCAGAAGGATACCCTCTTTGCCCTGTCCTCATCCGAACTCCTGACGATGACCTTGCGGGCGCCGGACGGCACCCTCATCACCCCGCAGAACTACGACCAGCCGCCGGTCTTTCCGACCTACACCGTCCAATACACCCAGGTCGCCTACTACCAGGTCGAGACGGCGGGGGAGTACACCGTCAGCGCAGAACCGCACCTGCGCTTCGTGCAGGCGGCCAGCCATCCCGCCTGGCAGGAGGTGGACCTGAGCCTGGACGGCGTGCTGCTCTTTGCCAACCAGCGTCTGGACACGCCCTCCCCGCTCTACGTTCCCATCTACGCCGGCGAGCACATCCTCTCCGTCGTCCCATCCGGCGGCGGGACGGAGATCACCGCCACCTTCCGCGCCGACTTCCAGGCCCATTACACGGCGCTCCTTTCCGGCGACGGCGCCACGCCCGACCTGACCGTGCTGGCCGACGACCACGCCGCGCCTTCCCCGGGCACATCTCGCCTGCGCTTCGTCCACAGCGCGCCGTACGGCAGCCCGGTCGATGTGTTTTTCGATGGGTTGCCGGTGCTGGACAACGGCACCTACTTGAGCCGGAGCGCCTATCTGGAGTTCGCCCCCGGCGAGGTGTTGGTGGAGATACGGGATGCCGTCAGTGGGGAGGATATTGCCCCGCCCCAGGTCGTGGTCCTGACCGGCGGCGAGGTCCACAGCCTCTTCGATACCATCCATCCGCTGGAGTCCTACTCGCTGGCCTGGAGCCCGTTCCTCGACCGGAGTTACATCGAACGCTTCTACACGCAGTTCATCGTCTCCCACGCGCCGACCGGCACGTGGGAGGTTGCCCTGGAGGGCAACCTGGACACCGCCCTGCCCATGTTCGCCGCGCTGGGGGTGGCCAACCCGCCGGTGTGGTGGTATGTAGAAGCCCAGGCCACGGACCCGTTCCACCCCGAACTGCAATGGCAGCTTTGGTCGGACTATCTGCCGACGCGGGTCGAAATCTATGCCAACCCCGGCGAGTACCAGGACCCTGCCTGGGTCTACCAGGGCTACCGCGTCGCCGAACTGGAGCTGACGGACCCACGGGACGTATCCGGCAACCCCTTCACCTACACGGTGGACCTTTCGGGGCTGGCATCCGGCGACTATACCCTGTGGGTGCGGGCCGAGGACGGCGTCAATCCGCCGGCCTCGGACTATGCCCTCACCGGCCCCTACGGCGACGTGGCCGTGTTCCACATCGACCAGTCCGCTACCTTCCCCATCTCCTGGACGCCGGCCATCACCGCCGAGGTCAGTAGCGCCCAGGCGCGCCTCTTCCTGGAATGGGAAGGGCTGGCCCACCCCGATGTGGACTCGTACAGCCTCTACGTCAGCAACCAGCCGCTCAGCCCGACGCTGCAGGTCGCCGGGCTTTCCGCCTTCCGCCGGACGGATGCCGAAGGCCGGCCCTTTGGACCGATCCTGGTGAACGCCAGCGTCAGCAACCTGGTGCCGGGCAACACCTATTACTACTCGGTGGAGGCGCAGGACAGCGAAAGCGGCCGGAGCGTGCGCAGCCCGGAGGCGGCCATCGCCATCGCCGGCGGCGACTTTCGCCTGCACACGCCTTCCTTGCAGTACCTGGCCGCGCCCGGCACCCAGGTGCGTTTCCCGCTCTCCCTGGAGGTGCTGGAGCCGCTGTTCTATCCCAACGTCGGCCTGAGCATCGACGGGTCGGGCACGCCCCCGGGGATGCGCGTCTGGTTCGATTCGCCCTGGGGCGGTGACTCCTACCTGACGGCGACGGCCGCCGTCACCGTGGTCGTTGACCTGCTCGATACCGTCGCCGACGGCATCTACCCGGTTACCTTTGTCGGCGCCAACGGGGATGTCACCCACGATCATACCGTCTATATCCTGGTCAACCCCGCGCCGACCGACCTGCAGATCGGGGGCCGCTACGAACTGGGCGCGCCCATCCAGGTCACCTTCTCCATCACCGTGACCAACCTGGGGCCGGCGCGCGGCGACGGCGCGACGGTTCTGATTTCCTTCCCGCCCGAGGTCGGCCACGCCAGTTGGAGATGCGCCGGCACGGGGGAGGTGACCTGCGGCAGCGGTACGGGCGATGTCGTGGACGCGATCGGCAACTTGGCGGTGGGTGACCTGGCCACCTATGTCATCACCGCTACCTACATGCCCTATCGTCCTTTCCATGTAACGGCCGAGGTCTTTTGGTTGGGGCCCGACACCGACCTGAGCAACAATAGCGTGACGCTGGTGCGTCCGGTCTCGGTCGTCCTGCCGTTTATCTACCGCAATTATTCTGCTGGAGCGCTGACGTCGAGACGGTGATCCGGGAAATCGGGTCTCGATGCACAATCGGACGCCGGATGTTCCTGGCGTAACGAGGCGGCCTATGGCCACACGGCCGGCAGGCAACATGCGACCCGCGACAGGAGGCAGAGCCGGGCCGGCACGATCTTGGCAGACCTTGCTGGTCGCCATCCTGCTCCTGGCCCTGGCCCTGCGCCTGTGGCTGTGGAGCCGGCCGGCCCATCCCCTGGCCAACGACGAGACCGAGTACTTTCGTGTCGGCATGGACCTGGCTCAGGGGCGCGGGTTCGTCTTCTACGACACCTACCGCTGGCTGCGCGCGCCGCTCTACCCGCTCTTCCTGGGCCTTTTCTTTTGGCTGGGGCAGGGCCACGCCCGCCTGGCGACGCTGGTCCAGGTCCTGCTGAGCACGGCCACGGTCTATGGATTCCACCTTCTAGGGCGCCGCCTGTTTGGCCCGGAGGCCGGACCTCGGGCCGGCCTGGTG
Source organism: uncultured Chloroflexia bacterium (assembly GCA_964592645.1). Lineage (GTDB taxonomy): Bacteria > Chloroflexota > Chloroflexia > DTKN01 > DTKN01 > CAZQFV01. The sequence continues at coordinate 75,102 of CAZQFV010000020.1, forward strand.
GCGGCCTTGCTCTCGGCCCTGCTCCTGCCCTTGGCCACCTTTCCCTCCCTCTTCATGGCCGAGACCCTCTTCACCTTTCTCCTGGTGGCCTTTTTCCTGCTCCTTTTGCAGGTGCCCCTGGCAGCGCCGCGAGGCCGCTGGCGTTGGGCGGCAGCGGCCGGCCTGCTTTTGGGCCTCTGCGCCCTGACGCGGGCCGTGGCCCTGGCCTTTCTCCCCCTGGCGGCGACATGGCTGCTCGTGGTGCTATGGCGACAAGGGCGGGCGCAGGACTCTCCTCCATCAGGGAACCCGGCCCCCGGTCCCCCTGCTGCGCGCCATGCCGGCCGGACCGACGGTGCGCCGCCGTGTCTGCCCCCCTGGAAGGCCCTGCTCCTTCCCCTGCTCCTGGGCGTGACCGCCCTGGCCGCCATCGCTCCCTGGACCGTGCGCAACGCCGTGGTCTACCGGCGCTTTATCCCCCTGGACACGGGCGGCGCCTATAGCCTATGGGCCTTTTACGAGCCGCACCAGGACCTGGACGAGATCAACCGCACCTTGGAGGCCATCCCCAACCCCGCCGACCGCCAGGCCTATGCCGTGAGCCAGTGGCGGCAGCGGCTGCGCGAGGAGCCGGCCCTCCTCCTGCGGCACCTCGCCGAGACGTTTCCCTACCTGCTGCGGATCAAGCCTATCGAGGACCGCTTCCTGCCGCTGCCGTACCGCGAGCCCGAACCGCTCTACTTCCTCCTGGCGCTGCTGCTCGACGACGGCCTCTACGCCCTGATCGCCGTGGCCTCGCTGGCCGCGCTGGTCCTTGCCCCGGCCGGCCGGGGCAAGACCTTGGCCCTGCTCTGGATCCTCTACAATATCGGCGTCATGGCTGTCCTGCACGCCGAGGCCCGCTACCGGCAGTTGCTCTTCCCGGCGCTGATCCCCCTGGCCGCGCTGGCCTTGGTGCAGGGGCGCACCTGGGCGTGCGCCGCCTGGGCCCAAGGTTCTCGGCTTCTGGGGCGCGCCCTGCGGTTGGCCCTCCTGGCTCTCCTCCTGGCCGGCTGGACCTACTGCTTCGTCGCCTACTCCCCCTGGGATTGGGCCGCGCTCAACGTCCACCGCGGCTTCTACCAGGCCCTGGGGAGGGCCAACTGGCTGCTGGGCCGTGGGGAGGCCGCCGTGGCCGCCTACTCGCGAGCGCTGGAGGTGGATGGGGGCACCCCCGACCCCTACTATGACCTGGGCTGGGCCCTGGAGCGCCTCGGCCGGCCGGAGGAGGCCGAACGGGCCTATCGCTGGTGCTGGGGCATTCGCAGCAACTATCTCCCCTGCAGCACCGCCCTGGGCAACATCCTGCGCCAGCAGGGCCGGGAGGAAGAGGCCCGTACGGCCTTTCGCGGGCGCTATGTGGAGGAGTCGGCCGTCGTCGCCTGGGCCTGGGAGAACCTGGCGGTCCCGCCGGCCGCGCAATTGGACCTGGGAAACGGGCTGGATTACGGCTACGTGGCCGGGGTCCACGCCGCCGAGGAAGGGGGCGGGGTCTCCTTTCGCTGGACGACGGCCCAGGCCCGCCTGCGGCTGTTCCCGGCGCAAGCGGGTACCGCGCGCCTGCAACTGCGCCTGGCCGCGCCCCGCCTGGGGGAGGCCCCGCCGGCCGCCGTCGAGGTTTGGCTGGGGGGGCGGCGGATCGGCCGCTGGACGGCCGGGCCGCAATGGGGCACCTACGAGACGGATCCTTTCACCGTGCCGGCCGGCCGGCCCATGGAGTTCGGCCTGCGCAGCACGGTTTTCGTCCCCCGGCTGGTCGAGCCGGCCTCCGCCGACACCCGGGCCCTGGGCGTCCAGGTCGATTGGATCGCCATCGGGGAGCCCTCTCCCTAAAGTATGTGACGGGGCTCACTTGCACGGGTTACAGTTCCATGTATAATAGGGTCACTCCCTTCCCCTAGTGCCCCTGGCGGATGGCCTGCCCAAGCAGGGGGGGCATCCAGACCGCCAGGGGGAGTTTTTTCTCCAGCCGTTGCGTCCCGGTCTTTTTTCCCGTGGGCTTATTTGACAGCACCATTCGGCCGTGGTACAATAGCAAAACGACGCGGGGTGGAGCAGTGGCAGCTCGTCGGGCTCATAACCCGGAGGTCGGCGGTTCGAATCCGCCCCCCGCAACTACTGATCGACGAGGGATTTCCATGCTTGCTGTTTGACGGGGCTTCGCTTGGCGGGCGAAGCCCCCTTTTTGCCCGGGCCGCGGTATGAAGGAACTCCACTGGATCGGGGAAGATTCGTTTGCCGTTTGGATCAAGCCGCGCGCCTCGCGCAACCAGGTGGTCGGGATCCGCGAGGGTGCCCTGCACGTGGCGCTGGCCGCCCCGCCGGTGGAGGGCAAGGCCAATGAGTCCCTGGTGCGTTTCCTGGCCGACCTGCTGGGAGTGCGCCAGCGGCAGGTGGAGATCGTGTCCGGCGAACACAGCCGCAGCAAGGTGGTGCGTATCACCGGCCTGGCCGCGGCAGAGCTGCGCGCGCGGTTGGCCGGCCTGTTGCCGGGTCAGGGCTGATCGCCGGCGAATAGGAAACGCCCCATGTTTGAGCTGGTCTTTCTCGGCACCGCCGCTTCCGCACCGACGGTAGAGCGCAACCTGTCGGCGGCGGTGCTGCTGCACCGCGAACGTCGGTTCCTGATCGACTGCGGCGAGGGCACCCAGCGCCAGATCATGCGCAGCGGCCTGGGTTTCAAGCGCCTGGACATGATCCTGCTCACCCACGGCCACCTCGACCACATCCTCGGTCTGGGGGGCATTGCCGCCACGATGGCCCGCTGGGGCAACCTCTCCCAGTTCACCATCTACGGGGGACGCTGGGCCCTGGAACGTGTCCAGGCCCTGATGAGCGTCGTCCTGCGCGGCGACGAGGTGGACCTGGAGGTGCGCTACGTCCCGCTGCAGCCGGGGATCATCCTGGACGAGGAGCACCTGCGGGTCAGCGCGGTGCCGGTTAGCCATCGTGGGCCGGGCAACTTTGGCTTCGTCTTCGAGGAGCCGGACCGCCGGCCTTTCCTGGCAGACCGGGCTGCTGCCCTGGGGGTGCCCGCGGGCCCCGAACGACGCCTCCTGGTCCAGGGACTGCCGGTGGCCCTGCCCGGCGGCCGGACCGTATACCCCGACGAGGTGCTCGGTCCGACCCAGCGGGGGACCAAGCTGGTCTATGTGGGCGATGCCGCCCGCGTGGACAACCTCCTGGAAACCGTCCGGGAGGCCGACGCCCTGGTTATCGAGGCCACCTACCTGGCCGAGGATGTCGATCTGGCTCGCCAGTTCGGGCACCTCACGGCCCGCGAGGCGGCCCAACTGGCCCAGCAGGCCGGCGTCGGCCAGCTCTACCTGACCCATGTCTCCCAGCGCTACTCCGCCGCGGCCATCCTGGAGGAGGCCCGCGCCGTTTTCCCTGCCACAACCTTGGCCAACGACCTGGACCGGTTCGAGATCCGCCGGAATGAGTAGGGGCGCGGCTGCGCGCCCCTGCCCTCGAGCGGGCCCGGCAGCCTCGGCAGGGCTCCGCAGGCCGGCCGCTACTGGAAGCAGATCTCTGGTTTCTGCCGCAGCACCACGTTGGCCGTGCGGACCTCGATCGTGACGCAGCCGGACTGGGTGGCCGAGATGTAGCCGACCGCGTAGCCGTTGGCGTCGGTCGGTGGGGGCGGATCCACGATCGCCGGGAAGGCTGCCGGCAGGGCCGAGATCAGCGTCTGCACCCCGGCCACGGGCTGGCCGTCGATATCCATCAGGCGGATCGTGATGCGCCAGCGCATCTGGTTCCCGGCCGGCTCCACCACCACGGTCGACAGGTCGGGCGAGATCGGCCCCGGCGTGCGCGTCGGTGTGGCCGTGATCGTTGCCGTGGGCGTGGGGCTGGGCGAGGGCGTGGCCGTCGTCGTTGGGCTGGGCGAAGGGGGCGCGGTGCGCGTGGAGGTCGGCAGCGGCGTGAGCGTAGCAGCCGTCGTGGCCGGCGGCGTGACCGTGGTCAGCGTCGGGCGGGCCGGGGTTGGCGGGGCCGTAACCGGGCGGACGGACGGCGCGGGGCTGGGCATCTCCGTGGGGGGAGGCGAGGCCGCGGGAGGAGTAGGCGCGGTGGCCGTCGGGGGCACCACCGTGGGCGGCGCGGTTGGCGGTGGCGTCGGTGTAGGAGCGGCCGGCTGCCGGGAGAGGATGAAGAAGAAGATGTTCAGCACGATGATCAACACCAGGAGCACGGCCAGGAGGATATAGACCAGGCCGCGCCGTTGGCCGATTCCGCTGCTGTTTTCCACGAGTTTCTCCTCCTGTCCCCCTGACCGTGGGATCAGGGTGGATCGTCTGCGTGCCGGGGCATCAAGGCACAGGTGTCTGCCGTTCGGCTTCTTGCTCTTTCCACTGCTGCAGGATAGGCTCCAGGACCCGCATCAGCGGGCCGTCCTGTGTTTGGCCGGCCGTGCCCAGGTCGCTGCGGCAAAGGACAAGTCCTTCCCGGCAGCGGTTGCAAAGTCCACGCACGGTGCGCGCCAAGGCCGCCTGGCGCGTGGCGTAGTCGGCGGCGTCGTTCCAGGGCTCTCCGGGGGACCAGCGGCGGGAGAGGACATAGGGGTTGGTCAGCGGCTGCTGCGGCGGCGTCCACCAGTCCACGGAGGCCAGGTCCAGCCAGAACTGCCGGCGGGCCGTGCGGTTGGCCAGCAGGTACGACTGCGCCGGGGCCACCAGGACGGCCGGCGATGGCTCCTCGCGCAGCAGGTACTGGGCGGTGACGATGCCGCTGCGCAGCGTTTCCAGGTAGTAGCGGCCCACCTGGGAGGGGTCCTGGCCGGGATGGAGCGCCGGGAAGACGCGGCGGAAGCGGCGGGCCGATTCGATCAGCTCGGCGCAGGCCGTGGCCGCGGCCGGGTCGCGCACGGCCTCTCCCAGGAAGGCGCCCAGGAGTCGCGCCAGCAACTGTTCCCAGGGCCGGCCGGCCTCTTTCAACACTTCCTGCCAGCGCTGCCAGAAGGACTCGTAGCGCTCTAGCAGGGCCGGCCCCAGGCGCTCGCGGGCTCGCGGGACCAGGGCCGCGGGGTCGCGCCAGCCGGGGGCCAGCGGATCGTAGGTCCAGTCGGCCAGCAGCGCCGCGCGGACGGGGTCCAGGCCGGCGATGGCCTGCCCCAGGGCCTCGGCCACGTCGTAGCGCGGGGGGGCGGCGCCGCCGGCGGGGTCGAGCAGCGTGGCCAGGGTGAGCAGGGCACGCACGGCCGGCTCCTCGGCCGGCCGGCGGTAGCGCCGCAGGATGCGCAGCGGCACCCCCAGCGGGGCGCAGGCCTGGCCGAGGGCGAAGCGCAGGACCCCGTCCAGGTAGGGCGCGATGATGGCGATCTCGTCCGGCGGCACGCCTTCCTCGTGGACCATGCGATCCAGCGCCGCGGCCACCGCGGCGATCATCTGGCTGCGGTAGCGCGTCTCGATGTATCCCAGGATCGGCCGTTCGGCGCCGGCCAGCCCGCCGCTGCCCTGCCCCAGGCGGGCGGCGACCGCCGCGGCCAGCGGCTCGGCCGGCGACGCCGTCCCCGCCAGGCGCGCCTGCTGGCCGCAGAAGCGCCGCAGCGTCAGGGCCCCCTGGGGATCGGCCCCCAGCAGGGTGCGGTAGCCGCCCTCCTCGTCATAGACCAGCAGGGCCGATTGGCAGTGCGGCAGCAGCCGGGCGATAAAGTCGCGGGCGGCCGGGGCGTTCTCCTCCAGGTTGTCGGCCAACAGGTGTTGGTAGCGCTCGCTGAAGTAGCCCCAGAAGGGCGGCGTATCCAGGAGGTGTTGAAAGGCCTCCAGGGTCAGGGACAGGTCCAGCAGCCCGTGCTCCAGGCAGTTGCGGCGGAAGCGGGCGACACACTCCTGGGCCTGCTCAAAGGCGACGAGCCGCTCGGGCGGGCCGCTCCAGGTGCTGGTCAGGCGCAGGGCGACCTGCTCCAGGGGGTAGCCGTTGAGCGCGGCCTTGTTCAGGTTGTCCAGCAGTTGGGAGAGGAGGCGCTGGGGGTGCAGGTGCAGCCCGTCGAAGTAGCCCTGCTCCAGGAGCGGGGCGACGATGCGCCGCAGGTGATGCTGGGCCAGCTCATAGGTCAGGAAGATGGGGGGGCGTTCGGGGTGGGCAAAGCCGGCCGGCCGGGCCACCAGCGGCCAGAAGAGGGCCACCATGCGCTGGGCCAGGCTGTAGTAGGTGTGGAGCGAAGGGTCGCCGTACGGGCCCGCCGCCGTGTCCTGTAGGGCGCGCTGCAACTGCTCACGGGCCGGCCGGTCGGGCAGCAGGACGAGGATGGCATAGGCCGGCACTCCCTGCTCGACTAGGTAAGCCAGGCGGGCCGCCAGGACGGTGCTCTTGCCGGCGCCGGCCGGCCCGCTGAGAAAACAGGCCGGGGCCTCGCGGACCGGGGCCCGGACCAACGTCTCCTGCTCGGGGGTAAGGACGATCACGCCCATGGCTGTTGCCCCTGATAAACCGGCGAACTGCCGCTAGTATAGCATGACGGCGGTTCCCTGGCAAACGGGTATTTGACTAAAAGCGCGCTTTGTGGT
>CAZQFV010000021.1:0-70384 GCA_964592645.1 uncultured Chloroflexia bacterium
GATGGACAAACGTCTGTGCCCGGTACATACCGGTCAAACCTCTCTGCCCACTACACGCCGTCCTTGACGGCCGCGGAAAAGCATTGTATAGTGTATCCAATGCAGTGGACAGGCGCGGCAGCCTGGGCAAACGAGCTGCCGGGGGAGGTCGCGACGTGAACTGGATGGAGCGGTTGCTCGAAGCGGGACGCCGGGCCAACAGCCTGCTCTGCGTGGGGCTGGACCCCGACTGGGAACAGCTCCCGGAGGCCGTGCGCGGCGCGCCAGACCCCCTCCTGGCCTTTAACCAACGGCTGATCGAGAGCACGGCGCCATGGGCCTGCGCCTTCAAGCCCAACAGCGCCTTTTACGAGGCCCGTGGGCCGGCCGGGCTGGAGACGCTGCGCCGGACGGTAGCCTTTATCCATGAGCAGACCTCCGCCCTGGTTATCGTCGACGCCAAGCGGGCCGACATCGGCCACACCTCGGCCGCCTACGCCCAGGCGCTCTTCGACCTGCTGGGCGCCGACGCCGTGACGCTGAACCCCTACCTGGGGCGCGATGCCCTGGAGCCCTTCCTGAGATGGCCCGAGCGCGGCTGCTTCATCCTCTGCCGCACCTCCAACCCGGGCGCCGGGGAGCTGCAGGACCTGGAGGTGGCCGGCCGGCCGCTCTACCTGGTGGTGGCCGAGCGGGTGCGGGCCTGGAACGAGCAGGGCAATTGCGGCCTGGTGGTGGGGGCGACCTACCCCGCGGAGCTGGCCCAGGTGCGGGCGCTCTGCCCCGAACTGCCCCTGCTGCTCCCCGGCATCGGGGCCCAGCAGGGCGACCTGGCGCGGGCGGTGCAGGCCGGTGTGGACGGCCGCGGGGAGCGCGTCCTGGTCAACGTGGCGCGGGGCATCCTGTACGCCTCCCGTGGCCCCGATTTCGCGGCTGCGGCCGCCAAGGCGGCCGAGGAGTACTGCCGAGCGATCAACGAGGCCCGGGCATGGAAGCCATAGAGGTCCAGGTGGGCGATACCGTGCGCCTGCGCAAGGCGCACCCCTGCGGCGGCGACACCTGGCAGGTGACGCGCATCGGCACCGACATCGGGCTGCGCTGCCTGACGTGCGGCCGGTTGGTGCTGCTGGCGCGGGCCCTCTTCCGCCGCCGCCTGCGGGCGGTACTGCCGCGTCCCGCCGGCGGGACGCCGGGACCGTTCGATCGGAGCGAGCCTTGAAAGTCTTGCTGCTGGGCGAGGGTGCGACGCTCCACGCCTTGGCCTGGAGCATGGTCTCGGAGCCGGACGTGACCCAGGTCCACTGCGCGCCGGGCAACGCCGGGACGGCCCTGCTGGTTGGGCGGCCGCCCGTGCCCCCGGAGCAGCCGGCCGAACTGGCCCAGTGGGCCTTCAGCCAGCAGGTGGACCTGGTGGTGGCACAGGGCCGGCCGGATTGGGTGGAGACGATGAGCGGGCTGGGGCTGGCGGTGATCGGGGCCGGGGAGCGCGGCTGGCCGGCCCTCCGCAGCCGGCAGTCCGGGCGGGACCTGCTGCGGTCGCACGGCCTGGCCGTGATCGAGAGCCAATCGTTCTCCGACCTGGCGGCGGCCGAACGCTACCTGGCCGGGCGGCGCCTGCCCGTCTGCCTACGGCCGGACGACGCCGCCCAGGCCGAGGCGGCGCGCGCCGCCGAGCGCTACGAGGCTTTTCAGCAGTTGGCGCGCCTGTTCAGCCTCGATCCCCAGGCCGGCGTCTGCATCGAGGAAGAGGTGCCCGGGCCCGAGGCGCTCCTCGTGCTACTCAGCGACGGCCGGCGGGCCACCTCCTGGGGCGTCAGCCGGCCCTACGACCGGCGTTACGAGGGGGACAAGGGGCCGGCCACGGACGGGATGGGAGCCTACGCCCCCTACGGCGACGCCGCCCTGGAGGAGCGCCTGATGGTCCAGGTGGGCCGGCCGGCCGTGGCGGCGCTGCGCGCGGCGGGCCTGCTGCGGCCGGCGTTCCTCTCCCTGCGCATCGTCCTGGGGCCGGACGGCCCCATCGTCCGCGACCTGGCCTGGGACATGCCGCCCCTGCACGCCGCCGTCTCCCTGCCGCGCTGGCGCGGCAGCCTGGCCAGGACCCTGCGCTGGGCAGCGCAGGGCTGCATGGAGGAGACGCCTGCAACCTGGGAGCCGACGACCGCCGTGGCCGTGGCCATGGTCCTGCCAGGCGGCGCCGACGCCGCCGGGGGGCCGCTGCTGCCCCAGCTATCGGCAGGCCAGGTCCTGGCCTTCCAGCACGCCACGCAGTTGCGGGAACCGGCGCCTGGCGGGGTATGGCCGGCGTGGCTGCGCCCGGCCGCCGCCTCGGAGGCCGAGACCCCCTGGCGCGTGGCGGCGGCCGGCGAACTGGTGCTGCTGGTGGTGGGCTGCGCGCCGAGCGCCCTCGCCGCCTGCCAACAGGCCTACGCGGGGGTGGAGCAACTGCGCTTCGAGCGCAGCGCCTGGCGGCGGGACATTGCCGCGGAGCTGCTATGAAAAAGAGGCCGACGGAGCCGCACCGCATCGGCATCGAGGCCTACCTGTGGGGGCAGCCCGGCACCTATCGCCAGAGCGGCGTCAGCCGGTACATCCGCAGCCTGGTGCGCGGGCTGGCCGGCGTCCCGGGCCTGGGCCCTACCCTGGTCTACCTGCCGGCGGCCGACGCCCTGCCCGACCTGCCGCCGGCGGCCCACCTGGTGGGCAAGCCGGCCGGCGTGGCCCTGCGCCGGCCCAGCCAACGGCTCCTGTGGGAGCACACCATCTTTCCCTTCCTGCTGTACCAGGACCGGGTCGACCTGCTGCACGCGACGATGAACGTGGCCCCCTGGTGGACACCCTGCCCGTTCCTGGTGACCATCCTGGACCTGGCCTACATGCGCTTTCCGCATGTCCACCCCCGCGGCCGGCGGCTCTACCTGGCCGCGGGCACCCGCCAGACCGCGCGCCGGGCGCGAGCCGTCATCGCCATCTCCGAGCACACCCGCCGGGAGATCATCGAGCTGCTGCACGTCCCCGAGGAGCGCATCCACGTGACCCCGCTGGGGGTCGACGCCGACTTTCGTCCGCTGCCGCCCGATCTGGTGGAGGCGTTCCGCCGGCAGCGCGGCCTGCCCGAGCGCTACATCCTCTACCTGGGCAACCTGGAGCCGCGCAAGAACCTGCCGCGCCTGGTGCGGGCCTACAAGCTCCTGGGCCGTTTCGACGTGCCCCTGGTGTTGGCCGGGGCCCGCGGCTGGGGCTACGCCGAGCTCTTTCGGACGGTCGAGTCCCTGGGCCTGACCACCCACGTCCTCTTTCCCGGGTTCATCTCCCGCGAGGAGCTGCCCTTGTGGTATAATGGGGCTGCGGTGCTGGCGTACCCTTCGATTTACGAGGGGTTTGGGCTGCCGCCCCTGGAGGCGATGGCCTGCGGCACGGTGGTGGTGACGGCCCAGGCGTCCAGCCTGCCGGAGGTCGTCGGCGACGCCGGCCTGCTTGTCCCGCCGGAAGATGTCGAGGGTCTGGCCGCGGCACTGCGGCGGCTGCTGGACGACCTCGAGCTGCGGGAGGCGCTGCGCCGGCGGGGCCTGGAGCGCACCCGGCTCTTTACCTGGGAGCGCACCGCGCAGGAGACGGCGCGCCTCTACCGGCAGTTGCTGGCGAGGTGAGCGGGCGTGGAGATTGAGCACGTCATCACGGTCATAGCCGACCTGCTCTGCTTCCTCTTCTTCGTGCTGGTCCTGGGGCGTTCGGCCTGGCAGCACCGCCGCGACCAGGCCGCGGCCGTATTCCTGGTCCTGCTGGTAGCCCTGGGGGTGCGCTCGCTGTACGCGCTGGCCGACGAGGCCGTCCGCCTGTTGCTGGCCATCTTCCCGGGCGGCCGGCTGAGCAGCATCGAGGCCATCCAGGGCGTGTGGCCGGTCAGCGGGGCGGCCCTGTTCCTGGGCACCGCCTGCTGCCTGCACTTTTTCGGGCTCTACCCCCAGCCGCTGCCGGTGCTGCGCCGGCACCCCTGGCTGGCGCTCCTCTTTTACGCGCCGATGGGGGCGATGGCGGCCATCCTGCTGGCCGAGCCGTTCCTGCCCACCGCGAGCCGTCAGGGATGGGGCGGCCTCTTCATCGGCACCCGGCAGGCCGCCCCCATCGTCGGGGCCGCGGCGCTGCTGGGCGCTTTTGGCCTGGTCCTGGCCGCCTACCTGCGCGCGCGCCCGGGGCGGGCGCGCCAGGGGCCGCGGGACCTGCTCCTGGGCCTGGCCGCGGTGCTCCTGCTGGGCGGCAGCGTCTACCTGCTCCCGCTGCTGGCCGGCTGGACCATGCCGCCCGGCACCCTGGATCTGCTGGAGCCGCTGATCCTGCTCATCCTGCTGGGCACCCTGGCCCTGGCGATCGTCCGCCATCGGCTGTTCGATGTCCCCCTGGTGTTGAGCATCGGCCTCTCCCACGCTGCGGCCACGCTGCTCCTGGTCTTTGTCTACCTGATCATGGTGGTCGGCGCGGTGCAGCTACTGGGCCGGCCGATCCTGGCCAGCAACCCCCTGCTGGCGGCCGGGTTCGCCATGCTCGTGGCCGTCGCCCTCAACCCGCTGCGCCTCTGGCTGCAGCAGGGGGTCGACCGCCTCTTCTATCGGCAGGGCTACAACTACCGCCAGGTGGTGCGGCAGTTCGGCCAGGACCTCAGCCAGTTGCACGAGCTCCCGGTGCTGACACAGTTGATCCTGGAGCGCATCGTCAACACCTGGCAGTTGCACTCGGGCGCGCTGGCGCTGCGCGACGAGGAGGGCGACCCCTACCAGGTGCGGGAGACGGTGGGCCTGCCGGAAGGTTGCCGCGAGATCGCCTTGGGCCCCGACTCCGGCATCGCCCGCCTGCTGCGCCGGCACGGCCAACCGGTGGAATGGACGCCCGCGCAGGAGGAGGGGCTGGAGGAGACCGAACGCGAACTGCTGCGCGGCCTGGGCGGGCAGGTGCTTGTGCCCATCCAGTCCCGCGGCCGGCTCATCGGCTGGCTGCACCTGGGGGAAAAGCGCTCCGAGCGGCGCTACTCGCCGGAGGACCTGGAGCTCCTGGGGACGATGGCCGACCGGGCCGGCGTGGCCCTGGAGAACGCCCTGCTGTACGAGCGCCGGCGCCGCGAGGTGGCCGCCCTGGAGGTCCTGAATCGCATCAGCCTGGCGGCGACGGCGGCAGAGTGGGACGACCTGCTGGAGCAGATCTATCGCGAGATCTCCCGCCTGGTCGACGCACCGAACCTGGCTATCGCCCTCTACGACAGCGCGGCCCAGGAGTTCAGCTACGCTTTCCTGGTGGAGGACCGGGTGCGCCGGCCGCCGGACAAGCTTCCACGCTGGCCCGGCGGCCAGGGGTTGATCGGCGAGATCGAGCGCACCGGCGAGCCCATCGTCGCCCGCGACTACCTGGCCGAGTGCGCGCGCCGCGGCATCGGCCCGGCGCCGCAGGATGTCGGGCGGGGCAACCTGGCCTGGATGGGGGTGCCGCTCCCGGCCGGCTCGCGGGTGCTGGGGGTGATGAGCATCTCCCCTTCCAGCCCCACGACCATCTACCGGGCCGAGGATCTCCGCCTGCTGGCCACGATCGCCTCCCAGGCCGCAGTGGTGATCGAAAGGGCCGGCCTGCGGGCCCGGGAGCAGCAGCGCGTGATCGAGCTCGAGACACTCAACGAGATCGGCCGGGCCGTCAGCTCGTCGATCCGGCTGGATGAGCTGCTGCCGGCGATCGCCCGCGCCGTGCAGCGGATCGTGGACGCCCCCAACTTTGCCGTGATCCTGTACGACGCCGCGCGGGTCGAGTTCAGCATGACCTTTCACCTCCAAGACGGCCAAATGGGCCGCTCGGAAGAGACCCGCTGGCACCTGGGGACCGGGCTGGTCAGCGCGATCGTGCAGAGCGGCGAGCCGATCGTGACCACCGACTACCAGGCCGAGTGCGCGCGGCGGGGCATCGCCGGGTCCGGCCGGCAGGGCAAGGCCTGGATGGGCGTGCCGCTGATCAGCGGCGACGCCGTCATCGGCGTCCTGGTGGCCAGCAGCTTCAACCCCGAGACCGTCTACACCGAGAATGATGTCCGCCTGCTCTCGACCGTGGCCGCCCAGGCGGCCACGGCGGTGCGGAACGCCCGCCTCTACGAGCAGACCGACGCGGCGCTGGCCCGCCGGGTCACGGAGCTCACCGCCCTGGACGAGATCGCCCGCGAGCTGAACACGGCCCTGGATCTGCAGCATGTCCTGGAGGTGGTGCTGGAGCGCGCCATGGCCGCCTCCGGGGCGAGCGCCGGCGCCGTGGCCATCCGCACGCCGGACGGCCTGGGGCTGCAACTGCCGGCGATACGGGGCTACCCCCCGGAGGCCGAACGCTACCGCACCGCCCCCTGGAGCATCCACAGCGGCCTCATGGGCCGCGCCGTGCGCACCAACCGGCCGATCCTGGTCTCCGACGTTCGCCAGGACAAGGACTATGCCGATGTCTGCCCCGGCACGCTCTCCGAACTGGCCGTGCCCATCACCTACGCCGGCCAGACCATCGGCGTCATCAACCTGGAGTCCGACCGCCGCGCCGCGTTCGACGAGGAGCACCTGCGCTTCGTGCAGCGCCTGGCCGACCACGCCGCCATCGCCATCAACAACGCCCGCCTCTTCCGGGAGCGGGAGCGGCGCATCACCGAGCTGGCCATCTTCAACGAGATCGGCGAGGCCCTGTCGGCGGCCCTGGACCTGGACGAGCTCCTGCAGATCATCCATCAGCAGGTCGGACGCCTCTTTGACACCACCAACTTTTACATCGCCGCCTACGACGAGGAGACCGACGAGTACGAGATCCTGCTGGATACGGAGGAGCGCACGCGCGACATGCCGACCCGCTATCGCGTCGGCGCCGGGCTGACCGGGTACATCATCCGCAACCGCACCCCGCTGCGCTTCCGCTCCGCGGCGCAGTTGGAGGCTTTCGAACGTATGATGGGCATCGAGCCCATCGGCCAGGTGGCGCGCTCCTGGATGGGGGTCCCGCTGATCGCTTCCGATAAGCTGGCCGGCGTCATGGCCATCCAGAACTATGATCAGGAGGACCAGTACGGAGAACAGGACCAGGTGCTCTTCTCGACCATCGCCGCCCAGGCAGCCATCGCCATCGCCAACGCCCGCCTCTTTCAGCACATCAGCGAGGCCCGCGATCGCCTGCAGGCCATTCTCAACTCGACCCGCGACGGCATCATCCTGGTGAACGAGGAAGGGCGCGTCCTCATGGCCAACCCGCCGATCCGGCAGTGGACCGGCCTGGAGCAACAGGAGATCGTCGGGCAGACGCTCCTGGCCTTTTTGCGGCGCAGCACGCGCGGCTACCATGAGGCCCGCCGGTCCCTGGTGCCGGAACTGGCCCACAACATCCGCACCCTGCGCGACAGGCCGATGGCCCACCTGCGTGGGTCGTTCGCGGCCCCCCCCTCCTGGAGCATCCAGGAGGTCGAGTGGCGCATCCTCCCGGTGCTGGACCAGAGCGGGCAGCGCATCGCCCGCATCCTGGTGCTGCGCGATGTCACCGAGGAGCGCGAGGCCGAGCGCACACGCCGCGACCTAGACAGCATGATCGTCCACGACCTGCGCGGCCCGCTGACCGTGATCCTGGGGTCGCTGGAGACCATCATGGAGAAAGACATCGGCCCGCTGACCGAACCGCAGCGGGCGATGCTGAGGCTGGCCCAGGAGAGCGCGGAGCGCATGCAGGGCCTGGTCAACACGCTGCTCGACATCCGCCGGCTGGAGGCGGGCAAGATGCCGCTGCACTTCGCTCCCGAGTCCTTAGCCGCCATGGCCCACGCGGCGCTCGACCATGTGGCCCCATTGGCCCGCGAATCCGGCCAGACCATGGCGCTGGGGGTGCCTCCCGGCCTGCCGCCGGTCCATGCCGACGCCGAGACGCTGACACGCGTCCTAGAGAACCTGCTGACGAACGCCGTCAAGTTCTCCTATCCCGGCGGGACGGTCCGCGTGCTGGCAGAGGTCGAGGGGGAGTATGTCCACTGCCGGGTGGTGGACCGGGGCATGGGCATCCCCAAGGCGGAGCTCGAGCGTATCTTTGAGAAGTTTGTCCAGGTATCGAGCCCGGGGAAGCGGCGCGGGACCGGCCTGGGGCTGGCCTTCTGCCGCCTGGCGGTGGAAGCCCACGGGGGCCGCATCTGGGCCGAGAGCGAGGAAGGGAAAGGGAGCACCTTCCACTTTACTATCCCGGTGTGGAGGGAGTAGCGGCGGGCGGCGCGGAGACGGGGACGGTGAAGTAAAAGGTGCTGCCCTTGCCGACGGTGCTCTCCGCCCAGACCCGGCCTCCGTGCTCGCTGACGATCGACTTGACGATGGCCAACCCCAGGCCACTGCCGTCCTGGTCCAGCACGCGGTGGTCCTGGACGCGGTAGAACTTGTCAAAGACGTGCGGCAGGTCGGGGGGGGGGATGCCGATCCCCGTGTCGCTGACGCTGATGACGATCTCGCTGGCGCGCGGTTCGGCCCGCAACCAGACGTGCCCCCCGCGGGGCGTGTACTTGATGGCGTTACCCAGCAGGTTGGAGATGGCCTGCTGCAGGCGGAAGGGATCGCCCCAGACCAGCGGCAGGGTGGAAGGGGTCTCCACGTCGATCAGAATCTTTTTCTCCTGGGCCGGCATGGCCAGGTCGTACTTGCTGGTGACCAGGATGTCGCGCACGTTGACCGGCTGCCGGTCGATCCCCAGGCCGGCCTCGATCTTGCCCAGGTCCAGCAGGTTGGTGATCAGGCGGGACATGTTCTCCACCACTTCCTTGATGCGCCCCACGAACTGGGCCTGCTCCTCGTTGACCGGCCCCACCAGGGGGATCAGCTCGTTGAAGCCGCGGATGGCCGTCAGCGGCGCTTTCAGGTCGTGCGAGACGGTGGAGACGAAGCGGCTCTTCATCTCGTCCAGCTCGACCATGTGGGTGATGTCGTGCATGGCGGCGACGCGCCCGATGGTATGGCCCTCGCGGGCGCGCACCGGGGCCAGGCTGACGCTGAAGGTGCGGCCGTCGGCCATCCTCACGTTCTCGCTGACCGTCGTTTCCTCTGCCAGGGCCCGTTCGAGGAGGGCCAGCAGGTCGGGGTGCAGCAGGACCTCGCGCAGGGGAGCCGGGCGGTTCTCGATGCCCACCTCGCGCTGCGCGGCCTGGTTGGCCAGCAGGACGCGCCCCTGGGGATCGATGACGACGATGGCATCGGCGGCGCTGTCCAGGACGGCGGCCATGGTGCGGCGCTCGTTCTCGGCCCACTCGTAGAGGCGGGCGTTCTGGATGGCGATAGAAGCCTGGTTGGCGATGGAGGTGAGCAGGTCCAGGTGTTCCTGGCGGAAACGGTCCACCTCGGGATGGGTGAGAAAGAGCATGCCCTGGACCTGGTCCTGGTGGAGGAAGGGCACGGCCACGGCCGAGCGCACATGGCCGGCATGGTCGGGCAGGACCATCCAGCGGTCGTCGTGCAGCACATCGGGGATCAGGACGCCCCGGCGATGCTCCATGATCCAGGCGGCCAGGCCCTTTTGCATGATCTCGCGGATGACCAGGGAGGAGACTTCGGGGGCCAGGTTTTCGCGGGCCAGGATGCGGTGCGTGACATGGCCCTCCTCGTCCAGGAGAAAGACGCTGCCGCGGGTCGCCCCGACCTTGGACAGGGCCTGGGTCAGGACATTGCTCATGACCTTGTCCAGGCTGAGGGCGGTGTTCAGGTGGGTGGTGACCTCGTAGAGCAGCTCAACCTGGTCCTGGGGGCGCAGGGCATCCGGCTGCAGGCCGGTTCGCTGGATGAAGAGGGCCAGGATACGGGCGCCGGTCTCGATGGTCGGTTGGCGCAGGGGGGCGGGCAGGCGGGCGGTGGACTGCATGCCCAGGGCCATAAAGCCCAGCGGGGCGTTGCCGGCCAGGAGGGGATGGATGTAGAGCGTCGGCAGGTCGGCGGCCAGGAGCCGGACGGCCTCGGGCGGCAAAGCCAGGTCGGCGACGGCGGGCCAGAAGGCCGGCCGGCCGGAGCGCAGGGCCGCCGCCAGGAGGGACAGCCGTTCCAGGGTCAGGCGGCCGCCCCAGGAGGCGACATCGCAGGTCGCCGAGCGCGCCTCGGCCAGCAGTTCGGCGTGGCGGCCGGCGCCGTCGATGGCGAAGAGGGCCACGCGCTCCACGCCGGTCTGCTGCTGCAGGGCCAAAGCCGCCTGGAAGACGGCAGAGGCCGGGTCCTCGGTCTCTGCCAAGAGCTGGCAGAGGTACTGCTCGAGGTCCGGGGCGAGCGGGCCGGTCCGGTGGAACAGGGCCAGGAGCCGCCAGACCTGCAGCGCCAACCCCAGCAGGGTCAGCGTCAGCAAGGCGTAGAACGGGACGGCCATCTGCCGGCCCTGCGGCAGCAGCGCAACCAGGAGGACGGCGGCGATCACCTGGCCGGCGATGATGACCCGATCCAGGTTGGACAGTTCCAACCGCGGTTGGTGCTTCCTCTGCTGTTGGCGATCCACCATACCCAACTCCCCGTACCGGCCTGCTGGGTTCTATTATAACACAAATGGCGGTCCTTGGAAAGAATCGCTGGCGCAGGTGAAAAACGGCCGTGGGGCGAACCCCGCGGGGATTAGCTGGAGGTGCCGCGCAGCATCTCCCAGATGGTGCGCACCATGATCTTGATGTCAAAGGCGATCGACCAGTTCTCCACGTAATAGAGGTCGTAGGCGGTGCGCTCCTCGATGGAGGTGTCGCCGCGCAGCCCGTTCACCTGGGCCCAGCCGGTGATGCCCACTTTCTCCTTGTGTCGGCGCATGTAGCCCGGCACCGTCTGGCTGAACTGCTCGACAAAGACGGGGCGTTCGGCCCGCGGGCCGACGATGCTCATATCGCCGAGCAGGGCGTTGATGAACTGCGGAAGCTCGTCCAGCGAATGCCGCCGCAGGAAGGCCCCCAGGCGGGTCACGCGCGGGTCGCCCGGCCCGGACCACACGGGGCCGGTTTGGGCCTCGGCCCCCACGCGCATCGTGCGGAACTTGATGCAGTAAAAGGGCCGGCCGTCCAGCCCCACCCGCTCCTGGATGTAGAGGGCCGGCCCGGGGGAGTCCAGGCGGATCAGCAGCGCCAACAGGAGGAGGAACGGCGCGCCGAGCACCAGGAACAGGGCGCTGAAGACAATGTCCATCGCCCGCTTGATCAGGCGGTTCAGGGTGCTCAGCCCGGGGTTGTGGACCCGCGCCAGCGGCAGGCCGTTCAGCTCGCCGATCGAGACCTCGTTGCGGGTCATGATCTGGAAGGCATCGGGATAGACCCACACCTCCACCGGGAAGTCGCTGCAGCGGGAGACGACATCCAAGACCCGTTGGTAGGGGGCTTCCATGGCCACGATGACCTCGTCGACGGCCTCCCGCTCCAGGACGGAGGCAATCTCCTCGGGGCAGGCTAACACCCGGACGCCGGCTACCTCGGACCCCGGGGCGCACTTGTCGTCGAGCAGCCCGACCAGGTGGTACCCCAGGCGCGGCGACCGAGCGATCTGCCTCATGATAACCTGGCCGACATCGCCGGCGCCGACGAGCAGCACACGTCGCCGGTCCAGGCCCCACTTGCGCAGGCCGGCCAGCAGTTCGCTATACAGGAGGCGCTCCACGTTCAGCAGCGCCACGCCCAGCACCCAACCATAGGCCAGGATCAGGGAGGAGTAGACGAAGCGGTCCCGCAGGACGATGGTGTTCAGGGCGACGCCGATGATCGTGCCCACGGAAAAGGCGCTGATCATCTGGAACGCCTGGTCGACGCGCGAGCCGGCGCGGTGCAGGTCGTAGAGGCGGGTGGAGCGGAAGGCCACCACAATGGGGACCAGCAGCAGCCCCAGCATGGCCGCTCCCGTCCACAGGCTGGGGGGCACGTAGCGGCCGGCGATATCCTGGTCGAAGCGCCAGCGATAGGCCAGGAAAAAGGCCCCGCCGATGGCCCCGGCATCGAGGAGCAGTTGCACCAACACCAAGGCCCAGGCGGTATGCCGCTTCTTCATCGGGAGCCCTCCGTCCGGCGCAAGAGGTAGGGCAGCAGCGCCAGCCCCTCGCGCAGGGTGATGCCGGCCTCGACCAGCAGGTTGAGCGGCCCGGGGCAGCGCGGGGCGTAATGCTTGCGGTGAAAGATGCGCATGGCCTGGTAAAAGTCGCGCACGCTGGCCCGCGGGCGCAGCCGGCTGGAAGCCCGCTTCCAGTGGCGCACCTTGACGCGGGGGTAGTAGTAGACCTTGTGCCCCAGCGCCTTGATGCGGAAAGCCCAGTCCAGGTCCTCGCCGTAGAAGAAAAAGGACTCGTCGAGCGGCCCGACCTCCGCGGCCACCGCGCCGCGCACCAGCATAAAAGCGCCGCTCACCGCGTCGACCTCGGTGGTCTGTTCGGGGTCCAGGTAGGTCAAGTTGTAGCGGGCGAAGCGCGGGCTGCGGGGAAAGAGGCGCGACAGGCCGACGAGGCGAAAGAAGGCCACCTCGGGCGAGGGGAAGGAGCGCCGGCAGGCCAGGTCCATCCGGCCGTCGGCCATGAGGAGCTGGGGCCCGGCCGCGCCGGCCTCGGGGCGCGTTTCCATAAAGGCCACCATTTCCGCCAGGGCGGTCGGGGGCAGCTCGGTGTCCGAGTTCAGCAGCAGGACATAGTAGCCCGCCGGGGACCCGCCGTGGCGCGCGGCCCAGTCGGCCTGCACGGCGCGCAGCCCGCGGTTCACAGCATAGGCAAAGCCGCCGTTGTGGTCGCTCTGGAGCACCTGCACCTGGGGATACTCCCGCCGCACCCGGGCAACGCTGTCGTCGGACGAGGCGTTATCCACCACATAGATGCACAGCTCCTGCTCCCCCTGCTGGGCCAGGAGCGAATCCAGGCAGCGGCAGAGGTAGTCGGCGGTATTGTAGCTGGGAACGATCGTATAGACGACAGACGGTTCAGCACCCACGGCTGTGCCTCAAGCGAAATGGCCGGAGCGAACCGACGATCAGTGCTCCGCGGACTTGGCCGATTCCCAGAGGGCATCCATCTCGGCCATGCTCAACTCCTGGAAAGCCACGCCCCGCTGGCGGGCCGCCTCCTCGATGGCGGCGAAACGCCGGGCGAACTTGGCGCTGGTGGCCCGCAGGGCCTCTTCGGCGGCGACATCCAGCCAGCGGGCCAGGTTGACCAGGGCGAACAGGACATCGCCAAGCTCCTCTGCCCGCTCCTCCGGCAGCGTCGCCGCGCGCAGCTCGGCCAACTCCTCCTCCACCTTGGCCCAGACCTCCTCCACCCGCGTCCAGTCGAAGCGCACCCGCGAGGCCCGCTCGCCCACCTCCTGGGCGTAGGCCAGAGCGGGCAGCGTCCGCGGCACGCCGGCCAGCAGGGAATCCCCCGCGCGGCCCCCCGCGGCGCGCTCCAGGGCCTTGATCGCCTCCCAGTTGCGCAGCACCTCGGCGCTCCCGGCGACCTGGACATCGCCAAAGACGTGCGGGTGGCGGCGGATGAGCTTGGCCGTGATCCCGGCGACGACATCGGCCATGGCGAAGGCTTTTTCCTCGCGCGCCAGTTGGGCATGGAGATAGATCTGCATCAGCAGGTCGCCCAGCTCCTCGCCCAGGCGCGGCAGATCGCCGGCGTCCAGCGCCTCCAGCGTCTCGTAGGCCTCCTCCAGCAGGTTGCGGCGCAGCGAGGCGTGGTCCTGCTGGCGATCCCAGGGGCAGCCGCCGGGCCCCCGCAGCCGGGCGCAGACCCACTCCAGGGTGGCCGGCTCGCGCTGGGCCTGCAGGCGCGGGAGCGGGGGCACATAGAGGGCGCCGGACCGTTCCCCGGCCCAGTCCGGCAGTTCGCCGAGCGGGCCGGTGGCCGGCGGCTCCTCGCCCAGGAGGCCGTCCGTCCGGACTATCGTGACCGGGTGCCCGGCCGGGTAGTGCTCCAGGAGCGCCCGCCGGACGCCCGCCGCCGGCGCGCCGCCCGGGAACTGGGCCACCAGCAGGGGGCGGGTGGGATCGAGGGGGATTGGCGGGTCGAAGGGCGATTCGCCGGCGGCCAGGTCGGGGGCCGCGTACAGTTGCAGGCCGCGCTCCAGCGGATCCAACCCCAGCGCCGCGCAAAAGGCCTGGAGGAAGGACAGGCCGGCGACGATCCGCACCTCGCCGGCCCCCAGTTGCTGCCGCAGCAGGCGGGCCGTCGGATCGTCGGCCAGGGGATGCCCGGGCACGCCGTAGTAGAGCGGCCGCTCGGCGTCCTGCGACATACGGGCCAAAATGTCCGCGGCGGCCTCGGCCGGGCCGTCTTCCAGGGGACGCAGCTCCAGGTGGGCCGGCAGGTGCGGCACCACGGGGTGCCGCACCGTGCGCAGGTAGAGGACGCGGGCCTGCTCCAAGACCTCCCAGGCCTCCCGTGTCAGTTGCTCGGGACGGCCCGGCCCCAGCCCGACGATCACCACCCGCGGGGCCATCTCACAGCTCCTGGTCGCCGACCGCCTGGTCCACCGCTTCCTGGGTCACGATGCCCAGGCGGACAAGCAGCTCGCCCAGCGGATAGCTGCGGCCGACCTGTTCCAGGTCCCGTTGGACACGCAGGCAGGCCTCCAGCTCGGCGACGCTCAGCAGCCCCCTTTCCACCAGGGTCATCCCCAGGTAGGGCTGCTTCTTGCGCCACTCGCTAGAGATCTTGTTGGCGATCGCCGCAAAGTCGCTCGGCGAACGCAGCAGCAGGACATCGGGAGAGGTGGCGGGCATCGCCGAGCAGGAAAAGGCGATCAATGGGACGCCGTGCGCGCCGGCCGCCTCCTGGAGCTCCTGCCACTGGGCCTGGCGGTTTGGCCGCACCAGGCCCATGTCCACCAGCAGGAACCCGGGCCGGCACTCGGGGAGCAGGTCCCGTGCCTCCTCCAGGCCCAGGGCATGGAGCGTGCGGTAGCCCTCGCTAACGAGCAGGTCGGCCAGGATGTTGGCGATCATCTGGCGGTTCTCCAGGATCAGGATCGTCAGGCGGGGGCGTTTTTCGGCCATCGTTGTCCTCTAGGCGCCCGGGGACGGCGTTGCGGTCCCCGGCAGGTTATGGGCTCAGAATCTCGATCTTGGCCTGGGCCTTGAGCCCCTCGAACCAGGTCTGGAAAGCCTGGGGGTCGGCGTGGAGCCCCTTGTCGGTCACCTGGATGATGTGGTAGCCGTACTCGGTGCGGACGGGTTGGCTGATCTGTCCCACCTCCAGGGCAAAGGCCGCCGTCTCGAAGGGGGCGACCATCATCCCGCGGCCGAACCAGCCCAGGTCGCCGCCCTTCTGCCCGCTGGTCTTGTCCAGCGACAGCTCCTTGGCCAGGGCGGCGAAATCCTCGCCGGACTGCAGGCGCGTCAGGATCTGGAGGGCCTCGGCCTCGGTAGCGACGAGGATGTGGCGGGCCTGGACCTGCTCGCCCTGCCCATAGATCTGGGACAGCTTCTCCACCAGCAGGGTGCCGCGCACAAAGGCCAGGAAGTCGGCGTAGGTGGCAAAGCCGTTGCGCGTCAGCAGCTCCTCGCGGCTGCCGGCCTGGGCCTCGTAGGCCTGGGCCTGGGCCTGCACCTCGGCGTCGCTGACGGTAATCACCGTGGGGCTCTGGCCGGCCTGGGGAGGCGGAAAGGTCCCGGCCGCGATCTGCCGCACCAGTTCCTGGTCGATCACCCTCGTCAACGCCTCCTGCTGGGCCTGCTTCAGTAGGTCGGCGTTTTTGGGGTCGTCCAGGTCCAGGCCGTACTGCTCGCGGTAAAAGGCCTTGGTGTGGTTCATCTCCCGCTGCAGCGCCTCCTCGGCCACCTCGACTCCGTTGACCCGCGCGACCGCCTTGCTCGACGGCACGCGCGTGCTGCAGCCCAGCAGGGTGCCGGCGAGCAGGACCAGGGCCAACAGGACGAGCCATCGTTTGTTCATCGCAACCTCCTTATTTTTCCTCCAACGTCAACACCGCCAGGAAGGCCTGCTGGGGGATCTCGACGTTCCCGACCATGCGCATGCGCTTCTTCCCGGCCTTTTGCTTCTCCAGCAGCTTGCGCTTGCGGGTGACATCGCCGCCATAGCACTTGGCGAGGACGTCCTTGCGGCGGGCCTTGATCGTCTCCCGGGCGATCACCTGCCCGCCGATGGCGGCCTGCACCGGGACATCGAAGAGCTGGCGCGGGATATGGCGGCGCAACTGCTCCACCAGCCGCCGGCCGGCGGCGCGGGCGTTGGCCCGGTTGATGATCACCGCCAGCGCGTCCACGGGGACGTTGTTCACCAGCACATCCATCTTGACCACGTCGGCCGGCCGATAGCCCGCCAGGACATAGTCCATTGAGGCATAGCCCTGGCTGCGCGACTTGAGCTGGTCGTAGAAATCAACCAGGATCTCGACCAGCGGCACGCGGTAGAGCAGCAGGACCCGCCGGTCCTCGGTCGGCGCCGCCCCGGGGGCCACCTGCCCGCCTTCCAGGTACTCCATGCTCTCGTACTCGCCGCGACGCGAGGTGACCAGCTCCATGATCGGGCCGATGTAGCGGCTGGGGGTGAGGATCTGCAGCCTGACCCAGGGCTCCTCCATGGCCTCGATCAGGGCGGGGTCGGGCATAGCCGCCGGGTTCTCCACGGTGATCACCTCGCCGTCCGTCAACAGCACCTGGTACTCGACGCCCGGCGCGGTGAAGAGGATGTCCATGTCGAACTCGCGCTCCAGGCGCTCGCGGACGATCTCCATGTGCAGCAGCCCTAGGAAGCCGCAGCGGAACCCGGCCCCCAGGGCCTGGGAGGATTCGACCTCGTACTGCAGGGCGGCGTCGTTGAGGTGCAGCTTCTCCAGGGCGTCGCGCAGCAGGCTATAGTCGCTGGGGTCCGAGGGGTAGAGGCCGGCAAAGACCATCGGCTTGGCCGGCCGGTAGCCGGGCAGCGGCTCGGCCGCGGGGCGGTCGGCGTGGGTGATCGTGTCCCCGACGCGGATATCGCGGATGACCTTGAGGCCGGTAGCCACGTAGCCGACCTCACCGGCGGACAGCTCCGGCCCGGGGACCATGCGCGGGCGGAAAACGCCCAGCTCCAGCACCTCGGTGGCCTCGCGGCTGGACATCTGCAGGATGCGGTCGCCGCTGCGCAGTATCCCATCGAACACGCGGACGTAGGCCACCGCCCCCTTGTAGGAGTCATAGTGGCTGTCAAAGATCAGGGCGCGCAGCGGCTGCGTGGGGTCGCCCCGCGGGGGCGGGATGCGCCGGACCACCGCCTCCAGCACCTCGTCGATCCCGCGGCCCTCCTTGGCCGAGGTGCGCAGGATCTCTTCCGGCCGCACGCCCAGGACCCGCTGCAGCTCCTCGGCCACCTCCGCGGTGCGCGCGCTGCTGAGGTCGATCTTGTTGATGATCGGGATGAGGGCCAGGTCGTGCTCCAGGGCCATGTAGGTGTTGGCCAGGGTCTGGGCCTCGATGCCCTGGCTGGCGTCCACCAGCAGGAGCGCCCCCTCGCAGGCCGCCAGGGCCCGGGAGACCTCGTAGGTAAAGTCCACGTGCCCGGGGGTGTCGATCAGGTTGAGCTCGTACTCCTGGCCGTCCTGCGCCCGGTAGGCCAGGCGCACCGCCTTGGCCTTGATGGTGATGCCCTTTTCGCGCTCCAGGTCCATGCTATCGAGCAGTTGCTCGACCACCTGGCGGGAGTGGACCGCGCCGGTGCGCTCCAGCAGACGATCGGTGAGGGTCGTCTTGCCGTGATCGATATGGGCGATGACACAGAAATTGCGAATGCGCTGTGGTTCCATGCCTCTCCGAGGGCGTTCGGCCCGCACGCTGATTGGTCAGGAGAAGGGACATTCTCTCCTGACCACAGCTATTGTACTACATGGCAGCTAGGCATGCAAACTGAACCTATGGAGCATTCCAGGTAGCGGGAAAAAGCCGGGGCGAGCTCGGCCTACCCGCCCAGCGGCCAGAACACGGGGAGCAGCAGCAGGATCAGGGCCAGCAGCAGGGCGGTCAGCGGCAGGCCGACGCGGAGATAGTCGCGGAAGCGGTAGCCGCCTGGGGCCATCACCAGCACGTTGACGGGGTGGCCCAGGGGGGTGAGAAAGGCCAGCGAGGTGGCTAGGGCCACGCCCATGGCCAGCGCCCGGGGGTCCGCGCCGACCTGGCGGGCGGCCACGATAGACATAGGGGCCAGCACCGTAGCCACGGCCGCTCCGTTCATCCCCTGGGTGAGCAGGGCGGCCAAGAGGACCAGGCCGGCCAACACGGCCAGCGGGCCGGCCGGCCCCAGCAGCCCAACCAGCCCCCGCACCAGCATCTCCGCCGCCCCCGTCTTGGTCATCGCCACCCCCAGGGGCAGCATCCCGGCGACCAAGAAGACGCTCTTCCACTCGATGGCCTGGTAGGCCTCGTCCAGCGTCAGGACGCGGGCCACGACCATGGCCAGGGCCCCGGCCAACATGATCTCGCCGACCAGCGCCGCGCTGCAGGCCGCCCCGACCAGGGTGGCTCCCAGGATGGCCAGGGCCAGCCAGCGCTTCGGGTAGAGCGGGCGGGCCGCGCCCCGGCCGACATCCAAAAGGAGCAGGTCGGGCTCGCTGCCCAGCAGCGGCAACTGGCGGCGCGGCCCCTGGAGGAGCAGGGCGTCGCCGAACTGCAGCGGCTGGTCGCCCAGCGCCGTGCGGATCGGCCGGCCGGCCCGCCAGATGGCCAGCACCGCCATCCCGTACTTTTCCCGGAAGCGCGCCGCACGCAGCGTCCTCCCCAGGAGGGCAGAGCGCGGCGCCAGCACCGCCTCCACCACAACCACCGCCGCCGACTCCAGGTCCTGGCGGCACCAGCCGCGGGGCGGCAGGATCTCTAGGTAGGGCTCGACATCCTGGCGCAGGAACTCGTCCAGCTTCCCGGCAAAGAGCAAGATATCGCCGGCACGCAGGACGGTGTCCGGGGAGGGCGAGAGCAGCGCCTGGCCCCGGCGCTCGACGGCCACGACGTTCAGGTTGTAGACTTCCCGCAGGCCGCTCTGGGACAGCGGCCGGCCGTCCAACGCCGAGCCGGGGGGGACGCGCGCCCGGAAGAGGCGCTCGTCCAGGCGATAGACCTCCACCAGGTCGCACTCCTCCAGGGCCACCTGCGGCCAGCGGTCCGGCAGATGCGCGGGCAGCAGGCGCCGGCCCCACAGGGCCATATAGAGGACGCCCACGGCGACGATCGGCAGCCCCAGCGGGAGAAAGTCGAGCAGCCCGTAGCCGGCCAGCCCCTCGTCGCGCAGCAGGCTGCTGACGACAATGTTGGTGGTCGTCAGGAGGGTGGCCATGCCGCCCAGGAGCGTGGCAAAGGCCAGGGGCATGTAGAGGCGCGTCGGGCTGACGCCGGACTTGCGCGCCGCGTTGGAGACTGCCGGCAGGAGGACGGCCGCCGCGGCGATGTTGTTCATGAACAGGGAGAGGACGGCCCCGGCCAGCATCACGACCAGGACAAGACGGGGCTCGCTCTTTCCGGCCACGCGCAGCAGGAAATCGCCGGCCTGTTCGATCAGGCCGGTGCGCTCCAGCCCCTCGGCAAGGATAAAGATGGCCATGATCGTGATCACGGCCCCCCGGCTGAGGCCGGAAAAGGCCTCGCGCGGGGTGAGGACGCCGCTTACCCCCAGGGCCACAACCACCAGGAGCGCCACCAGGTCGGGCCGCACCCGGTCGCTGACCAGCAGGGCCAGGGCGGCGAGGGCGATAGCCAGGGTCAGGTAGAGCGGGAGGTTGGCGACGGTCTGGCCCATATCGATCTATCCCCCAGACGAAGCTACGCCGGGCACACGTCCACCCGGCCGGGCCGGCCTTCCTGGCCGTGCACCTCGACCCGTACCGGCAGCAACTGCTGCACCACCCAGGCGTTGGTCAGCAGGTGCCGGGTGATACGGCAGGTGGCCAGGGACGAGGGGCCGCCGGCCAGCGCCAGCGGCACGATCAACTGGTCGGCCAGGTGCATCTCTACCGGCGCGGCGCCGCGCCACCAGCGCAGCAGGTCGGCGCCGGCCTCCTCGGCCACGCGCTCGGCCGGCTTGCCGCGCTCGCCCAGGGCGCTGAAGCCGGCGGTCCAGCCGGCCCCCTCGGCCACCAGGATCAGCGCGCTGCCCGGGCCCGGCGCGGGGGCCTGGAGCACCTCCCACTCTGCCGCCAGGCCGGCCGCGCGCAGCAGCTCCTCGGCCCGGCGGCGCTGGCGTTCGCCCACATGGGCCGGCAGGTTGGCATAGGCCGAGAGGCCGAACAGCCGGCGCAGCTCGCCGCGCTCGAGGAGCCGGAGGGGATGGAGCCGGCGGCCGGGCCGGCCTTCCACCTCCACCGTCACCTCGCCCCCGCCCCGCGGATACCAGCCCCAGCGCCGGATGCGCCCCTGGACGGGCACGCCCATCTCCCCCAGCATGGGCAGGTAGACCCGCTCCAGGTAGTGCCACGGGGGGCTCCAGGCGACGTGCGTGCCGCCGCGCAGTGTGACCCGCGAGGGGCCATCGGCCCATGCCAAGGGGAGAAGGAGCGTCTGCAGCACCAGGGTCACCGCCCCGGCGCTGCCGCCCTGGCGCTGCTCGGCCACGTCGAAGCGGTACTCGCCGGGCTGCGGCGGCCGGCGCGGGGCAAAAGAAAGCTCCTGGGAGCCCAGACGCGCCCCCTCCACCTCGGCGGCGCAGAGGCGCGCCGCGGCCAGGACACACGTCAGGTGTTGGGCCTGGAGGCCGGGGACCTGGCGGCCGGCGCGGATCCGTTCGAGGCGCACCTCCTTCCCGGTGAGCACGGCCAGGGCCAGCGCCGTGCGCAGCACCTGGCCGCCCCCTTCGCCGTGCGAACCGTCGATCGCGATCATGGCCGGCTCCTGCCGCTAGGCGGAGAAACGAATGTGCACGATATCCCCGTCTTGGACGACGTACTCCTTGCCCTCCAGGCGCAGCTTGCCCAGCCGGCGCGCCTCGGCCAGGCTGCCGGCCGCCAGCAGGTCGGCATAGGCAACGACCTCGGCGCGGATAAAGCCGCGCGCTAGGTCCGAGTGAATGGCCGCGGCCGCCTCCACGGCCGTGGCCCCCCGGCGCACCGTCCAGGCGCGCACCTCGTCCTCGCCTACGGTAAAGAACGACTGCACTCCGACCAGCCCATAGGAGGCCTGGATGATGCGCTTGAGGGCCAACTCCTCCAGGCCGAACTCCTGCATGAAGAGCGAGACTTCCTCCGGCGACAGTTGGGCCAGCTCCATCTCCAGCCGCCCCCGCACCGCCAGCAGCCGGGTGCGCCGGTGCTCGTAGCGCAGGACCTCCCGCGGGTCCACCTGCTCGTCCCCGGTATTGACCACCACCAGGACCGGCTTGAGGGTCAGGAAGCCAAAGCCGCGCAGGGCCGCCGCCTGCTCCGGCGACAGGTCCAGGTCGCGCAGGAGCGTCTCCGCCTCCAGCGAGGCGCGCAGCCATTCGAAGAGGGCCTGCTCCTTGAGTAGGGCCGGCCGCTCCTCGGGCCGTGTGCTCCGGCGCAGCCCCTCTTCCAGGCGCTCCAGGCGGTTCTCGACCACGGAAAGGTCGGCCAGGATCATCTCCTGGTCCAGCACCTCCACGTCGCGCTGCGGATCGACGCTGCCCAGGGGATGCGGCACCGTCTCATCGCGAAAGGCGCGCACGACATGGAGAAAGGCATCCATCGGCATGATCTGGTTGCGCAGCAGGCCGCTGAGCCCCGTCTTGACCCCACCCTGGTCCAGGCCGGCGATGTCGGTGTAGGTCACCTTGGCGTAGGTGGTCTTGCGCGGGTTGTAGAGCGCGCTCAGGGCCTCGACCCGCGGGTCGGGGACATCCACGACCACGCTCAGAAGCTGCATCTTGCCGGCTGCCGAGGCCGCCGTGGGCCGCGCGCCGCCGGTCAGGGCGTTGAAGATGGTCGTCTTGCTGGCCGTCGGTAGGCCGATGATGCCGAGTTCCAAGGTCATGCTCCATCTGTCAGCTATCAGTTTGCCGCGGGCGGTGCATGGCGCCGGTCCCTCATTCCCAGACCACGTCCTCCAGGTTAAAGACCGGCCCCTCCTGGCAAACCCGCTGGAGCCCGCGGCGGGTCCGTACCACGCAGCCCAGGCAGGCCCCCATGCCGCAGGCCATGGACTCTTCCAGGGAGACCTGGGCAAAGCCGGGGCGGGGGCGCAGCCGGCCGGCGCGCACGGCCCGGCCCAACGCCTGCAGCATGGGCCGCGGCCCGCAGGCCAGCAGTTGATCGGCCCAGGAGAGCAACCCCAGCGTGGGGTCGTCCAGCAGGTCGGTGACCAGGCAGGACCGGCCGCAGGAGCCGTCGTCGGTGGCGATGTGCACCTCCACCTGGGGCGGGAGGCGCTCCACCGGGTAGAGATTCCCCAACGTGCGCGCCCCCAGCACCAGGGTCACCGCCCAGCCGCGGGCCACCCCCTCCTCGGCCGCGGCAAACAGCGGGGCGATGCCCATGCCCCCGGCGACGAGCAGCAGGTGGCGCGTGCGGCGGTCGAGGCGAAAGCCCTGGCCCAGCGGCCCCAGGATGTCCAGGACATCGCCCGGGGAGCGCACGGCCAGCCAGCCGGTCCCGCGCCCGACGACACGCACCAGCAGCTCGATCTCGCCGCGGCTGCGGTCCAGGCGGTGCAGCGCCAACGGCCGGCGCAGCAGGGGATCGTAGGAGCCCTCCTCGGCGCAGCGCACCATGAGGAACTGCCCCGGCCGGCCGTCGCGGGCCAGGGTCGGCGCCTGGAGGCGCAGCAGAAAGGTCCCCGACAGCAGTTCGCGATTCTCCAGGAGAGGCGCCATCACCAGAGCCATCCGTACACCCCCGGAAAGGTTTACGCCGGCAGGATACCACGAATGGGCCGGGTATGCAAGTTTTGTTTGACTTGCTCCCAGACAACCTGTATAATGGCAGCGGCGTGCTGTCGAGGAGGTGCCCCTATGACAGAAGAAGAGATCCCGGCCCTGGAACCAACGGCGGCGGCCGAAGAGTCCGGCCCCACCGAGATCAGCGGGGAGGTCGTCAGGGTGCAGCAGGCCCAGGTGGGCACGGTGCGTGGCGAAAAGGTCCACCTGGCCCAGTCGGTCGCGCGGACGATCCGCGCCGCCGAGGTGGAGATGAAGGATTCGGCGGCGCTACAGATCGACGCCGACGAGGTGGAGGTGGAAGAAGGCGCCGTGGCCCTGCTGCGGGCGGCGACGGTCGAGCTGGAAGAGTGCACGGTTGGGCTGGTCGGCAGCGAGGAAGTGACCCTCTCAGAGAGCACGGCCTATGCCGTGGTCGGCAGGTCCGTGCGCGTGGAGAGCGGCCGGCCGCTGGTCGTCATCGGCCAACACCTGGACGGCGCGGTGCGGCCCCTGCTGGACCTGACCGGTGCCGCCGCCTTCGGCCTATTGGCCGGGGTGGGGGTAGCGTTGGTCCTCATCCTGCGCGGGCTGTTCCGCCGGAGGAGATAAGCCGATGCATCCGTTCTGGAAAGGGTTCCTGCCGGGACTGCTGGCCGGGGCGGCCGTTGGGCTGCTGCTGGCGCCGCGCCGGGGGCAGGAGACGCGGGCCCTGGTGCGGCTGCGCTTCCAGGAAGCCGTGACGGCCGGCCGCGAGGCCGCCCAGGAACAGGAAAACCTCCTGCGGGCGCGCTTCCGTCGGCGCATCGCCGCCCAACCCGAGGAGCCGCCCGCGCCGTGAGCGCCGCGCCCTCGGAGTCGCCACCCGGCGAGGTCTCTCCCCCGCGCCTCCTGCCACACTGGCTGTGGGGGCTCTCCGGTCTTGGCCTCTTCCTGGCCGGGGCCATCGTCGGCGCCGTGCTGATGGTCTCGCTCACCCTGTACCGCCAGCCCCCCGCCACCGT
Source organism: uncultured Chloroflexia bacterium (assembly GCA_964592645.1). Taxonomy (GTDB): domain Bacteria; phylum Chloroflexota; class Chloroflexia; order DTKN01; family DTKN01; genus CAZQFV01. The sequence goes on from CAZQFV010000021.1 coordinate 23,757, forward strand.
GCCGGCGCCTGTCGCCAGCGCCGTCTCGCCCACGGCGACGCTCCCCATCGTGCGCACCCCCGTCCCGCCGACCCCGCCCCCAACCACGCGGCCGCAGGAAGGACCGGGGATCGGGCAGCGGGCGCCAGACCTGGAGCTGCCGGGGCTCGACGGCATCACCTATACCCTCGGCGCCTACCGCGGCCAGACCGTCATCCTCAACTTCTGGGCCTCCTGGTGCCCGCCCTGCCGCCAGGAGTGGCCCGGGCTTCTGGCCTTTGCCCGGGAGATCTCCGGCAGCGGCGTGACGATCCTGGCGGTCAATGTCGAGGAGCCCGTCGAGATCGTGCGGCGCTTCGTCGCCACGGACACCTTGCCCTTCCCGGTGCTCCTGGATACGAGCGGGGAGGCCAGCGAGCGCTACAGGGTCCTCTTCCTGCCCACCACCTTCCTCATCGCCCCCGACGGCCTCGTGCGGCAGGTCGTCCCCGGCAACATGGACCGGGCGGCCCTGGGGCGGCTCGTAGGGCATCCATGAGATAACGAGAGGGGGGAGGGGGCTGCCTATCTCAACACCAGCGCCGCCTGGAGGGAGACCCAGCGGTCGGTCTCCTCGCGGTCGGCCAGGCCCGGCCAGGTGCGCCGGCGGAAGGGGCTGGCTCCGCGCCAGCGGCCGCCGGGTTGGCGCCGGCCGGCCAGCCACTCCAGAGCCGTCCGGGCCTGCGGGTGGTCCAGCGCGTCCAGCTCGCCCAGGACGCGCAGGACAAAGAGGACGTCGGCCTGGTAGAAGAGGGGAAAGTTCAGCCGGCGCCAGATGGCGTGTGTGCGCCGGGCCGGGTAGTCGCCGGCGACGAGGGTGCCCCCCTCGAGCAGGAAGGACAGGCCGCCGGCGATGGCCTTTTCAACCAGCGTCGAGCGATAGCGCGCGGGCAACGCCGCCAGGCCAAAGAGCGCGCGCGCCGCTCCCCAGGCGCAGGGCAGATCGTCGTTGATCGGACAACGCCAGCCGCCCGCGGCCTCGCGGGCCAGGTAGACGAGGATCGCCTGCAGGCGCGTGTCGCCGGCGCAGCCGCTGTGCACCGTGTAGCGCAGCAAGTTGCCCCAGAAACAGGACAGGCCGTTGAGCTCACACTCCAGGGCCTGCTCCAGCTCCTCGCGCGTCTCGGCCAGCATGTAGGCGGCCCCGCGCTGCAGGTGGGGATCGCCGCCGTCGGCGGCCAGCTCGGCCAGGAGCAGCATGCTCCAGTGGGTGCTGACATACTTGGGCGTATAATAGCCGCGCTCGCCGGCCCAACTGCCGGCGCGGGTCTGGCCGGCCAGGATGCCCGGGATCGGGCCGGCCGTGTGCATCTCCCGCCAGGCGGCCTGCACCTCCGGCTCGATCCGGGGCCGGTCCAGCAGCCGGCGCAGCGTCAGGTAGCGGATCGACGGCGTGCGCGCCGCCAACAGCCAGGAGACCAGGTTGGGGTCGGTCATCGTTTCCCCCTCTTGCGCCATCCTCTCGACGCAGCCGGTGACCCTTGTTTTTCCCATTATACACCGAAATCACGTTCCTGGCAACGAAAAGGCCTCGGGGGACCTTCACAAGGTATGCTGGGAGGTGCGCCGCGCGCCGTTTTGTAGTAAAATAGGGGGGACTGCTACAGGTTCCGCGAACCCGCGCCTGAAATGGAGGAAGCGATGCGCAAGCAAAAGCGGCTACTGCCCATATCGGCCGGCACCCTGCTCATCCTGGGCCTGCTGCTGGGATCCTGCCAGGTGCTGCCCACCGTCAACCCGACCTCCGCGCACACGCCGCCCCCGCCCAACCCCACCGTCCCCACCGTGGCGCCCACCCCGGAGCCGACGGCCCCCCCGCCGACGACTCCCGCCGCCTGCACCGACCAGGCCTCGTTCGACAGCGATGTCACCATCCCGCAGGATACCCCCATGCTGCCCGGCCAGCCCTTTGTCAAGACCTGGCGGCTGCTCAACAGCGGCTCCTGCACCTGGACCGCCGATTACGCGCTGATCTTTGCCAACGGCGACCGCATGGGCGGGGCCACGGTGATCCCCCTGCCGGGGACGGTCGCCCCCGGGCGGACGGTGGACCTCTCCGTGGCTCTGGTGGCGCCGGCCGGCGATGGCATCTACGAGGGCCGCTGGCTGCTGCGCAACGCCAACGGCGGCCTCTTTGGCATCATCCAGAGCGTCGACGGCACCTTTGGCGTGCGCATCGTCGTCGGCAGCACCCCGCTGCCCACGGCGACGGCCCCGACGACGCCCTCGCCCAGCCCCGTGGCGACGATCATGCCCACCGCCGGCCCCACCCCGGTCATCACCGACTGGCGCGGCGAGTACTTTGCCAACCCCAACCTTTCCGGCAACCCGGCCCTGGTGCGCAACGATGTCGAGCTCGACTTCCAATGGCTGGACCGGCCGCCGGCCGAAGGGCTCCCCGCGGACGAGTTCTCCGTGCGTTGGACCCGCAACTTGGCCTTTGAGAGCGGCATCTACCGCTTCCATGCCATGGTCGACGACGGCATGCGCCTGTGGGTCGACGATAAGCTGGTGATCGACGACTGGCGCGACAGCCCCCTGCACGAGGTCGTCATCGACTCCATTATCCTGGCCGGCAGCCATAACGTGCGCGTCGAGTTCTACGACCGCATCCATACGGCCGTGCTCCAGGTCCGGTGGGACAGGCAGCCTTCCCTCTACCCCGACTGGAAGGGCGAATACTGGTCGAACCCCGATCTGAACGGCGCCCCGGTGCTGGTGCAGAACGAGGGGATTGTCGACTTTAACTGGGGGAACGGTTCGGTCGCCGGCGGCATGCCCGCAGACAACTTTTCCGCCCGCTGGACGCGCATCTCGACCTTTGAAGCGGCCACCTACCGCTTCTACCTGTCGATGGACGACGGTGCGCGCATGTGGGTGGACGACCGGCTGATCATCGACTCCTGGCGCGACGGCGCCCTCCGCGAGGAAACGGCGGACGTGACCCTGACCAAAGGGGATCATATCCTACGGGTGGAATACTATGAGCGGGGGGGCGAGGCCCAGGCCCACGTGCGGTGGGAGAAGGTTGGCCCCACGCCGGCCCCAACACCGTAGGGGCTGGGTATCGGGTATCGGGATCCGACCGGCATCTCATCCCCGATACCCGATACCGTTACCCATTCCTTACGGCTCCAGGACCGCCTCGGTCCGGCCCTCCACGGCGATGACCACCTCGCGCACCGTGGGGAACTCTTTCAGCGTGCGGGTGATCTGCTCGCGGATGAGCAGGACGCGGGTGGAGCCGCCGCCGTAGGCTGCGAATTCGCGGGAGAAGTTGGCCGTGGCCACGCCGTTCTCGATGGTCAGGTCGAGCAGCCGCACGCGCGGCCCCCAATCGGGGTTCCGGCCGGGGAAACTCAATACGTCGGACGGCCGCGGCAGGGCCGTCCCGAACCCGGCCAGGTTGGGGGGAGGCGGGCCCCACAGCAGCATCTCCAGCGCCGCCGCGCCGATGCGCGGCGTCCGAGGGACGTTCAACGTCACCGCCTGCGGCTCTTCCCCAAGAAGGAAATAGACCTTGACCTGCTGGACGGCGGCGGTATCGTCCCAACTGATCACGGTGAGATTCTGGCGGGCCAGGACGGTCCCGTCCGGGGCGCGGAGCTCCAACGTCGCGGGCTGCGTCGGCGGGAAAGGCAAGGGGGGGACATCGGCCTGCCACCACAGGCTCTCGATCAGCAGCCCGCGCCCGTCTTCGCCGGCCATCAGGGTATAGGTGCGCTCCAACGCTTTGCCGTCTTGCCAGCGCAGGGCGGCGACGACCTGGTCGCCGGGCCGGCCGAGGCGGGCCAGGATGTGCAGCGGCAGCGTGGCCTGGTCGCCGGCCGATGGGATCTCGATGGTGGCCGCCGGTCCTGCGAGGAGCACCTTCACCGTGGCGCTGCTGAGGACGGAGCCGTCCTTGGGGCTGATCTCGGCCACCTCGATGCGCCCCGCTCCGGCCACCGTGGGCGTAAAGGCGATAGCGCCCACGAAAGGCTTGGGTCCCTCCTCGCCCATGGAGCCCTGGACCATGATCGGCGCGGCGCCGACGAGTTGGCCGGCGGCGTCATAGACCTGGCCGCGCAGCGTGGACTCGAAGGGGACGACGGCGACGACGCCGCGCACCTCGACCGGGCTGGTGACGGCGGCATTGATGCCGGGGGAGTCGATAGTGATGGACTGGACGGTAGGAGTGGTGGGCTGGACCTTGGCCGTCGGCGCCGGGGTGGGCGCCGCGTCGGGGCCGATAGTCGGGCTGGAGGCCGTGGGGGCGCAGCCGGCGAGCAGGGCGAGCAGGAGCAGGAAGACGAGAGTGCGGCGAATCGTGCGCATAGGGTTCCTCCTTGGAGGGCGTCTATGGCCCCGGGGCGCCATCATACGGCAAGAGCGCGATTTGGTCAAATTGCAGGGGCTATTGGCGCTTGAACGGGGCGCATGTTACAATGGAAAAGACAGGAAGCAAGATGCCGCCTAACCTGTTGCTCACCGGCCGGCCGGGCGTGGAGCTGGTGGAGGTGACGCCGGCCAACCGCGATCACCTGGAGGGGGAACTGGCCGCCCGCCTGCAGCAGTGGCTGGCGCCAAGGGCGTGAACCGGAACGGGCGGCGTTGGGCGCACCTGCCGAAGCGTCCCTCATCCCACCGCAACTGGCAGCGCGAAGATGGCCACCGGCCGGGAGCATCCTTTGACCCGCACGGGGTCCAGCGGCCGCAGGGCCTGCCGGCCCTCGTCCGGCAGGCGTTCCACGACCGCCGCCTCCACGAGCACCTTCCCCGGCCCGGCCAACTCCTGCAGCCGGTTGGCTATGTTGATGGCCATGCCGATAGCCGTGTAATCGCTGCGGTCCTGCGAGCCGACATTGCCCACCAGGACCTCGCCGTAGGCAACGCCGATGCCCATCTCGATCCGGCGATCCAGGAGCCTGTTCCAGCCCTGGTTGAGCCGGCCCATCTCCTGCTGCATCTCTGCCGCAGCGCGCAGGGCCCGCGAGGCATCGTCCTCGTGGCGGAAGGGCACACCGAAATAGGCCAGGATGGCATCGCCGATAAACTTGTCGATGGTCCCCTCGTGGCGGTGCAGGACCTCGGTCATGCGGGTGAAATAGGGGTTCAGGATCTCCTCTACCACCGTCCGCGGGGCGAGAGAGCCCACGATCCCGGTGAACCCGCGCAGGTCGGCATACAGGACGGCGGCCTCGCGCACCTCCGGGCGGTCGCCGATCTCGACGCCCTCCTTCAACAAGAGCTCCACGACCGGAGGGGAGACATAACGCCGCAGGACCTGCTGGTAGCGCTCGCGTTTCTCCTGCTCAGCCCTCAGGCGGGCTCGTTCCAGCTCCCGCAGGGCGGTGATGTCGCGGAACACGGCCACATGCCCGGCAATGTCCCGGTCCCCGCGCAGCGGGGAAATGCTGGCCTGAAGGACCCGTCCGCTCTTGATGAGCACCTCTTGGACCAGCTCTTGATTTCCAGACCCAGCCTCCTGGAGCAGGCTCTGCACGACCGGGTCCAGGTCCTCGCGACGGGCCGCTTCTCCAGTCTGACCCTGGACCAGGAGGGTCCGGGCGACCGGGTTGATGAAACGCAGCTTTCCCGCCTGGTCGGTGACCAGGACGGCGTCGCCGGTACTGGCCAGGATCGAGGCCAACACGTGCCGCTCCTGTTCCATGGTTGTGTAGAGGTGGGCGTTGGCGATGGCCAGGGCGCCGGGCGCCACCAGGGTAGCCAGCAGATCGGTCTGCTGTCTGACGTTCTCGGGGACGGGCAAGCGATGGGCCGTGACAGCACCAACCGGTCGGCCGGCCGCTATCAGCGGCAGGCCCAGGCAGAAACAGGGTCCTTGCGGGGCCGCCAGTGGGCACCGCCCCCGCTTCAGGAGAGCCGGCCCTGTCGGGTGCGCCAGAATCTGCCGGATGTCCCCCTTGTCGGCCAGGTCGGCCGGGGCGCCCATGTCGCGGCATTCCGGGCCGGCACCCCCAACCAGCAGCGGCCGGCCGGCCACCAGGGCACGATCGGCCAGCACATCCGGGGGGGCCGGGACGCCCTCGCCGGAAATTGGCTCAGGCAGGAAATAGTGGGTGGCCGGCCGGCCATCCCGCAGAACCTGGAGATGACAAAGGGTCGCCCCGGTGGCCTGGGAGACCAGGTTCAGGAGCGCGTGGGCCGATTCCTCCAGGTTCAACGAGGCCGCCAGTTCCAGGTTGGCACCGGCGATCAACTCCCCCTCGGCTACCCGATCGAGCAAGCGCTCGATCTGTTCCCGCAGGGCTTGCACCTGCTGTACTTCCGAGCTCTCGTCCATGGCTGCCTCGGCTTTGTCAGTATTGCCCCTCGCGGCGCACGCTCTCCACCATGGCCCGGATGACCTCATCGGAGACTCCCAGGGGAATCTCGGGTCCTTGTGTTCCCAGGATGTAACCGCCTCCGGGCATACCCGCCGCCAGGGCCTTGCGCACCGCGTCTTCCATCTGCTGCGGCGTCCAGCGGCGCATCTCGATGTTGTTCAGGTTGCCCAGGATGGCAAGCTGCCCGGCGACCCTGGACTTGGAGGCGGCGATATCGTCGTGACAGTCCAGGATGACCCCAACCGCGCCCGTCTTGGGCATATGGACGATAAAGGGCTCCAGGCTGCCGACACCCTCGTAGATGACCGGACCGTGGATCTGGCGGATGGTTGCCTGGACGACCGGGAGCGCATAGGCCAGGAACTCCTCCTCGGTGATGACCGCGGCCGAGGCCATACCGTCGGCCAGGACGATCGCATCCGCGCCGGCCTCTAGCTGGGCGTTGGCCCACGAGACGACAAACGGAATCGTGATCCGCAGGATTGCCTGCATCCACTGGCGGCCTTCCTGTCCCATGAAGAAGAGATCCATCCACTTTTCCGTGCCCATCAGCATGCTGGGCAGGGAAAAGGGGGCAATGGCTGCCCCCAGGATCGGGACACGCCCCTTGACCTTGCCCGCCAACAGCCGGAGCGCCCGCAGCGTCTCCTGCAGCAGCGGCTGGGCGAGCGGGTCGGGGACTCCAAGGCTTTCGATCTCGGCGTAGGACTTGATCGCCATGCGGTCCACACTCGGCGGACCGCTGCGAAAATAGAGCAGCCCACAACCAAAAGCGGTAGTGTCCTGGACCACGTGAGGGACGCCGATGACGCAATCGTGGCCATACTTCTCCAAGAGAGCCAGTTGCCCGCGGGCCAGATGTTCGCCGTTGGCAAAGTACTCTTTCAGCTCCAGGCCCACTTCCGCCGCACCCTGCATGAGCAGCACCGGGCAGACCGGCACCCGGTCGGGGACCTGATGGCTCAGGACCGCCAGGACACGCTCCAGGGAAGTCATTGTCTCAGGCATGGTGTACCTCCGCAATCATCTGCCGGATTACCCGGACGGCATCCGTGGCGTTCTTGCCGGTAGCATCGGCCCCTACCTGGCGATACAGCTCGGCGTCAAAGGTGAAGGGGGCCCCCCCGACCACCAGCTTGATGCGCCGTTGCAGGCCGCGCTGGTCCAGTATCTCCCGCACGCGCGTGACCTCCTCGATCGTGTGCAGCAAAAGGGCAGACATAGCGATCACTTCGGCCTGCATGCCGATCGCCGTGCTGACAAAGTCGCGCCCCGGTACGCTGATGCCCAGGTCTATGACCTGTATGCCGGCCGCGCGCAGGAACGAGCCGACAATCTTGCGCCCCAGGCCGTGGTGGTCCCCCTGGGGCGTCCCAATGACCACGGTGCCCACCGTCCTGGGTGCCTTGGGCAGCACGGAAAGGACGCGGTTGATGGCGGCGTCGACGATCTTGGAGATCAGGTAGATGCGGGAGAGGACGAGTTCGCGGTTCGCCTGTTTCTGCCCGACAACATCCATAGCTCCATTGATGATCTCGATCAGGACCTGGGTCGGATCGATCCCGGTAGCCAGGGCCACTTCGATTGCCCGGTCTGCTTCGGCCCGGTTCAGAGATAGAACGGCACGAAGAAAACCCTCGCGGTGTTCCGTTAGGTCCATAGCACCTCCTCATCAGAAGCTCGACCATAACAAGTCCATGACTCATCATGGTCCGAGAATGGGCGCAAGTCTACCACAGGTTGTCATGCCGGTCAACCGGCCTCTACGCGATCACGACATGGCAATTCCAGGTGACAGAAGCGGTGAAGGGCGGCCAGTTTATGGCTTGAGTCACAAATGCAAGCAAGGGGTAGAAACAGGAGCGCGGCTGGGGCGACTCGAACGCCCGACCACCTACTCCGGAGGCAGGTGCTCTATCCACTGAGCTACAGCCGCGTGTTATTATTATACCATACGCCGCCCATCCTGTCATCTTCAACTTGTTTCCAGCCCCAAGTTGTGATATACTGGAATCGGTCGACCACCATCCTCAAGCGCCGCAGCAAGGCCGGCATTCCAAGCGCCTGCCGTTGCGCACATGGCAGGAGGGATGGGTCCACAGGGGCAAGAATTGTCGGGAGACAGCTCATGGCGGACGCGGTCGAGGAACTTGAGGCCCAACTGGCTGCCACCAGCGACCCGCGCAAGAAGGTGGATATCCTCAACGCCCTGGCCCAGGAGCTACGGGATATCGACGCCCAGCGGGCCATGGCCTACGCCCAGGCGGCCTACGACCTGGCGGCGGCCAACCCGGACTATGTGGAGGGGCTGGCCCTCAGCCTGGCCCGCCTGGCCGAGAGCCACATGCAGTTGGGCCGGCTCGAGCCGGCCCTGAACCAAGCTCTGGAAGCTCTCGCGATGAGCGAATCCCACGGCTCTCCCTTCCTGCAGGCCCAGGTATTCCGCATCCTCAACGCCATCTACGAGCACCTTGGCGACTACCCCACCGCCCTCACCTACGCCCTGCAAGCCCTGGACATCTCCCAGGCCGTCGGCGACCGCATCGGACAAGCCCTGGCGCTGAACCTCATGGGCATCGTCTACGAGAAGCTGGGCGACTACCGGCAGGCCCTGCCGGCCTACGAACGGGCCCTGTCCATCTTCCAGGAGGCCGGCCGCCGCCGCCACGTGGCCATCCTGCTGAACAATATCGCCGACGCCTGCTTCTTCCTGGGCGAGCTGGACCGCGCCCTGGAGCACGGCCTGCGCAGCCTGCAGATCACCCGCGAGATGGGCCTGGATATGGGTGAGGCCACCGTCCTGAGCACGATCGGCGACATCTACCTGAAAAAGGGCGATTGCGCCCAGGCGCTGGCCTGCTTCGGCCAGGCGCTAGAACTGGCCCGACGGCTGAACTACCGCTATATCGAGATGTGCGCCCTGATCAGCCTCGGCAAGGTCCACGGCACGCTCCAGCGACCTGCGGAGGCCATCCCGCTGCTCGACCAGGCCGTGGCCATCGCCGCCGAGATCGGCGCCCGGAACGAGCTGATGGAAGCCCACCTGGCCCTGTCCGAAACGCACAAGCAGCGCCAGGACTACCGCGCCGCCCTGGAGCACCACGAGCAGTATCACGCCATCCGGGAGGCCGTCTTCAATGAGGAGACCGACCGGCGCATCCGCAACCTCCAGGTGATCCACCATACCGAGACGGCCCACCAAGAAGCCGAGATCTATCGCCTGCGGAGCGTGGAGCTGGAGCAAGAGATCGCCGCGCGCCGCCAGGCCGAGGAAAAGCTGCGCCAGTACACCGAGGAGCTAGAGAAACAGAACGCCGAACTGGAGTCCTTTGCCCACACCGTGGCCCACGACCTCAAGAACCCCCTGAACTCGCTGCGGATGGTCTGTAACCTCTCCGCCTACGAGTTTGCGGCCATGTCCCAGGAGGAGCAGTACGGCCTGCTGCAGATCGCCGACCGCTGCGGGCAGCGGATGGGCAACCTCATCGACGAGCTGCTGCTGCTGACAAGCGTGCGGGGGCAAACGGTCACCCCTTACCGACTGGACATGGGCCCCATCGTGGAACGGGCGCTGGACCGCCTGTACTACCTGATCGCCAGCTACAAGGCCGAGGTGCGGCTGCCCGCGCAGTGGCCGGCGGCGATCGGCTACGGCCCCTGGATCGAGGAGGTCTGGGTCAACTATGTGAGCAACGCGCTCAAATACGGCGGCCGGCCGCCGCTCGTCGAACTCGGCGCCGAGCTCGGCGAGCCCGGCTGGGTGCGCTTCTGGGTGCATGACAACGGACCCGGCCTCAGCGAGGAGGAACGGGGCCTCCTGTTCGCCCCCTTCGAGCGGCTGCACCAGGTGCGCACCGAGGGACACGGCCTGGGGCTCTCGATCGTGCGGCGCATCATCGAGAAACTGGGGGGGCGGGTCGGCGTCCTTGCCAACACGCCGGCCGGCGAAGAGGGGGCCGACCAGAGGGGGAGCACCTTCTACTTCGACCTGCCGCGGGCCGGCCAGGCCCAATAGGGCTCGCCAAAGAGGTGAGGGGACACAGATCTACACAGATGAACACAGATTTTCCAAGATGAGCACCGCCGCCGCCTTGTCCAGCGGCTTGTTGCCGCTCCCGCACTTGGGGCTCTGGATGCAGGAGGGGCACCCTTCCTCGCAGGGGCAATCGCGCACCGTCTCCAGCGTCGCCTTCCACAGCTCCGGCAGCACAAAGAAGCCATGCTCGGCGATGCCCACGCCGCCGGGGACGGCGTCGTAGATAAAGACCTGCGCCTTCCCGGTGTCGGGGTGACGGGCCGTGGACAGGCCGCCGATGTCCAGCCTGTCGCACATGGCAAAGAGCGGCAGCATGCCGATGGCCGCGTGCTCCACGGCGTGCAGACCGCCCGGCAGGTCCAGCCCCCGCAGCGCCACCCGCCGGCACAGGGCCTCGGGCACGTCGAACCAAAGGGCCACCGTGTCGAACGTCTGCGGCGGCATCTCCAGCGGCACTTCCCCGAGCGTCCGGTCGTCGAAATGGCCGATGCGCCGATAGGCCAGGACCTGCTGTGTCACCCGCACCTGGCCCAGGTAGGCAAAGCTCTTGCCCACCCGCGCGTGCTGCAAGGAGCGCACGATCTGCAGGTCGATGCGGTCCAGCGGCTGGGTGTAGTAGTTGACATCGGCGCGCTGCAGGCGGGCCACGCCGCGGGCCGTGTCCAGTTGCACCACACGGTAGCTGTCGCCCTGGTGCAGGTAGATGGCCCCCGGGTGCACACGGTAGGGGGCGGTGGCAGCCTCGATCGTCTCCAGCAGCCGGCCGGCCTCGTCGAGCAGGTCCAGGCTCTCGCGCGAGGAGGAGCGGATGCTCACCCCCTCCGCCGGGTAGCGCGCCCGGCCGGTGTAGACCCACCGGCCGCCGCGCGGGGCCAGCGTGCCGCTTTCGGAGAGCTGCCAGGCGGCCCGGTGCAGCTCGGGCCCAAAGATGGCCTCGTCCTGGGCGGTGATAGGAGCCTCAAAGGCCGCGCAGGTCACCTGGTCGGCCAGGACGTAAGGGTTGGCCGGGTCGCAGCGGGCCTGCTCGTGCGGCCGGCCGAAGAGGTCCTGGGGGTGGCGGGCAAAGTACTGGTCCAGCGGCGTGTCGGCGGTGACCAACACCGAGAGCGCCTGCCCCTGGCCCCGGCCGCTGCGGCCGGCCTGCTGCCAGGTCGAGGCGATCGTCCCGGGGTAGCCGTTGAGGATCGTCGCCTCCATGTCGCCCACGTCGATGCCCAGCTCCAGGGCGTTGGTCGCCGTCACCCCGAGCAGGCGGCCCTGGAACAGGTCCTGCTCGATGGCCCTCCGCTCCTCCGGGAGGTAGCCCGCGCGGTAGGCGCGGATGCGCTTGGCCTTGTCCGGGGCCAGCTTCTGCAGGTCCTGGCGGGCCATGCGCAGCGTCAGCTCGGCCACGACGCGGGCCCGGCCAAAGGCGATCGTGCGGATGCCCAAGCGCACCAGCTCGGTGAAGAGGAAGGTCGATTCGGCGGTGGACGAGCGGCGCTCGCCGGTGGCCCCGGAAAGGAGCGGCGGGTTCCACAGGACAAAGTCGCGCCCGCCGGCCGGCGCGCCGTCCTCGTCGACCACGCGCACCTTCAGCCCGGTCAGGGTGCGCAGGTGCTCGCCGGGGTTGGCCATGGTCGCCGAGGCCGCGATAAAGGTGGGGTCGGAGCCGTACAGGCGGCAGAGGCGGCGCAGGCGGCGCAGCACCCCGGCCACGTGCGAGCCAAAGATGCCGCGGTAGACGTGGGCCTCGTCCACCACCACGTAGCGCAGCCCCTTCAGGAAGGAGCGCCAGAGGTGGTGGTTGGGCAGGATGCCGACGTGCAGCATGTCGGGGTTGGTGAGGACGATCTGCGCCCGCCGGCGGATGCGCGAGCGCGCGGCGGGGGGCGTATCGCCGTCGTAGGCGGCAAAGAGGAGTCGCTCGGGCAGCCGGGCGGCAATCTCCCCCAGGACGCGCAGTTGGTCCTGGGCCAGAGCCTTGGTTGGAAAGAGGTAGAGGGCGCGGGCGGCCGGCTCAGCCAGCAGCGTGTCCAGCACCGGCAGGTTGTAGCAGAGCGTCTTGCCGCTGGCCGTGGGGGTGACGACGACGACATGCTTGCCGCCGCGCGCCAGGCGCACGGCCTCGGCCTGGTGGCTGTAGAGGCGGGCGATGCCCAGCGCCGCCACGGCCTCCTCCAGGGCCGGGTGCAGGGGATAGTCCAGCCGGCCGTAGCGCGCCGGGCGGGCCGGCAGCCGCTCGACATGGACGATCTGATCCCGGTAGCCGGGCCGGCGGCGGAGGGCGTCCAGGAACGCGCACGTGTCCATCTACTTGGTACCTGCCAGGTACTCTTTCCGCCAATCCACCGGCGGCGGCAGGCGCAGGAAGGGGGCCATGAGCAGGCCGCCGATAAACCCGCCGATGTGCGCCCACCAGGCCGTCCCGCCCATCTGTCCGGCCCCCCAATCGAGGGACAGGAGGCCGCTGGAGAGCTGCAGGAGGAACCAGAAGCCCAGCCCGATAAAGGCCGGGATGGGCAGGATCGTCCAGAAGGTGACGGGGATCCATACCCAGAGGCGGGCCTTGGGGAAGTAGAACAGGTAGGCGGCCAACACAGCGGCGATGGCCCCGCTGGCGCCCAGGGTCGGCAGGTACGATTTGTGCGAAAAGATAACGTGGATCATGCCGGCGAACATGCCGCCGACCAGGTAGAAGCCCAGGAAGCGAAAGGCGCCCATGTCGCCCTCCACCTTGCGCCCAAAGACCCACAGGTAGACCATATTGCCCAGCAGGTGCATCCAGCCGGCGTGCATGAACTGGTGGCTGACCAGGGTGAGCAGAGACCAGGGATGGTGGGGCCAATCGAGGATCAGGTGGGGGACAACGGTGAAACGCACCAGGTTGGCCCAGCCGACGTCTCCCAGGACCGCCTGCTGCAGCTCCAGGAGAAAGAAGATGGCGTTGAGCATGACCAGGATGATGGTCATAAAGGGGTAGGCGCGCAGCGGAACGTTGTCCTTTAGCGGGATCATCTCACTTGCCCCGGATGGCCTGGACCAGGACCCGCCATCCAAATGCCGGGAGCGCCAACATCCTCCGCCAGCGCCAGGGCTGGGTGACCAGGCGGTAGAGCCACTCCAGGCCCAGCCGGCGCAGCCAGGCCGGGGCCCGCGGCACGCGGCCGGAGAGATAGTCGAACGTCCCGCCCACGCCGATGCCCACGACCGCCCCCAGCCGGGGCAGGTTGCGGCGCAGCCACAGGTCCTGGCGCGGCGCGCCGTAGGCCACCAGGAGGAGGTGCGGCGCGGCCGCGCGGATGCGAGCCACGAGGTCGTCTTCCTCGTCCGGCGCGGGGGAGCCGGCGCAGGTGCCGGCGATGACCAGGCCGGGGCATTCCCGCTGCAGGAGGCGCGCCGCCTCCCGGGCCACGCCCGGGGCGGCGCCCAGGAGGTAGAGGCGGTAGCCGCGCGCGGCGCAGAGGGCGGCCAGGCGGCGGGACAGCTCCACGCCGGGGACACGCCCGCGGAAGGGCGTGCCCAGCAGCCGGCCGGCCCAGAGGATGCCCACCCCGTCGGGGACGGCCAGGCCGGCGGCGTTGAGCGTCTCCCGGAAATCGGCCCGGCGTTGGGCGGCCATCACGAACTCGGGGTTGATGGTCACCACCTGGGCCGGCCGGCCGCCCTGGATGGCGCGGTCCACCCAGTCCACCGCCTCATCCTCGGTGACATCGTCCACGGCGACGCCGAGGATCGAGATGCGGACGGGAGGGGAAACGGCCATGGCGCCCATCGTACGCTCCAGGATACGCCCCAGAAAGGACCGCTTGGCGGCTCCATTATAGTACAGGGGCCCGGCGGCGTCAAAACCGCAACCAAAGTTTGCAAAAAGCACGCTCCCATGCTATACTGTAGAAACTGTACTCTCGAAGTGGGGTTTCCCCACTTTGTCTTTTCATGCGGGTATGACCATGGGGCGAGGTGGAAAATGAAGAGCGAATTCTATGCCGCCGTGGCGCAAATCTCCACGGAGCGAGGCATCAGCCTGGAGGAGATCATCGAAAAGGTCGAACAGGCCCTCATCTCGGCCTATCGGCGACGCTTCGGCGTCGGGCAGAACGTGAGCGTGCGCATCGACCTCTCCACCGGCGAGGCCCGCGTCTACGCCGAGAAGCGCGTCGTCGAGGAAGTCGAGGAGCCGCGCGAGGAGATCTCCCTCAGTGAAGCCCGCAAGCTGGTGCCCAAGATCCAGGTGGGAGAAGCGGTAACGATCGAATCTACCCCCCGCGACTTTGGGCGCATCGCCGCCCAGACGGCCCGCCAGGTCTTTATGCAGCAGATCCGCGAGGCCGAGCGCAACAAGGTCATCGGCGAGTTCTCGGGACGGGTGGGCGAGATGATCAGCGCCGTCGTCCGCCGCGTCGCCCCCCAGGGGGTCTATCTGAGCGCCGACCGCGCCGAGCTCTTTATGCCCCCCCGCGAGCAGATCCCAACCGAGCGCTACCGCCCCAATCAGCACCTCCAGGTATACGTCACCGAGGTGCGCGAGGACAAGCGCGGGCCGCAGATCATCGCCTCCCGCGCCCACCCCAAGCTGGTGGAGCGCCTCTTTGAGATGGAGGTGCCCGAGGTCCTGCGCGGCGCGGTCGAGATCGTGGCCCTGGCCCGCGAGGCCGGCGTGCGCACCAAGGTCGCCGTGCGCGCCCTGCAGCCCGGTGTGGACCCGGTGGGCTCCTGCGTCGGGCAGCGCGGCGTCCGCATCCAGAGCATCGTCAACGCCCTCAACGGCGAAAAGATCGACGTGGTGCCGGCCAACCCCGACCCGGCGGCCTTTATCGCCAGCGCGCTCAGCCCGGCGGCGGTGATCGAGGTGCGCATCGACGAGGAGAGCAAGACGGCCACCGTGCTCGTCCCCGACAAGTCGCTCTCCCTGGCCATCGGCAAAGAGGGTCAGAACGCCCGGCTGGCGGCGCGGCTGACAGGCTGGCGCATCGACATCAAGAGCCTCTCCGCAGCCCTGGAGGAAGGCGGCCCCATGCAGGCGGGCGAGGTCTCCTCCGTGGAGGCCACAATGCTCGTGCACGATCCCGAACTGGCCTCGACCAGCGCGGAAAGCCGCAAAGTACGCCCAGACGGAACCATCGTCTATCAGAAGGTCTCCTTCGGCCCCCTGCCCACCGGCTATATCGGCAAGGAGGTCCAACTGCGGGCCACCTCGCAGGCGATCTATATCTACGATGGCGAGCAACTGCTGACCTCCTTCCGGCGGGGCGAAGCGCCGTCCACGGTGCCGGCCCGGCCGCCGATGATCGCCAAGCCGCCCGAAGAACAACCGGCGCCGCCCATCCCGCCCGAGGCCCTGGCCACCCTGGAGAGCGCCAAGCCCGAATCGCGCAAGGTGGCCTCGGACGGCACCGTGGTCTATCAGCGCGCCCGGTACGGCCCGCTGCCGCCCGAACAGATCGGGCAACAGGTCGAGGTGCGCGGCACGGATGAGTATCTCGGCATCTATGCCGGAGGCGAGATCGTGGCCGTCTTTCCCCGGGAGGAGGGCGATGCCCAAAAGTAAGGAACGCCCCCAGCATATCCCGGAACGCACCTGCGTGGCCTGCCGCGCCCGGGGGCAAAAACGGGGCCTCATTCGCCTGGTGCGCACGCCGGAGGGACAGGTCCTGGTCGATCCCACGGGCCGCCGGCCGGGCCGCGGCGCCTACCTGTGCGCAGCGCAGCCCTGCTGGGACGCGGCCCTGAAGCGCAAGGCCCTCAACCGGGCCCTGCGCACAGTCCTGACGGCCGAGGAGGTCGCCGCCCTGCGCGCTTATGCCCAGACGCTGCCCCCGCCGGACGCCGGGGAGGCCCCGACAACACCCGATACGATAAGCTGCTCCTGAGGAGGTTCGCGTATGCCCAAAAAGAGACGACCGGCAGATCGCCTGGAAGAGGAAGCCCTGCCCGAGGCCGGGCTTCCCGCGCCGAGCCCCACCCACCCTTCCCGCCACGGGGTCAAGAAGAAGGGGGGCCGGGTGGCGCCGCGGGTGCAGCCCCCGGCCAGCCGGGCCATGCCCTCGATGTACCGGCCGGTCCCCAAGGTCGTGGAGCTGCCTCCCCTGCTGACGGTGAAGGACCTGGCCGGCCTGCTGGGCCTCAGCCCCGTCGAGATCATCAAGACCCTGATGAAGAACGGGGTGATGGCCAACATCAACCAACAGATCGACTACGATACGGCAGCCATCGTGGCCTCCGACCTGGGGTTTGAGTCCAAAGAGGCCGCGCCCCCGGCGCCGGCCGAGGCCGCCCAGGATGTGAGCCAGGCGGAGGAAGACCGCGAGGCCGTCCCCCGCCCACCGGTCGTGACCATCATGGGCCATGTCGACCATGGCAAGACCAAGCTGCTCGATGCCATCCGCCAGACCAACGTGGCCGAGGGCGAGGTGGGCGGAATCACCCAGCACATCGGCGCCTACCAGATCGAGCTCAAGGGCAAACGCATCACCTTCCTGGACACTCCGGGCCACGAGGCCTTTACCGCCATGCGGGCCCGCGGCGCCCAGGTGACCGATATCGTGGTCCTTGTCGTCGCCGCCGACGACGGCGTTCAGCCCCAGACACTGGAGGCCATCTCCCATGTGCGCGCCGCCAAGGTGCCGTTGATCGTCGCCATCAACAAGATCGACAAGCCCGATGCCAACCCTAACCTGGTCCGCCAACAACTGGCCGAGGCCGGGATCATCGTGGAAGAGTTCGGCGGCGACGTGCCCTCGGTGGAGGTCTCGGCCAAGGCCAAGCTGCACATCGACGACCTGCTGGACATGATCCTCCTGGTCGCCGAACTGCAGGAGCTCAAAGCCAACCCCAACAAGGCCGCCGTCGGCACCATCGTCGAGGCCGAGATGGACCGCGCCCGCGGCCCCATCGCCACCGTCCTGGTGAAGGAAGGCTCCCTGCGGCTGAAGGACTTTGTCGTGGTCGGTGAGACCTATGGCAAGGTCCGGGCCATGACAACCGACACCGGCCGCCGCGTCAAGCGCGCCGAGCCGGCGATGCCCGTGGAGATCATCGGCCTGAACGATGTCCCCAGCGCCGGCGCCATCCTGCAGGTGGTCCCCGACGAGCGCACGGCCCGCGATATGGCCGCCGCCCATCGCCAGCAGCGCGACCTGGAGCGGGCCCGCATCCAGCGGGCCGTCTCCCTGGACGACGTGGTTGAGGAGATCCGCCGCGGCGACGTGCGCGAGCTCAACATCATCCTGAAAGCCGACGTGCAGGGTTCCATCGGGGCCATCGAACATGCCCTGGCCAGGCTGAACGAGGAGGGCGGGGAGGTTCAGGTCAAGGTCTTGCACAAAGCCACCGGGGGCATCACCGAGTCGGACGTGATGCTGGCCGTGGCCTCGCGCGGCATCGTCATCGGCTTCAACTCCCGCCCCGACCCGGCGGCCCGCCGGGCGGCCGAGCGCGAGGGGGTCGATATTCGCTACTACAACATCATCTATGAGTTGGTGGACGACGTGCAGAAGGCCATGCGCGGCATGCTGGCCCCCAAGACGCGCACCGTGGTGGACGGCTACGCCGAGGTGCGGCAGACCTTTGTCATCAACAAGGTCGCCGTGGCCGGCCTTTATGTCACCGACGGCAAGGTCCTGCGCAACGACCGGGCCCGCGTCCTGCGCGGCGGCCTGGTGGTCCACGACGGCCCCATCGCCGCGCTGCGGCGTTTCAAAGAGGATGCCCGCGAGGTGGCCGCGGGCTACGAGTGCGGCCTGAGCCTGGAGTCTTTCAGCGACATCCAGGTGGGCGACTCGATCGAGTTCTACCACACCGAGCAGGTTCGGGCGCAATAGGACACACGATGACGCGGCGCACGGAACAAGTTGGCGACCTGATCAAGGAAGAGCTGAGCCAGCTCCTGGAACGCGAGGTCAAGGACCCCCAGGTCGGGTTCGTCACCCTGACCGGTGTCGAGGTTTCCGCAGACCTGCGCAACGCCCGGGTCTATTTCAGCGTGCTGGGGGACGAACCGGCCGTGGCGGCCTCGCTGGCCGCCCTGGAGCGGGCCAAGGGCTTTCTACGGCGGGAGCTGAGCCACAGGCTGACCATCCGCTATGTCCCGGAGCTGCAATTTGTCCTGGACCGCTCCATCGAGCGCGGCCAACACATCGCCGACCTGCTGCGGCAGGTGCGGGAGGAGGAAGGCCCCTCCCAGGGAGAGTGAGCCGTGGACGGCTTCATCGACCTGTCCAAGCCGGCCGGCCCCACTTCCCACGACATAGTCCAGCGCGTACGGCGCCTCCTCGGCGTGCGCCAGGTGGGGCACGGCGGCACCCTCGACCCCCTGGCGGAAGGGGTCTTGCCCATCGGCATCGGCCGGGCCACACGCCTGCTGCCCTTTTTCCAGGAAGGGGACAAGTCGTACCGCGCCGAGGAGCTCCTGGGCAGCAGCACGACCACCTACGACGCGGCCGGCGCGGTGACGGCCACGCGGCCGGTCCCCCCCTTTGAGCGCCGGGACCTGGAAGACGCCCTGCAGTCCTTCCTGGGAGAGATCGAGCAGACACCGCCGCCTTTCTCTGCCATCCACCGGGCAGGAAAGCGCTCCTACGAGCGCGCCCGCGCCGGCGACCTGAGCAGCCCTCCGCTGCGGCGTGTACGCATCCACGCGCTGCGGCTGCTGGATTGGGATCCGCCGGTCATAACCTGGGAAGTCGTCTGCGGCAGTGGCACCTATGTCCGCTCCCTGGCCCATGACCTGGGCGAACGACTGGGCTGCGGAGGGCACCTGCGGCGGCTGGTGCGGCTGCGGGTGGGTCCCCTGACCCTGGAGGAAGCTGTCTCCGTGGAGGATTTGGCCGCGGCCGCAGCCGCCGGCCGGGTGGGCGAGCTGCTGCAGCCCATGGACCTGCCCGTGCGCGGCTGGCCGGCCGTCTGCCTGGACGAGCCGCGGGCCCAGGACGTGCTGGCCGGGCGGGCCATAGCCCTGGACATCGAGGGGGAACAGGGACGAGCCCGGGCCTATGCGCCCCCCGGACGGCTGCTGGCCCTGCTGCTCCGCCGGCCGGACGACGGCCGCTGGCAGCCCTACCGCGTGTTTCCTCCCGCGCCGGTTGGGGAAGACAACCCATGAGCACGGAGGCCTACTTCAAAAAAGAGATCCTGCTCCGGCATGCCGGCCACCTCCTGCGCCTGCGCGTCTCCCAGGACCTCTTCAGCAGCTACGAGGTGGACACCGGCACGCAGCGCCTGCTGCGGAGCTTCCGGGATGTCGAGACGGCCCCCTTCTGCCGCGTCCTGGACATGGGTTGCGGCTATGGCCCCCTGGGGCTGGCCTTCAAAGCCCAGGACCCGCAGCGCGCCGTGCACCTGGTCGATCGCGACGCCCTGGCCGTGGAATACGCGCGGCAGAACGCCCTGCTGAACGGGCTGGCCGGCGTGGAGTGTTACGGCAGCCTGGGCTACGACGACATCGCCGCCGACTTCGACCTGGTCCTGATGAACGTCCCGGCCAAGGCCGGCCCCCCGGTCATCGCCTACCTGCTGCAGGAGGCCGCCCACCAACTGCGCCCCGGTGGACTCGTGGCCATCGTCGTGGTGAGCGCGCTGGAGCCGCTGGCGGCCGAGATCCTGGCTCGCCCGGGAATCGAGGTCCATCGGCGCCAGGCCTGGCCCGGGCACACGGTCTGGCACTACAGCTTCTCCCAGGCGCCCGCCCGGCCGGCCGGCAGTGCTCTGGAGCGCGGCGTGTACGATGGTGGAGAGCTGATCGTAAGCTGGCGCGGCGAGCCCTTGGCCCTGCGAACCGCCTACGGCCTGCCCGACCGGGAGGCGATGAGCCCCGCGACGGCGATGCTGCTAGAGGGCATCGGCAAGCTCCCGGAGGGCCCGGTGCGGCGGGCCCTGGTGCTGAACCCCGGCCAGGGCCACACGCCGGCGGCGCTGTGGCAGCGCTGCCGGCCGGCCGAGATCGTCCTGGCCGACCGCGACCTCCTGGCGCTGCGCGCCTCCCGGATGAACCTGCTCCGCAACGGGTGCCCGGAAGAGCGGGTGTGGCTCCGACACCAGGCCGGCCCGCTGCCAAGCGCGCCGCCGGCCGATCTGATCGTTGGGGTATTGCGCGAGGAAGAGGGGCCGGAAGCCGTCGCCGCGACGGTGAGCCGGGCAGCAGAACTGCTGGCCCCCGGCGGCAGCATGCTGCTGGCGGCGAGTTCCACGGCCGCGACGCGGGTGGTCGGCCTGCTGGAATCAACCCGCCGACTGGCGGTAAAGCGCCGCACCCGCAGCCGGGGCCGGAGTTTGCTGCTGCTCCAGCACCGCACCGGGCCACCGAGGACACCATGAGAACCGTTCAGGGCTGGGCCGATATGAAGGACGACCTTGGCGTCGTCCTGGCCATCGGGGTCTTTGATGGGGTCCACCTGGGCCACCAGTACCTCCTTCGCCAGACGGTGGAGCGAGCCCGGGCGCTGGGGATTGGGGCAGCGGCCCTGACCTTTCATCCCCACCCGCGCTCCGTGGTAGCCCCCAATTCGTCCTGGGCATACCTCTGTTCGTTGGAGGAACGCATCGAGCGCATCGCCGAGCTGGGGCTGGACCTGCTAATGGTGCTGCGCTTCACGCTGGAGCTGGCGGCCACACCGGCCGCCGACTTTATCGCCGAGCTGCTGCGGCACGTGCCGCTGCGGGAGCTCTCCGTCGGAGCCGATTTTCGCCTGGGCCAGGGCAAGCAAGGCGACATCGCGCTGCTGCGGGCGTTGGGCCGGGAGCACGGCTTTGCCGTACGGCCGGCCCCGCAGGTCTGCCTGGACGGGCAGGTCGTCAGCAGCACGCGCATCCGCGAGCTGGTCCAGGCCGGGGAGGTGGCCGCGGCCGGCCGTTGGCTGGGCCGGCCGTTCTCCCTGCGCGGCGACGTGGTCTCGGGGCAAGGACGGGGACACACGCTGGGCTTTCCCACGGCCAACATCTCGCTGCACCCGCGGCAGCTCCTGCCGGCCGACGGGGTCTATGCGGCCTGGGCGCACCTGCGCCCCACCGCCGGGCACCCTCTGCCGGCGCTGGCCTATGTCGGCCAACGGCCCACCTTCAACCTGGAGGAGCGCGTCGTGGAGGTGCACCTGCTGGACTTTTCCGGGGAGCTCCGCGGGCACGAACTGCGGGCCGAGTTCATCGCCCGCCTGCGGCCGGACCGGCGCTTCGGCGGCGCGGACGAACTCATCGCCCAGATGAACCGCGACGCCGCGCGGGCGCGGGAGATATTGGGTAGAGGATCTCCCCAGTCTGTCTAGAACTCAATTACCGCTGAACGTTCCGGCTTGGAGAGATTTGCCTCTCAGTTCCCTGCGCGTCGCAGTCGGCGGGTCAACCGCCCGCCGAGCAGAAGCATCGCCGCCACCCCCAGGACCAGCCAGGGGAAGAGCAGTCCGACATAGCCCACACCCACCGCCGCCAGGACATCCAGGTAGAACTTGAAGCCCCAGCCCAGGTCGGGCAGCCGCCAGACGATCGGCAGGCCGTAGAGCCACAGGAAGAGGCCCATCTGCAGCAGCAGGACCCAGGCGATGGTCAACGCCGTGAGGTTGGCCTGCCAGACCACCTCGTGCCAGGGCCGGCGCCGCCAAGCCACGCCGGCCGCCAGCGCGATAATCCCCATGACGATCGCCGCATCCAGGGTGCGGCTCAGGAAAAAGACCGTCTCGTCCAGGCCGCCGATGGTGGTGAAAGAGATGGTGTGCCCGCGAAGTGCGGCATACAGCAGCCAGTAGAGGGCCAGGAACAGGGCTGCCAGGATGGCCGGGCCGAGCAACACGCGCCGGCGGCGATCCAGGGCCACGGCAAGCGCCGCCGCCAGCAGGGGCACCAGCAGGTAGGGCAGGCGGACCAGGCGCTCCATCCACAGGCGGTTGGCCGCCGCCCGGCCAAAGGCCGCCTCCAGCCGGGCCAGCTCCTGTTCCACCAGCCCCGGCACCCGGGAGTATTCGCCGGCCTCCAGGGCGGCGCGGGCCGCGGCCAGGTTCCCATCTTCCGGGCGGGCGCCCAGGGCCCGCTGGTAGGCATCGTAGAGCGCCTGCTGCTGCGCCCCCAGGGATAGGGCGGCCACGGCCCGCTGCTCGGCGGTCAGCACCAAGACATCCAGGCGCGTGCGCCCCTGGCTGTGGGCCGGGATCGGCAGCCCCAAGAGCGCCGCCACGGTGGGCACCAGGTCGGCCTGCCGTCCGTCGGGATAGGCGCCGGGGGCAACGCCGCGCCCGACCAGCACCAGCGGCACACGGCGCGCGACGGCCTCACCGCCGCCATGCCCGCCGCCCACTTTGACGGCCCGGCCCAGGCTATCGGACATGCCGTGGTCGGCAGTGAGGGCGAGCAGGTCCTGGCTCCAATCCAGGGCGCCGGCGATGGCGGCGATCTGGGCATCCACGTGCAGGGCCGCCTCCAGGTACTCGGGGCTGTCCCCGCCGTAGCGGTGGCCGGCCTCGTCCGTCTCCCCAAAGTGGACATAAAGTAGGCGCACGTCGGTTTCGCGGAGCAGGCGCAGCGCCTCCTGCCCGATGGCCTCCGTCGTGTCGGCGATGGCCCGGTAGTCGTGCCCCTGGACCGACCAACTGCCGGTGTACACGTAGGTGGCCCATGGCCCGTAGAGCATATCCCAGCCGCCCATGGCCACGACCCCCGTCGGCAGGCCGGACTGGCGGGCCCGGGCCAGGAGGCTGTCCACCCGGACCGCCCCCTCGTACCAGTTCGTGGTCACGCCGCTGACATCGGGATAGGCCCCCGTGCCAAGGACGGTATAGCCGGGCAGGGAGAGGGAGGGCAGGCCGGACCACGAGGGCAGGTCCGCGCCCCGCTCGCGCAGGGACTGGAAAGCCGGCATCTGATGCGAGGTGTCCTCGCGCAGGGCATCCACCACCACGACGATGGCGCGGCCGGCCACCGGTTCGGTGGTCGGCCCGGTCGGCAGGGGCCCCAGGGCGACGCCCCGGTACCCGGCCAGGATGTCCAAAGCCCGAAAGCCCAACTGCTGGCACCCGTAGCCCATGGCGACGAGCAGGAGGGGGACGATGGCGATGCGCAGGATACGGGGGAGAAGGGCCTTCATGGTTCATCCTCCAGTCCCGGCACATAGGGCCGGCCGATCTTTTTGCCGATGGGGCAGGAAGCAAGGCAGCGGATGCACTGCAGCCGCGCGGCCGGCGAGAGGTGTTTTTCCTCGCGCTCCTGGAGGCGGGCCATCTCCGGCGTGGGGGCGTACTCGGCGCGGCAGCGGGAGCGGTCTAGCCCGGACGGCCCCAGCGCGCGGTCCGGGCAGGCCCCCCAGCAGATGGTGCAGTTGGTGCAGTAGTAGTCGCGCAGCGGGGCATCGGGAGCCAGTGGAGCGGAGGTGTACACGGCGCCGAAGCGGATGCGCGGGCCGAACTCGCGCGTCACCACCAGGTTGTTCTGGCCGCGCACCCCCAGGCCGGCCTGCACCGCGGCCACGCGCAGGTCGATCAATGAGATGCTGTCGTCGTAGGTCAGCGGCTCGGCGCGGAAGCCGGCCCGGACGATCCGCAGCGCCAGCAGGGCAGAAAGGGCCGTCAGGCGCTCGTAGACCCATTTGCTCCAGAGATGCCTGTCGCGGTAGGCGATGTGCAGTTGATAGTCCCAGGCCTCGTCCAGCGTGGCCAGGCCCAGCACCACCACGGAACGGGCCCAGGCCGGGAGGTGAAAGCTCTCCGGCGTCGTGATGCCCACCTTGTCCCAGCCCAGTTGGAGGGCCAAGCTCTTGACCGCCGCGGTGTCTATCTGCTCAGGCAAGGGAGAACTCTCCATCAAGCGCCCCCTATGGCCGCCCGCCGGCCCCTTCGGTTCCGGGGCGTCCTCATCCCTGTCGCCCGCGCAGATACTCCTCGACCTGCTCGGCGACGCGCCGCAGCCGGAGTTCGGTCTCCTCCTCCTCGACATCGCCGGCCAGGTCGCGGATCAGCAGGGCCAGGTTCTCGTCCACCAGCGGCTCGTTCTCCTGCAGCAGGGCGACAAGGGCCGCGTCGTCGGGCGCGCCCATCAGGCGGCGGATCAGGCGCACCTCGGGGGGCAGCTTCTCCTGGGCAACCTCCAGCACCAGGCTGCCCAGATGCTGGAGCTTCTCCCGGACATCCGTCCGGCCGGCGGCCTCGGCGGCCTTGAGGTTCGCCCCCAGGACGATGAAGAAAGCATCGTCGAACTCGTTCAGCCGGGCGCGGACCAGGGCCGGCGCATCCTGCGCGTCCAGCAGCTCCCGGAGCAGCGCCGTGGCCTTTTCCAACGCCTGCTGGGCCTCCCGGTCCAGGCGCTCGGTCAGGGCCAGCAGGGTAGCGCGTAGGTCGCGCAGCCGGCCGGCCGACGCAGGCTGGCCGGCGCGGGCGGCCTCCTCCATACGCTCGGTGAGCATCTGGAAGAAGGCATAGTCCACGGTCCCACGATACCAGGCCACCAGCTCGGCCAGTTCCTCCTCGGACCCGGCGGCCAGCATCTTTTCCAGCAACTCCTCGCGGCCCAGGGCCGGCCGTTCGGCCTCCCCGGCGACCATGCGCGCCGCCAGTTGGCGGCCATAGGTGCTCAGCTCCAGCAGTTGACCGCGCAGCGCCTCCAGCTCCTGGGCCCGTTCCGGGCGGCCGTCGGCGCGGCTGGAATGGATATAGGCGGCCAGGGTGGCGAAAAACTCCTCGCCCAGGCTTTCGTCGGCCTCGGCCACGGCCGCGCGCAGGGACTCGCCGTCGGGCAGCGCCGCCCGCAGCCGCTCGATCAGGTCCAAGCGGGACTGCTGGGCGGCGATCATCTCCGGGGTGATGCCCTCGGCCCGCAGGATGGCCTCCAGCAGGCTAGGGTACGACAGCAACACCTTGGGCACCAACAGGTAGCCCTTGCGCTTCTCCGGCGGCAGGTAGGACATGATGACGTTGGTGAACTGGCCGATCATCTGCTGCTGCTCCTGGTCGTTTAGCTGCGTCTCCGGCGGGATCAAGACGAGCAGCAGCTCCTTTTCCGGGTCGTGATACATCAGCGGGGCGGCGACGATCCCCTCGCGGCCGCAGTTGCCGCAGCGGGCGGCGTTGAGCCGGCCGCGCAGCAGCAGCCCCTTGAGTTCCGGCTCCAGGCCGACATCTACCAGGTTGTGGATGTCCGCCTGGATGGGTGCGCCGCACACCGGGCAGTTCAGGGTCACGGGTTGAGAAGCCAATTTCGGCATGCGCTTTTCCTTTCGTCCACCCCAACTTGCAGAGAACCTTCGTGCTTCTGGAGAACGGACCTTCGGCCTGGCGGCAAGGGCCGCCCCCACGGGCCCATTTTCATCTGTCGTGGTGCGTCAAAACGCATCAACTTCGTGGCAACGTATCTTTAGCGCAGCCAGGCGACGGCCGAAGCCGCGGCCAGGCCCACGTACAACAGGAACGGCAGCGCCAAGTACAGCCCGAGACCGGAGGGCAAAAACAGGTCGGCCAGGATGCCGATCCCGCCGAGGGCGCTGCCCACCACGAAGCCCGCCCCGACGGCCAACTGCACCGCCCGGCCGCGCCGCCGCTGCCCGGCCCACAGGGCCACCCGGGCAATGCCGCTGCCCACCAGCGGGCCCCCGAGCAAAGCCGGGATGAAGCCGAAGGAGACGATATAGGTGGCCAACCAACCGGCCAGGCCGGCCAGCACCAGGGCCGCCCCGCCGGCGGCGAGCAGTTGAAGCGGGCCGGCCTGGTAGTACAGCGGGCGCCGCTCGCGCACACAGACTGGGCACAACTGCCCCACCGGGTAGGGGCGCGCGCAGCGCACACAGATAGGCCGGCCGCACTGGCTGCAGCGCAGCACCGTCTCCACATTGGGGTGAAAGGCGCAGCGCAGTTTCTCGGCCGGGCCGGCCGGCAGCACCGCCTGCAGCCGCTCCAGGCTGGCCGCGGCATCGGCATTGCCCGGGTCCAGCTCCAGCACCTTCTGGAAGCACTCGGCCTTGCGCCCCGGCTCGGCCAGGACCGTCCCCAGCCCCAGCCAGGCCGGCACGTTGGCCGGCGAGCGGTCCAACACGCGCCGATAGAGGCGCTCGGCCTCCGACCGGTCGCCGGCCCGGGCGGCGGCGTCGGCCTCGCGCAGCAGGTCGTCCAGGGAACCACCAGGAGGAGCCACACGAGTCTCCTTTCAGACCACAAAGGGCCCTTCCAGGACCACAAAGGCCCCCAAAGGACCTTTAGCGGACAACCGGCAGTTCTCGGGCCTTGGTGTCTTTGTGATTACATCTTGTCTTCAGTGACGGCAAAGAGGAACTCGCCCGAGGCGGCCAGCTTGCCGTCCACGGTGGCCTCGCCGCGGCCGCGGCCGATGGGCCCGCGCATGCGCTCCAGCGTCACCCGGATATGCAGCACGTCCCCGGGGCGCACCGGTCGCTTGAAGCGCACCTTGTCGATCCCGGCAAAGAGGGCCAGCTTGCCCTGGTTCGCCGGCTGGCTGAGCAGGGCCACCGCTCCCACCTGGGCCATGGCCTCGACGATCAGCACGCCCGGCATCAGCGGCCGGCCGGGAAAGTGCCCCGGGAAAAAGGGCTCGTTCTGGGTCACGTTCTTGATGCCCACCGCATAGTTCTCGCCCACCTCCAGGATGCGGTCCACCAGGAGAAAGGGGTAGCGGTGGGGCAGGATCTGCTGGATCTCTTCGGCTTCGAGCATGGCTAAACCTCCTGTACAGCTCTCCCCCTCCCCCCGTCTCCCTCTCTCCCCGTCATCCTGCGCAGCGGGAAGACGACGGGGGGACCAGGAGACGGGAGGAGGGGGAACCCCCGCTCGGGCATGGCCGCCGGCACGGCGTCATGCCGCCCCCTAGGGCGTCGGAGTAGCGGGAGGAGCCAGCAGGCCGTCCAGCCCCTGCCGGAAGCTCTCGTAGGGGATGGCGCCGTTGATGGCATAGAGCGTGCCGGCCTGGTTGACGACAAAGAAGGGCGTCCCGCCGATGCCGACGCTGGCGGCCAGGCTGCTGTCCTTCTGCACCCGGGCCGCGGTCCGGTGCTCGCCCATGCAGGCGGCGTAGGCGGCGCCGTCTATCCCCACCTGGGAAGCATAGCCCAATAGCACGTTCAGGGCCTCGGAGCTGCCGGACCACTCCGCCTGTTTTGCAAAGATCAGGTCGTGCATCTCCCAGAACTTGCCCTGGGCGCCGGCGCACTCGCTGGCCTCGGCGGCAACCTGGGCGTTCGGGTGGATACTGTTCAGGGGCAACTGATAGAAAATATAGGACACCTTGCCGGTCGCGATATAGTTCTCCTCGATCTGGGGCAACGTCTCACGGACGTATTTTCCGCAGTACGGTCACTGGAAGTCGGAGAACTCGATGATGATCAACGGAGCGTCCGGGTTGCCCTTGAAATAGTTGCCGTCGGCCGTGGTGCCCCACTGGATGCCGTTGGCCATGGTGCCCTGGACGGTCAGTTGGGGCGCCGTCAGGGCGACGGGGATCTCCGGCGGCGGCGCGGTGGGGCCGGCCGTGGTCGGGGGAACGGTCGCCGCGGCCGTCGGCACGACGGCCGCCCCCTGGGTGGGGGCCGGCGGCCCGGCGGGGTTGCCCGGCTGCGGCGTGCTGGTGGCGCGGGGGTTGCACCCGGCGAGGAGCCCGAGCGCCGCGCCGAGCAGCAAGAAGAAAAGCCATGTCCGTTTCATCTGCGTTTGCCTCCATCATGTCCTAGGGGTCGCACCGCCGGCGGCCCCGGTCCGGCAGCGGCCCACAGGGCCGCTCCTATGGTGCCAAAACGATCCCCTCCCCTTCCACGCGCTCGATCACGGCCAGCGCCTCGACCGGGATGCCCAGGGGATCCAGGGCCGCGCGTCCGCCCTCGAAGCGTTTCTCGATCAGGACGCCGACCCCCACCAGGGTAGCCCCGGCGTCCCGGACCACGCCGGCCAGGGCCAGGATCGTCTGGGCCGTGGCCAGGAAGTCGTCGACGATCAGCACGCGGTCCGCCGGCCCCAGCACCTCCGGGCTGACGAGCAGCTCCACCTCCTCCCCCTTGGTGTGCGAGGGGGCGGTGCGACGGTAGACCCGGGAGGGCATAGTGATCGGCCGGCGCTTGCGGGCATAGACCACGGGGAGGCCCAGCGCCAGGCCGGCGCAGAGGGCCGGGGCGATGCCCGAGCTTTCGGCCGTCAGCACCTTGGTGGGGCGCAGCGCGGCGAAGCGCCGGGCCAACTCCTGGCCGGCCTGCACCATCAGCGGCGCGTCGACCTGGTGGTTGATGAAACAGTCCACCTTGACGATGCCCCGCCCCAGGTGGCGGCCATCCTGCAGGATCCGCCGGCGCAGCGCTTCCATCTCTACCTCCGCTCGTAATTCGGCGCTTCCTTGGTGATGATCACGTCGTGCGGGTGGCTCTCCACCAGGCCGGCGCCGGTGATGCGCACGAAGCGCGCCCGGTGGCGCATCTCCTCGATGGTGGCGCAGCCGCAGTAGCCCATGCCGGCGCGCAGGCCGCCGATGAGCTGGTAGACCACCTCGGCCAGGGGGCCCTTGTAGGGCACCATGCCCTCGATGCCCTCGGGGACCAGCTTCTCCAGGCCGGCCTGGAAGTAGCGATCGCCCGCCCCCTCCTTCATCGCCCCCAAGGAGCCCATCCCGCGGTACGCTTTGAAGGAGCGGCCCTCGTAGAGGATCGTCTCCCCGGGGCTTTCCTCTGTGCCGGCAAAGAGGCTGCCGATCATCACGCTGTGCGCCCCGGCGGCGATGGCCTTGGCGATGTCCCCGGAGTACTTGATCCCGCCGTCGGCGATGATCGGCACGTCGTGCGGCGCCGCCGCCGCCACGCAGTTGGCGATGGCCGTGATCTGCGGCATCCCGGCGCCGCTGACGACCCGGGTCGTGCAGTTGTGGACGGCAACGCGGTTCGCCACATACGATTCGTCCTCCTCCACCTCAAGGTTGTAGACTTGCAGGGCTTCGTGCACGACCGCTACATCTTTCACGGTCGTGTAGACGTACTGCTCGTCTGCCCACACGCGCTGCTTGGTGTAGAACCGTTCCGGCGACGGCGTCTGCATCGGAATCTCGGGAAACAAATCCGCAAAACGAGCACGCTGCGCACCCGAGAGGCGGACATAGTATGTTGGGGTCCAACGCGGGTTCTTTGGAACATGGCGGCTCATCGAGGGCATAAACCCCAGTCGGATCAGCATATCCGCCATCTGATATGCCAGGGCCGGCGAAGCCGTCTTGTACCCCACTCGGCCATCGCGATCGCCCGATCCATCTCCGCGCCAGGCGCCGACGATGAACTCGCGCACAAGATCAGGCGGCTGGTCGAAAACTTCTGGGGAAATGCGTCTCGTCGCTGCCACGCCGGGGATGAGCGTCTCGAAGAATCGAGCCAGGGCATGGCTGCGGATCAGGACGCTAACACCGCGCCGTCCCCGGCCACCGGGAACGATGCTCGCGCCATCGTAGCCAAAAACCCCTTCGATGAGCCGAATCACATCTTCGTGGTAGGCTGTTTCATTCTGATGAAAGCCAAAGCACAGCCGGCGCTCGTTCGCCACTCCGGCCAGGTGCCCCTCGGCAGCGTAGTAACCCAGAAGACGCATCAGCCGGCCGTCCAACGAGACATAGCGACGGGTGCGATGGGCCGGCGCGGGTTGCCCGCAGGCGCTTGTCTTCAGGCAGGTCTGCCCCTGTACCTGGAGATCGTCCTGAACACGTCGCCGTCCGGTCCCGATCGTCCCGATGGGGGGGGGCGTGGTGTGGAAGCGGCCGGCCAGATCGTGGTACGTCTCCGGGTTCTGATGGCGAGCAGACTCGTTGGCCCACAGCCAAGTGCCATCGGTCCGGTAGTGGGGTACGTTGCCCAATAGATCGTATATGACCGCGGGCGGCTCGGTACATCGTCGAGGAATGGCCAGGACGTCTTGGACATGCAGATCCTCTGCCGAGATCCAGGCCAGACCATGGTTATATTGGGGTTTGTCAAAAAAGTACTTCCCGCCGTACTTGCGGCGCGCCTTCTCCGTCGCCTGGTAGTGCATCGCCAGGCACGGATGGTTCGGAGTCATCCGCAGGACCCGCGGACAGCCGTTGATCGTCACATGGACCAGCGGTCCCTCGTACGGGCGCTTATAGACGCGGGTAACCCGGCGCGGCCGGCCCCGGTGGGTGATGACCATGTCGCCCGGCACCACTTCACCGATGGATTTGACCGACCCGTCGGCCATGAGGATCTCGGTCTCAGGGCCCAGGCAAATGCTCCCCGGCCCAACTCCCACCTTGACCCCATCCGCCCCCCGCTCGATCAGCGCCCTTGTCCCCTCGGCGGTGACGACGTTCCCGGCGATGACCTCGGCCTGGGGGAACCACCCCTTCAGCCGCACCAGCGCCTCCAGCACCCCCCGGGAGTGGCCGTGGGCCGAGTCCAGGACGAGCACGTCCACGCCGGCCTCCAAGAGTGCCTGGGCGCGTTCTTGCAGATCGTCCCCGGTCCCCAGCGCCGCCCCCACGCGCAGCCGGCCCAGCTCGTCTTTGCAGGAGTGGGGGTACTGGATGCGCTTCATAATGTCCTTGACCGTGATCAGCCCGCGCAGGATATAGTTGTCGTCCACCACCAGCAGCTTCTCGATGCGGTGGCGGCGCAGGATCTCCTTGGCCTCGTCCAGCGTCGTGCCCACGGGCACGGTCACCAGGTTCTCCCTGGTCATGCGCTCGGAGATGAGGATGTCCAGGTCTTCCTCGAAACGCAGGTCGCGGTTGGTGAGGATACCCACCAGCCGCCCGCTCGGCTCGGTGATCGGCACCCCGGAAATATGGTAACGACCCATGAGGGCCATGGCCTCGCGGATGGGCCGGTCCGGGGGCAGGGTGATCGGGTCGACGATCATGCCGCTCTCCGAGCGCTTGACCATGCGCACCATCTCCACCTGCCGCTCGATGGGCATGTTGCGGTGCAGGATACCGATGCCGCCCTGGCGGGCCAGGGCGATGGCCAGGCCGGCCTCGGTCACGGTGTCCATGGCCGAGCTGAGGATGGGGATATTCAGGCCGATACGCCGCGTCAGGCGGGTCTGGACGCTGACGTCGCGGGGGATGACCGCAGACTCGGCCGGGACGAGGAGGACGTCGTCAAAGGTGAGCGCCTCCGGGCCGTACTTTTCCTGCCAATCCATCGTACCCTCCTGGTGGGCATGCCTCGCCATGCAGCCCACCCGGCGCGGACACTGCCCACAGGCCCGGCCGGTGATACAAAAATCCGGCCCAATCGGGGCCGGCTGCATTGTACTACATCCCGGGGCGATGTGCAAACGCGCGGCAGGCGGGTTGTTTTCCGACAAGATTCGGTGTATAATCACCGACCGGGAGCGCCCGCAGCCGCCGCATGCCCGGAGGAACGCCGATGGCCCAATCCTGGGAAAAGGTCCGCGTCTTTATCTCCTCGACATTTCGGGACATGCAGGCGGAGCGCGACCACCTGGTGCGCTTCGTCTTTCCCCGCCTGCGGGAGACGCTGCTCCGGCACGGTGTCCTCCTGGACGATGTCGACCTACGCTGGGGAGTGACCAGCGATCAGAATGCCCTGGCAGTCTGCCGCGCGATCATCGACGAGTGCCGCCCCCATTTCCTGGGCATCCTCGGCGGCCGTTACGGCTGGGTACCCCCGGGCCAGGAGCAGTCCATCACCTCCCAGGAGATCCACTACGCCGCCCTGGCCCGCCCCGCGGACCTGCTACATCACCACTTTTACTTTCGCGACCCCGCGGCAACGGCCGCGATCCCCGAGCCCGCGGCCGCCATCTACCGTGAGGCGCCGGGCAGCCCGGCGCAGCGTAAGCTGGAGGCGCTCAAACAGCGCATTGTCGACGCGGGCTACCGGCCGCGCGTCTACTCTTGCCGCTGGGATGAGCAGGCCGGCCGCCTGGTCGACCTACAGCCGTGGGGCGAACAGGTCTATGACGACCTCCTCGCCGGCATCCAGGACAGCCTCGGCCTCGCCGCCCCCGCCGTCCTGGGCGAGTTCGCCGCCGAGGAAGCGGCGATCGAGGCGTTCGTGGAGACACGACTGGGCCACTTTGTCCTGGGAGCCCGCCAGACTCTCCTGGACAGGATGCGCCAACATGCCCTGGGATCGAACGAGATCCTCTGTCTGGTCGGCCGGTCGGGGAGCGGGAAATCGGCCATGCTGGCCCGGCTCCACCGGGAACTGGCCTCCCCGTCGGCCGCCGGCCCCCAGACGCCGGCCGTCCTTTCCCACTTCGTGGGGGCCAGCCCGGCCTCGTCCAACGTGCGCTCCTTGCTCCGCCGGCTGTGCCACGCGCTGGCCGCCGTGGCCGGGGTGACGGCCGCGCCCCCCGACAGCTACGAGCGCCTGCGGGACCTCTTTCCCGAACTGCTGGCGCAGGCGGCCAAGAAGCGCCGCATCTTGCTGCTGATCGATGCCATCGACCGGTTGGATCCGGCCCACGACGCCCACCGCCTGCGCTGGCTCCCCGACACCCTTCCGCCGGACACCGGCCTGATCGTCAGCCTTCGGCCCGGTCCTATGCTGGACATGCTGCGCGCCCGCGGCCGGCCGCCGACCGAGATCTCCCTGGCGCCGCTGGAAAAGCCGGATGCCCGCGCCATCGCCGACGCCTTCCTCGCCCGCTACGGCAAACGCATGGACGATTCCCAGATGGCCGCGCTCCTTTCCAAGGCCGAGGCCGATCAGCCGCTCTACCTGATAACGGCCCTGGAGGAGCTGCGCACACTGGGGACCTACGAGGAGATCACCGCCCGCATCCAGGCCCTGCCCGGCGAAACGCAGGCGCTCTTCCTCTGGATCCTGCAACGGCTGGAGAACGACCCCGGTTTCAGCGATGCCCGGGGACAGCCGGTCGGCCCGGTACTGGTACGACGCTACTTCACGCTGCTGGCCGCCGCCCGCTTCGGTATGGCCCAGTCGGAGCTGGTAGACCTGGTGGCCCCCGGCGACCCGCAGGGCAACCTGGCCGCCCTGCAGCGCCTGGTGCGGCCCTACCTGCTGGCGCGCGGCCCCCTCCTGGACTTTTTCCACACCCAGCTTCGCGCCGCCGTGGAGAGCGTTTACCTGGACGAGGCCGGGGAACGGCTGGAGGCCCATCGCGGCCTGGCCGCCTACTTTCGCCTCCAGGCCGACCCTTCAGGAAAACGCCTCTGGCACGATGGCTCGGCGCGGGGACTGGGCGAGCTGGCCTACCATCTCCGCCAGGGCCTCGACCTGGCAACGTTGGAGTCCCTCTACAACGACCCCGGCTACCTGGAGGCAGTGGCCTGCCGCGTCGACGTCCACCTGCTGCCCGACGGCAGCTCCGAGTACGGTGGGATCACCGCGCTACTGGCCGAGTTGCGCAGCACGATCCCGCTGGTCTCCGCCCCACAGCCGGCGGCGCAGCTACGCGCCCTCCTGGGCCTCCTGGCCGAACGTAGCCCGCTGATCCGCCAGGCCCCCCAGACCATCCTCCAGGAGATTGCCAACTATGGCGAGCTCACCGCGGACCCGGTTTCTCCGGCGCTCCGGAGAGGGATACGGGTCCCGGCCGGCATAGTCCTGGCAGACCGCTCCCGCGTCAGCCCGCCGACGCCAGGACACGGCGCCGCGGTGACCGCGCTGGCCGTCTCCCCGACCGGGGACATCTTTATGAGCGGGGCCGCCGACGGCAGCGTGGGCTGCTGGCAAGTGGGCGCCGCGCAGCCGCGCTGGCTGATCAGCGCCCACAAGAACTGGGTGACCTGGGTGGCCATCTCGCCCGGCGGGCGCCGGGGCCTGTCGGCCGGGGACGAGGGGATGGTGCTGCTGTGGGACCTGGAGCTGGGCACGAGCACACCGGTCAACTTCCCTCCAGGCGCCCTGCCCTGGCCGCAGGCCTGCTTCGGCGCCTTTCTCGACGAACAGACGCTGCTGACGATCCGGGGCAGCGCCGCCCGGAAGATCGACCTGCGGAATGAGGCGGTCCTGTGGCAAAACAGCGACCTGCAGCCCGGAGAGTTGGTCGAGTTCGGCACGGGGAGGATCATCGACTTGGCCCCGCAGGCCCGACGGCTGGTCCTGAAGTACGGCTCCCGCGAGATCCGCGTGGGCGACGGGGAGAGAGGAACCCGCGAAATGACGCTGGAGACTCCAGGGCGCATCCACCACCTGGCCGTCTCCGCCGACGGTCGAACGCTGCTCACGGCAGATTACCAGGGACGCCTCCTGGTGTTCGACCTGCCGTCGGGTGAGCGCGGCGACGCAGCCATGGCGGAAGGGCTGCTGACCCTGGCGCGGGCCTTTCGAGGGGACACCTTTTGGGGGTGCGACCGCCATGGCAACCTGCTGCAGATCCGCCCGGCCGGCCGCACGGCGGTCGTCACGGCGCGGCCTATGGCGGGACCGTGGGAGTTGTCCTCCCTGTGCCTGTTGGCCTGCCTGCCGGACAACCGCACCCTGATCGCCGGCTGGGACTCGGGGACGATCACCCTTCTGGACCTGGAGCAAGACCGCACCCGACAGGAGTGGGCCGGCAAAAGGTCCCTGATCCGCGGGGCCCTCTGTGCCGGCGGACAGGGCGCCATCGGCCTGCTGGGCAAGCGGGTGGCCGGCGACCGGGTGCAGGGGGACGCGCTGCTGCACATCGACCGCGCCGGCCGGAAAGAGCAGCCGGTCGATTCGCCCCACCGCCACCTGATCACCGCCGTGGCCGGCCTGGGAGCGGAACAGACGCTCTCGGTGGACCGCAGCGGCGTCGCCGTCCTGTGGTCCGGGGGAAAGCCGGCCCAGGTGTACTCCCTGGAAGCCGACCTGTCGGCATGTGCGTGCTGGCCGGAGGGCAACTGCGGGGTAGTCGGCACCCTGGACGAGCGGGCAATCATCCTGGAGGAGGTTCAGGAGACGGTGCCGATGCCCAGCACGGACTTGCAGTTCCGGGCCGGCATCACCGCCCTGGCCGCGGCGGGGCGGCCGATAGGCCTTTTCGCGGCCTATTTCAATCCGCTCGTCGTCTTTTGCCGCCAGGGGCAGGGGTGGCGCGGGCCCCGCAAACCGCGCCACAGCCTGCGCGGCTCGGCCGCGGCACTCGATCCGGCCGGCGCGCTGGCCGCCAGCGGCAACGTCAACGGCGAGGTCTGCCTGTGGCGCTGCCAGGACGGCACACAACTGGCGGAATGGGTCCTGCACGAGGGCGAAGTGACCGCCCTGGCCTTTGCACTCGATTCCGACGTGCTCTACAGCGCCGGAACGGACCGCCTGATCTGGGCACTGGACCTCTCCGGCAACAGGGCTTTCGGCGCCACGCTGCTGCCGCTTCCGCCGCTGGCCCTGTGCGCCGGCCCCGGCGGATGGCTCTTTGCCCTGGACGGCGCGGGCAGTATCTATGGGTTCAGGATCACGGCCCCCAAGGAACTCGAGGCCGCCGGACGGTTCAGAAGCTGGATCCCTGCCCGTCCGGTTTCGGGATTCGCCCCCGACTGAGGAGCGCGGCCCGGCCGCAGGCAGCGCCCTTGTCCCTTTGAAAGGAGGGGACAATGTCCGGAAAAGACCGCATCGACTTTCCCGCCCGCTGGAACACCTCCCTGGAGGACAGGCTCCAGGAAGAACAGCGCAAGATGGCCATGCCCAGCACCGGCTCGGTCCGCATCTACGGGTCCTGGGGCGAGTTCCTGGAGAAACGGCCCCTCGACTCGCTCTACTTCACCGCCCTACGGGGTCGAGCATGCCTGCTCGTCTCCCTCTCCGCGCAGAGCGTTCCCCGGCCGGACATCATCAAGACCATCCTGAAGGAGGAACGCCCCTGGATGTTCTGCGCCAACGCCTTCTTGCAGGGGGCCTTCCCGATCCTGCGCTGTCACCTGGTGATGCCCGACAATCCGCGGGACCCCTTCTTCCTGGAGGCTCCGCTCAGCATCCGCGACGGCGATGTGCAGGATTTCTGCCGGGCGGCCATGGCCGACGAGCACCTCGACGTGCTCTTGGGGCACGAGCTGCTCGGAGACGGAATGTACATGCTGGAGATGCGCGGCCCGGGCATCGCCGAGCTCCTGCGCCGCGAAGTGAGCAGGGCGCTGAAAGCGCTCCGCCCCCAGGCGACAAAAGCCGACTTCCAAGCCAGCGCTCGGATGATGGAAAGGGCCTTCGCTTCGGGATCGGCGGGGGTGGAGAGGGCGCACTGCGTGCGGCTGCGGGTAGTGGGCAAAGCCAAGCACTCGACCATCGTCTTCGGGGATGAGTGAGGTGCCAAGCCCGACAGTCTAGCCGTTGTCCATCGCCGGGCCGCGGGAGCGGGGCTCCCGGATCGGCCTCATTCGGCGTGCCGGCGCACCCACTCCCGGGCCCAGGCGTCGGCGGCGCGGATGGACTCCAGGTCCAGCGCGCCCTCCGGCCGGTGGGCGGCCAGCGCGCCCGCGATCAGGCGGGGAATGTCCAAGAAGCCGATCCGCCGTGCCAAGAAGAGCTCCACGGCCACCTCGTCGGCGGCCGCCAGCACCGTCGGGAAGGTGCTCCCGGCCGCGCCGGCCTCTCGCGCCAGCCGCAGGCAGGGGAAGCGCTCTTCGTCGGGCGGGGCAAAGGTCAAGGGGCCGGCCGTCGCCCAGTCCAGGCCGGTGTAGCGCCGCGGCAGCCGCGCCGGGTAGCCCAGGGCGTACTGGATCGGCAGGCGCATGTCGGGCGAACCCATCTGCGCCTTGATCGAGCCGTCGCGGAACTCGACCATGGAGTGGACGATGCTCTGGGGGTGCACGACCACGGCGATGCGTTCATAGGGCAGCCCAAAGAGCCAGTGGGCCTCGATCACCTCCAGCCCCTTGTTGAACAGGGTGGATGAGTCCACGGTAATCTTGGGCCCCATCCTCCAGGTGGGATGGCGCAGCGCCTCCTCCGGGGTCACGCCGGCCATGCGCTCGGCCGGCCAATCGCGGAACGGCCCCCCCGAGGCGGTCAGGACCAGCCGCTCCACCGCCTGGAGGTCCTCCCCCTGCAGGCACTGCCACAGCGCGCTGTGCTCGCTGTCGATCGGCCGCAGCATGACGCCGTGCGCCCGGGCCTCGGCGATCACCAGCTCCCCGGCCATCACCAGCGCTTCTTTGTTGGCCAGGGCCACCTCTTTGCCGGCGCGGATGGCCGCCAGCGTGGGGGCCAGGCCGGCCGCGCCGCTGGTGGCCACCACGACCTGGTCCACCTCCGGGGCGCCGGCCAGGGCCACCAGGCCCTCCTCGCCGTAGAGGACCGGCATAGGGAAATCGGCCATCGGCGTCGCCGGATCGCCCTGGACGACGCAGGCGGCGCCGAACTCGGCCGCCTGCTGCCGCAGCAGCTCGACATCGCCGCGGGCTGCCAGCCCATACACGGAGAAGGCGCCGCCGTTGGCCGCCACCACCTCCAGCGTCTGCCGGCCGATGGAGCCGGTGCTGCCCAGGACCGCCAGGCGTTTCACCGCAATACCACCTGCAGGAAATAGTACACGGCCGGCACGGCAAAGAGCAGGCTGTCCACCCGGTCGAGCATGCCGCCGTGGCCGGGGATGAGCTTGCCCGAGTCCTTGACGCCGACCTGGCGCTTGAGGAGCGACTCGGCCAGGTCGCCCACCTGCCCGACGATGCCGACCAAGGCCCCCAGCAGGGCCGCCCAGCCGTAGGACAGGGGTAGCCGCAGGAGCGGCACCAGGGCCACGGCCACGCCGATGCTGGTGAGGAACCCGGCCAACGCCCCTTCCCAACTCTTCTTGGGGCTGACATAGGGGCTCATCTTGTGCCGGCCCCAGCGCGCGCCCACGAAATAGGCCGCCGTGTCACAGAGCCACACCATGAGGAAGGCACTCAAAATCCACCAGGCCCCCGCGCCCAGGGGCGGGGCGCCAAGCGCCTGCCAGAAGGGGGGCGAAAAGTCCGGCTCGGCCAGGTCGCGCAGCAGGATCAGGTGGGCCATCGTCCAGGCCACGTAGAGGGTGCCGGAGAGGGTCAGCGCCCAGTCGGTGAGGGCGCCCCCATGGTCGCGGCGGGCCAGTTGCCCCACCAGGGTCAGGGCGATGGCCGCGGCCACGGCACCGCCGAGGCCGGCCGCGCTGGGGCGCAACGCCGCCAACAGGATCAGCGCGGCGCCGGCGTAGCCCGCCCAGCGCACCGGCCGGTGGCCGACAACGGCAAAGAGGCGGTAGATCTCTTCCAGCGAAACGGCGGCGACCAGGGCCACGAGCAGGGCCAGCCAGGGCTCGCCCAGGGCAACGATCGCCAGGACGGCGGGGATGAGCACCAACGCGCTCAAGAGGCGAAGCCGGAGCAAGGTTTACCCCCCTGCGGGCTGCCGCTCTTCCACCAGCCCCCCGAACTTGCGCACCCGCTGGCCGTAGGCGGCGATGGCCTTGCGCAGCTCCTGCTTGTCGAAATCGGGCCACAGGGTGGGGGTAGCGTAGAACTCGCTGTAGGCGGCCTGCCAGATGAGAAAGTTGCTCAGGCGCATCTCCCCGGCCGTGCGGATGATCAGGTCGGGGTCCGGGCAGCCGGCCGTGTAGAGGAAAGAGGCCAGCCGCTGTTCGGTCAGTTCCTCGGGGGCCAGGCCGGCCTGGATCGCCCGGCGGGCGGCGTCGACGATCTCGGCCCGCCCACCGTAGTTAAAGGCCACGTTCAGGATGAGACGGTTGTTCTCGCGGGTGCGCTCGATCGCCCGCAGCACCTTCTGCCGCAGGTCTTCCGGCAGCCCCTCCAGGCGGCCGATGTGCCGCAACTGCGCCCCGTTGCGCAGCAGGTTCTCCGTTTCCCGGTCGATGACGTCGGCGATGATCTTGAGCAACCCCTCCACCTCGTCCCGGGGGCGCGCCCAGTTCTCGGTGGAGAAAGCATAGAGGGTCAGGACCTCGACCCCCTCCTCCACGCACCCCTCGACGATCCGGCGGATGTTCTCGGTGCCGGCACGGTGTCCGG
This sequence comes from uncultured Chloroflexia bacterium, assembly GCA_964592645.1. Taxonomy (GTDB): domain Bacteria; phylum Chloroflexota; class Chloroflexia; order DTKN01; family DTKN01; genus CAZQFV01. The sequence continues at coordinate 62,952 of CAZQFV010000021.1, forward strand.
CCAGCCGCGGCAGGCCCCACCGACGCGCCCAACGGCCGTTGCCATCCATGATGATGGCAATGTGCCGCGGTCGGGACAGTTGGCCCTCCTCCCGGCGCTCCTTCATCAGGGCCCCTCAGACTTCCATGATCTCTTTCTCTTTGGCCCGGCCCACCTCGTCGGCGAGATCATAGTACTTTTCCGTAACTTCCTGCAGTTTGTCCTTGCCCCGGAAGAGGTCGTCCTCGCTGATCATCTTTTCCTTCTTGGCCTCTTCCATATCGGCGATGACATCCCGCCGGATGTTGCGCAGGGCCACCTTGCACTCTTCCACCCGCTGATGGACCCGCTTCACCAACTCCCGGCGGCGCTCCTCCGTCAGGTAGGGGATCGCCAGACGGATAACCCGCCCGTCGGAAGATGGGGTCAGCCCCAGCTCCGAGGTCAGGATGGCTCGCTCGATGTCTTTGAGCGAGTTCAGGTCCCACGGCTGGATCACCAGCAGGCGCGGCTCGGGCGCGGTGATGCCGGCGATCTGGATCAGCGGCGTGGGCACATCATAGTAGTTGACCAGGAGGTGCTCGACGAGCGCCGGCGAGGCCCGCCCGGTGCGCAGCGTGACCAGCTCCTCGCGCAGCGCCTCGACGCTCTTTTTCATCCGCGATTCGGCATCGGCCAGGAACTCGTTGATCATCGTTGCCTCCGCACTTGTCCGCTCGCCGGGAAGGGGCCGGCACGGCCGGCCGTAGACCCCCTCGCGGCCCGGAACCGGCCTTATCCTCGGCCCCGCCGCTCCCAGGGCGGCGGATCGTCGGCGTTCCGGCAGATGAGCGTGCCCACCTGCTCGCCCAGGATGATGCGCTCGATCTGGCCGGCGGCCTGCACGTTAAAGACAATGATCGGCATGTCGTTGTCCATGCACAGCGTCAGCGCGGTCAGGTCCATCACCTGCAGCCCGCGGTTGATCGCCTCCAGAAAGGTCAGGCGCTCGAACTTGCGGGCCGCGGGGTTGCGGCGGGGGTCATCGTCGTAGACCCCGTCCACGCCGTTCTTGGCCATGAGGATGATGTCGGCCTCGACCTCCAGGGCCCGCAGCGCCGCCGCCGAGTCGGTAGTGAAGTAGGGGTTGCCCGTGCCCGCGGCCAGGATCACCACCCGGCCCTTCTCCATGTGGCGGATGGCCCGGCGGCGGATATAGGGCTCGGCGACGGCCTCCATGTGGATGGCCGTCTGGACGCGGGTGAAGGTGCCGCGCTTCTCCAGGGCGTCCTGCAGAGCCAAGGCGTTGATCACCGTGGCCAGCATGCCCATGTTGTCGGCCTGGGCGCGCTCGATGCCGTGGGCCGCGGCGTCCGTGCCCCGCCAGATGTTGCCGCCGCCGATGACCACGGCCACCTGGACATCGCGGCGCACCGCCGACTCGATCTGCTCGGCGACGAAGCGGACGACGTCGGGGTCGATGCCAAAGCCGGCCGAGCCCATCAGGGCCTCGCCGCTCATCTTGACCAGGATGCGGCGGTACTTGGCCTCGGCCATCTGAACCCCTCGTGGGTCCGCTAGGCCCCCAACTCGTAACGGACAAAGCGGCGGACGACAATGTTCTCGCCCACCTGGGCGATCAACTCGGTCACCAGGTCCTTGACCTTGCGCTCCGGCTGGCGGATATAGGGCTGCTCCAGCAGGCAAACCTCTTCGTAGAACTTGGACAGCTTACCCTCGACGATGCGCTCGACCACCTGCGGGGGTTTGTTGCCCTCGATCTGGCTGCGGTAGACGGCCCGCTCCTCTTCCAACACCGCCGCGGGCACATCTTCCTTGGAGACATAGCGCGGGTTGGCCGCAGCGACCTGCATAGCCAGCTCGTGCGCCAGGTTGACGAACGACTCGGTCCGGGCGACAAAGTCGGTCTCGCTATTGACCTCGATGAGCACGGCGATGCGGTTGCCCGGATGGACATAGGACTCGATCCGCCCGTCGTGGGCGGCGCGCCCGGCCCGCTTGGCGGCGGCGGCCAGCCCCTTTTCGCGCAGCAGGCGCATGGCGGCTTCCATATCCCCTTGGGTTTCGACCAAGGCGTTGCGGCAATCCTTGACGCCGGCGCCGGTGCGCCCGCGCAACTCTTTGACCATTTCGACGCTAATTTCCACCGTAACCTCCAGATCAGACCACCGGCTCCTCGCCCTCTTCCCACTCCTCGCCCTCTTCCTCGTCCCCCTTCCTGCGCCCCAGGTCATAGGCCGCCGGCCGCTCCATGGTGGCCTCGGCCTGCAGCGTCTCGCGGCGCTGCTGCCCCTCGATGACGGCGTCCGCGATCTTGCTGCTGATCAGGCGGATGCCGCGGATGGCGTCGTCGTTGCCCGGGATGGGATAGCGGATGAGATCGGGGTCGCAGTTGGTGTCGACGATGGCCACGACCGGAATATCCAGCTTGTTGGCCTCGACGACGGCGATGTGCTCGCGGTGCGGGTCGATCACAAAGATCGCCCCCGGCAGCTCGCTGAGCTCGCGCAGCCCACCCAGGACACGCTGCAGCTTCTCCAGTGTCTCCTCGTAGCGTTTGGCCTCCTTCTTGGGCAGGAGGGCCAATTCGCCCGTGGCCTGGCGGGACAGCAGCTCCTCCATGTAATCGAGCCGGCTGCGGATGGTGACAAAGTTGGTCAGCGTGCCGCCGAGCCAGCGGTAGTTGACGTAGGGCATGCCGCAGCGGATCGCCTCCTCGGCGATGGCTGTCTGGGCCTGCTTCTTGGTGCCGACAAAGATGACCTTGCGCCCGCTGGCCGCCAGGTCGACGACAAAGTCGTAGGCTTTGCGCAGGTTGACGAGCGTCTTTTGCAGGTCGATGATGTGGATGCCTTCGCGCTTGGCAAAGATGTAGCGCTTCATTTTGGGGTTCCAGCGGCGCGTCTGGTGCCCAAAATGCAGGCCGGCCTCCAGCAAGGCCTTCATGGTAACGATCGGTTCCCGCTGCTGCTCCATGGACAAACCTCCTCCGTTTTTGTCCGCCGCCCCCCTCATCCCGGGGAGAACCCCGCCGGCCGTCGGCGGGGCACGGCTCCCGCGGTCCGGGGGCGTGCATAATTTTGCCGCGCTTTCCGCGGCAGGGAGATTATAGCACAATTTGGCAGAGATGCAAGTTTGGTTGACAGCGCACCGGAATGCTGCTATACTGGCCCCGCAGACAGTGGAGCGCCTCCTCCCTGGCCGGGGTGGAGGTGCTTTGATGTAGCTTGGCGCCGGCCGGGAGACATCCTCGCTCGCGCCGATTCGCTCCAGGAGGTTCCCGATGGCCGATCGCTACAACGCTACCGAGGTCGAAGCCCGATGGCAGAAGGCTTGGGAGGAAAGTGGGCTCTACCGCACCCGCGAAGACCCGACGCGGCCCAAGTTCTACTTCCTGACCATGCTGCCCTACCCCTCGGGCGACCTGCACCTGGGCCACTGGTACGCGATGGCCCCATCCGACGCGCGGGCCCGCTACATGCGCATGCGCGGCTACAATGTCTTCTTCCCCATCGGGTTCGACGCCTTTGGCCTGCCGGCCGAGAACGCCGCCATCAAACACGGCATCCACCCCAAGGAGTGGACCTATGCCAACATCGAGCGCATGCGTCGGCAGCTACGCTCAATGGGCGCGATGTGGGCCTGGGACCGCGAGGCCATCACCTCCGACCCGGAGTACTACCGCTGGACGCAGTGGTTCTTTGCCGAGTTCTACAAACGCGGCCTGGCCTACCGCAAGTACGCCCCGGTGGACTTTTGCCCAACCTGCAACACCACCCTGGCCCGCGAGCAGGTCTGGGGCGAGGATCGGCACTGCGAGCGCTGCGGCACCCCGGTGATCAAAAAAGACCTGAACCAGTGGTTCTTCAAGATCACCGACTATGCCGACGAACTGCTGGACTTTTCCCGGATCGAATGGCCCGAGCGCGTGCGGGCCATGCAAACCAACTGGATCGGCCGGAGCGAGGGGGCCAATGTCGTCTTCCCCGTCACCGGGGCCGCGGATATCGAGGTCTTTACCACCCGCCCGGACACCCTCTGGGGGGCGACCTTCATGGTGCTGGCCCCCGAGCACCCGCTCGTGGCGCAGTTGACCACGCCGGAGCATGCCGACGAGGTGCGCGACTACCAGGCCCAGGCCGGCCGGCAGAGCGAGATCGAGCGCCTGTCCACGGAAAAGGAAAAGACCGGCGTCTTTACCGGCGGGTATGCCATCAACCCGGTCAACGGGGAAAAGGTCCCCGTCTGGATCGCCGACTATGTCATGATGACCTACGGCACCGGCGCGATCATGGCCGTGCCGGCCCACGACGAGCGCGACTTGGCCTTTGCCCTGAAGTACGGCCTGCCGATCATCCCGGTCATCGACCGCACCGACGGGCAGGCCCGGAGCTTTGTCTACCCCGGTGCGATGGGCGAGGGGTTCGTGGAAGCCCTGGCGGCGGCGGGGATCTCTTTTGCCACCGGCCCGTACAAGGATCTGGGCGAAGCCCTCTTCGTCACCCTCCGCGGGGACGAGCAACTGGAGCGCTACGCGGCGCTGGCGCGCGCCCACATCCGGCCCGGCCACTGGTGCGAGGTGGTCGGCCGCGGCTGGACCTTTTTCTTCGCCGACGGTGAACAGGCGCTGGACTCGGCCGCCGCGGACCGCCGGATCCTGGCGCGCTGCGCCGAGATCTATGCGCCGGCCGGCCGCTTCCGCACGGTGATGGAGATGCTCGCCGCCCACGGCTTCTATCGCGACCTCCTCTTCCACGCCGAGCACGGGACGATGATCCACTCCGGCGCCTTCTCCGGCACACCGGGGGAGGAGGCCGTGCGCCGGGTCACGGCCTGGCTGGCCGAGCAGGGGTACGGCCGTTTCGCCGTGAACTACCGGCTGCGCGACTGGCTGATCTCCCGCCAGCGCTACTGGGGTGCCCCGATCCCCATCGTCTACTGCGCCAAGTGCGGGACGGTGGTGGTCCCGGAGAAGGACCTGCCGGTGCTCCTGCCCGACGATGTCGACTTTCGGCCCACCGGCGAATCACCGCTCAAGTACCACGCCGGCTTCCTGCACACCACCTGCCCGCAGTGCGGCGGGCCGGCCGAGCGCGAGACCGATACCATGGACACCTTCGTCTGCTCCTCATGGTACCAGTACCGCTACCTGAGCCCTCGGGACGGCGAGCACCCTTGGGACCCCGAGGTTGGCCGCTACTGGCTGCCGGTGGACCAGTACACCGGCGGCGTCGAGCACGCCACGATGCACCTGATCTATACCCGTTTCTTCACCAAGGTGCTGCGCGACATGGGGCTGGTGTGGTTCGGCGAGCCGATGGAGCGGCTCTTCAACCAGGGCATCATCCTGGGCGAGGACAGCGAAAAGATGAGCAAGTCGCGGGGCAATGTCGTTGCCCCGGACGACCTGGTGGGCCAGTACGGCGCCGACACAGTGCGCTGCTTCCTGATGTTCATCGGCCCGTGGGAAGAGGGCGGCCCCTGGAGCAGCCAGGGCATCGAGGGGGTGCAGCGCTTCCTGAACCGGGCCTGGACGTTGGTGGTGGAGGAGCCCCCGGCGAAGGAAAAGCCGGCCGACATGGAGGAGAAGGCCCTGCGCCGCGTCACCCATCGCACGATCAAGGCGGCGACGGCAGATATCGAAAAGTTTCAGTTCAATACCATGATCGCCCGGCTGATGGAGCTGGTCAACGTGCTGATGAAGGTGCGAGAGACGCGCCTGCGCAGCACGCCGGCCTGGGACGAGGCCATCGATGCCCTGGTGCGCATGCTGGCCCCGCTGGCCCCGCACATCGCCGAGGAGCTGTGGGCGCGGCTGGGCCGGCCCTACAGCGTGCATGAGCAGCCTTGGCCGGCCTATGAGGAAGCGCTGACCGTCCTGGAGGAGGTCGAGCTGGCGGTGCAGGTCAACGGCAAGGTCCGGGCCCAACTGCGGGTGCCGGCGGACCTGTCCGAGGCCGAGGTGCGGGCGCAGGCGCTGGCGCTGGAGCGGCTGCAGCCGTTCCTGGAGGGGCAGGAGGTCGTCAAGGTCATCGTCGTGCCCAGGCGTCTGGTGAACGTCGTGGTGCGGCCGGCGCGGTGAGCGGATGATCTACGAGTCCAGCGGGCTGCGCACGGCCAAAGCGCCGCGGTGGAGGACGTGGGTGTAGATCATCGTCGTTTTCACGTCCTTATGGCCCAGGAGCTCCTGGACGGTGCGGATGTCGTAGCCGTTTTCCAGGAGGTGGGTGGCGAAGCAGTGGCGGAAGGTATGACAAGAAATGCGCTTGGGTAGGCCGGCTTCTTGGGCTGCCCGGCGGACGGCCTTTTGCAGGGCGCTCTCGTGGATGTGGTGGCGGCAGAGCAGGCCGGTCTGGGGATGGCGGGACAGTTTGGAAGCCGGGAAGACGTATTGCCAGGGCCACTCGCGGTCGGCGTGGGGGTACTTGCGGTCCAGGGCAGAGGGCAGGTCGACGCGGCCGTAGCCGCGGGCCAGGTCCTGGTCGTGCAGCCGCTTGACGTGGCGCAGGTGTTCTTGCAGGAAGGGGACGACACTATCGGGCAACATGGTGACCCGGTCCTTGTCCCCTTTGCCGGCGCGGACGATGACCTGGTGTTGGGCAAAGTCGATGTCCTGGACGCGCAGTTGCAGGCATTCCTTCAGGCGCAGACCGCAGCCGTAGAGTAGCTTGGCCATGAGCTGGTAGGTGCCGGGGAGAAAGCCGATGACGCGCAGGGTTTCCTCGCGGGTCAGGACGGTAGGGAGGCGGCGAGAGCGGCGGGCCCGGACGGCCTGGATGTTGCCCACCTCGTGCTGTAACACTTCGCGGTAGAGAAAGAGCAGCGCGCAGAGAGCCTGGTTCTGGGTGGAGGCAGCGACGCGTTGCTCCACGGCCAGGTGGGTCAGGAAGGCCTCGATCTCGGCGGCGCCCATTTCGCGGGGGTGGCGTTTCTGATGAAAAAGGATATAGCGCTTGATCCAAAAGAGGTAGGTCTCTCCCGTACGCGGGGAGTAGTGTTTGAGCTGAATGGTGTCGCGGACCTGATCCAGCAGTCTCTTGGGGCGATGATCCATCGGTTCTCCCTCCCTTGCTTTTCTCCCCTTCTCTCGCTTTTCATGCTTGCATGGCGTGGGCCGATGTGGTATAATATAAGCAACGAACGAACTCCTCGCCGTCATTATAGCAGGTTCTCCTTATTGCGTCAAGTGTGCGGTAGATAGCGCAAGGGGATTTGGCCGCTACCTGTTTCGACCACCTACACGTTTCGGATAGTCCACGGGCTTCCTAACACATCCAGCCGGAGGATTTGGCAGAGATTTGTCCATCTAACCCCTTGGGGAAGTGTTTTCGATGGAAAAATCGCTCTCCAACTACCCCGTAATGGGGTTCTAGCAGGCCGGGTGGCAGTCTAATCAGTAGTTAGGCCGCTTCAGCTGGGGCTTGACCCTTGGGATTTGGTATGAGATAATGGAA
>CAZQFV010000022.1:0-1941 GCA_964592645.1 uncultured Chloroflexia bacterium
GAGTGGCCCATTGTACAGGAGGTGCCGGATGCCCTTGTCCCCAACCCGTAACGCTTTCGTAGGTCATGTTGCGGGTTGACAGGGGTTGTAGTACAATGCTCCGCGAAGGCTACGTGGACAGCGTGATCGTCGAGGGCAGCATGGCTACAGAGAGTCGGTGCCCAAACTGCGGAGCTGAGTTGCCCCGGCCGGGGCAGCCTTGTCCCTTTTGCGCGGCGGCCCAGCAGCTTCTGCGGCGCCTCGCCGAGGAGGAAGAGGTCCGCCTGTGTGGGCGCTGTGGCGCGGTCCTGGAGCCCGGCGACGAGGAACTGTGCTCATCTTGCCGCCAAGTGGCCGCCAGTTCTCCCGGGCTCTTTGCGCGGCGGGACGACCGGATTGCCAGTTGGATCCGTGACCGCTTTGTGGAACCGGTTGCCGAGCGCCAGGGCATCACCTGCCCGGCGTGTGGCGTCGGCGTCTCGCCCCTGGCGCGCTTCTGCTCCCAGTGCGGATTCCGCCTGGCCGAGGTGTCGCCTGGGGATGCCGCGGACGCCGCCGGCCTGGCGGCCCCTGTGCCTGGGGCAGAGGGGGCGGTGGCCGATCTGGAGGCGGGCCCAGCCGCGCCGGTGGAGGCCGGCCCGGGTGCGGGGCCGCCATCCCGATGGCGGCAGTTTATCGGCTTTTGGCGAGATCAGTTCCGCCCCCGTGGGCCGGTGCTGGATCAACCGCGGCGGACGTGGGGGCAGCGGGTCGCGGAGACGGTCCGCGGTCTCCTGGGGCTGGGCCAGGATTCGAGCGCGGTCGATGCCTGGCTGATCATCCTGGTGGGGCTATTGCTGGTGGGCTTGGTGGGCCTGCTCATTTTTTTGGCGCAACTGTTGGGCTCCGGCGACGTTTTCTTTCGCTGATCCCTGGAGAGTGTTGTGGACGATTTCCGCCGCACGGAAGCAAGCGAGCACTATGAGCGGGCGATGGCCCTGGAACGGGCTGGGCGCGTCAACGAGGCCCTGGCCGAGTATCGGCGCGCGGTCGATGTCGATCCGGGGTTTGCCGCCGCCTATGAGGCCCTCGGCTATCATTACCAACGCCGTGGGCTGCTGATGAAAGCCTGCGATGCTTTCCGGATCGTAGCGCGCCTGGAAGGGCACTACGCCGCCCACTTCAACCTGGGCTACATCCTGGTGGAGTTGGAACGCTACGAGGAGGCCTTGGAGGCTTTTCGGCATTGCTTGTCCCTGTCTCCCGACGATACCGCGGCCCTGTACGAGATGGCCTACATCCACTATGTCCAGGGGCGCTTGTTGGAGTCGTTGGACCTTTTGCGCGGACCGCTGGAGTCGCACCGGGCCGATTGGCGCGTGCACAACCTGGCCGGGGCCAGCCATCTGGGCCTGAACCACTGGAAGGAGGCCGAGAGCCACTACTTGCAGGCCCTGGGGTTCGCCGCTTCGGAGGCGGAGTTCGAAGAGGCGCGGGCCGGCTTGCTCGTGGCCCAGCGCTACCAGGAGTTTCCGTCCGGGGCCGAGTTGGGGCTCAAAGAGCAGGTCTATGCCGATGCCGGCATCGTTGTCCTGGGAACGGCCGGTGACGATGGCCTGCATATTATGCCGCGCGGCCAACTCGAGATCACCCCGGCGGTGGTCGCCGTGACCCTGCTGCGTTTCCAGGCCCTGGCCAAGTCCCTGGACCTGGGGCTCCAGGCAGTGGTGGCCGTGGACCGGGCGTCGGCGCCGCTGGCCGCTGCCCTGGGAACGCTGCTGGGGCTGCCGCGCAAGGCGCTGTCGCGCCTCCTTCCGGGCGAAAAAGCTCTGCTCACCCTGCTGGTCGGCCGGCAGCCCGAGCTGCTGGAGGTGGCCCTGGAGCAGGCTCCCCGCGGCGCGCTCTCCTTTGTCCTGGCCCTGCAATGGTATGGGGAAAGCGATCTGCTCCCGGACCTGTTCGGCGTGGCCCTCGGCGAGGCGC
>CAZQFV010000022.1:2041-66418 GCA_964592645.1 uncultured Chloroflexia bacterium
GCGAGGCGCGCTCCTTTCTGGAGGCCTGCGCCCAAGTTGGGGAGGAGTTGAACACCGAGACCCAGGTCCGCTACTACCGAGAGCACCCTCGTTTGCGCTTTTGCGAATAGAGGTTGGGGGCGCCTGCGCCTTTACATTTGTCGGCAAATCGGGTAGAATGTAACTGCTGCAACTTTGGGGGACGATGGGCGTAGTAGAACCAGCCTGGCCGGACTTTCACAAGCAAGAAGGAGGCAGACCCATGACCGATTTCCGCGAGCAGGTCTTCAGAGCCCGTGACGAGAATGCCCTCAAGCGCCTCGCCAGCCGCATCCCCGGGTACGGCGGCTACCTGGAGAAGGAGATGCGTCGGGACGCCGACAAGCTCCTGCGCGACTACATCGCCGCCCAGTTGGACCAGCAGCGCAAGCGCCTGAGCGAGGCCCAGCAGGAGCTCCTCGGCATGGCCGGCGGGCTGGACCTGATGGACGATGTCGACCGCGTGCAGAAGAAGCTGCAACTGCTGGCCGACCGCCTGCGCACCGCCGTCTACGGCTATACCGGCTGGTTCGACGCGATCAAGATCGGCGACAAGGAGCTGGACGCCCTTTACAACTATGACGCTTTGCTCCTGGAGGGGGTGGACAAGATAGCCGCCGACGTCCAGTCCTTTGTCCATGCCGTGGCGGGGGAAGGTGACGTGAAGCCGGCCCTGCGCACCCTGCGGGCGACCTTGACCGGGCTGCACGAGCAGGTGGACCGCCGCCGGGACGTGCTCACCGGCGCCCAGCCGGTGCCCACGCCGGCCCCGGAGGCGCCCCCTACCCCGCCCCCGCCGGCAGCTACCGACACCAGCGGCGGATCGTAACGACAGGCAATTCTCGACCGGCTGAAGCAAACGAGCGAACGTTTGCCAAGAGGAGGAACCCCCATGGCAATCCTGGATGTAATCGAGTTTCTGGACGAAAGCGGGAAGCACATCATTCACCGCATCCCCGAACAGGGCTCCGGCGAGTTTCGCCTGGGCTCGCAGTGCGTGGTGCGCGAGAGCCAACTGGCGGTCTTTTTCCGCGACGGCAAGGCCCTGGACGTGCTGGGCCCGGGCCGGCACACCCTGACCACGGCCAACATCCCACTCCTGGCCAACCTGATCTCGCTGCCCTTCGGCGGCAAGAGCCCCTTCCGGGCCGAGGTCATCTACGTCAACATGCGCGAGTTCATCGACATGAAGTGGGGCACGCCGCAGATGCTGCCGTTCCGGGACAAGGATTTCGGCATCGTCCGGCTGCGCGCATTTGGCACCTACGCTATGCAGGTGTCGGATGCGCAACTCTTTGTCAACAAGATCGCCGGCACCCAGGGCGTCTACACGACGGACCGGTTGGAGGAGTACCTGCGCGGCATGCTCGTGTCCCGCTTTGCCGACCTGCTGGGGGAGAACCTCACCTCGGTGCTGGACCTGACGGGCAAATACGATGAGCTGTCCGCGGCGGTCCGGGTCAAGATGACCGACGATTTTGCCGCCCTGGGCATCGTGCTCAAGGCCTTTTATATCACCGCCATCACTGTCCCGGAGGAGGTAGAAAAGGCCATCGACGAGCGGGCGCAGATGGGCGCTATCGGTGACCTGAACGCCTACATGCGCTTCAAGGCCGCCCGGGCGGTGGGCGACGCTGCGGCGCAGCCCGGTGGGGTGATGAACCCCATCGTCGGCGCCGTGGTCGGCGGGGCGACGATGTTCCCCGTGGCCGGTGCCGTCGCCGGGCAGGTGGCCCAGGCGATGCAGCCGCCGGCCCCGGCGGCCCCGGCTGCTCCTGATCCCCTCCAGCAGATCGAGAGCCTGCACAACCAGGGCATCCTCACCGACGAGGAGTACGAGGCCAAGAAGCAGCAGATCCTGGCCCGTTCCCAGCCCCAGCCGACCGTGCCCGAGCGGTTGAAGCAGCTCAAGCAACTCCTCGACGACGGCATCATTACCGCCGAGGAGTACGACGCCAAGCGCAAGGAACTGCTCGCGCAACTGTAGGGACACGCCGCCGCAGCCTGTTGCGGCCCGAGTTCGGTGATCGCAGTCTGTAGGGGCACGGAGCACCCGTGCCCCTACGTTGTTGCGAGATAGCGATGGATACGCCGCCCGAACCATGGACCCAGGCCCACGCCCTCTACCTGGCCGGCCGGTACCAGGAGGCCCTCACCGCCTACCTGTCCGCACTGGTCCAGGACCCCGACAACCCCCAGGTGCACTGCGGGCTGGGGGAGGTGTTGGAGGCGCTGGGCCGGCCGGGAGAGGCCTTGGTGGCCTTCGACCAAGCCCTGCGCCTGTCCCCAGACCTGGCCTGGGCCCACTTTGGGCGCGGCGGCGTGATGCAGGGGCTGCGCCGCTACGATGAAGCCGCCGCCGCCTATCGCCGGGCCGGCGAGTTGGACCCCGACGAGGTGGCTTTCCCGCGGGCCCTGGGTGTCGTCCAATACCTGCGCGACGACCTCGTGGCCTCGCTGGAAGCCTATCGCCAGGCCCTGCGGGCCGAGCCCGAGGATGCCCTTTCGCACTATGGCCTGGGGCTGGACATGGATGCCCTGGGCCGGCCCCGGGAGGCCCTCTCCGCCTACCTGCGGGCTGCGGCCTGCGACCCGGAGGATGCCTGGCCCCATTTGCGGTTGGCCGGCTTGCTGAACCGGGCCGGCATACCCGGAGGAGAGGAGCACCTGGACCGGGCGGCCGGCCTGCTTGTCCCCGAGGATGCTTGTGGCCAGGCGATCCTCTCCATGCTGCGCGGCCGGCCCGACGAGGCCCTGCGCCTGGTCCGGCAGGCGGTCGAGCACCTCCCGGAGTGCGCCGACTGGCTGGCCCGCGATCCCGACCTGGAACCCCTCCAGGCCGACGAACGGTTCTGGCTCATCCTCGCCTCCGGCCGGCACCGCCTCTAGCGCAGGGAGCGGAGAACAAAATAGTTGCACCGGCCGAAGAGTTGTGTTATAATGTCCGCCGCCGGGCGACTAGCTCAGTGGGAGAGCGCTTCCTTCACACGGAAGAGGTCACAGGTTCAAAACCTGTGTCGCCCACAGCATACGGGTTCGGCCACGGATGCACGGATATCAAGGGGGTGGGGTCTGTGTATCTGTGGCCCGCTTTGTTCCCCGGAAACTTGACAGTAAGCACAAAAAAGGTATGCTGTAGCCGGTTTTACTGACTCCTGCGTAGCTCGCTCTACTATCTTGAATCCGAAATCCGCATGCACCTTGGGGATCTTGCAGAGATCAACAGGACCGGCAGCATCGCTACAACCTTCATGAGCAGGAACGACAGCGCGGTCGTCCTCCCGGTGGGCGCCCTGGCAGTGGCCTCGACCGCGGTGCTGTGTTTATCCCGGAAACACGGAGGAGGACAGGAATGCAGATCATGGCATTGATCCCCTGGTTGGACCTCTTTCTGGCCCTGGTCTTCCTGGGGCTGGTTGCCCTGGGTTTTTGGCAGGGGTTGTTGCGGGAGATCTGGTTCCTCATCTCCCTATACCTGGCCGCGGTCCTGGCTTCCCTGTACGGCGACGCCGCAGCGCGCCTTGTCGGGGCCCAGGTGGTCGAGGTTGGGCCGACCGGGGAGAGCGGGTTCGTCTCTAGCGCCCTGGGCTTCTTTGTTGTCTTTGCCCTGGTCATCATCATCCTCTATGCCATCCTGTCGTCGCTTTTTGCCCAGGTGCGCCTGCGGGCCTCGCTGCTCTGGCTGGACAAGACCGGGGGGATCGTCCTGGGCCTGCTCACCTCTTTCCTGTTGACCTCTTTCCTCGCTTACATCCTGGATGCCCTCCTCAAGGCGCCGGGGCCGCAGGAATGGGCCTTTCTGGGGATCCTGAAGAGCCAACGCCCGGGAGCGCCGATCCTGCAAGCGTTGGTCGCGGCCCGGCCTGTGCTCCTGGCGTTGCTTCGGCCCTGGTTGCCGGCCGGGCTCCCGGCATTCTTGCGCTAGGCGGACGATGCACGAACCTTCCCTGCACGCCCTGGAGTACCCAAAGGTTCTGGAACGGCTGGCGCGATTGACTTCCTTCTCGGCCGGCCGCGAATTGGCCCTGGCCCTGCAGCCGGCGACGATGGTCGAGACGGTTCGCCAGCGCCTGGCCGCCACCAGCGAGGCCGTGCGCCTGCTGCGCGCCGGGTCGCCCATCAGCGTTGGCGGCGCCCACGACGTGCGCCCGCTGGTGGAGCGCGCCGAGCGCGAGGGGCTGCTGGAGGCCGGGCAGTTCCTGGATATCCTGGCCACGCTGCAGTCCGCCGGCCAGCTACAGAAGGCCCTGCTGCGCCTGGACGCTACCTTCCCCATGCTGCAGCGCCTGGCCCCAGGGCTCTACCCGCTCGCACCTTTGCAACAGGCGATCAACCGCTGCATCGGTCCCCAGGGGGAGGTGCTGGACAGCGCCTCCCCCCGCCTCGCCATGCTCCGCGCCCAGATCCATACTTTGCAGGGCCGCCTCAACGAGCGCATGCAGGCCCTCCTGGGCCGGTACCGCGCCCACCTCCAGGAGGGCATCATCACCCTGCGGCAGGGACGCTACGTCCTGGCGGTCAAGGCCGGCAGCAAGCGCAGCGTCCGGGGCCTGGTCCACGATCACTCGGCCAGCGGGGCTACCCTCTATATCGAGCCGCTCGAAGTGGTCGAGATGGGCAACGAGCTGCGCGAGCTGGAGCTCGAGGAGCAGGAAGAGGTCCGCCGCATCCTCCGCGAGCTCTCCAGCCAGGTGGCCCTGGCGGCAGACTCGATCCGCGAGACGGTAGCCACGTTGGCCCAGGCCGATCTGGTGCTGGCCTGTGCCCGCCTGAGCCTCTCCATGCAGGGGGTAGAGCCGGCGCTGGTCGTGCGGCAGGAGGAGCGGTTCCAACTCTTTCCCCCCACGGCGGCCGCCGAGTCTCCCACCTGGCCGGAGGCTGCTCCCCTGCCGCGCGGCGAGGCACCGTTCTTTCTCCAACAGGCGCGCCATCCGCTGTTGGACCCGGCCACGGTGGTGCCGATCGATGTGTACCTGGGCGGTTCCTTCCGCGTCCTGGTCATCACCGGCCCCAATACGGGGGGCAAGACCGTGGCCCTGAAGACGGTGGGGCTGCTGACGCTGATGGCGCAGGCCGGCCTGCATGTGCCGGCCGCCCCAGGGGCCCGCCTCCCTGTGATGCGCCAGGTCTTTGCCGACATCGGCGACGAGCAGTCCATCGAGCAGAGCCTGTCCACCTTCTCGGCGCACATGAACCGCATCATCCAGATCTTGGGGCAGGCCGATGCCTCCTCGCTGGTCCTGCTGGACGAACTGGGGGCCGGCACCGACCCGGTGGAAGGGGCCGCCCTGGCGCGGGCACTGATCGAAGCCCTGTTGGAGCGGGGCAGCCTGACGTTGGTGACTACGCACCACTCGGAGATCAAGGCCTATGCCTATGCCACGGCCGGGGTCGAGAATGCCTGCGTCGAGTTCGACGTGGAGCACCTCACCCCCACCTATGTGCTGACCATCGGCCTGCCCGGTCGGTCCAACGCCCTGGCCATTGCCGGCCGGCTGGGCCTGGACGCGGGCCTTATCGAGCGCGCCCGCGGCTGGCTGCGGGCGGAGGACCTCCAGGTGGAGAGCCTCCTGGAGCAGATCCAGCAGGAACACCGCGAGACGCGCCTGGCCCTGGAGGAAGCACGTGAGGCGCGCGACCATGCCCGCAACATGGACCGGCGGCTGGAACGCGAGATCCGCGAGTTCGAAAAGCAGCGCCACGAATTGCTGGCCCAGGCCAAAGCGCAGGCCGAAAAGGCCCTGGCCGAGATCCATGAGCGGGTCGAGGCCCTGGAGCGGGAGCTGTCCCGGGCCGGCGCCACGCGGGAGTGGCTAAGCCAGGCCCGCCGGCAGGTCGCCGAGGTCGAGTCCCTGGTGCCCGAGGTGCCGCCGGCCCCGCCGGAGGAGCATGTGGTCCTCCTGGAGAAGGAGGACCGCCCGCAGGCGGGGGACGCCGTCTGGGTGGAGGGACTGGGGACGGTGGGCGAGGTGCTGGGGCCGGCCGACGGCGAGGGCCAGGTCGAGGTCCAGGTCGGCAGCTTCAAGGTGCGCCGGCCCCTGGGCGACCTGCGCAAGGCCGGCCGGCCCGCTGAGCGCCGGGAGGTGTCGGCGCCGACGACGCTGAGCGCCCGCCGCGCCCCGCTGGAGATGGAGTTTCGCGGCCTGCGTGTCGCCGAGGTCGAGGAGGCGCTGGACCGCTACCTGAACGATGCCTACCTGGCCGGTTTGCCCTTTGTGCGCATCATCCACGGCAAGGGCACCGGCGTGCTGCGCCAGGTCGTGCGGGAGCTCCTTTCCTCTCATCCCCTGGTGGCGTCGTTTGCCGGGGCGCCGGACCGCGATGGGGGGGAGGGGGTGACGGTGGCCCATCTTGTTTCGCGGTAGGTCATGCGGGGGGTATCGGTTACTGGGTATCGGCGATCGGGGGAACCACACCTCGTACCCGATACCCGATAACCGAACCCAATAGCCAGTGACAAAGGAGGAGCTATGCTCGGTTTCCAACACGCTCAGTCGCTGTTCGAACGGATCGGCCTGATCGCCGTGCTGCTCACAGGAGCCGGGGCCCTCCTGTATGCCTGGTTCCTGGCACGGCGGGTGCTGCGCGCGGATCCGGGCACCAAGCGGATGCAGGAGGTCGGCGACGCCATCCGCCAGGGGGCCGTGGCCTATCTGAACAAGCAGATGGAGGTCGTCGTCCCGCTGGCCTTTGTCCTAGCCGTCTTGCTCTTTGGCATCGCCCGCCTGCCCGGGGCCATCACCGCCGAAGGGGGCGTGGTTCCACCGGAGGACATGATGTGGAAGATCGCCATCGGCCGCGGCGCGGCCCTGCTGCTGGGCGCGGCCTGCTCCCTGGCGATCGGCCAGATCGGCCTGCGCATGATCGGCACGCGGGGCAACGTGCGCGTGGCCAACCAGGCGCGCCTCGGCAACTTCCAGGGGGCCCTGCGGATCGCCTACCACTCGGGCACCATCGCCGGGATGCTGGCCGACGGGCTGGGGCTGCTGGGGGGCACGATCATCTTTGTCCTCTACGGCGAGTACGCGCCGCAGATCCTGCTGGGCTTTGGCTTCGGCGGGACGCTGCTGGCAATGTTCATGCGCGTCGGCGGCGGCATCTACACCAAGGCCGCCGACGTGGGCGCCGACCTGGTGGGCAAGGTGGAGGCCGGGGTGCCGGAGGACGACCCCCGCAACCCGGCGGCCATCGCCGACCTGGTGGGCGACAACGTCGGCGACTTTTCCGGCATGGCCGAGGATGTCTTCGAATCGTACGAGGTGACCATCGTCTCGGCGATGATCCTGGGGCTGGCGGTTATGCAGGCCGCCCCCGACCTCGGCTTCAAGTACATCCTCTTTCCGCTGCTGGTGCGGGCCATCGGCGTCTTTTCCAGCATCATCGGCACCTACGCCGTGTCGCTGTGGCCCACCAAGGGCGACGCCTTCCGGGCGATGGACCTGTCGTACGACCTCTCCTCGATCATCTCCACCACCTCCTTCTTCTTCCTGGCCTGGTTCTACGCGGGGGACCTGCGGCTCTTTGCGGCCACGGCGGCCGGCATCCTGCTGGCCGTGGGGTTCAACAAGTACACGGCGGCCTTCACCCAGCGGGGCACCGGGGCGGTGAACCGGGTGGTGCGCTCCACGCGCACCGGCCCGGCGACGGTGATCCTGGCCGGCCTGGCCTTGGGCTACGAGAGCACGGTCTGGGCCATCCTGATCATCGCCCTGAACATCATCCTGGCCATCGCCATCTACTCGGTCACGATCCCGGCTGCCGTCGTGCCGATCATCATCGGCGCGGCGGCAGTATTGGCACTGGCGCTCGGCATTTTCCTCTGGCGCCGGACGAAAAAGGTCGAGAACGGCATCTTTAGCGCGCTCGGCGTGATGGTCGTCGGCCTGATTATCAGCAGCTTCCGGGCGGCCGAGGTGGCGCCGGTGACCTTTATCCTCTACTCGGTGGCCCTGGCCGGCATCGGCATGCTCTCGCACACCGGCAACAACCTGGCCATGGACGCCTTCGGGCCCATTGCCGACAATGCCGGCGGCATCGCCGAGATGTCCAAAGAGGACTTTGATGAAAAGGGGAAGGCGACGCTGGCCGAACTGGACAGCGTCGGCAATACGACCAAGGCCATCACCAAGGGCATCGCCATCGCCTCGGCGGTGATCGCCGCGGTGAGCCTCTTTGGCTCC
The DNA here is from genome assembly GCA_964592645.1 of uncultured Chloroflexia bacterium. GTDB lineage: Bacteria > Chloroflexota > Chloroflexia > DTKN01 > DTKN01 > CAZQFV01. The sequence goes on from CAZQFV010000022.1 coordinate 10,240, forward strand.
TTTATCGAGATCACCGGCCTGGGCGCTGTCGGGCTGAACATCGCCGAACCGGTGGTCTTTATCGGACTGTTGATCGGGGGGGCGCTGCCGTTCCTCTTCAGTTCGGTGCTGCTGCGGGCCGTGGAGCGCGCCGCGGCGCTGATCATCGAGGAGGTGCGCAAGCAGTTCCGCATCCCGGGTGTGATGGAGGGCAAGGTCAAGCCTGAGTACGGCAAGGTGGTGCGCATCTGCACCGACGCGGCGCAGCGCGAGCTGATCGTCGTGGCCATGCTGGGCATCATCACCCCGGTGGTGGTCGGTTTCCTGATCGGGGAGAGGGCCCTGGGCGGGTTCCTGGCGGGGATCATCGCCGTGGGGCAATTGTTGGCCGTCTTCATGGCCAACGCCGGCGGGGCCTGGGACAACGCCAAGAAAGAGATCGAGTCCGAGTTGGTGGACAGCGATGCCGGGACGGGCAAGGGTTCGCCGCGCCACAAGGCCGGCATCATCGGCGATACGGTGGGCGACCCGCTGAAGGACACGGCCGGCCCGGCCCTGAACCCGATGATCAAGGTGGTGAACCTGGTCTCGTTGTTGGTGGCTCCGCTGATCATGAGCGTCCATGCCGCGGGCGGGGCGGCCCGCACGGTGGCCGTCATCGTCGCCGTCATCCTGCTGATCGCCCTGATCGTGGCCATCTTTATCAGCAAGCGCGAGCCGCCGGACATCATGCACGGGGCCACGGTGGTGAGCAAGCCGGCTGAGCCGGCATTGTCGGAGAAAGAGGGGTAGGCGGATGCCCAAGGGTGCACAGGCGTTGGGAGGCCGCGGCGGCCGTGGCGCATTCGTGGCCCTGTAGGTGCGGGGCTTGCCCCCGCCCCGCGCAAACGCCAAAAAGGCGACGCCGGCCATACGGCCGGCGTCGCCTTTTTGGTGGAGCTGAGGGGATTCGAACCCCTGACCCCAACACTGCCAGTGTTGTGCTCTCCCAACTGAGCTACAGCCCCGAGATCCTGGTGGAGGCAGGGGGATTCGAACCCCCGACCTCTACAGTGCGATTGTAGCGCTCTCCCAGCTGAGCTATGCCCCCAGGATTTACGGCACAGGCCAGTATAAGGCAAGAGTGGGGGTTTGTCAAGTTGAAGGTGGAACAAAGTTGCGGTATAATGGGGAAGCAGTGTGGAATATGGACGGCCGTTTGCGGACTGAGGAAAAGGCCATGTCGGCTCTACAGGACCTCTATCGACAGATCGCTGCCTGCACCGCGTGTGAGCTGCACCGTTCGCGGACGCATGTGGTCCCCGGCGAGGGCCCGGAGGATGCCGAGATCATGTTCATCGGCGAGGGCCCGGGCCAGCATGAAGACGAGCAGGGCCGGCCGTTCGTCGGGCCGTCGGGCCATCTCCTGGAGCGTTGGTTGTCCCTGATCGGCCTGACCCGCGAGCAGGTCTATATCGCCAACGTCGTCAAGTGCCGGCCGCCCAACAACCGCGATCCGTTGCCGGAGGAGGTGGCCACCTGCCGGCACTTCCTGGATCGCCAGGTGGAGCTGATCGGCCCGCGGCTGATCGCCACGCTGGGACGCCATTCCCTGGAGCGCTACTTTCCCGGGGCCAAGATCTCCCAGGTGCACGGTCGGGCACGCCGCGAGGGCCGGTGCGTCTACCTGCCGCTCTACCACCCGGCCTATATCCTGCGCAACATGAACGCCGCGCCGGCCGCCGAGGCCGATTTTAAAAAGATCCCGCGCCTGTTGGCCCGCCTCTACGAGGTGCTGGAGGCGGAGGCCCAGGCTGTCCCGTCCGAAGCGCCGTTGGCCGCGCCCCCGCTCGTGGAGGAGGGGCCGGCCGCGGAAGAGGGACCGAAACAACTACGTATGTTCTAATGGAGGAGTGGACGTGGAACAACAGCCCAGCGTGGAGGAAAAGACCTATCGTCTCAGCCGGGCCGGCCGGCGTATGGCCTACCTCCTGCTCGCCGGCAGCGTCCTCATCTGGCTCTTTGCCCTGTGGACGCTCAAGAACACGCTCAAGATCGGCCTGCGCCCGCAGAACATCCTGCCCAGCCTGAAGCTGCTGGCCAAGCGCCTCCTCGGGCTGGAGGGCGCGGCCCCGCTGACGGCCGAGGAGGCCATCCCGGCCATCATCATGCTCGTGCTGGCGATCGTCGTGCCCCTGCTCATCTGGAACATTGTCGAGGAAGTGCGCGCCGCCTACACGGTCGGTCCGGCCGGGATCGCCTTCCGCTCGCTGGGCGTGGAGCTGTTCTATCCCTGGCCGGAGATCGCCGCGCTGCGGCCCGTAGACCCGGAGTCCTCCGAGGAGCCCCTGGACGAGCTCGTGGTGCGCACCTCGCGCCTCTCCACGATCCGTAGCGGGCTGGCCCGTTTCCTGCACTGGCAGGCCTACGGCCCCCGTAAGCTGCCCCTCTACGGCGGGATCGCGGAACGGGACGACCTGATTGCCCGCATCCGGGCGTACATGGCGGCGGTCCCCGCGGCGCCGGCCGCGGAGGAAAGCGCGCCCGCTGCGGCGGCTGAGGGGGGGGCGGACTCCCCGCGAGGGTAACGATGGCAGAACGTGTGCGTGTTATCCCGCTCGGCGGCGTGTCCGAGGTGGGACGCAACATGTGGCTGGTGGAGTACGGCCCGGACATCCTGCTGATCGACGCCGGCCTGATGTTCCCCGAGAGCGATCAGCTCGGGGTCGATCTCATCCTGCCGGACATCTCCTACCTGCGCGACAAGACCGAGCGCATCCGCGGCCTGGTCTTTACTCACGGCCACGAGGACCACATCGGAGCCCTGCCCTACCTCCTGGCCGACTTGGGCAACCCCCCGATCTATGCCACCCGCCTGACCCAGGGGCTGATCGACGTCAAGCTGCGCGAGGTCCCCTTGCAGCGCGGCGCCGTGATGCAGGAGATCGTCCCCGGCCGGGACCTGCAGCTTGGTCCCTTTCGCCTGGAGTTCTACCGCGTCGCCCACAGCATCCCCGACGGCGTGGGAGTGGTGATCGGTACGCCGGCCGGCCTGCTCGTCCACTCCGGGGACTTTAAGCTGGACTATACCCCGGTCGACGGCCGGCCTACCGATACGGGCAAGCTGGCCGAGCTCGGCCGGCGGGGCGTCCTGGCCTTTCTCTGCGACTGTGTCCGCGTCGAGTCGCCCGGCTACACCCCGCCCGAGAAGGTCGTCGGCGACACCCTGGACACGATCGTGGACCAGGCCGAGGGCCGTGTCATCGTCGCCACCTTTGCCTCCAACATCTCCCGCATTCAGCAGGTCTTTGAGACCGCCTATCGCCACTATCGCAAGGTGGCCGTCGTCGGGCGCAGCCTGGAGGGCAACGTGCGCATGGCCCAGGAGCTGGGCTACCTCGACCTGCCTGAGGACACGCTGCTGCGCCTGTCGGATGTCCTGCACCTGCCCCCGGAGCAGGCGGTGATCCTCTGCACCGGCAGTCAGGGCGAACCGATGTCGGTGCTCAGCCGCATCGCCAACCAGGATCATCCGCAGTTCCAGATCCGCTCCGGCGATACGGTCATCTTTTCTGCCAGCCCGATTCCCGGCAACGAGGAGGCCATTCACCGGGTGATCAACTCCTTCTTCGCCCAGGGCGCCGAGGTTATCTACAGCGCCCTGGCCCAGGTGCACGTTTCGGGCCACGCCAGCCAGGAGGAGCTCAAGCTCACCCTGAGCCTGGTCCAGCCGCGGTTCGTCGTCCCTATCCATGGCGACTATCGCCACATGGCCCTCTACCGCAAGATGGCCCGCTCCCTGGGTTTTTCCGACGACCGGGTGTTGATGGCCCAGAACGGCGCGGTGCTCGAGTTCGGCGAGGACTTTGGCCGGGTGACCGGCAAGGTCAGCTCGGGCAACATCTTTGTCGATGGACTGACCGTGGGCGAGGTCGACCACGTAGTGGTGCGCGACCGCCAGGTGTTGGCCCGCGACGGCATCCTGATGGTGGTAGTGGCGGTGGACCGGCGCACCGGGCAGGTCGTGGCCGGCCCGGACATAGTCACGCGCGGGTTCGTCCCCGGGCGCAACGGCGACGACATCCTTGAGGAGGCCCGCGAGGTGGTTCGGCAGGCCCTGGACCACGGCAGCGAGGTGCCCGCCGACTGGGAGTTTGCCCATCGCAAGGTCAAGGAGAGCCTGGGCAAGTTCCTTTATAAAAAGACCCAGCGCCGGCCGATGATCCTCCCCTTGGTCATGGAGGTGTAACGAAGGTGGCCAGACGGCGAACCGTCCGCAGAAAATCCAGCTCTTCCAGACGCCGGAGCTCCTCGGACTATTATCCGCGCACCCGGCGCACGCGCCGGCGCACCTCCCGCCGGGCGCAGCCGCTGCGCTTCAACCTGAGCGACCGCCAGCGGCGCGAGATCCTGGGGCTGGTCCTGCTCGTCCTGGCCGCGGTGACCCTGCTTAGCTTCTTCTCCCGGACCCGGGGCGCGGGGGTCGGTTTCCAGTGGTGGGCCGCCGTGCGCGAGCTGTTCGGCGTCGGCGGCTTCCTGCTGCCGGCCGTGCTGGGCATCTTTGGCGTGTTGATCCTGTGGGGCGAGCTGGAGAACCGCTCGCGCCTCGACTGGAACGATATCCTCGGCGGCATCATGCTCTTCCTGGCCGTTTTGGCCATGCTGGGCATCCTCTGGGGGCAGAACGGCGGCGGGCTGCTGGGGGAGGCCATCGCCAGCGCCCTGGCCGGCGCCGTCGGCAAGGCGGCGGCTTTTGTCCTTTTTCTGGTTGTGGCCCTGATCGGGGCGATGTTCGCCTTTGACATCTCGGTGCGCCAGGTCATTGCCCTGTGCATCGCCCTGGGACTGGCGGTGAGCCATCTCGTGGAGAACGCCACGCGGCGGCGCTCCCTGGTCATCCGCCGGCCGGCGTTGGAAGCGGCTCCTCGCCGGCGGCTGGGCGGCCCGGCCGTCGAGGGGGAGATCGTCCCGGCCGCCGCGGAACGGGAGGAGGCGGCGGGCTGGGAGGCGGAAGAAGGGGCCGAGGAAGAAGAGGAGGAAGAGGAAGAAGCCCCCCCCCTGCCGCGCATCATCGGGCATACCGAGCAGCGCGCGGCCGGGTCCCTGACGATGGTCGCTCCGCCTTCCGGCGAATGGCGGATGCCGCCCCTGGACCTGCTGGAGACCTCCGGGGAGGCCGAGATCAGCCAGGCCGAGATCCGCCGCCAGGCCCGCGTCATCGAGGAGACACTCTCCTCTTTCAACGTCCAGGCCCGCGTGGTCGAGGTCAACTGCGGGCCCACCGTGACCCAGTTCGCCCTGCAGCCGGGGGTGGGGGTCAAGGTGGCCAAGATCACCGCCCTCTCCAGCGACCTGGCCCTGGCGCTCTCGGCCTCCAGCATTCGCATCGAGGCCCCGGTCCCGGGCCGGCCGGTCATCGGCATCGAGATCCCCAATACGGCCATCTCCCTGGTGTCCCTGCGCGAGATCCTGGAGACGCCGACCTTCCAGGAGCACAAGGGGGCGCTGCGGGTGGCCCTGGGCCGGGACGTCTCCGGCCAGGCCATCGTCGACGACCTGACCAAGATGCCGCACTTTCTCATCGCCGGCACCACTGGCTCGGGCAAGAGCGTCTGCATCAACGCCCTGATCGTCTCCTTCCTCTACCAGCATACGCCGGACAGCCTGCGGTTCATCATGATCGACCCCAAGCGGGTGGAATTAAGCATCTTCCAGGACATCCCGCACCTGGCCTTCCCGGTGGTGACCGAGATCAACGGCCGCAAGGCTGGCCACACGGGCGGCGAGGTGGTGGATGCGCTCAAGGCCCTCTATTGGACGACCCAGGAGATGGAGCGGCGCTACCGCGTCTTTGCCCGCGAGGGCTTTCGCAACATTGCCGGCTACAACAAGGCGGCCCGCGCCGAGCGCAACCCCAACCTCCCGCCGATGCCCTACATCGTCTTTGTCATCGACGAGCTGGCCGACCTGATGATGGTCGCCCCCGACGAGGCCGAGACGATGATCTGCCGCCTGGCGCAGTTGGCCCGGGCGACGGGCATCCACCTGGTCCTGGCCACGCAGCGCCCCTCGGTGGATGTCGTCACCGGCCTGATCAAGGCCAACTTCCCCTCGCGCATCTCCTTCGCCGTCTCTTCCTCGGTGGACAGCCGCGTGGTGCTGGACATGATCGGCGCCGAGCAGCTCCTGGGCCGCGGCGATGCCCTGTACATGGCCCCGGACTCGGCCAAGCCGATCCGCATCCAGGGCTCCTTTGTCTCCGACGAGGAGATCGAGCGCGTCGTCAACTTCTGGCGGGAGCAGCGGCCGGCGGAGATGGCGCCCCTGGCGCCGGTGCAACTGTCGATGCCGCTGACCTGGCACGAGGAGGGAGAGGAGGGCAGCGAGCCGGAGGACGATCTGCTCCCCGAGGCCATCGCGCTGGTGCGGAGGCACAACCGGGCCTCGGCGGCGCTGCTGCAGCGGCGCCTGCGCGTCTCCTACAACCGCGCCGCCCGCCTGATCGACCTGCTGGAGCAAAAGGGCGTGGTCGGGCCGGAGGAGCAGGGCCGCTCGCGCGAGGTGCTGCTGGCGCCGGAGGGGGAAGACGCGGGGGATGAGGAGTATGGGGAAGAGTGACGGGTTTTCGACCGGGTGCGCTACCGCCGGGACGACGGCCGGGACAAGCCGCGCATGGTGGCCGAGCTGCTGGAGCAGGGCGCGGCCCGGCCGGCCATCGTCTTTCCAATTGTGAGCCGATCGCTGGGCTCCTTCCTCGCGGCGGCGCTCCCTCTCTCCTCGTCCCCGCCTCTCCCCCTCCTCCACTACACCCGCGCCCTCTTCCAACTCCCCGTCCGAAAGCGCAGCCACATGGACAGCCCGCGGGTGAACAGGTCTACGGCGCCGCCGCCCCAGGCGCCGGCCAGTCCCCGGCCCCGCACAGGGCGGCATTGACCACGAACATCAACGTCGAGAGGAGAAAGGTGGTGGAGACGATCTCCAGGTAGTGGGCTCCCGGCGGCGCCGTGTCCGGCCCGGCGCCGAGGACGGCGATGGCCGGCCCGGCCAGGACCAGCCCCGGCACGGTAGACAGCAGGCCGATGGTCGCGCCCAGGACGATCGACTGGTGTACGGCCCGCCGGGTCTGGGGGCCGTCTTGGGCTCCCACGGCGCGGGCCACCAGCGCGGTGGTCCCCACGGCGACCGCGCTGAAGAGAGCGGCCGCCATCTACACCCATTGGTTGGCCGGCCCCACCGCCGCCAGGGACTCCTGCCCCAGGTGGCCGATCAGGAAGGTGTCGACAATGCCCACCAGCAGGTTCAGCAACTGCTCGCCGACGGCCGGCAGGGCCGGCCTCAGAACCTCGCGCTGCAGGGGGTCGTGCAACCACGAGCGGGTGCCAGGGGTTCGTGGCGTCGATCTATCGCGTGGGTTCATGCCACAGCAGATGCTTGTTCAGCATCAGGAACTGCTCGGCGAACGACGGCTGGGCCAGGTACAGGACCATGCTGCCTTCGCCCAGGAGTCCCTGGGGGCTGTAGTGCCTGATCTGCGCGGCACGAGCCACCCGCCGGTAGGGAGCCCGCAGGTTGCGGGGCAGGATCCCCGGCAGGAGCAGGAAGGCGACCATGCCGCCGGCGATGGCCAGGGCGGCCAGGATGGCCAGCATGGTGCCCCAGGGACGAGCGCCGCCGCTGAGCATGGCGGCCGCACCCAGCACCAGGGCCAGCGGCAGGCCGACCCAGCAGCCTGCCCGCCGGCGCTGATCGACGGCGTTGTAGGCCCGGGCGCAGCCGTCGCAGAGGGGGACATACAGGCTGTACGGGAGACGCCGCCAGATGGAGGTGGCGTACACCTTGAACCGCGCTTTGCCGGCCGGGGCCCCACAGGCGCAGCAGAGGGGCGGCATCCTGTACTCATTTGCGATCTGTAGCTTGATCGCCTCCATGGGGCCCTACCTTGTGGCCTCTACCACCCGGGCGGAGGTGACGGCCAGCAGATCGGCGGTCCGCAGACGCAGGTTGGTCCCACGCCGGCCGGCGCTCACCAACAGCTCCTCGTGATCCAGCGCGCGGCGGTCGATATAGATGGGGAACCCGCGGTCGAGCAGCGCCAGCGGCGAGATCCCGCCGACCTGCAGCCCGGTGAGCGTTTCCGCCTCCTTCTGCGTGGCCATGCGCAGCTTCTTGAACTCTAGCGCCTGGGCCAGGCGCAGCAGGTCCAGCTCGCGGTCCCCTGGGACGAGGACCAGGAGGGGCCGGCCATCCGGCGGCATGACGACCAGGGTCTTGAAGATCTGCGCCAGCGGGAATCCCAAGACCTCGGCCACGCCCTGGGCGGAGTGTACGTCGGGCGAGAAATCGTAGGCCTGGTAGGGGATGCCGCGCCGCTCCAGGAAGCGCATGGCGTTGTTCTTTTCGCTTGGCATCGGTAACCTCCGGGCCGGGCTGTTTCCCGGTCGGCGATATTGTACTATACGCCCGGCTGCCGCGCAACTGCGGCCGCCCAGGGCTTTGAACCTCCGAGGTCTCCGCGACACCGTTGGCCTCGTCACTCCGCCGTAATGCTGCGTCCAGGCCCGGCCCAAGCGCCGGTCTGATAGACTTCGGGGGTTTGTTTTTTCGTTGGCTTGGCGGTCGCCCGGCAGGGCCTCCCGCCGGTTGTTGACAGCTCCCCCGCGGGATGGTATGATACCGCGCAGCGGCCCCCGAACCCGGCCTGGAGAGACCCGATGGCAGCCCAGTCGTTTGCTGCGCGCCTCGCGCTCCTCGGTTGCGCCTTCCTGTTGGCCTCGTGCGCCCTGCTGCCCACGGCGGCGGCGACGCCCGGGCCCACTGCGCTGCCCACGCCTGCCCCCTCCCTTACGCCGACACCCCGGCCTTCCCCGCCGCCCACGGCGACGGCGACGCCGGAGCCGACGACCACCCCGTTCCCACCCGGAGATCGCTCCCTGTTGGACCAGGCTACAGCGGCCCTGGCCGACGGCGACCTGGCGGGGGCGGCCGGCCTCTTCTTGCTGGTCCGCGCCACGCAGCCGGACAGCGCCCTCGCCGACGAAGCCCTCCTGGGCCTGGCCCGGACCTATGTGGAGATGGGCCGGCCCCTCTCGACCACGGCGCTGCTCGGCCCGGTCCTGGATACCCTGCCGGACGAGGCCCGCCATCGCGCCTTTTTTTGGATGGGCGAGGCCTGGAACGCCGCCGGCGACTGCCCCCAGGCCGAGGCCTTCTTCCAGTCCTATATCGCCGGGGGCACGACGATCGCCGACCTGCTCGCCGAGCGCCTGGCCTGGTGCTATCGCGCCCAGGGCGATCGCGCCCGCGCCGCCGCGGCCTTCACCCAGGCGGCCGGCCCGCAGCGCTCCGCTTCCGACCAGGTGACGATGCTGGAGGAGGCGGCCGCCGACCTGCGCGCCGTGGGCGAGTACGATACCGCCCTGGCGCGCTACCAGGGCATCCTGACCATCGCCGAGAAGCGCTGGTACCGGGCGACGATCCTGTTCAAGATGGGCGAGACGGCCCAGGAGGCCGGCCGGACGGAAGAGGCCCAGGCCCGCTGGCAGGAAGCCCTCTCCTCTTACCCCGATACCGAGGCCGCCTCCTGGGCCGCCGACGCCCTGCTGCAGGCCGCGGTCTCCGTCGACCCCTACCAGGTGGCCCAGGCCTACGCCGCGGCCGGCCGGCCGGCCGCCGCCCTGCCCTATTTCGACACCGCCCTGTCTGCGATCACCCCCACCGCCGCGATGCGCTATGCCGCCGCCGCGGCCCACGCCGCGGCCGGCGACCTGGAGGGCGCCCTGATCCAGCTAGGCGTCCTGGCTCTGGCAAACCCCTCCGACCCTTCCCCCTTGCTGGAGGAGGGCCGCTACCTGGGCGAGTACGGGGCCGTCTCCCGCGCCCTGGAGGTCTATCGCCTGGTGGTCGCGCGCTTTCCCCGGGACGATGCGGCCGGCGAGGCCCGCTGGCGGGCCGGCCGGCTGTTGGAGAACCAGGGCCATGCTGAGGAGGCGATCGCCGAGTACACCGCTCTGCTGCGAGATTTCCCCGGCCACGAAAGGGCGAGCACGGCCCGCTACCGCGCCGGCATGTTGCGCTATCGCCAGGGAGCGTATGCCGCGGCCGCCGCCCTCTGGGAAGGCGACGACGCCCCCCGTATCGCCCTGTGGCGCGGGCTGGCCCTCTCCCGTGCCGGCCGGGAGGAGGCCGCACGAGCGGCCTGGACCGTCGCCGCGGCCGGTTCGGGCTACTATGCCGACCGGGCCCGCGAGCTGCTTTCCCCGGACGGCGGGTTCGGCACCTGGCGCGGCTCGCCCACCTGGCCGGCCGACGAAGCCCGTGCCGAGGCCGAGGTCTGGCTGACGCAGCGCCTGGGACAGGCGGTCGCCCCCGACCTGCCGGCCGCCGTCCGCCAGGACCCACTCCTCCAACGCGGAGAGGAGCTCCTCTCTCTGGGCCGGCCTGGGGAAGCTCGCCACCCTTTCTCCCTGCTGGCCGACCGCTACCGCTACGACGGCCCGGCCCTCTACGCCCTTTCCCTCTACTTTCGCGACCGGGCCTTGCACTACCCTTCCATCCTCTGCGCCGAGCGCCTCCTCCGGGCCGCCAAGGCGCAGGAATCCGAGGCCCCCGTCTTTCTCCTGTATCTGCTCTACCCCATGCCCTATGCCCACCTGATCGTCCCCGCGGCCCTGGAGGAGGGTATCGATCCGTTCATCTTCTTCTCCTTGGTGCGCCAGGAGAGCCGCTTCGACCGCTACGCCACCTCCTGGGCCGCGGCCCGCGGCCTGACCCAGGTTATCCCCTCCACCGGGGAGGGCATCGCCGCGGCGCTGGGGTTCAGCCCCTTCCGCCTGGAGGACCTCTACCGGCCCGTCGTCAGCGTGCGCTTCGGCACCTGGTACCTGGGCCGGCAGGTGGCGGCCTTCGACGGCCAGACCCTGGTGGCCCTGGCCGCCTACAACGGGGGGCCGGGGAACGCCCAGCGCTGGGCCAACCGCACGATCCCCGTCGCCGACCTGGACCTGTTCGTCGAGGCCATCGACTACGAGGAGACGCGCGACTATATCGAGCGCATCTATACCTCGTACTGGGTCTATCGGCGGCTGTATGGGGCCGTCTCCGACCGGTGAACGGAAAAGTGGAGAAGCGGGCGAGGCCGCTTCTCCACTTGCTTGTCGATCGACAGGGTTTCCCCTGGGAACCGCTCCCTATCCCCCGGGCACCGAGCCGCCCATGAACGATGCCCAGATGATCGGCACGGCCGGCCCCAGGATGACGACAAACATCGAGGGAAAGATCAGGAAGACGAGCGGGAAGAGCATCTTGATGGGGGCCTGGTGGGCCAGCTCCTCGGCGCGCTGCCGGCGGCGGATGCGCAGCTGATCCGACTGCACGCGCAGGATCTTGGCAATGCTCACGCCTAACTGGTCGGCCTGGATGACGGCGGCGACGAAGGTGGATAGGTCGGCCACGCCGGTGCGCCCGGTGAGTTCGCGCAGGGCGTCGCGGCGGTTCTTGCCCAGGCGGGTGTCGGCCAGCACGCGGGCAAACTCGTGGCTGAGCTCGTTGTCCCACTTCTCCACCACGCGCTGCATGGCCAGGTCAAAACCCAGGCCGGCCTCCACGCTGATGGTCAGCAGGTCGATGGCGTCGGGCAGCGATTTCAGGATTGATTTCTGCCGTGATTGCACCCGCCCGTTGAGCCACTGATTGGGTAGGGCGAGGCCGACCAACCCCAGGATGACCGTGTACAGCGGACCGTTCGTCTGTTTCCAAAGGAGCAGGAACCCCAGCACCAACGACACCGCTACGGCCACGACCTGCAGCACCATAAAGGCGCCGGGCTGCATAGGGCTGCCGGCCATCTCCAGGCGTGTCCGCAGGCGGTCCATCGTCTGCTTGGGCATACGCTTGGCGATCATATTGGAAACGCTGTTCAGGAACGGTTTGAGCACCCGGTCCTGGAACGGCTTCTGTAGCTCGATCTCCTCCAGGGTGAGCGGGCGCTCGGCGAACTGGGCCAGGCGTTCGGCGATCTGGTCCTGACTCTGCCCTCCCACCAGGGAAAAGATGACGATGATGATGATGATCAGGACAATCGCGCCCAGAATGATCAACCCAAGCGGCATCACTCACCTCCACGGGGCAACGGCTCACACCTCGATGTTCACGATGCGCTGGATGATCACAAATCCGACCAACATCAGGATGGCCGCGCAGATCGGCATACAGATCCACCCCTCCTTGCCCGGCTCGGCGACAAAGGGGGGCAGGCCTATCGTGAACATGGGAGCCATGAAGGATGGCGTAATAAAGGCCAGGACCACGCCCAACACGATCGGCAGCGCCGCCACGACATAGCCCGAAATGCGCTGCTGGGCCACCAGCACGCGGATCTCGCCCTTGATGCGCACGCGCTCGCGGATGGTGTGGCCGATCGTGTCCAGGATCTGCGCCAGGTTGCCGCCGACCTCGTGTTGGATGTTGATGGCCGTGATCATCAGGTCCAGGTCGTCGCTGGGGACGCGGCGGTAGAGGTTGGCCAGGGCATCCTGCGCCGAGAGCCCCAGGCCGACCTCCTGGACCACGCGGCGGAACTCCTCGGAGACGGGGGGCGGCGCCTCGCGGGAGACCATCTCCATCGACTGCAACAAGCTGTAGCCGGAACGCAAAGAGTTGGCCAGCAGGGTGATCGTGTCGCCCAACTGGTTGTTAAAGGCGCGCAGCCGCTTGCCCTTGGCCTGGCGGACCATGATCGCCGGTACCATGTAGCCGATGACCATGCCGATCAACGTCAGCACGATCCCGGCCGTGGCATCCCACAGCCGGATGACTTTGATGACGTAGCCGATGACTCCCCCGACGATGGCGGCGATGATGCGCAGGGCGATGAACTCGGCCACGGTGAACTTCATGTTGGCCTGCGCCAGGTCGCGTTGGATCTTGCCGGCAAAGCCCTTCCCGGCGATGGCCTTGTCCATCTGTGCGGCCAGGGCCGAGGTGCCTTTGCCCCGTTTCTTCTTGGGGGCTCCCTCCTCGGCTTTTTCCCCACGGCCGGCAAACCGGTCCAGCCGCTCGGCGACCTCCTCGCGCCCGCCGCTGAGGGCCAGGAACAGGATGATCACGACTACGATCAGCACCCCGGCTCCTACGAGCAGAACGACTGGCGACAGCGACATCCGGACACCTCCTGCCTAGCGGAAGCGCTCGACGGTGTACCCAAAGATCTGCGGCGGCAGGTAGATTCCCATCGCCTCGAACCTCTCGATGAACTTGGGGCGCACCCCGGTCGGCTTGAACTCGCCGACGATCTTGCCGTCCTTGACCCCGGTCTGCTCAAAGACAAAGACATCCTGCAGGACGATCACGTCGCCTTCCATGCCCTGCACCTCGGTGATCTGGGTGAGCTTGCGGGTGCCGTCGCGCAGACGCGACTGGTGGACGATCAGATCCACAGCCGAGGCAATCTGTTCCCGGATGGCCCGGATGGGCAGCTCCATGCCGGCCATCAGCACCATGGTCTCCAAGCGGGAGAGGGTATCGCGCGGGCTGTTGGAGTGCAGCGTGGTCAGCGAGCCATCGTGGCCGGTGTTCATAGCCTGGAGCATGTCCAGGGCCTCGCCGCCGCGGCACTCGCCGACGATGATGCGCTCCGGTCGCATGCGCAGGGAGTTGATCACCAGGTCGCGGATGGTGATCTCTCCTTTGCCCTCGATGTTGGGCGGGCGGGACTCTAGCGTCACCACGTGCTCCTGGTGCAGTTGCAACTCGGCGGCGTTCTCGATGGTGACGATACGCTCGTCTTCGGGGATGAACGAGGAGAGTACGTTCAGGGTCGTCGTCTTGCCCGAGCCGGTACCGCCGGAAACGATGATGTTCAAGCGGACTTTGACACAGGCCTCCAGGAACTTGGCGATTTCCGGGGTCATCGTCCCGAAGCGGATCAGGTCGTCCACCTGGAAGGGGTCGCGGGCGAATTTGCGGATGGTGATGACCGGCCCGACCAGGGAGATGGGCGGGATGACGATATTGACACGGGAACCGTCGGGCAGACGGGCGTCTACGTAGGGGGTGCTCTCGTCGACGCGCCGGCCGATGGGCGAGACGATGCGGTCGATGATGCGCATGACGTGCTCGTCGCTCTCGAAGGTGACGTCGGTCTTGTGCAGCTTGCCGCGGCGCTCGATATAGACCTGCTTGGGGCCGTTGACCATCACCTCGGTGATGGTGTCGTCGCGCAGCAGGGGCTCGATGGGCCCGTACCCCAGGATCTCGGCAGCGATTGACTCAAAGAGGCGCAGCCGCTCTGCCCGGCTGAGGACGATCTTTTCCGTTTCCAGGATGGCGTTGAAAACCTCCTGGACTTGCTGGCGCACCTCGGCCGTGCGGCTCAGGTCCAGCCGAGGGTCGAGCTCGGAGAGGAGCCGGTCCTGCACCCGTTTCTTGATCTCGTCGAACGCGTTGCGCTCCTGCGGGAGAGGCGACATCCTGACCCCGCCCGGTTCGGTCGGTGCCGGGGCAGTAGGGATCGTCGGCCGCGCGGGCTGCTGCTCCTTGGGCTGCTCCGCTGGTCCACCGATTCGGCGCAAAAGCGACATCGCTTACCTCCTCTCCTGATCGCCTCAGGAGGCTTTCCGCAGTAGGCCCAAAAGGCCGCCCTTCCGCTCGTCTTTCTTGGCTTCCTCCGCTGCCTCGGCGCCCCCGCCGGCGCCCAACACGATCTGTTTCAGCAGCGCCCGGATATCCTTGGCCACCTGGCAGTTGCTTTCGGCCAGCACCAGGGGCACCCCGCGGTTGACAGAGTTCGTCACCGCCTGGTTGTCGGTGCTGATGGTCGCCGTGACGTCGAAGCGCAGGTTGCGCGAGACCTCTCGGACCGGGATACCGGTGCGGGTGTCGGCGTGGTTGGCCACCAGGATGATCTTGCCGCGGGGGTATTGCAGCAGCTCGGCCACGTCCAGGAAGAGGCGGACATTCTTGATCGAGGGCATCTCCAGGGTGGTCAACAGAACGATGCGATCGGCCGTGTCCAAGACGGTCAGGACCTTTTCCTGGAAGGAGGACCAGGTATCCACGAACACGTAGTCAAAGTTCTTGCGCAGCAGGGTCAGGATGGCCCGCACATGGTCCGGGGTGATCAACTCGGCCTGCTGGGGCGCCTGGGGGGCTTGCAGCACTTTGACCCCGGAGGAGTGGGACACCATGACGTCGGAGAGCAGGTCGGCGTCCAGTTGCTCGAAGCGCACGATCAGGTCGTTGATCGTCTTGTCCGGGCGCAGGTCCATCAGCACGCCGACATCGCCGAACTGCAGGCTGCCGTCCATGATGGCCACGCGCAGGTCGGGCTGCTCCAGCTTGAGGGCCACGGCCAGGTTTACCACCAGGGTGGTGCAGCCCACGCCGCCCTTGGGGCTGAAGACGGCGATCATCCTGCCCGGGGTGCGCTCCTTCTCCTCGGCCGGCCGTTCGGCAGGGGCCTGGGCGACGGCCCGCGGCCGCCGCTGGCACACGTGGCGGATGCTGTTGGCCAGCTCATCGCCGCTGAACGGCTTGACCAGAAAGTCGCTGGCCCCGGCCAGCATGGCCCGCCGCAGATAGTCCTGCTCTCCCTGGACGCTCATGATGATGACCTGCGTCCCGGGAACCTGGCTCAGGAGCTTCTCGGTGGTCTGGATGCCGTCCATCCCCGGCATGTTGATGTCGATCAGCGCGACATCGGGCTGCAGCTCCTTGGCCTTGGCCAGTCCCTGCTCCCCGGAGTTGGCCGTCCCCACGACTTGGATGTCGCGCTCAAAGTGGAGCAGTTTGCTGAGGTAGTCGCATGTCTCGGGAATGTCGTCGACGATCAGGATCTTGATCTGGCCGCCTTCTGGCATACCATCCTCCAGCCTTCCAAGACAAAGCCGCTCTGACGCTGCAAACGCGCACCCCCGGCCCGCGGCGACGGGCCGATGCAGCTTCATTATAGCACAATTTTAGACCTGTGCAAGGGTGAACTCAAAGGATGCCGGCCCCGATCAGGACGCCGATGACCAGGAAGGCGGCCGCGGCGATCCAGCGCAGCCAGCGCTCGGGCACGAGGCGAACCAGGCCCTCGCCGCCGATTACCCCGATGGCCGTCACGCTGGTGAGGGCCGCTACGGCACCGATCAGGACGGCCCAGGGGTCGGCGGAGGCCGAGGACCGGGCAAGGACCGCCAACTGGGTCTTGTCGCCCATCTCGGCCAGCGTCAGCAGCCCGAAGGTCGCCCCAAAGACGCGCCAGCCCGAGGTGCGCGGGGCGTTGTCGGCCGGGTCGCAGGCCGCCTGCCGGGGCCGACGGCTGGAGCGCCAATTATCCCACCCCATCCAGGCGCCCATAGCCAGGAACCCAACCGCGGCGATGTAGCGGATCCACTGCCCGGGGATCAGCCAGCCGGCCAGCCGGCCGGCCAGGACCCCCAGCCCGCTCACCACCGCCAGGGCCCCGCTGGCCCCCAGGAAGACGGCCCACGGCCGGCGGTAGCGGCAGGTCTGGGCGACGACGGCTAACTGAGTCTTGTCCCCCAGCTCGGCCAGGAAGAGCAGGCCCAAGGTGCTGAAGAGCGCTTTCCAGTCCATGCCCTCGTTCCCGCCCCTACTCCAGTTCCGCCAGCCGGATCCGCAGCCGGCGGGCCTCATCCTGGGCGGCGGCCTGGCGCATGCGCTCCTTCTCCACCACCTCCGGGGGCGCCTTGGCCACAAAGTTGGCGTTGGCCAGCTTGCCCGCGGCGCGGGCGGCCTCGCCCTCGGCCTCGCGCAGCGCCTGCTGCAGGCGGGCCCGTTCGGCGGCGATGTCCACCAGCTCGGCCAGGGGGAGGAATAGCTCCACCTCGCCCACGACCAACCCCACCGCCTGGCGCGGGCGGTCGGCCAGGTGGTCGGTGAACTCCAGGTGTTCCGGGGCGATCCGCGCCAACTGCGAGAGGACCTCGGCCTGGGCGCGCAGCATGGCCGTGTGCCGGCCGCCGGCCACGAGGGCCCCGATCCAGTGCCCCGGTTCGACCTTGCGCTCGGCGCGGGCGTTGCGCACGGCGCGGACGATCTCCATCACCAGGGCGAAATCGGCCTCGGCCCTTTCGTCCAGCGCCGCTATGTCCGGCTCCGGGTAGGGAGCCGCGATCAGCGCCGGCCCGTAGTTGCCGCCGGCCGCGCCGGGCGCGCCCGTGAGGTGCTGCCACAGCTCCTCGGTGACGAACGGCATGTAGGGGTGCAGCAGGCGCAGCGCCCCCTCCAGCACTTCCAGCAACACCGCGCGCGCCGCCGCGGCCTGGGTCTCGTCCTTCCCGTAGAGGCGCAGCTTGCTCACCTCCAAGTACCAGTCGCAGAACTCGCTCCACAGAAAGTCGTAGATGCGCCGGCCGGCCTCACCGAACTGGTAGGCCGCGATGAGCGCGTTGGCCTCGGCGACCAGGCGATGGTACCGGGAGCGGATCCAGCGTTCCGGCAGATCGCCACCTTCCGGGGCGCTTTGCTTCCCCGTCTCCAGGTCTGCCCGGCGCTCTCCCTGCAAGCTCGCCACGACGAACCGCGTCGCGTTCCATATCTTGTTGGCAAAGTTGCGCGCCCCCTCGATCCGCCGCGGGTCCAGGTTCATATCGTTCCCCGGCGTCGAGGAGGTGGTCATGGTGAAGCGCAGGGCGTCGGCCCCGTACTCCTCGATGATGTGCAGGGGGTCGTACCGATCGGCGTCGGGCATCGATTTGCTGATCTTTTGCCCGTGCTCGTTGCGGATCAGGCCGTGCAGGTAGATCACGCTGTAGGGCACCCGCCCGGTCATCTCCAGGCCCAGCATCACCTCGCGGGCCACCCAGAAGAAGAGGATGTCGTACCCCGTCTCGCGCACCGTCGTCGGGTAGTAGTCGGCCATGTCGGCGGTCTCCCGCGGCCAGCCGAGCGTGGAAAAGGGCCACAGGCCGGAGGAGAACCAGGTGTCCAGGACATCGTCGTCCTGGCGGATGTCCGGGCTGCCGCAGTGGGCGCAGGCCGCCGGGTCGGTGACCGCGCTCGTCTGCCCGCCGCAACTGCCGCAATACCACACCGGGATGCGGTGGCCCCACCAAAGCTGCCGGGAGATGCACCAATCGCGGATGTTCTCCAACCATTCGAAATAGGTCTTGTTGAAGCGCTCCGGGATGATGCGGATGCGCCCGTCGCGCACGGCGGCCATGGCCGCCTCGGCCAGGGGCTTGACCTCCACGAACCATTGCGTCGAGATGCGCGGCTCGACCACCGTGTGACAGCGCTGGCAGTGGCCGACGGAATGGGCATATTCCTCGATCCGAACCAGCAGGCCCTCGCGCTGCAGGTCCTCGACCAGGCGCTGCCGGCACTCCAGGCTGTCCTGTCCGGCGTAGGGGCCGGCCGCCTCGGCCATGTGCGCGTCGTCGGTCAACACGTTGACCGTGGGCAGGTCGTGCCGCCGGCCGATCTCATAGTCGGTGGGGTCGTGCCCCGGCGTCACCTTGACCGCGCCGGTGCCAAAGGCCTGGTCCACGGCCTCGTCGGCGATGATCGGGACGGCTCGTTCTGCGCCGGGGAGGACGGCCTGCCGGCCGATCAACTCCCGGAAGCGTTCATCCGCCGGGTTGACGGCCACCGCCGTGTCGCCCAGGAGCGTCTCCGGGCGGGTCGTGGCCACGGTGATAAAGTCGCGGGCGCCGGCCGCCCAGCGGCCGCTACCCCAGCGGGCGCCCGGCCCCGCCCAGCCCCCGCCCAGGAGGGGGTAACGGATGTACCAGAGGTGCGAGGCCGTTTCCTCGTGGTCCACCTCCAGGTCGGAGATGGCCGAGAGACAGCGCGGGCACCAGTTCACCAGGCGCGTCCCCCGGTAGATCAGCCCCTTTTCAAAGAGGTGCACAAAGGCCGTGCGCACGGCAAAGGAGAGCCCCTCGTCTAGCGTGAAGCGCTCGCGCTCCCAGTCGCAGGAGACCCCCAGCCGGCGGTGCTGGTCGGTGATGCGGGCGCGGTAGACCCGCACCCACTCCCAGACGCGCTCCAGGAAGCGCTGGCGGCCCAGGTCGTGGCGGGTGCGGCCCTCGCGGGCCAGCTCGCGTTCCACCACGTTCTGCGTGGCGATGCCGGCGTGGTCCACGCCGGGCAGCCACAGGGTCGCCTCGCCGCGCATCCGGTGCCAGCGGGTGAGGAGGTCCTCGATGGCCGCGGTCATCGCGTGGCCCAGGTGCAGGGCACCGGTGACGTTGGGCGGGGGCATGGTGATGACAAAGGGCGGTCGGTCTGCCCCTCCCTGCGGGCGAAAGTAGCCGCCTTCCTCCCAAAACCGGTACAGGCGTTCCTCGACCTGGCGATGGTCGTAGGCTTTGGACATCTCGCTGTGTAGGGGCATGGGTGTTCCTCCTAACGATTGTGCTCCGAGGCCGTGATTCCCGACCATAGCAGGGACTGAAAACCGGCCTTGTCCCCATCACGTCCGCACGACCAGCACCGTCGCATCATCGTGCTCTTTCCGGTACTCCGCCATCACCCGTTCGGCCAGGGCCTGGGGGCCCTCCTCCAGTTCGCGCATGTGGTTCGGCAGGTGGAAGCGGCTGGAGATGCCGTCGGTGTGCAGGAGAAAGACATCTCCGGGCGTATAGGGATAGCGCAACACGTGCAGCCCGGGCAGGCGCACGCCCAGGTAGCCGTAGCGCGTGATCGGTTGGATCAGGCCGCGGCTGTGGGCCAGGAAGCGGACGTTGCCGACCCCGGCATACTCCAGGCGCAGCGCGGAGGTATCCAGCCGCAGCACCGTCATCATCACCCCGACGCCGCCGGCCGCCAGGATGGTGTAGTGGCAGTAGGCCAGGGTGTCGGATAGGGCCTCCTCCAGATGCTCGGCCACTCCCTGGATGGCCAGGCGCGAGGAGTGGTTGGCCTTCTCTCCGCTGCCCAGGCCGTCGCTCAGGGCCAGCACCACCAGGGGGCCGGCCTGGCGAACCAGGTAGGCGTCGCCGCAGACGATATTGCCGGCCTTGGGCTGCTGGGCGATTCCGAATTCCACGGTTCAACGCTCCGGCACTTTGCCATCCCGCAGGCGCTGCTGGACGATGCCTTCGGCCAACGCTGCCGGCACCAGGTCGTGATGGGCATACTCCAGGGTAAAGGTGCCCCGCCCCTGGGTCAGGCTGCGCAGGTCGGTGGCGTAGCCCTGGGTCTCGGCCAACGGCACGGTCCCTTCGACCTGGCGCTGCCGGCCGCGCGGCAGGACCGCCCGCACCTGGCCGCGCCGCCGGCCCAGGTCGGCGATGACCGCCCCGAGGTGCTCCTCGTCCACGTCCACGGTGATCTGCATGAGCGGCTCGATCAGGGCCGGGCCGGCCTGGCGCACGGCCCGGCGCACGGCCATGGAGCCGGCGATCTCAAAGTCGTTGGCCGCCGAGTCCACCTCGTGCATGCGCCCGCCCACCAGGACCACGCGCACGTCGGTGACGGGATAGCCGGCCAGGACGCCTTTCTCCAACGCCTGGCGCACGCCGATCTCCACCGGCCGGACAAAGTCGCGGGGAAAGTCGGCCGGCGCGGCTTCGTTTTCGAAAACCACCCCCGCGCCCCGCTCCAACGGTTCCACGCGCAGCGCCACCTCGGCAAAGTGACCATGGCCGCCACTCTGTTTTTTGTAGGTCTCGGTCAGCTCAACCGGCTCGCGTACCGTCTCCTGGTAGGCCACCTGCGGCCGGCTGACCCGCGGGACCAGCCCGAACTCGCTGCGCAGCCGGTCCACTGCGATCTCCAGGTGCAGCTCCCCCAGGCCGGCCAGCGTCTGCTCGCCCGTCTCCGGGTCGTACCGGCTGATCAGCGTGGGGTCCTCCGCGCACAGCCGGGACACCGCCTGGCGCAGCCGGTCGCGTTCGCCCTCGGAGGCCGCCGCCAGGGCCACGGCGATCACCGGCGCCGGGAACTGCACCGCTTCCAACAGGATCGGGTGCGCCGGGTCGCAGAGCGTGTCGCCGGTCGCTGCCGACCGCACCCCCACCAGCGCCACCACGTCGCTCGCCGCCATCGCCTCCACCTGCTCGCGGCGGTTGCCATGCATCCGGTAGATGCGCCCGACCCGTTCCGCCTTCTCCGCCCGCGGGTTGTAGACCGTCTCCCCGACCCGCAGGGCCCCCGAGAAGACGCGCACCCAGGTCAGGTGCCCCACGTGCGGGTCGGTGACGATCTTGAAGGCCGCGGCGCAGAAGGGGGCCGCGGGGTCGTCGGGACGCTCGGCCAGTTCCTCGCCGCTGCCCGGGACGGTCCCCAGGATCGGCGGCATGTCCACCGGGGCCGGCAGGTAGTCGACGATGGCGTCGAGCAGCGGCTGCACGCCGATGCGGTTGCGCGAGAAGCCGCACAGCACCGGCACCAGCTTGCGGGCGATGGTCGCCCGGCGCAGCGCCGCCCGCAGCGTGGCGCCGTCGGGCTCGTGCCCCTCCAGGCGTTGTTCCAGCAGGGCGTCGTCGGTCTGGCAGATGGCGTCCACCAGGACCTCGCGGGCGGTGTCGGCAGCGCGCTGCAGTTCCGGTGGGATCGGCCTCACCTCGGGGTCGTCGGCGCCCTCGCTCCAGGTCAGCGCCCGCCGCTCCAGCAGGTCCACCACCCCGCAGAAAGCGCCCTCCTGCCCGATGGGCAGCTGCAGGCGGACGGCGTGCGGGGTGAGGCGGGCGTGGATCTCGTCCAACACGCGCTCGCAGTCGGCCCCCACGCGGTCGAGCTTGTTCAGGAAGAGGAGCCGCGGCAGGTTCTCGCGGTCGGCGTGCCTCCAGACGGCCGCGGTCTGCGGTTCGACGCCGGCGACGGCGTCGAGGAGGATCACGGCGCCGTCGATCACGCGGATGGAACGCACCACCTCGGCCGAGAAGTCGATGTGCCCGGGCGTGTCGATGAGGTTGATGCGGTGCCCGCGCCAGTGGCAAGCCGTGGCCGCCGAGGTGATGGTGATGCCGCGCTCTCGCTCCTGCTCCATCCAGTCCAGTTGCGTGTTGCCTTCGTCCACGCTGCCCAGGCGGTGGATGCGGCCGGTATAGTAGAGGATGGCCTCCGAGGTTGTCGTCTTGCCGGCATCGACGTGGGCAAAGATGCCGATGATGCGGACATTTTCGATTGGCGTTGCCGGTTTCTTTTCCATAGCCTTGACCCTGGCGCCGGGCCAACAAAAAACTCTCGTCGCCAGGACGAGAGGAGATCCTGCGGTGCCCCATTGCTTCAACACGTCGCTGTGTCGAGCAGATTATAATGGTAAGGCGACATCCTGTCAACTGGTGCTGCTGTTGTATTATACAACGACGGCCTATGGCGTCAAGACGCCTTGACTAAAAGCCGAATCCCGGTTACAATAGCGTCATCGGGCTACCAGGCACGATCCCCTTTCCATTCGACCTGCAACTTTTCGCCCTGGCAAGTTCGTATACGCAATCAGCAACGCTGCTTCCCCAGGCGGCGAAACCAAGGAGGTGGTTGCTTCGCTCATCCCTTTTCGTCTGCTACCCCGGCGCGAGCGCCGGGGGCGTCCAAGAAGGAGGACCCATGGAGCAACGCACCGTCTGTTGTGTCTGTGAAAAGCCCATCGCCGGGGAGGTCTTTCACATCGGCAACCGCCCCTACGATGCCGACTGTTACCGCAAGGTGACGCGCAATCGGCGCAGCGTCTGGTGGGCCAGCCTGGTCGGAGTCCTTGTCCTGATCGTCTTCGTGGCCCTCGTGGCCTTCATCGCCGGCCAGACCCATCCCACCCTGGAAGGTGGTGCCCTGCTGCTCGTCGGCGTCGCCCTGGCCCTGGTTCCCGCCCTCGTCTGGCTCGTCTTCTTCTACCTCCAGGATGTCCGTGAGCCGGAGCCCAAGGGCCTGGTCTTGGGCGTCTTTGTCCTGGGCGCCCTGGTCGGGCAGGCCGTGGGCATCCCCCTGGTCGAGCAGGTCTACCGCACCCAGGATTGGTTCGGCGCTTCGCCCCTCTACCATATCCTGGGGGCGATCCTGGTCACCGGTTTCATCGAGACCTTTTTGGTCTATGCCACCGTCCGCTACACCGTGTACAACGCTGCCGAGTTCGATGAGCGCGTCGACGGCATCGTCTACGCCACCGCCGCGGCCCTGGGCTACGCCACCGTAGTCAACATCAACTATGTGGTGCAGAGCGGCGGCGTGGACCTGGTGTCGGGCATCCTGCGCATCGCCGAGACGGCCCTGGCCATGGCGGCCTTCGGGGGGCTGCTGGGCTTTTTCCTGGGCCGCTGCAAGTTCGAGGATGAGCCGCTCTGGTGGATGCCGGCCGGCCTGGTACTGGTCGCCGTCCTCGACGGCCTCTTTATCTACTTCCGCGGAGAGATCACCACCACCGGCCTCGCCGCCGGAGGCTACAACCCCTGGCCCGGCCTCATCCTGGGCGCCGGACTCTCCCTGGTCACCTTTGGCGTGCTCTTTTACCTCATCCAGCGGCTGGGGCGCCAACTGCCCCAGGCCCGTGAGCCCTAGCAAAGGAGGCCCCCATGGTTGAAGACATCCGCGCACGGGCCCAGCGGCGCGACCGCTGGGTGAGCTGGATCGTAGTGGCCATCTTTGTGATCGCCCTGGTCCTGGGCTGGGTCGTCAAGACCCTCGCCGAGTCCCGCACCGTCGCCTACGACGACGGCGCTATCCGCATCCACTACCCTGCCGGCTGGTTCAAGGCCCAGGCCACGGCCCCTGCCCTCCTCCAGGTGGAGGACAAGTGGGCCCGGCCGTTCCGCACCACCCTGACGCTGGAGAGGCGGCCCCTGCCCCCCGATGTCGGCAAGCCGCTGGCCCTGCTGCAGCAGACCCTGACCCTCGAACGGGCCCGCAACCTGACCGCCTACCGCGTCCTGGAAACGGAGGAATCGGTCGTCATCGGCCGCTATGCCGCCATGCACGTCACCTTCGCCTACGTGGAGTCCAACCCGGACCCGTTTATGGAAACGATGCCGGTGGTCATACACGGCGAGGACTATATCGTCCCGGACGGCGACCAGGCCTATGTCTTTACCCTGACCGCTGCCGAGGACAACTATGCCCAGGCGCAGCGCTTCCTGCAAAACTTCGTCCGCTCTTTCGAGAAGTAGGCGGAACGGACACGGCCGGCGACTCTGCCGGCAGGAGGACATGATGAACATAAGGCGCTACCTTTTTCCTATCGGCCTGCTCCTGGTGTTGCTGATCCCCCTGGCCCTGGCCCCGCTCGATGCCCTGGCCCTCAGCCGCACCGTGAACCAGAAGGTGATAAAGTCGGTGGTGCAGATCTTTGCCGCGAAGCAGGACCGCAAGGGCAACCTGACCCCGCTGTGGAGCGGCTCCGGGACGATCGTCTCCCCCGACGGCCTCATCCTGACCAACTGCCATGTGGCCAAGCCCGAGGCCATGTGGGGCAGCGACTATCGCTACGACATCCTGATCGTCGCCATCACCACCAAGTCGGACGATCCCCCGGTGCCCACCTTTACTGCCGAGGTGGTCCAGTACGACCCCGCGCTGGACCTGGCAGTCATCCGCCTCAACGGCTACTTTAACGGCAACAAGTTCGACGCCGGCAAACTGAACCTGCCGGCCCTGACCCTGGGCGACTCGGACGAGATCGAGATCGGCGACGACATCAGCATCTTTGGCTATCCCGGCATCGGCGGCGAGACCATCACCCTGACCAGCGGCAAGGTCAGCGGCTTCTCCAGGGAGGCCGGCATCACCGGTCGCGCCTGGATCAAGACCGATGCCACCATCGCCGGCGGCAACAGCGGCGGCACGGCCGTCGACGAGAACGGCACGCTGGTGGGCATCCCCACCCAGGGCGGTTCAGGAGGCGCGGGCGAGATCGTCGACTGCCGGCCGGTCACCGACACCAACGGCGACGGCGTGCTCGACGAGAAGGATACCTGCGTGCCCATCGGCGGCTTTATCAACGCCCTCCGACCGGTCAACCTGGCCAAGCCGCTGATCCAGGCCGCCAGCCGCGGCATCAACACCCCGCCGCCGCAGGAGCCGGACAAGCCAACGACCCCCACCGGCGAGGCTGCTATCTCCCGCCCCCTCTTCGCCCCGGCGGTCAACGAGTATGACCAGCCGACCACCGTGGTCTACTCTTTTCCCTCCGGGACCTCCGAGATGTACCTGTTCTTCGACTATGCCAACTTCCAGGACGGCCTCTCCTGGCAGCCGGTGCTGAGCCTGGACGGGGAGGTTATCCCCGATATCTGGCCGGTCTCCAACTGGAGCGGTGGGCTCCAGGGGAGCTGGTGGATCAGCATCTACAACGAGCCGCTGCCCGACGGCGACTACGAGTTCGCGCTCTACTACGATGGGCAGCAGCTGGCGACGGCCGCCGTCACCGTCGGCGGCAAGGCCGCCAAGGTCGCCTCCTTCAGCAACATCGCCTTCAGCGGCGATGGGCAGGAAGGGTTCCTGCTGCCGACCGGCGTCAAGAAGATCGAGGCGACCTTCGACTATGCCAACTTTACCAAGTCCAACAAGTGGACCTACAGTTGGTATCAGAACGGGAAGAAGGTCAACAGCGGCAGCGGCACGGCCCTGACCGCCGCTTCCGGGCAGGCCACGGCTTCCCTTTCGGCGGCCAAGGGCTTTGACGCGGGCAACTACCGCCTGGAGCTGTACATCGACAACAAGCTGGCCGCTACCTCCGACTTTGTCGTCGGCGGCGGAAAGACCGATGGCGGCAGCAGTAGCCTCTTCGGCCCCATCACTTTTGCCGAGGATGTCGATAGCAAGGACCGCCCGGTGCGTCCGGGCACCCGGTTCGCCAGCGGACAGGAGGCCATCTACGCCTTTTTCGACTACCAGGGCATGCAGGACGGCTGGGAGTGGACCCGCCGCTGGTACATCGACGACGAGCTGGTCCTGGATACTGCGGGCTCCTGGGAGGGCGGCAAGGAGGGCAACTGGTGGGTGAGCGTCTACAACGACGGCGGCCTGCCGGACGGCAAGTACACCCTCGAGCTGCTCGTCAAGGGGCAGACCGTGCGCAGCGGCGACTGCTTCATCGGCCAGGGCGGCGGGCCGATTACGCCGCCCGTTGAGCAGGGCGATGTCGAGATCTATGGCCGGATCGTCGACGCCAACACTAACAAGGGCATCCAGGGGGCCGTCTTCATCGTCCTCGTCCCCGGGGTGACGACCAGCTCCTTCCAGTGGACAGATGAGGAGGTCTTTGCCCTGGGCGAGGCCGACCGCAACGGCAACTACACCCTCTCGGCCCCGCTGGTCCGCGGCCAGTCCTACAGCATGATCGTCGGCGCCAAGGGCTACAACATGATCGCCGAGGACGATGTCGGCATCCCTGAGGATATCGAGTCGCCGTTCGAGCTGAACCTGGCCCTGCAGAAGCAGTAGGTGGGTAATCTCCGGGATGCCCGGCCAAGGGCCGGGCACCCCGTTTTATTGCGCTGCCAGGATCGTCCCCGTCCGCGCGGGCAGGGAGAGGGCCTCCAACCGTCCGCTGCGCACCAGGTGGTGTCCACCCCGCAGGAGGTCGCCGAATATCGTGCCGGGAGCTACCTCCATGCCGCTCAACGGGACGTCGAAGGTGGCCGGGACATCGCCGGCGTTCAGCGCCAGGACCGCCGCGCCGGCCCCTTCGCCGCGCCCATGGGCATAGAGGTTCAGGCGCGGATGGGCAAAGAGCAGGTGCACAGCTCCCCGGCGCAGGGCGGGGAGCTGCCGGCGGAGGGCGACCAGCCGCTGCACCCAGGCGCGCAGTTCGAGGTTCCAGTGCCGCTTGTCCCAGGGGAAGCAGCCCCGGCACGCGGGGTCCGCGCCGCCGGTCATGCCCACCTCGTCCCCATAGTAGATGCAGGGTGCCCCCGGCCAGGTTAGCAAAAAGAGCCACAGCAGCCGGACCGTGCGTATGTCGCCCCCGGCCACGGTCAGCAGCCGGGCCGTGTCGTGGCTGCCCAGGACGGTGAGCTGCGCCTGCAGGACCGCCGGCGGGTAGCGTTCCAGGAGCGTCTGCAGGCGGTGGAGCATGGCCAGGGAGCGGTACTTGCCCTCCACCAACCACTCCAGCAGCCAGGTGCGCAGCTCATAGTGGGTGATGCCGTCGAACTGGTCTCCCTGGAGCCAGCGCTGCCCGTCGTGCCAGATCTCGCCGACGAGGTAGGCGTCGGGGTTGGTCTCCTTGACCACGGCGCGGAAGGCACGCCAGAAGCTATCGTCGTCGATCTCGTTGGGCACGTCCAGCCGCCAGCCGTCGGCGCCCTGCTCCAGCCAGTAGCGGGCCACGGAAAAGATATAGTGGCGCACGGCCGGGTGGGCCGTGTTGAGCTTGGGCAGCGAACGCAGGTTCCACCAGCCCAGGTAGTTGGGCGGCAGGTGCTCCTCGTAGGCGTTGAGCGGGAAGCCGTTTACATGGAACCAGTCGCGGTACGGGGAGGCCGGCCCGTTCTGCAGCAGGTCTTGGAAGGCAAAGAACCCCCGCCCGCAGTGGTTAAAGACGCCGTCCAGAACGAGGCGTATGCCGCTTTCATGCGCCCGCCGCACCAGGCGCCGCCAGGTCTCCAGGTCCCCCAGCCGCGGGTCCACCTGGAAGTAGTCGTGGGTGTCATAGTGGTGGGTCGAAGGGGAAGCAAAGATCGGATTCAGGTAGATGGCGTTGACCCCCAGGTCCAGCAGGTAGGGCAGCTTCTCGATGATCCCGTCCAGGTCGCCGCCGAAGAAAGAGTCCGGCGTGGGCGGCTGCCCCCAGCGGCGCACGTCCGGGGGGTCGTTGGCCGGGTTGCCGTTGCAGAAGCGATCGGGGAAAATCTGATAGAATGTGGCGTCGGCGATCCAGGAAGGCGGCAGCGCAGGGACAGGCATACGTCAGGACTCCGGCGATCTATTCATGGGCCTCCAGGATGAGGCGTTCGACTTCCCGGCCGGCATCGGACAGCGCGGCCGCCGCCCTGCCAAACGGCGGGACACCGGCCCCTCCGCGAGTCGGCGAAGCGGTGAATCAGCGGCCAAGGGTGGCGCTAATCGCCCTTGGCTTCCTCCGGCACCGCCCTGTCCAGCGCCTGCCGCACGCGGCCTGCCAGCACCGCTCCCGAGAAAGGCTTCTGCAGCAGGTCGATACCTTCCTGGAGGATGCCGTGGCGCGATAGCACATCGGTAGCATAGCCCGACACGTACAGCACGCGGAGCTCCGGGTGCGCGTCCTGGAGCAGGCCGGTCAGCACCTTGCCGTCCATCTGCGGCATCACCACGTCGGTCAGCAGCAGATGCACCGGGCCGCGGTGCCCGCGCACCACGTGGATGGCCTCGTTGCCATTTTGGGCTTCCAACACCGTGTAGCCGGCGCTGCGCAGGACCCGCACCATCAGGGCCCGTACGGCCGGCTCATCTTCCACGACCAGGACCGTCTCATGGCCCCGCGGCGGCGGCTGGGCGGCCTCGTGCCGCGCCGGAGGGTAGGCCGGGCCCGTGAAGCGCGGCAAATAGATCTGCACCGTCGTCCCCAGCCCCGCCTGGCTCTGGATCACGACGTGTCCCTGGTGCTGTTTGACGATGCCGTAGACCGACGCCAGGCCCAGCCCGGTGCCGTGGCCGGCCTCCTTGGTGGTGAAGAACGGCTCAAAGAGATGGGACTGGACTTCGTCGGACATGCCCACGCCGCTGTCCCGGACCTCCAGCCGGATGAACGGCCCCGGAGCCAGGCCGGCCTGGGCGCGGGTCGCCGCCTCGTCCAGCGTCACATTCGCCGTGGTGATCGCCACCACACCCCCGTCGGGCATGGCGTCCCGGGCGTTCACCAGCAGGTTCACCAGGGCCTGGGTGATCTGCCCCGGGTCCACCCGCACCAGGCCCAGGTCCGGCGCCAGGTGGACCTCCAGCTCGACATCCTCGCCGATCAGCCGGCGCACCATCTTTTCCATGTCCAGGATCAGGTCGTTGAGGTTGGCCGGCCTGATCTCGATGATCTGGCGGCGGGAAAAGGCCAGCAACTGGCTGGTCAGGGCGGTGGCCCGCTCCGCCGCTTTGAGCACCTGCTCGACATCGGCGCGCACGGGATCCTCCGGCCGCAGGGCGTCGTGCGCCAGGCCGGCATACCCGCGGATGGCCGTCAGAAAGTTGTTGAAATCGTGGGCCACCCCCCCGGCCAGCCGGCCGACCGTCTCCATCTTCTGCGCCTGGCGAAACTGCTCTTCCAGGCGCTTGTTCTCGGTGATATCCAACAGCACTCCCTGGTAGTGGGTCACTCGGCCTTCGGGGTCGCGGACGATCACCACCCGGTCCTCTACCCAGCGCACCTGGCCGCTTTTGATGATCGCCCGGTACTCGCGCCGGAACGCATCTTTCCCCTGCTCGGCGTGCGCCTCCATCTCCCCCAATACGCGCGTTAGGTCGTCGGGGTGCACCAACGAGGTGAAGGGGACCTGTCCCGAGAGCAGCTCGGCCGCCGTATACCCCGATTGGTCCACGTTGTCCGAGACAAAATCAAAGGGCCAGCCCTCCTCGGCCCGCAGGCGGTAGAGGATCATCGGGCTGTGCTCGACGACCATCTTGGTCTGCCAGAGCATGGCCTCGGCCTGTTTGCGCTCGCTGATGTCGCGGATCACGGTGATCACCCGGACGACCTGCCCGTCCTCGTACACCGGGATCTTGCGCGTCTCGGTGAAGAACTCGCGCCCGTGGGCCCGGGTGCTCTCTTCCGTCACCAGGACCTGGCCCGTCTGGAAGACCTGCTCGTACTCCCCGCGGACCCGTTCGGTCAGGAAAGGGAAGAGCTCAAAGACCGTCAGGCCGATCGTCTTGGACCCCAGTTGGAGCTCCTCGCACCAGCGCTGCAGTGCCTTGTTGCACAGGACCAATCGCAGGTCCCGGTCGACGACATGGATGGGATCGCCCATCGAGTCGATGGTGGTGCGGTACTGGCGCTCGGAGGCCTGCAGCGCCTCCTGGGCCTGCCGGCGGGCCGTCACGTCGCGCGAGACGCCCATCACCGCCCGGACCTGGCCGGTGTCGTCGCGCAGCGGGATCAGCGAGGTATCCTGCCAGATCTCGCGCGTGCCCACCACCGTTTTGGCCGTGATGTCCAGCGGTTGGCCGGTTTGGAGGACCCGCTCCAGGTTGCCCTGTTGCCGCTCAAAGGTACCGGGGGCAAAGAGGTCGGCGACGCGCCGGCCGACCAGCTCCTGGGGCTGGCTGCCGAACAGGCGGGCCGCGGCGGCGTTGAGGTACTCCAGCCGTCCCTGGCGGTCGATAATGTAGATAAAGTCCTGCGACGACTCGGTCAGCAAGCGGTAGCGCTCCTCGCTCTCCTTGAGGGCTTCCTCGGCCTTCTTGCGCGCGTCGATGTCGCGCACGGCGCCGTAGACGCGGACCACGCGGCCCTGGGCTTCATCCCACTCCGGGTGCGTAAAGATATGCAGCCAGTGTGCCCGGCCATCCTTGGTGATGATGCGCGCCTCGCCGTCGTCGGGCTGGCCCTGCAGTACGACACCCATCCGCTCCCGGACCAGGGGCAGGTCTTCGGGGTGGATGATCGACATCCAGTTGCCGGCCGGCCAGAGCTCCTCCGGCCGGTAACCGGTGATGCGGGTAAAGGCCTCGGTGATCCACTCCAGGACCAGGGTGCCGTCCGGGGACACGGCAAAGGTGTAGGCAAAGTCCGAGGTCAACTCCGAGACCACCCGGAAGCGCTCCTGGGACTCGCCAAGCGCCCGCTCTGTCGCTCGCTGCGCGGTCACGTCGCGCATGATGCTGCCGATTCGGTACCCGCGCCCGGTCCGGACGGTGAAGGTATGGGCCTGCAGGATGCGGCGCTCCCCATCGGGCCGCAGGAACACCTCGTCGCCCACCTGGTTCAGCCAGGTGGCTTGTCCCGTGGCCAGCGCCTCCCGGATGGTGGTCTCCAGATACCGGCGCACTTCGTCCGTCCGGCGCTCCGCAGGCAGGGCCCGGGCCTGTACCTCCCAGATGGGCATGCCCAATACCTGCGGCGGCCCCCATCCGGTGATCCGCTCCGCGGCCGGGTTCCAGACGACGACGATTCCCTTCTCGTCCGTCAGGACGATCCCGTCCGGCGTGTTCAAGATAAAGTTGCTCATCGACTCCGGGAGGTCCTGCTTTGGAACCTTGCCCTGCGGGGAGTGCGGTCCCGCTTCGCCCTTGCGCCGGCCTTTCCTGGGGGGTCCTGCCATGTTGCCTCCCCGGCACTGTGCCGTATCTGGCCGCAAAAGGCCCAACTTTATTCCCGCGGGGGAACGGCCCGCTCCGTGGCTCGAAAGATGTTGATGTACACCTCGCGCCGCACCTTGGAGATCTCGCGCAGGTAGCGGCCGATCTGGGCCCGCTGGCTCGTCTGGCTGTGCGGGCAGTTGCTCTCCTGCACCGGCAGGCCGCAGATCTTGGCGAAGCGGTGCAGCTCGTGGCCGGTGAACAGGGCGAGCGGCCGGATCAGGGTGAGCCGGCCGCCGAAAAGCGCAACTGCCGGTTCGGGCCGCTCCAGCCGGCCGTGCTGCAGCAGGTTCAGCAGGGCCGTCTCGGCAATGTCCTCCAGGTGATGGGCCAGGGCCAGCTTGTTGCACCCCAGGCGCTGTGCCGCCGTGAACAGCGCCTTGCGCCGCGCCCAGGAACAGCGGAAGCAGTCCACCTCTCCGCCGCGCAGGTCGACCTCCACCACCTCGTAGGGCAGGCCCTCCTGTTCGAAATAGGCGGCCAGTTGCTCCGGAGGCGGGGTCCCCGCCTCCCAGCCGATGTAGGTCGCGTGGAGGGCCACGATCTCGTACGGCGGCGGAAAGTAGACCCGCCGGTCCCGCAGCAGACGCAGCAGGGCCAGGCTGTCTTTGCCCCCGGACACGGCCACGGCGATGCGGTCGTGCGCGGCGATCAGCCCGTAGACGGCCACGGCCCGGTTCAGCTTGCGCAGATAGAAGCGGGTCGCCCGGCGGATCCGGCTCTCCGCATCGCTCACGCCTTCCTCCGCAGGGCCAGCGCCTCCCGGTAGACGGCCAGCGTCTCCCGCGCCGCCCGCTCCCAAGAGAACAGGGCGGCGCGCTCCCGGCCCCGGTCCCGCAGGTCGTCCCGCAGGGCCTCGTCGGCCCACAGTTTCGCCATGGCCTCGGCCCAGCCGTCGACGTCCTGAGGGTCGACGAGCAGGCCGGCCGTCCCCACGACCTCCGGCACGGCTCCCGCGCTGGAGGCGATCACCGGCGTGCCGCAGGACATGGCTTCCAGCGGCGGCAGGCCGAACCCCTCGTAAAGGGAAGGAAAGACCAGGAAGCGGGCGGCGTTATAGAGCCAGACGAGCTCCTCCTGGGAGACCGGGCCGATGAAGGCCACCTCCTGGGAGAGGCGCAGGTCGTGCACCTGGCCGAAGAGCGACTCCGAAAGCCAGCCCTGGGCCCCGGCGACGATCAGCCGGGGGTGGGGCTCCAGATCGGGGAACCGATCCAGCATCCGCCGCAGGGCCTGCAGCAGTGTCGGCAGGTTCTTGCGCGGCTCGATGGTGCCCACGAAGAGGGCAAAGCGTCGGACTGCCAGGGTCCGCCCCTTGAAGGTGCGCGGCTGTGTCGGCGGAGGGTCCAGGGGGACAAAAGGCCCTCCGGCCGCCTCGTGGATGACGGTCACCTTGTCCGGGGCGACCTCCAGCAGCTCCAGCACGTCCCGCCGGGTGCATTCGGAAACGGCGATGACCTTTTCTGCGCTGCGCACGGCCTGGCGGACGCGGCCGTAGTAGCGGCCGGCCTCGGCGGTGACCCACTGCGGGAAGCGCAGGAAGGCCAGGTCGTGCACGGTGACGACGCCGGCATAGCTCCGCCGCGCGGGCAGGACAAAGTCCGGGCTGTGCAGCACCTCGGGCCGGAGCGCCAGCAGCTCCACCGGCAGCGTGAGGGACTCGAAGCGGTGGTGGCTGGGGGTGAAGATGGGCACGGGGGTGAGGTTGGGAGCCTGGATCGGCGGACGCGCCCCTCGCCGGTCGTGCAGCACCAGGAAGCGTTCCTGCGGGGCCTCGCGGGTCAGCGCTTCCAGCAGCCGCACCGTGTAGGAGCCGATGCCGGCCTGGCGGTAGTAGAGCAGCCGCGCATCGAGGGCAATGCGCATGGTTCCCCTCCAGAAGGGCTTCCGTAGCTTCGTGAAAAGGCAGGGGCGCACCGCCGCGCGCCCCTGCCGTCGGCCTGTCCCCCGGCGCTAGGGGATGATCCCGCTGGGCAGGCCCCCTGGGGTGATGGGGTACGGGATCTCCCGCCCAATGGGCATACGATAGTTCCCGTTGGGATCGAGCAGGATCCAGGTGGTGATGCCTGTCGTGGCGTTCGGATCGTAGTTCGGATTGCGCTCGTCGTAGCGGCGCAGCATCATCTGGAAGGGCCAGCCCTGGTCGCGGGCAAAGCGCAGCACCTCGGCCTGCTGCCTGGTCACTTCCAGGATCAGGATGTAGCCGGTCGCCCGGCCGGCCGGCCCCGCCGTGGGCGTCACGTTGGGCGGGGCGGCCGACCCGGTCAACGTGATGATCTCCAGCACCCGCAGGTCCTCGATTACCGTCTTGACCGTCAGCAGGCTGAAGGGCTCTTCCGCGACCCAGGGGAACGGCCGCGGGATGAACTCGGTCCGGCCATCCGGGGACGTGTACTCGATCGCCGCCGGGAACTGCTGCGGCAGGTATTCTTCGACGACGCCGCTGAGGATGACATCCACATGGTCGTTGGTGGCCAGATGGCCGACCAACCCCGAGAGCAAATCGACCTCTAGGGCAAAGGCGCGCTTGCCCTGGGCGATCTTGTAGGCCAGCCCCGGCTCCCCCAGGTCCTTTTTGCTGATCGGCTTGTCGGCCAGCAGGTCCACCTGCGCCACCTTGCCCAGGACCTGTTGGGGGTCGCGCACCCACTCGTTGCCCTGGTAGAGGGTGCTTGTGGTAATCGAGGTGACCAAGAATTCGGTCGAGGAGATATAGGAGCCGGCGATCAGGAGCTTCACCGGCTTGACCACCGATTTAGCCTCGGGGGTGGCCGTCGGCGGCACCCCGCCCAACAGGCTCGCTCCACCGGTTCCCTGGCCCAACAGGAGGTAAGCGACCGCCGCGATGATAATGATCAACAGCAGGCCGAACAGCAAGACCACTCTTCCTGACCTCTTCTTCATCATGGCCTCCTTACATCCCAAGCAAGGTGCGCCGATGTGTCCTGTCGCCATTATACTACAGAATCGCCTTTTGTGGAAGTGGAACTGTCCCCGCGAAGCAATTATACCAAAAAGATCGCTCTTGACAAGTGGTCGGAAATTCGTTATACTACCACTTGTCGGAATCCCATCCCACCCTGCAACTTCTGGATGACAGGCATTGTTTCCTCGGTTCAAGGAGGTCCGACTATGCCCCAATGCCCCCGTGTAGGCCATGCACGGAACTGTTGGCCGTCGGTTTCTTCCATGTGTAAGGAGTAAGCGTGATGAAAAAGAAGCTGGCCCTCCTGATCGGTATCGTGATCCTGATCGTCCTAATGCTGGATGGGATTCCGGCGTTGGCCGCGCGACCTGCTGACCCCGTCGGGCCCGACGCCGTCAAGATCAGCGAGCAGGACGACGGCAGCACCGTCGAGTTGGGCGCCAACCAGATCCTCCTGCTCAACCTGGAGGGCAACCCCTCCACCGGCTATGGCTGGGGCGTGCAGCAGGTCAATGTGGACATCCTGGTCCGGGTCGGCGCGGATGAGTGGGTCCCCAACTCCAACCTGCTCGGCGCCCCGGCGACGCAGGTCCTGCGCTTTGCCGGCAGATCGGCTGGCGAGACCGACCTCGTCCTGGCCTACCGCCGGCCCTGGGAGCAGGTTCCCCCGCTGCGCACCTTTACCCTGCATGTCAAGGTCACCGCCGCGTCGCCGGACATCACCGCCCTGTACGACGCCCCGGAGCCGGCCGCGCCGCCGGCTATCGACAGCGCGCCCTCGGCTTTGCCCACGTCCTATAACTGGTGCAGCCTGGGCAAGTGCACCGCCGTGCGCGACCAGGGCAACTGCGGCTCCTGCTGGACCTTTGGCACGGTAGGCCCCCTGGAGATGAACATCCTGATCAAGGACGGCCTGACCAAGGACCTGGCCGAGCAGTACCTGCTCTCCTGCAACACCGACGGCTGGTCCTGCAACGGCGGCTGGTGGGCGCACGACTATCACCAGTGGAAGATCCCCTCGGGCGAGCCCGACGCCGGCGCCGTCTACGAGGCCGATTTCCCATACGTCGCTTCCAAGGTCGCCTGCAACCCGCCGCACACCCACCACGAAAAGATCGCCTCCTGGGCCTATGTGACCAACGACTACAGCGTGCCCTCGGCCGACCTGATCAAGAACGCCATCTACAACTACGGCCCGGTTGCCGCGGCCGTCTGCGTCGGCACGGCCTTCCAGAACTACACGGGGGGCATCTTCCAGACCAACGAGTGCACCCAGGTGAACCATGCCATCGTCCTGGTCGGCTGGGATGATACCTACGGCTACTGGGTCCTGCGCAACTCCTGGGGCCCCTCCTGGGGCGAGAGCGGCTACATGCGCATCAAGTATGGCACCTCGTCCGTGGGCTATGCCGCTACCTATGTCAGCTACAACGCCGCCGGCCCCACGCCGACCCCCGCCCCGCCGACCGTCACCCCCGTGCCGGGCCAGATCTTGCTCGTCGACGACGACGCCGGCAAGAGCTACCAGACCTACTATGCCAACGCCATCGCCGCGGCCGGCTACACCTACGATACATGGACGGTGGCTACCCAGGGCAGCCCCACGCTGGCCAAGTTGCAGTCGTACAGCATCGTCGTCTGGCTCACGGGGAACGACTACTCCACGACCCTCACCAGCACCGACGAGTCGAACCTGGCGTCGTACCTCAACGGCGGGGGCAAGCTCTTTATCTCCGGACAGGACATCGGCTACGACATCCGCACCGATTCCTTCTACAGCACCTACCTGCACGCCACCTACAAGGTCGACGACACCAACACCACCTCTCTCACCGGGGCCGATTTCCTCTCCGGGGTGAGCATCGCCATCAGCGGCGGCGACGGGGCCAACAACCAGACCTACCCCAGCGAGATCGGGCTGGGCACGGGCGCCGTGGGCCTCTTCGACTACAGCGGCACGACCTACACCTGGGGCGGCCTATCCTACGCCGGCACCTACAAGGTGGTCTACTTCTCCTTCGGCTTCGAGGCCATCAGCACAGCCGCGACGCGCAACGCCGTCATGAGCAGCGTGCTGAACTGGCTGAAGGGCAGCACCCCCACCCCGACGCCGGTCCCGCCGACCTCGACCCCGGTCCCGCCGACGGCGACCCGCACCAACACGCCGGTCCCGCCGACGGCGACCCGCACCAACACGCCGGTCCCGCCGACGGCGACCCGCACCAACACGCCGGTCCCGCCGACCGCCACGCCCAGCGCCAACAGGATCTTGCTGGTCGATGACGACGCGAACAAGAGCTACCAGACCTACTATGCCAACGCGCTCACGGCCAACGGCTACGGCTACGACACCTGGACGGTCTACACCCAGGGCAGCCCCACGCTGGCCAAGTTGCAGTCGTACAGCATCGTCGTCTGGCTCACGGGGAACGACTACTCCACGACCCTCACCAGCACCGACGAGTCGAACCTGGCGTCGTACCTCAACGGCGGGGGCAAGCTCTTTATCTCCGGGCAGGACATCGGCTACGATATCCGCACCGATTCCTTCTACGGCACCTACCTGCACGCCACCTACAAGGTCGACGACACCAACGTCACGACCCTGACCGGGGCCGGCCTCTTGAGCGGCGTCACCCTCTACATCAGCGGCGGCGACGGCGCCAACAACCAGACCTACCCCAGCGAGATCGGGCTGGGCACGGGCGCCACCGGCATCGCCGATTACACCGGCACGACCTACACCTGGGGCGGCCTGTCCTACGCCGGCACCTACAAGGTGGTCTACTTCTCCTTCGGCTTCGAGGCGCTCAACAGCGCCACGCTGCGCAACACGGTCATGCAGAAGGTGATCACCTGGCTGGGCTATTGACACGGCATCGCCGGTTTCCTGGCGATGAGGAAAGGGCTGGTCCGTAGATCGGCTTGCCCGGATACACGGCTACCCAACGGGGCAGCATCCCAGGACCGCGGCCCGAGCATCGTCAGGGAACCAAGCTGTAGGAGACACTGCCTGTACAACCAGGGGCCCGGCCGTCCGGCCGGGTCCCTGCTTTGACCTGGCGGCTCGACCCAGGCGCGGTCGCGGGCCGGCCAGGGCCCCACCGTTGCCGACCGGTCCGCAGGAAGGAGGGCCCAAAGTCGCTTGGGTGTCCGGCGAGTGCCCCCAGCCGCAAAGGGCCAAGCTTCATGGAGATCGGGGCTTGCGCAGGGAGTTCTCCCTTGCCTGAAGGAAGGGGGAACTTGGGGCTTGTCCGGGGAGGTTCCCCCGTGCCAGAGGGCACGGGGGAACCTCCCGGTTCATGCGGGGCGTTCCCTTATCCCTTTAGGGGAGGGGGACGGCGGGATAGATCCTCCCCACCATCGGCAGATAGAAGCGCCACAGGCCGGTGACGAGCGGCCCATGCGGGGTGCGCCTGCCGCTGTAGTCGACATCCTCCAGCGTATAGTAGTAGATCGCCCCGGCCCGGGCGGACGTGTCCAGGAAGGTGTAGCGATACCCCTGCTCCCCACCGGGGTCCTCGGAGGGGATGAGCTTCCCGTTCAGCCGTACCCCCACCTCGTCCAGGGAGACGCTGCGGTAGAGGTGGAAGCCCTGGTTGTTGTGTTCGGAGGCGGTCTCCCAGGTGACGAGGATGCCTTCGGCGGCCGGCCGGGCGGCGAAGGAGGTCAGTTTCACTGCCGTAGGGGCATACTCCTCCAGGGTAAAGTTGTCCACATCCCAGTACCCGCCCGCCTCCTCCGGGCCGCCCAACGTGCCGCTTCCGTCGCTGCGCAGGACAAAGGCCAACACCACCACCCGGCCCTTGTAAGTGTCGGGGATCAGGATCGTGCGGTCGGTCCAAAGCGACTGGGTGCCGTTGTAGGACGTTAGCTTCTGCCAGGTGTCGGCGGCGGCGTCGCGGATCCAAACCGTGGCATAGTCGCCGGAAGCGATGTCGAAACGTTCGGAGATGTTCATACGGATGGACATCCCCGAGTTATCGGGCAACAGGATGTAGGGCGAGTAGAACTGGTCCACCGAGTTCTTGGTGTATCCGACAAAGGCCCCTTGGGTCTGCAGGCGGTAGTAGTAAGGACCGGTGTTGCGCCAGGACCAGGCGCTCTCGCGGGCCACCTCCACTTCGTCTTCGTACCAGCCGACGCCGTACGTGCCGCCGTAGTTGGAGGCGTCGGTGTCGAAGCGGAAGCGCAGCCGGCTGGTGGTGGTGCCGGCAAAGGCGCTCAGGTCGATGTTGCCCTCGTAGTAGACCCACCAGCCGCTGTTGTAGTCGCCGCTGCGGGCGTCCTCGGTCGTCCAGCAGGCCCCCGCGCCGTCGGCGATGCTTTCCAGGTAGAGCCAGTCGTAGCCGCTCTCGGAACTGCCGCGGAAGTGGGTGTTGAAATAGGCCCAGGCTGAACCGCGCAGGTCCAGCCCGGAGGCCGGCGAGGCCATCTGGTAGTCGGCGTTGTCGGCATCGTAGAGGGCGTGGGCGCTTTCATCGCCGCTCCAGGCGTAGGTGTTGGAGCGCACCCACTTGCCGGAGGGGCTCACCGCCCAGCGGATGGGATCGGCCTCGAAGCAGTCCAGGCAGGCAAAGCCCTTCCTGGTCCAGTAGGGAGGATCGGAGGCAAAGTCCTGGGTGTAGGTCCCCGGCGAGCCGGAGAAGGTATCATGGGAGGTGGTGAAGCTCCAGACGGCGCTGTCGGTGGCGGAGGTCTGGTAGCCGTCGTCGGCGCGGACCTTCCAGTAGTAGGTCACGCCGGGATCGGTGTAGAAGGGCAGGGCCGTGGTCAGGGCGGCGGGGCCGCCGACCGTCACGGCCGGCGGATTGGTCGTGTCCACGAACCACCAGTAGCGCACCGTGTCGCCGTCGGGGTCGGTGGCGGCGTTCCAGCGCAGGGCCGGGGCAAAGGCGGTGATGGTGGCCCCGTTGCTCGGCCAGGAGAGGGTGCCGATCACCGGCCGGTCGTTGATCGTGCCCAGGTAGATGTTGTTGCCCTGGCCGGCGCCGGAATCGCGGTTGTCCACCCAGAGGGCGATGGGGTGCTTGCCGTCGGCCGCGCCGCCGATGGGGTGGAAGGCCAGGCCGACGTAGTGAAAGCCGTTGACGGTGGTGTTGCCGCTGGTGTTCAGAGTGTAGGCCGAGCTCCAGCTCGCGCCGTTGTCGTCCGAGGTACGCAGCAGCGTCTGGTTGCCGCCGTTGATATAGGCCACGCGGACCCTGGCCCCATTGGCCGAGACGGCCGGGTAGGTCTGGTTGCCGTTGGCCGTATCCACGCCGACCTCGCCGGAGAAGGCGCTCCCATCGTTGGTCGAATAGCGAACGTAGATGTTGTCGTTCGCTGCCGGCCACCGCTGGTAAGCGACATAGTGGTATGAACCGCTGCCGTCGCCGTCGGCGTAAGAGGCGCCGGCCTGGTACACGCCGGTGTCTGTGGCGCAGTTTGCCCCAATAGCACCGTAGTACAGGTAGCGGGTAGCATTGTTGTAGTAGAAGGAACAGGATACGTTCGCCGTACCCACTTGCGTAGTGGGCCGCTCGATGGTGTAGCCCGTGGCGTAGAGGATTCCACCCGCCCAATTGGCGCCGCCGTCGAGCGACCAGACGGTCAGCAGGTCGGGCCGGCCGTCGTTCTCGTAGGGGACCTGGAACTGGGCGTAGAAATCGTTGCCATCGCCGCCGGCGTCGGCATCGGTGCCGCCGGGGATGAGGGCATAGGTCGTATTCCAATAGGTAATGCTCCAGGTGGAGACGTCGCGCACGCAGTCGGAGGTGACCACGGCGGGGTACCAGCGCAGGCCGCTTCCCCCATTGAAGTAGAGCTCCATAGCGATGTAGAGCTGACCGTTGCCGTCCACGGCGATGGTCGGCCGGCGGGCGCTCTCGGTGGTGGAGGCCACGACGTACCACAGGTCCCACGTCTGGCCGTTGTTGCGCGATTTGCCGGCCACGGTCGCGTAGCAGGTGCCCCCGCAGCCGCTGGCGTAGGGGTACTCAAAGGCCGCATAGAGGTTGCCCTGGTTATCGGCCACGCTTGTAACCCAGCCCGAACTGTTGGCCATGCCCTCGACCTTGATGTTGGGGATGGGGGCGACGGCTTCCGGCGCAGGCGCGGGAAGGGACACCGCTGTGGAGTCCGGCGTGGAGTTGGGCGATTGGCCCACTTTGATCTCTGTGGCCATAAGTCCGCTCGCCGGGGCCTCTTTGAGCACCGCGCGCCCCATCCGCACAGTGTTACCCGCCGCCGCGACCCGCCCGGCCAGGGGTCCAACCACTCCGGCGATTTTCTGCCCGGGCAGGGAGAGCGTGCCGGCGGCGTCGTCCAGGCACTCGGGGGCCTGCTCTCCACCCCCCTCCGGCGGAGGCAGCGGCGAGGTAGGCGTGGGCGTCGGCGAAGGCCCTGGCGTGGGCGTGTAGGTCGGCGTCGGGGTGGGCGTGAAGGTCGGGGTGGGGGTGTTGGTGGGGGTGGGTGTCGGCGTCGGCGTGGGGCCGGGCACACAGCCCGGGAACTTGAAAGCGCCGATGCGCGTCCGCCAGCCCCGCGAGCTATTGCTCTGGTAGTACTCCTGCGTGTACCAGAAGGTGCAGTCGTCGGCCGGGTCCACGCTCATCATGCTGTAGTCGCCCCAGCGCCAGTCCTGGTTGTCGGTTTGTGAACCGCCGCCGGCCTGGAGGACCGCCTCCCCCTGGGGCATCGTGCCCAGGGCGTCGGTCACCAGCCGGCCGACGTAGCGGATGCCTGGGTAGACGCTGCTGCTGGAGACGCTGAAGCCGAGCGCCATATTGCCCTGGCGGTCCTGGGCGATGCTGCCCATCCAGCGGTGGGTGGAATCGGGCGAGTAGATGCCCTGCTGGTACAGGGTCCATTCCGTCCCGGTCTTGCGCACTTCGAACCAGTAGATACCGGCATGGTCGGAGCCGGTGTCCACGGTGCGGTTGCAGACCATCGATTCATAGGTGCCAAAGTTGCGGTACTGCAACTGGTACATCAGCCGATCGGAGATGGCGTCCAGGTAGTAGCCGCCCGGTTGGGGGATGCAGTTGCGGGCGTAATCGCACATATTCGGGTCGATGTTGTTCGTATTGAGGGTCCAGTTGGGGAAATGGCCGGCGTCGCCAAAGGTAGAGTTGGTCGGCGTCGCCCAGTCCACGTGAAAGGCCCAGATGTGGACGGCGTCGTTCGATCCTACTCCCCAGGTGCTGTCGTCCCATGAGGCAAAGTAGTTGGGCGCGCCGGCCGGCGGCTGGGTGCTGCCGTCCCAGTCGCTGGGCAAGAGGCCGCCATAGTCCGGGTCGACCGCGTAGAGGTTGAAGTAGATCATCTGGGCCGAAAGCCCTTGGAGCATCCGCGAGCGCTCAAAGGCGGCTACGCCGGCGCCGCGCCACCGGAAGTTGTTGGCGGCAAACTGGTTGACCGATATGTAGTAACCGTCCGGCCAGACGCCGATCTTGGGATAGTCGTTCATGTAGTTGTTCGGCCAGGTGAACTGGTAGCGGTACCATGCGCCCAGCGGGTCCGGCGATTGGGAGATGGCAAAACATTGATAAAAAGGGCCCGCGGGATAGTTCGGCAGGGCGAACTGGCTCATCACCCAGCGGTCGGCCAGGTGGTCGTAAAGGGTGATGGGGTCGCCGTCGTTGGTGCTCTCACACGGCCCGCCGAAGCCGCTCCACAGGGTGTTGCCGGCGGCCGGACCGTAGAGCGGGGTGCCGGTCTTGTTCCAGATCTGGAACCAGAGGTTGACCCACTGGATGTAGTGGTTGAGGCCCACGTCCCCTTGGGTGTCGGGCGGGAAAACGGTGCTCAGGTTATTGATCCCATCCCAGCTCTGGCTGGGCGGCGGCATATGGATCGACCCATGCCAATCCTGCAAGATGGCCGCCACTTCGTCTGGGTCCACGCTCCCGCCGGCGCGTCCGGGCATAACCTCGTTCTCCGGGGCCAGCAACTCCGGCATGGGCGGGATGGGAGGGATGTCGCGCAGGGGAGGCGAGAGGTCGCTCTTGTCGGCGACGATGACGATCGGTCCGACAGCGTCCGCGCCTTGCGGCGCAGGTTCCGCCGTAGGACCGCTCCCGGCCAGCCCGCCCCCGGCCACGCCGCCGGGGTGCATCGCGCCGGGAAAAGTGCCCGCCGTGTCCTGTTCTCCCCTGACCAGCCAAAAGAGAGCCGCCAGGACGATCGCGATTGCTATGATGCCGCAAAATGTGCGCCAGAACCTTGGTCTCTTTCCCATCGGGAGTCCTCCTCTATCTACCTGACACTTTAACGACAAAGGGTTGACCGACACCGGCAACCCTGGTAGAGTTACTATGGGCGAACGCAATAGCTATCCCAGGAAATGACAGATGTCGGCCAACCGGCTGTATCCCACCTGTTTTGAGCAAATTGCGCAACTGCGCCCCAACGAGTGGGGCACGCGCCTGCGCAATTTGGCGTGGCTGATGGTCGGAATCTTGAAGGGGCGCTCGGTCCATCTGGGTCAGGTGGCCAAGGAGATCCCCGGTCCCGCCAAAGACCCGAGCCTGGCGCGCCGGTTGGGGCGATTTCCGACGAATTCCGCCGGCTGGCATCCGGGGACCAGCCGGCGGTTGGGCCTGGCCCAATTGACGGTGAAGCACGTTTACCCGGTCAACTTGCTGGCGCATCGGCAAGAGGGCGAGGACAATTCCTGGCTGCTAGCGACTACTCTGCCCATGAAACCCGCAGACTTACAGGACTATCGCCGCCGTATGTAGATCGAGGAGATGCCTGGCGATTTCAAAGGCCACGGCTTTGATTTGGAACAATCGCATCTACTTCATTTCGAGCGCCTATCTCGCCTGACGCCGGCGGTGGCGC
Source organism: uncultured Chloroflexia bacterium (assembly GCA_964592645.1). Lineage (GTDB taxonomy): Bacteria > Chloroflexota > Chloroflexia > DTKN01 > DTKN01 > CAZQFV01. The sequence goes on from CAZQFV010000022.1 coordinate 53,099, forward strand.
TGCTCTATGCCTGGCTGGTTGCCGCCGGGGCTCGGGCAATCAAGAACGGTCAGCGGCACCTGGTTGATCGCAAAGACCGGCGAGATTTGAGCATCTTCCAGATCGGGTTGCGCTTGGTCAGAAGACAACTGAAAACGGCCCACCGATCTTTGAACCGGTGTCCGGTTTACACGGTTGCAAAAGTGCCAGGTAGCCAGGTCCATCGAGGCGCAATTTCATGATACGTCAGGACGGCAAGAAGTCAATAGGAAAATAGTACCATTTTTCTCAGTGGTTTTCTCGCTAAATAACAAGGGCTTGGGCCGTATGGGCAACACTGAACCCACCGAGAATCGCCACTTGCTCCTGGGGGTGAATCGACAGGTTATCTTCGATGATCAGCCAGCGCTCCCCCGGAAAGACCCGCAGTATCTGCTCCAGCAACTGGATATGACTGGCGCCATCCCGGCTCGGGCTCAACAGCATGGTTGCCTGCCCGGTGGCCGGTTCAAAAGCCCCGTGGACCCACAACTTGCCCCGCCAGCCATAATCCGGTTCGAAGGTGGCGCGATTTCGGCCGGGCTGCCATTCTTCGCCTGGATACGTCTTGACCGCCAGCGGGCCCAGTTCATCCAGGCAGATCACCCGCACGCCGGGCTGGGGGGCGGTGTAGGCCCGGACGATGGCCCCCTTTTTTCCACGAACTTGGGGTCATGTCGCTCCGCGTCGTGGAACCAGCTTTGCTGGCGTTTCCATTCGAAGCCTTCCTCGTCCATCCAGGTCCAGATGGTCGAATCGGACAGGTGGACCCCCTGGCGCTCCTCGAAGGCGGTTTGCAGCCGTTCCAGGGTCCACAACTCGAAGGGGTATCCCAGCGAGCGGGGTTTCTGGAGCGCCAGGCTGATCAGCGCGCTACGGACTTCCGGCGCATGGGTCGGTTTCCGTCCTGGCCGCCGGCGGTCCTGCAGCCCAGGCAGTCCTTCTTCATTGACCCGCTGGACCCAAAAGGGCCCCGACACTTCGCTGCTGAAGCCTGCCTGCAAGCTCGCCTGGCTCGCGGTCAGCTCGGGATCGTCCAGCATGGCGGCGATGATGCGGGCCCGCTGTTGACAAACACCGACCCTTGGCCTATAATCCCTGTCATTCGACCGCCGGCCGGGATTTGGCCTTGTGGATGGCAAGTTTTACCGTACGTAGCCCAAGCATACGGAGGCATACATGACAGGTTCAAGCACCCTCCCCGTGCCGGAAAACCGCCCTGAGCAAGGCATCGACCGGCGCCGCCACCTCTTTAACCGCTTGATGCCCTTGTTGGCCGTCGCCGCCGTGTTCACGGCCGGCTTCTACACCTTGGCCTACTTTCTCTCCGGAGCCTGGCAGATCCTGGCCTACGGCGGGTGTGTGCTTCTGGCTACCGTCTCCCTGCTCGTAGCCCGATACTTTCTCCGGCGCAACCGTTTCGACGACGCCGGCCTCACCATCATGGCCGGCATAGCCTTTGCCTACGGCACAGGCGTGGTCTTCCTGAGCGGGGCGACCATCTACCTGGCCGCCGGGGGTGCTGTGCTGGCGATCTTCCTCGGCAGCATCCTGGTGCCGAAGCGGTGGTGGTACTGGCTCATCACCGGCGCAGTTTATCTGGCGTTGGTGCTGCTGCTGGAGCGGTTTCCCCTGCTGACCCGTTTCGACGTCAACCGTTCCACTATGGTGCAAATCTTTATCCCCGCCATCACCGTCGTCCTGGGGCTTTTGTTTTCCTGGCAGATTATCCACGCCTTTCGCGTCGGCAGTATCCGCGTACGGCTGCTGATCGCCGCCGTGTTGATCGCCCTGGTCCCTTCGGCCGCCACCATCGTTAGCTCGGTCCTCATCGGTCTGCGGGGCGACAGGCAACAAGTCATGAACCAACTGGACTCGGTAGCTACCCTCAAGCAGGCCGAAATCGAGAGTTGGAGCAGCTACCTGCAAGGCATGTTGCGTATGCCGTTGCATGAGCGCGACGTAGGACAGATCTTTGGCGCCCCGGCAGGTCCCCAGCAGGCCCGCGACGATCTGCGGGCCTACTTGCGGGAGGTCGTGCGGGAAGGCAAACTCTACGACGAGCTTTTTGTCACCGACATTCGGGGCGAGATCGTCGTATCCACCGACGAAACCCAGGAAGGCAAAAGCCGGGAACGGGAGGCCTTCTTCCAACGCGGCCTGCAGGGCTCCTATATCCAACCTCCCGTCTACTCCCAGTCCTTGGGCACGATGGTCGTCTATGTATCGCGGCCCATTGTGGATGCGGCCAACCAGGTACTCGGAGTCCTGGTCGGTCGGGCCAGCATGGCCACGCTGGACGAGATCATGGGCGAAAAAACCGGCCTGGGCGAAACCACCGAGACCTACCTGGTGGGGGCCAACCATGCCCTGTTGACCGATTCGCGCCAGGCCGGCGACAGTGCCTACATCCGTACCTTTGGGGCGAATGAGGCGGTCGACTCCCGGCGAAACGGCCACGGCGAGTACGAAGGCATCGGCGGCGTGCCTGTGGTGGGGACCTATCGCTGGATCGAGCAACTGCAGGTGGCCTTGCTGGCCGAACAGACCCAGGCCGAGGCCTACGGTCTCGCCTACGCCACCCTGACCACCAATATCATCATCGCCCTGGTCGCCGCGGCCGCCGCCGTGGGGGTGGCCATGCTGTTCATCCGTGACATCTCCAACCCGCTGGCCGATCTCGCCCAGACGGCGGCGCGGATTGCCGCCGGCGACCTGGAACAGACGGCCCGTGTGGGGCGGGCCGATGAGATCGGGACGCTGGCCGAGTCGTTCAACCGCATGACCGGCCGGCTGCGCGAGACGATCGCCAATCTGGAGCAGCGCAATCGTCGACTCCAGGAGGCCGTGGAGCGCTATGTCGGCCTGATGGTCGAGATTGCCCGCGGCAACCTTTCGGCCCGTGTCGCTTTGGACTCCGGGGAAAGCGACGACCCCCTCATCGTCCTGGGCCGTAACCTGAACGAGATGGCGGCTAGCCTCCAGCAGATGACCGTCCAGATCCTCGAAGCCGCCAACAACCTCACCTCGGCTTCGGCCGAGATCGTTGCCAGCACCACCCAACAGGCCGCCGGAGCCAGCGAGCAATCGGCGGCGATCAGCCAGGCCTCGGCGACGATCGAGGAGGTGCGCGCGATTGCCGATCAGACCGCCCACCGCGCCGCCGGCGTGGCCGAGTTGAGCCAGCGCACGGCGGAGATTTCCCAGGCCGGCCAGCAGGCCGTCGCCGGCACGGCCGTGGGGATGCAAGAGGTCAAGCAAAAGGTCGAAACGATTGCCCAGAACATTTTGGCCCTTTCGGAACAGGCCCAGGCCATCGGCCAGATCATCGCCACGGTAGAGGAGATTGCTGCGCAATCGAACATGCTGGCCCTGAACGCCGCCGTGGAAGCGGCCCGGGCCGGCGAAGCGGGGAAAGGTTTTGCCGTCGTGGCCGGCGAGGTGCGCAACCTGGCCGAGCGCAGCCGGGCTGCTACCGTCCAGGTCAAGAATATCCTCGCCGAAGTCCAACGCGGGGTCAATACGGCGGTCATGGCCACGGAGGAGGGCATGAAAGGGGCCGATGCCGGGGTTCGGCTGACCGACCAGGCCGGGGTGGCCATCCGCCAACTGGCCGACAGTGTGATCGAGTCGGCCCAGGCCGCCGAGCAGATTTCCCAAGCCGCCGGGCAGCAACTGACCGGGATGGAGCAGATCACCCTGGCTATGCAGAACATTCACCAGGTTACTGTGCAAAGCGTTGCCGGGGCGCGGCAATCGGAGCGCGCCGCCGAGGAACTGAACCGCTTGGCGCAGCAGTTACGCCGGATCGTAGAGCAGTATCGGGTGTAAGGACCAGCCATCACAACGGAGGTGGATCATGCTCAAGAGGGCGCAGTGGCTGCTTGGTGCTATGCTGATCCTGGTCTTGCTGGGCACCTCTCTGGCCGGGTGTGGGGAGACCAAGGAACCGGATAAGATAACCGTCCAACTCAGCTGGTACCACACCGTCGAGTTCGCCGGCTTTTACGCCGCCGTGCAGCAGGGGTATTACCAGGCGGAAAACATCAGCGTCACCCTGCGGGCGGGGGCCTTTGACATCTTGCCATGGGAAGAGGTCGTCGCCGGCCGGGCCGATTTCGGCATCGCCGGCGGCGACTCGCTGGCCATTGCCCGTTCGGAGGGCAAGCCGCTGCAGGCCGTTGCGGTCATCTTTCGCCGCAACCCGGTGGTCTTTATTGCCTTGACTGAATCGGGAATCCGCACGCCGAAAGATATGGTGGGAAAGCGCATCGGCGTCATCTCGCAGAATCTGGACAACACCAACGATATCCAACTAATGGCGATGCTCCAAAAGATGGGCGTCCAGAGAGAAGACGTTACCCTGGTGCCCATCGAGGACTATAGCCTCGCCTCGCTGACCTCGGGGCAGATGGACGTCTACAGCGGCTTTTCGACCAACGAGGCCGTCGACGCCCAAATCAGGAACCTTCCCGTCAACCTGATCTTTCCGGAAGACTATGGCGTAGTTATCTACGGCAATGTGCTCTTTGCCACCGAACGGCTGCTCCAAGAAAATCCCGACCTGGCCGTCCGCTTCCTGCGGGCCACCTTCAAGGGCTACCGCTATGCCATCGAACACCCCGACGAAGTAGCGGCCCTGGCCGTGAAATACGACCCCACGCTGGACCTTTCCTTCCAGCAGCGTTCGATGCGGGCCGAGATCCCGCTCATCGACACCGGCGACGCGCCCCTTGGCACGATGGACCCGGCGGTTTGGCAAAGCACACAGGAAATCCTGCTCCAGCAGGGTTTCTTGTCCGCCCCCGTCGACCAGGCGGCGCTCTTTAGCAACGAGTTCATCAACAAAGCCGGCAATAAATAGCGCCGCTCGGGTCCGGGGCGAGCAAGCCCAAGGGGAGGTGGGGGCAGGAACGCCCCCACCTCCCCTTGGGTGCCGGCCCCGAGGTCGGCTCCCCAAAGCTACTCCACCGCCACGGCGATAATCCCGCGCTTACCGCCGTCGTTTTTCGGGCTGTACTCGCGAAGGTCTTTCACAAGGTGTCGTACCTCGCATAATGCGGCGCTCTCGCGTTCCAGGTTTAGGCGCACCCCTACCCCTTCTCAACAACTGTGGGACGCATTCTCAATTTATTCGGTATATTCTCAATAACTTCGGTATACGACATGAGAACCTACATACAAGCTACACGTCCAGGTTGCGCACATTGGCCGCGTGCGTCTGTATAAAGCGCCGGCGGGGCTGGACCTCGTTCCCCATCAGCACGGAGAAGGCCTCCTCGGCCTCGACGATGTCGTCCATCGTCACCTGGTAGAGGACACGGTTTTCGGGGTTGAGCGTTGTCTCCCAGAGCTGCTCCGGGTTCATCTCCCCCAAGCCCTTGTAGCGCTGAATGGTGACCCGCTTGCCCTCCGGCACGCGGGCCATGTAGCGGTCCTTCTCCTCCTCGCTGTAGAGCCAGATGACCTTCTTGCCGTCCTCGATGCGGTAGAGCGGCGGCTGGGCAAAGTAGAGGTGCCCATGCTCGATCAACGGCTGCATGTAGCGGAAGAAGAAGGTGAGCAGCAGGGTCCTGATGTGGGCGCCGTCGACATCGGCGTCGACGAGGATCAACACGCGCTCGTAGCGCAGGTTCTCGATATCGAACTGCTCTCCGATGTTGGTCCCGATCGCCGTGATCAGCGCGCGAATCTCGGCGTTGTCCAGGATCTTGTCCAGGCGCGCCTTTTCCACGTTCAGTATTTTGCCGCGCAGCGGCAGCACAGCCTGGAAACGGCGGTCCCGGCCGCCCTTGACGCTCCCCCCGGCGCTGGTGCCCTCCACGATCAGCAGCTCCGCCTTGGCCGGGTCGCGCTCCGCGCAGTCGGCCAGCTTGCCCGGCAACGAGAAACCGTCCAGCGCCCCCTTGCGCACCACCAGGTCGCGCGCTTTCCTCGCCGCCTCGCGGGCCCGCATCGTGGTCAGACACTTGTCCAGGATACGCCGGGCATCGGAGGTGTTGGCCTCCAGGTAGGCGCTCAACCCCTCCACCAGCGCCGATTCGACGAAATTCTTGACCTCGCTGTTGCCCAGCTTGATCTTGGTCTGGCTCTCGAACTGCGGGTCCTCCAGCTTGACGCTGACGATGGCGATCAGCCCCTCGCGCACGTCGTCGCCGCTCAGGTTGGGGTCGGCCTCCTTTAGGATGCCGGCCCGCCGGGCATAGTCGTTCAGGCAGCGCGTCAACCCGGAGCGGAAGCCGGTCAGGTGCGTCCCGCCCTCGATGGTGTTGATGTTGTTGGCAAAGGAGAGCACTAGCTCGCGGTAGCTGTCCACGTACAGCAGGGCGATCTCCACCTGGGTGTGGTCCATCGTCCGCTCGATAAAGACCGGTTCCCCGTGCAGCGCCTCCTGCCCCCGCGCCAGGTAGCGCACGAACGAGTGCACGCTGCCCTCGAAGTAAAAGGTCATCTCCCGGTCGCTGCGTTCGTCCAGGAAGTAGATGCGCAGCCCCTTGGTCAGAAAGGCCATCTCCCGGAAGCGCTGCGCCAGGGCCTTGAAGTTGTAGTCGACCGTCTCAAAGATCTCGCTGTCGGGCCGGAAGGTGATGATCGTGCCCTGGCCGTCGCCCGGCCCGATGTCGGTCACCGGGGCCTGGGGCACGCCGCGGCGGTACTCCTGGAAGTAGCGCCGGCCGCCGCGCCGCACCTCGACCTTCATCCACTCCGAGAGCGCGTTCACCGCCGAGGCGCCCACCCCATGCAGCCCCGAGGCCACCTTGTAGCCGCCCTCGCCGAACTTGCCGCCGGCGTGCAGCTTGGTCATCACCACTTCCAGCGCCGAGCGCTTCTCCTTGGGGTGCTCGTCCACCGGGATGCCGCGGCCGTTGTCCACCACCGTCACGCTGTTGTCGGGGTGGATGGTGATGGAGATATGGTCGCAGTAGCCGGCCAGGCTTTCGTCGATCGCGTTGTCCACGATCTCCCAGACCAGGTGGTGCAGCCCACGCACATCGGTCGAGCCGATGTACATGCCCGGCCGGCGGCGCACCGCCTCCAGCCCCTCCAAGACTTGGATGTCTTTGGCATCGTAGCTGCCGGTGACGGGAGTAACCATACGAAACCTCGGCGAAGCAGCGAGTCGGCGAGATAGCGAACTGTAGGCCGATCCATGCAACGTGATACCTGAACCGATGTTCTATTGTACCACGTTCCCCCTTGTTTGTCCACCCAGCCAGTCGCGCAGCATCTCGCGGTAAAAGACCAGGCCGGCGGCGGCCAGCCCGGCGGCGACGTAGCCGTTCACCAGGATGGCCAGCAGCAAGAGCAGCGGCTGGCCGGCCAGCCGCCCCCCCAGCGTGGCGATCCCGGTGCGCACCACCGTCGTCAGCAGCAGGAAGCCCAGCAGCGGCCACAGGCGGTAGCGCGCCAGGCGCAGGCTGTAGACGATCGCCCGCCACGGGTTCACCGCGCTCACCAGCACGGCGGCCGGCGCCAGGTAGAGCAGCAAGACCCCCCACAGCAGCGTCGTCCCGGCCACCAACGCCAGGAGGATGGTCACGCCGGGGATGAGCAGTTCGCCCAGCATGGCCACCACGGACAGCCCGAGGAGCAGGCCCCCCCCCGCCCCCAGCACCAGCCCGACAAAAGCGGCCATGCGCCACCATGTGCCGGGGACGCGACGCAGCATGGCCAGCCCCCCCTCGCGGCTGCCGCGCACCAGGTCGGCCAGCGGCACCAGGTAGAGGCTCCAGGCGAACAAGAGCAGCGCCAGCGCCGCCAGGCCGGCGACGAACAAAAGGAAGGGCGCCGGCTCCCAGGCCGGCGCGGTCCGCACGGCCGGCGCCGCCTCCGCCAGCCGCGGCACCAGCACCCCCGTCAGCGGGTCGGCTAGCAGCCCGATCAGGTTGGCGTGGGCGCCCCACTCCTGCAGCGCGACGATGCTCTCTGCGTCGGCCTGCGGCGACTGCTGGAGCATCGTCGCCAGCGGCTCGACCAGCCGGCGCAGCGAGACGCGCGGCCCCAGCCAGAGGAACAGGTCCAACCCGACGGGGACGACCAGCACCCACAGCCGGCGGTTCAGCGTGGCAAAGCCCTCGACCAGGATGCTGAACAGGCGGCGGACGCCCTCCAGGAGTCCAAGGCGCGGCATCGAACACCTCCAACTGCGGAAGTATACCACAGGGACGGTCGCCGGGCAAACCGCTTGCGCTTGACATCTCCACCCTGCCTGTGATAGGATAGTCCCAGCCAGGCTACAAGGAGGTCGTATGCCCTCTGCCATCCTATTGCTCTGGGCCGTCGCCGGCGCCCTGGTCGCCGCGCTGCTGGCGGTGGTGCCCGCCCTGCACGTCTACAACGTCGCCGGCTTTCTGATCCTGGCCACGGTTACCTATGGGGAGATCGTCCCGCCGGAGACGCTGGCCTTTTTCTTCCTCGGCATGGTCACCGGCTACTCGATCCTGAACTCGATCTCCAGCATCTTTCTCTCCGTCCCCGACGACTCCACCGTCTTTATCGTCCTGCCGGGGCAAAAATACCTGCTGCAGCGCCGCGGCTACGAGGCCATCATCCTCTCCGGCCTGGGCGGGCTGGGCGGCATCCTCGTGCTGGTGCTCCTGACCCCCTTCACATCCAACCTCCTGCCGACGGTGCGCGCCGTCCTGCAGCCGCACATCGCCTGGATCCTCTGGACGATCATCGCCTTTATGCTCATCTCGGAGTGGCCCAAGGGGTCGGACCGGGCGCCGGCCGGCCTCCGCCGCTGGTGGGACGGCTGGAAGTCGCTCACGGCCGGCCTGGTCACCTTTTTCCTCTCCGGACTGCTCGGCTTTGTCCTGATGTACCGCAGCCCCATCCCCGTCACCGTGGGCTACCAGAGCCTGCTCCCGGCCTTTATCGGCCTCTTTGCCGTGCCCTGGGTGATCCAGAACATCGTCGCCCGCACCAAGATCCCCGAGCAGCACTTTTGCCGGAGCGTAGACGCCGGCCCCGGCATCCTGCTCCGCGGCACGCTGGCCGGGTCCCTGGGCGGGCTCTTTGCGGCCATGTTCCCCCTGGTCACCGGCGGCATCGGCGGCCTGCTGGCCGGCCACGCCACCGCCCAGCGCGACGAGCGCGTCTTTGTCATCTCCCAGGGGGCCTCCAAGGTGGTCTACTACGTCGGCGGATTCCTCTTCTTCTTCGCCCCCGGCCTGCAGCGCGTCAAGGGCGGCATGGCGGCGATGCTCAGCACCCTCTGGGGCGGGACAACTCCGCAGCTCTACCTCCTGGCCGTAGGGGCGGTGGTACTCACCGGCGTGTTGGCCTTTTTCCTCTCCCTGGCGCTCACCCGCCTCGTCGTGCGCATCCTGGCGGTGATCGACTACCGCTGGATCAGCCTGGGGACGCTCTTCATCCTGCTGGCCATCGTCGGCGGGATGACGGGACTGGGCGGCCTGCTGGTCTGCGCCGTAGCCACCGGCATCGGCTTCATCCCCCCCCTGTGGGGCTCGCGGCGCATGAACTGCATGGGAGTGCTGCTGTTGCCCGTCGCCCTGAGCATGACCGGGATCGGCGACACCGTGGCCGGCTGGCTGGGGCTGCTGTAGGGGAAGGGATCAGTGCCGCTGGCGCGCTTTCACCTGGCGGCCGCGGGCATCGACGGTGACGCGGACGGTCAGGGGGATGATCATGCCGTCCTCGGCACGGGCGTCCTTGCGCAGGGTAATGGTGAAGAGCGGTTCTGCGGGGAGTTCCACTTCCGGCAGGCCGATCTTGGCGGCCACCTCGGCCTGGCCGGCCGGCCGGCGGCGCCGAGCCACGCGCACCTCGGCCCCGGCCATCTCGGGGTGCTCCAGGAGCAGCTCCTGGAGGATGCGCTCGACGATTTCAGGGGCGAGGGTTGGCTCGGTCACGGCTTCCTCCTTGATAGCCACAAAGACACCAAGACACGAAGGATTCAAGAGTGCTTGGTGTCTTCGAGGCTTTGTGGTAGGAACACCTAGCTCCTATAGAAAGAGCGCTACGGTCCCCAGGAGCCCCACGTCGGCCTCCAGGGCGGCCGGCTCGATGGGCACGCCGCGGTACGGCGGCATCACCCGCTCCCGGGCGACGCGGCGCACCGCGGAAAAGAGCACGTCGCCCAGCCTGGAGACGCCCCCGCCGATCAGGACGAGCTCCGGGCTGTAGAGGTGCAGCAGGTTGCCCACGCCCACGCCGCAATAGAAGGCGGCGCGCTCGATGATCTCCTGCGCCGCGGGGTCGCCGCGGCCGGCCGCCTCGCCGACCAGGCGGGCGTCCACATCCTCCGGCGCGCCATCGCACAGCTCGCTGAGCAGCGCGGAGCGGCCGGCGCGCACCGCCTCGGCGCCCTGGCGGGCGATGGCCGTCCCCGAGGCCAGCGCTTCCCAGCATCCGTGGTTGCCGCAGTTGCAGCGCGGCCCGTCGGGCTGCAGCGTCATGTGGCCCACCTCGACGGCCAGGCCGCGGTGTCCCAGCAGCAGCCGGCCCTCGGAAATCACCCCGCCGCCGACGCCGGTGCTGATCGTCACATAGACCACGTTCTGGTGCCCGCGCCCGGCGCCAAAGGCCCACTCGCCCAGCGCGGCGGCGTTGGCGTCGTTGGCCAGGCGCACCGGCAGGGAGAGGCGCTGCTCCAGGATGTCGCGCAGCGGCACCTCGTTCCAGCCGGGCAGGTTGGGCGGGGAGATGATCATCCCGCCCAGCGCGTCCACCGGGCCGGGCGAACCGACCCCCACCCCCAGGAGGTCATCGTCGCGGATGCCCTGACGGACCTCCTGGATGCGGGCCACGAGCCGCCGCAGCACCGCCTCCAACCCCTGGCTGGCCTCCGTCGGGCAGGCCACGCGCCGCAGGAAGTTGCCGTCCAGGTCGGACAGGGCGACGCGGATCTGCGTCCCCCCCAGGTCCACAGCCACCACCAGGGGCTTCTTGGCCATCGGCTACCCCTTTCCGCAGGTGCTGCAGCTGGTGGAGGAGCAGCCGCTGCAACTGCTGCCGCTCCCGGCGACGGCGCGCGTCTGCCCGCCCTCGCTGGCGAACGAGGCAAAGAGCGACAGGCGGCGGCCCACCTCCAGGCTGCCGCACTGCGGACACGGCCCGGCATCGCCGGCCTGCCCCAGGGGGCGCAGCCGCTCGAACTCGGTCCCACATTGACAACAACGGTACTCGTAGATGGGCATACCAACACCTCGACGTAAGCTCTGAGGTTATTGTACTGTACTTTGCAGCCGGGGTCAAGTACGCCGAAAGTCTATCGGCGACCACAGAGGCACAGGGACACGAAGGCGTTTTGTTTCCTCGTCCCTTTGTGGTAGAATGGCAGTCCTTGGCACCCTTGGGACTCTCTGGAGAATAGCCCTTCGGCCGGGCGGCCGCAGCAAGGGCTGCCCCTACGGGTCCATTTACACCCGTCGTGATGCGCCAAAACGCATCAGCAACTTTGGTAGCAATAGGAGGTGTCTCCATGGCAGAACCAATCCGCCTGCTCCTGGTGGGCGTCGGCAACATTGGCCGGCGGGTGTTGGAGTTGCTGCTGCAAAAGGGCCCGGCCCTGCGCGACCGCCTCGGTCTGGCCTTTACACTGGTGGGAGTAGCCGACAGCTCGGGCGTGGCCGTACAGCCGGCCGGTCTGGACCCGGCGGAGGTGCTGCGCCTGAAGGCGGCCGGCCGGGGGGTCGCCGCCTATCCCGGCGCCGGCCGGCCGGGGGCCACCGCCCTGGAGATGGCCGAGACGGCCGCCGCGGACGTGCTGCTGGAGGCCGCGCCGGCCAACCTGCACGATGGACAGCCCGGCCTGGGTTGCATCGCGGCAGCCCTACAGCGCGGCATGCACGTCGTCACCGCCGACAAGTCGCCGCTGGTGCTGGCCTTTCCCCGGCTACAGGGACTGGCCCGCGCCCACGGACGGCAACTGCGCTTCAGCGCCACCGTCGGCGGCGGGCTGCCATCGGTCAACCTGGGGCAGCGCGACCTGGCGGCGGCGGAGATCGTCTGCCTCGAGGGTATCCTGAACCTGACCACGAACTATATCCTGACCCGCATGGGCGAGGGGTTGAGCTACGAGCGGGCCCTGGCCTATGCCCAGGCGGCCGGCCATGCCGAAACGGACCCGCGTCTGGACGTGGAGGGCTGGGATGCCGCATGCAAGCTGGTGATCCTGGCCCACAGCGTGCTGCGCTGCCCGGCGACGCTGGCCGAGGTGCAGCGCGAGGGCATCACCCACCTGACGGTGGAGGACCTGCGCGCGGCGGCGGCCGCCGGGAAGCACATCAAGCCCCTGGCGGTGGCCGAACGGGATGGCACGGGCTACCGCCTGCGCGTGGGGCCCGTGGCCCTGCCGTCCGATCACCCCCTGGCCGCCCTTGGCGCCGAGCAGATGGGCATCGTCTATACCACCGACATCAACGGGCAGATTGCCGCCTCTGTGGTCGAGAAGACCCCCCTGCCCACGGCGGCGGCCATGCTGCGGGATATCGTCGAGATTTGCAATACGCGCGCTTTGTGATATAATGTCCCCGCTCTGTGCGGGATCACTCTCCCCTCGCCGCGGGCGGGGGGTCAACTTTCACTGGAGGTTGAGGACCATGCCCAGCAAGGTTGTCGAGGTTGTGGAACAGAAGCATCTCAAGGAGAGCCTGCCCGAGTTCCGGGTGGGCGATACGGTGCGGGTGAGCGTGCGGGTCGTCGAGGGCGACCGCGAACGCATCCAGGACTTTGAAGGGGTGGTCATCCGCCGGCGTGGGCGCGGGCTCAACGAGAACTTTACCGTGCGGCGTGTGGGAGCGCATGCCGTGGGTGTCGAGCGCACCTTTTTGCTGCACTCGCCGCGGGTAGAGCAGGTGCGGGTTTTGCGTCAGGGCCGCGTCCGCCGGGCCAACCTCTACTATCTGCGGGGCCGCACCGGCCGGGCGGCGCGCATCAAAGAGATCAAGAAATAGGATGGAAGGATAAAAGGGTCCCCAGCGCCCGACCGGGCGCTGGGGACCCTTCTGTTCGGATGCTACTTCTTCTTGTGAACTGGGGTGTCCTCCTTACGGTCCCGCGAAGCCCGGTCTGCCGGGATGCGCAAGACGGGGGAGATGCCGACGTCGGTGCGTTTGCTCGGCGCCGGGGCCGGCGGCTTCTGGGAACGGGGCGGGGTTGCCGCGGCCTTTTGGCCTTGCGCGGGCTGCGCCGCGCCCCTTTTTCCGGTGGCCGGGGCCTTTTGCGGCGGCTTCTGGGCGGCGGGCTTCTTGGCGGTGGGCGTCCCCTTCCGGGGGGCCGGTGCGGCGGGCTTCTTGGCGGTGGGCGTCCCCTTCCGGGGGGCCGGTGCGGCGGGCT
>CAZQFV010000022.1:66518-70308 GCA_964592645.1 uncultured Chloroflexia bacterium
TCTTGGCGGTGGGGGCGGCCTTCTTGGGAGCGGGCGCGGCCGGCGGCGGGGCTTCCTTGGCCACCTCGGTCGCCCAGGCCGGCACCCGCCGGCCGGCGGGCAGGGGGCCGCCTCCGGAAGAAGGATCCTCGCTCAGGATGCGAATCACGGGTCCCTGCGCGGGCGGGGAAGGCGGGGCTTCCGGCGGCTTTTCCTGCTCCCCGGCGCCCAGCACCCGGCCCATACGACGGATGACGATCGGCGGGCCCTCCTCCTCGGGTGGGATGGCTTCCTCGAGGGTCATCTGGCGGACCGGGGCGCCCTTCTGGGGGGCCGGGACCTCGCCGGCGGGCGCCGGCGGGCCGGCCTTTTTCCGGGCGGACGCCTCCGCGGGTGTGGGGGCAGTTTTCTTGCTGGCTGGTCGCTCCTCCGGTGGTATGGTCGGCGCGGCTTTCTGGGCGGCTGGCGGTCCTCCCGCGGCTGCCGGCGCGGCCTTTTCCTTGGCCGGCGCGCCGGGGGGCGGGGCGGCGGGCTCGGTGGGGCGGGCCTTGGCCGGCGGGCGGGGCTGCGGCGCTGGGGCCTTGGGCGGGGGCGGGGCGGTCCCGGCCCGGCGGCCGGCCGCCAGCCGGGCGGCCAGCTCGGCCGCGGGCCCGCGGGCCGGCGCCTCGGCGGCCTGCGGGCCGCGCGGGGGGGCCTTTTTCTTTGCCGCGGGGGCCTTTTTCTCCGCCGCGGCCGGCCCGCGCCGCTTGGCGGGGGCCGCCTTCTCCGGCGCGGCCGGCAGGACGGATGGGGACTCCCCGGCGACCACGACCAGCGCGGCGACGGCGTCGCCGTGCTCCAGTTCCACGACACGGTCGCCGCGCGTGGCCCGGGCGCGCTGCGGGATCTCGACGGCCGGCAGGCGCACGACCACTCCCTTGGACGAGACGGCCGTCACCTCGTCCCCGGGGCGCACCACCCGGGCCGCCGCCAGGCGCTGCCCGCTCTTGGCCGCGGCGACCCCCTTGCCGCCGCGCCCCTGGAGGGGGTACTCGCCCAGGGGGGTGCGCTTGCCGTAGCCGTCGCCGGCCATCGTGCAGAGAAAGGACTCGGGCGCCCGCACCAGGTCCATGGACACCACGGCGTCTTTGGCCGCCAGGGCGATGGCCCGCACCCCGGCCGCGTTGCGGCCCATGGGCCGCAACTCTTCCTGGGCGAAGCGGATGGCCTGCCCCTGGGCCGTGACCACGACGATATCCTCGCTCCCCGTCGCCGGGCCGGCCCCGATCAGTGTGTCCCCCTCCTCCAGGACGATGGCCAGGATGCCGTTCGAGCGCGCCTGCCGGAACTCGGCCAGCGCGGTGCGCTTGACCTTGCCGCCGCGCGTGATCAGGACGATACTGCCCGACTCCCAGTCGTGGACCGGGGCCATGCCGACGACCCGCTCATGGGCGTCGATCGAGACCAGGTTGGAGAGGGGCAGGCCCTTGGGATCGCGCTCGGCATCGGGGAGCTGGTGGGCCTTGACCATGTAGGCCTTGCCGCGGTCGCTGAAGAGGAGCAGGTCGTCTTTGGTGTTGGCGATGGCGGCCTGGGCCACGGCGTCCTGCTCGCGGGAGCGGACCTGGGCGCGGCTGCGGGCCTGGCGGCGGTAGGAGTCGAGCGGCAGGCGCTTGATGTAGCCGCGCTCGCTCACCGTCACCAGGACCTCGATATCCGGGATCAGGTCGGCGGCGCTGATCTCCCCGGCCTCCTCACCGGTGATGCGGGTGCGGCGGGTGTCGCCGTACTGGCGCTGCAGCGCCTGCAGGTCGCCCTTGATGATCTCCAGCACCCGCTGCGGGTGGGCCAGGATATCCTCCAGCTCGGCGATCTTGGCTTTGATCTCGCGGTACTCCTCCTCGATCTTTTTGCGCTCCAGGGCGGCCAGGCGGCGCAGTTGCAGGTCCAAGATCGCCTGCGCCTGGAGTTCGCTTAGCTTGAAGCGCTTCATCAGGTTGGCCTTGGCCGTATCGGCGGTCTGGGAGCGGCGGATGGTCTCGATGACCTCGTCGATAAAGTCCAGGGCGATGAGCAGCCCTTCCAGGATATGGGCGCGGTGGCGGGCCTTGTCCAGCTCGAAGCGCGTCCGCCGGATGATCACCTCCTGGCGGTAGGTGATATAGTGCTGCAGGATGCGTTTCAGCGTCAGCACGCGCGGCTGGGTGCCGTCCACCAGGGCCAGGAGGTTGACCCCGAAGGTGACCTGCATCTGGGTGAACTTGAAGAGCTGGTTGAGGACGACTTCCGCCTGGGCTTCGCGCTTCAGGGTGATGACGATGCGCATTCCGGTGCGGTCGGACTCGTCGCGCAGGTCGGAGATCTCGTTCAGGCGCTCCTGCTTGACCAGCTCGGCGATGCGTTCCAGCAGGCGGGCCTTGTTGACCTGGTAGGGCAGCTCGGAGACGATGATGCTGTAGCGGCCGCGGGTGGCTTCCTCGATGTGGGCCTTGGCGCGGACGACAAAGTGGCCCTTGCCGCTGCTGTAGGCGGCGCGGATGCCTTCCTGGCTGAGGATCAGGCCACCGGTGGGAAAGTCGGGGCCGGGCATGACGCGCATGAGCTCGTCGACATCGGCCGCGGGGTTGTCGATGAGCAGGGAGAGGGCGGCGCACAGCTCGCCGAGGTTGTGGGGCGGGATGTTGGTGGCCATGCCGACGGCGATGCCGGCGGCGCCGTTGAGGAGCAGGTTGGGCAGGCCGGCCGGCAGGACCTTGGGCTCCTCCAGAGTGCCGTCAAAGTTGGGGACAAAGTCGACGGTCTCCTTGTCGATGTCGCGCAGCATCTCCTCGGCGATGGCCGCCAGGCGGGCCTCGGTATAGCGCTGGGCGGCAGGGGGATCGCCGTCCACCGAGTTATGGACGAACACACCGCTGGAGAGCATAAAGTTGTGGTGCGGCTCGACGGTGATGTCGTAGACGTCAAAACGTTCGGCGAGCATTCTCTTGGCGACGATCCGATCGCTCAACCCTTCGCGCGCCGAGGCCGTCGTGAGGTAGCCGGGCATAAGGCTGTCATCCGTCGTGAGGTCTTGCGCCTGCTTGTAGGTGCCGTCGCGGAGCATAAAGCGATGGTCCGGCGTGCAGCGGATGCTCCCGCCGTTGACTAGCTCCAGTTCTATGACCTCCACGTTCCGCCGGGTGATGCGCGAGTTTCGCCCCTCGGCGACGACCACCCCACCGCTATCGTCAATCGAGTAGACGTAGAACGGCTGATCTGAACCGTATGCCTCGGCCAGTTCGGCGAAACTCCGGTCGGAGCCATCGAGGAGCTTGACCTTGGTATCCGCCGTGAAGCATCCAAAGTTACCCTGGCCGTCTACGAGAGGGTAGCGCATGGAAAAGTCCTGCGCCAGCCGCACCATGGCCTCGTAGACGGCGGTGTCGCCGTGGGGGTGGTAGCGGCCCAGCGTATCGCCGACGATGCGCGCGCTCTTTTTGTACGGCGCGGTGTGCTGCAGGCCCAACTGGTGCATCACATAGATGATGCGCCGCTGCACCGGCTTGAGGCCATCGCGCACGTCGGGCAGGGCCCGGGCCACGATGGTGCTCATCGCATAGTCCAGGTAGGCGCTGCGCATCTCCTGGGTGATCTCGATCGGCTTGATCGTTCCGAATTCCATCGCCGCCACCGCCGCATCTGTCGGCTCCCGCACCCTTCCCTGGGAGCAGGGGCGCAGGAGGTTGCACCTTGATTTTAGCACAAACATTCCGCCCTGGCAAGGGGCAGTCCGATGATACAGGGCTTTTACAAAGTCATGTAGTTAGCCCCATACTGCGAAACGCCTGGAGCG
>CAZQFV010000023.1:0-63813 GCA_964592645.1 uncultured Chloroflexia bacterium
CTCATGGGGAGCGCCGAGAGAAGCAGGACTATGAGCCCGATAAAGGAGATGGTCTTTCGCCAGCTCATACGTTACCTCCTCACTGGAGCGTCCTACACGTCCTCCGGAAAAAGTGCCTCCGGAGACAGTCCCAAGGTCCGAGTTTGGTCGCCATTGCCCTCCTTTTTGGGGTAAGAACGGCCGCGAGGAATATGCCAGACCGGGTCGGCCGGGGAACCGTGGTCTGGGGAGCTACAGTGTATCATATCATGCAGGAAAGCCGTTGTCAAGAGAGAACCAGGCGTTGTCCACGGCCAGCCCGCGGCGCCGCAGTTTCTCCACCGCGCGGGGGACGACGCCGGTGGGCTCTAGCCACCCCAGCACCTCGTCCTCGCGGACCTCGGTGGTGTGGAAGCGATAGATGTCTTGCAGGACGATCTCGCGCTCGGCCAGGCCGGTGATCTCGCTGATCTGCACGATGCGCCGCCGGCCGTCGGGCATGCGCCGCAGGTGCACGAACAGGTCGATCGCCAGGGCGATCTGCTCGCGGATGGCGCGGATCGGCAGGTCGAAGCCGGCCAGCATGACCATCGTCTCCAGGCGCAGCAGCGCCTCGCGCGGGTCGTTGGCGTGCAGCGTAGTCAGGGAGGAGCCGGTGCTCATGGTCTGCAGCATGTCTAGCGCCTCGCCGCCGCGCACCTCGCCGACGACGATGCGGTCGGGCCGCATGCGCAGGGCGTTGATCACCAGGTCGCGGATCGTCACCTCGCCGCGGCCCTCGATGTTCGGAGGGCGAGCCTCCAGCGAGATCACATGGCGCTGATTCAGCCGCAGTTCGGCGGCGTTCTCGATCGTCACGATGCGCTCCTCCTCGGGGATGAAGGAGGAAAGCACGTTCAGCAGCGTCGTCTTGCCCGAGCCGGTGCCGCCGGAGACGATCAGGTTCAGCCGGCCGCGGATGCAGGCCGCCAGGAAGTCGGCGGCGGCCGGGGTGAGGGTGCCCAGGCGGATCAGGTCGTCGATGGTCAGGGGTTCACGCTCGAACTTGCGGATGGTCATCGTCGGGCCGATCAGCGCCAGGGGAGGGATAATGATATTGACGCGCGAGCCGTCCGGCAGGCGGGCGTCGACCATCGGCGTGCTCTCGTCGATGCGGCGGCCCAGCGGGCTGAGGATGCGCTCGATGATGCGCATCAGGTGCTCGCGGTCCCGAAAGGCCACCGCCGTTTCCTCGATGCGCCCCTGGCGCTCGACGTAGACGGAGGAGGTGCCGTTGACCATGACCTCGCTGATCTGTGGGTCGGCCAGCAGCGGGTCCAGGGGGCCGTAGCCGAACACCTCGGCCTCCACCAGGGACTGCAGCGCCTGGCGATCGGCGCGCGCCAGGACCAGGTTCTCCTGCTGCAGGACCGTGTCCAACCCGCGGGAGATCGTGGCGGTGGCTTCGCTGCCCCGGACCAGGGCCGTGTCGAGGCCGGTCTGCATCACCAACCAGTCCTTGACGCGGTCGGAGAGGCGATAGCGCGTGGGCCAGTCCAGGCGGGTGCCGCCGGCCGGTGGAGAGGGCTTCGGATCGCGCAGGTGCAGCCAATGGTCGACGAACGGCTGGATGGAGGGGTCGTCGGCCGGCCCGCCGAAGAGGGCCGCGGGGATCTCGATGCCGCGTTCGTGCAGCCGCCCCAGGAACAGGGGCACCGTGCCGGTGGGCTCGAGACGGCCGGCCTGGTCGGAAAAGCCAAAGATGGGGCGCATCTGGATCTTTTCCTCCGTTCGCCGGCCCAACTCGACGATCTGCAGGATGCGCCGCGAACCGTCGGGGGCCCGCTCCATGTGCACGATGAGCTGGACGGCCTCGCCGATCTGCTCCAGGATGGCCCAGGAGGGCAGCTCCGTGCCGGCCAGCAAAACCATCGTCTCCAGGCGCAGCAGGGCCTCCTGGGGGTCGTTGGCGTGCAGCGTGGTCATCGAGCCCTCGTGGCCGGTGTTCATGGCCTGCAGCATGTCCAGCGCCTCGCCGCCGCGGCACTCCCCGACGACGATGCGGTCGGGGCGCATGCGCAGGGCGTTGATCACCAGGTCGCGGATCGTCACCTGGCCCTTGCCCTCGATGTTTGGCGGGCGCGACTCCAGGGGCACGACATGGCGCTGGTGAAGCTGTAGCTCGGCGGCGTCCTCGATCGTCAGGATGCGCTCGTCCTCCGGGATATAGGAGGAAAGCACGTTCAGGAGCGTCGTCTTGCCGGTGGCCGAGCCCCCGGCGACGATGATGTTCAGCCGACCGCGGACACAGGCTGCCAGGAAGGCCGCGGCGGGCGGGGTGAGGGTGCCGAAACGGATCAAGTCGTCGATGGTCAGGGCCTCACGCTCGAACTTGCGGATGGTGATGGTCGGCCCGACCAGGGAGAGGGGCGGGACGACGATGTTGACCCGCGAGCCGTCCGGCAGGCGGGCGTCGACCATCGGGGTGCTTTCGTCGACGCGCCGGCCCAGCGGGCTGAGGATGCGCTCGATGATGCGCATCACGTGGTCTTGATCGCGAAAGGCGCCGGCGGTCTCTTCCATACGCCCTTGGCGCTCGACATAGATGCGCGACGGCCCGTTGACCATGATCTCGCGGACCTCGGGATCGGCCAGCAGCGGGTCCAGGGGACCGTAGCCGAGCACCTCGGCCTCCACCAGGGATTGCAGGGTCTGGTGGTCGGCGCGGGCGACGGTGAGGCGTTCCTGGGCGATGGCCTGCTCCAACAGCTCCAGGAGTCGGTCGCGGGTCTGGGGCGTTTTGGCCGGCAGGACGTGGGGACGGCTCTCCCGGCCATAGGCCTCGCGGACGCGGTCCACCAGCCGCCAGGCGACGGCCTCGGGCAGGAGATGGAGCTTCACGGCAGAGGGAGAGGTTGCGGGCATGATGTGCTCCTGACGCCCGTTGTGCCTCAGCGTCCGCGCAGCGCCGAGGTCAGGTAGTAGGCCGTCTGCACGATGGTCTGGCTGAAGGGCGTCTCCTCGGGCTGCAAGACGGGCGGCTTGCCGGCGTTCAAGGCCGCGGGCAGGCGCGCCGCATCGGATGGGATGATGCTGGCGATGGACAGGCCCAGGAACTTGGCCACCTCCTCGGCCATGGGCGAGTTGTCCACGCGGGGATGGTCGTTGAGCACGAGCTGGATGGTCTCGGCGGGGACCTCGAGCATGCCCAGGGCCTGTAGCAGCGACTGGGTGGCCACCAGGGTCAGGACATCGGGATTGACGACGACCACAACCATATCGGCCAGGCGCAGCAGAGTACGGTAAGGTTCACGGACCGAAGGGGCCATATCCAGGACGACGTACTGGTAGGCCGGCCGCAGCAACTGCAGCAGGCGCTCGGCCTCGGGCCGGCCGATGGCGTCTACATCGCCGGGCGAGGGCGGACTGCCCAGAAAGTGCAGGCCGGAAGGGTGAGAGGTCATGTAGGTCTCGTCGATGTAATCGCGCTCCAGGTCTTCTCCCTGCTCCTGCAGCAGCGCGCCGATCTCCCGCGGGTCGGGCAGGTCCAGCAAGACGGAAGCCCGCCCGAACTCCAGGCTGGTATCGACCAGGGCAACCTCGCCGGTCCACAGCCGCGCCAAGGCCAGGGCCAGGTTGACGGCCAGGGTGGTGCGGCCGATGCCGCCGCGGGCGCCGGTGATGGCGATGACCTGCCCCTGCCGGCCGCGTTCGGGCAGGGCCACCTCCTGCACCCGCCGCAGCAGGTTCTCCACGCGGGCCACGAGTTCCTGCATGTTGAAGGGTTTGACCACATAGTCGTCCCCGCCGGCCTCGAACCCCTGCACCACCATGTCGGGCTGGTCGCGGCCCGTCAGAAAGATCACGGGGACCGACCGCGTGCGCGCCTGGCCGCGCAACTGGCGGCACAGCTCCAACCCGTCGATTCCCGGCAGGGTGACGTCGAGGACAAAGATGTCCGGCGCGAACTTGCGCACGATCTGCAGCGCTTCTTCGCCGCTGCTGGCCTTGCGCACCCGGTAGCCGCGGCTCTCGAAGGCAAAGGTCAAGATCGAGAGGATGTCGAGGTCATCGTCCACTACCATTACCGTTTTGGACATGTTCAAGCTCCTTGACCTTCTTCGACCGCCCCCTGGGTGGGGTCCTTGGGCAGGGTAAAGTAAAAGATCGTCCCTTTGCCCGGTTCGCTCTCGAACCAGATGGCCCCCCGGTGAGCCTCGACGATCTGCTTGGCCACGTACAGGCCGATCGAGCTCCGGCCGCGCCCCTCGCTGCCCCCTTCGCGCTGAAAGATCCGGCTGCGGGCTTCGACGGGGATAGGGAGCCCGGTATCCTGGACCGAGAACTTGACCTGGGCCCCTTCATCCTCCACGCGCAGCAGGATCTGGCCCTGGGTGGAGGTGTGTTTGATGGCGTTTTCCAGCAGGTTGAGCAGCACCTGCTGCAGCCCGGCGCGGCCGGCCAGGATCGGCGCCATCGGCGGGGGCAGGGCGATGCGCAGGTCCAGCCGCTTGCCTTCCGCCTGGGGGCGGACCAGGTCGCCGACCGCGCGGACCACGGCCGCCACGTCCACCGGCTCAAAGTAGACCTCCACATGGCCCTCCTGGACCCGCGACAGATCGAGCAGCCCGCTGATCATGCCGACCGCTTCCTCGAGCTTGAGGCCGACTCGCCCCAGGAAATCTTCCTGCTGCGGGGTCAGGGGGCCGGGCTCCCGGCCGCGCAGCAGGTCGATGTAGCCCTTGATGACGGTGAGCGGGGTGCGGATCTCCTGGGCCAGCTGGGCGACGAACTGGGAGCGGGCCTGCTCCTGCTGGACTTCCACGGTGACATCCCGCACGGCGGTCACGGTGCCTTCGCAGCGCGCTCCGCCTTCCCCCTGGACACAGATCGGCGTGATGCGCAGCTCCAGGACCTGGTCGCTGTCGGCCCGGAGCGGCCCGCGGTAGAGCACGGCCCCGGAGTGGGGCGTGGCCTCGGAGCGGATGCGCTGGAGCAGCACGCGGAGCTCCTCCAGCCCCTGTTGGCGCAGGTATTCGGCAAAGTTGCTCCCGATCATCGTCTCTGCTTTTACACCCAACTGCTCGGCGGCGACGCCGTTGAGCAGCGTCAGCCGGTCTTGGGCATCCAATACAAAGACCCCCTCGGCCAGACTGTCGATGGTCCACTGCAACTTGTTGCGCTGTAGGGCCAGCTCGCGGTTGGCCTGGGAGAGCTCACCGGTGCGCGCGGAGAGCTTTTCCAGCAGGTCGGCCTTGGCGATGGCCGTGGCGGCGGCGTCGGCTAGGATCTGGGCCATGTGCATGTCGTCCGGGGAAAAGGCGCGTCCCGCGGAAACCAGCAGGGAGCTGTTGAGCACGCCGATGACCTGCCCTTCCAGGCGCAGGGGGACGCAGATGGCCTGCTGCACCTCGCGCAATTCTTGGGAGCGGAAACGGGCCAGGTTCTCCGGGGCGACCAGCAGCGGCTGGTCGTGCTGGGCGACCCACCCGGAGACGCCTTGGCCCAGGGGCACGCCCTCGGAAACCGGCTGTTTGAAGGGCGTGCCGGCCACCGCGCGCACAAATAGCTTCCGCCGGCCGTCGTCGAGGAGCATCACCGAGACCCGGTCGGCGTGCAGGACCTCGCGGGTCCCGTAGGCGAGTTGCTGCAAGACGGCGTCCAGGCCGCGCGGCGAGTTGATCTCGCGCAGGACGCGGTTGACGGTGCTCATCTCGGCATAGCCCCGGCGCAGGCTGTAGAGCGACTCGGTCCAGCCGATGACGCGGGCGGTGCGCGCGGCCAGGTCGGCGATGCGGTTCAGGTCGGCCTCGCCGAAGGCGGCGTGGGCCCGCCGCCCCCCGGCCAGGAGAAGGCCGATGGGCTCGTTCTCCAGGACCAGGGGCGCGGCCAGGAAGGGCTGCTGCCGGAAGAGCCGGCGGACGCCATCGGGGACCGGGAAGCGGTTGAACGACCTGTCCACCAACAGGGCCGGGCTGCCGGCGCTCAGCAGGTTTTCCAGGAACTCTTGGTCCCACTCGCCGCGCTGCAGGCCGGTCGCCGACAGGGTCGCCAAGGGGTACGGGTCGGGCACCTGGACCCGCAGTTGCTTGCTCTCCGGATCGCGCAGGAAAAAGAGGGCGATGTCGGCATCCAGGGCGCGCAGCGTTTCCTCGGTGAGGGCGGCCAGCACGGCCGGCCGCTGGGTGCCGGCCAGGGTGAAGAGGTATTCGTAGCGCGCCAGCTCCCCCTCCTGTTCGCGCCAGCGCAGGGCCGGGCCGATCAGGGTGATGATCAACACCGCCAGCAGGAAGAGCAGCCCCTCGCTCATCAGGAAACGCGTGCTCAGCAGCGCCGTCCAGCGGCCGGCTGCGCTGAACAGCACCAGCAGCGGATAGAGCCCGGCCAGCCCGATGGTCACGCCGATGGCCGCCTGCAGGGAGCCCCACAGGGCCGCTTGCAGGGCCGGGATCAGATAGTAGAGCAGAAAGGGGCTCTCCACCCCGCCGGTGAGCGCCACGAGCAGGGCGCCGAGCGCGCCGTCCAGGACCGCGGTGCCGGCCCAGGGCCGATGCCGCGGGCGTATGAGCACCACCACGGCCGTCACCGCCAGGGCGTGCAGGAGGGCCGCCCCGAGGGCCGCCAGGACCGGCCAGCGCGTCTCCGGCCCGCCGACCAGGTAGCCGATCGTGCCGACGACCAGCGCCAACCAGCGATACAACAACACCGGGAGATGTCCACGCCCACGCAGCATCGGTTTCGCTCCTCCGGACTAGCGACCTCGGCGGCCGGCCACTCAGGGCACCTGGTAGCTCTTGCTGCTCTGGCGCACCACCCCGTTGATGCGCGTCGTCAGGACCAGGCGGTGTTCCGTCCGGTCCCCTCCCGGCGAGGTGTAGAGCACTTCGTACTGCCCCTTGAACTGCCGACCCAACTGCGCGTAGAGCTCGCGCAGCGTCTCGGGCTGTGGCGCGATCAGGGCCAGCGCGCCCGTCTCCTGGGCCAGTTGCTCCAGGGGGGCGGCCACAAAATCGCTGCTCTGTAGCCCCACGGTATAGACCGGGATGTTCAGGAGGCCGGCGCGGGCAATCGCCTCCTCCAAAGTTCCCACGCTGCTGGTGTCCTTGCCGTCGGTCATGACGATCACGGCCCGCCGGCCGACGGGCTGCCCGGCCGCCCGGTTCACCGCGTAGAGGACCGCGTCGTTCAGCGCCGTGTTCCCCTGGGCGACCAGCCCGCCGACCGTCTCCGACACGACGGCCTTGTCCGTGGTGAAATCGCGCAGCAAGGTCACTTCGCTGCTGAAGGCGATCAGGGCCACCCGGTCCTGCGGCGCCAGGCCGGTCAGGAAGGTGCGCAGGGCGGCAATCTCCTGGATCAGGGGCTCGCCCTGCATGCTGCCGCTGACATCGGCCACCAGGGCCACCGCCAGCGGCTCGGTCACGGGCACGGTGCGCAGGATCCAGTCGGCGATGGCCTGGTCGTCCTCGGCCACCGCCAGGTTCTCGACGGTCAGGTTCCGCCAGGGCTCGCCGGCCGCGTCAAAGACGCTGAAGTAGGCCACCAACTGGGGGTAACCGGCTACGTCGACCTGGTTCAGGATGACCTGGTGTTCGGCGGGGGGCTCCTGGGCGGCCGGGCGCGGCGTGGGCCGCGGCGTGGGGACCGGCCGGACGATCACCCGGTCCAGCTCCTGCTGCCAGCCTGCCGGGTCCCAGGCCTTGAAGTGCAGGCGGTTCTCGCCCGGGGCCAGGGCGATCTCGAGGGTAAAGTGGCCGTCGTCCTGGACCGGGATGGATTGCTCGTTGACCATCACCAAGGCCCCCACGGGGACCTGGCCGACCAGCATGACGCGGTCGGCGGCGATGGTGGCCTGGTCGGGCGGAAAGACCACGACCAGGTTCTTGGGCAGGGGAGTGGCGCTGGGCAGGGGAGTGGGCAGCGGCGTGGGCGGCGGGGGCTGGGTGGAGAGGACCCAGAGGGTCCCCAGGCCGGCCGCCAGGAGCAGCACCAGCGCCGTCAGGACGATCGGCAGGATGAAACGGCGGCGCCAGAACTGCTCCCACCTTTCGCGCAGTTGCTTGCGCAGCCGGGGCCAGCGCATCTGCCGGGCGTACATCTTGAGCAGCTGCGCGGTGTCCAGGTCCAGGTAGCGGCCGTATTCGCGCAAATAGATCTCAACATACACCGGCCCAGGGAGGTCACCGAAGCGCTCTTCCTCCAGGGCGCGCAGGTAGTCTGCCTTGATATGGGTCGCCATCTCGGCTTCCGGCAGAGAAAGGTAGCGGCTCTCCCGTTTCTCCAAAAGGAGCCTTCCCAGGCTTGTGGCCATCGACTTCCTCCGGGTATATAGTATGGGCCCGTGTGCGCATTCGGCGATCGGCATTGGGCAACAGCAGACGCTGCTCCCGGCAAAGAGCAGGCTATGTGGATAGTAACATAGGAAAAGGACCCCGTCAAGTGGGCCAGGCACCTTGCGCCGGATGAATAGGTGTGCTATGATGGCCCCGGCGTATACGAGAGAACCATCGATGCCCAAGCAAAAGGAGACCCCCATGCCCAAGCAGTGGAGCGCCCCCCCGGCGATGCAGATCTACCCCCGGAAGAAGTACACCGCCACGATCGAGACGGTCCGCGGCGACATCGTCGTCGAGCTCTTGGCCGAACAGGCCCCGCGTACGGTGAACAACTTTGTCTTCCTGGCCCGCGAGGGCTTTTACGACAACACCACCTTTCACCGTGTCATCCCCGGATTCATGGCCCAGGGCGGCGATCCCACCGGGAGCGGCACCGGCGGACCGGGCTACCGGTTCGCCGACGAGTTCCACCCGGCCCTGCGCCACGACCGCCCGGGCGTCCTCTCGATGGCCAATGCCGGCCCGAACACCAACGGCAGCCAGTTCTTTATCACCTACGCGCCCACGGCCTGGCTGGACGGCAAGCACGCCGTCTTTGGGCGGGTGATCGCCGGCATGGAGGTGCTCCAGGCCATCGCGCCGCGCGACCCAAGCCGGGCGACCGGGCCCGGCGATGCGATCCGGGCGATCCGGATCGAGGAGAAGTAAGGGACACATTGGACCCGGCGGGCCCTTTCCTCCTTCCTGCTCGCTCCTCAGGAGTTTCCCATGCCCGTGCCTTTCCCGGTGATTGTGGACACCTCCCACAGCCCCCACGCCCGCCTGCGTCCCGTCGCCTTGGACGCCGTCACCTTGAGCGATGCCTTCTGGGCGCCCCGGCGGCAGCGGAACCGCGCCGTCACCCTGCCGGCGCAGTACCGTTTTCTGGAAGAAACCGGCCGGCTGGACAACCTGCGGCGGGCCGGCGGCCTCAAAACGGGCCTCCCCTTCCGCGGGCGGTACTATGACGATTCCGATGTCTTCAAATGGCTGGAGGCAGCGACCTGGACGCTGGCCGTGGAGCCCGCTGCGGACCTGGCCGGCATGGTCGAGGAGGCCATTGCCGCCATCTGCGCCGCGCAGCGCCCCGACGGCTACCTCAACTCGTACTTTGCCCTGGAGCGGGCAGGCGAGCGCTGGACCAACCTGCGCGACATGCACGAGCTCTACTGCGCCGGCCATCTCATCCAGGCCGCCGTGGCCCACTACCGCGCCACCGGCAGCCGCCGCCTCCTGGAGGTCGCCCGGCGGCTGGCCGAGCACATCGCCTCCGTCTTTGGCCCGGATGAAGGCCAACGCCCCGGCACACCGGGCCACCCGGAAGTGGAGATGGCCCTGGTGGAGCTGGCGCGGACGACGGGCGAGCGCCGGCCCTTGGAGCTGGCCCGCTTCTTCCTGGACATGCGTGGGCGGGGGCTGATCGGCGGGAGCGACTATCACCAGGACCACCGGCCCTTCCGGGAGATGGACCGCCTGGCCGGCCACGCCGTCCGGGCCATGTATCTGGGCGCCGGCGCGGCCGACCTGTACGCCGAGACCGGCGAGGCGGCGCTGGGCCGGGCGCTGGAGCGCCTCTGGACGCACCTGGTGGCCTGCCAGCTATACGTCAGCGGCGGCGTCGGCTCGCGCCACGAGGGCGAGGCCCTGGGGGCGGACTATGAGCTGCCCAACGGCCGGGCCTATGCCGAAACCTGCGCGGCCATCGGCAGCATCATGTGGAGCTGGCGGATGCTGTCCCTGGCGGGCGCGGCCCGCTACGCCGACCTGATCGAGACCACCCTGTACAACGCCGTGCTGGTGGGCCTTTCCCTGGACGGGCAATCCTACTTCTACGACAACCCCCTGGAGTCCGACGGCAGCCACCGCCGCCAGGCCTGGTTCTCCTGCGCCTGCTGCCCGCCGAACGTCGCCCGGCTCCTGGCCTCCCTCCCCGGCTACTTGTACAGCCGCTCGAGGGAGGGCCTCTGGGTGCACCTCTACGCGGCGGGCCGCGCCCGCTTGGCCCTGCCCGGCGGCCGGCCGGTGGAGCTGCGGCAGGAGACGCGCTATCCCTGGGAGGGCACCGTCGAGTTGGAGGTGCGGGGGAGCGGCTCCTTTAGCCTGTTCTTGCGCATCCCGGACTGGTGCGCGGCCCCGCCCGGGCTGCAGGTCAACGGCCGGCCGTGGGACGGGGGGGCGCTCCCGGGCCGCTACGTGGAGCTGCGGCGTCGTTGGCGGACGGGGGACACGGTGCGCCTGGACCTGCCGCTGGAGGCGCGCCGTGTGGCCTGCCATCCCTACGTGGCGGAGAATGCCGGCCGGGTGGCGCTGTGCCGCGGGCCCCTGCTCTACTGCTTCGAGGGCGTCGACAACCCCGGCGTGGAGTTGCGCGATGTCGTCGTGCCGGCCGCGGCCGCCGTCCAGGCCGAGTTCGCGCCCGGGCTCCTCGGCGGGGTGGCCGTGCTGCGGGTTCCGGCGCAGGCTGTCCCGCCGGACGAGCGCTGGGCCGGCAGCCTCTACCGGCCGGCAGAGCCGCAGGCGGCCGCGGCCGGCCGCCCGCTGACCCTCACCGCCGTGCCCTATTACGCCTGGGCCAACCGGGAGCCGGGAGCCATGCGTGTCTGGGTGCGTTCGACAGGTGATTGTCTGGTAGGCGGTGGGAACCGCGCCGACTGAAAGCCGGCCTCCGCAGGGCCTTCCTTGGTTGTTGGGGGTGAGCTATCGCGGGGTAGCGGATGCGCTCACGGGGTCAAGCCGGGCGCCGGCCGCCTGAGCGCTGCAGAAAGCAGGGGAGCAGAAAATCCCCTGCAACTTTTTCCGAAGGAAAGTCCGCCGCCGAGTGGACAGTCACTCACCGACCAGCAAGTTGTGTTGAACGCGCGTTTGTAGTAGTATTGTGGTAGCCATCGGGTCCCCTAGTGGCCTCAGTGGACGCTGAACAAGTACATAACCCGGACGGCAGAGGAGGCCAAGATGTCCGTTGCGATTACCTGCTACGGCGGCGTCGGCGAGATCGGCGGCAACAAGATACTCCTGGAAGACGGCGATACGCGCCTGCTTCTGGATTTTGGCATCGCCTTTGGGCGGCAGGAGCAGTTTTTCAACGAACTGCTGCGCCCCCGCCCGGCGCGGGGGCTGCTCGACCCCCTGGCGTTGGGCCTGCTGCCGCCGCTGGAGGGCCTCTACCGCGAGGACCTGACCCTACCCGGCCTCTGGGCCCGCTTCCAGGGCGCTCCCCTGTGCCGCAATCTGCGCCGGGATGGAGATCGTCCGGCCGTCGATGCGGTGCTCATCTCCCACGCCCACCTCGACCACAACGGCGACCTTTCGTATCTGGACCGGCGCATTCCCGTCCATACCACCCGCGTCAGCGCCTTTGTCGCCAGGGCCATGCAGGTGACCGGGACCGGCGGCATGGAGCGCGAGATGGTCTATTTCAGCAAGCGCCTCCCCAAGCCAACCGGCGAACTCGAATCGCCCTCGGCAGGCGACTGCTTGGTACGGACGCACAATTTCCTCGACGGCCCACTGACCCCGGAAGCACAGGCTTTCTGGGACGCGCATCCCTTTAGTGCCTCCACCAAGAAGAAATGGCAGACCGCGCCCTGCGCCCACGCCCCCGACAAGGTGGCGGGATTGGAACTCAAGTGGTGGCCGGTGGACCACTCCATTCCCGGCGCGGTTGGCCTGGCGATCAAAACCTCCATCGGTTGGATCGGCTACACCGGCGACATTCGCTTTCACGGCAAAAGCGGCGCTCTCACCCACACGTTCGCCCGCGAATTGGCCGCGCTGGAGCCCAGAGTCCTGATCTGCGAGGGGACGCACATCGACAGCAGAGCCCGACTGCGCGAGCGCGATGTCGTGCAGAACGCCCTGCCGTTGGTCCAGGGGGCTGCCGGGAGGCTGGTCATCGCCGATTTCGGGCCGCGCAACGTGGAGCGGCTGCTCACCTTCCTGGAAATCGCCGCTCAAACCGGGCGTAAACTGGTGATCCAACCCAAGGATGTCTACCTGCTGGAGGCCATCGCCCTGGCGGATCCCGCGCAATTTCAAGACCCCCTCCGGTACGCCAATCTCTATCTCTACGAGGACCCCAAGTGCTCGCCCAGGGTATGGGAAGCCGCCCTGCGCGGGCGTTGGTCGGCGCAGCAGCGCACCGTCGGCCCGCAGGAGGTGACAAACGCCCCGGGAGAACACCTGCTGGCCTGGAGCCTGTGGGACCTCAACGACCTGCTGGACCTGGAAAACACGGCCGGCGGCATCTACCTGTATTCCAACAGCCGGGCCTACGACGACGAACAGGCCGCCGACCTGGATCGGCTGCGGAACTGGGTGCGCCACATGGGAATGACCTTGTTTGGGGACCCGGACGACCCCCAGGCGATCCCGCTGCATGCCTCCGGCCATGCCTCCGGGCAGGACCTGCTGGCTTTCGTCCGCACGGTGCAGCCCCGGATGCTGATCCCGGTCCACACCGAGAACCCCACCTGGTGGCAGAGCCAATTGGGTGCCACAATCACCGTTTGTATACCGCAAGTGGGCTCGCCGCTTAACATCTAACGCGCTATGTAGTGGAGCACCGTAGCGTCCTCAGGCGTTGTGTAACATGCCACGCTATTTCGTTCGTGGGGTTGTCACTTGAGAAAAGTGGATGTCAATGCAAGGAGGGCAAGATGGTCCCAGGGATTACCGAGAAAGAAGTGGCCGCCGAACTGAGCGGCGAACTGAACCAATTCATCCAACAGGGTGGAACTCATTTCGACAAAACCACCGTCGAACACCACACCGGCAGCGGTTACCCGGATATCACCATCTGGACGGACTACGCCGCCCAAAAGGCCTTTGCTTTCTGGGAACTGAAGGCGCCCGGAAAGAAAGAGGATCTCTCCAAACTCCCGGCCAAGGCCCATTCCCTGGGCGTTCGCTACGTGGTCGTGTGGAACTTTCAAAGCGGGGAGTTGTACGAAATAGACCAGGGACAACTCGTCTCCCGCAAGTCCTACCCGGTCCCGTTGCTGAACTCGTTGAGCGAGTGGAGCGTCGCACCAAGAAAAATCGCCGTCATCGAGCAGGCGCGGAAAATACTGGATGACCTGACCCGGCTGTGCCAGGGGCAGAGCCTCATGCCCTATGTGCCGGACAAGTTCTATTTTATCGGCATCCTGGAAAGGGCCATCCATAATCTGGTGCCTGTCTTACGGGACCACATCTTTCAGCAAAAGAAAAACCACCAGGTCCGCAAGAAGATCCACGACTGGACAACCACACAAGGCTATCCCATCTCTTTGCCCGATCTGGACACCCTGCTGGCCCGCCACTGGGCCTATTCCCTGGCGGTGCGCATCCTCTTCTACTTCGCCGTGCGCCGCTACTATCCAGGGCTGCCCGATCTGCGGCCGGCTCCCGGCAGCAGCCAGAATGTCGCGGTTCTGCTTCAGGATGCTTTCTCCCAGGCCCAGACGGTGGACTGGCAGGCGGTCTTTGAACTTTCCCCCTTGGACCAACTGGGGCTTCCCTCCAAGGCCGAGCCCATATTGGGGGAACTTCTGGCAGATTTTCATCGCTACAACTTCAGTAGCCTCAAAGAAGATGTCATCGGCCAGATTATGGAAGGGTTGATCCCCGAGGAAGAGCGCCACGCCCTGGGACAGTACTTTACCCGAGAAGACCTGGTGGACCTGATCATCGGCTTTGTTGCCCGCGACGAAGAGGTCCACTACCTGGACCCCACCTGCGGCTCCGGCACCTTTCTGAACCGCCTCTACAGCCGGCTCCGCCGGCTCTCAAAGTACACTTTGACCCACGCTGAGTTGCTGGAAAGGTTGTGGGGCGTGGACATTGCCCACTTTCCCGCCGAACTGGCCACCATCAATCTCTTTCGTCAGGATGTGCGGGATCTGGCCAACTTTCCGCGCATCGTGGTGCGGGACTTTTTCGGCGTCCAACCGGGAGAGACCTTCTGCTTTCCGCCGCTGAAGGCTATGGCCGGCGAGTATTCCAAGATCCAGGTCGAGATGCCGACCTTTTTCGGCATCGTGGGCAACTTTCCCTACATCCGGCAGGAACTGATCGAGCGCCAAATCAAGGGCTACAAGGAGAAAATCGTCCTGGCGGTTGCCCAGGAGTGGTTCTGGCCGGACGAGGGCCTGTTTGAGGTCAAGGGTATCCCTCCCAAGGAAATCGATCAAGTGCGCCAGAAGCCCTCCAACGAGCGGCAGAAGTGGCTGCAAGATCAGGTGCGCAAAGGCCGCATCGACCTGCGACTCTCGGGCCAGGCCGACATCTATGCCTATCTCTTTTTCCACGCCGCCGCCTTCCTGGAAGAGGGCGGCCGGATCGGCATCGTCACCTCCAACGCCTGGCTGGACGTGGCCTACGGCGTGGAACTCAAGCGCTTCTTCCTGCGCCACTTCAAGATCATCGCCGTCGTCGCCTCCTGGGCCGAGCCCTGGTTCGAGGACGCGGCCATCAACACGGCCTTTATCATTCTGGAACGTTGCGAGGACCCGGAAGAGCGCGCCCACAACATCGTCCGCTTCGTCAAGGTGAAACAGCCGCTGGCCGGTCTTCTGCCCCGCGACTTGCTCCTGCAAGAAGCCCAACGCTGGCAGCAAGTGGATGCGTTGGTGGGGGCAATCGAAAGCGCCGACGCCCAGATCGCCACCTGGGACCCAAGCACCGGCCAGATGCAGCCCCTGCATGGCGTCCATACCCTGGAGACCGTCGCCTTCCGCATCCGCCTGGTGCCGCAGGCGGAACTGGAGGTCGAACTGGAACAAAAGGGCGAGACCGCCAAATGGGGGCGCTACATCCGCGCCCCCCAGGTCTATTTTGACATCCTCCAGGCGGCGGGCAACCAACTCGTGCCCTTGGGCCAGGTGGCTGATGTGTGGTTTGGCATCAAAACAGGCATCAATGACTTCTTCTACCTGGAGCCGCTGGAGCCGGGGAGCACGCCGGGGACGCTGCGGGTGAAGAATGCGCGGGGGTGGATTGGGGAGATTGAGGAGGAGTGCCTGCGGCCGGTCATCAAAAGCCCCAGGGAGGCGCAAGGGCTGGTGATTGATCCATCCAAACTGAGATACCGCCTGTTCCTGCCCCCCGTGGACCCGGCGGTGGCCGACCTCGCGGGGGAGCTGCAGAAAAAGTATCCGCTGGCGCACACGTACGTGCAGTGGGGCGAGCAGCAGCGCACCCCGCAGGGCCAACCCTGGCCGCAGGTGCCCAGTGTACAGGGCAGAAAGGCGTGGTGGCTGCTAGACTCACTAAAACAATTCGATTTCCTGCTTACTCGATTCGTGGACAGGCGGTTTTTCGTACCTACTGCTAAGGGAGTTGAGGTAGCGGACACTTTCTTCGTTGGGGGCGGGAAAAAATCTGCAAGTGGCAAGATACTGACGGCGCTATTGAACTCCTCTCTCTATGCCTTGGAAATGGAAATCAAGGGTCGGGTTAACCTTGGTGAAGGGTTACTTACCTTCTATGGACCAGACATAAACGCAACCTTTATACCTGACGTGGATAGTCTGTCTTCTCACTCCCGTAAGGAAATTCTTGATGCTTATAACAAACTCAAACGCCGCCCCACCAAACCCATCGCCCAGGAAGTCAAACAAAAGGACCGCCAGGCGTTGGATCGGGCGGTGCTAGAGGCGCTGGGGCTGGACCCCAAGATTTACCTCCCGGAGATCTACGCCGGCCTGGTGGAGCTGGTGGAGGAGCGGTTGGCCCTGCCCAAACTGCGGGCGACCCGCAAGAAGCGGGAAAAGCGCCTGGGCCTGGAGCAGGTGAAGAAGCAGGTCCTTCAGGAGGTCCTTCCCGGCGGCCTGAAAGCCAGCTCGGCCTTTCTGCCCGCCGGCGGGACGACGATGATGGATGTAGGCCTGACCGGCCGGCCGGTCTCCTGGAGCCCCTTTATGATCGAGTTCACGCTGCTGGACGCCGATGGAGAGTCGGTCGGAAAAGTGCAGGGAGTCGAACAGCAAGCTCGCTATGCCGTCTATGCGGCGGTGGCGGGGCAGTACCAGGTGCAAGTGCCGGCCGAATCGATTATTGCCGTACAGTCCGTGCAACAGTATGAAAAATACCTCCGCCAAATAGCCCAGAACCTACACGAACGCGCGCTGGAGGCCACTCACGATTATCAACAGGCCGAACGCATTGTGCGGGAAATCCTGGAAGCGCTGGACCTACCGCCACTGGCTGTAAGTGTGGCGATGGAAGGATAACCCATGAGATCGGCAGCCTATCCCGCGCCGGTCAATATCGAGGAGTACGCCGGGCAGCAGCGACCGGAGATCGGACAGCGGGTCCGGGCCGCCCGCCGCGGAAAGAAGTGGACCCAGGAGTACGTGGCCCACTACCTGGGGTGTTCCCGCCGCCGGGTGAACCGGGTCGAGGCCGGGGGCACCGAGTTTACCGTCTTTGAGTTAGAACTGCCGGCCCAGGCGTTCGAGGCGCCGGTCTCCTACCTCCTGGGCCGGGAAGACGAGGCGAACAAGCCGCTCTGGTTCGAGTGTCCGCTGCGGCGGGCGCACGCCTGCCGCAGACGAGACGATAGGAAACGGAGGTGGCGATGCCCGCGCCCAAAGGCGTCCGCGTCCAGGCGTTCAAACTCGCGTCCGGGGGACAGGTGCAAGTCTACAGCAGCCGCGAGCGGGTGGTGCTGCAACTGCGGCGTACCGTACCGACGCCGGATGACGTGCTGGAGCCTTCTTTCAAGGTGGCCGTGGCCCTCAATGCCCAGGAGATCATGGCCCTTACCCGCGAGTTGCTGGTCGCGGCGCGGCTGACCAGTCCGGCCGCCGCGGAACGCCATCACGGCGAGATTATGGCCGTAGCCGGAGAACTGCTGACCGCGGCGGCCCGGTTGACAGGCGAACCGGGCCAGGGGGATGGCAGTGGGCGGCTGGATGACCGTACTTTGTCTCGCGGCGCTGCTCTCGACGTTGGCGGACGAAGTGGGAAGAGTCTCGCCGGTAGGCCAATAGCCAGCGGGTGGCGTGCGGCTTCGGTTGGGTCCTGGTTGCACCCGCGCCGTGAGTATAGTACAATGGGCATAGAAGCGCCGTGAACAAGGGATTGCCGGTCCCGAGGAGCAGGAGGTAAGGCCAATGAAGACGTTGCGCGAGCTGAGAGGGCTGCCCGTTCTCACCCTGGAAGAGGGGGAGCGGCTGGGCCAGGTGCGCGACCTGATCCTGGACCCGGTCGGCGCCCAGGTCTTGGCCCTGATACTGGATCGGCGCGCCCCGGGGGGCGAGCCGCAGGTCGTGGCCACGGCCAACGTGCGGCATGTCGGCGTGGCGGCGATCACGGTCGAGAACCGCGGCAGCCTGGTCCCTTTGAGCCGCGTGCCGCGCTTCCAGGCGCTGGCCCGGTCGCGCCGGCCGCTCGAGGGGCGGATGGTCATCTCCGAGGAGGGGGAGAGGCTGGGACGGGTGGGCGATCTGCAGGTGGACGAGACCAACTTCCGGGCCACCTCGTTGATCCTGCGCGGCACGTTCAGGCGGGGACGGGTTATCCCGATCGAGCAGGTGCGCACGATCGGCGCCGACGCCATCGTCGTGCGGGCCGCGGCGCCGGCCGCGGCCCCGGCGGGGCCGCCCGGGTTCCTGCCTCCGCTCCCCGTGGAGGCGCCCCCCGGCCCCATCGCGGCGCCGCCCCCGGAGGCGGCCCCGATAGCCGAGCCCTGCGGCGAGATCCCCCCGCCCCCGGAGCCGGCCCCGGAGGAGCCCACGGTCCCCGCCCCGGAGGAGTCCGGCCTCGCCGCCGCTCCCCCCGCCGAGGAGCCCGACCAGCCGCCGGAGGAGAACGCCTGGCAGCGGTGGGTGCGCCGCTTGGCCCACCGGGAATAAAAGGCGGAGCGGCCGCGCGAAACCGCGGGCCGCTCCGTTGTCTGTTGGGTGCCGGGATCGCCGCCCCGCGCTTTCCCTTTTACCGATCTCTGCATAGCTCCCTAAAGTCGGCGCACGCGGATTTCGGCTCCAAGGTAGTATAGCGAGCTATGCAGGAATCAGCAGGTCCGTGCGGGGCGGGATGGACCCCAGCGGTCCGCCGGGGCTACTGCGCGCCCAGCCGGACGACGTTGACGGCCTGGGGGCCCTTGGGAGTCTCCTCGACCTCGAACTCGACCTCTTCGCCCTCTTCCAGGGTGCGGTAGCCCGCGGCCTGGATGGCGGAGTAGTGGACAAAGACATCGCCCTTGTCGTCGTCTCGGGTGATGAACCCGAACCCCTTGGTCGCGTTGAACCACTTGACGTGACCGTGCTCGCGCATGTTGTGCTTCCTCCTTGTGACCGGCGTTCTCGCCAACGCCGTGCTTCTTTCCCGGTCCACCTGCCGGGTTGCGCCGGGGAGCGCCCAGGTTCGGGCCCCAACATGCAAAACCGCGAAGGCTCCGGCGGTGACACCTTCGCGATCTGCTGCGATCGGACCCAAGGTTACGCACCTGTTACGCCCCACGGAACATATTATACCATAAAAGGGCTTCCGTGTCAACGCCACCGCAGGCGGAGCGGGCGATGGCGCGGCATGGCCGCCAGGAAGACGCGATAGGCGGCCGGCGTGGGGGTGGGCGGGGGGCCGGGCGTGGCGGTGTTGGTTGGGGAAGGGATGCGCGTGGCCGTGGGCGTCGGCGTAGAGGTGGGCGAGGGGGCGGGGGTATGGGTGGGGCCGGGCGTGGCCGTGGAGGAGGGGGTCGGCGTGCGCGTGGGCGTGGCCGTGGAGGTGGGGGTCGGCGTGCGCGTGGGCGTGGGCGTGGAGGTGGGGGTCGGCGTGGGCGTGGGCGTGGGCACCAGGAAGCCGGCCACGCGGCACATCACTTGCTGCCGGGCCGCGGCCGGGTAGATGGCCTCGAAGGGGAACCCCATGTACACCAGGCGGTAGCCGCCGCTGTACTCCACGGCGGCGCTGCGCGCCCCGGCATAGGATAGGTCCACCGTAGCCCCGCCCAGGGGGGCGATGTAGTCGGCATAGTCCACGTCGTAGGTGCCGTGGGTGCCGTCGTCGAAGGAAAAGGCCGGCAGTCCGGCAAAGATGCCCGCCGTGCCGGTCACCTGGTACGTCCCGGCATCGTCGCCGAGGTAGTCGGCCTTCAAGTAGCCGTTGTAAAAGGCGCGGTCCTCGGCGCTGCCCAGGTAGTCCAGGTCCCAGCCGATCTCGGCCCCGCTGACCAGCAGCCGGCCTCCACCGTCCAGGAAGGCGCCCACCAGGGCCTGCTCCGACGAGCTAAAGGTCTCGTCGTAGGTCGATTCCTCCCCCAGGATCCAGTCGACCGTGGCGTAGTCGGCGAGGAGCACGTCGCCGCCCGCGACCGCCTCGTTGGCCGCAAAGTCGAAGGGCACCCCGCAGGCGTGCAAGGCCCCGCCGTGCTGGATGATATAGTCGTAGCCGTTCATCCGCTCCAGGTACATCCGGGCGGCCCACCCGGCGTCGGGGACATACTCATAGAGGTTGGCGTGCCGGTCGAGGCGGTCGAAGCCGTCCACGACCAGGGTGGCCGGCCGGCCGCCCGTCGCCGTCGTGCGCAGCCCCGCCGTCAGGCAGGGGTACGATTCGCCCCCGGCGTTGAGGGCGGTGACGCGGAAGAAGTAGGGGGTCTCCAAGGCCAGCCCGTCGACCAGCGCCTGCGTGCCGGTGACGATGTGGCCGTTGTCAAAGGCCCGGCCGTCGGCGCTGATATAGACCTTGTACCAGCCGGCGGGGTCGCCATAGGGCTCGCCGGAGGGGGGGGCCTGCCAGGTCAGCAGGGCCTGGCCGGGGCCGCTGTTGCGCGCCGTCACCGCGCAGGGCGGCTCGGGCAGCAGGTCGGGGTCGGGGTCGCCGTCGCGGTTGGCAAAGTACTTGACGATGCCCTGGTAGACGGCGCGGGCCGCCAGGCGGCGAAAGTTGGGCTCGCGGAGTTGCGCGGCGTCGACGGAGTTGTCGTGAAAGGCTAGCTCCAGGAGCACGCCGGGCATGGAGGAGAGTTCGCGCACTTCGCCAAAATTGGCGGTGTACCGGCCGCGGTCCGTCCAGAGGGGGTCCCAGGCGGCCCGGATGTCGTCGATCAGCTCGGCGTGGACGAAATCTTGCAGCAGGCCGCTGCCCGGCGGGTCGTCGGCGGCATAGATGTAGGTGCTGGTGCCGCGGGGGTTATCGGTCGTGCAGCCCCCGTTGAGCCCGTTGGAGTGCCAGGAGATATAGACGGCGTCGGTGCCGGCGGCCTTGGACTTTTCCCACTCCGAGTAGAGCGGCCGGCAGACGACATCGTTGGGGTAGCGATCGGGTGGCGCGCCCTGGTAGGGGGCCCAGGTGAGGCAGGCTTCTTCGTAGCGCGGGTGGCCGCTCGGTCCGCCGCCGTAGTCGACGGTGCCCAGGCCACCGCCGAAGCGCACGGCGTCGGCGATGAGGGCCTGGGGCGGGTTGTACTGCTGCGACCGGTTGCTCAGGGTGAGGTGGCCGCCGGTCCCGGCCCGGAAGTAATAGGTTCCCAGGTAGACCCAGGTCTGCCCGTGCACCTCCTGGTTCAGGTGCATCTCGGTGACCCCGCCGGCGTGCTGGATGCGGTAGAGGGTATCGGTGGCCCGGTTGGTCCCCTCGCGGTACCACACATAGACGCCGTAGGCGCCGTCGGCGGGGAGGTCCGGGGTCCAGGTGGCGGTGGCCGTCTCGGTGATCGTCGCGTAGCTGTAGCGGTAGGTCAGCCCCTGGTAGCCGGGGTAGACGCTGGTGTTCCAGGTCCCCGTCTCCTGGTAGCCCGGTGCGCCGCCGTCGTTGTCGACGATGACCTCGTGGGTATTCATATCGCGCTCGCGCACCGTCCAGACCTCGGCGCCGGCGTTCCAGAGGTAGGTGAGCAGGTAGTTGTTGACGATCTCGGCGTTGGAGAGATCTTCGACCAGGTCGCAGTAGCTGGGGCGCTGGGTCGCCCAGTGTGAGCCGGTCCAGTACCAGCCGTGGCCGGCGCTGAGGAAGACGGTCTTGCCGCTGAGGGCCCCCTGGGGCTGGCCCTGGCCGTAGACCGGCGGCTGGCCGGCGGTGGTGTCTGCCTGGGGCCGGGCGGGGATGTCGTCGGGCGGGCTCTCGTAGGGCAGCGGGGGGCGGTCCGGCAGAAAGTCGGAGATGGGGCGGGCGGTTCCGGGCGCCTGGGGGTCCAGGGCCAGGAGGTGAAAGTCGTACAGCTCCAGCCCGTCCAGGGTGCAGAGGAACTGCTCCACCATGAGGTCGCTGTCCAGGGCGTCGAAGCCGCCCTGGAGGAAGGCCGCCGGCAGGTCGAGCGTGGCGGTGACCGCTGCGCCGCGCACGGCCAGGTTGGCCAGCCGCGCGGTGCCGGGGAAGGCCGAGGAGAGGCCCTGGGCAGACTCCTCCGCGGTGGGGCCGAGGAGGAGGGCCGTCATCAGGGCGCGGGCCGCTTCCTCGCGGCCGGCCGGCAGCTCCAGGGGGCGCGCGGCGCGGGCCAGCAGCCCGCCGCGCAGAAAACAGGGGCGCGCGCCCCCGGCGGCCGGCGCGGCCGGCGCCGGGGGCGGCGGCGGGGGCGCGGAGTGGGCCGGCGGCAGGAGCGCCGCCAGGGCCAGCAGCCCCAGCAGGCCCCAGACGATGGCTCCTAGCCCTATCCGGTAGCGTCCTCTGCGCTGAAAGGGATGCGACATACCCAACCTCCGGTCAGGCACAAGGTGCGACACAACGATCTCTTATAGCACACTTGGGAGGGGGCGTCAACATAACCGGCCCTCGCCTGGTTCGATTGCCGGCGGGCGGCGCCGGGGCGACCCGCGTTGTTTTGTCAAGGGCCATCGGCCGGCGCCACCTTGTGCTATAATGCCCCTGGTGCTGCGAAGAGCGCATCAGGAGGTCGGCGGACTAAAGTCAGCGCTTTCGACCCTCGGCAGTGGGGAACAACACCGGCCGTCCGGTAAGAAGGCTCGTTGGGATGGCGCCAGGGCGGCAGACCGCGATCGCTATCCGTTTACCTAGGAGGGCTACGATGATCAAGAAGATTGCCATCGGTGCGCTTTTGCTCCAGGCTGTCCTGCCCGCCATGGTCCCGGCCCTCGGCGGCGCGCCCCAGGCCGTGCTCCCCATTTACGCCGGCCCCGAACTGGACTATCAGCCGGCCATCATCCGCATCCAACCCGACGGCCGGCTGCTGGTCGTCTTCGAGCGCATCCGCCTGGCCGATTTCTTCGGCGACTTTTACGTGACCTTTTCCAGCGACAACGGCCTGACCTGGAGCCCTCCGCAGCCGGCCATAGCCTCGGCGCGCAACGAGCGCCACCCCGCGCTGGTCCAACTGGGCCCCGACTCCTTTGCCCTTTTCTACCTGGTAGATGAGACCGGGAGCGGGTCGTATCGTCTGCACCGCGCCACATCCAGCGACGCCATCGCCTGGACCGACCAGGGGCCACTCGACCTGGGCTGGGCTACGCCCGGCGAGATCAACCCCTGCGTGATCCGCGAGGCCGACGGCACGCTGACAATGACCTACCACCGCCTCTCCGGCCCATCCTACATCGCCCAGTCCACCGACGATGGCGCGACCTGGGACACGCTCAAGACACAGGTCAGCCCGGCCAACGCCCAACTGCCGCGCCTGGTCAAGCGGGAGCGCGATGGCCTCTACCTGGTCACCTATCAGGTGGGGGGCTCCAACCTGGACATCTATGCCAAGACCTCCACCGACCCCTACAATTGGAGCGGTCCCCAGGTCCCGATCTCTACGGAGATCAACAGCCACGACTCCCAGCCCATCGTCCTGGAGGACGGCACCTTCCTGGTGGCCTATGCCATGACGCCGGTCTCCTATTTCGACCTGTTCTACCGGACCAGCGCCGACGGCCTGGCCTGGTCGGACGAGGTCCAGGTCACGGATGATCGGTATTTCTATAACACCCAGCCCCACCCGCTGCTGCATGGCGCCCTGGGGCACATCATCCTGACATGGTCGCACCAGGTGAGCGCCCAGCCCTACCAGGATCACGACGTCTACATCGAGACCGACCTGCTCATCCCCGCCGACCTGTCGCCCTCGGCCAAGGAGGTGGCCCCGGCGGTCGTCGCGCCGGCCGGCCTGCTCACCTATACCCTCCTCCTGGCGAACGCCGGCCCCGGCCCGACCGTGGCCGTCCTGTCCGACCCCATCCCGGGCCGCGCGACCTATGCCGGCGGCCTGTGGGCCAGCGGCGGCGCCTACGGCTACGACGCGGGCCACAACCTGATCACCTGGACCGGGGCCCTCTCGGCCTACGCCGCGGTGACGCTGACCTACCGTGTGGCCGCGGCCCCGGACCTGGGCGACGGCGAGGTGATCACCAATACCGCCCGACTGACCAACGCGCAGGGACTCGCCGTCACCCTAGTGGCGTCGGCGGCCGGCGACGCGCTGCCGCCGTTCTCGACGATCGCCGACCCGCGGGACGGGCAGATCATCAGCGGCACGGCCTACCTGGTGCGCGGCACGGCCGGCGACACCGTTGGGATCGCGGCGGTGGCGGTGAGCGTCGACAGGGGGGCCTGGCAGCCGGTCGTGGGGACGGAGGATTGGAGCTACGCCTGGAGCGGCCTGGCCGACGGCCCGCACCACCTGCGCAGCCGGGCGGTGGACCTGGCGGGGCATGTCGAAGTGCCCGGCCCGGGGATCACCGTCACCGTGGACGCCACGGCCCCGGAGCTGGTGGCCCACCGGCCGGCGGACGGCGCGCTGGACGTGCCGGTGTCGGCCGCGGTGGTTCTGACGTTCGGCGAGGCCATCGTCACGGGCACGCTGGCCTATGCGGCGGCGCCCGACCCGGGTGGCTGGGCTGCCTCCTGGGACGCCCCGGCGACGGTGGTGACCCTGACACACGGCGACTTCGCCTACGCCCAGCCCTACACGTTCACCGTGCTCCAGGCCCACGATAGGGCCGGCAACCCGCTAGCGCCCGTGACCTGGTCGTTCGCCACCGAGGAGCGGCCCTGCGACGCGGCGGCCATCCTCACCATCACCGCTGCCCTCTCCGGTTGTCAGGTGGCCTTCGGCGCGGCGATCAGCGGCACGCAGCCGCTGGCCTACCTGTGGGATTTCGGCTTCCAGACGAGCACACATACGAATCCGCTGGTCGATTTCGGCGCCGGCGGAACCTATCCCTATACTCTGACCGTGTTCAACTGCGGGGTCTACTCGGACACGGCCGTGGGGACGGTGACCGTGGCCTGTGCGCCGCCCTGCGTCGGGCCGGCGGGGGCCGATTTTGTCCACGCGCCCGCGGAGCCGCGGGTCCAGGCCACGGTCCATTTCAGCGCCAGCGTGCTCGGCGGCACGGCGCCCTTTACCTATAGTTGGGCTTTTGGCGATGGCGGTATGGCCATGGGCCGGTATGCGACCCACGTCTTTGCGATGCCCGGCGCCCACACCACGACCCTGGTGGTGGCGAACGGCTGCGGCCAGGACTCCCGGCAGCGCGTTGTCTGGGCCGTGCCGTACCGCATCTACCTGCCCCTGGTGGCCAAGTAGGAGGCGTCCGATGCGCATCCGGTTTCCCAAGAGGCGGCTCTGGCTGTGCGTGGCCCCGGCGGTGTTTACCCTGCTCGACCAGACGCTGACGCTGGCCGGCCAGGCGCCGGAGTACTGGGCGGGCAACTTTGCCTACGTCAACGAGGGCTCCCCGCATGGTCACTGGGCCCTGGCGCAGCACCCGCTGGTCTTTGAGTTGGGCATCCTGCTCTGGGTCGCCCTCTTCGGCGCGGCCATCGTGCTGCTGCCGCGGCTGCCGGCGCTGATCGTGTCGCTGGCGGTGACGATGGGCCATGCCTGGGGAGCGAGCACCTGGCTGGGCGACTTCCTGGGCTACTGGGGCTGCATCGCCCTGTTTTTCGCCGCGGCGGCCCTGGTGGTGTTCACCTGGGAGAAGGGGCACTACGGGAGGGGCATTCGCTTTCCGCCGACGCCCTGAATCCGGCCGTCTTCCCGGTGTGTCCAAGTAGGTGGATGTTATCAGGAGGATGCGATGGACTGGACAGACAGAACCGCCCTGATCACGGGGGCCTCGAGCGGCATCGGCGCGGCGGCGGCGCGAAAGCTGGCGCGCGAGGGGCTGCGGGTGGTGTTGGTGGCCCGGCGGGAGGACCGTC
This sequence comes from uncultured Chloroflexia bacterium, assembly GCA_964592645.1. Classification (GTDB taxonomy): domain Bacteria; phylum Chloroflexota; class Chloroflexia; order DTKN01; family DTKN01; genus CAZQFV01. Next base: position 25,401 of record CAZQFV010000023.1, read on the forward strand.
TGCAGGCGCTGGCCGAGGAGATCCGCGGGGAGGGAGGACAGGCGTTGGTCGTCGCCGCCGACCTGACACGGGAGGAGGAGCGCCGGCGCGTGCTGGACACGGTGCTGACGGAGTGGGGGCCGGTGGACGTGCTGGTGAACAACGCCGGCCTGGGCTGGTACGGCTACGGCGCGGAGATGGCCTGGCCGACGGCCCAGCGCATCATCCAGGTGAACGTGGACGCCGTCGTGCAGTTCACCCTGCTCTGCCTGCCGGGGATGCGGGCCCGGGGTCGGGGCCACATCATCAACGTGGGCTCGATCGCCGGCAACCTGCCCAGCCAGGGGATCGCCATCTACAGCGCTACCAAGTCCTTTGTGGACAGCTTTACCACCTGCCTGCACCGGGAGATGCGCGGCAGCGGTGTGGACATCAGCGTCGTCAAGCCGGGGCCGGTGACGACCGAGTTCTTTGAGGTCGCCTCCTGCGCCGGCCGGCAGATGCCGGCGGAGCGTTTTGGGGTCAAGCCGGAGGCGGTGGCCGGCCGCATCTGGGAGTTGCTGAAGCACCCGACGCGCGTGGCCTATGTGCCGCGCTTCTATTGGTTCGCCCAGTGGGTCGAGCCGTTCTTCGGTTGGATCATGGACCTCCTGGGGCCGCTGCTGCTGCGGCGGGCCGGGGCGGCGCACCCTTCCGGGTAGTTGTCGGCAGACATTGCCGGGCCCGGTGTCCAGCTTGGCACCGGGCCCGGCTGCTTTGGCGCTGCGGCCTTGCCGCTTCCGCTACCAGCTACGACCACCCAGCGGCCGATTTCCACCGCGGCCGCCCATCATCCCACCGCGGCCCAGGCCGCCCGGTCCCCACATCCCGCCGGGCTGTGGGACCTGCTGCAGGCGGCTGGTGATGTTCTCCCGCATCTGGGCCAGCATGGTGTCGGCCTGCTCCTGGGTGAGCTTGCCGTCGGCCACCTGCTGGGCCAGGGCCTCGCGCCGCGGGGCCAGCAGGGCCTCGACCAGCGTCTCCAGCGCCACGCCTTTGTCCGCGGCCACCTGGGCCACGCTCTTGCCGCCCCGCAGTTCGGCCAGCAGGTCTTCCTCGGTCATCCCCAGCGTCTCGGCGACCAGGTCGATCTGCCCGTGCAGTTGCCAGCCCAGGCGCTCGGCCCGCATCATGCGGCCGGCCGGACCCCGGCCCAGCATCGGGCCGGCCTGCTGTAGTTGCCGGGTGACATTTTCCTGCATCTGCGCCAGCATCCGATCGGCCTGCTCCTGGGTGAGCTTGCCGTCGGCCACCTGCTGGGCCAGGGCCTCGCGCCGCGGGGCCATGACGGCCTCGATGATCGTCTCCAGGGCCACGCCCTTGTCCGCGGCCAGGTCGGCCACGCTCCGGCCCTCTTTCAACGCCGCCGTCAGCTCGCTCACCGTCATGCCGAGCTGCTCGGCGACGATCTCGGCCTGGCCGTAGGCCCGAAAGCCCCAGCGGCCGGCCTCGCGCGGCGTCAGCCCGCAGGGGCAGTTGCCCCCGCCGCGGCCCTGGGGAACCGGCGTGGGAGTGACCGTCGGCTCCTGCGCCGACATGGTCCGCACGCCGAACCACAGCCCGACCACCAAGACTGCTACCGCAGCCACCGCGCCGGCCAGAATGGCCCATCCGCGTTTGCCCATCTTACACCTCCATCACTATATCTACAGGCTCGTCTCTATGGGCCCAGGATACCATGGTCGTATGAAGGAAGTGTGAATGGGCGGGAGTTGAACTGCAAGCCATGGTGTGGTAAGATAACCCCGGTTCAGGAGGCAGGTGGAGGACTGGCATCCAAGGGCCATGCCTCCGGGGTGGTGGACAAGGAGAATGTGGATGGACGAGCCGGAAGCCGGGCCTGCCGGCGAGACCGTGTTGATCGTGGACGACTCCGTCAGCAACCTGCGGCTGCTGTCGCAGCTACTGAGGCAGCACGGGTACGGGGTGCGGGCGGCGACCAGCGGGGAGCATGCCCTGGCCGCGGCGCTGGCGGCGCCCCCGGATCTGATACTGTTGGACATCTGTATGCCCGGTATGGATGGCTACGCGGTTTGTGAGCAACTCAAGGCTCTCGAGCCGACCCGCGAAATCCCGGTGATCTTTGTCAGCGGGTTGGAAGAAACCAAAGACAAGGTGCAGGCCTTTTCCGTGGGTGGGGTGGACTATGTGACCAAGCCGTTCCGGGCCGAAGAGGTGTTGGCCCGGGTGCGCACGCACCTGGCGCTGCGCAGGCTGCAGAAGGAGCTACAGGAGGCCAATCGGGAGCTGGAGAGGCAGTACGCTGAGCTGGCGCGATCCAGCGCCGAACTGCGGGCCCGGAACGCCGAACTGCAGGAAGCGCAAGGGACGATCAAGACATTGCGGGGCTTGATTCCCATCTGCGCCTGGTGCGGGCGCCGGATCCGGGACGAAGAGGGGAACTGGGTGCAACTGGAGGCCTACATCACGGCCCGCTCGGGGGCTCAGTTCAGCCACGGCATCTGCCCGGAGTGCAACGCCCGGCTCGCCGAGGAGGAGGGCTGATGCGCGTGGCCATGCTGGCCCGGGCGGTCTTTCCGCTCCACGGCTACGGTGGCGTAGAGCGGCATGTCTACCACCTGACCACGCACCTGGCGCGGCTGGGGGTGGAGGTGGAGCTGTGGGTGCAGGAGCCGGTGGGGGAGGAAGAGGCCCCCCTGGGGCCCGGCATCCGCCTGCGCGCGCGGCGCTACGACCGCACCTCGCCCCTCCTGCGGCCCAACGGCGTCGTCGGGAGGCAGATCAACTATCCGCTCTACTCGCGGGACATCGGCAGGGAGGCAGCCGGCGAGGTCCGCGCGGGCCGGGTGGAGATCGTCCACGCCCAGGGCCTGGCGGCCTGGGGGTACGGCCGGCTGCGCCGGGCCGATCCCGCCCTGCGCGCCGCCGCGCCGCTGATTATGAACCCGCACGGGATGGAGGAGTTCAAGACGCCCTCCTGGCTCAAGCGCCTGGCCTATGCCCCGTTCCGGGCCATGTATGCCCAAGGGGCGCGGTGCGCCGACCGGGTGATCGCCACCGACGCCTGCACCCGCGGCGAGGTGCCGCGCTACCTGGGCGTGGACCCTGGGCGGGTCGTTGTCCTGCCCAGCGCCGTCGCCGTGGAAGAGTGCCTGGCCCCGGTGGACGGCGCCGTGCAGGTGGCGCTGTGTCGGCGGCTGGCGCTCCAGGACAGTCCGCTGGTGCTGCTCAGCGTCGGCCGGCTGGAGCGCAACAAGGGCTACCACCTGCTGGCGGAGGCGCTGGCCGGCCTGCGGGAGCGGCTGCCGCGCGGCTGGTGCTGGGTGCTGGTGGGCGAGGGGAAAGAGCGCCGGGCGCTGGAGGCCCAGGTGCAGCGGCTGGGCATCGCCGCCCAGACGCGCTTCGCCGGCCGGCTGGAAGACGCCGCGCTGCACAACCTCTACGAGGCCGCCGACCTCCTGATCCATCCCACGCTCTACGAAGGCAGTTCGCTGGTGGTGCTGGAGGGGATGGTCCACCGCCGGCCGGTGCTGGCCACCCGCGCCGGGGGCATCCCCGACAAGGTCTACGACGGGCGCAACGGCCGGCTGGTGCCGCCGGGCGACGTGGCGGCGCTGCAGGCCGGCCTGCTGGACCTGCTGGAGTGGCGCCCGGAGTGGCCGGCGATGGGCGAGGAGGGGCTGCGCATCGTCCGTGAGCGCTTCGACTGGCCGGTGGTGGCACGGGCGACGCTGGCGGTGTACCAGGAGATGTTGGAGGCGCATCCTTGAGCGTTCTGAAACGTCTGCTCCTTTCCCTGCGGCCCTACCTTTGGACCCTGGTTCTGATCGCCGTGGTCCTGTTCGCCCAGGCCGGCGTGGAGCTGCTGCCCCCACTCTTCCAGCGGCAGATCATCGACGGCGTCATCGCCCACCGGGACCTGGCCCCGCTCGGCTGGCTCCTGGGCGGGATGGTCCTGACCTATGCCGTGCTGCGCGGCATCAACGTCGCCGATCAGTACCTGCGCCACGCCCTGGGCGAGCGCTTTATCCTGGACCTGCGGGTGAAGCTCTACGCCTACCTCCAGCGCCTGTCGCTCTCCTTTTTCGAGCGCACCTCCACCGGCGAGCTGATGTCCCGCCTGACCAACGACGTCAACTCGCTGGAGGATTTCATCACCCACGGCTCGACCCTGACGACGGTGGACCTGGTGCGGCTGTTGAGCACGGGGGTGATGCTTTTCCTGCTCGATTGGCGGCTGGCGCTGGCGGTGCTGGTGCCGCTGCCGCTGATGGCGGCCGGCCTGCGCTGGTTCAACAAGCGGGTGCGCCCGATGTACCGCCAGGTGCGCGCCCGCCTGGGCGACATCAACGCCCAACTGCAGGACAGCCTGGCCGGGATGCGCGTCATCCAGGCCTTTGGGCAGGAAGAAGCCCAATTGGAGCGCTTCTCTGCCGAGAGCCGGGCCTACTACCAGGCCCGCGTGCGGGCCATCCGCACCTGGGCCACCTTCTTCCCCGTCTTTCGTTTCATCGCCAGCATGGGGCCCATCCTGGTGTTGGGCGTCGGCGCCTGGCTGATCGTCGGCGAGCGCTCCTCCCTGGGCACGCTGGTGGCCTTTCTCTCCTATACCACGGCCTTTTACGAGCCGCTGCACCGCCTGACCGAGGTGGACAACATGATCCAGCAGGCGCTGGCGGCCGCGGAGCGCATCTTTGAGCTGCTCGACACCCTGCCCGAGGTCCAGGATGCCGCCGGGGCCTGCGTGCTGCATGAGGTGCGCGGAGAGGTGCGCTTCGAGGATGTCCACTTCCGCTACGGCGATGGCGACGAGGTGCTGCACGATGTCGAGTTCACCATCGCCCCGGGCGAGGTGGTGGCGCTGGTGGGCCCCAGCGGGGCCGGCAAGACGAGCATCGCCAACCTGCTCTCGCGCTTCTACGACCCGGTCCACGGGCGCGTGCTGCTGGACGGGCACGACCTGCGCGAGATCGCGTTGGCCTGCCTGCGCCGGCACGTCGCCGTCGTGCTGCAGGACACCTTCCTCTTCAACACCACCGTCCGCGACAACATCCGCTTCGGCAAACTCGAGGCGACCGACGAAGAGATCGTCGCCGCGGCCCAGGCGGCCCATGCCGACGAGTTCATCCGCCAGTTGCCCGACGGCTACGACACCGAGATCGGCGAGCGCGGCGTGCGCCTGTCGGGTGGACAGAAGCAGCGGCTGGCGCTGGCGCGGGCCATCCTGGCCGACCCGCGCGTGCTGATCCTGGACGAGGCCACCTCCTCGGTGGACGCCGAGGCCGAGTACCTGATCCAGCAGGCGCTGCAGCGGGTGCTGGAGGGGCGGACCGCCTTGATCATTGCCCACCGCCTGTCGACGATCCGCAACGCCGACAAGATCATCGCGTTGGAGGGCGGGCGCATCCGCGAGGTCGGCGACCACCGTGAGCTGCTGCGCCAGGGCGGGCTGTACAGCCAGCTCTACCGCCGGCAGGTGGAGATGGCCGTGGCGGGGGAAGATGCGGAGCTTGTGGAAGAGTTCATGGATGAAGAGGAGAGGGCGGAGACGTGAAGGCCTGAAGGGTAAAGACACCGGGTTTGTCGAAGACACCAGTGGGGGCGAGTGGTGAGACAAAGGCTGACACGGGCCGCTTCCCGCTGTGCCTTTCAGGCGGCACCGGCCAGGGGCCCGCGTCCTTTCTATCCGAGGTTTTACTATGGCAGACAAACTCGTGATCGTCGAGTCCCCCGCCAAGGCCAAGACGATCCGCAAGGTCCTGGGGGCGGGCTATACCGTGCAGGCCTCGATGGGCCACGTGCGCGACCTGCCCAAGAGCGGGCTGGGGGTGGACGTGGAGGCCGGCTTTGCTCCGGAGTACGAGGTGGTGAAAGCCAAGGCCAAGGTGGTCCAGTCGCTGCGCGGGCTGGTCAAAGAGGCGAGCGAGATCTACCTGGCCACCGACCCCGACCGCGAGGGCGAGGCCATCGCCTGGCACATCCTGGAGGTGCTCAAGCCCAAGGGGAAGCGGGTCCACCGGGTGGTCTTTCACGAGGTGACGGCGCCGGCCATCCGCGCCGCCTTTGAGCAGCCGCGGGCGCTGGATATGCAGCTCGTCAACGCCCAGCAGGCGCGGCGCATCCTGGACCGGCTGGTGGGCTACCGCATCAGCCCGTTGCTGTGGGAAAAGGTGAAATACGGCCTCTCGGCCGGCCGGGTCCAATCGGTGGCCGTGCGCCTGGTGGTGGAGCGCGAGCGCGAGATCGCCGCCTTTGTCCCGCAGGAGTACTGGACGGTGGAGGCCGACCTGAGCAAGGTCCCGCCGGCCGGGGAGGAGCGGAAGCCCACCGACATCTTCCGCGCCGTCCTCTACAGCGTCCACGGCCAGAAGCTGGGCAAGTTCGGGCTCAAGAACCAGGCCGACGCCCAGACCATTGTCGACGACCTGCAGGGTGCCGCCTACCGTGTGCTCCGATTGGCCAAGAAGCAGGTGCGGCGCTGGCCCGTGCCGCCCTTTATCACCAGCACCCTGCAGCAGGCGGCCTCGCGCACGCTGGGCATGGCCCCGGGGCGGACGATGCGCATCGCCCAGCAACTCTACGAGGGGGTGGACCTGGGGCCGGAGGGCAGCGTCGGGCTGATTACCTACATGCGCACCGACTCCACCGCCGTCTCGCCGCTGGCCCAGCAGGAGGCCCGCGAGTACATCGCCCAGCACTACGGCCCGGAATACCTCCCGGAAAAGCCGCCGTACTACAAGACCAAGGCCGCCTCCGCCCAGGAGGCCCACGAGGCCATCCGGCCCACCGCCGTGTGGCGGGACCCCGATGTGGTGCGGCCCTTCCTGGACCGCGACCAGATGCGCCTCTACGAGCTCATCTGGAAGCGCTTCCTGGCCAGCCAGATGGTGCCGGCGGTGTTCGACCAGACGACGGCGGACATTGCGGCAGAGACCCGCCCCGCCTCTCCCCCCCTCCCTTCCCCACAAAGCGGGGAGGGGAGGGGGCAACCCAGCCCCCCCTATGTTTTCCGGGCTACCGGCTCTGTACTGGTCTTCCCCGGCTTTCTCAAGGTCTACGGCTACGAGGTGGAGGAGGAGCAACCCGAAGGGACACAGGAGAAGTACCTGCCGCCCCTTTCCGAGGGCGAGCCGCTGGACCTGATGAAGCTCTGGCCGGAGCAGCACTTTACCGAACCGCCGCCGCGCTACAGCGAGGCCACGCTGATCAAGGAGCTGGAGAAACGGGGCATCGGCCGGCCTTCCACCTACGCCACGATCGTCGAGACGATCCAGGAGCGCGAGTATGTCCGGCGCATGGAGGAGCGCAAGCGCACCTCGCCGTTGCAGCCGACGGAGCTGGGCTTCCTGGTGAACGACCTGCTGGTGGGCAGCTTCCCCGAGATCCTGGACTATGCCTTTACCTCGCAGATGGAGACGCAGCTCGACGAGATCGCCGCGGGCACGCGGGAGTGGGTGCCGCTGTTGGACGAGTTCTACCGCGCGCTGATGGAAAAGTTGGGGGTGGCCGAGCGGGAGATGCGCGATGTGAAGCGCGAGATGCAGCCCACGGATATCGTCTGCGAGCTGTGCGGCCAGCCGATGGTCATCCGCTGGGGCCGGCGGGGCGAGTTCCTGGCCTGCACGGGCTACCCGGAGTGCAAGAACACCAAGGATTTTACGCGCGGGCCGGACGGCCGGATCGTCCCGGCGGCGGCGCCGGAGGCCGCGGCGACGTGCGACAAGTGCGGCCGGCCGATGGTGGTGAAGAAGGGGCGCTACGGCCCGTTCCTGGCCTGCACGGGCTACCCAGAGTGCAAGAACACGCGCCACCTGGCGCAGAACGAGCAGGGGGAGCTGGTGGTGGTCCAGCCGGAGGTGAGCGGCGAGGTCTGCGAGAAGTGCGGCCGGCCGATGGTGGTGCGGCGCAGCCGCTACGGCCAGTTCCTGGGGTGCAGCGGGTACCCCGAGTGCCGGAATATCAGGAAGTTGGGGATGGGGGGAAAGAAGACGGGGAGGAAGAAGACAAGGAGCGGGGGAAAGGGGGAGACGGGGTGATGCAGTGGGGTTTCTGCGGGTCGCCGATCCTGCTGCCGACCGGCGAGAGCGAGCCCTGGAGGCGGTGGACGGCCGGCGGCCTGTTCTTTGTCTGTTTCCTGGTTCCGGTGGTCGCGCTGCCGCTGTTGGCCCTGCTGGCGCTGGTCCTGCGGGGGTGAGCGCTTCCCGGCGGTCGAGCGCGATACCAAGGAGGATTTATGTCCAGCACTTCCCCTGACCCCCGAGCGATGCTCACCTCCTTCCTCCAGCCCTGGCACGAGGCCATCCGCGACCCGGCGCGGGCCCAGGAGTCCGTCTTACGGCGCTTCCTGCAGATCTATGGGCAGACGGAGTACGGCCGGCAGCACGGGGCGGCGCAGGTGGGCACGGTTGCCGACTACCGCCGGGCCTTTCCGATCATGACCTATGAGACCTATAGGCCGCTGATCCAACGGGTGATGGGCGGCGAGGTGGAGCTGCTGCTGAACGAGCCGCCGGTGGGCTGGGCCATCACCCGCGGCACGACCAAGGGCGAGAGCAAGTTCATCCCGATGACGGCGACGGACCTGGCGATGCGCGTCTCGGCTGGCCGGGCCATGCTCAACTACGTGGCCACCACCGGGCGCTACGACCTCTTCCAGGGGGTCAACCTGAACCTGAATTTTCCCTCCGTCGTCGGCCGGGTGCAGGTGGGCGAGCGACAGGTGGAGTACGGGTACAGCTCGGGCATCTACACCAAGTTCGTCTCCACGCGCACCCCGATCCGCTCGGTGCCCTCCCAGGAAGAGATCGACGCCCTGGGCGGGGGCAAGACGGCGCGCGACTGGGAGGCGCGCTTCGAGCTGGCCTATGATAAGTGCCGGGGGCAGAACGTGACCCTGGTGGGCGGGGTGGCCCCCACGGCGGTCCGCTTTGCCCAGTACCTGCACCGGGCGCACCGGGTCTACCCCAAGGACCTGTGGAAGGTACAGGTGATGACGCTGGGCAGCGTGCCGGGGATCAACACGCGCTACGCGCCGGCGCTGCACGCGCTGTACGGGCCGGCGGCGATCCGCGAGATCTATGGCGCGACCGAGGGCATGTTCGGCCAGCAGATGGACGGGCGGCGGGCCTGGGTGCCCAACTATGACCTTTTCTTTTTCGAGGTGCGGACGCGTCGCGGGCTCGTGCTGCTGCATGAGATGCGCCCGGGGGAGTTGGGCAGCCTGGTGGTCTCCACGCCGATCCTGGCGCGCTACGAGATTGGGGACATGATCCTGGCCCTGCGCCCGCCCTACTTTCGCTGCATCGGGCGCATGCAGTGGTGGACGCCGCTGCGCTACGCCTGGGACGAGCTGATGACGTTGAACCTGGGGCGATTGTGATGTAACCAAGACACGCAGGCAGGAAGAATTCCACAATCTCGGTGCCTCGGTGTCTTTGTGGTAGACCCTCTCCGGCGTTTCTGGGGCGAAGCGCCTACTTTCTGCGGAGCAAACCGCTCAGCAGCAAGCCGGCGCCGATGGCGATGACCACGGCCGGGACGACGATCTCCCAGCCGAGCCACCAGCCCAGGCCGACGCCCAGAAGGATGCAGCCAAAGACGATGTCGCCGCCCACCGGCCGGCGGTAGGCCGGCACCAGGAGGCGCACCACGACCCCCAGCAGGACGAGGACGCCGGCCCCCAGGAAGACAAACGGCCAGGCCTGTAGCAGGGGGACCTCTTCCAAGACCTCGATGCGGGGGGGGAGCAGCCCGCGCAGGCCGCGCAGGGCGCCCAGGTTGGCGGCCAGAAAGACCAGGCCGACCCAGATCAACACCAGCGCCCCGACGATCGAGCCGACCGGGTCGCGCCGCCACTTTTCCTCCCAGGACTTTTCTTCCTTTTCGGCCTTCTCGTGGGTCTTTTCCTCCTCTTTCTCCTCCTCCTTCTCATCGTGCGGTCGGTCGGACATGGTTTCCTCCTTGCGGGTAGTGTGCCGACGGACATCAATCTGGCGCTATCATACACGATTTCGGCGCTTTTGCCAACTCCCGGCGGGGCGGAACCCGGGAAGCCCGGATTGGCCATGAGCAGGGTGCAGCGAGGCCGGCCGACTTGTGCTATAATGCCCTTCCGTAGGGCTTGGCAACCGACGAGGAGAACCCTGATGGGCCGTTTTGTCTTGCTCCTGCTGGGGGCGCGCCTGCGCTTGGTGTGGAACTCGTTTCGGCGGGGCACGGTGGGGGCCAAGATCGGCTGGATCGCCGCCGCCGTCGGGCTCGCCGTCGGGGGAGGGATGAGCGCGCTGGCCGGCTACGGGCTGTCCAGGCTGCTGGAGACGTTTGCTCATCCGGACGCGCAGCCGGTGCTGCGCGAGTCGGGCCTGGAGTTGTCCTCCGTGCAGCCCGAGGTGTTGGTGGGCTCCCTCCTGGGGGTGCTGGTGATCGGCGTCTGGGGGCTTATCCTCCTGGGCAGCCTGGGGGCGGCGTTGAACAACTTTTACCTGTCCAGCGACCTGGACCTGCTCGTGGCCGCCCCGCTCCCGATGCGCGCCATCTTTGCGGCCAAGTTTCTGGAAGGGCTGGGAGTGGGTTACCTGTTGCTCTTCGCCCTGGGCGGGCCGGCCCTGGTGGGGATGGGGATAGGGGCGGGGTACACGGCGCCGTACTATGTCGGCACGGCCCTGGTGCTGCTCCTGCTGCCGCTGCTTCCCGAGTCGTTGGGCACCCTGCTGGTGATGCCCCTGGTGCGGATCATCCCCCCCAAGCGGCTGCGCGAGGTGCTGCAGGTGGTGGGGGCGCTGGTCGGCGTAGCCTTCTACTTTTCCTCGCAGTTGTCGCAGGGCCGCCAGGTCGATCCGCAGACGGCCGGCGTCCTGGTGGGCTGGTTGCAGCGCCTGAACCTCCCCTTTTTGCCTAACGGTTGGGCGGCGCAGGGGCTGCTCGCCCTCGGCCAGGGCCGCTACCTGGAGGCTGCCGTAGCCCTGGGTGCCTTCAGCGCCCTCTCGGTGGGGCTCTTTGTACTCTGCCTGGTGGTGGCCGAGCGGCTCTACTACAGCGGCTGGGCCAACCTGCAGTCGGCGCCGGCCCGGACGGCCCGGCGAAGGCGGCAGGTGGAGCAGGCCGGCCACGCCCGCGAGCTGGCCTTCCTGCCGCGCCCGGTTCAAGGGCTGCTGGTCAAGGACCTGCTCCTCTTCTTCCGCGACCCCCAGGGCTGGTCGGAGATGCTGATGCCGATCGCCGTCTACGTGCTCTTTCTCGTGCAGGGGCTGTGGAGCGGCGCGGAGCAGGTAGCGGAGGGTGTGGCCCTGGGCACGGGGGCGTTCGTCTTCTTCCTGTCCAGCTCCATGGTCAGCCGCCTGGGGTTGGGCGGCATCGGCACCGAGGGGCGGCAGGCCTGGCTGGTCAAGACCGCTCCCGTGCCCCCGCGGCGCATCCTGTGGGCCAAGTTCCTGGCCGCCTACCTGCCCTTCCTGGTGTTGAGCGCGCTGATGCTGGCCGGCATGGTCGTGGCCGGCCGCTCCGGCTGGGACATGGCGTTGGGCAGTTGGTTGCTGGTGGCGCTGCTGGGGCTGGGCGGCTTATCCATCGGCGTGGCGCTGGGCGCCTCGTTCCCGCGGTTCGAGGCCGAGCGTCGGCGCCAGCACGTCTCCCCGGGGGCCGGCTGCCTGTACTTTCCGATCCTGATGGCCTATGCGGGGGTCGTCGGCGCCCTGTTGCTGTTGCCGGCCGCGTTGAGCGGCCTGCTCGTGCGCTACGGTCTGTCTGGGGCGGCTATCGGCCTCTGGGTGGCAGGCCCGGTCCTGGCCACGGCGCTGACGGCGTTGGCCTTTTTCCTTTCCATGCGGGCGGGGGCCCGCCGGCTGGCCTCCTTGGAGATTTAGCCGTAGGAGCAGCAGTAGTCGGCCACGGCCTCCAGGTGTAGTTTGAAGGAGGCGTTGCCGGGAACGGCGAACGATTGGCCGGCGCGGAAGTCCTGCCAGTCGGCGGCTCCCGGCAGGAGCACCCGCATCTCCCCGGCCAGCACCTCCATCACCTCCGGCGCGCCGGTGCTGAACTCGTAATCGCCCGGCAGCATGATCCCCAGCGTCTTGCGCGAGCCGTCGGCGAAGAGGACGGTGCGGCTGGTGACCTGGCCGTTGAAGTAGACGTTGGCCTTCTTGATCACGGTGACGTTCTCGAAGCGGTCGGACATTGGTTTTTTCCTCCACGGCATATTTGCGGCAAGTCGCCGCGGCTATTATACCCGATGGCGGGCAGGATGCAAGATGCAAGGCTCCTGCATCCCGCTTCCTGCCCACTTGACACCGATCCTGCCCCCCTGTACAATGGAGCCAGGTTCCAAAACCAGCTACCATTCGAGGAGGTTCCATGATCCGCATCGTCACCGACACCACAGCCGGGCTGCCCAGGGATGTCGCGGAGCGCTACGGCATCCCCATCATTCCCCAGATCATCATCTTTGGCCATGACTCGTTCGAGGAGGGAGTCAACATCGACATCGCCACCTTTATGCAGCGGCTGGTGACGGCGAACGAACTGCCCAAGACGGCGGCGCCGCCGCCGGAGATGTTTGTCGAGGCGTTCCGCCGGATGCTGCAGCCGGGCGACACCATCTTTTGTATCCACCCCTCGTCCGAGGTCAGCGGCACGGTGCGCTCGGCCACCGTGGCGGCGCAGGAGTTCCCGGGGGCCGACATCCGGGTGGTCGACACGCGCACCATCGGCAGCCCGCTGGGCACGCTGGTGCTGCTGGCGGCGGAGTGGGCCGCGGCCGGGGAGCCGGCCGATACCATCGCCGCCCGGCTGCAGGACATGGTGGCCCGCTGCCGCGTCTACTTCCTGGTGCCTACGTTGGACTTCCTGGCCCGCGGCGGGCGCATCGGCGGGGCCGCGGCGCTGCTCGGCAGCATCCTGCAGCTCAAGCCGATCCTCACCATCCGCGACGGCCGCGTGGAGCCGTACGCCAAGGTGCGGGTTCAGAAGCGCGCCGTGGAGTACCTCAAGGATACCGTCTGCCAACAGTGTCCGCGCGACGGCAGCGGCTACCTCTCGGTGATGCACGCCGGCGTGCCGGCCGAGGGCCAGGCGCTGGCCGACGACCTGCGGGCCCGGCTGGGGCTGGCCGCTCCTATCCCGCTGCTCGACCTTCCGCCGGCCATCGTCACCCACGGCGGCCCGGGGGTGCTGGCGGCGGCCTTCTTTGCCCGGCTCTAGGGGAAAACGATGCGCGTCCGCCGGCTGGAGACCACGAAGCGCCGCGATGTCCGCCAGTTCATCGAGTTCCCCTTCCAGCTCTACCGGGGTTGCCCGCAGTGGGTGCCGCCGCTGGTCGACGACATGCGGCTGGTGCTGAACCGCCGCCGGCACCCCTTTTACCGGCACTCGGCGGCCGACTTCTTTGTGGCCGAGGAGGCCGGCCGCACGCTGGGGCGCGTCGCCGTGCTGGACAACCGCCTCTACAACCAGTACCACGGCACGGCCAAGGCCTTTTTCTACTACTTTGACTGTGTCGAGGACGCAGACGTCGCGCGGGCCCTGTTCGTCGCCGCCGACGACTGGGCCCGCGCCCGGGGGCTGACGCACATGGAGGGCGCCTGGGGTTTCCTGGAAGGGGAAGGCATCGGCGTGCTGGTGGAAGGGTTCGAGCACCGGCCGGCTATCGGCATCCCCTATAACTACCCCTATTACGATGCCCTGCTCACCGCGGCCGGCTTTCGGCGCAAGACCGATTATTACTCCGGCTACCTCCCCGGCGATGTGGAGATCGATCCGCGCTTCTACCAGGTGGCCGAGAAGGTCAAGGCGCAGCGCGGCTTCCGCATCCGGTCGTTCAGCAGCCGGAGCGAACTGCGCCGCTGGGTCCCGCGGATCATCGATGTCTACAACCGCTCCTTCGCCGAGAACCTGGAGTACTTTCCGATCGGCCAGGAGGAGGGCCGGGCCATCTTCGACCGCATGATCACCGCCGCCGACCCGCGCCTGATCAAACTGGTGCTGAAGGGCGACGAGGTGGTGGGCTTTCTGTTTGCTTTCCACGACATCTCATCGGCGCTGCAGCGGACCCGCGGCCGGCTGTGGCCGCTGGGCTGGATCGACATCCTGCGCGAGTTCAAGCGCACGCGCTGGGTGAACTTTAACGGCGTGGGGCTGGCGGCCGGCCACCGCGGCGTGGGGGCCAACGCCGTGCTCTATACCGAGATGGCCCGCAGCGTGCGCGATTTTCACTTTCTGCACGCCGATGTGGTGCAGATCGAGGAGCGCAACGCCAAGAGCATGGGCGAGATGCGGGCGCTGGGGGTCAGGTGGTACAAGAAGCACCGGGTTTACGAGCGGGATCTATGAGGGGGGGCAGGATGCGGGAATCTTGCCTCTTGCTTCTTCCCTGCTAGCGCGCCGGCCCCGGGCTGGGGGCCGCCCCCTTCTTGGGCAGCAGCCCCTCGGGGACGATGCGTAGCCCCACGCGCCCCAAGGCGTAGGCGATCCCGGCCTGCAAGTTGGCCATGGTCACGATCCCCTCCATGCTCACCCCCAGCGAGACCAACGTCTGGGCGACCTCGGCGCGCACGCCGACCAGGGCGACCTCGGCCCCCAGCAGACGGGCGGCGTTGGCCGACTGGATGAGCGCCTGGGCCACGGCCGTGTCCACCACCGGCACGCCGGTGATGTCCAGGAGGATGACCAGGGCCCGCGTTTGGCGCACGGCGTGCAGCAGACGTTCGGTGAGTTGCCGGGCGCGCTCGCTGTCGATCGTCCCCACCAGAGGCAGGACCAGGATGCGGTCGTGCACCGGGATGACCGGCGTGGACATCTCCTGCACCTGCTGCCACAGGCGGCGCTGCTGTTCGTTGGCCTGGCGGAGGTTCTCCACCTGCTGCTGAATCTGGGCCAGGAAGCGGGCGTTCTCGATAGCCACCCCGGCCTGGCTGGCGAGCGCCTGGACCAGGGCGATTTCGTGCTCGCCAAAGGCCTTGGTCCGGTCGCTCTGTACGTCCAGCACGCCGATGACGCGGTCCTGGAAGAGGATGGGCACATCCAGCTCGGCCTGGGTGTCGGGGAGCTCGGCCACGGCCAGGTAGCGGGGGTCCTGGTGAACGTCGTTGACCACGACCGGCTTCCTGGTGCGCGCGGCCTCGGCCACCAGGCTTACGCCTTCGCGCAGTTCTATCCTGGTCTCTGCCAGGTACAGCCGCTGCCCCGAACTGCCGATCGGGCTGGTGGCGCGAAAGTCCAGGTGGTCCTCGTGGACGAGGGCGATGGAGACGAAATAGTAGCCGAAGCGGTTCTTGGTGATATCCACGATCTGGCGCAGCAACTCGTCCTGGTCGAGCACCGAGGTGATGGCCTGACCGACCTCGTTGAGCGCCCCCATCTCCCGGGCCCGGCGGAGGGTCTGTTCCAGCAGTTGGAAGTTGTACAGCGCGTTGGCTACCTGGGCGGCGATGGTGGAGAAGAGGGCCAGGTCCTGCTCGTCGTAGAGGTATTCCTGTTCATAGCTCTGAATGGCCATGACGCCCAGGAGCCTGTCGGCCGAAATCATGGGCACGCCCATCCAAGATTTGCTCAGCTCGCCAGACCGGGGGATGTTGTGCTCCAGCATCCAGGAGTTGCCCTCGGCCATGGTGTGCAGCAGGACCGGTTGGCGGGTGCGGATGATGTGCCCGGTCACGCCCACACCAAGCGGGCGGCTGGTGGGCGGCCGGCGCTCCCCGCGCTCCACCTGGTAGGCCATGGTCCATTCGGCGGTGCCTTCTTCGTGGAGGGCGATGAAAAAGTTGCTGGCCTCGAAGAGGCGGCCGATCTGCTGGTGCACCGTCTGCAGCAGGCTGTCCAGGTCCAGCGGCGCGGAGATGGCCTGTCCGATGGCGATCAGCGTCGACAGCTCGGCCAGGCGCTGCTCGCGTTCGTGGAAGAGGCGGGCGTTCTCCATGGCGACGGCGGCCTGGCCGGCCAGGGCCTGCGCCAGGGTGACCTCGCGCGGGGTAAAGTCGCGGCGCTGCCGTCCGTCCCGCAGCTCCACCAGGCCGACGACGCGGTCGTAGGCGATCACGGGGACCATGAGCAGGCTGCGCATGGACAGCTTTTCCAGCAGCGCGCGCTCGGCGGGGTCGGCCTGGGGGTCGTCGACCTGGACGACAGCCGGGGTGCGCTCGTTCAGCACATGGGCGGTCAGGGGAAAGTTGGCCACCTCTTCGGCGACCCCGGGCTCTTCCGGCGACCACACGGTGACCTGCCCGCGGAGGTAGGTGATCCAGGCCGTGAGCGTCCCTTTCTCCTGGTCCCAGCGCGAGAAGACGCAATCCTCGACGGCCAGGAGCCGGACCATCTGTTCGGCGAGGTTGCGCAGGATATCCTCCAGTTCCAGGCTGGAGACGATCGTGGCGTTGGCTTCTATCAGGGCGGTCAGGTCGCGGGTTTCCTGCCAGGCGATCTCGAAGAGGTGACCGCCCTCGATGACCAGGGCGGCCTCGTCGGCCAAGGCCTGGGCGAGGGCCAACTCTTCCGGGGTAAAGGTGCATGGCCGATCCCGCTGGTATAGTTCCAGCAGGCCGACGGTGGTGCCGTTGACGACCAGCGGCACCATCAACAGGGTGCGCTGATCTGCCTGCTCCAGGTAGGCCCGTTCGGCGGGGTCGGCCTGGGGGTCGTCCCGTTGGACGCAGAGGATCGTCTGCTCCTGGAGCACGCGCCGGGTGGCGGGGTACTCGTCCAGGTGGTAGCTCTCGCCGACCTCGAGCAGTATCGCCGACTCGCGCTCCGGCTCCTGGGCATAGGTGATCCATGTGACGACCATGCCGGCGGCCGGGTCGTAATGGGAGAGCGCGCAGCTGGAAGCGCCCAGCCGCTCCACGATGTGCCGGCAGACTTGCTGCAGCAGGGTGGCGACCTCGGCGGGCCGGTCGTAGTGCTCTGGCAGTGGGTGCGGCTGCTTCTTTGTCATACTCGCCTTTCCTCCGCTAGTGCCTGACTGGATGGGTTCCTGCGCACATTATACCACGGAATGCCTCCGCGCGGCCAGTCCCTTTGCATAGACCTATCGAGTTGGTGCATGGGAATTTCGGCTTAAGGCAGTATCGCCAGCTATGCAGGGGTCAGGAAGCCGGCCGCTGCTCCAGAGCCTCTTCCCAGATGTGCAGCGCTTCTTCCACCTGGGCCCGGGTGACGATCAACGGCGGCATCCAGCGGATCGTGTTGTCGTAGGGGCCGCAGGTGAGGAGCAGCAGGCCGCGCTCCTGGCAGGCCTGGCGCACGGCCTTGGCCGTGGGCTTGTCCGGCCGGCCGGCGGCGTCGGTGAACTCGACCCCCACCATCAGCCCCAGGCCGCGGACATCGCCGATGTTGGGGTGGCGTTTCCGCATCTCCCGCAGCCGCCGCCGGAGGAAGCGCCCCTGTCGGGCGCTGTTCTCGACCAGTTTCTCCTCCCGCAGGGTCTGGATCGTGGCCACGGCCGCGGCGCAGGCCACGGCATTGCCGCCGTAGGTGCCGCCGTGCGAGCCGGGAACCCATCTCTCCATCAGCTCGCGGCGGGCGGCGATGCCGCTCAGGGGAAAGCCGGAAGCGATGCCCTTGGCCATGGCCATGATATCCGGCTGCAGGTCAAAGTGCTGGCAGGCGAACCAGCGGCCGGTGCGGCCGAAGCCGCTCTGAATCTCGTCGACGATGAGCAGGATGCCGTGCTCGTCGGCGATGGTCCGCAGGCCGGCCAGGAACGAGCGCGGCGGGACAACATACCCGCCTTCCCCCAGGACCGGCTCGACGAGGAAAGCCGCCGTCTCCGAGGGGTCGCTCTGCGTGACCAGCAGATGGCGCAGCTCGTCCAGGCAGAACCGGGCGGTGCGCTCGGCCGGCCAGCCGTAGCGATAGGCGTAGGGGTAGGGGGCGACGACCACGCCGGCCATCAGCGGCTGGTAGCGCAGGCGATAGATGGTCTTGGAGGTGGTCAGCGACATCGTGGCCACGGTGCGCCCGTGGAAGGAGCCCTGGAAGACGACGATGTTGGGCCGGCCCGTGGCGTGGCGGGCCAGCTTCACGGCGGCCTCGATTGCCTCGGCGCCGCTGTTGGAGAAGAAGAACGAGTCCAACCCGGTGGGCACGACTGTGCGCAGCTCCTGCGCCAACTGCAGCATCGGCTGGTGGTAGAGGATGTTGGCCTGGCCGTGGATGAGCCGGGCGCACTGCTCCTGTGCTGCCCGGACAACCCGCGGGTGGCAGTGCCCGGTGTTGGTGACGGCGATGCCGCAGGTAAAGTCCAGGTAGCGTCGGCCGTCGACGGCGTAGATGTAGGCCCCCGCGGCGCGGTCGACCAGGATGTCGGTATAGTGCGGCCAGACGGGGGAGAGGGCTGCTGCCCCCGGGATATCTTTCGTTGTCATCGTGACCTCCTCGTCACTGCAATGGGGCTCTGCCCCATAGCTCGCGTCTGTTTCACGGTTCGTGATGCGTGAAGACGTGGACCCGATCTAGAGCGTGTGGTCCACTTGGGCCAGCGTGTCGGCCAACCTCTCCAATACGGCATCCATCTGCTCCTGGGTGATCAGCAGGGGCGGCTCCAGGCGCACGGTGTGGGCGCTGGTGAGGGTGCCGGCCACCAGCACGCCGCGCCGAAAGAGGCCGGCCGCTACCTGGTAGCCGATCTCGGGGCGGGCAAAGTGCAGGCCGATCAACAGCCCGCGGCCGGTGATGCCGTCGCCGTAGCGGGCCGTGTCAAAGATCCGGGGGTAGCGCCGGGCCAGCTCCTGTAGGCGCGGGATCAGGTAGCTGCCCTTGGCCGCGGCCACCTCCCACAGGCGGTCGCGCAGGGTCACATGGACCGCGGCGATGGCCGCGGCGCAGGCCAACGGGTTGCCCCCCGTCGTGGTGGTGTGGATAAAGGGGTTGGGCTCCATCATCACCTGCCAGATCTCGGCGGTCGAGCAAAAGGCGCTCACCGGCATAACCCCGCCGCCGAGCGACTTGGCCAGGGCCATGATGTCCGGCGCCACGTTCCAGTGGTCCACCCCCCACAGTTTGCCGGTGCGGCCCATGCCGGTCTGGACCTCGTCGGCGATCAGCAGGACGCCGTAGGCCTTGGTGATCTCGCGCAGGCGCGGCCAAAAGTCGTCGGGCGGGACGATGGCCCCGGCCTCTCCCTGGATCGGCTCCATCAGCACGGCGGCGATGCCGACCCCCACCTGCCGGCAGATGTCCAGTTGGCGCTCGACGGCGGCGGCGTCGCCAAAGGGCACATGGTAGACCGGCCCGCCGTAGAGGATGCCGGCCGGCTCCCGGTAGTCGGCTTTGCCCAACATGCTGAGCGAGCCCATCGTCTTGCCGTGAAAGGCCTTCAGGGCGGCGATAAAGCCCGGCCGGCGGGTGTACATCTTGGCCAGCTTGATGGCCCCCTCCACGGCCTCCGTCCCGCTGGCGGCGAAGAAGCTGTACCGGATATCGCCGGGGGTAATCATGGCCATCAAGCGCGCCAGGACGCCGCGCAGGGGGTCGATCAGCTCCTGGCTGGGCATCGGCGTGCGGTAGGAAAGCTGGGCCTTGACGGCCTCCACCACCTCCGGATGCGACCACCCCAGGTCCAGGAGCCCATAGCCGCCCAGGCAGTCGATGAACTCGCGCCCCAGGATATCGCGAAAGATGGCCCCGGAGCCGGTCCACTCGGTGGCGGCCCAGTCGCCGGCCTCGGTCACCGACTTGCGGTACTCTAACCACCCGCGGTTGAAATACTCGGCAAAGTTGAGTTTGCTCTCCTCGATGATCGCCTTGGCTTCCTCTTCGCCCAGGGCCGGCTTCCGCAGGATGTCGAGCCAGCGTTCGGTGTAGAAGAGGGCAGCGTTGTAGTCTTGTGTCAAGGAGAACCTCCTTTCTACGCCACCACCACCGCCTGCGGATAACAGTACTGTACGCACTGCGGGTTTCCCCCGCACATGTCGCAGGCCAGCGCTTGCCGGGTCTGCTCGTCAAAGTACATGGCCCCATAGGGGCAGGCCGGCACGCAGACCTGGCAGCCGTCGCACCGCCGGGGGTCGATGGTCAGCGGCTGACGCGGGCCGGCCCGGGAGATGGCCTGCTCCGGGCAGGCGGCGATGCAGGGCGCGTCGGGGCAGGAGAAACAGGCCATCACCTGGCAGTCGGCGGTCTGCGGATTCACCGTGGCGCGGATGCGGGCGCGCGACGGGGCGAACTCGGCGAAATGGGCGGCGGAACAGGCCAGCTCGCACAGGTGACAGCCGGTGCAAAGAGCGTTGCGAAATTTGAGCGGCATCGGTTTCCTCCTTCACTTGACCAGGCCGGCGATCCCCAGGGACTCCAGCTTCTCATCCGTGGGCACGCCCTGGCGGTCCCAGCCGCGCAGGGCATAGTACTCGTCCAGCGCCGCCTCGTACGCCGCGCGGGTATAGACCCGGCCGGCGGCTTTGCCGCTTTTCAGCGGCCGCTCGAAGAGGGCCGGCGGCACGTCGTCGTCCCGGCGCCCAAAGCCCTGGCGCAGGTTAAAGAGCCGGCCGACGTTCCAGATGCGCTCGCCGATGCGCAGCGCTTCTTCCGGCGTATAGATGCGGCCGGTGCCGGATGAGAGGAGCGTGGCGATGTCTTGGATACCAATGGCCCAGAAGTCGCAGAAGATGCCGGTCCACTTGATCGAGTTCAGGTTCTGGTCGTTGATGACCATGGCCGCCTTGCCCTCGAACGAGTCGGGATTGAAGGTGGCAAAGAGGGACTCGTTGGCGATGACAAAGGAGCGCATGTGGCAGGCGCCGCGCTCCGAGGTGGCGTAGGCCAGGCCCATGCCAAACCCGCCGCGGGGGTCGTAGGCGGGGAACTCGAGTCCCTTGATCTGCAGCGCCATATCCTGGCCCCCGTATTTGCGGGCCAGCCCGCGCGCGCCGAGCGCCAGGTCGGCGCCGAGCCCCCGACGATAGGCGATGTCCGATACCGCCTGCAGGTAGCCCGCGGCGTCGCCGTAGCGCAGGCCCAAGTCGTGCCGGCCCTCCTCGGTTATGGTCATGGCCAGGCCGATGACGTTGCCGGTGGAGATCGTGTCCAGCCCGAGATTGTCGCAGAGGCGGTTGAAGGAGATCAGCGCGTCCAGGTCGCCGATGCCGCAGTTGCCGCCGCCCAGCCCGATGGTCTCGTACTCCGGCCCCTCGACCACCTCGCCCCGGCTGCTGCGGGTGAAGCGCCCGCAGGCCAACGGGCAGTTGGTGCAGGCGCGCTTGCGCTGCAGCGCGGCCTTGACGGCGGCGCCGTTGATGCCGTCCTTGCCCTCGAAGTCGCCCTGGGTGAAGCCGCGGGTGGGAAAGACGCCGGCCTCGTTGGTGACATCGACCAGCATCGGCGTGCCGTCGGTGTTGGCCCACAGGTTGGTCTCGGTCAGCAGCCGGCCGGTCATGATCTCGCGGTAGGTCTCCAGGAAAGAGGGCATGTCGGGGACCCGCACGGCCCCGGTGCCGCGCACGGCGATGGCCTTCAGGTTCTTGCTGCCAAAGACGGCCCCCAGCCCTCCCCGGCCGCACTGCCGATAGGCCTCGGAGGTCAGGCAGGCAAAGGGCACCAGGTTCTCCCCGGCCGGGCCGGCTGCCAGCGTCACCAGCCGCCCGGGGGCGTGTTTCTCCTCCAGCAGCGTCTCGGTCTCCCAGATCGTCCGGCCCCACAGGCCGGCGGCGTCGCGGATCTCCACCTGGCCGTCGGCGATGTAGAGGTAGACCGGGTGGGACGCCCGGCCGGTGACGATGACCCCGTCCCAGCCGGCGTACTTGAGCATGGCCCCCAGGCCCCCGCCGACGTACGAGTCCAGGATCGTCCCGGTCTGCGGCGAGCGCGCCCCCACGGCCGTGCGGGCCGTCGTGGCCACCAATGTGCCGGCCAACGCCCCAGGGAAGAGGGCGACGACGTTGGCCGGGGAGAGCGGGTCGGCGCCGGCCGGCACCTCCTCGTACAGCGTGCGGAAGAGGAGCCCCTTGCCGCCCACATAGTCGCGGGCCCACTCCTCATTCAGCGGCTCGGCGGCGACCCGGCCGGTGGAGAGGTCCACGCGCAGGATCTGACCCGTGTAGCAGTTCGTTCGGCCCATATTCGCACCTCCGGGGTACAGGGATCCGCCTGCGGTTCCCAGCTTGGTTTCCAGAACCCCGCCGCCGCGCGCTCCGGGCGGGGCACTGATCCCTGACAACGGAACTCAATTCCAGTCCGACACCTCGGTGTACCACGGCTTCCTTGTCCCGATCCTGGCCCGTCCCTTCCACTTGCCCGACTTGGGGGCTTCCTCGATGGCCTGCAGCAGTCGGTTGGCCTTCTCTTGGATGGCCGCCCGCTGCTCCGGGCTGAGCGCGGCCACGCCGGCCGTCGCCGCCTTGACCTTGCCCAGGTTGGTCGTCGCCGTGTAGTAGAAGCCCCAGTCGTCCCCCATCAGGTGGGCGAGGTAGCGCATGTTGATCTGGTCCTGCTCGGCGACGCCGGCCGGCGCGGCCAACAGCAGCAGCATGGCGTCTTTCAGGTCCTTGTCGTTGATCTGGACAATCTGCAGCTTCTGCAGGAGCAGGTCGGTCAGGGAGACGCAGTACGGATGGATCTCCAGCCGGCCGCGGTAGTCCACCGTGTGGTTCATCGCCAGGCGGTCGTAGAAGACGTCGATCATCGGGACGCGTTCGGTGTAGCGGTCGCTGAAGTAGATGTGCCGATCCTGGCCGTACAGCATCATCAGCCGCGGGTTGTAGTCGTACCCCTGCTTCTGAAAGAAGGAGACCAGCTTGCCGCGGTGCTTGCCATAGGCGGCAAAGTCGATATCGGTAAAGACCCGCTCGCCCAGCCGCTCCATCCGCCGATAGAGATCCACATGCTCGGGAAAGTACAGGTGCAGAGCAATCGGCCCCATCACCCGGAGCACCAGGCCCTGTCTCTGAGCCTCTTCGATGAGCCGGCGGGTCTCGGACAGGTACAGTTCCGGTTTCGGATAGATATCGAGCGGGATATCCTTGGGTAGCCTGAAACGGCGTTCGGCCATGGCTTCTTGCCCCCCGGGTCGGATCTCATCCCGACGTAAAGATATAGTCCTTCACTTTGCCCTTTTCCAGGATGATCACCACCCCTTTCAGGATGCCCTCCGAGTACTCGCTGCCCGGGTTGATGATCGTCGTTCGACCGACGCGCTGGATGCCGCGCGACTCGTGAATATGGCCGTGCAGCCCCAACAGCGGCTTGTACTTTTCGATCATCCGGGCCACGGCCCGGCTGCCCACGTGTACCTTGCGGTCGGCCGCCTGGATCAGGTCGGCGGTCAGCTCGGGCGCCAGGTCCAGGGCGGAGCCGTAGGGCGGGGCATGGAAGTTGAAGATGGCGTTGGGCATGTCGTGTACCTGGGCGATGAGGCCCTCCAGCATCGGCTCCAGCTCCTCGTCGGGCTTCTCGCGCGGCGTCTGCCAGGGGGTGGGGTTGGTCCAGGCAAAGGTGACCATCTCGTGGTCGCCCACCCGCACCATGCGGTCGTTGCAGTTGACGATCGTCCGGGAATCGGCGATGACGTCGTCCACCTCCAGGTAGTCGTCGTTGCCGGGAGCCATATAGACCGGGATGCCGGTGCCGGACAGCCGCTCGTCGGCCAGGGCCAGCCATTCCCGCAGCCGGTCGAGCATCAGCTTCTTGAACAGCTCCTCGAGCGACTTGGGGTCGGCCTTGTAGGACTGGAACTGCTCCTGGGTCAGATGCACCCAGTAGTACCCGACCATCTCGATGGTCTTTTTCAGCTTCTCCAACTCCTCGGGCGTGTTGGCCGCGGTGGGAGCCCCCATAAAGGTGGTCTCCCATCCGCCGCCGGCCCTTTCCACCAGCGGGATGAGCATCTTGCCCGTCAGGTCGCCCAGGAGAATGCCCACGTCGACCTTGTAGATCTTTAGGGCGTTCAGGAACTTGCGGTAGCCGACATTGGAGCCATGGATATCCGTGACGAAAAAGATCTTCATGCCGATCTCCTGCCTCGCCTGGCCCCTCTTGGCCCTCCCCCTCCCCCCAACGGAGGGAGGGGGAGGGGGCCGCCGGAAGCGGCCGGAGGGATCCGGCGAGGTCTACTCCGGTGGCAGCTCGTCGTAGGCCATGCTCACGTCGATGCCGGCCCGGCGTTTGTTCCAGAACTTCCAGAAGAAGTACCACAGGATGCCGACCGCCCAGATGATTAGGTACAGGATCAGGGAGCTCTTCACCAGTTCCTGCTCCCCCAACTCGCTCATGAAGAAGAAGAAATAGAAGAGGATGCCCAGGTAGATCAGGTTGACCACCGCGCCGATGGTGATCACCGGCACACCCAGGATCTTCCACTTGCTGTAGGGCGAGGCCTCCCAGATGTGGCGGACCTTTTTGATGTAGGGGAAGAGCGCCGCGGCGATGGCCGTCACGCCAAAGACGGTGACGATCTCCAGCCCGGTCACCGAGAGGCCGCTCATCTGCTCCTGGAAGAAGGAGTACAGCAGGATGCCGGCCTCGCCCAGCACCAGGCAGAGGAAATGGTTCTTGACCGGCGTGGCGAAACGCGGGTTGACGTCGGTGAACCAGCGGGGCCCGACGCGGTCCATCCCCCAGGCGAAGAGGATGCGCGGGAAGGCCAGGTAGGAAAGGGCCACGTACCACAGGCTGAAGGCGACATAGGACAGCCCCATCAGGAAGAGCACGATGGGGTTCTGGGAGATCACCGCGGCCAGCCCGATGAAGTGGGGCGACCAGGGCAGGGCCGTCCCGGCAAGCTGGCCGATGTTCTGGTCCACGTAGGCGCTGGCGGTGAGGAACTGGAAGCCGACCGAGTTGTACAGGGAGATCGCCAGCCAGAGCATGAGCACGCCCGGCACGAGGACGGCAAAGAGGTTGCCCAGGATGATCGTCTTGTCCGGTCGCTTGACTTCGCCGGCGATGAAGGTGATGGCGTAGGAGTAGGCAAACATCCACGAACCGGCGACCATGACCCCCAGGGTGTCACGCCAGTTCCAGGTGTCCGGCAGGGGCTTGCCGCCCTTGTCCATGATCTTGCCCACGACGGCCAGGAAGCCGCTGTAGTCGAGCGACTGCACCGGGATCGAGGCGATGGGCAGGCCGTCGGCCGTGGCCAACTGCGCCAGGGCGGCAATGGCCGCATCGTCGATCTCCTGTCCCTGGGCGACGATCAGGTTGCCGTTGGGGCCCAGGACGTCCTGCACGGCGGTGCGGCCCAGGAGCTGTGTCTCCAGGTAGCTCGTCACCGCTGCCGGGTCGGCCATATCGACATCTTCGGCCATGGTGGAGAGGTCTACCTCGGAGACCGGGTGGTCCGCGGCCATCTTGTTCCAGGCGTTCTGGAAACCGCTGGCGGAAGTGGAGGAGAAGACGATCAGGAAGACGAAGCAGCCGACCATGCCCAGGAACATGACGACCTTCTGGGCCGAGGCAAAGAGCTTGACGCCAAAGACGACAAAGAGAAAGCCGATGACATTGAACACGCTGGCGCCGATGAACATGCCCCACCAGGTGCGCAGCATCTCGGCCACGGCAGGCGCCCCCAGGAATTCAAAGATCATCGTCATGCCCGGGTCCACGGTGTAGGGAGCCAGGACATAGATCCACATCACCCAGACAAAGGCGTTGCCAAAGCTCTCGGCGATGCCGATCAGCGGGTGGAGGATGCGCGAGTTGTAGATGTACTCGCCGCCGCTGCGCGGCATGCTGCCGCCGAGGATGCCCCAGACGAGGGAGAACCCGATCCCGCAGAGGATGGTAGAGATGATCGTGGCCCAGATCAGGTTGCCGCCGGTAAAGACCGAGAGGCCCAGGCTGATCATGACCCACATGCTGGGGGTCACACCCTGGTTCATGAACCCGACCCCGAAGGCGTCGATCAGGGATAGCCCCCGAACCAGGCCGCTGGCTCGTCTTGCAAAGACCTTTTCCTCAGACATCTCGACCTCCTTTTCGCTTCACGATCGCCCGCGGTTTCCTACGCCCCATTCGTCTCTTCCGGCCCTCCTTCGGCGTGCTGCCCGCAGTTGCGCGGGACGCGCCACTGGTAGACATCCTTCAGGATCAGCGGTACGAGGAACGTCGTCGTCTTGCGCACGCCCGGCACCTGGCCGATCACGTTGGCCACAAAGTCGTACAGCGCCGCATTGTCCCGGGCCACGACCTGGATGCTGAGGTCGCGCTCGCCGGTCGAACAGGCCACGTAGCTGACGCAGTCGTAGGGGGCCAGCCGGCGGGCCACATCGGGCACGCGGCCCGGTTCCACCTCGATCATGACGTCGGCGGCGACCGGGTAGCCCAGCGCGCGGGGGCTGAGGATCGCCCCGATGCGCAGCACCCCCCGCTTGAGCAGGCGCGCGATGCGGTAGCGGACGGCGCGCTCCGAGACGGGCCGGCCCAGCGTCGCGCGGATGCGGCGGGCGATTTCGGCGCAGGGCATGCGCCCGTCTTCCACCAATAGGTCGGCGATGGCGATATCGATGGGGTCCAGTCCACTCATGGCTCACCAACCTCGCAGCGCATAGTACTCCCCAAGCATCTGCTGCAGCTCGGCTGCCGTCAGCCGGTCGCCGCCCGGCGGCAGCGGCTCGCGCAGGAGCCGGCCGGGCAAGGTGTCGTCGGCGGGGGTCAGGCCCTCGCGCAGGTTGTAGGCGCGAACCGTATGGGCAATCCGCGCCGCCAGGGCCTGGAGGCCGGCCTTGTCCAACTCCAGCCCGGTCAGCAGCCGGACGACCTTCGACAGCTCGTCCCACCCGATCAGGTCGCGGTAGAAGCGGCAGAAGATGAGCGTGTCGAATAGCGTGTGGCGGTCTTCAAAGTCGAGGACCAGGGCGGCCTTGCCCTCGGCGGTGCTGCGGTCTGTCCAGCCGGCGAACTCGGCCTTGTAGACGGTGGCCCGCAGGTGGCAGGCCCCGCGGTCGGAGACGGCAAAGGCCAGCCCCATGCCCTTGAGCGCCCGGGGGTCGTAGCCGGCCGGTTCCATCCCCTTGACATGCACGGCCAGGTCTTCCAGGCCGAGGGCCCGGCTGGCGGGCCGGATGCCCTGGCTCAAGACCTCGCCGAGCCCCTCGCGGGCGGCAATCCGGACGATCAGCGCGGCGATGCCGTCCACGTCGCCATACTGCAGGCCCAGGTCGAGCATGCCGCGCCGACAGGCCTCGATGGCCAGGGCGGCCAGGTTGCCGGCGGTGATCGTATCCACGCCCAGCCGGTCGCACAGCTCGTTGAGGTAGGCGATCTCCGCCAGGTCGTCCACCGCGCACAGCCCGCCGAAGGCGTAGATGGTCTCGTACTCCGGGCCCTCCACCTGGAGGCCGGCATGGCGGCCCTCCGGGATGGTCGTCACCTTGCCACAGGCCAAGAAGCAACGGTAGCAGGCCTTGGAGCGGGGATGGAAGCGCTCCACCAGGGCATCGCCGCCGATGCGCTCCCAGTGCGGGACGGTCCCGGCGGACCAGTAGTAGCTCGGAAAGGCGCCCACGCGGTTGGCCAGGGCCACGACCATGGGGGTGCCGACGGTGCGATAGGCCTGGGCCGTGGGGCTTTCCTGGCCGGCCTGGCGCATGGCCCGATCGTAGGCCTGCAGGCCCGCGGGATCGCTCAGGGCGCAAGTGGCCTGGCCGTGGAAGACGATGCCCTTGAGGCGCTTGCTGCCCATAACCGCGCCGATGCCGGTGCGGCCGGCCTGCCGGCCGCGGTCGTTGCCGACGACGGCAAAGGCCACCCCCTTCTCCCCGGCCGGCCCGATGACGATGGCCTTGGCCCCCTTCCGGCCCACGCTTTTCTCCAGCGCTTCCTCGGCGCTGTAGGTGTCCAGCCCCCAGAAGGGCGCAGCGTCGTGAAAGGCTACACCCTGGTCCGAGATCTCCAGGTAGATGGGCCCCTCCGCTGCCCCATGGACGACGATGGCGTCGTAGCCCGTGGCCTTGATCTGGGGGGCGACATGCCCGCCGGCGTATGACTCGGCAAAGATGCCGGTCAGGGGCGATTTGCAGTAGAGGCCGAAGCGGCTGGCCGGGGCCAGCCCGCTGCCGCTCGCCGGGCCCACGGCGACGATCAGCGGGTTCTGCGGCGCCAGCGGCTCTATCCCCGCCGGAGCCTCCCGCGCCAGGAGGTAGGCAGCCAACCCCTTGCCGCCCAGGTAGCGGGCCAATAGCTCATCGGGAATCTCCTCCCGCCGCCAGCTCTGCTCGGACAGGTCCACGTGAAGCACGCGGTTGTAGAATCCGAACATGGCCCCTCCTGACTGTCGCTTTTCGACATATCGGCTGGCCTCTCGTGCCGTTTCCGACGAGAATTATACCGTATCCTGCCAATATAGTCAAGGAAGACTTGCATTGCATCCCAAACGGCGGTATAATGCCCGTGGCCGCCGGCGTCGGGCCAAGTCTCCGGTTGCGAGGGGTGATCTGCAGGTAACGGGTAGCCGGTGTACTTGATGGGTGAACCGCAGGCGAAAGCTGGTCTATAGGAGGAGAAGATGGCAGAGCGCGAAGGCAAAGGTGTGGACATCCGGGCCGAGACAAGCAAGCTCAAGCGAGGGCTGACCCTGTTGCCCCTCTTCGGCCTGCTCTACTTCACCGTGTGTGGCGGATCCTTTGGCGCCGAACCGATGGTCGGCTGGTCCGGGCCGGGCATGGCCCTGCTCCTCATGATCGTCACCCCGATCCTCTTCAGCATCCCCAATATGCTGATGGTCCGCGAGATGAACTCGATGATGCCGCACGAGGGCGGCTACTACCACTGGACCAAGCAGGCCTTTGGCCCCTTTGTCGGTTTCCTGGTCGGATGGATGAACTGGGTGGTCTCCTGGGTGGATGTCTCGATCTACCCGGTCTATGCCGCCTACTACCTGAGCTACTTTATCCCCCAGCTGAACGCCGGCCTGACGATCGGCGGGATGGAGATTCCCCCCTGGGTGCTGCAGTGGTTGGTCGCCCTCGTGCTGATCTGGGCGGTTTCCTACCTGACCATCCGCGGCGCCCGGCTCTCCGGCCTGACGGTGAACTGGATGGGGGCGGTGATGATGCTGCCCCTGCTGCTCATGTCGGGGGTCGGCATCTATGCCTGGATCACTATGGGGTCGAGCTTCCGCCTGACCCTGCTGCCGGGAGGAGCCGAGGTCAACATGCCGGCGTTGACCGGGGCCTTTGCCACGGGGCTGTTCGTGGCCATGTGGAACTTTATGGGCTGGGAGCTGCCGACCGCTGCGGGCAGCGAAGTTGTCAACCCCAAGCGGACCTACCCGCTGGCGATGGTGCTGGTGCTGATCGCCACGGTCCTGACCTACTCCATCCCCACGGTGGCCGGCCTGTACGGCGGTGCCGGCGAGGACGGCAAGTACCAGATCTGGGGCATCGAAGCCTATGAATCGGCCTATACGGTCGAGTTCACCGAGACCGTGGTCCTCACCGATACGGCGGGGGTGGTCACGACCCAGGTGGTGACCAAGACGGGACAGGCCGGCGGAATCGGCGACGTGCTGGCCGAATACGGCATCAGCGACGAGCAGGTTGCCGCCTGGGACATCGGCCCGGTCGAGGAGATCAAGGCCCGCGATGTCGGCTGGGAGTTCCCGGACATCGCCCATGCCATCGGCGACAAGGTGGCCGGCAAGGATAGCGCCCTCTCCTGGTTCCTGGGCAGCTCGGTGACGGTGGCGGCCGTCCTGAGCATGGTCGGCCTCTTTATCGGCAATGGATTGGGCGGCACGCGCATCCCCTTCGCCCTGGCCGAGGACGGCATGATGCCGCGCTGGATGGTCAAGGTGCACCCGCGGTATGGCACCCCCTGGGTGTCCATCATCTTCTGTGGGGTCATCTTCTCCATCTTTTCCCTGCAGACTTTTGCCTTCCTTGTCGTGCTGGACGTGTTCCTCAATGTGGTGGCCCTGCTCGTGCAGTTCGGCGCCCTGTGGGTGATGCGCTTCAAGCGGCCGGATGTGCCCCGCCAGAAGGTGCCCGGCGGCTATGTCGGCCTGGCGCTGATCACGTTGGCCCCGGCCTTTGTCATCGGGCTGGCCGTCTACAGCCAGATCGTCGAGGAGGGCTTCTTCAACGCCGTCGGGCTGGGGCTCCTGGCTATCGTCGTCGGGGCGGTGCTCTACTTCCCGATCCGCAAGCTGGCCAAGCCCGGGGTCCCGGACGTAGATCCCTACGTGGAGAGCGAAGAGGAAGAGTAGATTCAGAATGCTGTTGGCCCGTCTGTGCCCAATCCCAAATGAAGGAGGTACTCCATGAAAGTCTTGCTCGTCGGCACCGGTGGTGTAGGGGAAGCGATCGCCGTCGTCGCCCAGGATCGGCCATGGCTGGAGCTGATGGTCCTCACCGACTACAACCTGGAGCGCGTCCAGGAGGTCTACGGCCGGCTGCGGGTCAAGGAAAAGTTCGCCATGGAGTGGATCGACGCCGGCGACCAGGCGCAGATCGAAGCGCTGGCCCGCAAGTACGGGGTGGACCTGATCATGAACGCCGTGGATCCAGTCTTTAACGAAAAGATCTTTGACGCGGCCTTTAACGTGGGCTGCACCTACATGGACATGGCCATGACCCTCTCGCAGCCGCATCCGACCGATCCCTACAACCAGCCGGGGATCAAGCTGGGCGACTACCAGTTCGCGCGGGCGGCGCAGTGGGAGGAAAAGGGGCTCCTGGCCCTCCTGGGGATGGGCGTTGAGCCGGGCATGGCCGATGTCTTTGCGCGCTACGCCGAGAAGCACCTCTTCGACGAGATCGAGGAGATCGGCGTGCGCGACGGTGCCAACCTGGAGGTGCGCGGCTACGAGTTCGCGCCCAACTTTTCCATCTGGACGACGATCGAAGAGTGCTTGAACCCGCCGGTGATCTGGGAGAAAGACCGCGGCTGGTTCACCACGGCGCCGTTCTCCGAGCCGGAGGTCTTTGAGTTCCCCGAGGGCATCGGCAAGGTGGAGTGCGTGAACGTCGAGCACGAGGAGGTGCTGCTGGTCCCCCGGTGGGTCAAGTGCCGGCGCGTCACCTTCAAGTACGGACTGGGCGACCAGTTCATCGGCGTGCTCAAGACGATCAAGATGCTCGGCCTGGACAACAAGGAGCCCATCCATGTCAAGGGCGTGATGGTCGCCCCGCGCGATGTGGTGGCCGCCTGCCTGCCCGACCCGGCGCACCTGGGAGACTGCATGTTCGGCAAGACGTGCGCCGGCACCTGGGTCAAGGGCAAGAAAGACGGCCGGCCCCGCCAGGTCTATATCTATCAGGTCGCCGATAACGAGACCTGCATGCGCAAGTACGGCGTCCAGGCCGTCGTCTGGCAGACGGCGGTCAACCCGGTGATCGCCATGGAGCTCTTGGAGACCGGCGTCTGGAAGGGCAAGGGGGTCCTGGGCCCCGAGGCTTTTGACCCCGACCCGTTCATGGCCCTGATGGCGCAGTACGACTTCCCGTACGGGATCAAGGAAATGTAGATGACCACCCTCCCGATCACCCACATGACGCCGTACAAGCATGGCGTCGGCTTCTTCACCCGCCGGGCGAAGCTGTCCGGGGAAGAGGTCCGGCTCTCCTTCCGCGTGGAGGAGATGAACGACATCCTGAAGAGCCTGACGGCCATCGACTGGAGCGGTGGGCGGGTCCTGGGGATCGACTACGCCACCCCGCAGAGCCGCGAGGAGCGGCTGGCCGGCTGCACCATCACTGCACGATGGCCTTTTCCCTGCCGGCCGAGCGCATTGCGGCAGCGGTGGACATCTGCCGGCGGGTGCCGCTGCCGCCGGCGGTCGGGGTGAGGGCCGTGGGGCTGGTGGAGGTGGCGCCGCAGCGCTATGTCGAGCTGGTCGTCTACCTGTGGGGGCCGGCCGGCCCGGTGTGAGAAAATGCCCCCCAAAGATATTGCATGGACCGGCCGGATGTAGTATAATGCGGGCAGTCTGCCAAGCCATCAGCGCCGCTGCCGCCGTCCCCGTCATAGACGACACCGGTACAGCCGAAGGAGGTCCCATGGAGATCATCGAAAAGGAAATGAAGCGGGTCTACTACATCACCCTCAGGGGCCGGCTCGACGCCGAGACGTCTCCCAAACTGGACGAGGTCCTGGACTCGGCCATGGAGCGGGGGCACTTCCGCTTCGTGCTTGATATGACCGAGGTGCCTTTCGTCAGCAGCCGCGGGCTCAAGACGCTGCTGCGGGTGCGCAAGGAGGTCCGCCGTTTCAACCGCGGCGACCTGCACCTGGTCAACATCCAGCCCAATATCCGCGAATCCCTGGCCCTGACCGGCCTGCTGTCCCTCTTCCAGGTCTATGACGATCCTGTGGCCGCGGTGGGGGACTTTTAGCATCCCTCCTGCTATCCCATCTATCCCACGATACCGGACCCGGTTCTCGGTCGCGCGGTCTGCGGGGGCCACTGGCCCCCGCAGACTTTTGTGCGCCGATCGCTAGAATTGAATCCTGCAGTCGTAGGGCACCAGCGTCTTGCGCTGGACATCCAGCATGGTATGTGGGTACTCCCGGCGCAGGGTGTAGACCTCTTCCGCGAACCCGCCCCACTTGCTGAAGGTGACGACCCGCACACGCACCGTCTCGCCCTGGAGCTCGACGATCGGCGTATAGTCCAGCTTCCGGGCCGGCCGGACGACATCGTCGGGCATGGTCAAGTCGCTGTCCTCCAACCTGGCGATGAGCTTTTCCAGTTGGGCGCGATCGCAGACGAGCTGGGTGTCGTTGTAGTTGGCGTGCCAAAAGAGATAGAACTGCCCGCCCTGGATGCGCAGGGCGACCAGCTCGAAGAAGCTCTCCGGCGTGCCGTCGGCGCGGACGCGGTCCAGGTAGGAAGAGCGCTGCTGGGTGGGGGCGCCGACGGCGGCGCTGTAGGCGGAGTAGTTCTCGTAGGGCGCCTGGTCGGCCGGCCGGGCGTAGAGCATGGGCAGCCCGCCCATACCGTCATAGTAATAGACATAGTCCAGCACGTAGCCCGGCTCCATGGAGAGGTGGGTCAGCACGGTGAAGTAGACGTTGGGATCGAACTCGCTGCCGTCGCGGACGGCATCCTCCTGCTTCAGGTGCTTGGGGATCTCCCCCGGCTTCAGTGCCGCCAGGGCGTCCACCGTCCGCAGCCAGGCGGAGGGGGTCGGGGAAGGGGTAAGGGAACAGGACCCCAGGGCCAACACGATCGTGCTCAAGCCGAAGAGGGTTACGGCGATGCGCTTTCTCATGGGAGTCCCCCTTCAGGGACGAGTAGCAAGTGTCCTTGACCTCTACGTCCGTTTATCCGGTGCCGAAATCCGGGTCAAAATGGGCTCGATGCGCTCCAGCGCCCAGTCGAGTTCCTCTTTCGTCACCACCAGCGGCGGTGCGAAGCGGATGACGTGGTCGTGGGTCTCCTTGCACAGGAGCCCCTGCTCCTTCAGCGCCTCGCAGAAGCGGCGGGCGCCGCCGGCCTCCGGCTTGAGTTCCACGCCGATCATCAGCCCCTTGCCGCGCACCTCGCGGATGTGCTCGCTCTCGATGCGCTGCAGCCGCCCCAGGAAGTACTGGCCCAGCTCCGCCGAGCGCTCGATCAGCCGCTCGTCCACCAGCACGCGCAGCGCCTCGCGGGCCACGGCGCAGGCCAGCGGGTTCCCGCCGAAGGTGGAGCCGTGCTCGCCGGGGCGAAAGACGCCCAGGATGTCGCGCGAGGCCAGGGTCGCCGAGACCGGGTAGAAACCGCCGGAGAGGGCCTTGCCGATGATCAGCATGTCGGGGCGCACCCCCTCCCACTCGCAGGCCAGGAGTTTGCCGCAGCGGCCCAGGCCGCTCTGGATCTCGTCGGCGATGAAGAGCACCCGGTTGCGGGTGCAGATGTCGCGCACGCCCCGGAGGTAGCCATCCGGCGGGATGATCACGCCGCCCTCGCCCTGCACCGGCTCGACCATAAAGGCCACGGTGTTGGGGGTGATGGCGCGTTCCAGGGCCGCGGCGTCGCCATAGGGGATGATCTTGAAGCCGGCCGTGTGCGGGCCGAATCCGTCGCGGTAGGCCGGCTCGGTGGAGAAGCTGATGATGGTGATGGTGCGCCCGTGAAAGTTGCCGCTGCAGGCGATGATCTCGGCCTGGCCGTCGGGCACGCCCTTGACCGTGTAGCCCCACTTGCGCGCCGCCTTGAGCGCCGTCTCCACCGCCTCGGCCCCCGAGTTCATCGGCAGCATCATCTCGTAGCCGGTGAGCTCGCACAGCTCCTTTTCCAGGAGCGGAAGCTGGTCGTTGCGAAAGGCCCGCGAGGTGAGTGTCACCCGCTGGGCCTGCTCCACCAACGCCCGTAGGATGCGCGGGTGGCAGTGCCCCTGGTTGACGGCCGAATAGGCGCTCAAAAAGTCCAGGTAGCGTTTGCCGTCGACATCCCAGACCCATACCCCCTGGGCCCGTTGGATCACCACGTCCAACGGCTTGTAGTTGTGGGCGCCGTAGCGTTCCTCGATCTGAATATATTCCTGCGTGTTCATTTTTTTCACTCCTTGAAAACCTCGCCGTCGAGACCGTTCGCCATTGAACGGGTCAGCTTGCGCCCAGAGTATAACACCACATGGGTGTTCTGACAAACGGGTGACACCTTGTGAAGGCCCGAAGGATCCTCGCAAGGTGTCGCCCTGGGTTACTTCTTCGGGTGCCAAAGGCCGGCGTCGTCGGCCCCCAGCAAGCCGCCATCGAAGGTGCGCCGGTCCATCGGAGAGAGGCCGGCCTCCATCTCCGGCGTCAGCAGGGCGATGCGCGGCAGCGCCTCCAGGCGGGCGATCAGGGGGTCCAGCGCCTCGTCGCTCCACATCCATCCCCAGGCATCGAACTTGCGCAGATCCAACGGGCGGGTGTAGGAGCGCAGCGTCTTTTGCCCCAGCACGTTGTAGTAGAACTCGAAGTAGGACATCACCAGCTCGCGCAGGGTGCGGTAGATCGGCTCGCGGAAGCGCAGCCCGACGGTGTTGGACTTGGCCAGGGCCCCGTAGCCGCCGTGCCGCCTGTAGACGGCCAGGAGATGGTCGTCGTCGGTATCGGGGGCCGGAAAGAGGTTGACCAGCAGCGGCGGGTCGCCCAGGCGGCGCAGGGCGGCAGCGGCCAGGAGGGCGCCGTCGAAGCAGTTGGCCAGGCGATCCTGCAGGACGCGCAGCGGGCAGCGGTTGAAAGGGTCCGCGCTGTAGGGGATCTGGTCCAGGAATGTCTGGATATCTAACGGGCTGTTCAGACCGTCCCAGGCTGCACGTTGCTCCGCCGTCAAGAGCGCTGCGAATTCTTCCATCACCATGTATCCAGGCAGTTCAGGTCGAGGTACCAGATCAGCATGGTCTCGTGGGCCACGTGGGGAACGCCGGCGTAGCCGTAGCAGTCGATCTCGCCCAGGACGGCTCCTTGCCGGCGGTAGAAGCGGCAGGCCGGCAGGTTGACGTTCTGGGTCTCGATCTTGAGCAGGCGAGCCCCCTGCCGGTGGGCCCAACGGGCGGCCTGCCAAAAGACCTGGCGGCCGATGCCCTGGCCCCGGCGGTCGGGATGGACGCGGATGTCCCAGAGGACGGCCATGTCGTCGCGGTTGGCCAGCATGTGCACGTTGGGTGTCCGCCAGGCCACGGCCGCCGCGCCCACGGGCCGGCCTTCGTCCAGGGCCACGAAAAAGCCCCAGTGGCGCACGTCGAACTCGTGGGGCCAGTCGATCGGCCGGCCTTCCCCATAGGCGTCATAGTCCTTCACATACGGCGCGGCCACCGGCTCCTCGCGCAGCCGGATGCCGCCCAGCCCGCCGTCCAGCGGCTCGGGGCGGAGCACGGTCTTTACCAGTAAGGTGCTGGGCACCTGGGCGTAAAGGGCAATTTCGGCGGGCTGGATCTCTTGAATCTGTACGGCCATCGTCCGACCTCCTCGGTTGACCCCATGCATCATATCACGGAACCGTATAGATGGCAAAGGAGCTGGTTTTCGGCGCTTGTTGCATCTATGGGCCGGGCGTGGTACAATCGCGGCCACAGCAAAGGAGGATAGTGATGCTCGACAAGGCCCAGCGCATCGCTGCGCAGCTCAGCGCCTGGCGTCGCGATTTCCACATGCACCCGGAGTTGGGGTTCCGCGAGACGCGCACCGCGGCCGCGGTGGCCGATGTCCTGCAGTCCCTGGGCTACCGGGTGCGCAGCGGCGTCGGCCGCACCGGCGTCGTCGGCGAGCGGGGGACGGGGCGCCCGGTGGTGGCCATCCGCGCCGACATGGACGCCCTGCCGATCGAGGAGGCCAACGAGGTCCCCTACGCTTCGCAGAATATCGGGGTGATGCACGCCTGCGGGCACGACGCCCACACCGCCATCGGTCTGGGGGTGGCCACGCTGCTGGCGGGAGAGGAGTTTTCCGGCACGGTGCGCCTTCTCTTCCAGCCGGCCGAGGAGGTCGCCGACGCCGAGGGGCGCAGCGGCGCCCAGCGCATGGCCGAGGACGGGGCGATGGACGGCGTGGAGTGGGTGCTGGCGCTGCATGTGGACCCGGACCGGGCCGTGGGCGACATCAGCGTGGCGGCCGGCCCCCAATCGGCGGGGGTCGACACCTTCTACGCCACCATCGTCGGCCGGGGGGGGCACGGCGCCTCGCCCGAGGATACGATCGACCCCATCTATATCGCCGGCCACGTCATCCTGGCGCTGAACGCCATCATCTCCCGCCGGCGGTCGCCGCTGCTGCCGGCCGTGATCAGCATCGGCTCGATCAAGGGCGGGGAGGCCGACAATGTCATCCCCGACCGGGTGAAGATGAGCGGCACGATCCGCTACCTGGAGCCGGCCGCGCAGGCGCTGCTCCACGCCGAGATCGAGCGCGCCCTGGGGCTGACCAGGACGCTGGGCGGCGACTATGATCTGCGCATCGAGCCGGGCGGCCCCCCGATGATCGGCGACCCCGGTGTGGTGGAACTGGTCCGGCAGGTGGCAAACGACCTGCTTGGCCCGCAGCATGTGCAGCCCCCGCGGCGGGACATGGGGGCCGAGGATTTTGGCGTCTTTAGCAGCCTGGCGCCCGGGACGATGTTCAGCCTGGGCTGCCGGCTGGAGGGCGATGTGCGCCGCGTCCATAGCCCGCGCTTCGACCTGGACGAACGTTGCCTACCCATCGGCGCGGCCATTCTGGCCGAAGCGGCGCTGCGCCTGCTGCGCGGGCTGGAGCTCCTGGACAAGCCGGCCCAACCGTAGTATGATGCGGCATTTCCCTGTCCATCCCAAGCAGAGCAGACCTGGAGGTCCGCAGTGTCCCAACCGCCCATCACCATCGAGGAAATCCCGCTGGGCTCCCCGCGCATCCCGCTGTTTGCCAAGTTCCCCTGGCGCCTCTACCGCGGCGACCCGCACTGGACGCCGCCGTTGATGTCCGACTACTTGGGCAGCCCCTTGCTGGGGACAATGGGACTGCTCACCCCGCGGCATCCCTACCACCAGCATGCCGAGGTGACCCACTTCCTGGCCTGGCGTGGGAAAGAGCCGGTCGGCCGGATCTCGGCGGCCATCAACCACCAGTTCAACGAGTATCACAAGACCGAGATCGGTTTCTTTGGCTTCTTCGAGGTGGTCCAGGACTATGAGGTGGCCAAGGCGCTGCTGGACCGCGCCCGCGAGTGGATCCGCGCCAAGGGCATGAAGGTGATGCGCGGGCCAGGACAGTATTCCAATGCCACCCACGAAATCCAGGCTGTCTTGGTGGACGGCTTCGAGTACGACCCGACGGTGGACCTGACGCACAACCCCCGCTACTACCCCGAGTTCCTGGAGCGTTACGGGCTGCGCAAGGCCAAGGACTATTATGCCTACATTATGCAGGTTCAGCCGCCTCCCCCGGAGCGGCTGCGGTATCTCGCCGAGCGGGTGCGGCGGCGGCGGGATATCGAGACGCGCACCCTGGAAATGAAGGACCTCGTGGAAGGCATCCGCCTGACGATCCGCATTTACAACGAGGCCTGGGCCAACAACTGGGGCTTTCTGCCGATCAGCCAGGCGGAGGCCGATACGGTGGCCGAGATGCTGCGCCCGATCATCGACCCCGGCCTGTGCCGCCTTGCCTTTGTCGGTGGCGAGCCGGCCGCGGTGTTGGGAGCCTTCCCCGACCCCTACTGGGCATTGCGGCCGCGCTGGAGGTGGTACGGCGATTCGGACCCGGTGCGGTTGGCCCGCCTGCTGGCGCTGCGCCGGCGCATCCCGCGCATCCGCCTGATCTTTTACGGCGTCCGTCCCCAGTTCCGGCGGTTGGGCATCGATGCGCTGCT
The DNA here is from genome assembly GCA_964592645.1 of uncultured Chloroflexia bacterium. Lineage (GTDB taxonomy): Bacteria > Chloroflexota > Chloroflexia > DTKN01 > DTKN01 > CAZQFV01. The sequence goes on from CAZQFV010000023.1 coordinate 63,544, forward strand.
CTTCCTGGAAGCGAAAGAGTACGCGATGGGCAAGCACTACCAGGAGTGCGAGACCTCGATGCTCCTGGAGGACAACGTCCTGATCCTGCGGCCCTCCGAGTTCATGGGCGCGCACCAGTACAAGACCTGGCGTATCTACGACCTGCCGCTGGAGTAAGGTCAGCAGCATCTGTTTGACAGCCGTCCAGTCTCGCGATATAATCATCCATAGTGCTGGGCCGCTAGCTCAATGGTAGAGCAATTGACTCTTAATCAATGGGTTCGAGGTTC
>CAZQFV010000024.1:0-56996 GCA_964592645.1 uncultured Chloroflexia bacterium
CCCCGTTTTTCAGGTTTCTACGAAGCCCGCCGGCTCTTTTTCAGCATCTTTTTCTGCAGGGGTATATCCCCAGCGTGAAACGCTCACGAATCGGCTGCGGTGTTGAACTCTGCCGCCAACTATGGTATGATGCCGACAGAAGATGGCGGGCAGCTCTTCGGAAGCATTGTCGAGGCGTTCGCGTCGTCTGTCCGCGGGGTAGACAATGTGCGACACCATCGTCGCCCTGGGCAACAGCACCGTCGACGGCATCGCCCTCCTGGCCACGAACAGCGACCGCGAGCCCAACGAGGGACAGCACCTGGCCTCCTTCCCCCCCGCGCGGCACGCGCCCGGGGAAAGGGTACGCTGCACCTACATCGAGATCCCCCAGGTCGCAGAGACCTACGCCGTCCTCCTGAGCAAGCCCTTCTGGATGTGGGGCTGCGAGATGGGGCTGAACGAGCATGGGGTGGTGATAGGCAACTCCGAGTTCCAGCGCGAGGCCGCCGACCTGTCCACCCGGTATGCCGACGCCCCCCGGGAGGAGCGAAAAGCCGCGCTGGCCGCCTTCACGGCCGAGTGCTTCGCCCGGTCCGCCGACAAAACCCGGCAATGGACAGAGCAGGTGCAGGCGGCTCCGCGCGGCCGGCCGCTGTCCCCCTTCTACCGCATGGCGTGGGAGCGTTTCAACCGCGCCGCAGGGATGCCCCGGGCAGGGCAGCTCGGAATGACCGTGCAGGAGAGCTGAAACGATGGGCGATTCTCTCTATCGGACGATCCGCCTGCTGCGTTTCCCCTTCGCCTACCGCTGTGTCGGGCTGGAGAACATCCAGGACGGCCGGCCGGGCATCTATGTCGCCAACCACATGGACAGCGTCGGCCCGATCGAGATGGTCCTGTCGGTGCCGGTGCGCTTTCACCCCTGGATCGTCGCCGAGATGACGGACCCCCGGCGCGCCCCGCGCTACCTGCTCGACGACTTTGTCGCCCCCACCTGGCACCTGCGGGGGCGCTTGGGCCTGGCCGTAGCCACCGCCCTCTCGCGGATCACCGTGGGCATGCTCCGCGGGCTGGGCTGCATTCCGGTGGACCGCCGCCGGCACCGCTACATGGGGGCGTTTCGGCGCAGCCTGGAGCTGCTGCAGGCCGGCCGCAGTCTGCTCATCTTTCCCGAGGATCCCCAGGGGCCGGCCGATCCGCAGACGCGGATGCGGCCCTTTATGGCCGGGTTCCTCCTGCTCTGCCCACAATACGAGCGCGCCGCCGGCCGGCCGCTGCCCCTATACCCGGCGGCCGTGCACCGCGGGCAGCGCGTCGTCTCCATCGGAGCGCCCCTCTTTTACGCGTCGGAAGGCAAACCGTGGCGTGCCGAGGTGGAGCAGGCCCGCGACCAGGTGCAGGCGGCGGTGGATAGATTATACCGGCAGTTGGAAGGCTGAGAAGGTCCGGGCAACGACATTCGGGGAAATCACTGGGCAGAAGCCTCCACGTTCCCGCCACTGAGGATCACGGCCAAGTTCTGCCCCGGGCCGGCCGCACGGCCGGACAGCAGCGCCGCCAGCCCCACGGCGCCCCCTCCCTCCACCACCAGCCCGTGCTCCGCCCGCGCCCACTCCATGGCCGCGGCGATCTCTTCCTCGCTCACCAGCAGCACATCGTCCAACAGGGCCTGCACCAGGCGGAAGGTGTAGCGGTTCTGGCGGCCGATGCCGCCGGCCAGGGCGTCGGCCAGCGTCGGCTCCTCCGGGAGGGCCAGGGGCCGGCCGGCCCGCAGGCTGGCATACATCACCGGGCCGCGCTCCATCGAAACGCCGAGGACGCGGATGGCCGGGTCGGCCGCCTTCAGGGCCACGGCGATGCCCCCGCTGAGGCCGCCGCCGGAGAGGGGCACCAGGGCCGTATCCACCTCCGGCCAGTCCTCCAGCAGCTCCAGGCCGATCGTGCCCTGGCCGGCGATGACGTCGGGATGGTCGAAGGGGTCAACCCAGGCCGGGCCGCGCTCGCGCTGCAGGCGCGCGGCGTGGTCCTCGGCCTCGTCGTAGGAATCGCCGACGATCTCCAGTTGCGCTCCGAGCGCCCGGATGGCCTCCACCTTGACCATGGGCACGTTCCGCGAGAGGCAGATGACCGCCGGTATGCCCAGCCGGAGCGCGACATAGGCCACCGCCCGGCCGTGGTTGCCGCTGGACACGGCGACGACGCCGCGGGCGCGCTCCTCCGGGCCCAGGGAGAGGATACGGTTGGCGGCCCCGCGGACCTTGAAGGAGCCGGTCTCCTGCCGGTTCTCCAGCTTCAGGCGAACGGAGCAGCCGGTCAGGGCGGAAAGGGCCGGGGAGGGCAGCAGCGGCGTGCGCCGGGCGAAAGCGGCGATGCGTCGGCGGGCCAGGTAGATATCGCGCAGGGTAACGGGGACCGGGTTGTCCATCGCGTGGGCCTCGCGGGCAGGAGCCACTCGGAAACCCCAACGACAGCCCTTCGGGGCCTCTAATGTTTGAAGCTCCGCTGCCCGGTAAAGACCATCGTTGCGCCGTGCTCGTTGCAGGCCTGGATGACGTCGTGATCGTTCAGGGAGCCGCCGGGCTGGATAACGGCGCTGACGCCCTCACGCAGCCCCACCTCGACGCCGTCGCGGAAGGGGAAGAAGGCGTCGGAGACCATGGCCGCGCCGACTAGGCCGCCGCGCAGCGCCCGCACCTCCGCGGCGATGTCCTGGCGCAGCGCTTCGTCCCGCAAGCCGCCGTAGATAACCCCGTGGCGCTCAAAGGCCAGACGGTCACAGAGCTTACGATAGGCCTTGTCGCGGGCGATCTCGGCCACGCCCACGCGGTCCTGCTCCCCCGTGCCGATGCCCACGGTGGCCAGGTCCTTGACGTAGAGCACCGAGTTGCTGGTGACGCCGGCCTCCACCAGCCAGCCGAAGAGCATGTCCGCGTATTCCCGTTCTGTCGGCTCACGGGTGATGCGGTAGACCTGGCCCTGGTGGGTGACCTCGGCCAGCGAAAGGTCCTGCGGCCGGCGGGCCAGGGGTACAAAGGAGGTCTGGGCGATGATCGAGCCGTCGATCAGGCTCTTGAAATCCACGAAGCGCTCTCCGGACCATCCTGCCAGCCGAGCGATATTGGCGATGCGCATGATGCGCAGGTTCTTGCGCCGGGCCAGGATGCCGACGGCGCCCTCCTCGAAGTCGGGGGCGACGACGACCTCGGCGTAGCGCTCGGCGATGGCCTCGGCGGTGGGCACGTCCAGGGGCCGGTTGAGGGCGATGCAGCCGCCAAAGGCCGCCACATGGTCGGCCAGGTCGGCCTTCAGGTACGCTTCAAGGATCGTGTCGGCCGATGCCACGCCGGAGGGGTTGTTGTGCTTCATGATGGCGCAGGCCGGATGGTCCATCAGGTAGCGCAGGATATTCAGGGCGTTGTCGGCGTCGGTCAGGTTGGTCTTGCCGGGGTGCTTGCCGAACTGCAGGAGCTCGGCATCCGCGACCAGGTAGCGCCCGGGAGCGATCGTCGTCACCTCGCCCAGGGCCAGGTTGCCGTTGACCAGCTTGTACAGCGCGGCCTCCTGGCCGGGGTTCTCCCCGTAGCGCAGCCCCTGGCGGACGTCGTCGACGATCCAGGTGACCTTCTCATAGAGGAGGGTAGTACGGCGGTCGTCCTGGACAAAGGCGATCTCCATACGGTCGGGAAAGTGATCGGCCATGATCGTGCGGTAGGCTTTCTTGAGATCCTCGGGCATTGGGTACTCCTTGGCCGCGGCCCAGGCGACTACCGGCCGCCGCCCCTTGTCGATAGGGCATAGACGCCGGGCACGGCTCCGGTGTCCTGCCGGGCCAGAAAATCGCTGATCGCCGCGTCGTAAGCGGCGGTGTGGGCAAAGGCCTTGCGGGCCAGCTCGAAGCGGCGGGTGAGAGAAAGCCGGCCGCCGTTTTCCTTCAAGAAAGAAAGGAGGCCGGCGTAGTCGGCCGGATCGCAGACGGCGGCGACCCGCAGATAGTTCTTGGCCGCGGCGCGCAACATGCACGGTCCGCCGATGTCGATATTCGCCCGCGCCTCCTCCACCGTCACCCCCTTCCGGGCTACCGTCGCCTGGAAGGGGTAGAGGTTGACCACCACCATATCGAGCGGGACGGCGCCGGTGCGCGCCAGGTCGGCCTGGTGCGCAGCGTTGTACGTCTCGGTGAGCAGTCCCAGGTAGATCTTGAAGTCGAGCGTCTTGACCAGCCCGCCCTGGGTTTCGGGCTGGCCGGTATAGTCTGCTGCCGACGTGAGGTGCCGGGCCGCCTGGTCTGCCCCCAGGATAGCGGCAATGGCGTCGAAGGTGCCCCCGGTGGAGTAAAAGTGGACCGCTGGGTTGACCTCCAGGAGGCCGGGGACGAGCAGCTCCAGGCCGGCCTTGTCCGAGACGCTGACCAGGACGCGCCGGATGGGAACCAGGTCGTCGATCTGGCGGACGATGTTGACGGGCATATCGCTCTCCTATAGGTTCGGTGGTGCGGAAACCGGCAAACAGGACAGAAAAGCGAAACGTGATGCGTAAAGGTGAGAACCCGTGAAGCGTGATGAACAAAGGGTAAATCGAGCTACCCGCGACACAGTATAGCGCACAACGTCGCTACGAGCAAGCGGTGCTCCACGGCGTGGATGCGCGCCTCCAGGTCGTCCACGGTGTCGTGCGGGTAGATCGGCACTGCCTCCTGGGCCAGGGCCGGCCCGACATCCACCCCCTCGTCGGGCACCAGGTGGACCATCACCCCGGTGTGGGCGATTTCTCCGCGCCGAAAGGCCTCGTAGGCCCGCTGGATGGCGTGGGTGCCGGGAAAGGCGCCGGGCAGCGCCGGGTGCAGGTTGACGACGCGGTTGGGGAAATGGGACAGGAAGGCGTTCCCCAGCACGTGCATCCAACCGGCCAGGACGACCCACTCCACGCCAAAGGCGCACAGGATGCCGGCCAGGTCGGCGTCGTAGTCGGCGCGCGGCCGGCCGGCCCGCGTGTAGGGGGCGAGGGGAAAGTAGATCACCGGCACGCCGGCCTGCGCCGCGCGCTGGATGCCGTAGGCCTCTTTGCGGTTGGAGACGACCAGGGCGATCTCCACGCCGGGGAGGTTCCCCTGGGCGAGCGCGTCAAGGACGGCCTGGAGGTTGGAGCCGTAGCCGGAGATGAGAACGGCAATGCGGGACATATCGTACCTCGGAGATAAACAGGTGTAAGCGGCTCACCGAACGACAACTTGCCCAAGATCCCTGCTCGTACCGGCCCCAATCAAAGGCCGCCGCCTCTTCCCGGTCCGGGTTGAGGAGCGACAAGCCATAGAAGCACTCAGAACTGCACACGCGGTTCCGGGCCGGCCCACGGAACGACCTCCCCGATCACCAGGACCTCCGGGAGCGTCCGTTGGGCCAACTCGACGGCGTCGGGCGGGACGACCAGCACCATACCGATGCCCATATTGAACACCCGGTACATCTCCTGCTCGGCCACAGTGCCGCGTTCCTGGATCAGACGAAAGATAGGCGGCACCCGCCAGGCGGCGCGCTCCAGGCGCACGCCAACGCCATCCGGCAGGACACGCGGGATATTGCCGGGAAAGCCGCCCCCGGTGATGTGGGCCATGGCCTTGACATGCACGCCGGCCGACCAGAGGGCCTCCAGCTCGCGCAGGTAGGCGCGGTGCGGCGTGAGCAAGACCTCGCCCAGCGGCCGGCCCAGTTCCGGCAGCACCGTACCCCACCCCAGGTCGCCCAGGACGCGCCGGGCCAAGGAGTAGCCGTTGGTGTGCAGGCCGGAGGAGGGCAACCCCAGGCAGACGTCGCCCGGAACCACGTCGCGCCCGTCGACAACGGCCTCGCGCGCCACCCAGCCGACCATCGTGCCGGCCAGGTCAAAGGCCCCCGGCACGTACACATCGGGCATCTCGGCCGTCTCCCCGCCCAGGAGGGCGCAGCCCACTTCCCGACAGGCGGCGGCGCAGCCCTCGACGATGGCCACCATCTGTTCGGGGTTCAGCCGGCCGGCGGCGATATAATCGAGGAAAAAGAGCGGCCGGCCGCCCTGCACCAGGATGTCGTCCACGCAGTGATTGACGATGTCGAACCCGACGGTATCGTAGCGGCCCATGGCGGCGACGATGAGCGTCTTGGTGCCGACGCCGTCGGTGGAGGCGACCAAGATCGGGGGGCTTTCGTGGCCCAGCCGGGTCATGTCAAACAGTCCGCCAAAGGCCCCGATGCCGGACAGGACGGCCGGGGAATAGGTGCCCGCAACAGACTGCCGCATCCGCACCTTGGCCGCGTCGGCGGCGGCGATGTCCACGCCGGCGGCGGCGTAGGCGGACCCGCCCTTCCTCGCCCCCTTGCCGGGCCGCGCCCCTGCCCCATCCATGCCCCCCTGCTGCCGGAGAGGCTGCGTCCCATTTTTGCGGGGGGGCCGGCCCCCACGCCCCCCCCGCCGGGGGCTTGCAGCCCCCGGCCCCCCGCACAGAGCCTCTCTCGAGTGCCGGCCAGAGATCGGCCCCGCACCAATATCCGAGCGGTAATGAACACCCTCAAAGCAAACCCTATCCACAGCGGTATACACCGACCGGGCAGCAGCAGCCAAGGTTTCTCCCACAGCCGTCACGGCCAGGACGCGGCCGCCGGCGGTGAGGAGGCGGTCGCCGTCCCGTTTCGTACCGGCATGGAAGATGACGACATCGGGCAGAGATGCGGCCTCGTCCACCCCTGCGATCTCTGCCCCGGTCGGATAGGAACCGGGGTAGCCGGGCGCGGCCAGGACCACCGTCGCGGCGTGGGCCGGCCGCCAGCGCACCGCCGCTTGCCCCAGCCGGCCCTCCACGCAGGCCAGGAGGATGTCCAGGAGATCGCTTTCCAGCAGCGGCAGGAGCACCTGCGTCTCGGGGTCGCCGAATCGACAGTTGAACTCCAGGACGCGCGGGCCGGCCGCAGTGAGCATCAGTCCGGCGTAGAGGACGCCGACGTAGGGGCAGCCCCGGCGGCGCATCCCTGCTACGGCCGGCCGCAGCACGCGCGCCACGACCTCCTCCACCAGGGCCGGCGGCAGGTGCGGCGAGGGGGCATAGCCGCCCATCCCGCCGGTGTTGGGGCCGGCGTCGCCGTCGCCGACCCGTTTGTAATCGCGCGCCGGCAGCATGGGCACAACGGTCTGCCCGTCGCAAAAGGCCAGGAGGGAGGCCTCCTCCCCCACCAGGCACTCTTCGATCAGGACGGTATCGCCGGCCGGCCCGAAGAGGCGCTCGACCATGACCTGGTGCAGGGAGCGCTCGGCTTCGTCCAGGGTTGGGCAGACAAAGACGCCCTTGCCCGCCGCCAGGCCGTCGGCCTTGACGACGAGGGGAAATGGCTGCCCGCGCAGATAGGAGCGGGCAGCCTCGTAGTCGGAAAAGACGGCTGCCGGAGCCGTGGGGATGCCTTCCTCGACCATGAAGCGCTTGGCAAAGGCCTTGGAAGATTCCAGGCGGGCCGCCGCGGCGGCGGGACCAAAGGCGAAAAGGCCGGCCTCGACAAAGACATCCACCAGGCCGGCGGCCAGCGGCGCTTCGGGTCCCACCACCGTCAAATCGATCTGGTGCTTTTGAGCAAAAGCCAGCAGCGCCGGGATGTTGTCCGCCGGGAGCGGCACGTTCTCACCGAGCGCGGCCGTGCCGCCGTTGCCGGGGGCGATGTACAGGCGGGTCACGCGGGGCGATTGAGCCGATTTCCAGGCCAGGGCATGCTCGCGCCCACCGGAGCCGATGACCAGGATGCGCATGGCCTCTCCTCTATCTACCTTCTCTCGAAGGCCTCCTTGCATATCTCGCCTGCCACGGGCACCGGGTAATCCCCGCAGAAACACGCCTGACAGTGCCCATCCATGTCCCCGCCCACCGCCTCGCGCAGTCCCTCCAGGGAAAGGTAGCCGAGCGAATCCACCTCCAGGCGGCGGGCGATCTCGTCCACGTCCAGGTGCGCGGCGATCAGCTCCTCCTGGGTCGCCATGTCCACCCCCATGAAACAGGGGTAGCGGATCGGCGGCGAGGCCACGCGCATGTGCACCTCCGCCGCGCCGGCCTGGCGCAGCAGGGCGACGATCGGCCCGCTGGTGTTGCCGCGGACGATCGAGTCGTCCACCAGGACGATGCGCTTGCCGCGCAGCGAATCGGGCAGCGGGTTGAACTTGATGGCCACGCCCATGCGCCGCAGGCGGTCGTCGGGCTGGATAAAGGTGCGGCCGATGTAGCGGTTCTTGATCAGCCCCTCGCCAAAGGGGATGCCGGCCGCGTTGGCGTAGCCGATAGCGTGGGCGGTGGCCGAGTCGGGCACGCCCATGACCATGTCGGCCTCCACGGGGTGCTCCTGGGCCAGCCGCGCCCCCAGGTGACGGCGGACGCGGTGGACGGAGCGGCCTTCCAGGAGCGAGTCGGGGCGGGCAAAGTAGATGTACTCAAAGATGCAGAGGGCCGGCCGGCGCGGCGCGGCACCCTGCCAGGCCCCGACACCGCCCTCGTCCAGGCGCACGATCTCGCCCGGCCGCACCTGGCGCACGAACTCGGCGCCGATCGTCGCCAGCGCGCACGACTCGGAGGCCGCCACCCAGCCATCGCCGTTCAGCCGGCCCAGGCACAGGGGACGAAAGCCCCAGGGGTCGCGGACGGCATAGACCGCGTCGCGGGTCAACAGCACCAGGCTGTAGGCTCCCTCGGCCTGCTGCATGAAAACGGGGATACGCTCGTCCCATGTAGCCCCGGGCGTGCCGGCCAGCATCGCCGTGATCACCTCGCTGTCGGTGGACGAGGTCAGGCCGAAACCGCGCTGCAGCAGATCGCGGCGCAGGGCCGGGGCGTTGGTCAGATTGCCGTTGTGGGCCACGGCCAGCGGCCCGAGCGCCGTCTCGATCAGGTAGGGCTGGGAGTTGCGCAGACGCGGAGCGCCGGTGGTGGAGTAGCGGGTGTGGCCGATGGCCAGGTGGCCGCGCAGCGGGTGCAGGTTCTCCTCGGTAAAGACCTGCGCCACCAGGCCCAGTCCCTTGTGGATGTGGGCGACGCCGCCCTCGCCGGTGACGATGCCGGCGCTCTCCTGGCCGCGGTGCTGCAGGGCGTAGAGGGCGAAAAAGGTCAGGCGGGCAGTCTGCTGGCCGGGGGCGTGGATGGCGAAAATACCGCAGGATTCGTGGGGGCGATCGAATGGCTCTTGATGGTTCATCATGACTCCTGGTGACAAGGAACGCGCTGCGAGTGCGAGACGATCCGCGACGAGTGCCGCACGCCTCGCGAAACTCGCCCGATGGCCTAGGTTATCCCCGCGGCGTCGGCGGCGAGCAGGCGCCGGCGTTGCTCTTCCTGAAACTGCCGGACGCGCTCCCGCAGACTACGATCGCCCAGGGCCAGCATCTTGGCCGCCAGCAGGGCGACGTTCTCGGGTTCCAGCACGACAGCGGGGGCGACGCCGGAGGGCATGCGCAGGGAAGAATAGATATCGGCGCCTCCGAACTTGTCCGACGCCGGCGGGCAAGCGATCACCGGCGCGGCCACCTGGGCGTCTACAAAACCGCTCAACGCATTGGAGCGGCCGGCCACGGTGATGTACACCGTGGGCCGCGGATCGGCCTCGTAGCCGGCCAGCAGCTCCAACAGGTGCTGCGGCGTCTTGTGGGCCGAGGCGACGCGGAGTTCCCAGGGGATGGCGAAACGGTCCAGCGCTGCCGTGATCTGGTCGGCCCAGGCTCTATCGCCGGGGGAACCGAGGATGAGTACAGCCAGCATAGGAGCCTCCGGGGAGAACGATCCGTTGTCCACTTTCGGTTGTCAGTTATCAGTTGCCAGCAGGAAGGACTGCAACGCCCGGGCGATCCGTGGGCCGGCCGGCATAGGTGCCGGGAAGAACGTCTCGCCCGTCAGGCCCTCGTAGAGGGCGATGTAGCGGCGGGCCAGTTCCACGATCTCACCTGCGGGCAGCGCGGGCGGCTGGCCGTCGCCGCGAAAGCCCTGCGCCGCGTACCACAGCCGAACGTACTCCTTGTCCCACGGCTCGACCTCGCCGCCCTGGGCCCGCTCGCGCCCCTCCACGGTCCAGAAACGGCTGGAGTCGGGCGTGTGCACCTCGTCGATGAGCATGAGCGTGCCGTCGGGCGCGTGGCCGAACTCGTACTTGGTGTCCACCAGGAGGAACCCGGCCTGCCGGGCCAACTCCTGCCCGCGGCGAAAGATGGCCAGGGCCGCCGCCGTCACCCGCTCCCAGGTGGCCGCGTCGACCAGGCCGCGCTCCACCACCTCGGCGCAAGTCAGGCGCTCGTCGTGCCCGCCGGGGCCGGCCTTGGTCGTCGGCGTGATCAGCGGCGCAGGCAAGGGGTCGTCCTTGCGCAGTCCTTCGGGAAAGTCGTAGCCGTAGATATGCCGCTCGCCGGCCGCGTACAGCGTCCAGAGCGCCGTCTTGGTCACGCCGGTGATGTAGCCGCGGACGATCACCTCCACCGGCAGCGGGGCGCACTCCTCCACCAGGCTGACGTTGGGATCGGGCACCTCCAGCAGGTGATTGGCGACGATGTCGGCCGTCTGGCGAAACCAAAAGGCGCTGAGCTGGTTGAGCACCTGCCCTTTGTAGGGCACGGCCGCCAACACCCGGTCAAAGGCCGAGAGGCGGTCGGTGGTCACGAGCAGCCGCCGGCCGCCGGGGAGGGAGAACGACTCGCGCACCTTACCCCGGCTACAGGGATAGGGCCAGGGTAGAGAAACTTCGCCCAGGGCGTTGGGGATCGCCGCAAACAGGGTGGATGGGTCTAGCATGGGCATCTCCAAAGCATCAAACGGTAAGCTCTACAATAGACGGCCGCTCTCGTCCTCTACAACCGGGCAGCATAGCGCAGCCCCTGGGCAAAGAGGGCCAAGCCCAGCCCGCCGGCCTCGCCGCGCGTCCAGCGCGGGTGCTGCCAGGGAAAGATGTGATCCTCGGGGTGGGGCATCAGGCCCAGGACGTTGCCCTGGGCGTTGCAGATACCGGCGATGCCGGCCGTCGAACCGTTGGGGTTGGACGGGTAGGCGGCCGGCCGGCCGTCGGCGGTCACATAGGTCAGGGCTATCTGCCGGCCGGCCCGCAGCCGCTCCAGAACCTGCTCGTCGCGCGGGATAAAGCGCCCCTCCCCGTGGGCCACCGGGCAGTAGATGCGCTCGTCCAGTCCGCTTGTAAAGGCGCAGGGGCTCCGGGGATCCGGCTCTAGCCAAACCCAGCGGCACTCGAAGCGCTCGGAGGCGTTGCGCGTCAGGGTGGCCTGGATGCCGTCCGCAGGTGGTCCCGGCAGATGGCCGCTCCGGGCCAACGCCTGGAACCCGTTACAGATGCCCAGGACAGGTTTCCCGGCGGCCACGAAACGGGACAGCTCCTCCTGAAAGAGCCAGCGCAGGTCCGCCGCCAGCAGCCGGCCGGCCCCCAGGGCATCGCCGTAGGAAAAGCCGCCGGGCAGGATGAGCATGGCGAAATCGTGCAGGCGCGAAGGGCGGGCGCGCAACTCGTTGACATGGACGATGGTCGGCCGACCGCCGGCCGCCTCCACCGCCCAGGCGGCCTCGCGGTCGCGGTTGGTGCCCGTGGCATGGAGGATCAACACCGGTACGGAGCTCATGAGCCCTCAACCTCGAGGTAGCCTGACAAGTGCCGCGTGTGAAACATGAATTCAGTCCAAGATACTGCTGACCGGCGTAATGAGTGGCCCGACAATTCAGTCCATAACGCTGTGGCCGGCTGCGCCGGGCAGGGACTAGCCCCTGTTCATCGGGCCTTGGCATCTGCCCCGTGGCGCCGCAGATACTCCTTCACCGCCACCACGGCGTAGGTCTCGAGCGGCAGCCCCAGCGCCTCTTCCGGCCGCACCCACAGGTACTCCTCGGCCTCGTCGTTCAACTGCACCGCGGTCGAGTCGGTCCGGCAGGCAAAGTCGAAGAAGATAAAGTGCCGGCGCTTCCAGAAGCTGTCGTCGTAGATAAACTCCTGGAAGCAGAGGAACTCGGGGTCGCGCACGTCCAGGCCGGTTTCCTCCCGGACCTCGCGGACCAGGGCCTCGGTCAAACACTCGCCGAGCTCCACATGGCCCCCGGGGACCGTGTACCGGCCGTTCCACTTGTGTGAGCGAACGAAGAGGAACCGGCCGGCCGGATCGACGATGAACGCGCCGACCGTGGGTTCGGGATACCTTTGTTCCGCCGGCGTACTGGCCATGGTGCCTCCTACGGCAGCTCGAGCAACTCGGCCAACTCGTGCAGCCTGGCGATGGACAAGGGATAAAGGACCATGAACTCTAGCCGGTTGCTCATTCCGCACTGCCCCGGGGACGGGGGCCCACCCCTCCCCCATGCCAGGCATGGACCAACTCGGCCAGCCCGCAGACCACGACGACCGCGCCGGCCAAGCCCCGCACGCACATCAGCCCGTCCGGCACCACCCGGCCCAGGCAGGCCAGGGGCACTCCCGACAGGGCGGCCTCGAACGCCGGGGCATCGCCCGGCGCCACCTCCACCAGGAACCGGCCGCCGCTCTCGGAGAAGAGGGCGGCGTCGTCGCGCTGCACATCGTCGGCCCGGGGCAAGGAGGAAAGCGACAGCTCCACTCCCAGCCGGCCGGCCAGAGCCATCTCTGCCGCGGCCACGCCCAGCCCGCCCTCCGCGAGGTCGTGGCAGGCGCGCACCAGGCCGGCGCGCATCGCCCGGTGCAGCGCGCGCATCCTCTCACTGCTCATAGGAATGGGTGCCGGGACGCTTCCCCCCAACGCGCCGTGCAGCCGGTGATACAGCGAGCCGCCCAGCTCCTGCCGCGTCTCACCGACGATGTAGAGCAGGTCCCCCGGACGCTTCAGGTCCATCGTCACCGCCCCGCGCACGTCCGGCACCCACCCCAGGGAGGAGATGAGCAGCGTGCCGGGGATGGCCTGCTTCTGCCCGTCGGCCCCCAGAAACTCGTTGTTCAGACTGTCCTTGCCCGAGATGAACGGCGCCCCGTAGGCCAGGGCGGCGTCGTGACAGCCCTGGCAGGCCCGCACCAGCCCGCCCAGACGGTCCGGCAGATTGGGGTTGCCCCAACAAAAGTTGTCCAACAGCGCCACGCGCTCCGGATCGGCGCCCACGGCCACGACGTTGCGCATGGCCTCGTCGACCGCCGCCCAGGCCATGGCGTAGGGATCGATCCGCCCGTAGGAAGGGCAAATGCCGCAGCCCAGCGCCAGGCCGGCCCAGCCCGGCACCTCCGGCGGGTGCAGCACCGCCGCGTCCGAGGGGCCGTTGCCGGCCGGCCCCACCAACGGCTTGATCACCACGCCGCCCTGGACCTCGTGGTCGTAGCGGCGGATGACCTCCTCCTTGCTGGCCACGTCCGGGTGCGCCAGGAGCTGCAGCAGCGCCGGGGTCAGGTCCGGCCGCGGCGCAATGTCCGGCTCCGGGAAATGGGGAGCCGTCCACTCGGCGATCAACGTCCGGCGCGGCCAGCCCCGGTGCAGGAACTCCATCTCCAACTCGGCCACGACCCTTTCCCCGTAGCGCACCCGCAGCCGCCCGTCGCCGGTGAAACGGCCGATTACCGTCAGCGGCACGTCCAGGCCGGCGCAGATCTCCCGCAGCCGCGCCAGACTATCCGGCGGAACGGCCAGGACCATGCGCTCCTGGGCCTCGGAGAGCCAGATCTCCCAGGGCCGCAACCCCGGGTACTTGAGCGGTACGCCGGCCAGGTCCACCTCTACCCCCACCTCCTGGCCCATCTCGCCGGCCGCCGAGGAAAACCCCCCGGCCCCGCAATCGGTGATGGCCGTGTACAGCCCCTCGTCGCGCGCCCGCAGGATCGCTTCCAGGGTGGCCTTTTCCGTGATCGGATCGCCGATCTGCACCACGCTGCCCACCGTCTGCCCGGTCTCGTGGGTCAGCTCGGCCGAGGAGAAGGTGGCCCCATGCAGGCCGTCCCGCCCGGTGCGCCCGCCCAGAGCCACGCACAGGTCGCCGGCCTGCGGCGCACGGCGGTGGGCGCCGCGCGGGGCCAGGCCCACGCAGCCGCAGTAGACCAGCGGGTTGGCGGTATAGTCGCGGTCGTAGAGGATGGCCCCGCTGAGGGTGGGGATGCCCATCTTGTTGCCGTAATCCTCGATGCCGGCCACCACGCCGCGGGCGACACGCCGGGGGTGCAGGGCGCCGGCCGGCACCTCCCCCAAGGGCAGATCGGCCGGCCCGAAGCAGAGCACGTCGGTGTTGGCGATAGGCCGGGCCGAGACGCCGATGACGTCGCGGATGACCCCACCCACGCCGGTGTTGGCCCCGCCGAACGGCTCCAGCGCCGAGGGGTGGTTGTGCGTCTCCACCTTGAAGGAGACCTCCCAATCCTCCCCCAACGCCACGATGCCGGCGTTGTCCACAAAGGCCGATAGCACCCAGGGCCGGTTCAGCTTTTCCGTGGCCGCCCGGATGTAGGTCGCCAGCAGCCCCGCTATCTCTTCCTCCCCGCCATCCTCTGCCTCTGCCCCTGCCCCCGTCATGCGCTCGGACACCGGCAGCACGCGCCCCATTCCCCCGCGCGCCCGGTAACGGATGTCAGCCTTGAAGGTCTTGTGCTGACAGTGCTCCGACCAGGTCTGGGCCAGCGTCTCCAGCTCCACATCGGTGGGGTCGCGCCCCAGGCGGCGGTACTCGGCCTGGATGGCCTGCATCTCGGGCAGCGAGAGGAAGAGGACGCGCTCGACGCTCATCCGGGCCAGCGCGGCGTCGTCGGCATCGCGCAGGGGGATGATCTCGACGGCGCGCGAGGGACGGGCCGCCGGGACGAACGGGGGGGAGAGCAGGCCGAGGGCATAGGATTGAACGACCTCGTTGCAGAGCGCCTCGCAGGCAATGCGCCGCAGGTCGTCGGAGGAGAGATCGCCCGTAAAGACGTAGCGCATACCGGTGGCCGCCGCTTCCAGGGAATCCAGACCCAGCATGGGGGCCCGCTGCAGGAGGTTGTCGGCGACGGCGTCGGTGACACCCGGATGGAAGCAGACCTCGATCACGGCCCCGGCAGTGTCGGGCGGCAGGCCCAGGCGATAGCCCTCGACAACGGGATCGACGAGCAACTCCTCGGCCAGGCGGCGCAGCTTGGCCGCCGACAGCTTGCCCCGGAGGAAGTAGAGGTTACTGACCTGGACCTGCTGGACGCCGGCGATGCCCAACTGGGCAACCTGGTCCAGCACCGCGGCGGCGCGGCCATCGGGGCGGTCCGTCTGCCAAAAGACCTCGATGCGGTGGTCCATGCCGCACCCCAGAGAGCGCCAATACAAAGCCACGAAACACCCACGGAAAGCTGGAGCGGCGGTGCTCGTGGCCGATTGGAACCATGAAAACGCCACGGCTAGTGGCATGCGCCCGGGAAGACACAAGATATGGTACTATGAGGGGGCGATTTTGTCAAATGGGCTTGCGCACACGATTTGCGCCCCGGCGCCGCCTATAGTACAATAGTATGGGTGGGAGGGCTGGATTGCGATTGGTCATTGCGCAGTCACAGGAGGAACTGATGAACAGGCTACGGCACCGCTGGTTGCTCGGCTCCTTGGTCCTGATCCTCGCCATGCTCCTGGGAACGCTCCCGCTGCAGGCCGCTCCCCGACTCCAAGGGCAGCGCTGGCTGCCCTTCGACGGCCACAGCACTCCCTCCCTTCCCACCCTCGACCTGCTGGCGGCCGACGGCGCCCAGATCGCCCTGGCCGCCGACCTCCCCGGCTGCTACGCCGAGGACCTCGCCGTATCCGGCCAGGCCTTCACCCGCCTTTACGGGGAGGGCTACGGCCACCCCGGCGCCATCGGACAGCCCGACCTGCCCGTCCTGCGCCGCGAGGTCGAGATCCCCTTTGGCGCCCAGGCTACGCTGGAGATCGTCGCGGCGCCGTACCGGGAGTACACCCTGGCGGAGCTGGGCCTACAGACTCCCTACCCCGTCCAGCCTCCCCTGCCAAAGGTAGCCGGGGCCGAGAACCGACCGCTCTCCCTGGACCGGACCTTTTACCGGGCGGCCGGCCGCTATCCCGACTCCCCGGTGCGCCTGGGCGAGGTCTATATCGTGCGCGGACACCGCATCCAGCCCGTGGAAGTCTGGCCCGTGGCCTATGACCCACAAGCCGGCACGGTGCGCCTCTACCGCCAGGTGTCCTTCCGCCTGGCGCTGCAGGGCAGCGACATGGCGGAGACAGAGAGGTTGGCCCGGCGCTACGCCTCCCCGGCTTTCGACAGCCTGTTGGCCGGCCGAGTCCTGAACTATGCCCAGGGCCGGCAGGTAAGCGCCGCGGCGGTCGGCTACCTGATCATCACCGCCGACGCCTACTACAGCGCCATCCAGCCCCTGGCCACCCTGCGGGCCGGCCGGGGGTTCGACGTGACGGTGACCCGGTGCTCGCAGATCGCCGGCGGATGCCTTAGCAACGCCGCGGTCAAGACCTATATCCAGAACGCCTACGACACCTGGCCGGTCCCGCCCTCCTATGTCCTCCTGGTGGGCGATACCGACACGATGGCCGGATGGCAGAGCGTCTCGGCCGGAGAGATCACCGACCTCTACTACGCAACTATGGACGGCAACAGCGACTGGCACCCCGACATCGGACGGGGACGCTTCCCGGTGCGCTCGGCCGCCCAGACGACGATTATGGTGAACAAGTACCTGGCCTACGCCGCGCTGACGGGGCAGGAGGCCTGGCTCAAGACGGCAGCCTTCCCGGCCACCTGCGACAACTACCCGGTAGCCGAGGGCACCCACAACTATGTCATCAACACCCACACCGGCCCTAACGGCTTCACCGGCACCTTCCCCAACAACCCGCAGTACGGCGGCGACAAGCTCTACTGCGTCACCTACAACGCCACGGCCAACGACATCCAGAACGCGCTCAACCAGGGCCGCTGGGCGGTCATCTACTCCGGACACGGCGGCTGGACGGGCTGGGAGATGAACTACGGCCAGAGCCAGGTGCAGAGCCTAACCAACTATGGCATGTTCCCCTTCGTCGCCAGCCACGCCTGCATCACCGGCGACTTTGCCCAGTACGAGGTCTTTGGCGAGACCTGGGTGCTGCAGGAGGACAAGGCCGCCTTGGCCTTCTGGGGGTCCTCCGACAGCAGCTACTGGGACGAAGACGACGTCCTGGAACGGGTCGCGTTCGACGCCCTGTTCACGCCGCTCGACGCCTATCGCGACATCACGGCCATGACCTACGCCGGGCTGGCCGGCGTCGAATTCGCCTACCCGACCAGCGCCCGCTACTACTGGGAGACCTACAACATCCTGGGCGATCCGGCGGTCAAGATCTTTATGGAGCCGGACCTGCCCGGCTTTGTGCTGGAAATCGCCCCCCCTGAGCATGAGGTCTGCCAGAGCGGTGCCGTCACATCGAGCGTGGTCATCGGCAGCATCATGGGCTACACCAAGACGGTGTACCTGGAGGCGGCCGGCCTGCCCGCCGGGATCACCGCCACCCTGGAGCCGGCCGCGGCCCCGGCGCCGTACACCGCCACCCTGACGATCGCCGTAGGACCCGGCGCGCCGGCCGGCGACTATACGCTCATCGTCACCGCCAGCGACTACCTCTCCTGGACCCACGAGGCCGCCGTGCAGCTACAAGTGCAGCCGGGCTGCCCGCCGGCCCCCACGCTCACCTCCCCGCCCGACGGCGCGGCTAACCAACCGCTCCGGCCAACGTTGGCCTGGGCCTCCGCCCCCTATGCCACATCGTACCGCGTACAATTGGACCGCGGCCCGCTCTTCGCCGCGCCGCTCCTGGACGTGGCCGGGCTGGGGACAAACTACGACGTCCCCCTGCTGCTCGACGGCGGCCGCTGCTACTGGTGGCGCGCCCAGGGCGAGAACGCCTGTGGAGATGGCGCCTGGGCCGAACCGTTCCACTTCTCCACCGTGGCCCTGACGGCGGCCTTCCACGACGATATGGAGTCGGGACCGGGGCAATGGTCGCACGCCGCCGCCCAGGGCACCGATCACTGGCAGATCTCGACCGCCCAATCGCACAGCCCGACCCACGCCTGGTTCGTCCCCGACGATGCCGTGGTCACCGACAGCCGCCTGTGGAACACCGTGGCCGTGCCGGTGGGCGCCGGCAGCACCCTCACCTTCTGGCACCGCTACCAGTTCGAGGGCACCTCCTACGACGGCGCCGTGCTCGAGATCTCGGTCAACGGCGGCAGCTCCTGGACCGACCTGGGTCCCTACATCACCTCCGGGGGCTACAACGGCACCATCAGCACCTGCTGCAGCAACCCGCTGGGCGGCCGACAGGGCTGGACCGGCGACCTGACGAACTGGACACGTGTGGAGGTGAACCTGGGCCTCTTTGCCGGGCAAAATGTCCTGGTCCGCTGGCGACTGGGGTGCGACTCCTCGATCAGCGACGTCGGCTGGTACATCGACGACGTACAGATCACCGCCCCGCTGCCGCCCTCCCCGGCGCCCGGGCTCCTGGGCATCGCCCCGGACAAGGGGATGCCGACCCTCCCGACCCCGGTGACGATCACCGGCAGCGGGTTCATCGCCACGCCCAGCGTGCGGCTTGGAGAGACGTGGCTGCTGTCGGCCACGCTGGTCAGCAGCACCACGCTGGAGGCGGTCGTGCCGGCCGGCATGGCCCCCGGCGTCTACGACCTCACCCTCTACAACGGCGACTGCCAGGAGGCGCTGCTGCCCGAGGCCTTTGTCGTGCTCGCCGGGTGCGTCACGCCCACGGTCGAGGTGACGACCGACAGCCCGGTGGAGCTCGGCCGGCCCATGCACTTTACCTCGCTGGTCACCGGGACCAGTCCGTTCACCTACGCCTGGGACTTTGGCGATGGACATGGCACCAGCAGCGACCCTCACCCGGTCTACACCTACACGGCCTTTGGTGCCTTCACGGCGACCCTGGTGGTGACCAACGACTGCGGTTCGGGCCGGGCCGACACGCCCGTCGAGGTATGGTGTTTCGCCCCCGCCGCGGACCTGCAAAGCGACGACCCGGTGGAACTGGGCCGGCCCATGCACTTTACCTCGCTGGTCACCGGGACCGGTCCCTTTGTCTACGCCTGGGATTTCGGCGATGGGCAGGGCACCAGCAGCGACCCTCACCCGGTCTACACCTACACGGCGGCCGGCGACTATACCGTGACCCTGGCCGTCGCCGGGCCCTGCGGCACGGCCAACGCCGTAAAGGTCGTATCGGTGGCCGCGCCATGCCAGGCCCCCGCGGCCAGCATCGCCGGCGACGGCCCGGTGGAGTTGGGCCGGCCCATGCACTTTACCTCGCTGGTCACCGGGACCGGCCCCTTCACCTACACCTGGGATTTCGGCGACGGGCTGGGCATCAGCAACGACCCCCACCCCGTCTACACCTACACGGCGGCCGGCGACTACACCGTGACCCTCACCGTGCAGGGCCGCTGCGGCACAACCACGGCGACCCTGGCGGTAACGGTGCTGCCGGCGGTCGAGGAGCGCTGGGCAATCTACCTGCCGGTGCTGTTCAAGGGGTACGTGGGGCCGTAAGCCCCCCCAAGAGGTGCCGGATGCCGCTCTCCCTTGCTCCCGTCAAAAGCGTGCTCGTCCGCCTGCTGGCGCGCTCCCTGCCCAACCCGGCCAAGGAGCATGGTCGGCGCGTCGACCTGGGGCCGGGCATCCCCGGCTGGCTGCGGCTCTCCCTGACCGGGTTCATGAGCAAAACGCTGTCCGCCGTCGTCGGCCAGCCCATGGAAGCGGTGGCCTTTTCGCGTTTCGGCGGCTTTCGCCGCGACGCCCGCTTCTCCGATTTCCAGAACCCGCGCAGCCCCAGCTACCAGTGCTGGTACGGGGCCTACCTGGTCTGGGACAACGAGCATCGCCGGCGCTTCGGTTTCGCCCCCGACGGCCTCCCCAGCGTCCAGGACGCCCTCGACGCCCTGGAGGCCGATCAGCGGCTGGTCTTTCACAACGCCGGCATCGAAAAGGCCTTTCCCGACGGCCGGCTGGTGCGGCCCCGGGGGGACTTTGCCCTGGAGGAGGTCCAGGAGGCCGGCCGTAGCTGGTGGCGGCTGACGGGGGAGGCCGAGACCTGGTCCACCTACCATCGCGGCCGGCTGCCCCAGGAGAAGTGGAAGTTCGGCTGGTGCTACGGGGCCGTTCCGGCCGGCGCCGACCATGGCGTCGACGACCTCCATCCCCTGGTCTACCGCGGCGAGTTCTGGGTGCACTACGAGCCGGCGTGGCAGGCCGCCCGCTGCAAGTTCTTTATCTACCCGCGCTACACGGACCGCGCCGGGCAGGAGGTGAACACGGGGACGCCGGAGATGATCGCCGCCGGCCGGCGGGCGCTGAGGGGCGTTCGCTTCCTATAGAAGCCGGCCCATCCACCGCCAAGGCTCGGCAAAGCGCATCCGCAATTTGACAAGTAGCCCCAGTGACTTATAATACGCCCATAGCTTTCGGGATCAGGCGCAAGCCGGGATCTTTCGACCCGACTCGTCATCTCGAGGCCTTTTTTTATACCTTGCAGCCGGGCCTCCGAACACGCGAAACAGGAGAGAAAATGGAGAACTCGGAAGCGACTGCAGGTAGCATACACCATCAGCACGAGCCGCTGCACGGCCTGACCGCCGCGGAAGTCCTGGAGAGGCGGAAGGAGTACGGGGAGAACACCCTCCCTCGGGCCAAGGGGCCCACGGCCCTGTCGATCCTCATCTCGCAGTTCAAGAGTCCGCTGGTCTATATCATCCTGGCCGCGGCCGGCATCTCCCTGGCGCTTGGCGAGCTAGGCGACTTTGCCATCATCATGGCCGTCGTCGTCACCGACGTGATCCTGGGCTTTATCCAGGAGTACCAGGCCCAGCGCACCTACACGGCCCTGAAAAGCCTGCTCAAGCCGACAACCACGGTGATCCGCGACGGCGCCCGCCAGGAGGTAGAGGTCCGCGAGTTGGTGCCCGGCGACCTGGTCGTGCTCAATGCCGGGGAAAGGGTCCCGGGCGACGGGGAGATCGTCGAGAGCACCAAGTTGGCGGTAGACGAAGCCATTCTCACCGGCGAAAGCGAGCCCGTCGGCAAAGAGGCCGGCAACGGCAAGGACCAGACCTTTATGGGCACCACCGTGGTGGCCGGGCGCGGGCTGCTGCATGTGACCCGCACCGGCGCCCGCACCGAGCTGGGCAAGATCGCCACCAGCCTGGAAGGGGATGGCCACGAGGCCACCCCCCTGCAGCAGCGCCTGCGGAGCTTCAGCAAGACCCTCACCTACCTGGTAGTCGGCCTGTCGCTGGCCATCCTGATCGCGGGGATCGCCACGGGAAGGTCGGGAGACCCCACGCTCATCAACCCCACCCTGCTCGACCGGATCCTCTCCATGCTGCGCGTCTCCATCATCCTGGCCATCGCCGCCGTGCCCGAGGGACTGCTCATCGCCGTCACCGTCATCCTGGTGCTGGGGATGCGCAAGATCCTCAAACGCAACGGGTTGGTGAAAAAGCTCCTGGCAGTGGAGACGCTGGGATCGGTGACCGTCATCTGCACCGACAAGACCGGCACCCTCACCGAGGGGCGCATGCGGATCACCCGCGCCGACCTGCGCGATCGTCCGCATGCGCTGGAGACGATGGTCCTGTGCAACAACCTGGAAGGCCCCATCGATGTCGCCCTGTGGGAGCACGCCCGCAAGGAGTGGGGATACGACCCCCAGGAGCTAGTCGACCGGTCGGAGCGGGTCGCCGAGGAGCTCTTCAGCAGCGAGACCAAGTTCATGGCCACGACCACCCGGCTGGGGGAAGACTGCCACAACTATCTGAAGGGCGCGCCCGAGATCGTGCTCGAAATGTGCCAGGAGAGCGCTGAAGAGCAGGCGCGCATCCGACAGCAGGTAGAGGCGTGGGCCGGGGAAGGGTTGCGCCTGCTCGGCCTGGCCTATCGCGTCCGAGGCAACATCGAGGACCACCGTGGTTACACCTGGCTGGGGCTTGTCGGGATGGAGGACCCCATCCGGGAGGGGGTGCGCGAATCGATCCAGGTAGCCCAGAAGGCCGGCATCCAGGTCAAGGTGATCACCGGCGACTATCGCCGCACGGCGGAGGGCGTGGCTCGCGGCATTGGGCTGGAGGTTGAGGAGGAGCAAATCCTGGAGGGCCAGGACCTGGCGGCGCTGGACGATGATCGGCTGCAGGAACGCGTGGGGCGGACGGTCATCTTTTCGCGCATCCGGCCGCAGGACAAGCTGCGCATCGTCCGGGCCCTGCAAGCTCGTGGGGCGGTCGTCGCCATGGTCGGGGACGGCATCAACGACGCCCCGGCGCTGCAGCGCGCCAACATCGGAGTCGTCGTGGGCAGCGCTACCGACGTGGCTAAAGAGACGGCCGACCTGATCCTGTTGGACAGCAACTTTCGGACCATCGTCGCCGCAGTGGAAGAGGGGCGGGTCATCTTCGAAAACATCCGCAAGGTGGTGGCCTACACCCTGTCCAACTCGTTCGCCGAGGTGCTGGCGATCTTTGCGGCGATGATGATCGGCTGGCCGGCCCCGCTGACGGTGGCCCAGATCCTCTGGGTGCACCTGATCTGCGACGGGCCCTCGGACATCGTGCTGGGG
The DNA here is from genome assembly GCA_964592645.1 of uncultured Chloroflexia bacterium. Taxonomy (GTDB): domain Bacteria; phylum Chloroflexota; class Chloroflexia; order DTKN01; family DTKN01; genus CAZQFV01. The sequence continues at coordinate 22,552 of CAZQFV010000024.1, forward strand.
TTCGAGCCGCAGGAAGAGGGCATCATGGAGGAAAAGCCCAAGTCGGTGAAGGAGCCGATCCTGAACAGCCTGGGCCTCTCGCTGATCGGCATCATCAGCACCTCCGGCGCCGCGGCCGCCCTGGTCCTCTTTGGCCACTATTTCCTGGCCCATGGCGACCCGGTCGAGGGCCGCAGCATCGCCTTTGCCAGCTTTGCCATCAACTCGATGATCTATATCTTTGCCTACCGCAGCATGCGCCGGCCGCTCTTCCGCAGCGGCCGGCTGAGCCGCAACAAGCCGCTGGTGATCGCGGTGGCGGCCGGCCTGCTGGTGGCTCTCGCCGCCTTCCTGGTCCCGCCGGTGCGCCATCTGCTGGAAATCAAGATGCTGCACCTCGACGATTGGGCGATCGTCTTTGGCGTCGCGCTGGGGATGCTCGGCGTCGTCGAGGTGGGCAAGGCGGTGAACAACGCCTTCCATTCGAGGCGCAATGTGGTATAATAGCGGCAGGCGCACGGTTCGCGAGTCCGCTCCCCATCCTACTGGAGGTGTACGATGTCCAAGTACCTCAAGATCCTTTTCCCGGTACACATGGTCGTCGCTGCCATCCTGGGCATCCTGTTCCTGGTCATCCCCGGCCGCTTCCTGGGCTGGTTTGGCTGGGCCCCGGTCGATCCACTCCTCACGCGGGTGCTCGGCGCCGCGCTGCTGGGCCTGGCCTGGGGATCCTTCCGCGGCTGGCGCAGCGACAACCCGGCCCAGGCGCGGGTCCTGGTCGAGCTGGACGCCGTCTTCTGCACGCTGGGCGCGCTGGGGCTGCTGCGCCACCTGGTGATCGCCAACTATCCGTACTATGTCTGGCTCCTGTTTGCCGGGCTGGCCCTGTTCGCCGTGGCCTGGGTCGTGGCGATCGTGGCCAAGCCAAAGCGGAGTCAGTAGTAGAGGACCACCAAGGCACGAAGAACTGCTCTGGGCCGACCACCAAGGCACAAAGAACTGCTTTGGGCCGACCAACGGCATGAAGAACTGCCGGCAACCGAGGTCCTCGATGCGCCGTCCCCTCACCATACAGAAGGACCACACCATCCTCCTCGAGGTAGACCATCCGCTGCACGCCGAGATGCGCGACCTGCTGGGGGCAGTGGCCGAGCTGGAGCAGAGCCTGCAGCACCTCTACATCTACCGCCTGACGCGCCTGTCGCTGTGGAACGCTGCCGCGGCCGGCCACACGGCCGCGGAGATCGGCGCCCGCCTGGCCCTCAACGCGCGCTACGGCCTGCCTCCAGAGGTGGGCTCCTGGATCGCCGAGACGATGGCCCGCTTCGGCCGGCTGGTGCTGCGGCGCGTCGACGGCGAACTGCTGCTGCAGAGCGCGGATGCCGTGCTGCTCGCCCGCCTGGCGGCCACCCCCAGCCTGCAGCCCCACTTTGCCGGGCCGGCCGATGTCTTCTCCCTGCGCGTGCGCCCCGGCTACCGGGGGCTCCTCAAACAGCGCCTGCGCACCCTGGGCTATCCGCCGCTGGACCTGGCCGGCTACCTCCCCGGGGCGCCGCTGGCCCTGGACCTGCGCGGGACCACCCTGCGCGGGCTGCCCTTCACCCCGCGCGCCTATCAACAGGCGGCCTCGCAGGCCTTTTGCCGCGAGGAAGCGCACGGCGGCAGCGGGGTAATCGTCCTGCCCTGCGGCGCCGGCAAGACGATCGTCGGGCTGATCGTGCTGGCCCGCCTGCGCACGCAGACGCTGATCCTCTGCCCCCACACCACCGCCGTGCACCAGTGGCGGGAGGAACTGCTGGACAAGACGACGCTGGAGTCGCACCAGATCGGCGAGTACACCGGCGAGCGCAAAGAGATCGCCCCGGTGACGCTGGCCACCTACCAGATCCTGACCCACCGCCCGTACGCCCGGGAGAAAGACGGCCGCGAGGCCCCCTTCCCGCACTTTGGCCTCTTCGGGGAGCGCGACTGGGGGCTGATCGTCTACGACGAGGTGCACCTGCTGCCGGCACCGGTCTTTCGCATCACCGCCGAGATCCAGGCTCGCCGCCGGCTGGGGCTGACGGCGACGCTGGTGCGCGAGGACGGCCGGCAGGGGGAGGTATTTTCGCTCATCGGCCCCAAGGTGTACGAGGTGCCGTGGCGCGAACTGGAGAGCGCCGGCTGGCTGGCGGTGGTACACTGCTGGGAGGTGCGCGTGCCGCAGGCCCCGGGTGAGCGCCTGGCCTACCTGTCCGCCGAGTCCGGGGCCGACCAATCGCGCCTGGCGGCAGAGAACCCGGCCAAGGTAGGGGTAGTGCGCCGGCTGGTCGCCCAACACCCCGGCGACCGCATCCTGGTGATCGGCCGCTACCTGAGCCAGCTACGCGCCATTGCCCAGGCGCTGGAGGCCCCGCTGCTCACCGGACAGACGCCGGTGAGCCACCGCGAGGAGATCTTCCGGGCCTTCTGCCGGGGCGAGGAGAAGCTGTTGGTGGTCTCGAACGTGGCCAACTTTGCCCTGGACCTGCCCGAGGCCAACGTGGGCATCCAGGTCTCGGGCACCTATGGATCACGCCAAGAGGAGGCCCAGCGGCTGGGGCGGCTGCTGCGGCCCAAGCCCGACGGCCGGCCGGCCCACTTCTACACCCTGGTCTCCCAGGGGACGACAGACCAGGACCACGCCGCCAAGCGCCAGCGCTTCCTGGTGGAGCAGGGATATCGGTACGTGATCGTCTCGGCGGAAGAAGTGGGGAAGGACAAGGACGAACCGTGAAGCGCGACGGGCGGAACAGAGAATCCCCAAACGCAGGGAGGCTGGTTCTCCTGACCGGGGAGCGCGGCGTGGGCAAGAGCACCGTCTGCGCGCGGTTGGCCGGGCTGTGGCGGGAGTGCGGCGGCGCGCCGGCCGGCCTGCTGACGCGCACGGACGGCCCGCGGCGCTTCCTGGTAGACATCGCCACGGGAGAGGGGCGGCTGCTGGCGGCCGAGGGAGAGGAGTTGGCCGGGCCGCGCTGGGGGCGGTACTCGTTCTCCCAGGAGGCGCTCGACTGGGGCAACGAGGCTCTGCGTCGGGCGGCACAAGGTCCGGCGGACCTGCTCCTCCTGGACGAGGCGGGGCCGCTGGAGCTGGTAGTAGGCGAAGGGCTGCGGCCGGGGCTATTTTTTCTCCTGCAAGGAAAGGGGCCGGGGCTCGTCGTCGTCCGGCCGGCCCTGGTGGAGCAGGTCCGCGGCCGGGCCGCCGGACGCGCGGTGCGGGTCGCCGTGGTCACGGTGGAGAACCGGGAAGGGATAGCCGGGGAAATCATAAGGCAGCTAAAGGCAGAGGGCCTGGGGCCTGGAGAGCAGGGCTTGGGGATCGGGCTCTAGGTCCAGGGGGCAGGAAGGAAAAGCCGGCGCCGCGTGATCCTTTCCCTTTGCCGGGCCGGCCGCGCCCTCACCTTCTCTCTCCGTCTCCCACTTCCTCCATCCCCACGCCCTTCTTCCGGACGCTGGGTAGCCCCCAGGACAGAAAGTGCCCCGCCAGCGCGACGGCCGCGGTTGCGCCAAACAGCGCCGCATACGAGGTATGCTGCAGCAGGAGCCCGCCGAGCGGCGGCAGCACGACGATGGCCCCGCCCAGGGTATTGATCAGCCCAATGTAGACAGGGCGCCGGCCGGCCGGCGCCAGGTCGAGCACATAGTTGAGGTGGCCCAGCATAAAGGAGCTCGTCACCACGCCCAGCGCCAGGAAGAGATAGGCACAGAACACCAGCGCCAGGCGACCCGCGCCGGCCCCGCCCGGGTCCAGGCCCAACCCCACCGGGCTGCCGGCGCGGAGCCCCCCCAGGGCCATGCCCAACGCCACGAGCGGCACGGTCGCGCTCATCGCCGTACCGACCTGGATGACCCGGTGGCCGCCAACCCGCTCGCTGATCAGGCCCAGGAGGGCACTGCCGGCGATGCTGCCGGCCGTCTGCACGGCCACAAAGAGGCCCACCGTGGCCGGCGGCAGGCCGATCTCGCGGGTGGCAAAGAGGATGTAAAAGCTCCAGGCCAACATATCAAAGCCGGACAGCAGGCGCACGACGACGAGCCGGCGAAAGGTCCGATCCTCGCGCATCACGCGCACCAGTTGGGGCAGGTACTCGCGCCAGGTCGGACGGGACTCGGCCACGGCCTCGTCGGGCTCGACGACCGGGAGAAAGGAAAGGAGCGACAGCAGGTAGAACGCGCCGGCCAGCCCAAAGATAGCCGCATAGTTCAGCGGGAAGGGGGGGCCATCGCGGCCCAGCAGCATGGCTACGATCGCCCCCACCCCAATGGCCAGTCCTCCCTGGACGATCTGCGAAAGCCCCACCAGCCGGCCGCGGCGCTCCTCCGGGATGGACTTGCCCAGGATATCGAACCAGGCGACCGAGGCCAGCGAGTCCAATCCCAAAAAGACCAGGTAGAGGAGAAACAGGAGCGCCACCGCGGCAAAGGGAAAGCGGGCCAGGCCGAGGAGCAGGGCCAGGGCGTAGAGCAGCCAGGTGGGCCGGCCGATGGCCCCGGCCCAGATGACATACGGCTTCTTACGGCGCTTGTCGACCAGCAGGTTGGCAAAGATGAGCTGCGGCAGGAGCCAGGCACCGTCGGCGACGGTCAGGAACAGGCCCACGACGACCGGGTTGCTCGTCAGCCTGTCGATATAGTCGGGGATGACCGTGGTGACCCCGGCAAAGGCGGCCCCCACGCCGAACCATACATAGTCGCCCAGCAGGGCCAGGAAATTGCGCCAGTAGTGCGGTCGCGGCGTTTCCACCGGTCACCACCCCATTCACATGAAGAGGGAGCCATGAGCGATAACAAGGGGCAAATGTCCCCACCCAGGGGGCCGGGCCTGGGGCCGCGCCAAAAGTGCGGCAGCTTCGCTGCCGCACTCCTCAAGTATCCGTATCCGTGCTGCCGGGCAAGGATTCGAACCTTGACCAAAGGATCCAAAGTCCCTTGTGCTGCCATTACACTACCCGGCAAGACCGCTCCAGTGTATCTGATTCTACGGTTCTTGTCAAATGGCAAAACGGGCCCCTCACAACCGGACCCGCCGCGGGCGCACCTTCATCTTTTCCACCAGCAGGATAGAGACGATGCGGTCAACCGTCTCGTCCAGGCGGCCCTCGTAATTGACCACCACATAGTCAAAGATGTCCAGCGTCTTGATCTCTTCGCGCGTAGCCTGCAGCCGGCGCTGCAGCGCCTCCTCCGACTCGGTGCGCCGGGTGCGCAGCCGGCGCACCAGCTCGGCCATGCTCGGCGGAGCCAAAAAGATCAGCAGCGCCTCCGGGGCCAGCCGACGCACCGTCGCCGCCCCCTGCACATCGATGCGCAGCAGGACATCCAGCCCCTGCGCCCAGGCGTCGCGCACCTGCTGCTTGGGGATGCCCTTGTAGTCGCCGTAGACGATGGCCCACTCCAGCAGCTCGTCCTGGGCAATCAGGCGCTGGAACTCTTCCATGGAGACAAAAAAGTAGTCGCGGCCGTGGACCTCGGCCGGCCGGCGGGCCCGCGTCGTCGCCGTCACCGTGTAGTGCATGGGGACGCCGCGCTCCTTCATCCGCGTCATCACCGCGTCCTTCCCCACTCCCGAAGGCCCCGAGAGCACCACCAGCAGCGGCGGCGGCAATCCCAAAACCCGGGCCATCTCCTGGTCGAGCTCTTCGGGGTGCTCAGGCATCTTCATGGCCCTCGGGCTCCGGGCGCTGCTCCAGCCGGCGGGCGATCGTGCTGGGGTGCAGCGCCGAGGTGACGATGGTGCCATTGTCCAGGACCAGCACCGACTTGACCTTGCGCCCGCGGCTGGCATCCACCAGCAGCCCTCGATCGCGGGCATCGCGGACCATCCGCCGCACCGGCAGCGAATCCGGGGCCACGATCGCCACCACGCGGCCGGCGACAACGACATTGCCAAAGCCCACATGCAGGAGCTCGGTGGCCACGAGCCCTCCTTTCCGCCCCCCGGCGAGAAGCCGTCTTTCCCGGCCCAAAGAGCAAAGCGGCAGTGAACCGCTATGGGGGCGGCACCCGTGTCGCCCCCATAGCGGTTCCCAAACGGAGGACCGCGCTTACTTCAGGTGCTCTTCCAGGTAGGCGATGGCGTCGCCGACCGTCTGGATCTTTTCGGCGTCCTCGTCCTCAATCTTGAGGTTGAACTTTTCCTCGATCGACATGATCAGTTCGACCAGGTCGAGCGAGTCGGCGTTCAGGTCGTCGATAAAGTGCGCCTCGGGGACGATCTCGGCCTCGTCCACCCCCAGTTTGTCTGCCACCAGGGCCTTCAGCGCGTTCAGGTGCTCGTTCGACAGCATTGAATTCCTCCTTGGTTCGTCTTTCTTATCCCGCCACTACAGTCGGGAACCCGCTGCGACACCATAAAGGCTCAAGTCTCACAAAGATCAGTTCGTAGCGTCAGTCTTCTCGACATCGCCCAGGCCCACAGATCGGGGGGGTCCAGCAGCCCGCTGCCGGTTCTTGATCAAGGTTCCCAGGACCCCATTGACAAAGCGCCGCGAGCTATCGCTGCCAAAACGCTTGGCCAACTCCACCGCCTCGTTGATCGCCGCCTTGGCCGGGATGTGGGCGTCCCCCGAAAAGAGCAGCTCCAAGATGGCGATGCGCAGGATATTGACATCCACCCGCGACATCTGATCGAGCGGCCAGTTCGGCGCCGCCTGGGCGATCAGGGCATCGATCTCCCGGCAGTGCTCCACCACACCTTCGAGCAGTTGCCAGGCAAACTCCTCGGCCGGTGGGGGGAAGAGCCGCTCCTCGAGGTGGCGCCGCAACACCTCGCGCGGGTCATGCCCGGCCAGGTCCACCTCGAAGAGCGTCTGCAGCACAGCGATACGCACCCGGTGCCGTACGCTGGTCAAAAGCTCTTACCTCACGATATCGACGATGTAAACGTTCACAGCGCGCACGTCCAGCCCCAACGTGCGCTGGATTGCCTCGCCCACCTCGCGCTGCACGGCCGCCCCGACCTGTGTCATATTGACGCCGCGCTCGATCGTCAGGTGCACTTCGGCCTGCACGGCGCCCCCGTGGACGCTCACCCGCGCGGCGCGGCTCAGCTCCTCGGTGGAGTGAAGCGGCTGCCGCTGCCCGCCGGTGGCCGTATTCAACCAGGCCACACCCGGCACGCTGGCCGCGGAGAGCGCCACGATCGCCGCCACCACCTGTGGAGAAACGCGGACCACGCCAAGGTTTTCTTCCATCGGTACCCCCCAGATAGGGCCGATCTGCCGACTCCTGCATAGTACTACCTTGAAGCCGAAATCCGCGCGCACCGACTTGAGGTATCTATGCAGAGATCAGCAACGTCCGCCATCTCGATGGCGGGCAGTATACTCGCAACTGGGGTCTGTGTCAAGTCAAGCCGCGGCAGGGCAGACCCTATGCGCTCGTTGACACCTGCCCTGTGCTGTGCTAGAATTGCCACCGCACGGCACCCAGGCGTCTGTCTGGATCGCCCATCCCCGGAGGAGCAATGGCCCGTTCCTGGCGCCGGATTGCGATGTTTGTCATTGCCCTGCTGTCCTTCCTGGCGCCGGGCCCGCCGCCGGGCCTGGCCCAGTATCCCGGGGCGGCATGGCCGGCCGTCCCCCCCGTGGCCTCCTATCGCATCGACGTCACCCTCGATCCCGTCGCCCACACCCTGGCCGGCCGCGAGGTCATCACCTATGTCAATCGCACCCAGGACAACATTCCCGACCTGGCCTGGCACCTCTACCTGAACGCCTTCCGCAGCGCCGATACCCTCTTCAACCGCGAGTCGGGCGGCCAGTCGCGCGGCTACGGCTTCGATCCCGATGCGCCCGGCCGGATCGAGGTCCAGGCGCTGGCGCTGAACACGCCCGGCGGCACCATCGACCTGCTGCCGGCCACCACGTTCAGCGAGACGCTGATGACCACCCTCCTGCCCCGGCCGCTGGCCCCGGGCGGCGTGCTCACCCTCACCGTCGACTTCCGCGCCCAGTTGCCGCGGGTCTACGCCCGCACCGGCTTCTCCGGCGACTGGCACATGGTCGGGCAGTGGTACCCCAAGCTGGGCGTCTACCAGCAGGGCCGCGGTTGGAACGCCCATCCTTTCCACGCCAACAACGAGTTCTTTGCCGATTTCGGCACCTACGACCTGGCGGTCACCGCCCCCGGCGGGTACGTCGTCGCCGGGAACGGGCTGCCGGCCGGGACGACGGAGAACCCCGACGGCACCGTCACCCACCGCTTCCACGCCGAGGCCGTGATCGACACCGTCTGGATGGCCGGCCCGGACTACCGCCAGGCCCGGCGCACCGTCGGCCCAACCGAGGTTGTCCTCTTCTACCCGCCCGCGCACGAGGCCACCGCCTCTCGCTACCTGGACGCCGCCGCCGTAGCCCTGGCCTCCTACAGCGCATGGTACGGCCCCTACCCCTACCCCCGCCTGACGCTGGTGGACGTGCCCGACGGCGCTCCCGGGGCCGGCGGCATGGAGTACCCTACCCTGGTCACGGTGGGGGCGTTGGACATGGGCCTGCCCCCGGGCGTGGGGACCGATCTGATCGCCGAGATGGTGACCGTCCACGAGATCGGCCACCAATGGTGGCAGTCGGTCGTCGCCAGCAACGAGGCCGAGGAGCCCTGGCTGGACGAAGGTCTCACCGAGTACTCGGCGCTGCGCATCTTTCGCGTGGCCTACGGCGACCGTCCCCTCTACGAGATCGGCCCGGTCCACATCACCGCCCTGGACCTGGACCGTATGCAGTACCTGCTGGCCGCGGAGACGCCGATGGTCGGCCGCTCCTGGGATTTGGATATGCTGAGCTATGGCGTGACGGCCTACATGAAACCGGCGCTGGTCCTGACCACTATGGAGAGGCTGGCCGGCGAGGAGCGCTGGCTGCAGGTGATGCGCACCTACTACGAGCGCTACCGGTTCGCCCATCCGACGACCACCGACTTTCTGGACGTGGTCGAGGAAGTGGCCGGGGCCGAATACCGCCAGCTCCTCGATCCCCTGGTGTACGGGCGTGGGACGCTGAACTACCAGGTAACCGGGCTCTCCTGCCGGCCGGCAGGCCCGGACCAGCGCTGCGAAGCGACGGTAGCCCGCCAAGGCGACATAGTCCTCCCGGTCGAGATCGAGGTGGTCTATGCCGACGGCCTGCGCGAGCGGCAAACCTGGGACGGGCAGGAGATCACCAAGACGATCCTCTACGAGCGGCCGGCGGCCGTGGATTCGATCCAACTGGACCCGGACCGGCGGCTCGTATTGGACATGAACTGGCTCGATAACAGCCGGACGCGCCCGGTGCAGGCCGTGCCGCTGGCGCGGATGTTGGGAGCGTGGCTGCACACGATCGAGCAATGGGTCCTGATGCTGGGCGGACTGTGGTGAAGCAGCCGGGGGGCAAGTTGGGCGCCGTGGAAGAAGCGACAAGAGCGATGGCCGACGTTCCGGCCCCTCCCAGCGCCTGGCAGGCGTTCCGCGCCGGCCTGCGGCGCGCGCTGCGCCATTGGCCGCTGCTGCTCCTCTTTTTCGCGGCCACCCTGCTGGTATCGGGCCTGGTCCTGCTGCCGATCGCCCGGGCGCTGTTCGACTGGGCCGGCCATCGGCTGGCCGCCTGGGACCTGGCCCAGGGGCTGCCCGGCTGGCTGATCGCCGAGTCGCCGGACGTGCTGATGGCTCCCGGCAAGGCCGGGGAGGCCGGCGATGCCATCCTCCTGGTGTTGCTCGGCACACCGGTCTGGCCCTTCCTGCTTTCCCTGCTGCCCACCCTGCTCAGCGCCGGGGCCCTCCCCGTCTATGCCGGCGGCGAGGGGCCGGCCGGCCGGCGTTTCGCCCGCGGGCTGTGGCGCTACGGGCCGACCTTTCTCCTGCTCCTCTTCCTGGAGGCGGCGCTCTACGAGCTCTCCCTGCTGCTGACGATTATCCTCTCGGTGCTGGCCGCCTGGGCCACAGGCAGCCTCTGGGGGATCCTGATCGTCACGCCGCTGCTGGCGGCGGTGGTGGCCCTGGTGCCCTGGTGGTTCGAGTACGCCCGCACGGTGGCCGTAGTCGAAGGCGAGCGCCGTATCTTCCGCGCGCTGGGGCGTGGCTTCTCCTTCCTGCGCCGGAACCTGGGGCCGGCCGCGGCCCTGGCGCTGCTGCACTTTCTGCTGACCCTCGCGCCCTACCTGCTCTACCTGCCGCTGGACCGGGCCTGGCCCGCGGACTGGTGGGTGGGGACGGTAGCGCTGCAGCAGGCGCTCGTGGCCATGATCCTGGGCACGCGGCTGGCGCGCATGGCCGGCCAGGTGGCCCTGGTCCAGGCGCGCCTGCCGAAAATTGCCACTTGAACTTTTTGACAATTTCGATTACAATAGAGCAGCGTCAATCCTGCGCCCGACATCATGCGAACGAGGGCGTCCGCGCCGATCTGAAGACGAAAGGAGGTGGAACGCCGGATACTGCTCAACCTACGGTTCAGCCAAGCCTACCCCAAGGAGGAGTCCATGTTGTTCAACCGCATCTTGCGCGCTGCCAAACTCGACAAGACGCTCTATCCCGAAGTAAAGCCGAACGAAGCCCTGACCAACGAGGCCATCACCGTCATCATCTTGGCGATCGTCGCCGGCGCGATCGGTAGTTTCTTTGGCAATCTCATCGCCGGCTACAGCTTCGGCGGCGCGATCGTGAACCTGATCGTGAGCGGGCTGATACTCCGCGCGATTGCCATCGGCCTGTTCATCTTCGCCTGCCAGTGGCTCAGCCAGGCCATGTACAAGGGGACGGCCACGCTCAAGGAGATGATCCGCACCCTGGGATACGCCCAGGGGCCGGCCATCCTGGCCATCTTTGGATTCATCCCGGTCGTCGGCTGGCTCGTCTCCCTGGCCGGCGCAATCCTGGCCCTGATCGCCACCGTCATCGCCGTCCGCGAGACCGAGGGGTTCGACAACACCAAGGCGATTGTCGTCTGCGTTATCGCCTTTATCATCGAAATTGTCATCCTCTTTGTCATCGGCGGGATCATCGGCGGCGCCCTGGCGCTTATGTAGCTCCGGACCGCAAAGCCTGCCAGGACAATAGGGCAGAGCTACCCATAGACATCAACTCACGCCAAGACACCGCAACGCCAAGGGGTGCCCAACCTTGGGGTTACGGTGTTTTGGGAAGTTGATAGCTTGGAACGGCGAAGCCGTCCACGAATGGGCGAAATGGCCCCTCAAAACCATTGGTCGGGTGCTAGACCCGCCGGGCCTTTAGTGCCAGGTTGACGTAGGTCCGCTTCCCTTCGGCGCGGTCGTTGAGGCGGTCCACCCGATCGAAGAGGGCCAGCCCCCAGGCGATGGGGTTCCAGGGGGAGTGCGGGGCGTCGGCGTAGTCGAAGCGGTCGGCCTGGCGGGTGAGGCCCTTGGGCAGCCAGCCCCGCTCCAGCGCCTCCTTGCCGAAGCCGTAAACAATGTTGTGGGTAAAGGGCAGGCAGTAGTGGGTGAACTGCCGGACGTCCTCGACAGAGAATCCCGCCTCCTCCACCCGCGCCACCAGCTCGTCGCGGCGGTAGAGGCGCTCGTGGTGGGCCCAGATGCCGGCCCAGAAACCCCGGCGCACCGGCCCCAGGCCCAGCGCCTGGCGGGCCTTGTTCACCGGATCCCACCAGAAGGGGTAGTCGGCGTTGGGCACCGTGATGGCCAGGACGCCCGCGGGCTTGAGCACCCGGCGGAGCTCCCGCAGGCCGGCGTGGTCATCCGGCAGGTGCTCCAGGACCTCGGAGCAGACGACCTTGTCGAAGGTGCCGTCGGGAAAGGGCAGGCGCAGGGCATCGGAGCGCAACAGCCGCACGGTGAGCGGCAGGTGCGCCCGGGCCTGGGCCAGGACCGTCGGGTCCATGTCGGCGCCGTAGAGGGCGCAGGCCGGCTGCAACCGGCCCAGGAAGAGCAGATAGAAGCCCCGCCCGCAGCCGCAGTCCAGGATGCGCTCCCCGGGCTGCGGCGCGATGTACTCGACGACCGTGCGGACGCGCCGGCGAAAGGCCAGGTCGGCCTCGCGGGAGAGGGCGCGGGTCAGCCAGGCGGGTTCGGGAACGGCCATAGAGTACCTCCTCTGTAAGGGCGCGGCGCGGCAGAGGATAGACATTCGCCCCACCCTCTCCGGGTGGTCGATAGGGTTGCCGGACATCCCCCGCGCCGCCACCACGGGGCAGTGGCGAATGCCTGGCCCCTACCGCGTCGCGATGGCCTCTCGGAACAGCTCCTCGTACCCGTCCACGGTGCGCTCCAGGCTAAAAGCGCCCGCCACCTGCTGGCGCGGCTTGATGTAGCGTGCGCGGTCGATCAACACCCGCCCCAGCGCCGCCGCCAGGCCGGGGACATCGCCGCGGGGAAAGATCTCGCCCATGCCGGTCACGCGCACCACCTCGCGCGCCCCGGGCGTGTCGCTGACCACCACCGGCGTTCCGCAGAGCATGGCTTCGGCCTGCACCATGCCGAAGCACTCGGTGCCGCTGGGCAGCGCCAGGACGTCGCAGAGGGCATAGTAGTCGGACATCTCCTGGGCTTCGCGGAGCAGGCCCAGGAAGATGAGCCGGTCGCGGTACTGCTCGATCAGCGGCAGGCTGCGCTCGTAAAAGCTCTCGTAGCGGATCAGGTACTCGCCGGCAAAGACCAGGCGCAGTTCCGGGAAGCGGTCCACAAGGTAAGGGATGGTCTGGATGAGCAGATCGGGCCGCTTCTCCTCGACAAAGCGGCCGGCATAGCCGACGACCGTCTTGCCCTCCAGGCAGTACTTGCGGCGCAGCGCGGCCACCCCTTCCGGGTTGGGGGGGAGAGCGTCGATCGGCGGATAGATCACCCGCACCTTGGGCAGAAAGGGCCGCAGGTAGGTGGAATGCTCGGCGTAATCCTGGCTGTAGCCGATCACCGCCGTAGCGTAGCGGGCCGCGGCGCGGTAGACGCGGAACACGGCGAACTCGATCAGGCGGTTATGCCACCCCTTGGCCGGCAGAACGGCATCGCCATGGTGGGTGACGATCAGCGGCCGGCCCCGCCAGCGGGCCATGGCCGCGACCAGGCCGGCCTCCGGCAGCGGCGTGTGGATATTGACGACATCGTGCTCGCCCAACAGGCGCCAGGCGGCCAGGGGAAAGGCCGGCATCACCTGGGTTCGGCTGAGGCGCATGATGCTCTCCAGGCGCACCACGCGCACCCCGGCGATCGTCTCGTCCCGCGGCAGAGCGCGGCTGTAACGGGCGGTCAACACGGTGACCTGGTGTCCACGCCGAACCAGGGACTCGGCCACGCGTTGGACATGGATGGTCAGGCCGGTACGATGGGGAGCATAATAGGTGAGGACCAATAGAGCCTTCATACGCTGCAGTATCCTTCTGCGCCGGTGACGCGCAACCAGGCCGGACAGAGGCCCCCGGGCCTACAGGCCCGACGGGCCGCCGGCATTTTACTACATCATCCCAAGAGACGCAAACGAGGGCCGAGCACCGGGGCCCGCTTAATGCAATCTTTATGAAAATGTAACGCGATCTTTATGCACAACATGGTACCAACCATGGTATCCTACTCCCCAGCAAGGGAATCTTTCAGAGACGATATCCAGGAAGGGAGTCCTGCCCACAATGGGCAGGACTTTTGCTAGGGGCAACCCGGAGGGAGCCAGGAGCGGGCGGGAGGGACTATCAGAGCAGGTGGAAGGCTCAGAACACCAAAGATGTGGAGCGCCGGGAGCCAAGGAAGGAGAGCTAGGGGCGGCAGCGAAACAGAGGGCGCTACGGGGCTATAAGGGAACCATCGCCGGCGGCAGTGGCAGTGCCGCCGGTACGTTTTTCCGGGAGGGGGCAGCCTTTCCCACCTCCACGCCGGTGGACAACTGCCCCTGCTCCGTGCTATAATACACCTGTCGGCCGGCCGGGACCGCTAGCCCAAGGAGGCGTCGATGGACGTCTACATGCTCCCCTTTCTGAAGGGCACCGAAGTCGCCGTTACCCAGGGCAACAACAGCCCCTACTCCCACTACGGCAAAGCAATCTACGCTTTCGACTTTAGCCTGGGCACGCAGGACGAGGGCACCCTGCTCGTCGCAGCGGCCTCGGGCACCGTGACCATGATCAAGGAGGACAGCCAGGACGGCGAGTGCGGCGGTGAGGCCTTTGCTGCCAAGGGCAACTATATCGTCATCGGCCACGACGATGGCTGTTGCGACCTCTACCTGCACCTCAAGCATGCCAGCGTCTCCGAGTTCGGGCTAGCCGTAGGGGCCAAGGTGGGCCGCGGTCAGGCCATCGCCCGCCTGGGCAAGACGGGCTACACTAGCTGCCGCGCCCACCTGCACTTTCAACGACAATACAGCGGACCGACCTACTGGCAGCAGTCGGTGCCGATCGTCTTTGCCGACGTGCCCGGAGACGGCGTGCCCAAGGAGGGGCAGCATTATGTCTCCGGCAATGAGCCCGTGTCCCCCGCTTCGCTTCAGGAGGCCCTCCAGTCGGCCACCGCGCTCCAGGCCGGCGCGTTGCTGCTGCCCGCCCGGGCCTTTCTCGCCGCCGCCCAGCAGTCCGGTCTGGGCGCCCCGCTCTCCGCCGTCTCCCGACTCACCGCCGCCGACGGCCGGCAGTACTTTGTCCAGGTGTTCGAGGGCGACACGCTCTATGTGCACATCGCCCCGCCCGGCAGCGCGACCGACTGGAACGACGTCCGCAGCATGCGCCTGCTGCTCGTGCAGAACCCCAGCGACGACTGGGGGCTGGCCCTCTGGCGCCACACCTACGAGCGCGCCGGTGTGGAGTACCGCCCGGCCTGGGCGTCCCACCAGTACGCGCTCCGGCAACTATCCACGAACCCCCTGGGCGCTCCCCTTGGCGGAGGCACCAGCAACGGGGTACACATCCTCAACGTCGGCGGGAAGCGCTACGAGGCCGAAGTGTACGCCCGGGACACCATTTACTGGGCCCCACCCGATTGGGGCAACATCCGTCGCCTGAGCGAGTTGGGCTAAAAGGAGGCCGCGATGGGCGTGTACAAACTGCCCTTCCCCGAGGGCAAATCGTACCGCGTTAGCCAGGGGAACAACGAGATGACCAGCCACCATGGCAAAGCGCGCTTCGCCTTCGACTTTGCCATGCCGGAGGGCGATCCCATTGTGGCCACCCGGGCCGGCACCGTTGCCCGGGTCCAGGAAAGCTACAGCGCCTGCGGCGGCGAGGAGCTGGCCAACAAGACCAACTTTGTCCTGGTCGAGCACTATGACGACAACTCCTCCGACCTCTACCTGCACATCTACCAGGACAGCGCCAGCGAGTTTGGGATTGCGCCCGGCGTCACGGTACAGCAGGGCCAGACCCTGGCCCGGGCCGGCAAGGTGGGCTGGACCTGGTGCGGCGCCCACCTGCACTTTCAGCGCCAGGAGCGCGGCGTCTCCTGGTGGCAACAGTCGCTGCCCGTGGCCTTTGCCGAAGTCCCAGGGGGCGTGCCCACGACGGGCCAGTGGGTCACCTCGCAGAACGCCAAGCCCTCCGAGGGAGACGAACCGGCTCCCAATACCCTCCTGGAGGCGCTGCGCAAGGCCACCTTCGACGAGGTGGGAGTCCCCTACCGCCCCGCGGAGAGCTTTTTCCAGTACGCCCTGGCGCACAGACTGGGGGCCGCCCTGGGCGGGCAGTTCCGCCTGATCGTGGGGGGGACCGAATACTACTGCCAGATCTATGCCGTCGACACCATCTACGCGCCGTTCGTCTTTCCGCAGGGCTACATCGACTGGGCGCGCACCGGCCGGATGAGCGAGCTGCTGATCGCCAACCAGCAGGATGCGCTGGGGCTGGCGCTCCTGCGGGCTACCTTCCAAGCGGCCCGCCACACCTTTCACCCGGAGTGGGCCACCCATCAGTTCTACCTGGCCCAGATGAGCCAACGGCCGCTGGGTGCGCCGCTCGGCCCGGTGCAGGTGCTGGAGGTCTGCGGCGGGCGCTACGATGTCGAGGTCTTTAGCCTGGACACGCTCTACACCCTCGAGCCGAACTGGAAGGACATCCGCCGGTTGAGCGACCTGTTGGCCCAGCTACAGCACAAGGCTGCCGGCCAAGTGCCGGGGACCCCCTAATAAGGAGGAGATCATGCCACTCGCCATGATGAACCCCCCGCGTATCTCCAGGGACTATTTCGTCGAGATCCTGCAGCAGGCCACCTCCCCGGCGGCCCCCGTGGCCGGGTTCTGCTACGACATCATCAAGAGCTATGGGCTGGATCCGGCCGTCGCCCTGGCCTTTTTCCAGCACGAGTCCTCCTACGGCAAGGCCGGGGTCGCCGCGCGCTCGCTGAACTGGGGCAACCTGCGCAAGGGCACGCGGGCCCGCGAGATCAAGGGCGGCTTTGCCTACTACGACGACTGGCGCGATAGCCTGCGCGACTGGTGTGACCTGATCCGCAACGTCTATATCGGCCAGTGGGGCCGGGACACCGTCGATCGGGTTGTCGAGAAGTATGCTCCCTCCGAGGACGGCAACGCCCCCGCCCGCTACACCGCCGCCGTCGAGGAACAGGTGCTGGAATGGTCGGCCAACGATCCCTATATAAGCGCGCAGGAGGCCAACCTGGACCGCCTGGCCAACGCCCTCCTGCGGGCCACCTACGAGCGCGCCGGCGGCAAGTTCCACCCGGAGTGGGCCTTTCACCAGTACGCCGTGGACCAGGTGTTGGAGAATCCCCTGGGCGCTCCCCTGGGCGACTCCTACCGCATCTACGTGGACGGCAGCGCCTATGCCATCCAGGTCTTTACCCTGGACACCCTGTACACGCCCATCGCCGTGCCCGACAGCCAAACCGACTGGGGCATCGTCAAACGGATGAACGACCTAACCTGACATGGCCAACATCATCACCATCAGCCGCATGGTGCCACTGACCCTGGTGGTGCTCTGTCTGTATCTCCGTGGACCTGGATTCCAGGTCGCGGCGGTTCCGCTCATCCTGATCCTGCTGCTTATGGACCTGATCGACGGCGTGGTCGCCCGGCGCACCGGCCAGGTGAGCAAGCTGGGCAGCGCGCTGGACATCGCTATGGACCGCCTGGTAGAGTTCGTGCTGTGGGTCTGCTTCTGCGACCTGCGGCTGATCCCGGTCTGGGTGCCCCTGGTGGTGATGGCCCGCGGGCTCAGCGTGGACGCGGTGCGCTCGTACGCCCTGGCCCTGGGCGAGACGGCCTTTGGCATGATGCACTCGCGCCTGGGGCGTTTCCTGGTCTCCTCCCGCTTCATGCGCGACTTTTACGGCACCACCAAGACCCTGGCCTTTCTGTCGCTGGCCGGCACCCATGCGTTCAACCGGGGAGCGTTGCCGGAGCTCCAGGCCGGCCGGCCCTGGCTCTACGCGGCCGGCTACGCGCTGACGCTGCTCTCCGTCGTGCTGTGCCTGGTGCGCGGGGTCCCGGTGCTCTTCGACGCCCGCCGCCTCTTTCGCCGGCCGCCCCCAGAACACGGGGCGGGCCAGCCGCCGCCCTGAGGTCCCCCTATGGCCTGCCCGGCCGCCTTCTGCGATGTCGACCGCACCCTCGTCGTCGGGACGACGCTCGAATCGTGCTTCCTGCGCCTGGCCCTACGCCGGGGGGCGATCGGCCCGCGGGCGCTGCTGGCCAACCTCTGGACCGGCCTACAGGCGCTGGGGCTGCTGCCGGCCTCCCCCACAGAGCGTCTCCCCATCCCTGGCGGGCTCACGGGCCTCACCCGCCTGCGCTACGCTTTCCTCAGCGGCAACAAGGCCTACCTGCGCGGGCTGCACCTCGACCAGGGCCGGGAACTGGCCCAGGCGGCGCTGGAGGAACATGTCCTGCCCCACCTGAGCCGCCGCGGCCGGGAGGTGCTGGCCGGCCATCGCGCGGCCGGCCGGCGAATCATCCTCCTCACCGGCACGCTCGACTTTCTGGCCGAACCGCTGCGCGCCCACCTGGGGGGCGTCCTGCTGCTGGCGGCGCATCCCGAGGCCCACCAAGGAGTGCTGACCGGCCGCCTGGCCGAAGTGCACCCCTACGGCGTCCACAAGCGCGAACTGCTGCGGCAACTGGCGGCCGCCGAAGACCTGGACCTGGCCGCCTCTTACGCCTATGCCGACCACTACACCGATGTGCCCTTCCTGGAAGCCGTGGGGCACCCCGTGGCCGTGAATGCGGATCGCAGGCTGCGGCAGGTAGCTCAAGAGCGGGGGTGGGAGACAGAGGAGTGGTGATCGGGAGCAGGGGTCGGGTCGCCGGGCCTCGGTGATCGATGCCAAGGTCAATCCCGATACCCGATCACCTGGCTATCCCCAAACAGGCGTGCCCGCCCTGGCGGTCGTGCAGGTACATGCTCCGCTCCACGACCACAGGCCAGTCGGCCTCGACCGCTGTGGAGACCGCGCTGACCCCCGGCAGAAGCCCGTTCAGGGAAACGGTCATCCGGGAGTGAGCCGGCATGGACATCTCGAATCGTCCCAACTCCCCGGCGCCGCCCATCAGGGACAGCACCAGAGCCGTGGGAACATCGTTGGGATTGGCCACCAACACCAGCGACTCGAAGGGGTCGTCCGTGGAGCCCTCGGGCAGGTACCAACGGCGGGCCGACCGCACGGCTCCCAGGGTGGCCTCGGCGGACTGCAGCGCGTTGAAATAGGTCAGCCGGGCCGCGGCGATGGGCCGGCCGGCCTGCACCTCGGCCGCCAGGGCCAGGTCCGGGAGCAACATGTTCAGGTTGAGCCGCTGCTCGCCGGGCAACACCGTGTACGGGCGGCGCAACATGGTCCCATCTTCGCTCATCAGCGTCAGGGAGATGGTCACGGGCGCGGTATAGGGGTTGAGCAGGGCCAGCACGGTCAGCGCCGACTCTTCTGTCTGCACTCCGGCAAAGGTCCACTGCCGCGCCAGCAGCGGCGTGCCGGGCATGCCGTAGCCGGCCTGCCCCGCGGCGAAGCGCACCTCCTGTTCCACCGCGATCGGGCCGGTAGCCATCACGCGACAGCCGACCGGCGTCGTCCCGGTGTAGAGATCGCCCACCGGCAGGTCCAGCCGGTCCCGGGGACCTAGCGCGACCGCCTTTTCCCCGACGGGGCCACCCGGCGAAAAAACGGTGACCGTGGCCGTGATCGGCGCAGGGCCGGGATTGAGCAGCACCAGGGTAGTAGTGAATCCGACATCCTGGGAACCGCCGGGCAAATACCAGGCGGACGAAAGCCCCTCCAGGCCGGCGCTGTCATCCCCGTCGTGGCCGTAGTAGATGGCCCGCTCCACGAGCACGCTCCCCTCGGCCGAAACGCGGGCCCAGATGGGGCCGGGTGTCACCAGCGTATCGGCCAGGATGCTGTACCGCGACACGGCGGGCACGCGGACCGCCCGCCGGGCGATGCGCGTGCCCTGGCGATAGAGCTCGGTGGTCACCAACGTGCGCTGATCGTCGGGGTTGAGATAGAGGATCCATTCGTCGGTAGTGGAGCTATCGAGCCCGCGGGCCAGGAACCACTCGTTGCGCCGCAGGTCGCCCACCTGACACCGCGCGACGATCCGTTCGGCCAGGCCGGGGTCGGTGGGTGCCAATAGGGCGACCCCTGCCCGATCTATAGAAAGGGAGCGCGTCCACCACTCGAACAGGGCGACCAGGGCGTCCTCGGCCGTCGGCGTCACCGCCTCGTGCGGGTGGGCGCCAAGCAAGCCGATGTAGAGGGTCTCCCCGGTCCCCTGGGCCCGCCCTCGGTAGATGCGGCCCTGCGGATCCACGAGGAAAGTGTAGAGGAGGTCGTCCCAGGCCAGCACCTGGCGCTGGTAATGCTGCAACATGCGCAGCGACCGGCCGGCCTCGTTCACGCCGGCCGTGCTCCAACTGGCCGGAACAATTATGGCCTGGGTAGTCGTTACGGGAGCCGTTCCCGCAGCGGCCGGCTCCACGGCGCTGCCCCAGCGATCTGCGCCCACCGGGCGCGGCTGGCCGTCGGGCTCCTGCCAGGGGGCCAGGGCCTTGACCGTGGGGGAGCGCTCCCCGCCCAGACAAACCACGACGACCGTCTCCAGGACCGGCGACGCGGCGGCGGAGGAGAAGGTCACCTGATACTGCAAGCCGCGGATGGCGCCGGGAAACTCGACCAGGGTCTCGCTGCCGCGCAGGCCGGCCGGGTCGCTCCAGGCCCCTATGGGCACGGCGACCGGGTCGCCCCAATCCCCGGCCTGGTCCTGGACGCGAACCTGGAAGGACAGGGCGCTTCCCCGGGGGGTCTGGCCCTCGTAGAGCAGGCCGGCCGCCAGGCAGTCGATCGGCGGCTCCCAGGTGGGCGATGTGTAGGTACCCCA
Source organism: uncultured Chloroflexia bacterium (assembly GCA_964592645.1). GTDB lineage: Bacteria > Chloroflexota > Chloroflexia > DTKN01 > DTKN01 > CAZQFV01. Next base: position 42,797 of record CAZQFV010000024.1, read on the forward strand.
GGTGCTGCCCGATTGCAGCCGAACGGCGCCATCCCCGGTAGCCGTGACCACTTCCGTCCCGGCAAAGGTGCCGGCGGCGAAATCGGCACCCGTGGCCTGGGTCCAACGCTCCAGGGTCACTTTGCCGGCGGCCGCGGCGAGCGGCGCCGCCCCCGTATAGGTCGGCACGACGGCCAGGAGAGCCAGCAGCAATGCCCGGCACAGGTGCTTGCGCCGCATGGTGTTCCTCCTGTTGCCCACCGGGAGCGAGCACAGGGTTGGGGCTCGGTGAAAGCCCGCGACCCGCTCTCCAACCACTCGCTAGGGGCTGTAATCGACCCCGTCCGTGTACGTGTTCCCCGCGTTCCACAGGCAGAATCCGACACCACCGCCGTCGTTGTTGCCGCGGATCTGCGCGCCGATCTCCCGGGGGCCATAGACAGGATCCCCGGCCAGGGTAAAGTCCTGCACCCAGGCCCGCAGTTTGGCCCGCTGGCCGGAGGTGAGCTGTGCATAGCCGCGCTTGACCGTCTCCAGGACGATCTCGTAGGGGCAGGAGGCCGGGTTGGCGCAGCCCAACTCGCCGTCGCTATAGTGCGAAGGGTAGGCCATCGGGCAGATGTAATCGAGGTAATAGCCCATCAGGGAGATGTCCTGGCCCTGCTCCCACATTTTGCGCCATGCGGCGTAGCCAAAGATATCGGCCGAAATATAGGCCCCGGTGGGGGCGATCTGCTCGTAGGCATACTCGACAAACGCCGCGATGGTGTCGTACTGCTTCTGGACCTTTTCTTCCTGCGTCAGCCCGCTGGTGTCCTGCGAATAGACCAGCGTCGAGAGATTGCCATCGGTGGGAAAACGGATGTAGTCGAACTGGACCTCGTCGAACCCGAGCGCCGCGAGCTCCTTGGCGATGGCGAGGTTGTACTCCCAGACCTCGTGGCGATAGGGGTCGGTCCAGTTCAGTCCCTTGCGGTCCTTCCAGAGCCCTCCTTGGGTGCTGTGGATAGCCCACTCCGGGCGGACGATGGGCAGTTGGCTGTCCTCAAAGGTGACGATATAGCCGATGACATAGATGCCGCGCTCGTGGCACTTGCGCAAGACCTCCTTCACATCGTAGCGCACGTCCCAGAGGCTGCTATCGGCCAACTTTTGGCGTAGTTCCTGGGCCAGCGGCACCTGGCTATCGTAGGTCACCGCCCCCCAGGCATCCTTGGCCTCGATGACCATGGCGTTCAACTCGGTCTGGTCCACGAAATCGAGCAGGGCATCGAACCAACGGGGGGTGCCGGCTACGTAGGCGGTCACATAGATGCCCTGGACATGGAACGGCGTCAAGGCCACGGTGAGGCTGGTCTGCCCGGTGACGGTAATCACCTCGGCCGCGTATCCCGGCGCGAGCACCTCGATCACCGCCGTCTCCGGAACCTCGGGAAAGAAAAAGCCCCCGGCCTCGTTGGTGTGGGTATAGGCGCCGGCCAGGATCACCCGGGCCTGGGAAAGCGGCCGGCCGTCCTCGCCTTGGACCAGGCCGCGCAGATAGGCCGGCTGCAGGATCACATCGTACTGTGTGGCCCGCTGCAGGGCGACCTCGGCCCCGCGGTGCTGCGGGGCCTTGACCTGCACGTTGAAGCGCTCCGGAACGCCGCGCACCAGGTAGCGGCCGTCGGCCCCCGTGGTCGCGGTGAGGAGGCCGGAGCCGGTCACGGTGATCTGCGCCCCGGCCAGCGGCCGGCCGTCGTCCGCACTGGTCACCAGGCCGCCGAGCGTGTTAGGCCGCAGGGCGAGGCGCGCCGAGGTGGTGAAAAAGGAACCCCGAAAAACGTCATAGCCTTCTGCCCGCACGGTCAGGCTCAGGGGAAAGGTGGGGGTCAGCACGGTGAACAGGCCCATGGCGTCGGCGGCCAACGTTTTGCGGGGCGTGGAGACCTGCGCTTCCCCAACCGCCAGTCCGGTATAATCGTCCACGACCGCTCCCTCGAAGCGATCGGGGAACAGGCCCACGGTCGTCGTGACGCTGGCGATCTCCGGACCGGACGGCAGGCCGGCCAGGGAACCCTCTCCCCCCTGGTACCCTGGGGCGGTCACCTGGACGGAACGGTCGGCAGACCAGGCGGCGATGTGGCATTCGCCCAGGGCGTTGCTCTGGGCAGATTCCTCCCCGACCCGGCACTCGGCCCCGGCGATCGGGCGCTGGGTCAGGTTGTCCTGCACGCGCACGACGAGCGCGGTCTGCGGCGCACCGCAGGCGACAAGCAGAACCAAAAGCATCGCGCCGGATAGCAGCAGGTAAAACCGTTCGGTACGCAGCATGCAGTTGATGATCCTTTCACGGGTTGTCTTACCGGCTAAGTGGGGGAATTATAGCATGAAAGGGGCAGGATGTCCACAACCTTTTTCCCGGCAGGCCGGGAAGGCAGCGGAGGGGGAGCGTGGAGACTCTGCCGTTCCCTTTTCTCTCGGAAACCGCCCGGAACCGGCGGTATGGAGCCGCAGAGGGCGCCGGGATTCTCCTTGGCGCCCTCTGCGTGCTCCACGGCCGGGAGCCGCCCGTAGCGGCGTCCGGCCGGCGGCACTTCAGTTGGGCGCGCCCTCCGGCGCCATCTCCACCTGCGGGATGCTGGCCAGCGAGGCCGCCAGGCGCTCGTCGGTATGGTCGCCGTTCTGTAGCTCTCCTCGCAGGTAGCTGTCGTAGGCCGCCAGGTCCAGGAACCCGTGCCCGCTGAAGTTGAACAGGATGACCCGCTCGTCGCCCCGCTCTTTGGCCTCGAGGGCCTCGTCGAGCGCCGCGCGCACGGCGTGGGCCGTCTCCGGCGCCGGGATGAACCCCTCGCTGCGGGCAAACAGCAGCGCCGCCTCAAAGACCGGGAGCTGGGAATAGGCGCGCGCCTCGACCAACCCGAGCTCCACGGCCCTGGAAACCAAGGGAGCCATGCCGTGATAGCGCAGCCCCCCGGCATGGATGCCGGCCGGCACAAAGGTGTGCCCCAGCGTATGCATCTTGACCAGGGGCGTCAGGTGGGCGGTATCGCCATAGTCGTAAGCGTAGCGGCCGCGGGTGATGCTGGGGCAGGCGGTGGGCTCCACGGCCACAAAGCGCGTGCACGGTCCGCCGCGCAGCCGCTCGCCCAGGAAGGGGAAGGCCAGCCCGGAAAAGTTGCTGCCCCCGCCGACGCAGCCGATGACCACATCGGGATAGGCCCCGGCCTCCTCCATCTGGCAGAGGGCTTCCTCCCCGATCACCGTCTGGTGCAGCAGGACATGGTTGAGCACGCTGCCCAACGAGTACTTGGCCTGCGGATCGCCCGCCGCCTCCTCCACCGCCTCGCTGATGGCGATGCCCAGGCTGCCGTTCGAGAACGGGTCCTGCTCCAGAATGGCGCGGCCGGCCCGCGTCTCCGGACTGGGGCTGGGCGTCACCCGCGCGCCCATGGTCTCCATCATCACCCGGCGGTACGGCTTCTGCAAGTAGCTCACCTTGACCATGTAGACGTGAACCTGGATGCCAAGGAAAGCCCCGGCCATGGCCAGGGCGCTGCCCCATTGGCCGGCGCCGGTCTCGGTCGTCAGCCGGGTCACCCCCTCCTGGCGGTTGTAGTAGGCCTGGGCGACGGCGGTGTTGGGCTTGTGGCTGCCCACCGGGCTGGCCCCCTCGTACTTGTAATAGATGCGTGCCGGCGTGCCCAGGGCCCGCTCCAGGCGCAGCGCCCGGCGGAGCGGGGTGGGCCGCCAGATCCGAAGTATCTCGCGCACCTCGTCGGGGATCGGGATGTAGCGGTCGGTACTGACCTCCTGCTCCAGGCAGCCCCGGGGGAAGAGGACGGCCAGCTCCTCCGGGGTGACCGGCTGAAGGGTCACCGGGTTCAGCGGCGGCGGCGGCGGACCGGGCAGGTCGGCCGCCAGGTTGTACCACCTGTGGGGCAGATACTTTGCGCTCAAGGGTTCTCCTTCTGGCCGTGATTGGCGGACGGTCCTGGTGCTGCTGAACATGGCCTACCTCCTTTTCTTTCTGCTCGCTGACGGCGGACGATTCCCGGAAGCTGTCGATTCGCTCACCTCCTTGCCTACGCCAGGGGCCAGGTGTCAAAAGAACAAGGCCCGCCCCCGAAGGGACGGGCCTCTGACCCGCGGTGCCACCCCTCTGGGCCCGGCCCGGCCAGGTCGCCCGGGGGGCCCGGAAGCTGGAAACAAAAGAGCCGTCGTGAGAGCGCACCTCCGACGGCCATGCAGCCAGCCTCACACTCAGCAGGTACGGGAGCCCCGCGCCGGCAGCGCGAGAATCCGATACCCCCACCCGCTAACGGGGGTGAAGCGGCCCAGGCTAGTGCCCCTGGCGGGGGTTCGCCCGGCGGCTCCCGGGACCATTCGCCGCTGCCGTGAGTACCGGTCTCGCACCCCTACACCGGCTCTCTGGCCTCCGTGTCGGCGGCTACTCTTCCCGTTCAAAGCCTTTGGCTATGATGTTGACGTATTGATACCACAGCCCGGCGCTTTTGTCAAATCGGCCCCGCCCGTTCGTCGTCGCCGACCACCGGCGTCTCCAGGCGGTGCAGCGGTTCCAGGCCGGCCCGGGCCTGCTCCGCGACCGGCAGCGCCGCCTCTGGGACACCAGCAACTCGGCGTTGTGGATGGCCCCGCCGGCCGCCCCGCGCACCGTGTTGTGCCCCAAGACGACGAACTTGACATGGAACACCGGGCAGGGCCGCACCCGCCCAACATGGACAACCATACCGCCGCCGGCCTCGCGGTCCAGAAGCGGCTGCGGCCGGTTAGCCTCCCGGTGCAGCGCCAGCGGGCCGGGAGGAGAGCTGGGCAAATGGGACACTTCGGCCGGGACATCGAACGTTTCCCAGACCGCCAACACCTCGTCCAGCTCCGGCCGGCGTGCCAGCTCCACTGCCACGCAGGCCACATGGCCGTCGCGCAGCGGCACACGGTTGCACTGCGCGCTGACGTCGAACGGCGCCAAGCCGATCTTTTCCCCCTGGAACATCCCCAGCAGCTTGCGCGACTCCTGCTCGATCTTTTCCTCCTCCCCGGCGATCCAGGGGATGACATTGTCCAGCCCTTCCAGCGCCGGGACCCCCGGATAGCCGGCTCCGGAGAGGGCCTGCATTGTCACCACGGCCACCTTGCGCAGGCCAAAGGCATCGTGCAGGGGCCGCAGGGCCACGGCCAGCGGCGTCACCGAGCAGTTGGCGCTGGCCACCAGCAGCCCTCTCCAGCCGCGCCGCCGCCGCTGCGCCGCCAGCAGCGCGGTGTGCCCGGCATTGACCTCGGGGATCAAGAGCGGCACGTCCGTGTCCATGCGGTGGGCCGAGGCATTGGAGCAGACGGCGTACCCGGCCTGGGCGAAGCGCTCCTCGGCCGGCCCGGCGACATCGGCCGGCAGGGCCGAGAAAATCAGCCGGGCCTCCAGGGGCGGCGCGATGGGCACGACGGGCAGATCGCGCACGGCCGGGGGCATCGCGCCGGGCAGGAGCCAGCGGCAGACCTCGCCATAGCGCCGGCCGGCCGACTGCTCGGAGGCGGCCACCGCGGCCACCTCGAACCAGGGATGCCCCTCCAGCAGCTCCACGAAGCGCTGTCCCACGATGCCGGTGGCCCCCAATATGGCCACGGGAATCTTGCCCATCTCAACCCTTCAGCCCCAGCTCGCGGTGCAGGAAACGCACCGTCTGGGCCAACTGCTCCTCGGGGATGCAGAAAGAGACACTGTGCTCGGTGGCGGCCTCGGCCACGGCGATCACCCGCGTGCCGCACCGGCCGAGCGCGGCCAAGGCGTGGGCGACAATGCTGGCATGGCTCCACCCGGGCACGCCGACCACCGAGACCGTGGCCACGCGCTCGCGGGCCTCCAGGAAACAGGGGGCGGCGCCCAGCCCGGCGGAAAACTCCTGCTGCAGCGCTCGCAGGCCATGGGCCTGGTCAGACTCGCGCAGCACCAGGTTCAGGCGGTGCTCGAAGAAGGACTGCGAAAACATCGGCACGTCCACGCCGGCCGCGGCCAGCACCTGCAGCGCCCGCGCGGCCATAAAAAGCGACCAAGAATCGTCGGCACTGCCCACGGCGACCAGGCTCAGCCCGGTGGAGGAGATGATCGCCGGCAGGGGGCAGCGGTCCGGCGACGGCGTCCTAACGATCAGCGTACCGGGATGCGCCGGGTTGAAGGTATTGAGGATGCGCAGGGGGATATTGTGCTCGACCACCGGGCGGATCGTCTTGGGGTGCAGAACGTCGGCCCCGAAATAGGCCAGGTCGGCGGCCTCGGCGTAGGAGAGCTCGGCCAGTGTGCGCGCCTGGGGGACGATGTTGGGGTCGGCGGTGAGGATGCCGTCCACGTCGCTCCAGATCCACACCTCCTCGGCCTCCAGCCCAGCGCCCACGATCGCCGCCGAGTAGTCGCTGCCGCCGCGCCCCAGCGTGGTCGTCACGCCGGACGCGGTCGCCCCGATGTACCCGGTGACCACCGGGATCACTCCCTGCTCGACCAACGGGCCAAGGCGCTGCCGCAGCCGCCGACGGGTCGGCTCCGGCAGCGGCGCCGCCGCCCCAAAGTTGTCGTCGGTCACGATCAGTTCGGTCGCGCTCACCGCCTGGGCGCGGGCCCCCCGCTGGCGCAGGACGGCAGCCAGGACATTGGACGAGAGCTGCTCGCCGAACGAGGCCACCGCGTCGCAGCCGCGGGCGGTCAGCTCCCCCAGGATGGCGATGCTGCGGTACAGGCGCTCCAGCTCGTGCAGCCGATCCTCGACCAGCCCGCCCATCTCCAGCCGCAGCGGGCCCTGGGGCAGCAGCGCCTCCAGCAGCAAGTTTGCGAACCTACCCGTCTTGTGCTAGAATAGCAACAGGCGCACCCACTCTCACCAAGTACAGATCAGCGAGGCATTGGCCATGGAGAGTCCGCCGGCAACATCCGCTTCCCCGGATAGCGCGACGAGGAAAAAGGACCGCCTGCGGCTGGGACGGCTGGGCCGCGGCATCGTCCTGCGCTTCATCGCGTTCGCCGCCCTTCTGTTCCTGGTGCTGATCGCCGTCCTCGCCTACGCCGCCCTGCGCCAGGTCGAGAGCGTGCGCGCTATGCAGTCGCAGATGGCCGCCTGGACGACCTCCTCCCTGGACGGCTGGCTCGACGAACTGGACAAGAACATCGCCACGACCGCGTCCAACGAGCGGATCATCGACCTGGATGCCGAGTCCTTGCGCGTCGAACTGAACATGGTCCTGCTGCGCAGCCCGGCCTTTCGCCAGGTGACCCTGGTGGTCACCAGCCCAGGCGAGCGCTGGCAGGAAAAGATGACCGTCAACGCGGACGGTTCGATCAGCACCGGCTCGCGGCTCGCCACCACCGAATGGCTCCTGGCCGCCCTAGAGCAGGGGCACTATGTCACACGGCCCCAGTGGGTAGAGGGAGTGCCGATGTTCTTCGTGTCCCACAGCATCGTCCGCGATGGCAAGGCCGTCGGCGTCCTCGCCGCCCAGGCGGACCTGACATGGGCCTATTCCATCCTGGTCCGTGCCCGGACCGGGCGCGGCGGTTACGCTTATGTCATTGACAGCACCGGCCTCCCCATCCTGCACGACGCCATGTCCTTCGTGACCGCCCACGAGTCCCGCACCGAAAACCGGGGAGTGCAGACCGCGATCACCCAGGGAGAGATGCCGTTCTGGGGGTACGCGGGGCTGAATGAAAGTGGCGACTGGGTGCTCGGCACCTACCAGAAAACTGCGGCCCGCTGGTTCGTGGTCGCGGAACAGCCGATCAGCCCAATCCTGGGCGACTTTCTGCCCCTGGCGCTGGGCGCGGTGGGGGTGCTGCTGATCAGCGCCCTGGCCGGGATCATTCTGGCGGTCTATACGATCCGCCGCCTGGGCGCGCCGATCGCCGTCCTGAGGGCCGAGGCCCACCGGATCGGGGCCGGCGACCTGGAACACCGCCTGGAGCTTCCGGGGAACAATGAGCTGACCGCACTGGCGGAGGAGTTCAACCGGATGGCGGCCGGACTGCGCGAATCCATGGCCCGCCAGGAAGCCTGGAGCCACGAGCTGGAGACGCGGGTCAAGGAGCGCACCGCCGAGCTCAACATCGCCATGGCCCAGCTCCAGGAAGAATCGCGCGTCCGGGAGAACCTCCTGGCCCTGGTCAAGGAGATGTCCAGCCCGGTGATCCCGCTGATGGAGGGTATCATCCTCACCCCCATCGTCGGGGCGCTGGACAGCGAGCGGGCCCAACGCGTGATGGACGGCCTGCTGGCCGGCGTGGAGCGGGAGAGGGCGCGCGTGGCGATCATCGATATCACCGGGCTGGCGGTGGTGGACACCTCCGTAGCCAACGCCCTCATCCAGACCTGCCGGGCGGTCCAGCTCCTGGGTGCCCAGCCCATCCTGGTCGGCATCGCCCCGGAGGTCGCCGAGACCCTGGTCCAACTCGGCGCGGAGATCCGCCACATCCGCACCGCGGCAACGCTCCAGGAAGGGCTGCAGATGGGCCTGATGCTGCTGCGGCGGCGGGCCGCGGGGGCCGAGGGCGGGCACGGTCCCCTGCCATCCCGCCGGCCGGAGAGGTAGCCGTTTGCGCCTGCTGCGGAACGCGCTCTGCGCCGGCCTCCTGTTGCTGCTGGGCTGCACCGTTCCCCCCCCAGCGACACCGCTGCCCATCCCCACCGCCGGCCCAACACTCACGCCGCTTCCCCCCATACCACCCGGCCCCGTGCCCCTGGAAAACCTGCTGCCCGACATCTCCCCGGAGCGGCTGATTGCCGACATCGCCGCGCTGACCGCCATCCGCCCCTACACCGGCTGGCGCAGCCCGGCCTCCCCGGGCGAAGCGGAGGCCCGGGCTTATGTCGCCACGCGCCTGGGCGAGCTGCCCTTCCTGCGAGAGCTGGGGACGACATGGGAGGAGGAGCCCTTCCACACCGCGGCCGGCACGACGGTCCACCAGGCCGATCTCACCCTGACCATCGCCGGCCGGGAGGTGCCCGTCCAGGCGGCGGCCTTGACCTCCTTCTCCGAACGCCTCGACCTGGTGGCGCGCTTCGACTCCGACGGCACGCTCGGCGATCGCGCGCCGAACCCCCGCACCGTCGGCGGGCCGGCCGTCCTGCTGCGCTCCGTGGAAGAGGTGGGCGCCCTGGGCGAGGAAGCCCTCGCCGGCCGAGTGGCCTTGCTGGACTATGCTCTGGTCGATCCGACGGTCGTCGAGTGGGGCCGGGCCGTAGGTACGGCCTGGGCGGTGTTGGCGGCCAGGCCGGCCGGCCTGGTGGTGGTGACCCGGGATTCGGACCGGGCCGGGGAGAGCCATGGCACCTTTGTCGCCGACGGCTGCCCCTTGGCCTACCTCCTGCCGGAGGCGCCGCCGCCGATCCTGTACACGCGACTGGAAGACCTGGCGCCGGCCGGCCTGGCCGCCTGGCCGGACCTGGAGCAGATCGACTCCGCCGCCCTCACCTGGGATGCCGACGCCAGCGCTCCCGGGGACTCGGCCAACCTGGTGGCGCGCATCCCCGGCGACGATCCCTCCCGCGCCGTGCTCCTGGGCGCGCACCTCGACAGCGCCGACAACCCCGGGGCGCTGGACGACGCCGCCGGCGCCGCCATCCTGCTGGAGGTGGCCCGCGTGCTGGACGGCGCGGGTGTCCGGCCGGCCGTCGACCTCTACCTGGTCTGGTTCGGCGCCGAGGAAGCCGGCCTCCTGGGGTCCTACGCCTTTGCCGCCGCCCATCCCGAGCTGCTGGACCGCACCCTCCTGGCGCTGATCGTCGATTGCCCCACCCGGCCGCTTCCCGGCGTGGCCGGCGGGCTGCGCCTGCGCACCTGGGCGGCCGGCACCCTGGGGGACGAGCAGCACCGCGCTCCCGACTACCTGGCCACGGCCGCGGCGCGCTATGGGCTGGGCCCCGTCCAGACCGCGGCCGGCCGCGGGGCCGCCGACAACCTGGCCCTGGCCACCTTCGACGTGCCCAATATCCAGCTCATCCACGGCGACCCGCAGGCCATGGCCACGGCTAGCGGCTTGCACTACGCCGGCCGCATCCACGATCCCTACGACACGGTCCACCGGGCCTGGGCAGTCGTCGACGAGATCACGGAGATGGCCCAACTGACGCTCGTGGCCGCAGTGGAGGCCGGCCGGCAACCCCCGGCGCTACGCGACACCCCTCCGCCGCAGCGCCGAGCCCTGATCGTGGCCAGCCACTGCGAGATCGCCTCCAACACCCCAGGCAACCTGGCCGACTTCGCCGCCACCCTGGCCGCGGCCGGCTACGATGTGGACACGGTGCCCTACGGGCAGGCCGTGACCGCACCCGACCTGGCCGGCGCCGCCCTGGTGGTGGCCCTGCCGGTGCTGGACTATCCCCCGACAGACGCCGCGCCGTACGACGAGGGTTGGAGCGCGACGGAGGTAGATTGCCTGGAGGCGTATGTCGCCCGGGGCGGGCTGCTCGTGCTGACCAATAGCGCCCACCAGCGCGACCTTTCCGCCCGGGCGGTTGCCGCCAACGAGGACTGGGCGGCGATGAACGACCTGGCGGCCCCTTTCGGCGTCGCCTACGGGGGAGAGCCCCTCGACGGCGACCGCGTGACGGTCGTGGCCGCCAGCCCAATCTTGAGCGGGGTGCGAGAACTGGAGTGGGTGCGCGGGAACGGGGTGGGCTTCACCCTGACCCAGGGGACCGTCTTGGCCACGGGGGGCCGCGCCGCCGCCCCGGCCGTGGCGCTGTTGGAGCATGGCGCCGGCCGCGTGCTGGTATTGGCCGATTCCTGGATGCTCATGGCCGGGTGGGACGGCGAGAACGCCGCCTTCTGGAGGGACCTGGCATACACCGCCCGTTGAGAATGCGGACGGAGAACGATCGATGGATGAACAAGAGCAAATCCGTCGGGCCATCGAGCACCTCGAGGAGCAGCGCGCGCTCCTGGGCGACGCCGTGGTCGACAGCGCCCTGGCCCCGCTGCGCGAAAGGCTGGCCCTGCTGGAGCGGCAGCCTCGTGCCGAGCAGCGCAAGCAGGCCGTGGTCCTCTTTGCCGACGTCTCCGGCTTCACCGCGGCCACCGAGGCCATGGACCCCGAGGACGTGCATGACGCCATCAACGCCCTGTGGACCCGCCTGGACAGGATCATCGCCGACTACGGCGGCGTGGTGGACAAACATATCGGCGACGCCGTGATGGCCCTCTTCGGCCTGCCCGAGTCCCACGAGGACGACGCCGAGCGGGCGATCCGGGCCGCTTTGGCAATGCAGGCAGCACAGGCCGCTACGCCACGCCCAGAGCCGGACCTGCGCCTGCGCATCGCCGTACACAGCGGGCTGGTGCTGCTGGGGGGAGTGGGAACGACCGGCGAGTATACGGCGATAGGCGACACGGTAAATGTGGCCAGCCGCCTGCAGCACGCCGCCCCGGTGGGCGGGGTGGTCATCTCCGAGTCCGTCTACCGGCTGGTGCGTGGGCTGTTCGAAGTCCAGCCCCAGCCGCCGCTCCTGACCAAGGGCAAGGCCGAGCCCCTGCAGACCTACGTGGTGCTGCGCGAAAAGGACCGAGCCTTTCATATGCCCACCCGCGGGCTGGCCGGGTTGTATACGCGGACGGTGGGGCGTGAAAGCGAGTTGGCCATCTTGCAGGAAGCGTACCTACAGGCCCGGGACCGCGCCGAGGTGCGCTGGATTACGATGAGCGGCGAGGCCGGCGTGGGCAAGAGCCGGCTGATATCCGAGTTCGAGCACTGGTTGGAGCTGCGACCCGAGACGATCCGGCACCTGCGGGCGCGCGCTTGGCCCCACACCGCGCACACCCCCTACCATCTGCTGCGCGAACTGCTCTCTTTCCACTTTCGTATCCGCGACGGGGATACATCGGCCGCCGCGCGGGAGAAGCTCGCCGCCGGCCTGACCGAGGTGTTGGGGCCGGCCGCCGGCGAAGAGGCCACCGCCTTTATCGGTCAGCTCATCGGCTTTGGCATGGAGACCAGTCCTTGGATCGCCCCCATCGTCGAGGACAGCCCCCAGATCCGCGGACGGGCGGAGGTGCTGCTGCGCCAATACCTGGGGGAGCTGTGCGCCCGCGGTCCGGCCGTGCTGCTGCTGGAGGACCTGCACTGGGGCGACGGGGAATCGCTGGCCCTCCTCTCCCGCCTGCTGGCCGGGGCCTCGCGAGGCCCGCTGTGCGCCGTGGGCGCCGCGCGACCCGAGTTCTGGGAGCGCGACATCGCCTGGGTCGGCGCGGACCAGCCCCGCCATCTGCGCCTGGACTTGGCGCCGCTGGACGAGCAACGGGCCGTAGAGCTGGCCTATGAGCTGCTGCAGAAGGTGACCGCGCCGCCGGAATGGCTGATCGAACTATTGGTCGAGCGCGGCGGGGGCAACCCCTACTTCACCGAGGAACTGGTGCACTGGCTGATCGAACAGGGGGTCCTCGTGCCGGACGCCGACACCTGGCAGGTGCGCGAGGAGCGCTCCGCGGGGCTGAGCGTGCCGCGGACGGTGCAGGCGGTGCTGCAGGCCCGCCTGGAGCGGCTCGGCCCGGCCGGCCGCCAGGCGCTGCAGCAGGCGGCCGTGGTCGGGCGGGTATTCTGGCGCGGGGCGGTGGCCTATATCGCCGGCGCGTCGCCCCCGGACAGCCTCTGGGAAGAGCTACAGCGCCGGGACCTGGTCTACCGCCAGGCGGCGACCCAACTGCCGGGAGAAGAAGAGTACCACTTTAAGCATGCCCTCCTGCGCGACGTGGTCTACGAGTATACGCTAAAGAAACAGCGGCCGGCCTACCACCGGCGGGCCGCCGAGTGGTTGGCCCAGGTGAGCGGCGAGCGGTCCAACGAGTGGGCCGCGGTGATCGCCGGGCACTACCGGCAGGCCGGGGATCGGGAACTCGCCGCCGAATGGTACGGGCGCGCCGGCAACCAGGCGCAGGAGGCCGATGCTCCGGCAGTGGCCGTGGAGTACTACGAACAGGCCCTGGAACTGCTGCCGGAAACCGAGGAAACGGCCAAGAAACGGCTGCCCCTCTTGCGCGGGCTGGCCGGCATGCTGCAGCGGCAGGCGCGCTTTCCACAAGCTTTGGAAGCGTTGGCGGCATTGCAGACCCTAGCCGCAGCCCATGGCGACCCGGAGACGGAGGTTTGGGCCCTGATCACGACCGGCAATGTGTACTGCCGGCAGGCGAACCTGGACGCCGCAAGAGCCGCCACGGAAAGGGCAGAACGGATCGCCCAGGGGTCCGGCAACCCGGCCCTGCGGACACGGGTGCTCCTGGCGCAGGCCTGGGTCCTATACCACTATGGGGAAGGGAACAGGGTCCGGACGTTGGCCCAGCAAGCCCTGGATCTCTTGCGCGAAGGGGACGATTTTCCGGGCATCGCCCAGGCCTGGCACCTGTTGGCCGTCGGAAGTTGGATCCTGGGCGACTACAGCGCGGCCGCGGCAGACTGGGAAGAAGCGCTGGCCATCTGCCGCCGGAACGGCAACCGCGAACGGACAGCCAGTATGCTGAACAACCTGGGGGCCAACGCCTACATGCGCGGCGACTATACCGCGGCGGCAGCCCGCTTCCAGGAAGCGCTGGAGATCGCCCGGTCCATCGGCAGCCGCGACTCCGAATTGCTCTACCGCAGCAACCTGGGAGGCGCCCTGGTGGGCCAGGGGGAGTACGGCCGGGGCGTCGCGGCGTTGAAAGCCCTGTTGACCGAGTTCGGCGACAACAGTTACGAGGCACCCAACAGCTACCGTTTCCTGGCCGAAGCCTACCTGGGGTTGGGCCGCCTGGACGAGGCCGAGACCGCAGTACGCCGCGCGCTGGCCATTAGCCAGCGCATGGGCGCACAGGACCTCCTCGGGCGGGACTGGCGGGTGCTAGGGTTGGTGGCGCGGGCCCGAGGCGGGACGTTGCTCCTGGACGAGCGGCCCTATACCGCCGCCGACTGCTTCGCCGAGAGCCTGCGCATCTTTGCCGCCCGCGGAGCGGCCGGCGAGCGGGCCCGCACGCTGCGCGAGTGGGCCCGCCTGGAGCTGGCCGAGGGCGACCCGCAAAGGGGCGCCGCCATGTGGGACGAGGCCCGCGACCTCTTCGGCCAACTGGGGATGGAACCGGAGGTGCAGAGGATGGACCGGGAGCGAGAGAAATAAGCGAACCTCCAAGCCCAAAAGGGTCGGGGCCCGGCGTACCGGGCCCGTGAGCGTTTCACGCTGGGGACATACCCCTGTAGAAAAAGATGCTGAAAAAGAGC
>CAZQFV010000025.1:0-55894 GCA_964592645.1 uncultured Chloroflexia bacterium
GCGAAAGGTGCGCCCGAGCTGCTCCACCATCTGGGTGAAAAAGCCCAGCGTCTCATAGTTCTCCATGTCGCCGATGTGCTGGCTGAGAAAGGCGTAGCGCTCGCGGGTCAGGCAGAAGGTGTTCTTCAGCTCCCCGCCGACGGCCAGGGCCGGCCGCACGGAGAACGGCAGGTGCACGGGGTACGGGGCATAGCCCCGCGAGCGGCGCACCGGCAGCTCTGCCCCCTGGAAGAGGCGGGTGACCGAGTCATCGCAGCGGGCGTGGATGTCGCGGTCGTGCAGCAGGAAGGCGTCGGCCAGGCCGGCGAGCCGCTCCAGCGCCTTGTCGTTGTCCCTGGCGATCGGCTCCTCGGAGCGGCATCGCTGGTGGCGTCGCAGGCCAGGTGAAAGCCGCCAAGTCCCTTGACGGCGACAACCTTGCCGGCGGCCAGCAGCTCCCGGGCATCCCGGAGGGCTTGGTCGCCTTGGGATCTGGGGAGTGCCCCGGGGGGAGCGAAATGTGAGCTGCGGTCCACAGGCAGGGCAGGCGTTGGGCTGGGCGTGGAGGCGGCGGTCCGCGGGGTCGAGATCCTCAACCCCGGGTTGGCTTTTTTCCCGCTCTCCTGCCGGACCGGCGAGGGGTTGGCGGCCTGGCTGGACTGGCTGCGGGAAGGGGTGCGGGCGAACCGCGCGGGGAGGGGGTAGCCGATGTGCCTGGCCATCCCCGGACGCATCACCGCGGTGGACGACTCCGGCCTCCTGCGCATGGCCAAGGTCGACTTCGGCGGCATCGTGCGTGACATCTGCCTGGCCTACCTGCCCGAGGCCCAGGCGGGTGACTATCGTCGTGCACACCGGGTTCGCCATCAGCCGGCTGGACGAGGGAGGCCCAGGAGACGCTGCAGCTGCTGGCGGAAATGGGAATGGTCGATCCCGCGGGGTGAGTGCTACTGCCCCCCCACTCTCCCCTGGCAGTTTCCCCGGCACGACGATATACAGACAGCAATCAACTGGGGTGCCGCACTGCTGCGGCACCCCAGCTTGCGGAAACGGCAGAAGCAGCGAGACCTACTTGGCCGCCGCCCTCTTCTTCGGCAGCAGGTAGATGAACCAGTAGACCAGCCCGACCATGACCGCCCCGCCGATGATGTTGCCGATCGTCACCGGCAGCAGGTTCTTGAAAAAGAAGTTGCCCCACGTCAGGTTGCTGATAGTCGCCGGATCGATCTTGACCTTTTCCATCCAGGCGGTGTCCATCTTGACAAACAGGGCGATGGGGATAAAGTACATGTTGGCCACGCTGTGCTCGAACCCGGCCGCGACAAAGGCGGCGATGGGCGGGATGATGGAGAGGATCTTGTCCGTCGTCGAGCGGGCGCTGAAGCACATCCAGACCGCCATGCACACCAGGGCGTTGCAGAAGATGCCCAGGGCGACCGCCGGGATAAAGTCCAGGCTGCACTTGGCCTGCCCAATGCTCAACACCGTCTTGCCGATCGCGCCATTGCCAAAAGTATACTGCGTGCTCAGGAACATGATGTACGCCGTCAGGATCGAGCCGACAAAGTTGCCGATGTACACGACGACCCAGTTCCGGAGCAGTTGCAGTATGGTCACCTTGCCGTTGGCCCAGGCCATGGTGATCAGGTTGTTGCCGGTAAAGAGCTCGGCGCCGCCGACCACGACCAGGATCAGGCCGACGGTAAAGACGAGGCCGCCCAGGAAGCGGTTCCAGCCGTAGGGCAGCGCGGTGCTCGCAACCGCCGCCCCGGTCGGGTCGGTGATCGAGATGCTGCCGGCCAAGACGGTCGTGCAGAAGATGGCCCCCATCGCGATGAATGCGCCGGCCAGGACAGCCAGCATAAACATCTGTGGCAGGGCCAGATTGGCCTTCTTTACCCCGATACCCTCGGCCTTGGCGGCCATGTCGGGAGGGAGCAGGGCATCGAAGGAGATTTGCTGTTCACTCATTTTTGGTCCTCCTTGTCGTGATTGCCGTACGGCCGGACCGGCCCGGCCGTTGACCACCTGTGTGAGGTAGACGCAAAAGAAAGACTGGTAGGGACTGTGCCGACCACCCCCTTTCGCGGGGCCGAGCCACCCCGCGGGCTAGCCGCCCCAGGGCATCTGGGCGTATTCCTCAAAGGCGCGGTCGTGCATCTGCCGGAAGAGCGCCTCATGCCCCCGCTCCCAGCGGGCCAGCATCTCGAGCGCTTCTTTGGCCTCGCCTTCGGCCTTGCTCGCGGCCATGGCGTAAAAGTCGGCAAAGTCGCGCTCGATCAGGTAGGCGGTGCGCAGCACCGGCAGGTCCGGTACCATGGCCTCGATCACCGTCTGGTCCAGTAGTTCGGCGTTGGCCCGCTGGGAGAAAAAGCCCTCTTTCTCCAGTGCCGTGCCCAGCGCGGCCGGTGCCGGCACGCCCTGGTCCAGGGCGGCGATCAACCCCTCGATGAACGCGATATGCTTCTGCTCCTCGGCTGCCAGGGCCTTGAAAGCTCCGACAGCAGCGGCGTGCTTCAGGCGGGCGGCGTTTTCCTCGAAGAAGCGCTTGCCTTCGTGTTCGCGCTGCAAAGCATACTCGTAGATCTTGCGCAATTCCATCACAACCTCCTGGCAGAGATCAGGACACAGGCTCCACCTTGACGGCGCAGACCTTGAATTCGGGAATCTTGGCCACCGGGTCCACGGCGGCGTTGGTCAGCGTATTGGCCGCGGCCTCGACAAAGTGGAACGGGATGAAGACGATGCCCGGCTGGATGCGGCGGGTGACGCGTACGTCCACTTCGATCTGCCCGCGGCGGCTGATAACGCGTACTCGGCGGTGGCCGTTCAGTCCGATGCGCACGGCATCCTCGGGGTGGATTTCGATGTAGGGCGCGGGCGCCTCCTGCTCCAGTTTGGGCGAGCGCCGGGTGGTGGTGCCGGTGTGGTACTGCGCCGACACCCGGCCGGTGGTCAGCGTCAGCGGGTACTCGTCGTCCGGCAGTTCGGCCGGCGGCTTGAAGGGGATGGCATGCAGCTTGCCCAGCCCGCGGCTGAACTTGCCCTTGTGCAGGAAGGGCGTGCCGGGATGGTCCACGGCCGGGCAGGGCCACTGCAGCGAGCCCAGTTCTGTCAGCCGTTCGTAGGTGATGCCGGCATAACTGGGGGCTACGCGGTTCACCTCCTCCATGATCTCCTTGGGCGAGGCAAAGTCGAACCCACTCAGGCCCAGTTTCTTCGCCAGCAGACAGATGATCTCCCAGTCCGGTTTGGCCTGGCCCACCGGTTCGATGGCCTGGCGCACCAGTTGCACCCGCCGTTCGGTGTTGGTGAAGGTGCCGTCCTTTTCGGCGAAGGAGGCGGCCGGCAGGACCACGTGCGCCAGTTGCGCCGTCTCGGAAAGGAAGATGTCCTGCACGACCAGCAGCTCGAGCTGCTCCAGACAGTGGCGGGCGTGGTTGAGGTCGGGGTCGGAGAGCATGGGGTTCTCGCCCATCACGTACAGCCCGCGGATGCGCCCTTCGCCGGCCGCTGGGATCATCTCGGTCACCGTCAGGCCGACCTTGTCGGGCAGCCCCTCGACGCCCCAGGCGGCCTCGAACTTGGCCTTGACCTCCGGCGAGGTGACCACCTGGTAGGCCGGGTAGACGTTGGGCAGGCCCCCCATGTCGCAGGCTCCTTGGACGTTGACCTGCCCGCGCAGCGGGTTGACGCCGCCGCCGGCCACGCCCATGTTGCCCAGGAGCATCTGCAGGTTGGCGCACGACTTGACGTTGTCCACGCCGGTGGTGTGCTGGGTGATGCCCATCGTATAGAGGAGGGCGCCGGGCCGGTTCTGGGCAAAGAGGCGGGCGGCGGCGCGCAGGTCCTCGGCCTTGATGCCGGAAATCTCCTCGACCTTTTCCGGCGTGTACTCGGCCACCACCTGCTTGAGCTCCTCGAAGCCCTCGGTGCGCTCGGCGATAAAGGCCTCGTCGGCCAAACCCTCGCTCAGGATAACGTTCATCAGCCCGTTGAGCCAGGCCACGTCGGTGCCCGGGCGAGGCTGTAGGTAGAGATCGGCCAGCCGGCCGATCTGATTGCGCCGCGGGTCGATGACGATGAGGTTGGCCCCGCGCTCCTTGGCGGCCATCAGGTGGCTGGAGATCAGCGTGTGGGTCTCGGTGGTGTTCGACCCGATGACCAGGATGGACTTGGACACTCCGCTGAACTCGGGGATCGAGTTGGTCATAGCTCCACTACCGAACGCTGCGGCCAGACCGGCCACGGTAGGGGAGTGTCAAAGTCGCGCACAGTGGTCCACGTTATTCGTCTTGAACCCCACACGGGCCAGTTTTTGGTGCAGATAGTTCTCCTCGTTGGTACAACGGGCCGAGGTGAGAAAGCCCAGGCTGTCGCCGCCGTGCTGGTCGCGGATGGCCCGCAGCCGTTCGGCGGCGTAGTCCAGGGCCTCGTCCCAGGTGACCTCCTCGAACTGGCCATCGCGGCGGATGAGCGGCGTTGTCAGCCGCTCGGGATGGTGCACAAAGGCGGCGGCGTTCCAGCCCTTGATGCACAGGCTGCCCTGGCTGACCGGGTGCTCCTTATCCGGCCAGACGCCGACGACCTGGCCGTCGAGCACTTGGATGTAGAGCCTGCAGCCGGTGCCGCAGTAGCCACAGGTGGTGTGGACGCTACGATAGTCCATCGTGTTCCCTCCTTTACTGCAAGATGGGCGCATCGGCCAGCGAAAGCGACAGCGGCTGCTTGGCCTCCAGGTCGGCCCCAGGCATGTAGCCGAGCATGGCGGAGACGTCGCGCCGCAGCAGTTCGTATAGCGTGGAGAGCGGAATGTGGGCCGGGCAGGTCAGCTCGCACTGGCGGCAGGAGATGCAGCGGCTGGCCATGTGCATAGCCCGCACCAGGTGGTACATCGGGAAGGGCGGGGCCAGGACGCCGCGCTCGACCCACAGGGGGTCTTCCAGGGCGCAGGCCTCACAGAAGCACTCCGGGCAGATGTTGCGACAGCCGAAGCACTTGACGCATTTGAGGAACTGCTGCTGCCAGAAGGCGCGCCGCTCCTCCAGCGACATGGCGTCGTACTGGGCAAAGAGCGGGTTCTGTGGGCCGGGCCCCGCAGGCTCCCCGATCTCTTCGGCCTGGGGCCATTTCTCCAGCGGTGGCTGCGGGGCGGCGCAGTTGCACTCTGCGGCCTCCTCGACGCTACAGGTCACCCCCAGGATGTAGAGGCGTTCGGGGTCCACCTGGTTGCGCTTGGCCATCTCGACCATGGCTCGGATGTCGCAGCCGCGGGCGACGACGCCGATGCGCGCCTCGGGGTAGCGTTTATGCAGGAGCGAGACCACCGTGGAGAGCGGGTAGCGCGGGCTGAGCACCAGTTCGGACAGGTCATCGCCGGCATGGAACAGGTAGGGGGCGACCCCCTCGGCATTCCGCCGCAGGCCCACGATGCCGTCGAGTTCCGCAACTTTTTCCGCGACACGGGCACGGACTTGATCGATTGTCATACTGGCCTCCGTAATCTCTTTCACCCGGCCTACTGGGGGGGGACTTCCTGGGCAATGGGGCCCAGCGCCCGGATCGTTTCCACAAACTCCTTGGTCACCTGGGCGAAGCGCGGGGCTTCGGCCGAGGAAACCCACTCCAGGCGCAGGCGGTCCGGGTTGATCCCGACGTAACTCAGCAATTTGCGCACCAGCGGCATACGCTTGGCCGTGCGGTGGTTACCGCTGACATAGTGGCAGTCGCCGATATGGCAGCCGAGCACCAGCACCCCGTCGGCGCCGGAACGAAAGGTGCGCAGGACCACTTCGGGCGAGACGCGGCCGGAGCACATCACGCGCACCGGCATGATGTTGGCCGGCGATTTCATGCGGGCCACGCCGGCGCTGTCCGCCGCAGCGTAGGAGCACCAGTTACATAGGAAGGCGACGATCCGCGGTTCAAACGATTCGGTCATGGCAGCCGTCCTTTCAAGCATACAGGGCCAGCAGGCCGTCCACCTGGGCGACGAGCTCTTCATCGGTAAAGTGCAGGGCGGTGATCGCCTGAGAGGGGCAGGTGGCGGCGCAGGTGCCGCAGCCCTGGCACAGGGCCGGGTTGACCTGGGCCTTGCCCTCGACGCGGGTGATGGCGGTGTAGGGGCAGACCAGCAGACAGTCGCCGCAGCCCACGCATTTGTCGCGGTTCACCTGGGCCACCACGGGCGAGATGGTGACCTCGCCGCGCACCAGCAGGCGCAGCGCTTCCACTGCGGCCGCTCCCGCATGGGCCACCGTGTCGGGGACATCGCGCGGCCCCTGGCAGTTTCCGGCCAGGAAGATGCCTTCGGTGTTGGTCTGGACCGGAGCGAGTTTGGGGTGGCGTTCGGCGAAGAAACCGTCGGTGGTGCGCCCCAGGCCAAAGAGTGTGGCGATCTTGCTGGCGTCGTGGACCGGTTCGACGGCGGTATTGAGGATGACCATGTCCACATCCACCGCTACCACCCGGCCCAGATTGGCGTCCTCGCCCTTGACGCGGAGCTTGCCGCCGGGCAGGACCTCGACCTCGGCCCCGCGCCCACGCACCATGACGACCCCTTCCTCCTGGACGCGCTCGTAGAACTCTTCGTAGGCCTTGCCGAAGGCGCGCATGTCCATGTAGAACTCGTACACCTCGGCACCGGTCTTGTCGCGCACCTGGTGGGCATGCTTGAGGGCATACATGCAACAGATGCGCGAGCAGTACTCGTGGGCATTGTGATCGCGGCTGCCGACGCAGTGGATGATGGCCACTTTTTCCGGCCGGCGGCCGTCGGCCAGCAGAATCTGCCCGCCGGTGACGCCGCCGGCGTTGGAGAGGCGTTCGAACTCCAGCCCCGTGATGATGTTGGGCGATTTGCCGTAGGAGTACTGCGGCAGTTTGTGCGCGTCCCAGAGTTGGAAGCCCGTGGCGACGACGATGGTGCCCACGCTCAGGTCGAGGAACTCGTCTTTCTGGGTGAAATCGACCGCCCCGGCCTCGCACATCATCTGGCAGGCCCCGCAGGCGTCGTCGATCTGGCCGTTGGTGCGGTCGTTCTGGCGAAAGCGGATGCAGGCATCGGTGTCGATCACCGGCACGCGCGGGACGGCCTGCAGGGAAGGCACATAGATGGCCGAGGTCGGACCGAGCGGTTTTTGCTCGTAGACGGCATAGTCCTTGTCGAAGTAGACGCCTTCGCGGCTCAGGAGCATGTCGATGGCCCCGGTGGGGCAGACGATGGTGCAGGCCCCACAACCGATGCACTGGCGGGTCTTTTCCATAAAGGCCGGACCCACTTTGCGGTTCGGGCCGTGATCCACATAGTTCAGCACATTGGCCTTGACCATCTCGTGGCAAACGCGCACGCACTGGCCACAAAGGATGCACTTTTCCTCCGGGTTGTCCGTCGGGAAAGGCGGCTCCAGCACCCCGTACTCGCGGGCCAGGTCTTGGATCAACGGTACGTTCGGGCAGCGCGAGAGGTGCAGTCCCAACACCGCTTTGCGGGCCTCGATCACCGCTTGGGAACGCGTCTTGACCTCGATGCCGTCCCATGCCGGGTAGGTGCAGGAAGTGACCAGTTGGGGCCAACCATGGCGGATCACCTCTACCATACAGAGGCGGCAGCCGCCGTAGGGCTCCAGCGCCGGGTGATAGCAGAGCGTTGGGATGGCAACGCCGTTCTTGCGGGCCACCTCCAGGACGGTCTGGCCTTCCTCGGCCTGGAACTCCTGTCCGTCGATGATGAGTTTTGCCATATCGTCCTCCTTCAGGCCACCGAGATGGCATCGAACTTGCAGGTGTCCCGACAGACCCCACACTTGATGCACAGGGCCTGGTCGATGGTGTGAGGCTGCTTGAGCTCGCCGCTGATGGCGTTCTGCGGGCACTTGCGGGCGCAGGCGCCGCAGCCGGTGCACTTGTCGTTGATGACAAAGGTAACCAGCGCCTTGCAGACCCCCGCCGGGCACTTTTTCTGCTCGATGTGGGCCAGGTACTCGTCGCGGAAGTAGCGCAGCGTGCTGAGCACCGGGTTCGGCGCCGACTTGCCCAGGCCGCACAGCGAGGTCGCCTTGATCGATCTCGCTAGCGACTCCAGCACCTCCAGATCGGCAATCGACCCCTCGCCCTTGGTGAAACGGGTCAGAATGGCATGCATGATCGGCAAGCCTTCCCGGCAGGGCACGCACTTGCCGCACGACTCTTCCTGGAGGAACTCCAGGAAGAACTTGACCGTGTCGAGCAGGCAGGTGTGGTCATCGGCGATGATCACGCCACCGGTGCCCATCATCGCGCCGGCCTGGTCCAGCGTCTCGTAATCCATCGGCATATCCAGCAAGCTCTCGGGCAAAAAGCCGCCCGAGGGACCGCCGATCTGCAGCGCCTTGAACCGGCGTTTGCCCGGGATGCCGCCGCCGATGTTGAAGACCAGGTCGCGCGGGGTGATGCCCATCGGCACTTCCACCAACCCGACGTTGTTGATCTTGCCGGCCAGCGAAAATACCGTCGTCCCCTTGCTCTTCTCGGTGCCGATGCCGGCGTACCACTCGGCCCCATTCATGATGATTTCGGGAACGATGGAGAGCGTCTTGACGTTGTTCAAGCAGGAAGGGCGCTCGTAGACACCCTTTTCGGTAGTATGGACATACTTGGAGCGCGGTTCGCTGGCCCGGCCCTCGACGGCAGCCATAACGGCGGTCGATTCGCCGCCGACGAAGCAGTGCGCCCCGACGCGCACCTCCATGTCGAAGTCAAAGCCGGATCCCAGGATATTCTGTCCCAGGAGGCCGTACTCGCGGGCTTGCTCGATGGCCGTGCGCACATGCCGAATCGACAGGGTGTGCTCGAAGGGGATATAGAAGAACCCCTGGTGGGCGCCGATGGCATAGGCGGCGATGATGGCTCCCTCCAGGATGCTGTGCGGATCGGCCTCCATCAGGGCGCGGTCCATGAAGCAGTTGGGGTCGCCCTCGTCGCCGTTGACCACCATGTACTTGATGTCGCCGCGCGCTTTGCAAGCCGCCTCCCACTTGCGGCCGGTCGGGAACCCGGCCCCGCCGCGCCCGCGCAGCCCCGATTTCTTGACTTCCTCGATGACCTGCTCGGGGGTCATCTCGCTGAGCGCCTTACCCAGGGCCTGGTAGCCCCCCACGGCGATGTACTCCTCGATGGAGGTGGGGTTGATCAGGCCGCAGTGGCGCAGCACGATGCGCTGCTGTTTGTGGTGAAATGGGATGTCCTGATAACGGGGGATACGCTTGCGGGTGGTCGGCTCGCGGTAGGTCATCCGCTCCACCACCCGACCCTTGACCAGCGTTTCCTCCACCAGTTCGGGCACGTCCGCCGCCTGCACGCCGACATAGAAGGTGCCCTCGGGTTCGACCAGCAGTACCGGCCCCAATGAGCAAAAGCCCCGGCAGCCGGCCTCGACGATGCGCACCTCGCCGGCCAGCCCGCGCTGCTCTACCTCCTTCCGCAAGGCCGGGAGCAGATCCGGCGCGCGGTCGTGCAGACAACTGACCAGTACGTCGGCTCGGTATTGTTCGGCCATCGTCTCCTCCTATCCGGCCATCCGGCCGACGACCCATTCTTCCACCACGCGGCCCTGGACAATGTGCTCGTCGATCAGGCGCGGCACCTTGGTCGTGTCGATGTTGCCGTAGGTGACGCGGGGTTCATCGCCCTGTTGGATATCGACCAGGGGTTCCTTGGAGCACATGCCGATGCAGCCGACCGTGGTCACGTGGGCCGTGATCCCCCGCCGGTCCAGTTCGGCCAGGATGGCGTGCATGACCTCGCGGGCGCCGGCCGCGATCCCGCAGGTGCCCATGCCGACGGTGATGGTTGTGGTCGTGTCCGTGCGGGCCTTGATGTCCCGTTGTAGGTGCTGCCGCAGTTGTTGTAGATCGGCCAGACTCGTGATCTTGGGCATGTTCCTACCTCCTTAGTTCGGCTCGGCGAGGCCGCAGCTGCACACCCGGATCACCTCTTCGACGCGATCCGTCGTCATTTGCGGAAAGGCCTGGCTACCCGACATCACGATGGGCGCCTGCGCGCAGGCGCCCAGGCAGGAGGTCGCTTCCAGCGAGTAGGTTCCATCGGGGGTCGTCTCGCCGGCCTTGATCCCAAGAAGCCGCTCGAACTGTTCCAAGATCAGTGGACCACCATGCACGTGACAGGCCGTGCCCAGGCAGACGCGGATGCAGTACTTGCCCTTGGGCTTGAGGCTAAAGGTGCGATAGAAGGTGGCCAGGTGATAGACCTCGCTGAGCGGCAGGGCCAGGCGTTCCGCCACCAACTCCAACGCTTCGCGCGGCAGGTAGTTGAACTCTTGCTGGACTTCCTGCAGCACGGCCAGACTGGCGGCCCGGTCGGCGCCATAGCTGTCAATGATCTGGTTGACACGCTCGATGTTCATCGTTCTCCCGCCCTCCTTTCGCCGATGCTCATCTTGCCCATTTTGATCAGCTTCAACTGGGGGATGCGCCGCGTCAGGCAGACCGTCCAGCAGGTGCCGCAGCCCGTGCACTTGCTGGTGTCCACATAGCGGGCTTTCTTGCGAACCTTAACCTGGAAATTGCCCACGTACCCCGAAACGGCTTCGACCTCGCTGTAGGAGAGGAGGGTAATGTTGGGATGCCGACCGGCATCCATCATCTTGGGGCCGAGGATTCATGTACTACAGTCGAGTGTGGGGAAAGTTTTGTCCAACTGGGCCATGTGGCCGCCGATGGAGGGCTCGCGTTCCACCAGGTAGACATGGTAGCCGGCCTCGGCGATGGCCAGCGCCGAAGTGATGCCGGCGATGCCGCCCCCGACGACCAGCGCTGCCTGCGTCACCGGTTCTTTGCGCGGTTCCAGCGGCTCCTGATAGGCCACCCGCATCACCGCCGCGCCGACCAGCCGTTTGGCCTTTTCCGTAGCCTGCTCCAGGTCGTCGGTGATCCAGGAGTCATGCTCGCGGATGTTGGCCATAGCAAAGTAGTAGGGGTTGAGGCCGGCCGCAGCCACCGCCGCCTGGAAGGTCACCTCGTGCATGCGCGGCGTGCAGGAGGCAACCACCACCCGGTTGAGGCCGAGTTCCCCGATGTCCTTCTTGATCATGTCCTGGCCGGGCTCGGAGCACATGTACTTGTACTTCCGAGCCACGGCCACGGAAGGCAATCCGCGGGCGAACTCGACCACCCGGTCGGTGTTGACCGTGGCGGCGATGTTCACGCCGCAGTCGCAGACGTACACACCGATCTTTTTCTCCTCCATCGCGTTGCACCTCCTTGTCTTGCCGTTTCACGTTCCACACTTTTGCGTCGCCCGATTCTTCCTGTCAATCACGGTCTGCCACCTCTCATACATATCTTTGCTCCACCGTTGCCCACCTGTTCCACGGAGACGATCTTGCCGTGGGCGCGCAAATCCGCGGCCAGTCCCGCGATCACCTCCTGGCGCCAGGAAACGGCGCCGTCCCGCTGGGCGGGGTTCACCGCCATGCCGACGAGAAACCGCACGACGTCGGCCTCCAACAACAGCCGCGCCAGCCGGGTCGCCCCGTCGCCCGCGCGAGGCAGGTCGGCAGCCGAGGCCGCGCCCCGCAACCGCTCCCGCGCCCGGCGCAGCGTCACCACCCCCTCGGTGACCAGGTCCACGCCCTCCAGCCGCCAGGTGGGCGGCACCTCGCCCCAGCCCTCGGGCGGACGCGGCTCCTGCTCCAGGGCTCTCCCCAGCACCCGGGCGGCAACCGCGGCCGTCGTGTCGCCACAGATGACGTGGGTTCCCTCCTGTGCCAGGAAACGCTCCACCGTTCGCGGATCGTCCGCCGGGTCGGCCGGCGGGCCGCTCCACAGGATGACCCGGCGCAGCGGACGCACGTGCATCGCTACCACGGCGACCGCGCCCTCTTCGCCTTGGGCCAGGCGACGGTACATACGCACCAGCGCCCCCAGGAGCTGCTCGGCATCGCCACCCGTCTGGGTCAGGCGGCGGATGGAAAGGGCGATGTCCCGCCAGCCCCACTGCCGGTCCCAGCCCTTTGCCCGGATGTACTCGGCGCTCACCATAGCCAGGTGATCGCCCTCCTGCAGGGCAAACTCGCAGCGGCGGACCAGCCGGCCTCGGAGCTCTTCCTCCACGACCGGCAAGAGCAGCAGGCGGCCACGGCGGGCCAGGAAGAGGGGCGGGGCGTCCACCTCGACCAGTTGCGCCCGCGTGCCCTCGCACACTCGGAGGAGCGCCAGCGAGGCATGCTCGCCCGGGTGCAGGAGCGCCGGCCCGGCGGCGGCGAGTCCGTCCAGGTCCAGGGGCCCGGCCAGCAACGCCTCCACCTGTCGGGCGACCTGCTCGGCCCGCCCACCGTCCTGGAGACATGTGACCAGGATGACCCAGAATACTTCTTCGGTTTGCAAGGTGCGAACGGCACGCCGGCCGGGTCCTTCTGCTGGAACCAAACTCTGACAGGCAACCTCAATCCAAAGACTCACCCATCGTCCTCGACTACGCACGAGGTTGTTCGCAGACGGCAGTGGCACCGGTTCCTCCCCCGGAAGCGACGCCGTCCACCCACACTCCGCGCCCGCCCTCGCCGGCCAACGCCAGGGCGATCTCGGCCACCGTCCCCCGTTCCATCTTAAACGTCGTGCGCCGCACCATGTCCTTGAGCCGGTGGGCGTCGCTGTTTCCCACCAACGCCAGGCGCGCCAGTTGGGGAAATCGCCGCCGGGCCTCCTCGACGCCGACGAGATGGGAGATCTCCACCCCGGCGATCTCCAGCCCCGGGGGGATGAACCCCAGGTTGGCGATGATGCTATAGGCCGGCCGGTCCACATGGGCCGGGATGCACAGCCCATCCAACTGCCGTACCCGATGGACCACTTCCTCCGTCGCCAGGTCCGTGGAAGCCAGGAGCAGCCGCTCGTTCTTGTCGACCGGCTGGCCCTGGGCATCCAGGACCACCTGCATGCCGAACACCTCCTCCTTGTTCTTCAGCCGCGGCAGGTGCCCATAGACGATCCCCTGCCAGGTCAGCGCCTGCTCCAGCGTGTCGAACAGGCAGAGGATATGCGCCTCCTCGCGCGTCTGCACCTCCATCCCCGGCAGCACCGTGATCCCGCTGCCCGCTGCCGCCTGGATCATCGCCGCGGCGTTCTCCGCCGAGTTGTGATCGGTGACTGCCAGCAGGTCTAGCCCCAACTCCTGCGCCCGCTCCAGGATCATGTCGGGGAACATCTCCAGCTCGGCACAGGCGGAGAGGACTGTATGGAGATGCAAGTCGGCTGTGAAAAAACGCAAGTCTGCAACCTCTGCAGAGCCTAGTGTTATGGGTTGAAGGTCGAGAGCTACGGTCCAGGTAGCGGCTTGGTAACCTTCAACTTTCAACCTTCAACTCTCTCTCCCCTTCGGCGATGTACGCCTGTAGCCACCGCCGCACATCCGGGTGCGAAAGGGGGGTGTCGCCCAACTCCGTCCGTATCTCGGCCGTGTCGAAGGCGAACTCCCGTTCGCCCACCCGGTGGCGGTAGGCCAGGTCAACGATCCCGCCGAGGAGAAAGGTCACCAGCGTGCCCGCCATGTCGCCCAACGGCGCCCGGTCGATGTGGCTATGCTGAAAGGTGGCGCGGAGCGTCGTCCCCACGCCCGGCTGCGATTCGAGCGTTACATCGCCCGCGCAGCGCCGGGCTGCCTCCCGGAAAAGCGGCAGCCCCAGCCCCACGTGGCGCGTCCGGCGTGTGGTGTAAAAGGGGTCGAACACGCGGGCCAGTTGCTCCGCGCTCATCCCCCGCCCATTGTCTCGGATGGTAATGTCCAGTCGGTCGGTTGCCAGGTCTTCGACGATGGTCAGCTCAACGCGCGTGGCGCCCGCAGCGAGCGAGTTCTCCAAGGCATCCAGGATGTGCATACTGAGTTCGCGCATGCAAGCCGACCAATGGCCCAGGTTTGGGTTTGCAACCGTCCGCAGCTCGCACAGGGACTCGCCGTTCTCTTCAAAGGAGCTGGCCGGCTCCGCATTTTCCGGTGGCTCATCCGTCATTGTTGCCCGGCACCCCCCGGAGCGATCCGGGGCGCGCTAGTCCACGCCGCGGATGCCCAACTCGGCCAGCTTGCTGACCGCCGTAAAAGTCGTCCAGGGCGTTGTCAGGAGGGGGATACCTTCCTCCTCGGCCTTGGTCCTGGTGGCCGGGTCGGGTTCCACGCCTTCGGTGATGATGATGCCGGCCAGGTTGAGCAGGCTGGCCACGGCCACGATGTTGGGATGGGCCTGCAGCGTGACCCAGATGTTGCCGGCCTGGGCCTTGGCCATCACGCAGCTGAGCAGGTCGGAGGCGTAGCCGCCGGTCACCTCGCGCTTCAGCCTGCCCTCTGCCGTGCGCACGGACAACGACAGGGTCCGGCAGATCTCTTCGAGTTTCATGCATGCCCTCCTGGATGCGCGCTACCCTCACGCTGCCGGCTCGCCGGCGCCGTCCTCGTTCAGGTAGATGGCAACCTTGACCGACGTCCACATCTGGTTGGGCGACTCCACCAGCATCTCGTCGGCGCACTTCTTGACGTTGACCAGCCCCATGCCGGCGCCAAAGCCCATCTCCCGGATCCACTCCTCGGCCGTGGAGAAGCCCGGCTGCAGGGCCTTTTCGATGTCCGGGATGCCGGGACCGGTATCCATCGCCCGGATAAAGATCTTTTCCGGCTGGATCTCGGCAATGATGTCGCCTCCAGCCGTTGTATGGATCACCAGGTTGATCTCCAACTCGTAGGTGGCGATGGCCACGCGCCGCACGATCTGCGGCGAGAACCCCAGCCGGTTCAGGGCCCGTTTGATCTTGCTGGAGGCCTGGCCGGCCTTGTCGAAATCGCGGGCCGCGACGTAATAGTGCAGCGAGATCGAGGTCAGGTCCGAGACCAGCTCGTCAAAGATATGGCTGACCCGGTGGCGCAGGGCCTCCTCGCGGTGGTACTCGACATCCAACTGCTTGAGCAGCCCGCGGATGATGTCCCCGCGGGTGAGAATGCCCACCAGGTGGCCCTCCTTATCGACCACCGGGAAGCGCCCAAAGCCATGGCGGTTAAAGTAGTTGACGGCGAGGACTACCGATTCGCTGGCCCGGACGGTCAGGGGTTGGGGGGTCATCCGGTCACCGACCCGGACATCCATTTCCCCGGCAATGGCGCTCTTGATCAGGTCCTCGATGCTGATGATTCCCATCAGTTCGCCGTCCTGCACGACGGGGCAGCCCGAGATGCGGTGGTCGCGCAGGATCTCGCGGAACTCGCTCATCTTGACCTCAGGGCTGACGACGACGACGTCCTTGGTCATCACGTCCTCGATCTTGACCTCGTAGACGAGCTCCTGCAGCTTGGTAAACTCGGGCATGGGCGTTCCTGTGGGCGACGGGTTTCTCCGGGTTCTAGCGATCCCAGCCGACCTGGCAAGTGATGTCACAGCTCCGCAGACCGGCCTCGTACAGCCTCCCGCATACCTCGAACATCGGGAGGGCGGTCGCCACCAGGGGAATCCCCTTTTCCTGCGCCAACTCTATCGTTTCCGGCGGGGGCTCCTTGCCGCGGACGAAAACGATGGCTTTGATATCGGCCATCTCCGCGGTGCGCACGACCTGCGGGTTGGTCAGCCCGGTGAAGAGGATGGACCCGGCCTCGGTAAAGGCCAGGACATCGCTCATCAGATCCGAGGCGGAGCCGCAGCTGATCTCCATCTCCATGTCGGCCTCGAAAAGCGCCTTGCCGTTCAGCAGGGTTACGATCTCGGCCAGCTTCATATCATCCCTCTCTTGGCGAGCGAGCCACCTCTAGCCCAGCCGGGCCAGGACCGGCTGGGGCGAGGAGATGTTCTTGCTCAACAGGACCTCGGCATCGGGCAGGGCAAAGGCCAGCCCCATCAGTTGCGTCAGGTAGAGCACCGGCATCTTGAGCTCGCGGCCTAGGAAGCGCGAGACGTCCGCCTGGTACGAGTCCAGGTTCATCTGGCAGAGCGGGCAGACGGTGACGATGCAATCCGCCCCCTCGGCGGCGGTCAACAGATCGCTGACCAGCTTGATGCCGAGGTCCTTGGCCGTGGTGATGTTGATGCCGCCGCAGCAGCGGGCCTTGAGGCTGAACGGGACGACCTCGGCCCCCAGGGCCTGGAGCACGACATCCATGGTCATGGGCTGATCGGGGGCGTCGTAGGCCAGGTAGGGCCGCACCGTCTGGCAGCCGTAGTAAGGGGCCACCTTGAGTCCTTTGAGGTCCCGCTTCTTGCGCTCCGCGATGGCCTGCGGCCCGATTTCGTTGGCCAGCACGTCCAACATGTGCCGGACGCGCACCCGGCTTTCGTACTTGAGGCCGGCCGCCGCCAGGATCTCGGCGACCTGGGCCCGCACCTGGGGGTCACGCTGGCAGTGCTTCTCCACCTGGTAGAGGCTCAGGTAGCAGGCGCTGCAGGTGGCGACCACCGTGTCCATGCCCATTTTCTCGGCCAGGGCCAGGTTGCGGGCCGGCAGGGCCAGCGACATCAGGTAGTTCACCGCCTGGGCCGGGGAGGAGCCACAACAGTTCCAATCCGGGATGGTTACTAGCTCGGCGTCGAGGGCCCGAAAGACACTCCGCGCCGAGACATCGTACTCCACGGCGCTGGCCTCCAGGCTGCAGCCAGGGTAATAGGCGTACTTCATCGCGACACCTCCTGGCGCGCCTCGATCTCGGCGGCCTTGTCGAACATGGCTTGGATCTGGTCTACCCCCTGGATCTTGTGTGGGATCAGCGGCATCTTGCCCTTGCGCAGCAGGGCCAGGGCCATCGGCGCAAATCCCAGGACCCGGAAGGGGTTGAGCTTGAGCACCTCGAAATTGAGCATCCAGCGCATCATCGTCTCGGTCTCGTGCATCCGGCCGGTGCGCCGCACGACATCCATCACCGTCTGGTAGAACCGGGCGCTGTCCACCTTCTTCTCCATCCCTTTGGCGATCGACATGCGTTTCAGCGCCTGGAAGGTCTCGGTGATCGAGATGCCCCGCGGGCAGCGCACCGTGCAGGAGAAGCAGGTCGTGCAGAGCCAAAAGGTCTTGCTGTGCAGGACCTCCTCGTACAGCCCCAGTTGGATCATGCGCAGCAACTGCCGCGGGCTATAGTCCATCGCATAGGCCGTGGGGCAGGAAGCCGTGCAGGTGCCGCACTGGATGCAGGTGAAGAGCTTTCCCCTGTCCGGGACCAGCTTCTCGGCAAAATCGTGGTCCCGTGTCGCTTTCGTCAGATCGAACGGTTCCAGGGCCATTGTAGACTGCCTCCTCGCTATTGTCTTGCCTATCCTCGCCGTGCCGCCAGCATTCGGCGCCACCGTGGACCATTCAGGGGGTCTTGGGAAAACACGCTCCACCGGGGTTTTTTTGTAACTTTACCCATGGTAGCACAATCCAGGGCAATTGTCAAAACGAGATGGGGCAAATGTCCCCCCTTTTGTGTCGAATTCCGTCATGCGCCGGTGGGCTGTCTCCGTCACGGGGTCTCGGTCGCCTCCTCCGGCCGCAGCGGCAGGAACACGGTGAAGGTCGTCCCCTTACCGACCGCGCTCTCCACGCCGATGCGCCCGCCGTACCGGTCCACCAGGCTCTTGACGATGGACAGCCCCAGCCCGGTGCCCTCGCGCTCGACGGCCTTGGCGTTCTCGGCCCGGAAGAACTCCTCGAACAGGTGGGCCTGCGCCTCCTGGGGGATGCCGATCCCGGTGTCGCGCACCGTGAGGCGCGCTTCCCCGTCCAGGCGCTCCAGGACCACCTCGACGCGCCCACCCCGGGGCGTGTATTTGATGGCGTTGCCCACCAGGTTGACCAGGATGCGCTCGATGCCCTCCGCGGTGGCCACGACCGTCAGCGCCTCCGCGGCAACCCCCACGCGCAGCTCCTGGGCCTTCTCATCGGCCACCGGCCGGAGCTGGTTCACCACCTTGTCGACGAGCGGGTTGATGACGACCGGGTGAGGCGATTCGGCGAGGTGCTCGGCCTTGCCGGCCGCCAGGTCCAGCAGATCGTCGATCAGTTGCTGCAGCACGACGGCCCGCCGCTCTGCCCGCGCGATCAGCTCCTTCTGTTTCTCCGAAATCTCGCCGGCATAGCCGCTGGCGATAACCCGCAGCAGGCTCTGCACGGTGGCGACGGGAGAACGCAGCTCGTGCGTCACCGTGAGCACGAACTGCGACTTGGCCCGGTCGATCTGCTCCAGCTTCTGATAGGCCATGGCGTTGGCGATGGCCACCGCGGCCTCGTTGGCGATCGCCAAGAGGAAATCGGCCTCCCGCCCGCCGTAGCGCTCGCAGGCGGCGCTGTACACGCGGATGACACCGATGGCCTTGCCGCGGGCCATGAGGGGGGCGCACAGGATGGAGCAGATGCCCTCGCGCTCCAGTTCCTTGGGGTACTGGGTGCGGGGGTCGTGCGGCGCGTCCAGGACGATCACCGGCCGGCCTTGCAGGGCCTCGCGGTCGATGCCGCTCTGCCGCACCTCCACCGGGCCCTTTTGCAGGTACTCCTCGCTGAGCCCCCAGGCGGCGGCGATCCCCAGCGACTGCCCCGTCTCGTCGAGGAGGCGGATGGAGCAGCCCTTGCCGCCGAACGCCTGGGCGGTGCGCTGGACGACGGTCTGCAGGACCTCGGAGAGGTTCAGGGACGAGGTGGCCGCACGGGCGATCTCGTAGAGCGTCTCCATGCGCGAGTAGGCCCGCTCCAGGTCCTGCCGCAGGGCCAGGACCTCGCGGTCCGGCGGCGCCGCCGTCTGCCCGGAGAGATGCTCCTGGAACCACCGCTGGAAAGCGGGGTCCTCGGGCCGCTCCAACTGCTGGAGCTCGTCGGGGCGAAAGGGAAAGATCTTGACGATCCAGCCTTGGCCGTACGGCTCGCGGTGGATCAGGCGGGCGTTCTCCTGCAGGAGGGGGTTGGTGGCGGCGACCTCGCCGCTGACGGCGGCGCGCAGGCGGACGATGCCGGCCTCGGTCTCCAGGGCGGTGAGCTGTTCCCCCTGCTCTACCTGTCGGCCGACCCGCGGCAGTTCGATGTAGAGGATCGCCCCGGCCATCTGCAGCGCATAGTCGGTCATGCCCTGGACGGCCAACCGGCCCTCCATGCGCACCCAGTTGTGGAAGTGGTCGTACAGCCGATCCTCGGGAAACTCGTAGCGTCCGATGCGCATATCAGTTCTCGATGCCGTTCGCCGTCCCCGGGCCGCGGGCGCCTGGTGGCTCATCTTTCCTGGGGCCCGCCGGCCCTTCCTGGCCGATGAACCTCCGCACCTTGTCCAGGAGCTGCTGCGGCTCGATCGGCTTGTCCACGAAATCGTCAAACGGCAGCTCTTCGTTCGGCGGCAGGCTGCCGGCCCACCGGGAAGCGCGTATGGCCGAGATGGCCAGCAGGGGCACCCCCCGCAGCCGCTTGTCCGCCCGCACCGCCTGGGCCACCTCCAGCCCGGCCAGCGGCGTCTCCATCATCAGGTCCAGCAGCACCAACTGCGGCTGCTGGGTAAGCAGGAAGGCCAGCGCCTCGCGGCTGTTGGCGGCCGCAGCCACCCGGCAGCCGTCCGCCTCCAGCACCATCTGGGCCGCGGCGACGAAATCGGCATCGTCGTCCACCACCAGGATCAGCGGGCACGGCGCTGCCGCTCTTTCGACCGCTATGTCCGGCAACTGCCAGTCGCTCAGGCGCTTTTCCGTCCGCAGGATGTAGGAGGTCTGGCTGTCCTTGATGCCGGGGATCGTCGCCACGCGCCCGGTGAGGAACGGCAGCAGGTCGTCGCCGGAGGGCAGCGCCACCCGCAGCAGCAGGTCATGCGCCCCCGAGGTGTAGATGACCTCCCGGACCTCGGGCATGGCCGCCAGCCGCTGCCCAATCCGGGTCAGCTTGTCCAGGTCGGCCTGCAGGTAGACCACCGCCTCAACGCCCAAGCCCACCCGGCGTGGGTCCACGCAGGCCACGACCTCCATCACCTGCTCCGCCAGCAGGCGCTCGACGCGGCGGCGCGCCGTGGCTTCGCTGATGCCGGCAATGCGGGCCAGGTCAGCGTAACACAGGCGGCCATCCTTCTGCAGATGGGAGATGATCTGGCGATCCAGGGCATCGGGCCGGTACATAGGCACCCCTTTGTGCCACAAGGAACAATCCAGGGGTAGTATACTACGATGGGAGGAATCTGTCAAGAAGGGCTATGTGCAAGACGGATTCCATCACCCAGGCCATGCTGATAATGGATTCCGTCCTTCTCGTTGGAGGGATCGCCCTTGGAGAAGCTGCGTAATGAAGTCTGGCCTTTCGCGACTAGGCACGGTCTTTCACCGCCGAGAATGCCGAGGACGCCGAGAGAAGCATGCCGGGAGATTTTCGCGGGCGGAAAACCAGGAAAATCTCCGCGCTCTCTGCGTCCTCGGCGGTGCAATCTTCCCTGTGCTTGTCCGGCTACCTTGCTGCTTGAAAGGGCCAAACTTTATTACGCAGAGTGGGCGACTTGGCCCTGCAACCCACGATCGGCGTTACTTGATCCAGGTCTTGACCTTGGCCAGGAGCTGCTGCGGGTCGGGCGGCTTGACCACAAAGTCGACGATGTTGAGGTATTGGTCCGTCGGGAAGGAGCTGGCGTACTCGGTGTTGGTGATCGAGGAGACCATCAGCACCGGGACCTGGCTCAGCTCGGGGTCATCGAAGATAGCCTGCGTGGTATAGTACCCGTCGAGGGGGCTGGCCATCATCACGTCCATCAGCACCATGTTGGGGCGGTTGGCGCGCATCTTTTCCAGGCCGGTCTTGCCGTCGGGAGCATCCTCGACCAGGTACCCGGCGCTCTCCAGGATCAGCCGGACGGCCATGACAAAGTCGGCATCGTCGTCCACGATGAGGATCCGTTTTGCTTCCATTTCTTGTTCTCCATTTTGCTTTGGCCCCGGCACCCTGCCGAAACCCCGAGGCCTCGCTCGCCTCCCTGCTAGTACGCATCAGAAGGGCGATCGTTCCCGCTGCCTGGATCGGCCGGCGCTATTGCCCCAACGCCGCCTTGAACTCCTGCCAGTCGAACCCGGTGATCGCCCTGAGCCCCATATAGGCGCGGAATTTCTTCGGCTTCGCCTCGCCCGGCAGGGTCAGGACCAGGCTGTTGCCCACCACCTGGACGCCGTCCAACCGGACGTTGTACGTCTTCTCCAGGTTGGGCTTGCCCCAGGCGTTGAGCTGGATCAGGACCAGGCGCCCCTCGGTGACGCCGCCGTACCAGTACTTCAGGGCGAAACTGAACAGGCTGGAGACGAGCATCATCGCCCAGAAAGGACCCGAGACAAAGCTGCCGACGCTGCGCAGGGTCTCTCCCGGGTTCAAGAGAGTGGTCAACGCCTGTCGTGCCGTATCTGCAGCTTTCATTTTACGCTCCTCGTGTACCGCTCAACCGAATTGGTCGAATCGATGAACTCCAACCGGGCAAGCCCGGGTCAAGCCTTTTCTACCCGCACCGCGCAGACCTTGTACTCCGGGATCTTGGCCACCGGGTCCAGCGCCGCGATCGTCAGCAGATTGGCCGCCGCCTCGGCAAAGTGGAAGGCGATGAAGACGATGCCGGGCTGGATGCGCTCCGTCACCCAGGACCGGGCGACGATCTCGCCGCGCCGCGAGGTAACCCGCACGCGCTCGCCGTCCGCCACGCCCAGGCGCTGGGCATCCTCGGGGCTGATCTCGACCAGGGCCTCGGGATAGTGCGCGTGCAGGCCGGCCGACCGGCGGCTCATCGCGCCGCCGTGGTAGTGGAAGAGCACCCGCCCGGTTGTGAGGAGCAGCGGGTACTCGTCATCGGGTAGCTCGGCGGCCGGCAGATGTTCGACCGGTATAAAGCGCCCCAGGCCGCGGCTGAACTTGCCCACGTGCAGGATCGGCGTGCCGGGGTGCTCCAGGTTTGGGCAGGGCCACTGCAGCCCGCCCTTCTCCAGCCGCTCGTAGCGGATGCCGCCGTAGCTGGGCGCCACCGCGGCGACTTCCTCCATAATCTTGGCCGCCGAGTCATAGTGCATTGGATAGCCCATGCGCGTGGACAGGTCGGCCAGGACCTGCCATTCGAGCCGGGCTTCGCCCGGCGGCGGCAGGGCCGCGCGCACCCGCTGCACCCGCCGCTCGGTGTTGGTGAAGGTGCCGTCCTTCTCGGCGAAGGAGGGGGATGGGAGGACGACATCGGCCAGCTGGCTCGTGGCCGTGGGAAAGATGTCCTGCACCACCAGGAAATCGAGATGCTCCAGCGCCTCGCGGGCGTGGTGCAGGTCGGGGTCGCTCATCAGCGGGTCCTCGCCCATGACGTACAGCGCCCGGATGCGGCCCTCGGGCATGGCGTTGACCATTTCGGTCACGGTCATGCCGACCTTGTCGGGCAGGCCCTGGACGCCCCAGGCCGCCTCGAACTTTGACCTGACCTCGGGATTGGTGACCACCTGGTAGGCGGGATAGACATTGGGCAGGCCGCCCATGTCGCAGGCGCCCTGGACGTTGTTCTGGCCGCGGAGCGGGTTGACCCCGCCGCCGGCCACGCCTATGTTGCCCAGGAGCATCTGCAGGTTGGCGCAGGCGATGACGTTGTGCGTGCCGGTGACGTGCTGGGTGATGCCCATGGCATAGAGGAGGGCACCGGGGCGGTTCTCGGCCAACAGGTGGGCGGCGCGGACGATGTCCTCTGCCGGCACGCCGGTGATCTCGGCGACGCGCGCGGGCGGATAGTTGATCAGCACCGCCCGCAGGTCGTCAAAGCCCTCGGTGCGCAGCGCCACAAAGTCGCGGTCGTACAGCCCTTCCTCCACGAGGACGTGGGCGATCCCGTTCAGCAGGGCGATGTCGGTGCCGGGGCGGTGCGGCAGGTGGAGGGTGGCATAGTCCACCAGGTCGATGCGCCGCGGGTCGGCGACGATCAGCACCGCGCCGCGCTTGCGCACCGCCTGGCGCACCTTGATGCCGATGACCGGGTGCTGCTCGGTGGTGTTGGAGCCGATGACAAAGTAGCAGCGTGCAGCGTTGGCCAGGTCGGCGATCGAGTTGGTCATCGCCCCACTGCCGAAGGTGGTGGCCAGACCGGCCACCGTGGGGGCGTGTCAAAGTCTGGCACAGTGGTCCACGTTGTTGGTGCCGAGGACCGCCCGGGCAAACTTTTGCGCCACATAGTTGTCCTCGTTGGTGCACTTGGCCGAGACGAGGATGCCGATGGACTCCGGGCCCGACTCGGCCTTGATCTCGCCCAGGCGCCGGGCGATGAGGTCGAGCGCCTCATCCCAGGTGGACTCTGCCAGGACGCCGTCCTTGCGCACCAGGGGCTTGGTGAGCCGGTCGGGGTGGTGCACAAAGTCCCAGCCGAAGCGCCCCTTGACGCAGAGGGCCATGCCGTTGACCGGGGCCTGGGGGTTGGAGGTCACCTTGACGATGCGCCCATCCTTGATGTTCAGGTCAAAGTTGCAGCCGACGCCGCAGTAGGCGCAGGTGGTGGTGACCCGCTGCATCTCCCAGGTGCGGCCGCCATGGGCAGCGGCCCGCTCGGTGAGCGCCCCGGTGGGGCAATAGGCCACGCACTGGCCGCAGAACTCGCAGATGGACCGGTCATAGGCGACGTCCTGGCCGGCAATGGGATGGGCCTGGAAGCCGCGGTAGCCCTTGGCGATGGCGAACCGCCCCTGGATCTCGGCGCAGGCGGTGGTGCAGCGCCAGCAGCCGATGCACTTGTCATAGTCGCGGGCGATAAAGGGGTTGTTGTCACCGATCCAGTTGAAGCGCTGCGTCCGGCCGCCCTCGAAACGGGTCTTCTCCACACCCAGGAGATAGGCCATGTCCTGGAACTGGCACTGGCCGGCCTGCTCGCACGTCATGCAGTCCAGCGGGTGCTCGGAGAGCAGCAGTTCGAGCATCAGCCGGCGGACGCGCTGCACCTTTTCCGTGTTGGTGTGCACGACCATGCCATTGGTCACCTTGAGCGTACAGGAGGCCTGCAGGGTCCGTTGTCCCTCCACCTCCACCAGGCACAGCCGGCAGGCGGCGTTAGGCGGCTGGTCGCAGTGGTAGCAGAGGGCCGGGATAGCGATGCCGATCTGTTGGGCGGCCTGCAAGACCGTCTGCGTCTCCTCGGCGAAGGTCTCCTTTCCGTCGATGGTCAACTTCACGAGAGCCACGGTCTACCTCCTCTCCTGACGCATACGCTCACAGCCGCCCTGGGCGATGTGCTGGCGCAGCTCGTCGCCAAAGTGTTTCAGCAGGCTGCCCAGGGGCACGGCGATCGACTGGCCCAGGGCGCAGAAAGGAGCCTCGGCGAACCCTTCCACGAGGGCTTCCAGGTTTTCCATGTCCGCGGGGGTCCCCCGGCCATCGACGATCCGCTCAAAAGCTTCCAGGGCGCGCAGCGAGCCGATGCGGCAGGGGACGCACTTGCCGCACGACTCGTGGCGGAAGAAACGCATGATCGCCGCACCGAACTCGGCGGCGCAGGCCGTGCCCTCGGCCACGACCAGCACGACGCCGGAGCCGATGGAGACGCCCTGCCGTCCGGAGACAAAGTCCAGCGGGATATCCAGCAGGGCCGGCGGGACGACGGTGCTGGCAGTGCCGCCGGTCTGGACAAACTTGATCGGCCGGCCGCCCGCCACCCCGCCGCCGTAGCGGTCGATCAGCCGGCGCA
Organism: uncultured Chloroflexia bacterium; assembly: GCA_964592645.1. Lineage (GTDB taxonomy): Bacteria > Chloroflexota > Chloroflexia > DTKN01 > DTKN01 > CAZQFV01. Next base: position 24,607 of record CAZQFV010000025.1, read on the forward strand.
GGGTGATGCCCATAGGCACCTCCACCGCCCCGCGCCGCACCACGTCGCCTTGGAGCTGAAAGACCTTGGTCCCGGCCGACTTCTCGGTGCCCAGCGCGCGGTACCACTCGGGGCCCTGGCGCACGATCGCCGGCACGTTACAGAGGGTCTCGACGTTGTTCACAGCCGTAGGCCTGTTGTGCAGGCCGCGCTGCGGCGGATAGGGCGGGCGGATGCGCGGTTCGCCGCGCTTGCCCTCCAGCGACTCGATCAGCGCCGTCTCCTCGCCGCAGATATAGGCGCCGGCACCGCGGTGTACGTCGATGTGGAAGGAGAAGCCGCGGCCCAGGATGTTGTCCCCGAGCAGCCCCGCGGCCTCGGCCTGATGGACGGCTTTCCGCAGCAGCTCCGCCGCCGGGGCGTACTCGCCGCGGATGTAGATGAACCCCTCGTGGGCCCCGATGGCATAGCCGGCGATGGCCATCCCCTCCAGGAGCAAGTGGGGATCCCCTTCCATCACCAGGCGGTCCTTGAAGGTGCCCGGCTCGGACTCGTCGGCGTTGGCGATCACGTACTTGACGTCGCCGGCGGCCTGCGCCGTGAAGCGCCACTTCAGGCCGGTGGAGAAGCCCGCCCCGCCGCGGCCCTGCAAGCCCGAGGCCTGCACCAGGTCGATCACCTGGGCCGGGGTCATCTCGGCCAGGACCTTATCCAGCCCCTGGTAGGCGCCAGCCGCGCGGGCCTCCTCCAGGGAGGCGGGATCGATCCGCCCGACGCGCTCCAGGACGATGCGTACCTCGCCCTCCTGCGGCGGAGGCAGGATCGGCGACGGCTGGCCCGGCCTCGGATCGCCCGCCCGGTAGCTGGCGAGGATCTCGGCCAGCGCTGCGGGCGTCACCTGGAAGTAGAGGGCATCGTCGATCTGCACCACCGGCCCTTCGGCGCAGTGGCCCAGGCAGCTCGTCTCCTCCAGGGTGAACAGGCCGTCGGGGGTCGTCTCCCCGTAGGAGATCCCCAGCGCCTCCGGCAAAGCGCGGCGCAGCGCGGCCGCCCCTTCCACATGGCAGGGCGGGCTGACGCACACCCGGACGGTGTGCCGGCCGCGCGGGCGCACGCTGAGCATAGAGTAGAAGGTGGCCGTCCCATAGACCACGCTCTCCGGCACCTGGAGCGCCTGCGACACCGCCGTCAGGGCGGAGCCCGGCAGGTACCCCAGGGCGTGGTCCAGCTCGCGCAGCGCCGTGATCAGCTCGTGCCGCCGGCCGGCGTACGGTTCCAAGATTTCCCGAATGCGGGTGGGTTCGTCCATACCGATCTCCTCTGATCGTCCTCCATTGGTTCACTACTCTTCTTTGTGTCTTTGTGCCTTCGTGGTCCTACACTCTTCTTCCTTGTGTCTTCGTACCTTCGTGGTTCAATCCCCCTCACCTTGGTATCTGGGCGGCGCAAGCGCCGAACCGGCACCGGCAATTATACTACATGGGGGAAAATCGGGCAAACCACTGGTTCCCAAGTTCAGGAGGGGAGCAGCCGCCCGGCGGCCGCATAGACGAGGAAGCTCTGCCGCCGCAGCCGGCCAAGCAGGGTGCAGCGGCCGCGTTCGGCCAGGTCGATCGCCAGCGAGGTCGGGGCGGAGAGGGAGCCGACCACGGGCACCGCCAGGCGCAGCGCCTTGGCCACCATCTCGTGGCTGGCCCGCCCCGTGGTCAGCACGACGCGGCCGGCCGGCAGCAGCCCGCGCATCTGGGCCGCCCCCAACACCTTGTCCATGGCGTTGTGCCGGCCCAGGTCCTCCGCCAGGACCAGGGCCGTGCCATCGGCAGCATAGAGGCCGGCCCCATGCACTCCCCCGGTGCGCCGGTAGACGCCAGGAATCGCCCGCAGTTGGGCGGCCATCCGCCAGACTGCCTCGGCCCGCAGCCAGGGAGCCTCCTCGGGGGGCAGCGCGGCCAGCTCCAGCGCCTCCAGGTCCACCTCGACGCTGCCGCAGCCGGAGAGGACACGGCGCAGGCCCCGCCCCTCACCGCGCACCCCCGCGGGGCGGACCTGCAGCCGCACCACGGACCTCTGGTTCTCTGCCAGCTGCAGGGACTCTTCTTCCCGGCAGTAGTGCACCACGAGGATATCGTCGAAGGAGGCCACCAGCCCCTCGCTCAGGCAGAACCCCACGGCCAGCTCGCGTTCCAGTCCGGGGAGGCACATCAGGGTCGCCACCGGCCGGCCGTTCACCTCCACCGTCAGCGGCCGCTCCACCGGCACGGCGACCTCGACCGGCACGGCCCCACCCGGGCGCACTTCCAGCGCGGCATGGACCAGGATCGCGTTCAGATCAGCCGTATCAGAAGGCATCGATAAAGTTCAGGATCTGTGCGTAGCTAAAGACCGGCCCGTCCACACAGACGTAGCGCTCGCCGATGTTGCAGCGGCCGCACTTGCCCAGGCCGCACTTCATCTTCATCTCCAGCGTGGTATAGATCTGCTCGGGGGCAAAGCCCTGCTTCTGGAGGAGCTGGGTGACGAACTTGATGGCGATCGGCGGGCCGCAGGTGACGGCCACCGCGTCACGCGGCGACGGCCCGACCTTGGCCTGCAGTTCGGTCACCAGGCCGACGTTGCCGCTCCAGTCCCCCTCGGCCGCATCGACGGTGACGTGGAACTCGACGTCGGGCGCCGCTGCCCACTGCTCGTACTCGTCGCGGAAGCAGAGCAGGCTCGGCAGCCGCGCCGCCACCAGCAGCGTGATGTGGCCGTAGTCGGCGCGATGGTCCAGGGCGTGCTGGATCACCGGGCGCAGCGGGGCCAGGCCGATGCCGGCGCCGATGATCACCAGGTTCTGCCCTTTGAACTCGTCCATCGGGAAAAAGTTGCCCATCGGCCCGCGCACCCCCACCGGGGCACCCTCCTCTAGGTTGTGCAGGGCGGAGGTGACGGTCCCCACCTTGGCCACGGCGAACTCCAGCTCCGGGCCGCGCGATGGGGTGCCGGCCAAGCCAAAGGGCACCTCGCCCACCCCGTAGGCGGAAAGGAAGGCAAACTGGCCCGGACGGTAGGCGGCAAAAGCCGCCCGGCCGGCCTCCTCCTCCAGGCGCACCCGGTAGAACTTGATCCCCGCCGCCAGGTCTCGGACCTCGGTCAGGGTGCCGGCGTAGGGCAGAAACGGGTTCGTCATCCTCGCGCTCTCCTCACTGCTGCACCTGGGCCAGCCGCGCCACATCCTCCAGAATCTGCGTCAGGTCGATGTTCACCGGGCACTGCGCCACGCAGCGCCCGCAGCCGCTGCACAGCAGCACGCCGTTGTAACGCCAGGGAAAGTAGTAATACTTGTGGTAAAAACGGTTGCGCAGCCGCGCCCCCCGGGTGGGCCGGGGATCGTGGCCGCTGGCCTCGACGGAATAATGTTTGGAGGTGCAGGCATCCCAGGTCCGCAGGCGCTCCACCTTGCCCCCGGCCCCGCGGTCGCGGATGTCGAAGCAGTAGCAGGTCGGGCAATTGTAGGTGCAGATCTTGCAGCCCAGGCAGCGTTCGCCCAGCCGCAGCCAGTAGTCGTCGTTGAAGAGGCGCAGCCACTCCTCCGGCGAGGGGCAGGGGAGGGGAGCGAGTTCCGGGGCCTGGGGCACAAAAGCCTCTTCCAGGGCGCTCCCGCCGGCCGGGGAAAGCAACTCTGCCCCGCGCGCCGTGAGCGTTTCGGCGATGTAGGACTCGCCATCCTGGTACAGGACCACGTCCATATTCGCCGTGCCGATGGGCGAGCCGCCGACGGTGGTGCAGAAACACTCCGGCGTAGGCACGCGCATGCAGGCCAGTCCGACGACGGCCGTGTTCTTCCGGCGCTCACCCCAGTAGAAGTCGGCCGGCGCCCCCAGAAAGAGCGCGTCCATCGAGGTCAGGGCAGCGGCGTCGCAGGGACGGATGGCGAAAAGCACCTGCGGCCGGGCCGCCTCCGGCACCGCCATCTTTGCGGCACGTTTGCCCCGCCGGATGTGCACGATCGTCTCGGTAGCCGGGAAGAAGAACTCCTTGATGCTGTTGATCGGCCGGCCGACGTCCAGGTTCACCTCCCCCGCAGCGGTGATCTCCTCCAAGAAGGAGCCCGCTGTTCTCCGGACCGGGGCCACTACGGCATAGTCGGGCAGCAGACGATCGATCCAGGCCAGCACATCCTGCGGCGTCAATCGAACTTGGGCCATATACCCACCTCAGCAAGCGAACCGGCGATCCGACTTCCAACCTCCAACTTCCAGCCCCTACTCCAACTCTTCTTTGCAAAAGGTCATAAAGGGCGCCGGGGTCTCGGCATCCATTCCGGCACGGAATGCAAAGGTCCTCTGGACTTCTCCGGCCACATAACGCTGGTAGAGGTAGACCGGAATGCCCATCGGGCAAACCCGTTCGCATTCGCCACACTCGATGCAGCGCCCGGTCAGGTGGTAGGCCCGCAGCACATGGTAGAACTCGTTCTCCGGCGGGGCGATGGCGATGCTCTCCCAGGCCGGGTCCAGCTTCTCGGCGATGCAGACCTCGCAGTAGCACATCGGGCAGACTTGGCGGCAGGCGTAGCAGCGGATGCAGCGCGCCCACTGCTGGGACCAAAAAGCCCGGCGCTCGCCCGGCGTCAGCGCCTCCAGTTGGGCCAGCGGGTCGGGCTCGGTTGGTGCCGGGGATTCACCCGGCGGCTCGCCCACCAGCACGTCGTAGGTCGGCGGGACGCGGTCCGGGCAGGCGGCGCAGGGGGCCTTGCCCACGCCGCCGCAGGCCACCCCGATGACATACACCTGGCCACGGTCCACCTGATGTTCCAGCGACAGGACGTTCAGCGCCCGGGCGTCGCACGGCTTCAGCACCACCGCCACGGCCGGCCACGGGGCGTTGTCATGGGGCTTGCAGTCCAGCAGGTAGAGGGCCAGATTGTGCACGCAGCGCTCGTCGAATACCAGGCGGCCGGCCTCCTCCACCGTGCGGGCCACCAGCGGGCGCACCGCCCCGCGCTTTCCCTCCTCGTACCCGATGACCCGCGTGACCTGGCCGCTCTGAAGCAGCTCGCGGGCGATGCGGCGGACCTCCTCGGTAAGGTTCAAGAGACTCCTCCTGAAGTGTTTACGCAGCAGGTCGAACGTTGCATCGTGAGAGCGTTCGATCGCTCTTACGTCCTCCGCAGCGACACGACCTTTGGCGAGCTGGCGAACATCCCCAGCCCGATCGGGAACAGCAGCAGCGTGGCGCAAAAGACCCAGGCGACCTCCAGCCAGATCAGGCTGAACCACCAGCCGATCAGGAGGAAGTAGAGGGCCCGCAGGAGGAATGGGTGCTGGGGCAGGTCGGTCTGCTGCAGGACGATCCGCCCGTCCGGCGTGCGCACCACCGTGGTCAGTTGGGCCGGCTGGCGCAGCAGGGCGATCTGCGGGATGCGGTTGAGCATCCACAGGCCCAACGGCAGGCCGATGATCGTCAGGTTCAGAAACCAGGCCAGCAGCAGCCAGACCTGGCTGGCCCAGGAGCCGATGAAGATGAACCACAGGAGTTGCACCAGGCACCCCGGCCCGGGCCGGGTGACCCGCTGTGTGACCTCGCTCATACCGCCACCTCCGTAGCCTGCTCCATCGGCACTCGCGGCCCCAGGGCCCGCACGGCCTCGGTGAAGCGGGCAATGACCTCGGCGAAGCGGGCGCCCTCCGAGGCCGAGACCCAGTCCAGTTGGAAGCGCTCCTTCTCCACCCCAAAGAACTGGAGCAGGCGGTGAAAGAGCGCCAGCCGGCGCCGCGCATAGTAGTTGCCCTCGCGGTAGTGGCAGTCGCCGGGATGGCACCCCAAGACGATCACCCCGTCGGCCCCCTCCAGGAAGGCCTTCATCACCAGCATGGGGTCCACCCGCCCGGAGCAGGGCACGCGGATGATGCGGACGTTGGGTGGGTACGACAGACGCGACGTCCCGGCCAGGTCGGCCCCGGCATAGGAACACCAGTTGCAAAGGAAGCCGACGATGCGGGGTTCAAAGGCTTGGGGCATACAAAACCTCCAGCGAAAAGGCGGATCGGCGGAAAACTCGGCCCGTCGGCCGGGGTCATGTTTCGGTCGGCTCCTCCGCGAACTCGGCCAACGGCTCCGCGAACAGCCCCACGACTTGTCCGACCAACTGCTGGTCGGTGAACCCCTTGAGGTTCACCGCCGCCCCCCGACAGACGTTGACGCACAGGCCGCAGCCCTTGCAGACGGTAGGGTTGACACGGGCCACCGTCTTGCCGCGCTTGGTCTGGGTCAGCTCGATGGCCTTGTACGGGCAGACGGTGACGCACAGGTTGCAGCCGACGCACTCGCGTTCGTTGACCTCGGCGACCATAGGGCTGGCCACTATGGCGTCTTTGGCGAGCACCCCCACCACCTTGGCGGCGGCGCCGCTGGCCTGGGCTACGGAGGTGGGGATATCCTTGGGGCCGGCCGCGCAGCCGCAGAGAAAGATGCCGTCGGAGTTGGTCTCCACCGGCTGTAGCTTGGGGTGGGCCTCGTTGATAAAGTCGTAGAGGTTGTAGGAGATGTTCAACGTCTGGAAGAGGTCGCGCGCCCCCCGGGGCGCGGTGGCGCCGGTGGCCAGCACCACCAGGTCGGCGGCGATCTCCACCGGCCGGCCCAGCAGCGTGTCCACCCCCTCGACGATCAGCTTGCCGCCGCGCTCATAGACCTGGGAGACGCGCCCGCGCAGGTAGTGGGCGTTGTACTGCTCGATGGCCCGGCGGGTGAACTCGTCATAGTCCTTGCCGGCGGCGCGGATGTCCATGTAAAAGTTATAGACCTCCACCTCCGGGTCGTGCTCTTTGAGCATGATGGCGTGCTTGGCCAGGTACATACAGCAGAAGACGGAGCAGTACGGCCGGCCCACATGCACGTCGCGCGAGCCGACGCAGGAGACCAGCACTACCGTCTTGGGCGGTTTGCCGTCGGAGGGGCGCAGGACGTGGCCGTACGTCGGGCCGGAGGCGTTCATCAGCCGTTCCAGCTCCAGCCCTGTAATCACATCCGGGTAGCGGCCGTAGCCGTACTCGCCGTAGACGGTGGCGTCGAAGAGGTCGTACCCCGTGGCCACGACGATGGCCCCGAACGGCTCGGTCACCAGCTCCTCCCTCTGGTGGTAGTCGATGGCCCGGCGGGGGCACTTTTGCGCGCACAGCCCGCACTTGCCGTTCTTGACAAACCAGGTGCACGTCTGGGTGTCGATCACCGGCACCAGCGGCACGGCCTGGGCAAAGGGCACGTAGATGGGCGCGCGCCTGCCCATATTGACCTCGAACTCGCTGGGAAAGCCGCCCTTGACCGTGCCATCCTCCTGGGGACGCGGGCGCAGCGGGCAGTTGTTCCAGCAGACGCCGCAGCCGGTGCATAGCTTGGGGTCGACGTAGCGCGGCTTGCGCCGGATCGTCACCTGAAAGTTGCCGACGTACCCTTTGACGTCCACCACCTCGGAGTAGGTATAGAGCTTGATGTTGGGGTGCTGGGAGGCCTCCACCAGTTTGGGGGTCAGGATGCAGTTGCTCACCACAAAGGCACCCTTGGGGATGAAGCGGTGCGTGCCGGCAACCGTCACGTCGTACACAAACGGCCCAGGCGAAGGTGCCTGCTGGACATCAGCAACTTCGTCCAGGTAGAACTCCCAACGCAGGAACTTGCGCAGGGTCTGGAGATCCTGGTCGTCGGGCGGAATACGATCTTGGAGGTACGCGGCCAATCTTCGCAGTGTCGGTCTGGTGATGCGGCACCGTCCCCGCTCGATGGCTCTGAGATTCGGCGGCGAGAGCGGCAGGCCGGTCGTCCCAATGCCGTATCGGACGCGGATGCTCTTGAGCCGCTGCCCACATTCCAGCGGCAAGGACTCGAACAGACCTCCCCGTGTTTTGGCCGGAACGGCCAGGATTGGGGCGAGCTTGTCCATGCGGGCCCTTTTTCGGGGATGGTTCGAACCAACCAACGCGATAAAGCGCAGGACGTCCTCACGGCTGGCAATCTCGAGGTGAACCCGCTTCGGGTAGGTAAAGATGTTGGCCAGGACGCCCACCCGCTTGAGAAGCAGATGGATGCCCTCGGCCTCCTCCGGCACGTTCCCGAAATGGTAGTATATCCTACCGCTCGTGCCGCTTTTGTGCACGCGGATGGAGCCATGGCCGTCGAAATAACCCCGGAGAAAGGCAGCGATTAGCTCTTCCGGTAGCCTAAAGATCGGCCGATAATTGCCGGCAGTCAGTTTCCGAACAATCGAGGCGAGGAGGCGGTTCTTGAGCGAAATCACCTGCATGTTGTTCCTGCGCGGACCAAATACAGCCGGCCGGTTGGGAAATACGGAATGGTAAGCACGAGTGAATGCTTCTACAAGGGCCGGACTCGTGTTCCCAAACTGCACCTCGAGCCGCTTGGCCTTCGCCGAAGACACCGAACCATCGGCGGCGATCAGCCCGACAAGGTACAACAGATCACTCGTGACGTACTCTGCTCCCAGTTCGGTGTCAGCGCCGCCCTTGTGCGTAACGGCCTTGATCTCGGCGGCGACGCGATCCCATTCCAGCGGCGTCGCAGCGCAGATCTTGCGCAAGTCTCCGAGCGAGAGATGATACGCCCTCGTGTAGAGATTCCGCACCTTGATTCCCAGCCTTTGCGCAGCCGCCTCGAAGGTGCCAAACCTCTCATGCAGGACGCCTCTCACCGTTTCCTTCAAACCCTCATTCACTACCAGGACGTCGTCGGGCAACAGGTCGACGATCCTCGGCGTCGTGCTCTGGACCCTGATCTTGTGCGGCGCATACAACCTGAGGCCCGGGGTCAGCAGCCGGGCTTCTACCCAGGTTGGCCCCTCGGAAGTGTCCACCAGCACCCGGTGATCGGGCGTCAGGCGCAACGTCTGGCCCACGCGGGTCGTGATTTCCAGCAACTGGGACGGCGCAGGCAGCCTTTGCACATCAGTGATGCCGGCCGTCTTGCAGGTCACCTCGTTTTGGGAGAGGATCGTGCGGCCCGCTCCGCGGTCAAACGACTCGACCAGGCTGCCGATGGGCACGAAAGTGCCATCTCCCAGGATGATCTCTTCCTCGTAGGGGAGACACGCTGAGCAGTCGAGAGTGGGGAATGTCTTGTCGAGCTGCGCCATGTGTCCGCCCAGGCTGGGCTCCCGCTCGACGATGACCGTCTCGTACCCGGCCTCGGCCACGTCCAGGGCAGCCTGCACCCCGGCCACGCCGCCGCCGATCACCAGGCAGCGCTTGGTGACGCCCACCTGGCCGGCCTCCAGGGGGGCCAGGCCGGCCGCCTTGGCCACCGCCATGCGCACGATGTCGATGGCCTTGTCGGTGGCCACCGGGATCTCGGCGTGCACCCAGGAGTCGTGCTCGCGGATGTTGGCCTGCTCCATCAGGTAGGGGTTCAGCCCGCCGAAGGAGGTCGCCTTGCGGAAGGTGCGCTCGTGCATGCGCGGCGAGCAGGCCGCCACTACCACCCGGTCCAGGCGGTGCTCCTTGATCTTGTCCTGGATCAACTCCTGCCCCGGTGTGGAGCACATGTACATATAGTGCGTGGCATAGACTACCTGGTCCAGCTTGGCGGCCTCTTCGGCCACCCGGGCCACGTCCACGGTTGCCGCGATGTTGGATCCGCAGTGGCAGACGAACACCCCGATACGGGCCATGTTGCCTCCAAAGACATCACTCGTCAACCATCACCCGTCACCGCGCCTTGCATCAAGCACAATGCGCGGCGAGCGACCCATGAAGCGCGAACCCCCTCTCCTAGTCCCGAACCCCGATCTCGGCCAACAGCGTCCGCGTATCGGTCAGGTGCCGATCCAGGTACAGCTCCTTCGCCCCCCGGCCCATGGCCAGCCCGGCAAGCTGGGTGAAGTAGAGGATCGGCAGGCGGAAGTCGGTGCCGTAGTGGCGGTTGATCTGCGCCTGGCGTGTGTCCAGGTTGGAGTGGCACATCGGGCAGGCCGTGACCAGGCCGTTGGCCCCGCGCCCGACGGCGTCGTCCAGCAGCCGGCGGGTCAGCTCCAGGGCGATGTCGGTGCGCGAGAGGGCCAGGCTGCCGCCGCAGCACTCGGTCTTCAGGGGCCAGTCCACGAGCGTGGCCCCGGCGGCCAGGATGATCTTGTCGAGCATCGTCGGGTACTCGGCGTCGTCGGGGGCCAGGATCTCGGGCGGGCGCACCAGCAGGCAGCCGTAGTAGGCCACCAGGCGCAGGCCGGCCAGGTCGCGTGTCCTCTTTTCCTTCAACCGGGCCAGTTTCTCTTCCTGCGAAAAGAGGTCCACCAGCGAGTGGACCTGCACCTCGCCCACAAACGGCCTATCCAGGAAGCCGTTGATGCGGGCCCGCAGCCGCTCGTCGCGCAGGTCGTGGACGGTGTGGCGGAACCGGGCATAGCACATGGCGCAGGGGGCGACGACGGCCTCGAAACCCTGCTCCACGGCCAGGCGCAGGTTCCTGGCCGGCAGGGCCAGCGCCAGGTCGGCGTCGGTGTTGTGGCCGGAGGAGGCCCCGCAGCAGGTCCAGCCCTCCAGCTCCTCCAGCTCCACCCCCAGGTCCCGGCAGGAGAGGCGCGTGGAGATGTCGTACTCGCAGGCCGTGCCCTCCAGGGAGCAGCCGGGGTAGTAGGCGTAGCGGGTCATCTCTGGCCCTCCTCGGCCACGCGCCGAAAGATGCGCTCCACCTCGTCCTGGCCGCGATAGCGCTTGGGGAGGAGATCGATCTTGCCGTGGGTGACCATCGGCAGGGCCAGGTCCAGGCCCGAGAGGAGCCGGCCGGAGCGCAGGTTGTACAGCCCGATCAGCCCCGGCTCGTACATCCGTCCGGTGAGGCGGATCATGTCCAGGAAGGTGCGGTGAAAGGCCACGACCGTGGGTTCGGAGGGGCGGAGTCCCTGCTCCAGGGCCAGCTCGCGCAGCCCATCCATCACCCGGGCGATGTCCACCTCGCAGGGGCAGCGGGTGGTGCAGGTGATGCAAGAGGCGCAGATCCAGTAGGTGTTGCGGCCGAACACCCAGTCGCGCTGTTCGAGCTGCAGGCCGCGCATGATCTGGTGGGGGCCGGCGTCCATGGCATAGGCCACCGGGCAGCCGGCCGTGCAGCGGCCGCACTGGTAACAGGCGCGCACGTCCACCTGCAGCCGCTCCTGGATCTGCGCGGCCAGGGGACGCTCGCGGAGCGCCAACTTCAAGACATCCACGGCCATATACTCTCCTGGTAGATCGATCCCGCCGGCGCACCCGGCCGGCTTACGCCACGGCGGCAGACGCTTGCAAGCTCGGCCTTTTGCGGCAAGAGAAGGAAAAACCTCACAGATCAGAAAGCTTTATACCGCAACCGGGGCAGATTGTCAATAGCGGTGGGGACAGTTGACCGCGGCCCCGGTTTCTGCTATTATGAATGTGTCATAGTGGACAGGCACCAGGAGGCGTTGCGGCAGGGCGGCCGCGATTCCAGAGCACACCCCGGGAGGGTTCCCCCATGGCGATCGCCGACTTCTTCAAGGTCACCGAGCAGTTCTACAGCGGCACCACCTTCCGCAACTGGTTCCAACTGCTGCAGGAGAACCACTGGGCCATCAGCGGGCCCTACCTGCTGCGGGCCGGCTACGTGACCTTCTCCGCCCTGGTCACGCTGCCCTTTCGCCTCTACGAGGAGGCCCGCTTCCGCCGCCAGGTGGAGTCCACGGCGATCGAGAAGCCGCCGGTGTTCATCCTGGGCCATTGGCGCAGCGGCACGACCTACCTGCACGTGCTGTTGGCCCAGGACCGCCGCTTCGCCTACGCCTCCAACCTGCAGGTGATCCTGCCGGGGGTGTTCCTGGGCAGCACGCCGGTGTTCGAGAAGCTGGTGCGCCGCTACATGCCGCACAAGCGCTGGATGGACAACTTTGCCCTGGAGCCGGACCTGCCCTCCGAGGACGAGTTCGCCATCGCCAACCTGTGCCCCTATTCGATGTACCACAGCCTGGCGTTCCCGCGCAACCGCTACCGCTACGTGCGCTACTGCACCTGGGACGGCGTTCCGGCCCGCGTCACCCGCGCCTGGCAGAAAGTGGTCCTGTACTTTTTCAAGAAACTAACCTATCAGTCTCGCAGCAAGCAGCTCCTGTTGAAGAACCCCACCTACACCTCGCGCATCCCGCAGTTGCTGGAGTTGTTCCCCCAGGCCAAGTTCATCCACATCTGCCGCAACCCCTACGACGTCTTTCGCTCGACGCTGCGCATGTACGAAAAGATGTTTCCCTCCTTCTACATCCAGGAGCCCCGGGGAGGCGTACCCGAGGCCCAGGAATATATCCTGCACGTCTACCGCCGGATGTACGAAAAGTACTTGGCCGACAGGGCGCTCATCCCCAGCGGCAACCTGGTGGAGCTGCGCTACGAGGACTTTGTCCGCGATCCGCTCCCCGAGGTCCGGCGCATCTACGCCACCCTGGGGCTGCCCGGCTTCTCCGAGGCCGAGGCGGCCTTCCGGGACTATGTCGCCGCCCAGAAAGGCTTCCAGGTGAACGAGAACGTCCTCGACGAGGCCACCCGCCGGATGGTGGCCGAGCGCTGGGCGCTCACCTTCGACGCCTGGGGCTACCCGCGGTAGCTGCCCAAGACGCCAAGAACGGCTATTTGCCGACCACAAAGGCACAAAGATGGACTTGCAGTTCCTACACAAGCCCTTCTTCGTGCCTTCGTGGTCCCCTACTCCTGAACTTTGTACCCCCCGATGTACCTTTCGGTGGATGTGGCGGCCTCCTCCTGGTGATACACTGCATTCCAAAACGCCAAGGAGGCTGCGATGAACGAACGCCAACGCGCTTACGAACCGCTCGACCTGCTCTGGCTGGTCCTGGGGGCAGTCCTGTACGCCTTTGTCGGCTGGCGCTGGAATATACCCATCGCCGCCTGGCTGGCCCCCCTCTTCCTGATGCGCTTCTTCCGCCGGCAGGACCGCTGGTACAAGGCCCTCCTGGCCTATCCGCTGCTGGCCGTCGCCGGGGCGCTCAACAAGTGGAACGCCTGGGACCTGGACGCGATCGTCCAGGCCGGCCTCAGCCTGCTCCTGCCGCTGCCGCTCCTGATCGCCCTCTACCTGGACCGCGCCTTCTGCCGCAGGCTCCCGGCGCTGCCGGGCACGCTGCTCTTTCCCGCCGTCACCGTGGCCTTCGACCTGGCTATCGGGCTGTGGCCCCTCCTGGGCACGATCATCTCCCCGGCCGTCACCCAGTTCGAGCTGACCTCGCTCATCCAGGTCGCCTCGGTGACCGGCATCTGGGGGCTGACCTTTCTCCTCGGCTGGGCGGCGAGCATGGTCAACCTGTGGTGGGAAAACGGCTTCGAGGCGCGGCGCATCGCCCGGCCGGCCGCCGTCTTCTTTGCCGTCTTCCTGGCGATCCTCCTGGGCGGCGCGGCCCGCCTGGCCCTGGCCCGGCCGGCTGTGGCAACCGTCCGCGTGGCCGGCGTCACCGTGCCCCACCCCCGCGACTACTGGAGCGAGATCATCGACCAGGCCACCCCGCGCGACCTGGCTCACCGCTTCGCGGCCGAGATCGCCGCCCTGAACGATCAGCTCTTTGAGCGGAGCGCGCAGGCCGCGGCCGGCGGCGGGGCGCAGATCGTCTTCTGGTCGGAGGGCAACGGCGTCGTCTACGAGGAAGACGAGGCCGCCTTCCTGCAGCGCGCCCAGGAGTTTGCCCGGCAGCGCCAGGTCTATTTCGCCCCGGCCTTGCTGGTGCTGCACTATGGGCAGACCACCAGCGACAACAAGCTGGTGATGATCACCCCCCAGGGCGAGATTGCCTTCACCTATGTCAAGACCATCTCCTGGTACGAGACCGACTCGGACGGCCTCCTGCGCTGGGTGGACACGCCCTACGGGCGCCTCTCGGCGGCCATCTGCTTCGACATGGACTTTCCCACCTTGCTCCGCCAGGCGGCGCGGCAGGATGTGGACATCGTCCTGGTGCCGGCCTTTGACTCCGCGGGGATCAAGCCCTACCACACCCAGGTGGGCCTCTTCCGCGCCGTGGAGGATGGCTTCTCCATCGTCCGCCAGGTCAACACCGGCACCTCGATGGCCGTGGACTACCAGGGCAACGTCCTGGCCTACCAGGACTATTTCCGCACCGCCGACCGCACCATGCTGGCCGACGTGCCGACGAAAGGCGTGCGGACGATCTACGGCGTCCTGGGCGACTGGTTCGCCTACGCCAACGCGCTCCTGGCCGCCGGACTGCTCGGCTGGGCCGCGTGGCGCCGGCCTGTTTGACAGAAGTGCCCCCCCCGTGTACAATGGATCGGCATCCGAGACTCTACCACCACGACGGGGTCTCGTCCGAGTTCGGCACGTGGAGGCACCTTTATGCTTTGGCGGCGCCCGGTGTATCCTTTCACCGCCCTGGTCGGCCAGGAGCGGATGAAACGGGCCCTGATCCTGAACGCCATCAACCCCCGCATCGGCGGGCTGCTCATCCGAGGACAGAAAGGAACAGCCAAGTCGACCGCTGTACGCGCCCTGGCCAACCTCCTCCCCGAGATCGAGACCGTCGCCGATTGCCCCTTTAGCTGCCCTCCCGATCAGCCCGAAGCGCAGTGCGATACCTGCCGTGAGCGACTGTCCCGCGGCGAGGTCCTGCCGCGCCTGCGGCGCAAGGTGCGCGTCGTCGATCTGCCGATCAACGCCTCCGAGGACCGCCTGGTCGGCTCCTTCGACCTGGAGCAGGCCATCGCCCAGGGGGTGCGCCGCTTCGAGGCCGGCCTCCTGGCCGAGGCCAACCGCGGCTTCCTCTATGTCGACGAGGTCAACCTGCTCGACGACCACCTGGTGGACCTGCTGCTCGACGCCGCCGCCATGGGCGTCAACACCGTGGAGCGCGAGGGCATCTCCTACAGCCACCCGGCGCGCTTCATCCTGGTGGGGACCATGAACCCCGAGGAAGGGGAGCTGCGCCCGCAATTGCTGGACCGCTTCGGCCTGTGCGTGGAGATCACCGGCCTGGCCGATGTCGAAGAGCGCATCGAAGTCGTCATCCGCCGCGGGGCCTACGAGCGCGACCCCGAGGGCTTTAGCGCCGAGTGGGCCGGCCGCGAGGAGCTGTTGGCCGCCCGGGTGGTGGCCGCCCAGTCCCGCCTGGACGCCGTGCGCCCCTCCCGCGCGGACCTCTTTGCCGTCGCCCAGCTCTGTCTGGAAATGGAGGTCCAGGGCCACCGCGCCGACATCACCATCATCGAGACGGCCCTGACCAATGCCGCCCTCGAAGGGCGCGACCGCCTGCTCCCCGAGGACCTGCTGCTGGCCTCCGAGCTGGCCCTGCCCCACCGCATGAAGCGCCACCCGCTGGAGGGCACCGGGCTGGACCGGGAGCGCGTGGCCCAGATCCTGGAACAGAACAACTCCGGCCCGACCTCGCCGGCCGGCGAGGTCGGGCCGCGCGACCCGCTCGTCTCCCCGGAGACGTCGCAGCCCATCACCGGCGCGCCCGCGCCGAGCGAGGCCCCGACGACCATCCTGCGCGGCGGCTCCTCCGACGAACTGTACAAGGTGGGGCTGAAGAGCGGCGGCGTGGTCTTTGCGCCGGGCGAGATCTTTCGCCCGCGGAGGCTAGAGACCAAGGCCGACCGCTGTGTGCGCCGCGCTCCCGGGCGGCGCAGCCTGACACGCACCCGCCGCCGGCAGGGGCGCTACGTGGCCAGCCGCCTGCCGGACGAGGCCGGCCTGACCGACCCGGCCTTTGACGCCATCCTGCGCGCCGCGGCGCCCTTCCAGCGCCGCCGCGAGCACGGTGGGCAGGCCGTTGCCCTGCGCCGCTGGGACCTGCGGCAGAAGGTGCGCGTGCGCCGGGCGCGCAACGTGATCCTCTTTGTCGTCGACGCCTCCTGGTCCATGGCCGCCGAGGCCCGCATGGAGGCCACCAAGGGGGCCATCCTCTCCCTGCTGCTGGACGCCTACCAGCGGCGCGACCGCGTCGGGCTGGTGGTCTTTCAGAAGGAGACGGCGACGCTGCTGCTGCCGCCGACCAACAGCGTGGAGCTGGCCCGCCGCCGGTTGGAGAACCTGCCCACCGGGGGCAAGACCCCGCTCAGCCGCGGGCTGCTGCTGGGGTACCGCGTCCTGGAGCAGGCCCGCCGGCAGGACGCCGAGGCCATGCCGCTGCTGGTGCTGATCACCGACGGCCAGGGCAACGTGGCCATGACGGCCCGGCACCCCCAGGAGGAAGCCCGCCTGGTGGCCGAGATGATCGGCCGGCGCGGCATCCGCTGCGTAGTCATCGACACCGAGCACGAGCAGTTCAACCGTGGGCTGGCCCGGCAGATCGCCGAGGCGGCCCAGGGCGAGTACTACCGCCTGACCGAGATGCGCGCGCAGGCGCTTTTGCGCACCGTGCGCCAGCAGCTCCGCGGCGAGGAAACCACCTGCCCGTCCGCGCTCCCCGCGAGCGCCGGGGGCCCCGCCGCCCTGCGGGGCGGGGATGGGAAACCATTTCCGATAGGAGGAAATCAACCATGAGTGAAGAACAAGGACAGCCCTTCGCGCCGGAAGGAAAAGACGCCCCCACGGAAGTGACGCTGCCGCCCCTGGTCGCCGCGCCGCCGCACGCGGCCGCGCAGGAGGCCGCCGCCGAGGCCGCCCCGCCGGCCGCGCAGGAGGCCGCCGCCGAGGAGACGTTCGGCCGGCCGCGGAGCCTGCGCGACCTGAAGCCGGGCATGGTCCTGGAGGGCAAGGTGACCAGCGTGGCCATCTACGGCGTCTTTGTCGACATCGGCGTGGGCCGGGAAGGGCTGGTGCCCATCTCCCAACTCAGCGACCAGCCGGTGAGCAGCCCCACCGACGTGGTGCAGATCGGCGATATGGTCGCGGTGCGCGTGGTCAAGGTGGACCCGCGCAGCAAGCGCATCAGCCTGACCATGCGCGCGCCGGCCGCCGAGCGCCAGGTCGACGCCGCTAAGCTCGGCGCCCTGACCCCGGGCGTGATCGTCGAGGGCACGGTGACCAGCATGACCAAGTTCGGCGCCTTTGTGGACATCGGCGTGGGCCGCGACGGGCTGATCCCGCTGGCGCAGATAGCCCAGGGCAAGTCCGAGCCGCTGGAGGTGGGAGCGCAGGTGCGCGTGCGGGTGATGGACGTGGACAAGAGGACCAACCGCATCCGCCTGAGCATGCGCAACGTCTACGACACCGCGCAGATGGCCGCGCTCAATCCCGGGGCCATCGTCCGCGGCAAGATCGCCAGCCTGGCCCCCTTTGGCGCCTTTGTCGACCTGGGGGTGGGCAAAGACGGGCTGATCCATGTCTCGACCATGGGCGAGGGCGTCCGCCACCCGCGCGAGCTGCTGCAGGTCGGCGAGGAGGTGGACGTGCGGGTGGTGGAGGTGGACCCCGCCACCCAGCGGATCAGCCTGACCATGCAGCTCGAGGAAGAGTCGGCCGAGGAAGCATGGACCCCGCCGGAGGAAGAGGAAGAGGAGCTGCCGGAGGGCGAGGCCACGCTGGAAGACCTGGCGGCGCGCTTCGGCAAGATGCGCCCGGGTGGGCGGTCGGAGGCGGCCCGGGGGTCGGCCCGCGCCGAGCGCGAGAAGCGCGCGGTCCGCGACGCCCTGCGGCGGACGCTGGAAGGGTCCAAGGAAAAGTAGGAGCCGTTCCGTGACGTTCTCGATCGTCGCGTATGACCCGCGCAACGGCGACCTGGGGGTGGCCGTACAGAGCAAGTTCCTGGCCGTGGGGGCGGCGGTGCCCTGGGCCCGCGCCGGGGTGGGGGCGATTGCCACGCAGGCCTGGGCCAACCTCTCCTACGGGACGCGCGGGCTGGAGCTGCTGGCGCGCGGGGCCGCCGCGCGCGAGGTCGTGGAGACGCTCACGGCCGAGGACGAGGGCCGGGCCCTGCGCCAGGTGGGCATCGTCGACGCCCAGGGGCGGGCCTTTTCCTACACCGGCGAGGAGTGCAGCGCCTGGGCCGGGCACATCGTCGGGCCGCATTTTGCCTGCCAGGGCAACATCCTGGTCGGCGGGGCGACGGTGCAGGCGATGGCGAAAGCCTTCCAGGAGATGCCGGGGGAACTGGCCGAGCGCCTGTTGGCGGCGCTCCTGGCCGGCCAGGCCGCCGGGGGCGACCGGCGCGGGCAGCAGTCGGCGGCGCTGCTGGTGGTGCGGGCCGGCGGCAGCTACGGCGGCTACAACGACCGCTACATCGACCTGCGGGTGGACGACCACCCGCAGCCGATCGTCGAACTGGGGCGCATCCTGGCCCTGCACCGTGTCTATTTCGAAAAGCCCCGCCCGGAAGACTATCTCCCGCTGGAGGGAGCGCTGCTGGCCGAGGTGCGGGCCTCCCTGGCCCGCATGGGGTACTACCGCGGGCCCCTGGAGGGGCCCTACGACGCGGCCACGGGCCAGGCCCTCTTCGACTATGCCGGGGTGGAGAACCTGGAGGAGCGGCTGCGCGAAGGCCCTTGGATCGACCCCGTAGTGCTCGATTTTTTGCGGCGTACGGGAGGCACGGCATGATCCCGCCCATCGTGCCCTTTGTCGGCAAGTCGGGCAGCGGCAAGACGACCTTCCTGGAGAGGCTCATCCCCGCGCTGGCCGCCCGCGGGCTGCGCGTCGCGGTGGTCAAGCACGACGTGCACGGCTTTGAGCTGGACCAGCCGGGCAAGGACACCTACCGCCTGCGGCGGGCCGGCGCCGCGCGGGTGGCCATCTCCGCCCCGCGGCAGTTCGCGCTGCTCGGGGAGGTGGAGGAGGAGTTGGAGCTGGAGGAGCTGGCAGCGCGCTACCTGGGCGACGTGGACCTTGTCCTGGCCGAGGGGTACAAGCGCAGCGCGCTGCCCAAGATCGAGGTCTGCCGCGCGGCGCGCAGCCGGGAGCTGCTCTGCGCGCCGGGGGAGCTGCTGGCCGTGGTCAGCGACCTGCGCTTCGAGGTGCCCTGCCCGCAGTTTGGGCTGGAGGATGTGGAGGGGGTGGCGGATCTGCTCGTCGACCTGGCGGGCAAGAGCCAGGCTGCTGCGCCCCTGGCCGCGCTCCGCGTCGACGGCCGCGAGGTCCCCATGAAGCCCTTTATCCAGGAGATGCTGGCCGGGGCGGTGCGCGGGATGCTCTCCGGGCTCCAAGACGCGGCCGGCCGGGACGTGGAGCTGCGCATCCGGTAGCCCCGCCGGATCGCGTTCGGGGCCGCTCCGCGGGGCGCCCGGAGCGGAGGGCGGCATATCAGGGGGAATGGGACGTGACGGCAGACCCGCCCGGCGCGGCCATGCGGCCGGCCGCCCCCCTTTCGCCGTCACGGCGACCCGCAGACCGGGCAATCGGGCCGGCGCCGCACCAACCCCGTGCGGTCCGGAGCAATCCCCAGCGCATCCGCCTCGCGCCAGTTGAAGGGCGCGGCCCCCCTGGGCCAGCCCATCAGCGCCCGGTAGGCAAAGGTGAGAGCGAAAGCGGCGGCCAAGAGGCAGGTGGAGATGATCGCCGCCGCGCACGGCGCTTGGTGCTGCGGGTCCAGGTTGGGCAGGGCGCACCACAGGCAGGCGTCGTCCGCGGCCGGCCCCTGGAGAAAGCCCTGGACGCGCATCCCGTCCAGCGACAGCATCGTGAAGACCGCCGGGATATGCCGCCTCCGGGCCTCCTGTGCTGCCTGCAGCCGGCAGAGGTTGTTATCCACGCCGACGATCAGCAGGTCGGCCGGCAGGGCGAACCCCGCGGTGAACTCCTCGAAGTAGGCGGCCACGCCGGTAACCCGGAGGCCATCGGTGGCGTGCTCCCGCAGGTGCCGCGCCAGCCGCAGCGCCTTGGGCTCGCCCAGGTCGTCGGCGTAGTAGAGCTGCCGCGGCAGGTTGGTGCGCTCGACCAGGTCGGGGTCGACGATGGTCAGCGAGCGCGCCCCGCTGCGCACCAGCCCCAGGGCCGTCCAGCTGTTCAGCCCGCCGGCCCCCACCAGGACGATCCGCGCCCCGGCCAGCGCTTGCTGGGAATGGCCGGGGATCTCCTTGTGGCGGGCAAAGATGTCGGCCTCCGCGGGGTGCCGGCGCGGCAACGGAGGCGCGCTGTAGCTCTCGGTCCGCGGCTCGGGCGAGAGCAGCGCGTCGGGCAAGTCATCATCCGCTGAGGCGGCAAAGCGTTCCATCTTGATCCTCCACATAGACCCCATCCCCGGCGACCTGGACCTCGACCCGGCCCGCTTCCACCGCCGTGCCCCAGAAGCGGACCCAGCCATCGGCGGCGAAGATGGCGCCGACCAGGTGGGGCGTATAGTCCCGGATCCAGTCCTGGTACTGTTCTTGGTCGAGGCTGCTCGGTCGGGTGGCCTCGCGGCCGCGCCCGGGATGCGAATGGATCCAGGCTGCCAGGTAGCTGTCGGAGAGGTCCATGGCGATGAGCGCGCGTCCCAGGCGCTGCGGGTCGGCCCGCACGTGGCCCTGGCTGCTGGCCCCGGTGACGTCGAACAGGGCGCCCAGGTTGATCGTCCGGCCGCGCCGCCGGCCGTTGGCCACCAGCATCCGTTCGGCCGGGAACAGGGCGTGGTGGGCCTGGTAGAGCAGGTCGCTGGGCACCACCACGCGGCCGGCCGGGCCGCCGGGCCGCGGCGGCGCCAGGGCGATCCGGGCGTCGGCCGCCTGCAGCAGGTCCAGGACCCGCAGCAGCGTCCCGCGCTGCGCATAGTGTTCCCACGGCTCGGCCTGCAGCTCGGCCGCGACTTCCACGGAGCAGCGCCGGACCAGCGCCTGGGCGGCTTCCAATTCCAGCTCCGGCCGGCCGCCCAGGGTCACGAGGATCGCCGCCAGCCTCTCCAGGGCCCGTACGGTGGACTGCACAGGGCCCAGCGAAGCGGGCACCTCTACCAGGCGCCGGGCCAGCCGCCGGTACTCGCCCCGCAGCCGGCGGGCCAGCCAGCCCAGCGCCCGCCGAACGTCCCTCTCGGTCTTGATCGTCATGGGTTCCTCCTGCCAGCGGGGAGTCCTCAGGAGCCTCTCCGCCGGTGGGCCCCGTTGATTGCCTCGTCCAGTATCCTTTCAATATAGAGGATGGCCTCGTCCACGTTTTCGGCCGGGCGATGCCAATGGACGCGGAACCACCTCCCCGAGGTCAGTTGGAAGCAGGGCCCCTTTGGATGTCGGCCGATCTCCGGCGGTGGATCGGCGATGTACGCCTGGACCTGCTTCCCGGCGATGATCACGCGCCCCGGAAAGCGGCGCTGCTGCACCAGCCGCCGGTCCAGGAGGCGATAGTACCCCGCGTAGACCGTGCCGCCCCTTTCGCGCCAGTGCTGCCAGCCCCGCTCGTCCCAGGCGCCGCGCGGCGGGGCCTGGACGACGGGGGCCGGTCCGGGGAGCGTTTTGGTGGGCGCGGCGGCGCGCGCCGGGCCGACGACCAGGACGCGGCGCACGGCCGGGCCGATCACCGGCGATTCGGCCCGGCCGCTCGCCGGCCGCCCGGCAGAGCGGGGTGGAAGCTCTGCCCGGTTCGACTTCCGGATCGGGTAGAATTTCCACCAGGCCCAGATGCCGGCCCAGGCGGCCAGCGCCAGGACGAGCGGGAGCAGAGTCTTTCCGTCCATGCTCTACCTCGCAGCGGCCCGCGGGTCAGGCCCCGCCGGCCTCCACGTCGGCCTTGGTGGCGTAGACCTTTTGCCCCTCGGCGACCGCCTCGTAGAGGTCGTCGGCGAAGCCAAAGGCGCCGCCGTCTGGGCGGGAGATCTGGAATCCGTCGAGGCCGAGCTTGCTCAGGACATCCCGGGGCTGCGTGCCGGGCAGGATCTGGATATCCTGGTACTCGCGCCGGCCCTCGGTCCCGGCTACAGCTACGACGATCTTTTTCATCGCGTCCCCCCTTTATCCGATCCACCGGGCAGCTCCATCCAGCCGCCCCCGGGCAAATTCTCCTGGGGGATGGCCCAGGGAGCGTATCAGCGGGTGCGCAGGATTGTCACCTTGGACTCGTCCACTCCACGGTCCGGGCGGCTGCCGGGGAGCGGCCCGGGCGGCCGGCCGGCCCCCAAGGGCGGGTGTCCCGGCCCGGCGGGGCCGCTCTCGTCGTTCGGCGTCAGCACGATCTGCGGCGCCTTTCCTTCCTGGCAGAGGGCGGCGGCCAGGTGCAGGAGGTAGGCGTCGTGGGCCACTCCTGGGCGCTGGCGCACGGCCTCCTCGATGACCGGGCGCAGCCGCCGGGCCAGGGCGTCGCCCTGGATGTCCGCGGCCTTTTGGGCGACGCGGGCATCCCAGACGGGCGGCGTCGCCTTCAGGGCAGTGATGCTCACCCCGTGCTCCGGGCCGACGACGATCCCCAACAGCCGGGCGCGGGGCGCCAGGAGCTCATTGACCCGGCGGCGCAGTTGCTCGCGCCCCTCCGGGGAGAGCATCTCCTCGTGGGTCATCCCGCCGGCCGCGGTGACGGCGGCCTCGGTCAGGAAGGTCCTGATGATCGAGCCCCAGGCCTCCTCGGGCCACGACAGGGCCTGGTAGCGGGAGGTGCGCGCGGCGGCGCGCAGGTCGCGGCGGTAGATCACCGTGAACTCGACATCGATGGGCACCCTGTCGGCCGTCAGCAGGTCGTGGAGGGAGATCTGGGTGGGCCGCTGCTGCAGGCTGATGGGCGGGCCCAGCCGGTCGACGATCGGGATCAGCAGGCACCAGGAGTCGGGGTCGATGAAGCGCCGCAGGCGGCCGCACCGGTAGAGCACGCCGAGGCACTCTTCCGGCGGCCTGTAGAGGCAGAGGAGGACCGTGACCGCCAGGGCGAGCAGCGCCGGGATGAGCAGCCAGTGGACAAAGGCGCCGCCGACGAGGAGGAGCAAGGCCAGTGCGCCGATTGGGTATCCCGCTGGTTTCATCGCCGACCCTCCTTTTCCTGGGGCCGTCCGGCCGGTGCCGGGAGCGGCGCCCGCGCAGGAGATCAACTTTTGATGATAGTAGATATATTCATTATATTCTCTATGTACAGATTTTACCACAATGCCGAGCCGTTGTCAAATTTTTCCCCGGCGGGCCTGGCAGAAGCCCGGGGGCCGGCCGGACGCGCCGGCAGTTTTACGCACCATTCAGCCTTGGCTTGGGGAAATTGGGCGTTGGGTGCGGCAAGGCCGCCGCCCATGGCAATTTACGACAAGTGGTAGCAATTTGGGGAAGGTTGAGGGGGACCGGCGTGCGCCGGCTTGAGGAATTCAGGGGGAGATCAAGGGGGATCGGTGCCCAGCACCGCCTCCACGCGCTCCTTCAGCTCCGATGGGCGCACCGGCTTGCGGATAATGTCGACCACGTCGAGCTTCCTCACGCGCTTCCTGACCTCGTTGCTGGTGACCACGGTCAGCACGATAACCGGCAGGCGCACATTGTGCTTCTCGCGCAGTTCGCGCAGCAGCGTCTCCCCGGGATAGTTTCCCAGCTCGCGCGCGTCCTGTCCGGGCGGCAGGAGCATGTCGAGCAGGATCAGGTCGGCGCGGCGAATCTGGTCGATCGCCTGCAGGGCCTCGGAGACGGTGTGCAGGCGGATAAAGCGGTGCCCGGCGCGTTCCAACGGGCGGACCACGGGGTCGATAATGTCGGTATCGTCCTCGATCCAGGCGATCGTCTTAGGCATTCTCTTCCTCCTTCGGCTGGCGGTAGGGCAGAAAGATGGTGAAGCGGGTCAGGTGCGGCTGGCCTTCGGCCTCCATGGTCTCGCTCTTTAGCGTGCTTTCCACCTTGATGTACCCATGGTGCTGGGCGATGGTCCGTTGGGCAAAGTAGAGCCCCTTGCCCGACCCGGTGCGGTACTCGCCCTGCGTCAGCCGGCCCTGGTAGCCGTCCTGGAAGATCGCTCCGCTTTCGATCTCCTCGGGCAGGATGCCGACGCCATAGTTCTGGATGCTCAGTTGATAGAAGCGTTTGCCCGGCCGGCCCTCGATGAGCACGAAGCGGTTGCGCCCGGGGCCACTGCGGAACGAGTACTTGACGGCGTTGTGCACCAGGTTGTTCAGCGCATACTGTAGGTGGTGCCGCGAGATCTCCAGGACCGGCCCGGCGCCGTCCGCCTGCAGCTTGATGTGGATGGCGATGCCGCGCCGCGCGGCCTCGGCCTCGTACAGGCGCCTGGCCTCCTCGAGGAGCGGCAGGAGCGGCTCGGGGCGGAAGCGGTACTCCTCCATGTAGTCGCCCAGGTTCTGCACGACCGTGTCCAGGGCCAGGGCGCTGGCCAGGACGGCCTGGGCCATCTTGCGCTGCTCCTCGTGGGTGGGGGGCATCTCCAGGCACAGGTTATCGGCGCCGGCGATAACCGCCTGCAGCCGCGTCTGGATCTCGTGGGAGATCTTTTCCATGTTGCGCCGCTGGCGGTCCTCGGCGTTCAGGAGGTTGAAGAACCACCGGTGTATGCGGGGCAGCCGCGCCCGCTTCTTCTCCAGCTCCTCCAGGGTATAGCGCTTGGCCTGCAGCAGGAGCCGGCGCAGCTCCGCGGCCTGCGCCGGCTCCAGGCCCAGCCGGGCAACCATCTGCTCATGCCGGGACAGGGAGCGCTGCATGTGTTCGGGGTCGTCGACGAGCATCTCCCCGTAGAGCAGCACGGCCTTCACCTCCCCGTCGACGCGGATGGGCAGGGCCTGGTTGTAGAGCCCGGCGTAGCAGAGGGTCGGCCCTTCTTCGGGCTGGCACATGGCCGCCTCGAAGCGCCGGCACTCGTCCGCGTCGCAGCGCTCCAGTCCGCCGGGGAGCTGGCGGACGGCGATGCAGTAGGGCTCGAAGATGGCCTTGGAGCCGGGGGAGCAGATGGCCCCTTTCGATTCGCTGCCCACCTCCCGCAGGCTGATCGGGAAATTGGTGAGCTCGGCGAACATGTCGAGGAGCGCTTCCTGGAGCTCCGCGCGGAGCTGCTGTTCGGTCATGGCCGGCCTCCCCGGCGGCGTGGCTAGTGCCGCCGACACGTCTGCCGCCAGATGGCATCGATGATTTGGCAAAAGACCTCGCCTTGGAGGTCCTTCTGGTCCAGCGCGATCTGCAGCAGATGGCGGATCGTCCGGGGGGTCAGCGCGGAGAGCTCGGCCAGCTCGCGCAGCCCGGTGAGATCGCCGGAGAGGAACTTGCGCAGGGAAAGGGCCTCGTGGATCTGCTGCATCCGCGGCACGCTGCCCTCGTTATCGCTCTGCGCGGCCAAGCGGTACTGGCGGGCGAGTTGCTCCTTCTGCCTGGTGCTGATGAACTGGATGTGCTCCTGGGTGTACTGGCGGTTGTTGGCCAGGTCCCGGTCCACGAGGGGGAATCCGGGCTCGCCCTCCCAGCGAAAGAGGGTGCTCTTGGAGATGTTGAAGAGATTGCAGATCTCGGCCGGCGAATAGACGCGTTCAGGGTTCATGGTCACAGCCTCGGAATAGTGAATATAGTTGGCATACCGAATATCTCATATGATACCACGATTTCCGCGCTTTGTCAACGGGCGTTTTGCCAAAGGCCGTGCGGTGTAGTAGAATCAGGATCGTTCCTCGCGGGCCAAGGAGGCCACGATGTGGGAAAAGGCAGGCCTGGAGAGGTTGATCGAGGAGCAGCGGGCCCGGTATGCGGAGATGGCCGTCGGCGACGCCTACAAGCTGCTTTTCCAGGGGGTGCGCGGGCCCGAACACCTCATCGCCTCGGCGGAAGACTTTGCCGCCCGGCTGCGGGCGGAGTACGCGGCGCTGCCGGCCGCGGAAGACGCCCCCCTCTGGGAGGCGGTGCGCCCCGACGGGGCGCTGGGCCGGCTGAACCTGCGGCCGTTCAAGGCGCGGGGAGGGACGCTGGAGTGGCTGATCGCGGCCGTTCTGCGGACGGCCGCGCGGCGCTGGGGCACCCTGGCGGAGCTACAGGCGGCCTGGGCGACCTTCCTCGCCCTGTGCCGGGAGGGGCGTTGGAGGCAGTTCCCACCGGACGAGGTGCGCGGCTTCTCGGCCTGGCTGGAGGCGCAGGGCTGGCCGGCGGTGCACCACTCCGCCGCCTACCGCCAGGCCCATCGGCCGGCCTACCGGCTGATCGCCCAAAGCGAACTCTGCGAGGGCTTCTAGCCCTCGCAGAGTCCACGCCAGGCGGGAGTGCATCGGAGTCGAACCGACCCAGGACGCCTCAAGCGCCCCACAACGGTTTTGAAGACCGCGGGAGCCACCGGGCCCCATCCACTCCCACGGGCCATAGAATACAACAACTATCCCGATCCGTCAACTGGCAGTTTGCGCATCCGCACAAGATATAGTACAATGCACCCCCTGGGGGCGAACGCTCGCCTCCCCGTGGCGTGGGTATGGACGCCGGGGTCCTTCCCTTGGCCCTGGCGTTTCTGTGTGTCAGTAAGGAGGAACCATGGAACAGAGAGAACCGCTGCGCGTCCTCTTCCTTTCCGCCGAGGTTGTGCCGTTCGCCAAGACGGGCGGCCTGGCCGACGTGGCCGGCTCGCTGCCCAAGGCGCTGAAGAAGCTGGGCGTGGACGTCCGCGTGGGCATGCCGCGCTATGGGCGCATCGACAGGGCCAAGTTCGGCCTGACCGAAGCGTTGCCCCCTTTTCCCGTGCCCATGGACGATCACGCCCTGGAGGCCGGCCTCTCCGAGGCCCGCATCGGCGACGATGTCCCGGTCTACATGGTGGAGAACGCCCAGCTCTATGAGCGCGACGGCATCTACATGTACCCCGACGACGCCGAGCGCTTTATCTTTTTCTGCCGCGCCCTGCTGGAAGGGATGAAGCACCTGAATTGGCAGCCCAACATCATCCACTGCCACGACTGGCACACCGCCATCGTGCCGAACTGGATGAAGACGATCTACAAGGACGACCCCTTCTATCGCCACACCGCTACCCTCTACACCATCCACAACCTGGCCTACCAGGGGATCTTCGGCTACCGCGTGCTGGAGGTGGCCGGCCTCGACGAGTTCGGCTTCATCGTCCACCCGGACCTGCCGGACATGGACAATGTCGTCGATATGATGGGCCGCGGCATCTACTTTGCCGACATCATCAACACGGTCAGCGAGACCTATGCCCAGGAGATCCTCACCCCGGAGTACGGCGAGCGGCTGGACCCGCTGCTGCGCGATCGCCGTGACCGCCTCTTTGGCGTGCTCAACGGCATCGACAACGAGGTGAACGACCCGGCCACCGACCCCTACATCCCGGCGCACTATGACCTGCACGACCTCTCCGGGCGGGCCGAGTGCAAGCGCGTCCTGCAGCGCGAGGCCGGCCTGGCCGAGGACCCCCGCGTCCCGCTCATCGGGGCCATCTCCCGCCTGACCGACCAGAAGGGCTTTGACCTCATCGCCCAGATCATCGACCCGCTGATGCAGAACGCGCCCTTCCAGTTCGTCCTCCTGGGCACCGGCGACCAGCGCTACCACGACCTCTTCAACTATATCCACAGCAAATACCCGAACCGCGTGGCCGTCTTCCTCACCTTCAACGCCCCCCTGGCGCAAAAGATCTATGCCGGGACGGACATGTTCCTGATGCCCTCGCGCTTCGAGCCCTGCGGCCTGGGGCAGCTCCTGGCCATGCGCTACGGCTCCATCCCTATCGTCCGCTCCACCGGCGGCCTGGCCGATACGGTGCAGGACTTTGACCCGTGCACCGGGTCCGGCAACGGCTTCGCCTTCAAACCCTACGAGGCCATGGCGCTCTATGGCGCCATCATCCGCGCCCTGGAGAACTTTAAGTACACCGACACCTGGCACCGCTTGATGGTCAAGGTGATGTCCGCCGACTACTCCTGGGATGCCTCGGCGCGCAAGTATGTCGACCTGTACTATCGCGCCCTGGCCTCGCGTATCCCGCGTCCGCCGCGGGAGTCGTACCATTTGGGGGCGCGGGACGCTGGTTCGGAGCATGCGGACCGGGTAGAAGTCATCTCATAAACAAGTGATTGAGGCCCCAATCACTTGGGTTCCAGGCAAGTTGTCCGAACAGCTGAAGGAGGTCCTTGTGACTGAACTGCCTTCCATCACCCACCTTCCCGAACTCGCGGCGGCGTTGCCCTCCGAAGACGCGGCCCTCTTCGCGCGGCTCTTTCACGTGGGCGCCGTCGTGGGGGAGGTGGTGCCGCCCGAGAGCATGTTCGGCTGGATCACCAAACAGTTTGGGGCGGTGGAGGCGGTGCGCCGGCAGCGCATCGTCAAGGTGACCAACCGCGTCACGCTGGAGGCGACGCTCTACAACGAACTGCGCGCCCGCCGGCCGATGGAGGCCCCCGCCGCCCAGGACCTGGAGGCGATGATCGAGGGCAACCGCGGCGACCCCTTCTGCAAACCGCTGGAAGGTACGCCGGCCGACGTCTTTGGCCGCGTGCAGGGGGCGCACAGCATCACGGCCAGCAATATTGCCAAGTACGACGGCTTCCACGGCGTGATCATCTTCGACGAGCACCATCCGCTGCGCTTCTCCCGCCAGTCGATCGCCGACGCCCTGGAGACCGG
The DNA here is from genome assembly GCA_964592645.1 of uncultured Chloroflexia bacterium. Taxonomy (GTDB): domain Bacteria; phylum Chloroflexota; class Chloroflexia; order DTKN01; family DTKN01; genus CAZQFV01. The sequence continues at coordinate 52,956 of CAZQFV010000025.1, forward strand.
CCGGCGGTGGGCCGAGGCCGCGCACCGGGCCGACCCCCAGGCGGTCTACTACTTTTTCATGTGGAACTGCCTGTGGAAGAGCGGGGCCTCGATCCTGCATGGTCATGCCCAGGCCACCGTCAGCCGCGACATGCACTACGGCCGGGTGGAGGCGCTGCGCCAGGCGGCGCTGCGCTACGCCTCGGCCTATGGCGCCGCCTCCGGCGGTGGCTACGTGGATGACCTGGTGCGGGTCCACCGGGCGCTGGGGCTGGCGCGCTCCTACGGCGCGGTGGAAGCGCTGGCCTACCTGACGCCGATCAAGGAGAAGGAGATCGTCCTGGTGGGGCCGGCCGTGGATGGGGACTTGGCCGAGGCCCTCTACGCCGTCCTGGATGCCTACGTGCAGCGTATGGGCGTGCGCGCCTTTAACGTGGCCCTCTACATGCCGCCGCTGGCGCCGGTGGCGGAAGACTGGAGCGCCCTGCCGGGGGCGTTTGTCCGCCTCGTCGACCGCGGCGACCTGAACAACCGCACCGCCGATGTCGGGGCGATGGAGCTGTACGCCGCCAGCGTCGTCTCCAGCGATCCGTTCCGGGTGATCGAAGCGCTCTGAGGGCGGCTTTTGGCCGCCGCTGCGCGGGAGGAATCCGTGCCCTGCCGTGCAGCGGCGGCCAAAAGCTGTGTTACAGACGGGGCGCCTTGCGCAGGTCGGCGTCCTCGTAGGGCAGCTCGGAGATGGCCATCAGCTTCTGGAAGTGGTGGGTGGCCTCCACGTAGCGCACCGAGCCCGAGGCCGAGCGCATGACGATCGATTGGGTCGTCGCGCCGTGTGGGAAATAGTGCACGCCCTGCAGGAACTCGCCGGTGGTGATGCCGGTGGCGGAGAGGAACACGTCGTCGCCCTTGACCATGTCGTCCACGGTCATCACCCGCTCCAGGTCCAGGCCGGCCGCCAGGGCGGCCTGGCGCTCCTGCTCGTCGCGCGGCCATGGCCGGCACTGGATGCCTCCGCCCAGGCAGCGCGCGGCACAGGCACTGATCACCGCTTCCGGCGCGCCCCCCACGCCCATCAACATATCCACCTCGGAGAAGGGGAGCATCGCCTGGATGGAGGGGGAGACATCGCCGTGGGGGATCAGCCGGATGCGCGCTCCCGTGGCCCGGATCTGCTTGACCAGCTCGGCATGGCGGGGGCGGTCTAGCACGACAACGGTCAGGTCGTCCACATCCATGCGCTTGGCCTGGGCCACGTTGCGGATGTTCTCGGCGACGGGGGCGTTCAGGTCGATCACATCCTTGGCCTCGGGGCCGACGACGAGCTTGTCCATGTAGACGATGGCCCGGGTGCCGAAGAGGGCGCCGCGGTCGGCGATCGCCACCACGGCGATCGCCCCGGGTTGGCCGTGGGCTAACAGCGAGGTGCCGTCCACCGGGTCAACGGCGATATCGACCTGCGGGGGGGAGCCGGTGCCCAGTTGTTCGCCGATGTAGAGCATCGGCGCCTCGTCTTTCTCGCCCTCGCCGATGACGACGATGCCGTCCATGGCGATGCTGTCCAGGACGAAGCGCATGGCGTCGACCGCGGCCTGGTCCGCGGACTCGCGGTCCCCGCGGCCCATCCAGCGCGCCGCGCGCAGCGCCGCGGCCTCGGTGGCGCGGACCAACTCGAACCCGATGTTCCGTTCCATACGAGCCATTGCCTGCCTCCAGTGCTCTGTGATCTCCTACGGCCGGTACTGCTGAAACTCAGACTCCAGGGCTGCTTTCTCCTCGGGCGGTAGGAACGAGGCGCGCACGCCGTTGAGACCGATCTGCCAAAGCTCCCCGCGGGTGAAGCCGAACTGTTCGGCCAGGAGCAGATACTCCTGGACCAGGTCCGTCTGGAAAAGGGCGGGATCGTCGGAGGCCAGCGTGATCGGCACGCCGGCCTCGAAGAGGCGGCGCACGGGGTGCTGGTCCAACGAAGGCACGGCGCCGGTGCGCAGGTTGCTGGTGGGGCAGATATCGAGGTAGATATTCTCCCGGCGCAGGTATTGGAGCAGCGCGGGATCGTCGATGGCGCGGATACCGTGGCCGATGCGGCGGACTTGCAGGCTGCGGATGGCCCCCCAGACGCTATCGGGTCCGCACACCTCGCCGGCGTGCGCCGTGAGCTGCAGGCCGGCCTGTCCGGCCTGTGCAAAGAGGCCGGCGAATAGCTCCGGCGGGAAGTGGATCTCATCCCCGCCGAGGCCCAGGCCGATGATGCCGTAGCGGCGGGTGGCCAGGGCGCGGTCCAGGACGAGGAATCCGGCTGCGACGCCAAACTGCCGGCCGTGGTCAAAGATCACCCCCATGCGGATCCCCGACTCGGCGCGGGCCTGCTGGTAGCCCTCGTGGATGGCGCGCATGATGCAGTCAAAGTCAAAGTCCCGCCGCAGGTGCTGCATGGGGGACAAAAAGACCTCGCAGTAGCGGATGCCCTGGGCGGCCTCGTCGCCGAGGAACTCGTAGGTGACCCGCCGAAAGTCCTCGTGCGTGCAGAGGCAGGCCGCGCAGCGCATGTAGGCGTCGAGGAAGGCCGGGAAATCGGAGAAGCTGTAGGTGGCGCTGACGCCGCCGGGCAGATCGACATGATTCTGGGCAGCCAACTCTGCCAGGGTCTGGGGACGGATGGAGCCCTCCAGGTGGACATGCAGCTCGACCTTGGGCATTTGCCGTACCCAGGCGGCCAGTGATCCGTTCATCGGGGTCGCGCTTTCCCGCGCCGGTGGAACGGCGGCTGACCCGGCCCGCTCGGTGGGTGTTGGCTGCAGTGCTCGATGTCCGGTTGATCGGGAATGGGCATAGCGCCCTCGCTCTCCGCGCTTCGGCTCTCTACGACCGATTATAACACAGAGGGGAGTGGAGGGCAAGCGATCCCCAGTGAGCGTTACGGGTTGGGGACAAGGGCATCCGGCACCTCCTGTACAATGGGC
>CAZQFV010000026.1:0-55090 GCA_964592645.1 uncultured Chloroflexia bacterium
GCTCCAGGCGTTTCGCAGTATGGGGCTAACTACATGACTTTGTAAAAGCCCTGGGCCGGCCGCCACAAGCGTGATCAAGCTTCCTTGACAACGTCCGCACCGGCGGTTATACTCCAGGTATCGGGTATCGGGTATCGGGCAGCCGCGCTGGCATCGCGCCCAGGCCCCAAGCCTCCAACCTGCCCGCGCCTCCACGGCCCAATGCCCGATAACCGATGCCCAATACCCAACCGACGAGGAGCATGACCTATGCCCATCAACGACATGACCTTTCTCTTCGGCGGCGCGGCCGGCCAGGGGATCGAATCCAACGGCGCCGGCTTCGCCAAGGCCCTCACCCGCACCGGCCTGCATGTCGTCGGCGTGCCCGACTACATGTCGCGCATCCGCGGCGGCCACAACTACTACCAGATCCGCGTCTCCGAGCAGCCCATCCTGACCCACGAGCAGGCCGTGCACCTGGTCCTGGCCCTGGACGACCGCACCGTCCAGGAGCATGCCGCCGACCTGGTGCCCGGCGGGGGCCTGGTCTATGACGAGGGCTCCAAGGTGGACCCCGCCCCCCTGCTGGCCCGTGGCGCCCAGGCCTTTCCCGCGCCGCTGAAACGCATCGCCCGCGACGCCGGCGGCAGCGAGGTGATGATCAACATCGCCGCTCTGGGGGTGGGCGCCGGCATCACCGGCCTGGATTTCGCGGCCATGGCCGGTGTCGTCCGCCAGGGCTTTGCCCGCAAGAGCGAGGACGTGGTGCGCGCCAACCTGGAGGTGGCCCGGCAGGGCTACGACTGGGGCCGCGAACGCTATGCCGCCGGCTTCGACTGGCAATTGCGCCCGCGCCCGGCGCCCCCGCGCATGGTCATCGACGGCAACGCCCTCTTTGCCATGGGCGCGCTCCTGGGCGGCTGCAAGCTGGTCTGCGCCTACCCGATGACCCCGGCCACCCCGGTCCTGCACTGGTTCGCCGGCCACGGCGAACGCTACGGGGCGATCATCAAACATGTCGAGGACGAGATCGCCGCGGTGAACATGGCCATCGGGGCCAACTTTGCCGGCGTCCGGGCCATGGCCGCCACCTCCGGCGGCGGATTCTCCCTGATGACCGAGGCCCTGGGGCTGGCCGGCATCACCGAGACGCCGCTGGTGGTCTTTCTCTCCCAGCGCCCCGGCCCCTCCACCGGCATGCCCACCCGCTCCGGACAGGCCGACCTGCTCTTTTCCCTCTTTGCCTCCCAGGACGAGTTCCCGCGCCTGGTGCTCGCCCCGCACACGCACGAGGAGACCTTCACGGCCGGCTGGCGGGCCTTTAACCTGGCGGAAAAGTACCAGACGCTGGTCGTCGTCCTCCTCGATCATCACCTCTCCGGCACCCTGCGCAGCGTGCTGCCGGAAGACCTGCACATGGACCAGGTGACGATCGACCGCGGCCGGTGGCTGGACCGGGCGGCGCTGGACGCGCTGAACGAGCCGTACCTGCGCTACCGGATCACGGAGGACGGCATCTCGCCCCGCGCCGTGCCGGGCCATCCCCACGCCGTCTACAGCGCCACGAGCGACGAGCACCGCGAGGACGGCCACATCGACTCGGAGAGCGCCGCCAACCGCACGGCCATGCACGCCAAACGCCTGCGCAAGCTGCGCACCGCCCTGGCCGACATCCGCCCGCCGCTCACCTACGGGCCGGAGCGGGCCGAGGTCACGCTCATCGGCTGGGGCTCGACCTACGGAGCGATCCGCGAGGCCGTGGACCGGGCCAATGCCCAAGGGGCGCGGGTGAAGATGATCCATTTCGTGGACATCTGGCCCTTCCCGGTGGAGCCGGTGCAGGCACTATGGAGGACGGCCGGCCGCACCATCACCGTCGAGAACAATGCCACGGGACAGATGGGCCAACTGATCCGCATGAGCACCGGCCACCAGGTAGCCGGCTCGATCTTGAAATGGGACGGCCGCGCCTTTACGCCCGAGGAGGTCCTGGCCGGCCTGGAAAAGGAGGTGCGGTAATGGTCTCCCGCGACGACTACGCCAGCCCGGTCCGCCCCACCTGGTGCCCCGGCTGCGGCAACTTTGGCATCTGGAACGCGCTCAAGAGCGCCCTGGCCCAGGCCGGCCTGGCCCCACACGAGATTCTGATCGTCTCCGGCATCGGCTGCGGCAGCAAGCTGCCCGATTACACCCGCGCCAACGGCTTCAATACCATCCACGGCCGGCCGGTCATCGTCGCCTCCGGCGCCCAGCTCGCCAACCATCGCCTGCGTGTCATCTGCACCCACGGCGACGGCGACTCCTTCGGCCTGGGCCTGGGCCACTTTATCAACGCCGCCCGGCGCAACATGGCCATCGTCGATATCATCCAGGATAACCAGATCTATGGCCTCACCAAGGGCCAGTACTCTCCCACCAGCGACCCCGGCTTTGTCACCGTCACCTCGCCGCGCGGGGCCATCGAGAACCGCGTCAACCCCCTCCTGCTGGCGTTGAGCGCCGGGGCCACCTTCGTGGCCCGCGGCTTTGCCCGCGACCTGGAGCACCTCACCTGGATCCTGGGCGAGGCGCTCCAGCACCGCGGCTACGCCCTGGTCGATGTGATGCAGCCGTGCGTCACCTTCAACCGCCGCAATACCTACGACTGGTACGGCGAACGGGCCTACAAACTCCAGGAGGCCGGCCACGATGTCGGCGACCTGTCGGGCGCCATAACCAGGTCCATGGAGTGGGGCGAGCGCATCCCCATGGGCATCTTTTACCGGCGCGAGGACCAGCCGGCCTATCACGAGTACCTGGACGTGCTGCAGGCCGGCCCGCTGGCGGATCAACCCCTGGGACAGTGGACGCCGGAGCAGCTACAGGCGCTGGTCCAGGAGTATGTGTAAAGTTGCTTTCCGCGGCAAACTCTGCTACAATGGCCGGTGAGGGCTATGTACCCCGGCAGCAGACGCTCTGCCGCCTGAGAGGTGGCGCGATGGGCATCCTGACATTCGAGGGCGTTGTCGACGGTGACCGCATCCGGCTCAAGGGCTATGTCCGCCTGCCGGACAGGGCGCGGGTGTATATCCTCCTGCCCGATGTCCATGTCGAGCAGGTGGTCCGCATACCCAGCCCGCGCCTGGCCTATCCGGAGCAGATGGCCGACTTTGTGTTGGAAGTGCTGGAGGACTCGGCCGGTGCCGGCGTATGACACGGACTACTTCGACCCGCCGGCGCCCCTGGCGCGGGTGACCCTGCGCTGCCACGAGACCGGCGCTACCTGCCCGGACGTGCCCATGCTGCTCGATTCCGGCTCCGACGTGACCATCCTCCCGCGGTCGGCCGTCGAGAAGCTGGAAGGGGTCGTGGTGCCGGAAAAGCACTATGAGCTGGTCGGCTTCGACGACAGCATCTCGGTGGTCGCGGTGGCCGACCTGGACGTGATCTTCCTGGGCCGCGCCTTCCGCGGCCGCTTCCCGCTGCACGATCGGGAGTGGGGCATCCTGGGCCGCAACGTGCTGAACGAGCTGGTCTTGCTGCTCGATGGACCCGCCTGCCGGTGGGAGGAACGTCCGCGGCGGTCCGGACCCCCCGGAAAAGCCCGCAAACGCCAGGAGTGAGATGCGGGCGCGCCTTTCGCAATTTCGATTGACATCGACCAAGGAGGGATCCATGCAAGGTTTTCAGAAAGACAACCCGGCACTCCAGGCCCTGCACCAGGGCATCCAGACCGAGCTGCAGGGGCTGGCCTTTTACCGCAAGGCGGCCGCCCAAACCCAAGACCCGCGAGGGAAAGAGGTCCTGGAAAGCCTGGCCCACGAGGAGGTCGGCCACCTGAACCTGCTCAAGGTACAATACGGGTCCCTTGCCGGCAGCGGCCGGTGGCTGGAGATGGAAAGGGCGCGCGCGTTGGCCCCCGGCCGCGAGGTGGAGAGCCTCTTTCCACAGGTCGACGACACCCTGGCCCAGACGCTGCCTGCCGAGGCCGACGACACCCAGGCGCTGGAGATCGCCCTGGAGTTCGAGCGCCGGGGCTACCAGATGTACGAGCGCCTGGCCAAGGCCACCGCGGATGCGTCCGGCCGCGACCTCTACCGGTTCCTGGGGCAGCAGGAGCAGAAGCACTATGACTTTATCCACCGCGCTCTGGAATACCTAAAAACCCAGGGCGCCTGGTACTATGACGATCAGGAGAAGCCCTTCTTCGAAGGATAGGGCGGTGACCGGAGGGGTTTTCCTGGTGTCTATGGGAACCCCGCCCTACTTCTGAAAGTACACCTGCACCAGGTCGTCCACCGCCGTCCCGGTCTCCCCAACGAGCCGGAAAAAGTCCCGCCGGGTGACGCGCTGCCAGGCGTACTCGCGGTAGTAGCGCTGTAGGAAGGCAAAAAAGGCCTCGTCGCCCATGCGCCGGCGCAGGTCGTGGATGAAGTGGGCGGCCTGCCCGTAGAGGTTGTGCACGTAGGTCAGCGTGTCCGGATAGTCGTAGATGGTGCCGTCCACATACCCGGTCGGGCCCCAACCGTCCACCCGGCTCTGCCACCACCAATCCAGCGACGAGGAATAGGCCGCCTCGTAGTAGAGGGCCTCGCTGTAGCGGGCCAGGGCCTCGTCCAGCCAAGGCTCGCGCACCTGGTCGTTGCCGACGACGCCGTACCACCATTGGTGGGCCAGCTCGTGCACCGCCAACGGCACCAGCACCGTCTGTTCCCGCGTGTCCACCTGGTCCTGGTAGGCCTGGAAGTAGGGGCTGCCGACGATGACCATCCCGCTGTACTCCATCCCGCCGAACATCTCCCCTTCCACCAGGGTGAAGGTCGTGTAGGGATAGGGACCGAACCACGCCGCAAAGAACCCCATGGCCCGGGCGACATCGCGCAGGATGGCGCGGCCGGCCGCGGCGTGCTCGCGGCGAAAGGCCGTCTGCACGACGATGCCATCTACCGTCGTGCCGGCCACGTCATAGTCGCGCGCGGCGACGATGGCCAGGTCGCGGGCGGCGTCCAGCGTAAAGAGGCGGTTCGGCCCTTCCACCTGGCCGGGGACGCTGGCCATCACCCGGTATTCGCCCGGCACGACGAGCAGCACGCGGTAGTCGGCCAGGTCGGTGAAGAAGGGGTCGCCCACCGGGTAATAGTCCCACGTCTGCCAGCCGTAGCCGCGGCGGTAGGGCACGAGCTGCGGATACCAGTGCCCGAGCTGCACGATGCGCCCGTCGGAGGTGTACCCCAGGTTGCCGTCCGGCGGTGCCGCGGCGTCGTCGAGCAGCGGCAGGGAAAGGGAATAGGAGAGGCTCACCGTGACCGCTTCGCCCGGGGCGATGTCGTCGGCCAGGAAGAGGCGCAGGGAGGTTCCGGCCAGGGTATAGGAAGGAGTGAGGCGCCGTCCTTGCTGGGAGATGCTTACCTCCTGGAGGGCAAAGGTGCGGCTAAAGGCGTTGGCGAAGACAAAGAAGTCGAGGCTTTCCAGGGCGTCGCCGGTGGTGTTGGGGAAGAGGACGCGCTCGCGGACGGCGACCTGTCCCTCGTCGGGCGCCACCGTGGCCGACAGGACATAGGTGGTCCGCGGGCCGGCCGGCGGCGGCAGCGGTTCGCCGGCCCGGATCAGCAGCGGCTCGCAGGCCAGGCGCCCGCCGACCGCCGCCACCGGGCGCGGCTGCACGTCGTCCACCGTCCGGGTGCGGATCCAATCGACCCGCGCCAGCCCATCCTTGGCCAACTGCACCCACAGGACGGCCCCGTCGCGCGCGGCGTCCTCGATGTCGATGTCGGAGACAAAGTTGCCCAGGCCGTAGGCGATGAACCCCTGGCCGTAGCGCTCGGTGTCCAGGACCTTGTAGCGGTGGTAGCCCACCACCAGGGCCGCGCCGGCCTCCACCGCGGTCCGGGCCAGCCGGCGCTGCTCTGCGGTCGGCTCCTCGGTGTACTCCTGTCCGGTGTGCAAGAGCAGGACGACGACATCGGCCTGGGCGCGGGCCCGTTCGACATCGCGGCGCAGGCTCGCTTCGTCTTGCACGCCGGCGATGCCCGTCTCGGGGGCAGCGGCGCTGATGCGGGCCAGGAAGGCCACCCGCAGGCCGCGCACCTCCCGGACGACGGGCGCCGCGGCGTCCGGGCCGGCGCCGACGGTCTGCATGCCCAGCCCTTTGAGGGTGGCGATGGTCTCGGTCATGCCGGCCGGCCCATAGTCCAGCGAGTGGTTGTTGGCCAGGTTGAGGAGGTCGAAGCCCGCCTCTTGCAGCCCCTGGGCCATGCTGGGATGGGCGCGCAGGATATAGGGCAGGGCGGCCGGCTCGCCCCCCAGGGCCAGCACCGATTCCAGGTTGCCCACGGCGATGTCGGCCTGCTGCAGGAGCGGCGCCAGGGCCTGGAAGGGATAGAGCGGGCCGTAGGCGGCCATGCGCTCCTCGACGCTGCGGGCCAGCATGATGTCGCCCACCACGGCCACGGCCACCCGCCCTTCCGGCACCGGCGGCAGGGGGGCGGAGTCGGGCCAGTAGGGGAAGGTGGGCGCGCCGGGCTGGCCCGTCCCGGCCTCCCCCTGGATGGCCTGGCGGTAGGCGTAGATATAGTCGGCAGAGCGGGCCAGCAGCTCGGCGGGGCCCTGGCCGTCCAGGTCGGCCCAGGCCAGGCCGTGGACACGCGCGGGCAGTTGGGTGCGGCCGCGCACCTGGCCCTGGCGGTTCAGGAGCAGGATGGTGCCGTCGTCGGTGCCGGCGGCGATGACCGGCCCGGAGTTCTGCGCCAGCACGGCCATGGTCCACACGCCGCTGCCGGTGGGCAGCTCCCAGGCCGGCAGGCCGGCGCCGGCCTGCAGGGCCAGGATGCCGCCTTCCCGGCCCAGCAGGATCAGGTTGTCGGGAGCGAAGCCGGCCATGCTGACGATCGTCCCCGGCGCGCGCCGGGCCCAACGCGGCGTGCCGTCGTCGTCGAACAGGGCGACCACCCCGCCGCGGCCGGCCGCGGCCACCTCGCGGCGCCCGTCGCCGTCCATGTCGCCGACCAGGAGGGCTCGCACCGGCTCCTGCAGGCCCTGTTCCCAGAGCAGCCGGCCGGTGTGGTCCCATAGCTGCACCGCCCCATCCTCCAGTCCGACCAGGATCTCGGCCCGCGTGTCGCCGTCCAGGTCGGGCGCGGCCAGGGCCGTGGGCCGGGCGCCCAGGTCCAGGTGCGCCTCGGCCTGGCCGGCGCCGTCGAGGATGTACAGGGACCCGCTCCAGGTGGCCGCCAGGACCTCGGGCTGCCGATCGCGGTCCACGTCGCCCACGGCGAGGTGCGTGATGCGGCCGTCGGCGGGGTAGCTCCAGCGGGCGGAGAGGTCGTTCCCCAGGGCATAGACCATGGTATCGTCGCCGCCGCAGAGGAGCTCCATCCGCCCGTCGCCGTCCAGGTCGGCGCTGACGGCGGCGTAGAGCGGGGCGGCCGTCGCGTAGGAGCGGCTGATCTCGCCGGTGGGGCGCAGCAGGTAGAAGGTGTGGTCGTAAGAGGCGGCCCAGACCTCGGAGGAGCCGTCGCCCTGTAGGTCCAGGGTGCCGATCTCCCAGACGGTGTCGCCGGTGGCCGCGCGCCACATCCGCGTCAGCCCCAGGGGTGGGGCCGGCGGCAGGGTGGGGGCGGGGACCAGCGTGGGCATGGGCGCGGGCGTCGGGGCCGGCGAGGGTTCCGCCGTGGCCGTAGGAACCGGCGGCGAGGGCCCTACCTGGGTGGGACCGCAGCCGGAGAGGATAAGGAGGGCCAGAAGAAGGATGGCCGCCGTCTTTTGTCTACCACGAAGGCGCCAAGACACAAAGGGCTGCTTTCCGTTTGCCAGGAAGGCCCAAAGACGCGAAGGAAGGCGAATCTCGGCCACGGACACGCAAATTGTCTGCCGCAAAGGCCCCAGGCATCCTCTTCGTGGTGCCTTCGTGCCTTTGGTTCTACCTGCTTGCCGCCTTTGTGTCTTTGTGGTTACCATTCTTTTTCTTGGGGTCCTGGTGGTTCCAGCCCTCGGCGGTTGCCCCGATCACGCCTTGAGCAGCGGCAGCAGCACCCCCAGCCGCTCGGGATCCTTGGCCAGTAGCACCATCAGCTCCTTGCCCGCCCCCACCAGGTATCCGGGCTCGCCGGCACGGGAGGCCGCGGCGGCGCGCAGGCAGGCCGAGAGCAGGTCGTTCGATGCCTGGGCCGTCAGCAGCAGGCGCAGGAACCCTAGCCCCTGGGTGAAGGCATTCACCTCTTCCGGCGTGCAGGTGTGGACAAAGCCGTGGATGCGCGGCGGCTGGGGCGGCAACAAGTGCTGCGCCCGGCCGTCCTGCAGGTAGCCCACGACCACGGCCTCGTAGCGCGTGCGCATGACGTGCCGAAAGTGGGGGTTCTCGGCATAGATCTCGTCCTCGCTCTCCAGCTCGGCCCCGCGGGCGACTACCGGGCGCGAGGCGTCGATCGGCCCGGTGGCGATGTCGCGCACGACGGCATAGATCTCGACCCCCGGGGCGGTGCTGGCGACATGGACGAAGGAGCCAAAGGCCGGCGCCTGGTAGAGGTCGTACGACTGGGCCTGGAACTCGCGGATGCTGACGGCGATCGTCTCGCCAACGCGGTTGGGCATAGATTCTTCCTCCTCTCTCCTCCCCCCTGCCCCCTTCCCTCCCGCTTTGGGGAGGGGGAACGGGGGGGAGAGGGGTTCAAGCTGCCTCGATCCTCGTGATCCACTCCTGGGGCCGGCCGATCTCGCGCAGCGTAGGCAGGTTCTCGGCCCGCTCCCAGACACGCTGCAGAAAGGCCAGGCCGCGCTGCCGGACGACCTGCTCGGCGAAGCGCTCGCCCAGGCGGTACTGCTCCATCTTCATCTCCAGCCCCGTCAGGCGGATAAAGAGGCGTTCGGCGGCCGGCCGCTGGGCCTGCCGGGCGGCGACGCGCTCCTCGATCTGGTCGAAGGTGGGCAGGATGCGCCGCCCCACCTGCTTCATCACGTGGTTGCTGTAGCCCTCGACGATGCACATCAGCGCCTGCATCTGGTCAAAGACCTGGCGCTGGTGGGGGGTGAGGGCCCACAGCAGCCACGATTCGCCGGTGCGGAGCCGCTCCAGCAGTTGGACCAGCCGTTCCGGCGAAAGGGCCTGGCCGATCTGCTCCACCTCGGTCTCCAGGTCGGAAAGATAGTCCTGGAGGAGGGAGTTGAAGTGGCCGCGCAGCCAGGGGTGGGATTCGAACTCAAAGGCGTGGGTGGTCTCGTGGAGGGCCACCCACAGGGAAAAGTCGGGGCCGGCCAGCCCCAGTTGGGCCTGGGTGCCGCGGATGTTGGGTTCGACAAAGTAGAGGGTGCCGTCTTGCAGCGGCTCGCGGCCCAGGAGGGCGATGTCGTACTGGCCCAGGACGCGCTGGGCCAGGTATCCCAGGAGCACCCCCATCTGGGCGCTGAGGAAGGACTCCACCGGGCGGCCCAGGAGCACCGTCAGCGGGTTGCGCGGCGACGCGGCGCGCTGGTAGAGGTCCTCCAGCGGCTGCAGCACGGCCTGGAAGTTGGCGATGTTGGTCTCCAGCCACTGCCGGCGGTCGAGGATGCGCAGCGTGAGGGAGGGCGAAGGCAGGGCCATCCCGGTGTAGGCGGCGACCTCGCCGACGCTGCGGGCGACCATCTGGGCATAGTACGGCCCCGCGGCCGGGTCGGCGGCGGCGCCCTGGGTGAAGCGGCCGGCCGTCGCGCGCACGCGCTCCCAGTCGATCAGGCCGGGAGGGCCCTGGAGGGCCATCTGGCGCACGCGGTGCCAGGTGTAGGCCAGGCCGGCCGCCGCACCAAAGAGCAGCCCCCAGCCCAGGTAACGGGTACGGTTCGTGGGCAAAATACACCTCCTGGCGGGGGCCCTCGTGGGCACCCGCGCGGGGCCCATCATACCCGCAGAAAGGAGGAATGTCAAACGGCGGTTGGGTCGAAGGAAGCCCGCGGCCCCCTCCGCCGGCTACAAGAGGGACAGGAACTCCTCGCCACCAGCACCCACAGGAAGACCCTCCCGGCCAGCAGGGGCAGGGCCGTCCAGGCCAGCGGCCTGGACAGGGCGTTGAGGTTGATCCAGAAGGGGGTCAACAGCAGCGCCGCGGCGCTGCCCCACAGCAGCCAGCGCTCCCAGCCGGCCAGCGCCCGCCAGCGCGCCAGCAGGTAGAGGAACGCCGGAAACAACAGCATTACGGCATGGTTCCCCGAGTGCGGCACGACGGCCATCCCCAGCGTCACCGCCAGCAGGCCGGCATGGTCCCAGGTGTCGCCTGCCCCCTCGCGGGCCAGCCACAGCGACCGCCCCAGCAGCCACAGGCTGCCCAGGGCCGGCAGGACCAGCGCCAGCGGCGGGCTGGCCCAGAGGAGCGGCTGCAGCGGCATATAGCCCTCCGGCGGCACCCAGCCGGCCGGCGCCGCCATGCTGTACGGCCCGAAGACGGCCACCGCTGCGCCCCACAGTGACCCGTCCATCCCCGAGATGAGCAGCCGGTTGACCTGGTCGCCGGCGCCCAGCGAGGCCAGGTAGCCGGGGATAAAGGCCGGCCCGAGCAGCGCCAGGTCGATGCCCCACAGCACCAGCGTGAACAGGATCGCCGCGCCGGCCGCCCAGAAGCGCTTGCGCAGCAGCAAGAAGAGGCCCAACAGGGCCCAGGTGGCCTTCAGGTGGGCGGCCAGGGCCAACCCCAGGCCGGCCAGCACCTGCCCGCCGACGCTCTTGTGGCTCCGGGCGAGCAGCAGCGGCAGGAGAAAGATCAGCAGCAGGACGTTCACCTGGCCGATGAGCAGGGTGTAGACAAAGGGCGGCAGGAGCAGGGCCAGGGGCAGGAGGAAGCGCCGGCCGCCCATCCGCCGCAGCAGCGCGGTGCCGGCGGCGACGACCAGGGCAAAGAGCAGGGCGTTCAGTACGGTCCACCAGGCCACCGCCTGGCCGTAGGGCAGGCGCGCCAGCGGCAGCAGCAGCCAGATGAAGAGCGGCGGGTAGCGCAGGCAGGGGCAAAAGAGGGCCGTCCCGGGAAAGCCCATCTCCTCCCCCAGCGTCCGGCAGGCCGGCCCGTCGTAGGTGGAGGCGGGGTCGCGCTCCATGAGCTGGGCGCTGACATAGTAGCAGCCGAAATCGCCTTGCAGCGTCCCGGCCCGTACCTGGAGCTCCAACTGCCGCCACAGCCCGACGCCGCTGAAGAGGATCAGCGGCACCAGCGCGGCCCAGGCGGCGATCTCGAGCAGGCGCAGCGGCTTGGCCATGTCTACACCAGGTTGTGCTCCACGGCAAAGACATTGGCGTGGAGGTGAGCGATCCACTGCCGGCCCTCGGTGGTCACCGCCAGGTAGCGCAGGGCGTCCTGGACATAGGGGCTGACGACATCCCAGTAGAAGCGGGCGTAGGCCGCCCGCAGGTCGCCCGGGGACTTGTAGCCCAGGGCCTCGTTGGCGCCGATCTGCTCGAACTCGAAGAAGAGGGCCGGCGTCTTGCGCAGGTAGTTGGGATCGCCGAGCTGCCCGACAAGGTCGGCGGCGCGCACCAGCCCTCCCAGGCCGCTCGTGTCCTTGTAAAAGTCGCCGGGCGGGGCGGGGAAACGGGTCATCTCGATGAGCGAGGCGACCAGTTCGGCGTCGATATCACGGAGCAGCGTCTGGTGCCCGAAGCGGGCGCGGACAAAGGCCTTGCTGCGGTCGACATGGTAGGGGGTGATGGCGGCGTCGGTGCTGCCGGGCGGCAGGGCGGCGACATAGTCTGCCGTGCCCGTGTCGCAGGCGCAGTCGCCGTCGCCGGCGCAGATGCCGCGGACATAGCCGATGTCGTGGCAGAGCGCGGCGGCCATGAAGTGGAACCAGTCCCTGGGCATCACGGCCCCCTCGCAGAGGTGTTTGCCGCGCAGGATAGCCAGGCCGGCCGAGGCCACCATGAGGGTATGCTCGACGTTGTGGTAGAGCATGTCGGAGTTGGCGATGTTCTCCAACGCCAGCCGGGCCACCCAGGCGGCCATCTCGCCGTACGGCGGATCGGTGGTGCCATAGTCCTGCCGGTAGGATTCGATCAACTCCGTGGTGAAGCGCTCGATGATCAGGGCATGGATATTGAGCATAGCCTTCTCCTGCCGCAGAAGAGGCGCTGGATGTGCGGGTCTCCTGCCGGCTATTATACACCAACTCGGCGGCGGGATTCAAATGGGGCCCGCCCGTTCCAGGCGCGGTTGACAGCCCCTGCCTGCTTGCGGTATACTGGGGCCCTGGACCCACAGGTGCGCGCGGATTTCGGCTTCAAGGCAGTATAGCGGGCTATGCCGGGGTCGGTGGCTCCTGTCTATCGGATAAGGAGGTTGCCATGGCTACACGAATGCCCCGCTACGATGTGCGCAACGACGGCGCCGGCCCGTACGCGGTCTTTTACTGCGACTTGTGCGAGCGAGAGTACCGCAGCCAGCCGGATGTCGCCGGCACCGTGGCCGAGGAGGTCACCCGGCAGGCCGCCGGTGGGCTGCTGCGCGGCGTGCCGTTGGTGGGGGCGCTGGCCAGCAGCGCCGCGTACCGGGAGGACCCCCGTTACCGCCACACGCTTACGCCGCAGCAGTTGGAAAAGGCCTGGGCGCAGGTGAGCGGCGCTTTCCACCAGTGCCCGACATGCGGTCGCGTGGTCTGCCCATCCGACTGGGACGCCCAGAGCGGATTCTGCCGGGAGGACAGCCCCCGGCGGGAGCAGATGGCCCAGGCAGAGGCCGAGCAGGCGGCCGGCGCGGTGAAGGGGTTTGTCAGCGCTTTGGGGCTGGGCGGGGTCTTTCAGAGCATGGGCCAGGCGGTGCAGGCGGCCCAGACTGCCGCCGGCCGGATGGCCCGCTGCCCGCAGGATGGCACGTTGGCCCCGGCGGGGACCAAGTTCTGCTCCAAGTGCGGCAGCGCCATGGTGCAGCCGGCCGCCGAACCCTGCCCGCGGTGCGGCGCAGACGTGTCCGGCGTAGCCTTCTGCCCGCAGTGCGGCGCCCCGGTTGAGCGCCGGCCGGCGGGCGGCGTCTGCGCCAAATGCGGCGCCGATGTGGCCGGGGCCAAGTTCTGTCCCCAGTGCGGCACCAAGGTCGAGGCGCCGGCGCCGCCGCCCGGCGTCTGCGCCAAATGCGGCGCGGCCGTCGCCGGGGCCCGCTTCTGCCCCCAGTGTGGCACCCCCGTGGGATGAACGATGGATCTCTTGCTCCTTTGCCGGGCCCAGACGGAAGCACTGCTCCAGGGCCTCATCGAGGGCGGGGCCGGGTGGCCGCTGACGGCGGCCGGCCGGCGCCAGGCCGACCTCCTGGGGGCCCGCCTGGTGCGGGACGAGGCTCCCCAGGCCCTCTATTGCGGACCATCTCTGGAGGCCCAGGAGACGGCCACCCGGGTGGGCGCCCGGCTGGGGTTGGCCCCGCAGCCCGTCCCGGAGCTGCGCGAGGTGGACGGTGGGGAGTTGGTCGGCCGTCCGCGCGCCTTTTTGTCCGCCCCTCCCCTGGGTCTGCCGCGCTCCTCCGACATCTTTACCGCTTTCCCCGGCGGCGAGAGCTACGTTGAGATGCATGTGCGCGTGGTCAAGGCGGTGAACGCCCTGGTGAGCGGCGCGGCCGGGCGCACGATCGCCGTCGTGACGCACCCCGGCCCCATCCAGGCGTTCATCCTGGCCTTTTTGCGCTACGCCATCGAGCAGCGCGCCGAGCTGCGCATCTGCTGCGAGCCGGCCTCGCTGCACCACCTGCGCCGGCGGGAAGACGGCCGCAAGGAGGTTGTCCGGCTCAACGATACGGGACACCTGCTGAATGAAGCGTGAAGGGCGAGGCGTGAAGAGAGCAGCATAAAGGTGGCGGCGAGGCGCCAACGGCCAATCCAAAATCGAGAGAGGTGCACGATGCCCTGGAACAAGGGGGAGCTGCTGCGAGAGATCAAGCGGGCCATGAGCAAGGGCGCCGACCGCGGCGAGCTGCGCGAGCTGGAGCGGCTGGCCCGCCAGTACGGCGCGACCTGGGAGGAGATCGCCCGGGCCAAGGGGCTGCCTCCCCGGCAACGCAAGCGGAAGTAGGCCATGGCGCCGCGAATCGCCGTCTGTGGGGCGAGCGTCGCCGACGCTCCTTCTTATGAGCAAGCCCGCCGGGTCGGCCGGCTGCTGGCCGAGGCGGGGGCCGTGCTCCTCTGCGGCGGGCTGGGCGGGGTGATGGAGGCCGCCTGCCGCGGGGCCCACGAGTCCGGCGGCTTCACCGTGGGTATCCTCCCTGGAGTGGAGGCCGGCGCGGCCAACCCGTACGTCGACCTGCCGATCTGCACCGGCATAGGCCAGGCGCGCAACGTGATCCTGGTGCTCTCATCCGATGCGCTGATCGCCATCGGCGGCGAGGCCGGCACCCTTTCCGAGATCGCCATGGCGCTCAAGGCCGGCCGGCCCGTGGTCGGGCTGGGCACCTGGAGGCTCACCCGGGGCGACGGGCAGCCGGAGGACCGTATCCGCTACGCCGCCACGCCGCAGGAGGCGGTGCGATGGGCTCTGCAGGAGAGCGGGCGGGGCAACGGGGTGACCAGGTGGTGGGGGGAGTAAGGGCCCGGGTGGCGAACTCGCGCGGTGCCGGCATTCACCGGCCTTTCATCTCCAACTGGTATCCTCCTTACCGACGGATGCGCGCGTCTGTCGTATCCTGAAAGCGCACGGTCGAGATGGTTGATCGAAGGAGGATCGAGGCTATGACTGAACTGTATCCGTACAATCCAACTCCCCGGCCCGTGCCGCCGCGTTCCCCACGGGAGCGCTTCTGGGGCTGGCGCGTCTTGCTGGCGGCGATCATCGTCAGCCTGATCTTTGGCGGGCTGGCCGGCGCCCTGGTGGGCGGGGGAGCGACCTACCTGGTGATCAAGTCCCAGGAGCTGCGCCCGGCGGCCCAGGCCACTCGGCCCACGGCCACGGCATCCGGCACGGAACCGGTCCCGATCCAGCAGCCCTTGGGCGCCTACCCGGTCGCCGACGTGGCCGAACGGGTGGGGCCGGCCGTGGTCACGGTGATCAACAAGCTGCAATCCCAGCCTGACCCCTGGGGCTTTAGCTACCAGCCGTCTCAGTCCTCGGGATCGGGCGTCATCGTCGATGCCCGGGGCTATATCGTCACCAACTACCATGTCGTGGAGGGCGCCGCCGAGCTGACGGTCATCTTCCAGGACGGCACGAGCCAACCTGCCCAGTTGATCGGCGACGACTACCCCTTCAGCGACCTGGCGGTGATCAAGGTCGACGGCGCGGGCTATCCCTATGCCACCCTGGGCGATTCGGACGCGCTGCGCGTGGGCGAGGCGGTGGTGGCCATCGGCAGCGCCCTGGGCGACTTTCGCAACACCGTCACCACGGGCATCGTCAGCGGGCTGGGCCGCAGCCTGGCGGTGGACCAGGACACGGTGATGGAGGGGATGATCCAGACCGACGCCGCCATCAACCACGGCAACAGCGGTGGCCCCTTGGTCAACCTGCGCGGCGAGGTGATCGGCATCAACACGGCCATCATCCGCGGCAGCACCAGCAGCCTGTCCGGGGATGTCGCCGAGGGGCTGGGCTTTTCCATCCCCAGCAACACCGTGCGCTACGTGGTGGAACAACTGATCGACCACGGCAAGGTGGCCCGACCGTACCTGGGCCTGCGCACGGTGACCGTCAATCCCAGCCTGGCGGCCTACTACAAGCTGCCGGTGGACCATGGTGTCTATGTTACCGAGGTGGTGCGCGGCACCCCGGCCGAGCGGGCCGGCATCCAGCGCGACGACATCATCACGCGCATCGGCGACTACGCCCTGGACGACGATCACCCGCTGATCAACGTGCTCTCGCACTTTGAGAGCGGGCAGACGGTGAGCGTCGAGATCTATCGCGGTGACAAAACGCTGAACCTCGAGGTGACCTTGGGGGAGAGGCCGTAGGAGCAGGAAGCAGGAAGGAAAAGGGGAACGCATGGCTTTGGTCTGCACCGCCACCCTTGACCGCACCCTTTGGAATGCGTTTGTCGCCGCGCACCCGGCCGGCCATCTCCTGCAGAGTTGGGCCTGGGGCGAGCTGAAGGCGGCCTTCGGCTGGGAGGCGCTGCGGCTGGCGTTGATGGAAGGGGACCAAGTGCGCGCGGCGGCGCAGGTTCTCTTCCGGCGGCGCCTGGGCATCTCCCTGGCCTATGTGCCGCGCGGGCCGGTGGTGGACTGGGAAGACGAAGAGGCCGGGCGGGCGCTCCTGGCGGCGATCCGGGAGGCCGGCCGGGCCCGGCGGGCCATCTTCTTAAAGATCGAACCCAACCTGCCCGACGGCCCGGCGCTGCGCGAGCAGCTGCGGGCGTACCGTTTTCGCCCGGCGCGCACGGTCCAGCCGCAACACAGCGTGGTCATCGACCTCGACGCCGACGAGGAGGAGCTGCTGGCGCGGATGAAGCTGAAGACGCGCTACAATGTCCGGCTGGCCGGCAAGCGCGGCGTGACCGTGCGCGAGGCCGGCTCCCCGGCCGACGTGGCGCTTTTCTACAACCTGCTTCTGGAGACGGCGCAGCGCCATGGGTTTGGCATCCACACCTTGGAGTACTTCCAGATGGCCCACCGCCTGCTGAACGAGGGCGGCCGCGGGACCATCCTCCTGGCCGAGCGCGAGGGGCAGGTGTTGGCCGGCCACTGGGTGAGCGCCTGGGGGCCGGAGCTGCTCAACCTCTACGGGGCCTCGCGCGCCGAGGGGCAGAAGCACCGCCCCACCTACCTCCTGCACTGGGAGGGGATGCGCTGGGGACGGGCCCACGGCTGCACGCGCTACGACCTGTGGGGCGGCATCCCGGCGGGGGTGACGGAGGAGGACGCCGCGGAGGCCCAGGACGAGGCCGGCGAGCCGGGCGGGCTCCTGGGCGTGGCGGCCTTCAAGCTGGGCTTCTGCGGCCGGCTGGGGCGGCTGACCCACACCGTGGGGGCGTTCGATCTGCCCTACGCGCCGCTGCTGTACCGCGCCTACCGCGGGCTGCTGGGGGGATGAAGGGACGGGGAGACGGCGGCGCTACGATAGCCCCTCCAAGAGGTCTTCCTCCGGCAGGACGGTTTCCACTCCCCGCGTCGCCGCCAGGGTAAAGAACTCGCTCCCCATGTGCTGGCGGCGGAACTCCGGCGGCATGTTCAGCCACGGATGGTTCGGCGGCAGCTGGGTGCGGTGGCAGCGCAGCGCCTGCACCTTGTGCTCCAGGTAGTCGCGGATGTCGATGGTCGTGGTGACGCGGTCCTCGGGGGTGCCGCGGCGGGCGATCTCCTCCTCGGAGGGCATTTCGGTGATCAGCCCGGCCTCGAACATCGCCCTGCGGATGCGGATAAAGGTCTGGATCGAGACGGCCGTGTAGTAGAGCTTGCGCGGTGGGTTGGTTAGTTCCCCGGCGCGCTCCCAGGCCGCCACGGTGTGGCGGTGGATGGCCAGGTGGTCGGGATGGCCGTAGCCGCCCGTGGGGCCAAAGGTCAACACGACCTGGGGTTGGAACTCGCGGAACAGCTCCAGGATCTGCCCGACGACCTGTTCCGCAGCGGCCCCGCAGAAGGCGTTGGGGTGCTGGTTCTGGGGATCGCCGGCCATGCCGGAGTCGCGGTAGCCCAGCAGTCGCAGCGTCTCGATCCCCATGGCGCGGCAGGCGCAGCGCAGTTCCGCTTCCCGCACCTGGCCCATATCCGCGGCCAGGTGCAGGCCCTCCTCGTGGACGATGCCGGCCTCGCCGCGGGTAGCCGTGGCCAGGATCACGCGGACCCCGCTGTGGGCGTACCGCGCCAGCGTGCCCCCCGTGGCAAACGACTCGTCGTCGGGGTGGGCGAAGAGGGCCATAAGGGTGGGCCGCATTCTACATCCTCCCGGGCAACGACACCGCGAACACCATCCCCCCGCGGGGCCGGCTCTCCACCCGGACCTGGCCCCCGTGCATCTCGACGATGTAGCGGGTGACGGCCAGGCTGAGCCCCTCCCGCCCCAGCACGTAGGTGGGGGAAGAATCGGCGTGGAAGAAGAGATCAAAGATGCGTTCCTGCTGCTCGGTGGGGATGCCCCGCCCGGCCCCCTCCACGCGCACCAGCACCCCTTCGCCATCCGGCTGCAGCTCCAGCCGCACCTCGCTGCCCTCGGGGCTGTCGCGGATGGCCGTCTCCAGCAGGTTCGTCAGCACCAACTTCAGGCTATCGCCGCTGCCCAGGATCAGCGGCAGGCCGGCCGCGGAATCGAGGCGGATCTGCACCTTGGCTTCCTCCAGCTCGGTCGAGACCTCCTCCACCGCCTGCTGGGCCACCATGGACAGGTTGACCTCTTCCAGGTCGATGGGAATGCGCGTGATCCGCTGCAGGTAGATGATGTCGTCGACCAGTTGGGCCAACATGTCCACGTTCTTGGCCATGATCTGCAGCACGTCGCGCACCTTGTCCTCGGGCAGGGCCAGGCCGGGGCTGAGCATCATCTGCAAGTACCCCTTGACGGGGGTCAGCGGCGTGCGCAGCTCGTGGGAGGCGGAGTAGACAAAGTCGGCCTTGAGGCGGTCCACGGCGCGGTACCAGCGCTCATAGATCGTGCGGCGCTCCTCCACCTCGTGGTGCATACGCTCGGCCTGGGCCAGGACGGCCAGGCCGCGGTTGTGCAGGCGGGCCAGGTAGAGCCCCAGGTAGCCGCTGATGGAGCCGGCGGCGGGGAAGAGCAGCACCACGACCATAACGATCCAGGGTTCGGGGCGGACCGGGGAGAGGGCGTAGAGCAACGCATAGCTGCCGGAGGCCCCGGCGGCGACGGCGAGCCCGCCGATGTAGCCGTGCATCAGGCCGGCGTAGATGATCGGCAGGTAGAAGAGGGGAAAGAGCGGGCTGGCCGCGCCGCAGGAGCCTCCATGCAGCAGCGTGACCAGGAAGGTGTCGACCAGGGGGATGATCCAGCGGTAGCGGCGGTCGTCCAGCAGCCCGCGCCGCTCCAGGTAGTAGGCGGCGGGCATGGAGAGCACGGCCAGGGCCAGCGTCGTCCAGAGCAGGGCCGGCCGCTGGGCCGGCAGGCGCGCCACCAGGAAGAGCAGGAGCAGCAGCAGGATCAGCACAGCCCGCAGCGGCAGAAAGGTCGGGGCTAGGCGCAGGGGGCGGTATTCCGGCAGCTCTTCGGCGGGTTCGGGCGGCTGCCGGCCGAGCAGTTGCTCGATGGTGGTGTGCTCATCGGTGGCCATGCGGCACATCCCCTACTTCAGGTCTCCCCACGTGGCCCCCGTGTGCGCCTCGACCACCAGGGGGGCGTCCAGGGGGTAGGCCTTTTCCATGCACTCCTTGACCAGCGGCACGGTGACATCCACCTCTCCCTGGGGCACTTCCAGGACTAGCTCGTCGTGCACCTGGAGCAGCATGCGGCTGCGCAGGCCGCGTTCCTGCAGGGCGCGGTACAGCCGCACCATGGCGATCTTGATGATGTCGGCGGCGGTGCCCTGGATCGGCATGTTGATCGCCTCGCGCTCCGCGGCCGAGCTGACGTTGCGGTTCTGGGAGCGCAGTTCGGGGATATAACGCCGCCGGCCCAGCGCCGTGGCCACGTAGCCGCGCTCCCGCCCCAGGCGCAGCGTTTCCTCGAAGTAGCGCTTGACCGCCGCGTAGCGGCCAAAGTAGGTGGCGATGAAGCGCGCCGCGGCCTCCTGCTCGATGCCCAGGCGCGCGGCTAGGCCGTACTCGCTCATCCCGTACATCAGCCCAAAGTTGACCGTCTTGGCCACGCGGCGCTGATCGGGCGTCACCTGCTCGTGGGGCACGCCGAAGAGGGTCTCGGCCGTGCTGGCGTGGATATCCTCGCCGTTGGCAAAGGCCTCCAGCAGGCCGGGGTCGCCGGAAAGGTGGGCCAGGATGCGCAGCTCCACCTGGGAATAGTCTGCCGACAGGAGCACCCAGCCCGGTTCGGCGACAAAGGCGCGCCGGATCTTGCGCCCCTCCTCGGTGCGGATGGGGATGTTCTGCAGGTTGGGGTCGGAGGAGGAGAGCCGGCCGGTGGAGGTGATCGTCTGGTGGAACGACGTGTGCAGCCGCCCCGTCCGGCGGTTGACGAGCAGCGGCAGGGCATCCACGTAGGTGGACTTGAGCTTGCCCAGCTCGCGCTGCTTGAGGAGGGCCTCGACGATGGGGTGATGGGTCTGGGCCTGCAGCCGCTCCAGCACGTCGCCGGCCGTGGAGTAGCCGCCCGACTTGAGGCGGTAGGAGGCGCCGGTGGGCAGGCCCAACTCCTGGAAGAGGACCTGGCCGAGCTGCTGGGTGGAGTTGACGTTGAACTGCCGGCCGGCCGCCCGGTAGATCGTTTCCTCCAGTTGCCGGAGCGCCTCCTGCAGCGAGCGGGACATCTCCTGCAAGAAGGCGGTGTCCAGGGCGATGCCGACGCGCTCCATCTCGCGCAGTACCTCGGTCAGCGGCATCTCGATGTCCCGGAAGAGGGCCACCATGCCCTTTTCTTCCAGCATGGGGGCCAAGACATCGCGCAGCCGGTAGGTCATGTCGGCGTCGGCGCAGGAGTAGGGGCCGGCCTCGGCGATGGGTACATAGTCGAAGGTGCGCTGGGCCTTGCCCTTGCCCAGGAGCTCGCCGATCTCGCGCATCTGTACGCCGAGGTACTGAAAGGCCAGTCCCTTCAGGCTGACCGAGGACCGCGTCCGGGCCGTGGGCGAATAGCCGGCCGGACCTTCCCCTTCCTCCGTCAGTTCAGAGCGCGTGCTCACCAGGTGGCCGGCAATCATCGTGTCGAAGTCGACCCCGCGCACTTCCAGGCCATGCTCGGACAGCACCAGGGTGTCGAACTTGGCGTGGTGGGCGATTTTGGGCACGGCCGCGTCGCCCAGCAGCGGGGCGAGCCTGTCCCGCACCTGTTCCCAGGGCAGTTGGCCCGGCAGTCGTGTGCCGTCCGGGGCGCGATGGTGCAGGGGGATATACCAGGCCCGGCCGCCGGCCGCCCCGCAGGAAAGGCCCACCAGCTCCGCTTCCAGCGGTTGCACCGCGGTGGTCTCGGTGTCGAAGGAGAAGGGACCCCGCCCCAGCGCGGCCAGCATTGCCTCCAGGGCGGGGAGGTCCTGGACGATGGCATACCCGGCGGGGGCAGCCGGCGCCTCGGCGGCCGGCCCCTCGCCAAAGAGGGGGAGCTGGCGGGCCGCCCCGGACGGGGCCGGCGGCGCCTCGGCCGGCTGCCCCAGGAAACGGGTCAGCAGGCTGCGGAACTCTAGCTCGCGGAACAACTTGATCACCGCCTCGCGGTCATAGTCCCCGAAGCGGCGCGCCAGGTCCAGCTTCACCGGCACCGTGGTGACGATGGTCGCCAGCTCCTTGCTCAGGCGGGCCTGCTCGCGGCACTCCTCGAGCGCCTTGCGGTAGCGCGGGGCGATCTCCTCCAGGTGGGCGTAGACCTCCTCCAGGGAGCCGTAGCGCTGCACCAGCTCGAGGGCCGTCTTCTCGCCGATGCCGGTGACGCCGGGGATATTGTCGGAGGGGTCGCCCTTGAGGGCCTTGTAGTCGATGAGCTGGCGCGGATCGAAGCCGTAGCGTTCGCGGACCGCGGCCGGGTCGTAGTGCACCGGCTCGGAGTAGCGTTTCCCGGGCACGAGGACGTGGACATGCTCGTCGACGAGCTGCAGGGCGTCGGCGTCGCCGGTGACGATGAGCGTCTGTAGGCCGGCCTCCGTCGCCTGCCGGGCCAGCGTCCCGATCAGGTCGTCGGCCTCGAAGCCCTCGTGGGTGTAGGTGGGGATGCCCAGGGCCTGCAGCACCTCCTCGGTGCGCCGCACCTGGGGGCGCAGGTCGTCGGGCATCTTGGCGCGATGGGCCTTGTACCCGGGGTAACGCTCGTGGCGAAAGGTCGTTCCCCGGTCGAAGCAGACGATGACGTGATCGGGTTTCTCCTCGGCCAGCACCTTGAGCAGCGTGGAGAGGAAGCCAAAGATGGCGTTGGTCGATTCGCCGCTGGCGGTGACCATGGTGGCCGGCAGGGCATGGTAGGCCCGGTAGAGCAGGGCATGGCCGTCGATGAGCACCAGCTTTCGCGGAGCGGACATGGAGATCGACTCCTTTAGATCCGTGCTGGGGCCATTTTACTACAAGCGATTGTGGGATGCAAACGAATTGCGCTTTGGCCCCCCTTTTGGTAAAATGGCCCTGTGTTTCGGTGGCGGTGAAATGGGGTATCCATGACGCTCGGCGATTTCCTGTCCAACCCGCTGCTCGTCCTACTGGCT
This sequence comes from uncultured Chloroflexia bacterium, assembly GCA_964592645.1. GTDB lineage: Bacteria > Chloroflexota > Chloroflexia > DTKN01 > DTKN01 > CAZQFV01. Next base: position 22,131 of record CAZQFV010000026.1, read on the forward strand.
ATCCTGACCGTCGGCTACGTGGCCGGCCGGATCTCGATCCGCGGCGTCTCCTTGGGCACGGCCGGGGTGCTCTTCGTGGCCCTGGCGGCCGGCCATTTCGGCCTGCGCGTGCCCAAGGAAGTGATGGACCTGGGGCTGCTCCTCTTCGCCTACACGGTGGGGCTGCAGGCCGGCCCCCGTTTCTTCCGCACCTTTCGCCGGGAAGGCGTCCAGGCCCTGGTGGTCGGACTGGGCACCGTGGGGCTGGCCGCAGTGGCCGCTGTCGGCGTGGCCTGGGCCATGGGGCTGTCGTTCGACCTGGCCAGCGGGCTGTACGCCGGGGCGCTCACCTGCACGCCGGCCCTGGCGGCGGCGGTGGAGATGGTGGAGCGGGTGGCGCCGGGGCAGGCGATGGTGCCCTCCGTGGGCTACGGGCTGGCCTACCCGCTGGCCGAAGTTTCCGTGATCCTCCTGGTGCAGCTGCTGCCGCGGCTGCTGCGGCGCGACCTGCGGGCCGAGGAGCGACGCTGGCAGGCGGAGCAGGCGGTGGAGACGCCGCCGCTGGAGGTCAAGCAGTACCGTGTGACCAACCCCAACTGCGACGGCAAGACGCTGCGCGAGATCAATCCCGGCCGCATGAGCCAGGCCAATGTCTCGCGGGTGCGGCACGAGGGCCGCGTCTTAGCGGCCACGCCGGACGTGGCGCTACACCTGGGCGACGTGGTGATGGCGGTGGGGCCGGCCGGCGAGCTGGACAAGCTGCGCCTGGTGCTGGGCGAGGAGACGCAGGTGCCGATGGAGAGCGGCACGAGCGTAGTCGCCCAGGAGGTGATCGTCACGGAGGGGGCCTCGGCCGGCAAGCGCCTGGCCGAGCTGCACGTGCGCGAGCGCTACGGGGTGGTGATCACCCGCCTGCGGCGGCAGGGGCTGGAGCTGACGCCGACGGGCGGGATGACGCTGGAGATCGGCGACAGCCTGAGCGTGGTCGGCGAGCGGGCGGCGGTGGAGGAGTTTGCCCAGCGGGTCGGCGGGGAGCGGCGCCGGCTGGAGGAGACGCGTTTCGTGCCCTTTTTCCTAGGGCTGTTGCTGGGCGTGGCCGTGGGGGTGATCCCCATCCCCCTGCCCAACGGGCTGACGATCCGCCTGGGGCCGGCCGGGGGGGCTTTTCTGGTCAGCCTGGTGTTGGGGCACTTTGGGCGGATCGGCCCGCTGCGCCTGTATATGCCCTCGGCGGCGCGGCAGTTCGCCCGCGAGCTCGGCCTGATGCTCTTCCTGGCCGGGGCCGGCACCAGCGCCGGGGCGCAGTTGGTGAGCGTGCTGCAGCAGCAGGGCTGGCAGTTGGTGCTGGGCGGGGCCGTGATCACCTTCGTGGCCATCGGGGTGGGTCTGCTGCTGACACTGGTGGTCTATCGCCTGCCGCTGCTGGCCGCGCTGGGCGAGCTGTGTGCCGCCATGACCAACCCGCCGGCCCTGTCGGCCACGGCCGCCCAGACCGAGACCGACATGCCCACCCTGGCCTATGCCGGCGTCTACCCGGCGGGCCTGATCTTCAAGATTGTGCTGGCCCAGGTGCTGGTGGAGGTGTTGCGGGCGGTGCTTTGAGCTCGGAGGCATGTCAAAAGGATCCGGGTGCCTTTTATGAGATGACTTCGCCATCAGGAGGTATGGATGTTGGCAGATCGCTGGGAGCAGGATCGGCGTTTCGTGGAGGCGCCGGTCTGCCTCTGGGAAGCGGACTACTCGGCCGTCAAGTCGCACCTCGACGGCCTGCGGGCCGCGGGCATCCTCGACCTGGGCGCCCACCTGTCGGACAACCCCGAGATCCTCGTCCAGTGCTCCAGGCTGGTGCACATCCTGGACCTCAGCCGCGCGGCGTTGTCGCTGGACCGTTCGCCGGATAAGCAGGCCCTGCTGGCAGATGTCGACTATGTCTGGCGGACGCTGCCGCGCGATGCCTTTCGCGAGCAGTTGATCTCCCTGGCCGCGGGGCGGATGCGGGGCGAGAGCGCCGGCCGTATCCAGCCCCCGGCAGGCGACGAGCGCTACGCCTTGTTGCGCTGGGCGGTTTTCCCGGGACACGAAGCGGGCTGGGACCGCGTGCTGCTCTCGGCCGTGGACATCACGGAGCTGAAGCGCGCCGAGGGCGTGCTGCTCCAACGCACCGTGGAGATGCAGGAACGGATCGCGGAGCTGGACGATTTCGCCCACACGGTGGCCCACGACCTGAAGAACCCCCTGACCTCGATCGTGGGCTACGCCGAGGCGGTCGAGGAGCACTACGACGCCCTGCCGGCCGATCAGGTCCGCGAGTTCATGCGCACGATCGCCTGGAGCGGACGCAAGATGACCAGCATCATTCAGGAGTTGCTGCTGCTGGCCAGCGTCCGCATGGCCGAGGTCCAGATCATGCCGCTGGACATGGGGCGGGTAGTCGGCCAGGCCCGGCAGCGCCTGGTCTACATGATCGAGCAGCAGGGCGCCACCATCGTCGAGCCCGACTCCTGGCCCCTGGTGCAGGGGTATCCGCCCTGGATCGAGGAGGTCTGGGTGAACTACCTGAGCAATGCTATCAAGTACGGCGGCCGGCCGCCGCGCGTCGAGCTGGGGGCCACCGTCCAGGGGGTCCTGGTCCGCTTCTGGGTGCGCGACAACGGCCCCGGCATCATGCCCGAAGCCCGGCACAGCCTGTTCAAGCCTTTTTCGCGGCTGGAGCACCTGCGCGCCGAGGGGCACGGCCTGGGGCTCTCCATCGTCCGGCATATCGTGGAGAAGCTGGGCGGACAGGTGGGCGTGTACAGCGAGCTCGGCGTGGGGAGCACCTTCTTCTTCACCCTGCCTGTCGTCCGCCTGGATCAGCCCTAGCGAAAAAGGCCCACTTGACAGAAAACGATTTGTGTGGTATAAATACAGGCGTGGGTAAAGCAGGTGTGCAACTTCAGGTTTGACGTAACGGTCCCGAAGGAACGCAACCAGAGCCTTCGGGGCTTTTTACTATACCTGTAGTTGGCTCCCTGTTTGGCCCGGATTGGCAAGGCCCGGCCTGTAAGCCGGGGATAGTGTTCCAAGGAGGAACAAGCAAATGCGTGAGCGCGGTCAGGTCAAGTGGTTCAACAGCGGCAAGGGCTACGGGTTCATCTCCCGCGAGCAGGGTGGCGACGTCTTCGTTCACTTCTCGGCCATCCAGGGCGGTGGGTTCCGCACCCTGGAAGAGGGCGAGCTGGTCGAGTTCGATGTCGAGCAGAGCCCCAAGGGCCCCCAGGCCACCAACGTGACGCGGCTGGGGCAGGCCGGTTAGCGCCTGTCCGTAGACGATGTCCTGAACCTAAACGAGGCGGCACCCCGACAAGGCGGTGCCGCCTCGCCACTTGTACAAATCCCCCTTTTGCGGTACAATAGGGCGGCGTTGGGGCGGACAGATTCGTCCGCCTCACTCTTGCGTCAGGAGAAAATGGATGGCAGACCAACACGAGCATGTCCCCGGCATCCGCCCGCATGGCGGCGTGCTGGTCGATCGCCTCTTGCGTGGGCCGGCCCGGGAGGCGGCCCTGGAGCGCGCCCGCACGCTGCCCCGGGTGGCCCTTTCCCCCACCGCCGTCTCCGACCTGGAGATGATCGCCGTCGGCGCCTTCAGCCCCCTCACCGGCTTTCTCGGCAAGGCCGACTACGAGCGGGTGGTCGCCGAGATGCGCCTCGCCGGCGGGCCGGTCTGGTCCTTGCCGATCACCCTGGCGGTGAGCGAGGAGGGGGCGGCCACGTTGCGCGAGGGGCAGGAGCTGGCCCTGGTGGAGCCGAATGGTCACCTGGTGGGCATCATGGAGTTGGCCGAACGCTTTCGCTACGACAAGGAGCGCGAGGCCCGGCAGGTCTTTCGCACAACCGAGACCGCCCACCCCGGGGTGGCCCGCCTCTACGCCCAGGGGGAGGTCCTCCTGGGCGGCGACGTGTGGATGTTGGACCGTCCCGCGCAGGTCGATTTCCCCGAGTTTCGCCACGACCCCATCGAGACCCGGCGCATGTTCGACCGGCGCGGCTGGCGGCACGTCGTCGGATTCCAGACGCGCAACCCGGTGCACCGGGCCCACGAGTATATCCAGAAGACGGCGCTGGAGATCGTCGACGGCCTCTTCCTGCACCCCCTGGTGGGCGAGACCAAGGGCGACGACATCCCGGCCGACGTGCGCATGCGCTCCTACCAGAGCCTGCTCCGCGACTATTACCCCCCGGACCGGGTCCTCCTGGGGGTCTTTCCGGCGGCGATGCGCTATGCCGGCCCGCGCGAGGCCATCTTTCACGCCATCTGCCGCAAGAACTATGGCTGCACCCACTTTATCGTGGGCCGCGACCACGCCGGGGTCGGCAAGTACTATGGCACCTACGACGCCCAGTTGATCTTTGACGAGTTTGCCCCGGAAGAGCTGGGCATCGTCCCCCTCTTCTTCGAGCATGCCTTCTACTGCCGCAAGTGCGGCGGCATGGCCACGCCCAAGACCTGCCCCCATAGCGCCGAGTGGCATATCTCCCTGAGCGGAACGCAGGTGCGCCAGCTCCTCCAGGAGGGCCAGGCCCCTCCCCCGGAGATGACCCGCCCGGAGGTCGCCTGGGTGCTGCTGGGCGCGGCGGCGCCTGTGGCCGTCGCCTCCGCCTCCCCCCACGTAGGCGCGGGGCCCGAGCCCGTGGGACAAGGGGAGGCGCCGCCCCGCCTACTGGTCATCGGCCTGGACTGCCTGGAGCCCTCCCTCCTGGAGGATTGGAAAGAAGACCTGCCGCACATGCAGCGGCTGATCGCCGGCGGCATCTCCGGGCCGCTGGAGAGCACCATTCCCCCGATTACCGTGCCGGCCTGGGCCTGCATGCTCAGCGGCAAGGACCCCGGCGAACTGGGCGTCTACGGCTTCCGCAACCGCGTCGACCGCGGCTACACCCGGATGGCCGTGGCCACGGCCCGCGATGTGCGGGTCGATCGGGTTTGGGACCTTCTGGGGCAGGCCGGCCGCCGGGTGGCCCTGATCGGCGTGCCGCAGACCTACCCGCCCGGCCCGGTGAACGGCGTCCTGATCAGCGATTTCCTCACCCCCAGCACCCAGAGCGACTTTACCTACCCATCGGCGCTGCGCGCGCAGTTGGAGCGCTGGGTGGGCGAGTACATCCTCGACGTCAAGGACTTCCGCACCGCGGACAAGGACTGCCTGCTGCGGCAGATCTATGAGATGACCGAGCGCCGTTTCCGCGTGGCGCGGCACCTGCTGCGCCGGGAGCGCTGGGACTTTTTCATGCTCGTGGAGATGGGCATCGATCGTATGCACCACGGCTTCTGGAGCCTGATGGCCCCCGATCACCCCAGGTACGTCCCGGGGAACCGCTACCGGGAGGCCATCCGCGACTATTACCGCTACATCGACCGCGAGGTCGGCGAGCTCCTCGACCTGGCGGGCGACGACGCGCTCGTCCTGTTGGTCTCCGACCACGGCGCGCGGACCATGGCCGGGGGCATCTGCCTCAACGATTGGCTTATCCGGGAGGGCTACCTGGTGTTGAAGGAACGGCCCCAGGGGATCGTGCCGCTGGAAAAGGCCGAGATCGACTGGGCCCGCACGACGGCCTGGGGGGCCGGCGGCTACTACGGCCGGCTCTTCCTGAACGTGCAGGGGCGCGAACCGCAGGGCCTGATCCCCCCCGAGCGCTACGAGTCCGTGCGCGACGAGATCGGCGCCAAGCTGACGGCCATGGTCGGCCCCCAGGGGCAGCCGTTGGGGACGGTGGTGTACAGGCCGGAGCAGATCTACCGCCAGGTGCGCAACATCGCCCCGGACCTCATCGTGTACTTTGGCGACCTGGCCTGGCGCTCGGTGGGCAGCATCGGCTACGACAGCCTCTACACCATGGAGAACGACACCGGCCCGGACGACGCCAACCATGCCCGGCACGGCGTCTTTGCCCTGTACGATCCGCGCTGCCCACAAGGGCAGCGGCGGGACGATCTGCACATCATGGACGTGGCTCCCACCATCCTGGACCGGCTGGGGCTCCCGGTCCCCGATGGCATGGGGGGCAAGGTGATCAGGTGACCTGCCGCAAACACAGGAGAACGGCATGACTTTCGACCGTGGCTTCACCCTCTGGTTCACCGGCCTTTCGGGCTCGGGCAAGACGACGTTGGCCAAGATGTTGGAGGAAGAGTTCCGCGCCCGGGGGATGACGCGCGTGGAGCGGTTGGACGGCGACATCGTCCGCCAGGGGCTGACGCGCGACCTGGGTTTCTCCAAGGAGGACCGCGACAGGAACATCGAGCGGGTCACTTTCGTGGCCAAGCTGCTGACGCGCAACGGGGTGGCCACGCTCTGTTCCTTTATCTCGCCCTATCGTGAGGTGCGCGCCCGTTCCCGGCAGGAGATCGGCGCGTTCATCGAGGTCTACTGCCAATGCTCGTTGGAGGCGCTGATGGCCCGCGACGTCAAGGGGCTGTACAAAAAGGCGTTGGCCGGCGAGATCCCCAACTTTACCGGGATCTCGGACCCCTACGAGGAACCGCTGGAGCCGGAGATCGTCGTCCACACCGATTCCGAGTCGCCCCAGGAGAGCGCGCGGCGCATCCTGGCCTACCTGGAGGAGCGGCAGTTGATCCCGCCGGCCCGGGTGTACACGCCCGAGGAGGAGGCCGAAGTGGAGGGCCGGCTGCGCTCGCTGGGGTATCTGTAGGGCCGGCACGCGCTCGCCCCTGGTCAAGTTGTTCGGGATTCGCCCGACGGAGGTGTACGTTGAGCGACGAGAGTTTCGACAGCGCGCCCAAGACCGGCCGGGGCCGCAAGGCCCGGAGCGGCGCCTCGCCGGCCCCCCGCCGGCCGGCGGAGGGGGAGCAGGATATGGACTATCGCCCGCGCCCGGCGCGCGATACGCGCGAGCGCCGCCCGCGCGCGGCGCGGTCGACCGCCCGGAAGGCCGTGGGACGGCCGGCCGCGCGCGTCGGCAGCATCAACAAGCTGCTGCGCAACAAGGTCTTTTGGCAGTTCGCGGCGGTCGCCGCGCTCCTGTTGATCGTCGTGGTGCCGGTGATTGCCGAGCTGCTGCAGAGCCGTGTCACGGCCCCGGTCGGCGATCCGGTGAGCATGGGCAACGCCTACTACGACCAGGCGCTGGCGCTCCTGGACAAGGGGGATACCGACGGGGCGGTGAGCGCCTTCCGGCAGGCAGCCTCCGCCTACGAGCGCGCTCTGCTGCAGGACCCCCAGAACGTGCAGGTGCGCACCGACCTGGGGGCGGTCTACTACTACCAGGGCCGCCTCCTTGGCGATGCCTCCCTGGTGGAGCGGTCCGTCGCGGCTTGGCAGACCGTGCTGGCGCAGGACCCCAACAAGGTCGAGGCGCTGTTCAACCTCGGCCTGGCCTACGCCATCATGGGCCGGGTAGACCAGGCCGTGGCGTCTTGGCAGCGGGTGATCGAGTTGGCCCCGGGCACGCAGTCGGCCCAGGATGCCCAGGAGATGATCCTGCGCTACACGTCGACCTTGACCTCCACCTCCGTGCCGGCCGGCCCGTAGCTCCTGGCTTGGAGGATGGTATGCCTACCCCCTGGTGGGCCGGCCTGGTGGAGTTCTTCCTGGACCGCCTGTACGGTGAGTTCGCCTGGGCCTACGACCTGGTGAGTTGGATGGTCTCGCTGGGCCGCTGGGGCCGCTGGCGCCGGGTGGCGCTGCGCTACCTGCGCGGGGAGCGCGTCTTGGAGGTCGGCTGCGGCACGGGGGCCCTGCTGGTGGACCTGGCCGGGCGCGCCCGCGCCGTGTGCGGCAGCGACCTTTCGCCCGCCATGCTGCGCCAGGCGCGGCGGCGGCTACGCCGGGCGGGCTGCGCCATCCCGCTCTGCCGGGCCCGGGCCCAGGCGCTGCCCTATCGCTCCGCCTCGTTCGATACCGTCGCCTGCACCTTTCCGGCGGGCTACATCCGTGACCCGCGCGCCTGGGCCGAGTTCGCGCGGGTGCTCGTCCCCGGCGGGCGCGCCGTGGTGGTGTACGGGGTGGCGGTGGGGCAGCGGACGCTGCCCCAGAGGTTGGTGCGGTCCCTCCTGGCGCTGGGCCACACCACCGCTTCCGCGCTGCGACCGCCCGCGGAGGGGGAAGGTGCCTGGCGCGTGCAGCGCCTGGCCGTGGAGGAGGGCGCCGACCGGGTGGGGCTGCTGTTGCTCGAAACGGGTGACCAGGATGCCGCCTACGCTGGATGAGGAGTTGCGCCTGGCGCGACAGGGGTTTCCCATGGTGGCCGGGCTCGACGAGGTCGGCCGGGGCTGCTGGGCCGGCCCGGTCGTCGCCGCGGCGGTGATCCTGCCGCTGGAGCGGCTGCGGGCCGAACCGGGGCTCCTGGCGGGGGTAGACGACTCCAAGCGCCTGACGGCACATCAGCGGGAGGCTGCGGCGGCGCGGGTCCGGGAGGTGGCCCTGGCGGTGGGCCTCGGGCTGGCCTCGGCGGCGCTGGTGGACGCCCTGGGGATTGTCGCGGCGACGCGGCTGGCGATGCGCCAGGCGGTAGGCCGGCTGGCGACGGCCCCGGACTTTATCCTCTTGGACGGGCTGCTGGGGCTGGACCTGCCCTTGCCCCAGCGGGCCATCGTCCGGGGCGATGCCCTCTCCCTTTCCATCGCCGCGGCCTCGGTCGTGGCCAAGGTGCACCGCGACGCGCTGCTGGCCCGGTGGGCGGATGAGTTCCCGGGCTATGGCTTCGAGCGCCACAGGGGGTACGGCACTCCCCAGCACCGGTGGGCGCTGCGCGAGTTGGGCCCCTGCCCCCTGCACCGGCGGTCCTTTGCTCCGGTGCGGAGATCCCTTCCCCAGAGCTACTGATCGTCGGCGAGCCGTTTGCAGTTGTCAGTTGCTACGGCAGGTATTTCCCCAGGAACAACCGCATCTTCTCCCGCTCCGCGGCGGGCATCGCCTCGGGGCGGGTGACGATGGCCGTGGCCAGGGCGTTGGCGCAGGGGCAATCCCGTGGGCCGTCGAGTATGGGCACGACGGTGCGGATGACCGCCTGGGCCCTCTCGGCGTTCTTGTGCAGGTTCTCCAGGATCATCTCCACGGTGACCCCGGCCTCGCTTTCGTGCCAGACGTCATAGTCGGTGGCAAAGGCCAGCGTGGCGTAACACATCTCGGCCTCACGGGCCAGCTTGGCCTCGGGGAGGGCGGTCATGCCGATGACGTCCACTCCCCACTGGCGGTAGGTGCGCGACTCGGCCTTGGTGGAGAAGGCCGGCCCTTCGATGCAGATGTAGGTGCCGCCGTAGTGGACGCGCCCGCCGGCCTGGCGGCAGGCCCGGAGGAGCTGCTCGCGCAGGTGAGGGCAGGCCGGCGGCTCGAAGGAGATATGCACGGCGATGCCCCGCCCGAAGAGGGTGCTCGGCCGGCTGTGGGTGTGATCCAGGTACTCGTCAGGGATGACCATGTCCTGGGGATGGATCTCTTCGCGCATACTGCCGACGGCGCTGATCGAGATGACCCGTTCCACGCCCAGCGCTTTCAGGGCATAGATATTGGCCCGGGCCGGCACCTCGCTGGGGATGTGGCGATGCCCCTTCCCGTGGCGGGCCAGAAAAGCTACCGCCTGCCCTTCCAACTGGCCGACCACGAAAGGCGCACTGGGTGGGCCAAAGGGCGTATCGACCTCAATCTCGTGCGCTCCTGTCAACCCGGCCATCTGGTAGAGCCCGGTGCCGCCGATGATGCCAATCTTGGCCTCTGCCATCATGTCCTCCTTGGGGTGCTGTCGACGTGCAAAGCTGTGCCGAAAGTCGCGGGGCGTGCCCTGGGGGTCACGGGCCCCATGCGGCGGGTGCGGTGGCATTCTACTATATTCCGGCGCCGGCTGCAAATGATGTATGCATCGCTGCCGGCGTTGTTGCTCGAGCGGCGCGTTTGTGATAGGATAGCGGCAGCCAGGTTCCTGGCAGCGCCACCTGGATTCTGCCCGGCGGAACTTACGCCTGGCCCTGATCATCCTGGACCTGGACGGATCGGGCCGCGCCCCCTGCTGGCGGCCTGGTCCCTGTATCGAGGCCATCCTGGCCGGCGAAAGGGACCGGCGCTTCTCCCTGGAACGGCAGCTCCAGGTGATCGATGCGCTGCTGGGCTGGGCGCACAAGGTCGAGCGCCTGGAAGGTGCGCCTCCCTCGGCGCACGACCTGGCGCACGAGTTGGCCAAGGGGGCCACTGCGGCGGTCCGGGACTGCCTGGCCGATCGGACGCTCCTGGAGTCCTAGCACCGGTTGTCTGACGAACGCTCGTGCGGCAGCGTCGTCCGACGGTGGCTCCGGGGATTTTGCCACCGCACGGCACTTGTGGTATGATAACTCCGTCGTTCGGAGTGCTCTCGTTGTAGGAGGATCGCGCCCATGCCAGACCAACCGGGGATCGAGGAGCTGCTCTCGTCTTGGCGCCACGAGGGGCTGACTCCCCTGGCCACCATCCGCGGGTATGCCGAGCTGTTCCTGAAGGGCGCCTGGGGGCTGTTGAGCGCCGAGCAGCGCCAGGCGATGCAGGTGATCCACCGTTCTTCCCTGCAGGCGGTCCACCGCTGGTACTACCCCTCCGACTACCTGCGTTTTCTGAACGGCGAACCGCACTTCGCCGCCGGCCGGCTGTCCGAGGCCGTCGCCGCGGCCGTCGACTACCTGCAGCGCAACCTGGAGGTGGGCGAAGATGTCCAGCTCGCCCTGCCGCCCGACCTGCCCCCGGTGCGCGCCTCCGATGGGCTGACCACGGCCCTGGTGATCCTCCTGGCCCCGGAGGAGGTCGAGTCTTGCCCGGCGCTGCGGGCCTGGCGGGCGGAAGACGGGGCGGTCCGCGTGCAGGTCCAGGCGCGGCTCTCCAGGACGGCGGGCGAAGACATCCGGGAGTCCTTTTTCACCCCGGGAACGCGCCTCTACCTGGCCCAGGCCATCATCCGCCGGCACGGCGGCGAGATCGATTTCCGGTACACCGAGCAACTGGCGACGTTCGAGTTCTCCCTGCCGTTGTGGGACGGCGAGGCGGCCCAGGGCCAGAAGCGATAGATGACCCACTTCCCGGCAGCCGGTTGGCAGCGCGATGTCCCCCTGGCCCCTTACACCACGTTGGGGCTGGGCGGGCCGGCCCGCTATTTCCTGGCCGTACACACCGTGGCCGAGGCCTGCCAGGCCCTGCGCTGGGCCCGGCAGGAGCGCCGGCCCGTCCACATCCTCGGCGGCGGCAGCAACACCATCTTTGCCGACGAGGGCTTCCCCGGCCTGGTGCTGCATGTCGCCTGCCGCGGGCTCTCCTTCCGCGAGCAGGAGGGCTATGTCTATGCCACCGCGGCGGCCGGCGAGCCCTGGGACGAGTTCGTTGCCCGGTGCCTGGAGCGCGGGCTGTCCGGCATCGAGTGCCTGTCCGGCATCCCCGGGTTGGTCGGAGCCACGCCCATCCAGAACGTGGGGGCCTACGGGCAGGAGGTGGCCGAGACGATCGTCGGCCTGACCGCCCTGGACCGCGAGCGCCTGGCAGAGGTGCCCTTTGCCGGGGACGAGTGCGGTTTCGCCTACCGCTACAGCCGTTTCAAAGGCCCGGACCGCGGGCGCTACCTGATCCTGGAGGTGACCTTCCGCCTGGAGGCGGGAGCCCGGCCGCGGGTGCGCTACGCCGAATTGCAGCGCTACCTGGACGAGCGCGGCGAACCGCCCACCCTGGAGCGGGTCCGCCAGGCCGTGCTTTCTCTGCGCCGCGGCAAATCTATGCTCTACGATCCCGCCGACCCCCATTCCCGTTCCGTGGGTTCCTTCTTCCTCAACCCGGTCCTAGCCCCCGGCGAGGTGGAGCGGCTGGAGGCGCGCTGGCGCCAGGGCGGCGGCGGCGAACCGCTCCCCCGTTTTCCGGCTGCGGAGGGGCTCAAAGTCCCGGCCGCCTGGCTGGTGGAGCGGGCCGGCTTTCACCGCGGCCTGCGGCGCGGCGGGGTCGGCGTCTCTGCCCATCACTGCCTGGCCCTGGTCAACTACGGCGGGACGACGCGCGAACTGCTGGCCCTGGCCCGCGAGGTGCAGGAGGGGGTGTACGAGCGCTTCGGAGTGTGGTTGGAGATGGAGCCCGAGATCGTGAAGGGGGAAGCGTGAAGACTTCCAACTTCCAGTCGCTCACCCCAGGAGGGTCCACGATGCAGAGCATGAGCAAACGAGAACGCCTGCTGGCCACGGTGGCCGGTGAACCGACGGACCGCCCGCCCATCGCTCTGTGGCGCCACTGGCCCGGGGACGACCAGCGGGCGGAGGACCTGGCCCGGTCCACGCTGGACTTTCAGCGGGCCTATGATTTCGACCTGGTCAAGTGTATGCCTTCCAGCAGCTACTGTCTGGCCGACTGGGGAGCGGGCTCGCAGTACCTGGGCCACGAGGAGGGCACGCGGGCCTGGAGGCCGCGGGTCATCCAACATGCGGACGATTGGACCCGCCTGCCCGTGTTGGACCCCTACCGGGGCGCGCTGGGCGATTCGCTGCGGGCGTTGCGGCTGATCGGCGCGGGCCTGGGGCCGGAGGTGCCCTTTATCCAGACGATCTTTAGCCCGCTGGCGCAGGCCAAGAACCTGGCCGGCGAGCGGCTGCTGGCCGACATGCGCGGGCACCCGCAAGAGTTCCGGGCCGGCCTGGAGACTATCGTCCAGTCGACGATCCGCTACATCGAGGCCGCCCGGGCCACGGGGATCGCCGGCATCTTCCTGGCGTTGCAGCACGCCACCTATGATCTGCTCAGCGCGGCCGAGTACCAGGAGTTTGGCCGGCCCTACGACCTGCGCCTCCTGGAGGCGGCCGGCGGCCTGTGGTTCAACATGCTGCACCTGCACGGCCGGAACGTGATGTTCGACGCCGTGGCCGACTACCCGGTCCAGGCGATCAACTGGCACGACCGGGAGACGGCGCCGGCCCTGCACCAGGCCGTGGGGCGCTTCCCCGGCGCCCTGGTGGGCGGTCTCTCCCGGTTGGAGACGATGGTCCGCGGCACACCGGCCGACGTGCGCCGGGAGGTGCAGGACGCCCTGGAGCAGACGGGGGGCCGGCGCCTCGTCGTCGGCACCGGTTGCGTGCTGCTCCTGACGACGCCGCTGGGCAACATCCGCGCCGCGCGGGCTGCGGTGGAAGCCCTAGAAGCTCCGTTTGCCTCGGACTGCGGTTTCGTGTAAAATAGTCGCGCTGTTGTGCGTCGGTCGGCAACTGTAGGAGGAGAAAATCCATGGAATCTAAGCTGCGTCTCAAGGGCCGGCTGGGCCGGCTAAAGGGACTGGGGATTATCCTCGGTCTTGTCGGACTGGTTCTGCTGATCGCCGAGCTGTCGCTCCTTCCCGAAGCCCTGGCCAACGACCCCCACCGCCCTATGCCGGTCGAGGTGGGGCAACTGGTGCGTGGGGAGATTCCCACCAGCCGCTATGTCTCCGTATCCGGGCAGACCACCTATGACATCTTTTACACCGAGGAGGTCGACGACGGCACCGTCAAGGGCCGCTACTACTATCTCGTGGACGATGCCCTGGCGAACATTGTCCTGGTGAAGGCCCAGGGCATGCCGATCGGCAAACCCCAGTTGGTTCCGGCCACGATCGCCGGGATGACCCATTCTACCGAGTCGGGCCTCAAGGATCTGATTCGCTCCGACCTGGCCGAGATCACCGACGCCGGCCTGCAGACCAACATCGACCTCTACATCGCCGAGGGGCAGAAGCCGCTCTCCATAGGCACCGTGTTGGTCCTGCTCGTCCTGGGCGTGGCGCTCCTGGCCCTGGGCGGGGTCTCATTGGCCTTCCCCGGCGTCGTCTTTGGGCCGGCGCCCTTGGAGCCGGCGGTGGCCCCGGCGGTCGGCGAGACCGGCGCGCAGGCTTCCGGCACCTTCCTGAAACTGAAGAGCATCCAGCCGCTGGAGGTGGGGCGCGGCACGCGCAAGTTCGAGAACGCCGTGGCCAACCTGATACCGCAGCCGGACCGGCGGCTGCTGGTCTACATCCACCACATCGTGACCATGCGGGCCTATGGGATCAAGGTGGGCCGGCGGGAGAGCCACTGGGGAGCTTTCGTCGGCCAGGACAATGTGGTGAGCGTCGAGCCGGGCAAGCTCTACGGCTGGCGCGAGCGGCCGGCCGTGCGCCTGCGCTACCGCGACGCCAAGGGCAAGGAACAGGACCTGGTCGTTTCCTTCAACCACGCGGCGGCCCAGGCCGGATTTGTCGAAATGCTGCGCCAGATGGGCTTTGCCGTGGGCAGCGGGTTGGCGGCGATGTAGCAGGCCCCCGAAGCAAGTCGCCAGGGGCGCACGGCCGCGCGGAAGCCGGACGCCGGCGCACCGCGCTTGACGAACCCGCCCTTTCTGATTATACTATCCCCGTTCGTCGGAAAGGCTGCCGCCACCGTGGCAGCCGGACGGGGCGGCAGTTTTTGTTGCAACGCCGTCCTTTGCCCCCTTGTCGCCTGGCTCTGTCGATGCCGCGAGGTATGCACAATGTCCGAACCAACCGTAGCTGTTCAGCCCGGGGAAAAGATCGGTTCCGTCCTGGTGGTCGGCGGCGGCATCGCCGGCATCCAATCGGCGCTGGACCTGGCCGAGGGCGGCTTCCATGTCTACCTGCTGGAGAAGGAGTCGGCCATCGGCGGGCACATGGCCCGTCTGGACAAGACCTTTCCCACCAACGACTGCGCCATGTGCATCGTCTCGCCCAAGCTGGTGGAGGCCGGCCGGCACCTGAACATCGATATCCTGACCAACGCCGATCTGGTGAAGCTGGACGGCCGGGCCGGCCATTTCACGGCCACCGTGCGCCTGCGCCCGCGCTATATCGACCCGAGCAAGTGCACCGGCTGCGGCGAATGCGCCACCGTCTGCCCCATCCCGCTCCCCGATCCCTTCAACCCCGGCCTGGGGGAGCGCAAGGCGGCCTACAAGCTCTATCCCCAGGCCGTGCCCAACGCCTTTGCCATCGCCAAGCGCGGCATCGCCCCCTGCCGCGACGCCTGCCCGGCGCACCAGCGCGCGCAGGGGTACATCGCCCTCATCCGCGAGGGCCGCTACGAAGACGCCATCCGCGTCATCAAGGAGGACAACCCCTTCCCCGGCATCTGCGGGCGCATCTGCAACCACCGCTGCGAGGACGCCTGCAACCGCGGCAAGGTGGACGAGCCGATTGCCATCTCTTCGCTCAAACGCTTCGTCACCGACCAGGTCTATGCCCGGCCGCGGAAGCCGGTGGAGCCGATCCCCCGGAAATACAACCAGCGCATCGCCGTCGTCGGCGCCGGCCCGGCCGG
The DNA here is from genome assembly GCA_964592645.1 of uncultured Chloroflexia bacterium. Lineage (GTDB taxonomy): Bacteria > Chloroflexota > Chloroflexia > DTKN01 > DTKN01 > CAZQFV01. The sequence continues at coordinate 37,381 of CAZQFV010000026.1, forward strand.
CCTGACCTGCGCCCAGGACCTGACCCGCCTGGGCTATGCCGTCACCGTCTACGAGGCGTTGCCCGTCGCCGGCGGCATGCTCCGCGTCGGCGTGCCCGAGTTCCGCCTGCCGGCCTGGATCGTCGACCGCGAGGTCCAGGACATCATCGACCTGGGGGTGGACCTGCGCCTGAATACGCGCGTGGACAACCTCGACGACCTGTTCCAAGAAGGCTTCGACGCCGTCTTCCTGGCCGTCGGCGCCCACGAGGGCAAGAGGCTGAACATCCCCGGCGCGGACCTGCCCGGGACGATGGTCGCCATCCACCTGCTGCGCGACGTGCGCCTGGGCAACCCGCCCGACTTCACGGGCCGGCGCGTCGTCGTCCTGGGGGGCGGCAACGTGGCCATGGACGCCGCCCGCACCGCCCTGCGCCTGGGCGCAAAGAGCGCTACCACGGCCTGCCTGGAGTCGTGCGACAAGATGCCGGCCAGCCCGGCCGAGATCGAGCAGGCCCGCTCCGAGGGAGTCGAGGTGCTCGACGGGCGCACCTTCCTGGAGATCATTGGCGACGGCCGCGTCAGCGGCGTGCGCGCCCAGCGGGTCGATTTCCGCTGCTTTTTGCCCGGCGGCCGGCCGGACATGGACATCATCCCCGGCAGCGAGCACATCCTGCCGGCCGACGTGGTCATCTTTTCCATCGGCCAGGCCGCCGGCCTCTCCTTCATCCCGCCCGACAGCCGCATCGGCACGACCCGCGCCCGCACCATCGACGCCGACCTGCGCACGCTGGCCACCGGCCGGCCGGGCGTCTTTGCCGCGGGTGACGCCGTCACCGGCACGGCCTATGTCATCGAGGCCGTCGCCGCCGGCCATCGCGCCTCCGAGAGCATCCACCGCTACCTGCAGGGCGAGGACCTGGTCGGACCGCCCAAGCCGGTCCTGCCGGTTGTCCACCTGGAGGAGGAGGAGTTGGCCGAGCGCCGGGCCCGCGGCGAGATCCACGGGGCCGGCCGTGTGCCGATGCCGGAGGTGCCGCCGGAGCAGCGCTTCCGCCGCGACCCCGCCTCCGGCGAGTTTGTCGAGGTCGAGCGCGGCTACACGCCGGAGTTGGCTATGCAAGAGGCCGAGCGCTGCCTCAAGTGCGGCCTCTGCTCGGAGTGCCTCTCCTGCCAGTACACCTGCCAGGCCGGCGCCGTGATGCACGACGACGTCGAGCGCGAGGAAACGCTGGAGGTCGGGGCGGTGATCCTGGCCCCGGGCTACCAGGTCTCCGACCCGGCGGGCTACCAGGAGTACGGCCTGGGGCGCTACGCCAACGTCGTCACCGGCCTGCAGTTCGAGCGCCTGCTCTCGGCCTCCGGCCCGACGCACGGCCATGTGCAGCGCCGCAGCGACGGCCGGCCGCCGGCGAAGGTGGCCTGGCTGCAGTGTGTCGGCTCGCGCGACCAGGACCACGACTACTGCTCCTCGGTCTGCTGTATGTACGCCATGAAGCAGGCTATCATCGCCAAGGAGCACGACCGCGGGCTCGAGGCCCATGTCTTTATGATGGATGTGCGCGACTTTTCCAAGGGCTACAGCGAGTACTTTCGCCGGGCCCGCGACCGCTACCATGTCCACTTTACCCGCTGCCGCATCTCGTCGATCAAAGAGGACCCGGCCACCCGCGACCTGCTGATTACCTACCAGGCGGCCGACGGCCAGACGGTCACCGAGCGGTTCGACATGGTCGTCCTGTCGGTGGGCATGGAGATCCCGGCGAGCACCCGCGAGCTGGCCGACGTGGCCGGCATCGACCTGAACAGCCAGGGCTTTGCCTGGACCGAGCCGTTCTCCCCGACGACGACCAACCGGCCGGGCATCTTTGTCTGCGGCACCTTTGCCGCGCCCAAGGACATCCCCGAGACGGTTGTGGAGGCCGGCGGGGCCGCCGCGCAGGCTATGGCGCTGCTGGGCTCGGCCCGCTGGACCAAGACGCGCGAAAAGTTCTACCCGCCGGAGAAGGATTTCAGCGGCGCCGAGCCGCGCGTGGGGGTATTCGTCTGCCATTGCGGCTCCAACATCGCCGGCGTTGTGGATGTGGTCAACGCGGTGGAGTATGCCCGCACGCTGCCGCATGTCGTCCATGCCCAGAACCTGCTCTACACCTGCTCCGAGGACGGACTGCGGGCCATCCAGGCGGCGGTGCAGGAGCACGATGTCAACCGGGTGGTGGTGGCTTCCTGCACCCCGATCACCCACGAGCCCATCTTCCGGGATACCATCCGCGATGTCGGATTGAACCCCTACTACTTTGAGATGGCCAACATCCGCAATCACTGCTCCTGGGTGCACGGGGCGGTTCCGGAGCAGGCCACGGAAAAGGCGGAGGACCTGATCCGCATGGCCGTGGCCCGGGTCTGCACGCTGGAGCCGCTCTACCGGGTGGAGATCCCGGTGACGCAGCGGGCGCTGGTGGTGGGCGGCGGGCTGGCCGGCATGACGGCGGCGCTGACCCTGGCCGACGAGGGTTTCCCGGTGACGCTGGTGGAGCGCTCCGAGCGGCTGGGCGGCAACGCCTGGCACCTGCGCGCGCCCTTCTCCGGGCGCGATCCGCGCGAGTTTCTGGAGGAGCTGATCGCCCGGGTGCGGGGCCACCCGCTGATCCAGGTGCTGATGCCGGCCGAGGTTGTCTCTGCCAGCGGCTTCCGCGGTAACTTCCGCAGCCGGGTGCGGCTGCGCGGGGAGGAGACGCGGGAGGTCGAGCACGGGGTCACGATCATCGCCACCGGGGGGCTGGAGTACCGGGGGGTGGGGGCCGGCCTGGTCCCGGCAGCCCCGGGCGACGACCCGCGCATCGTCACCCAGCGCGACCTGGAGGAGCGCCTGGCGGAGGACCCCGCGGCCCTGCGCGACGTTCGCACGGTGGTGATGGTGCAGTGCGTCACCCCGCCGGAGCAGGAGTACTACTGCAGCCGGGTCTGCTGCGCCCAGGCGGTGCGCAATGCCCGGATGCTCAAGGAGCGCAACCCGGCGGCGCAGGTCTATGTGCTCTATCGCGACATCCGCACCTACGGCTTCTGGGAGGCCGAGTACACGCGGGCCCGCCAGTCTGGGGTGCTCTTTGTCCACTTTGACGAGGGGCAGCCGCCCCATATCGAGGCGCGGGACGGCCGGCTGCGGGTGACGCTAGAGGAGCCCAGCCTGCACGAGCCGCTGGAGCTTTCGCCGGACCTCCTGGTGTTGAGCACGGCGATGGTGCCGCAGCCCGACTACGGCCGGGTAGCGGAGACGTTCAAGCTGGCCTGTTCCGGGGAGGGCTTCTTCGTGGAGAAGCACGTCAAGTTGAACCCGGTGGACTTTGCCTCCGAGGGCATCTACCTGTGTGGCCTGGCACACTATCCCAAGTTTGCCCCCGAGTCTATCGTCCAGGCCCAGGCGGCCGCGGCGCGGGCCAGCGCTATCCTTTCCCGGCGGACCCTCTCGGTGGGCGGCGTGGTGGCGGTGGTGGACGAGAGCAAGTGCACGGCCTGCCTGACCTGCGTGCGGGTCTGCCCCTTTGGCGTGCCGCGCATCGACGCCACCAAGGTGGGGGCCGGCGGCATCGTCGGCGCCGCCACCATCGAGGTCTCCACCTGCCAGGGCTGCGGCACCTGCGTCGGCGAGTGCCCGGCCAAGGCCATCCAGCTTCTGCACTACCGCGACTCGCAGATCATGGTCAAGACGGCGGCGTTGCTGGAGGTTTAGGAAGTCGACAACCGGGCTTCTCTTGGCGCCTTTGTGTCTTGGTGGTTTCTACATTCTTTGCGGTTCACCCTGCCGTTTCTGCTCCCCGCACCACTTTCAGCCCCACCCGCGCCAGCAGCGCCGGGATCTGCCGCGCCGCCTGGCGGTTCTGTTCCTTCTCGCCCTCCGGCAGGTCGGCCCAGGGGACCAGCAGGGGGTTGGTCCTTGTGGCCAAGTCGCGCCTTGCGCCCCATGTCCACCCGGCCTGCAGCCGCTCCACCACCCAGCGGGCGTGCTCCATCTCGGCCAGCGCCTCGATCTCCTGCGGGGTCAGCGCAATCGGCCGGACCGGGCGCCCACGCGCTTTGCGGGTGCCCAGCCCGATCCGCCGCAGGTGCTCCAGCCACCGGTCGGCAGAGAGGCGGTTCGATTCCTTAAAGCACTCCGGCAGTTGGGTCCACTCGGCCAGGGCCGGATCCTCGCTCTGTTTCCGGCGGCTCTCGCGCAGGCGATACTCCTCGTGCAGGGCCTGGGCCAGCGGTTCCAGCAGCGCCCGCTCCAGGCGCAGGGTGCCGGCGGCGACAAAGGCGCGGACGATCTGCCCATCGGCCGGCAGGCGCACCAGCCCCTCCATCTGCCGCCACTCCCCGTCGGCCAGCAGCCGGCCGGCCTCCCGCCCGCTCTGCTCGACGATCGCCACCCGCGCCCCCAGGGCCAACCCCAGGCGGTACTCGGCGGCCGCGATCCGGCCGCCGCCGATGCCGATCACCTTGACTTCCGTGGGGTCGATGCCCGCGGCGACGATGTCGGTCCAGTACTGCAGCGCCTCCAACGGGCTAAAACCTTGCCCCGCGGTGTAGCGGATCTCCCCGTAGCGCTCGTCCAGTTGCGCCGTCTCCGGGTACTCCCGCGGTAGATAGCCAATGGTCCGCAGCGCCGGGCCATGGGCCTCCTGCAGGCTGCCCACCAGCCCGCTGATGCCGCTCGTCGTGCCGCCGGAGATGACCGTGCCGCGAAAGTCGCGGAAGGCCTCTAGCAGCAGCGACCGGTAGCTCTGCATCTGCTGCTCCACGCCGGCGTCGGTTCCCCCGGCGACGATGACGACCGGCCCCGCCAGCGGCGGCCGGCCGGCCGTGGCCAGGTTCTTGAGCATCGCCCCCACCCGCTGCCGGACGGCCGCCTCCTTGCGGTCCGCCGCGCGCACTTTGGGGCTGCCGAACCGCACCACGCGGGCCAGCAGGTGCAGGCGGTAGATCCACTCGTATCCCGGCAACTGGTCGCGGACCACGGCCCAGCGTTCCACCGAGTCCAGCGACGAGTCCAGCATCCAGGCGGCCGTGGTCAACGGAACCGAGCGGATGTACGTGGTCAGGCTTTCCTCGGGGCGGCGCAGGAGCAGATGGAACTTGCCCATGTCGTACAGCGCCCACGGCAGGTCCGTCTGGGCCTCGACCATGTCGTTGCAGCGGACGATGGCCTGCTCGATCAGCGGCTGGAGGGACTCCACCATGTCCAGGCTTTTGGAGAGGATGAGCTCGAACTCCAGGTAGCGCCCCAGCGGGTAGGAGCGCGTCGGGTCGGATAGAAAGGCCCGGCGGTAGAGGTCGCGGGCCTTGCGCCGGTTGATGTCCTTCCAACTGCTGGCTAGCGCCGTCAGCGCGTCGGTATCGGTGGGATCCTCCAGGCAGGCCCTTTCCAGGTACTCCTGCCCCTGCCGGTATTCGGGGCTGTGGCGGGGATGGCTCTTGTACAGCGCTACGCCCAGGTCACGCAGGATGGGGGGGTAGCCGCTCTCGGCATAGGGCTGCAGAACGGCAATCGCTTCCGACCATTCACCCAGGTGCAGGGCCAGCTTGCCGATCTCGTGCGCGGTCGAGATGCTCTGGGGGATCAGCGCCAGGACGGACTTTAAAAGCTCCATTTTGCCGCGGACCTCGGCCTCGGTCATGTAGTTGCCATAGTTGGCCTCGTACAACTGTAGGGCCCGCTCGATCTTGGCAAAGTCGGCGTCGGCCCGCTCCAGCGTGGCCGAAAGGGCGGCCAGCTCGCGCTGCCAGCGTTCGGGGACCTCGAAGGGGCACTTGTAGACCAGCCGGTGGTTGAAATCGGCCCAGGCATGCCCCAGCAGCGTGCGCACCTGGATCTCGGCCTTGAGGCCATAGACCTCGGGGGGGATCTCGACGGGGATGTGCAGCCTGCCCTGGTGCAGTGGAAAGGTCCCGGGCCTGATCTGGACGATGTAGTGGACCGAGCGATACCAGAACTCCTTGGGCCGGGTGAGGCTGGCCGGGTCGACCGAGTTCTCCCAGTCGATGATAAAGTGCCTCTCGATGAACTCGCAGAAGGCGCGGGCCTCGTCCGACGTGTTGGTGATCACCCGCCCGCCGCACAGGTCGGTGATCTGGTTGGCCGGGTCGCGGTACTTGCCGCGCTTGCGCTGGATCTTTTCGGCGAACGAATCGATGGCCTTGGGACGGGACTGCACGATGGCCAGCGGCGCGAGCTGCTTCGCTGCCAGGTCCAGGATCTGCTTCAGGACCGCGGCGAAGAGCTCATAGCGCGGATACATCTGCCGGTACTTCTCGATCTGCTCGCGGGACCACTCCAGGTCGATGGTCGCTGCGGTCTGGGCCATGCCACCCTCCTTCCCCTCCTACTGCGCTTCGGCGCTGTACCGCTTGGTGGAAGGGGTCCGCAGTCGGGAGCGCATCAGATCTCCTCCATGTCCTCGCGGAACACATCCTCTTCGGGGGTCTCCTCGCCCGCCTCTTCCTCCTCCGCCACCTCGACATCCTCCTCCAGCCCCAGCTCCCCCTCTTCCTCCTCCTCCTCTTCTTCCTCCTCCTCTTCTTCCTCCTCCTCTTCGATCAGCTCCGGCGCAAAGGCGGCCTGCAGGTGCAGCCCGAGATCGCGGATGTAGGGGCGCACGATCTCCGTGGAGGGGGTGCCGGCCGGCGGAAAGGACAGCCGGCCGACCATGCGCGGGTGCTGGTAGGTCTCGCGGATAAAGATGGTGACATTGTCCTCGCTCAGATCGGCGATCGCCGCGGCGTAGCGGTTGCCGGCGTCGATGAACTCGGCCAGCCGCCGGCCGATCCGCGGGTCCAGCCTCCCCAGCGTCTCGCCGGCCTCGGTCTTGACCACCACCATTGGCCCCTGCGCTTCCAGCCGCACCACGTCGCCGCGGCTCAAGGGCTGCAGGACGCGCCGTGGGGCGACCACGTGCAGCGGCACCACCGCCGACTTGCCCGACTCGCTGATGAAGAGGTCCGGGAGGATCTGCTCCCGGCTCATCTCCAGCGCTTGGTCCTGCGCCGCGGCGGAAGCGATAATGGCCTCCAGCCGCTCGCGGTTCTTGCGGGCGATGCGGTTGTAGGGGTCTAGCTCCAGGCTGCGGACATAGGCCGCGTGGGCCTCGTCGTAGCGCCGCAGCTCCATGTACGCCTTGCCCAGGCGGTTGAGGGCGCCGACATTATCCGGCGTCTTTTCCAGGATCAGGTTGTTCAGCCAGACCGCTTCCTCCCAGCGCCCCTCCAGGGCCAACTGGACGGCTTTTTCCTCCATCTCCTGGCTCCACAGGATGCGGGTACGGGTCTCTTCTTCGCTCATGCTTTCCCCCTTTGGTAAAGGTCATCGTAGCGGTTCTCCCTGGAGCGACCAGGGGCTCGCATGGGTCACGCGCACCGTCCGCAGTTGGCCGGCGCACGGTTCGGGGTCGTCGAAGAAGCACCATTTGCCGGTCGTCGTTCGCCCGCGCCAGCGGCCCCTGTGCCGGCCTTCCACCAGCACCGCCACCTCCCGCCCCAGGTAGGCGGCGTTGCGCTCGGCGGCGATGCCCTCCTGCAGCGCCTCCAACTCCTGTCGGCGCTGCTCCTTGACTTCCGGCGGAACGTCGTCGGGCAGGCGGGCGGCAGCGGTGCCGGGGCGCGGCGAGTAGGCGGCGATGTGCACGATGTCGAAGCGCTCCTCCTGTAGCAGCCGGCGCGTCCCGGCGTACTCCTCCGCGCTCTCCCCGGGAAAGCCGACGATGACGTCGGTGGAGAGAGCCACCTCGGGGATGGCGGCGCGGATCTGCTGCACCAGGCGGCGGTAGTCGTCCAGGGTGTAGCGCCGGCCCATCCGCCGCAGCAGCCGGTCGTGCCCGGCCTGCACCGGCAGGCTGATGTCGGGGCAGACCTTGGGCAGCGTGCCCACGGCGGCGATCAGCTCGGCGGTCATGTCGCGCGGGTGGGAGGTGAGGAAGCGCAGCCGCCACAACTCGGGGATCTCGTGCAGCTCCTGGAGCAGGCCGGCCAGGGTGGGCCGGCCGGGCAGGTCGTGGCCGTAGGAGTCCACGTTCTGCCCGAGCAGGGTGATCTCGCGTACCCCCTGGCCGGCCATGCAGCGGGCCTCGGCGATGATCTCGGCGGGCGGCCGGCTGCGCTCGCGCCCCCGCCGCAGTGGGACGATGCAGTAGGTGCAGCGGTTGTTGCAGCCGTAAGAGATGGGCAGGAAGGCCACGCAGGGCCGCTCGGCGCCGTCCAGGTGCGGCAGGCCGGCCGTGTCCACCGCTTGGGGACCGGGGTAAGCCGCCAGCACCTCGTCCACCGCCGAGGGCGGGAAGAAGGCCTCCACCATCGGGAAGCGCTGCGCCAGGTCGGGCGCCGGCTCCACGCCCACCATGCAGCCCATGAGGGCGATACGCAACCCGGGGCGGCGCTTCTTGAGCCCGCGCAGCGCCTGCAGTTTGCTTGCGGCGCGCTGCTCGGCGTGGGCGCGCACGCTGCAGGTGTTCAAGACGATCAGGTCGGCCTCCTCCAGCGCGGCCGGCTCGTGGCCGGCCAGCCGCAGCGCCGCCGCCAGCCGGCTCGAATCGGCGCGGTTCATTTGGCAGCCCGATGTCCAGATGGCGTAGCGCAAAGAGGCCCTCCTGGGCAGCGCGGGGCGCGCGGCCATAGTTCGGCGCGTATTCTACTACAACCTCCCCCGGTGCGCAAACGCGCGGTTGACAGAACCTTTCCCCTGGGCTATGATATTGCCCGGGGTTTGCTCATGAAACGTTGGCCCGGGCGCTTCCTGGTGTTCGTATCCCTGACCGGCATCTTTCTCGCCGGCGCCTTGGCGCAGGCCGCGCTCCCGCCCGCGCCCGTCCGCCCGGACCTGGACTCCCTGGCGCGCGCCATGGCGGTCCGGGCGGCGCACGCCATGCGCCTGGTGGAGCTCCCGCCGCCGCGCCTGCCCCCGGAGGTCTCCGTCGCCGGCCTGCCGGTCGGCGGCCTGACCCTGGACGAGGCCCGCGCCTGGGTGGAGCAGCACCGCCTGGCGCCCATGCGCCAACCGCTCCCGCTGACCCTGGGCGGCCAGACCTTTTTCCTGGACCCCGCCCACGCCGGCCTGCAGGTGCACGGCGATCCGGGCTGGGAGGCCCTGCAGTTAGACCTGCGCGCCTGGCCCCTGCGCCGCTGGGGGGTCTACCTGGACCCGGCCTTTGGCTGGGACCCGCCGCTCCGCCTGGACCTGCCGCTGGTCGTCGAGGTCGACCTGCCGACCGTGCGCGCCGCGCTGCAGGAGTTGGCCCGCGGCTATGACCGGGCGCCCACCCCGCTCCGAACCGTGCAGATCACCTCTTCGGAGCGCATCGCCGCCCTGGGCATCGACCCCTTCTGGTTCCCTCGTCAGGGCGTCCCCGCCTTTTCCGCGCCCATCCCCGGCCGCCGCCTGGACGTGGAGGCCTCCCTGCCCGCGGTCGTCTCCATGCTGGGCAACTGGCATCGCGCGCCGGTGGCCCTTTCCACCGCGGTGATTACGCCTCCTGCGCCTTCGCTGGAGACGTTGGCGGATGTGTTGCGGGAACAGGTGGCGGACCTCCCGGCGGTGGTGGGCATCTATGTGCGCGACCTGTCAAGCGGCGCCGAGGTGGGGGTGCACGACAAGGTGGCCTTTTCGGCGGCCAGCGTGTTCAAGATCGCCGTCCTCGTGCAGGCCTACCGCGTGCTGGACGGTCCTCCCGGGGCCGAGGTGCAGGACGACCTGGAGGCCATGATGATCCTGAGCGACAACGGCGCCGCCAACCGGCTCATGGCCTTTGGCGGGGAGGGCAAGGCTTCGCTCGGTCTGCAGCGGGCCACCGAGATGCTGCGCCGCCTGGGGATCAGCGACTCCTTCATGTGCAACACCTACGAAGGCGGCCCCCGCTGGCCGGGCTGCCCGCCGCCGGCCCGCCCGGGCCCGGCGGACGAGCCGCAGACCGCGGCCGACGAGGTCCTGCAGACCACGCCCCGCGACATAGGGCGGCTGCTGGCCGCCCTGTACGATTGCAGCAACGGCCGAGGGCCGCTGCTGGACAAGTTCCCCGGCGAGATCACCGCCGCAGAGTGCCGGGCCATGCTCGCCCTGATGCAGCGCAACGCCGACATCAACCGCCTGGTGGGCGGCGTGCCCGACATCCCGGTGGCCCACAAGAGCGGCTGGATCGACGATATGAAGGCCGACGCCGGCATCGTCTTTTCGGCCGGCCGGCCCTATGTCGTCAGCGTCTTTGTCTGGCAGGAAGGGTTCCTCGACGAGTTCGAGAGCACCTGCTGGATCGCCCGGCTCTCCTGGGTGGTGTACTCCTTCTTCAACCCCCTCTGATCCCCCGCGTGCAACAAAAGCCGGCGCTTCTCCGTAACATCTGCGTACCCGTTTACTCCTGGAGGTGGCCGATGGGCGAAGAGCAACTGGAGAAGGAAGAAGGGGTCCCGGTGGTTTCCGGCGAGGTGATCGAGGGCGCCGCTCCAACGGAGCCCCGGCGGCTGCTGCGTTCCCGGCAGCAGCGCGTGATCGCCGGCGTGTGCGGCGGCCTGGCCGAGTACCTGGGGGCCGACGCCGTGCTCGTGCGCGCCCTGTGGATCGTGCTGACGCTGATCACGGGGGTCGCTCCCGGCGTGATCCTCTACCTTTTGGCCATGTTCCTGGTGCCGGAGGGCGCCGGGGGGGAGACGCGCGCCGCGCCGGCGCGCCCACGCCTCGACAACCGCGTGCTGTGGGGCGGGCTCCTGATCCTGCTGGGCCTCTACCTGTTCCTGCGGGCCATCTCGGCGCAGGTCCTGCCGGCCGAGTGGCTGGCGGCCTGGAACCACTTCTGGGGCGTCCTCCGCTCCCTGGCCCTGCCGGCCGTGCTGATCGGCGTGGGCCTGCTGCTGGTGCTGGGCCTGGCCCGCCGCGGCGACTGGGGCACCCAGCGGCTGGTCCGCCCGCGCCAGGAGCGCGTCATCGCCGGCGTCTGCAGCGGGTTCGGGCGCTACTTCCGGGTGGACCCGACCTGGGTGCGCATCGTCTGGGCGCTGTTCTTCCTCTTTTCCTGGGGGACGGCGCTGGTCCTCTATATCGTGGCGCTGCTGCTGATGCCGGAGGAGTGACGGGGAAGCTGGAGAGCGGAGGGCTGAGAGCAAAGAGCGGAGAGCTGAATGTCCGCTCTCCGCTCTTTGCTCTCCACTCTCAAATCAGCGCCTCCAGCAGCTTTCTCTTCAGGGCGATAAAGGATGGGCTGGTGGTCAGGCTCCGTGTGCGGGGGCGGGAGAGGGCGATGGGCAGCGCCAGCCGGACGCGGGCCGGCCGCGCGGTCAGCACATAGACCCGGTCGGAGAGAAAGACCGCCTCTTCTACATCGTGGGTGACAAAGAGGATGGTCTGGCGGAGACGCTCCCAGACCTCGAGCAGCCACTCCTGCAGGGTGGCCCGGGTCAGGGCGTCCAGCGCCCCGAAGGGCTCGTCGAGCAGCAGCACCTGGCGGTGGGCGAGAAAGGTGCGCAGCAGGGCGGCGCGCTGGCGCATGCCGCCGGAGAGGGTCGCCGGGTAGCTGTCGGCGAACTGCTCCAGGCCAAAGAGCGGCAGGAGCGCGCGGGCCTCCTGCCGGGCAGCGCGCCGGTCGCGGCCGTCCACCTCCGCCGCCAGGATGACATTGTCCAGCACGGTGCGCCAGGGCAGGAGCAGGTCGCGCTGCGGCATATAGCCAAAGTGGCCCACCTGCCCGGTCACGTCCCGCCCATCGAGGAGCACCCGTCCGGCGTCGGCCGGCTCCAGCCCGGTGACGATGTTGAACAGGGTGCTCTTGCCGCAGCCGCTGGGGCCGACCAGGGAGACGAACTCGCCGGCCTGGGCCGTCAGGTCCACATCCGCCAACGTGGGGATGTGCACCCGGGGGCCCCAGAAGGCCTTGGTGATCCCCTGCAGCTCCAGCTTTCCGGGCGCGTCCTCGGGAAGGGCCATGGCGGGCGATCCTTTCCGCTCTCCGTTTCCCGCCGTGACGGGGGAAAGCAGGGAGCAGAGCGCGGAGAGCGGGCTACTTCTGGGGCAGGAACTCGTTGGTATAGGCCTTCTGCGGATCGATGGCCTTGGGCAGCAGACCCCGCTCCTCCAGCCAGTTGGCAAAGGCCGCCCAGACCTCGCCTTTCTGCCACCCCCACTGGGCCGCCTCGGCCTGGTAGCGCGGGCTGAGGTAGGCCTGGCTGAGGCGCACCAACTCGGGGTCGTTCTCCGGGGCGTGCTTCAGCAGGATGGTCGTGGCCTCGTCGGGGTGGGCGATGGCGTACTCGTAGCCGCGCGCCGTGGCCGCCAGGAAGCGCCGCACCAGGTCGGGCTGCTCGGCGATGGTCTTTTCCCCGGCGATGAGCACCGGCGTGTAGTAATCGGGGATACAGCTGCCGTAGAGCGGGATCGTCTCCAGGTCCAGGCCCTGGAGCTGCGCCTGGATGCCGTCCCAGCCCTGGAAGATCCAGATAAAGTCCACCTGGCGGTTCACCAGCGCCGGGAAGGCGTCGAAGCCCACGTCGACGAACTCGACCCGCCCGGGATCGGCCCCGTCGCACTCCATCAGGCCGGCGATGACGGGGGGCTCCAGGGGCAGCCCGTACGATCCGTACTTCCGGCCCTCCCAATCCCGCGGGCGGGCGATGCCGGCCCCCTGCAGGGAGGCAAAGGCCGAAGTATTGTGCTGCAGGATGGCGGCGATGGAGACCACCGGGATATCGTTGGCCCGGGAGATGGTCACCTCCTCCTGGAACGAGACGCCGAACTGGGTCTGGCCGGCCGCCACCGCCCGCAGCGCCGCCGCCGGGTCGGCCGGGCTGACGATGCTCACCGCCAGCCCCTCGTCCGCGTAGTAGCCCCGGTCCAGGGCCACGTACAGGCCGGTGTGGTTGGTGTTGGGCACCCAGTCCAGGGAGACGGTCACCGGTGTCGGGGAGGATGCCCCCGGGCCGCAGGAGACAAGCGTGAGGAGCAAAACCGTTAGAAGAAATGGGCTGAACCGGTTCATCGCGCACCTCCGAGGAGAGATTCGAACTTACTCTTTTCTTCGTGCCCAGTACCACGGCAGGGCAATTCTTTCCAGGCCGGCCACCAGCAGGAACAACCCGATGCTCAGCAGCGAGGTTACGGCGATGCCGGCGAACTCGCGCCCGTAGCGGAAAGCGTTGTGCGCCCGGCGCATGAAAAAGGCCAGCCCGATGTTGCCGCCGACCCACTCGCCGATGACCGCGCCGATGACGCTGTAGGTGACGCCCACCTTGAGGCCGGAGAACAAGGCCGGCAGGGCGTTGGGGAAGCGCACCTTGGCAAAGATCTGCCAGCGCGTGGCCCCCATGGAGCGCAGGAGGGCCACCCACTCGGGGTCGGTGCTGCGCAGCCCGTCGGCGGTGCTGATGACGATGGGGAAGAAGCAGACCAGCGCCACCACCAGCACTTTGGGCAGGGTGCCGTAGCCCAGCCAGAGCACCAGCAGGGGGGCGATGGCGATGATCGGCACCGTCTGCGAGACGACCAGCAGCGGGTAGACGGTGCGCCGCAGCAGGGGTGAGGTGTCGACGAGCAGCGCCAGGGCGACCCCGGCGGCCACCGCCAGCAGAAAGCCCAGGACCGCTTCCTTTAGCGTCTGCCAGGCGTGGGCCGGCAGGCCCAGCGAGCGCCAGGACTCGATCCCCTCGCCGATCACCTGCCAGGGCGAGGGCAGCAGCCACAGCGCCACGCCGCCGATCCAGGAGACCGCCTGCCACAGGAGCAGCAGGAGCAGCAGCAGCGCGGCCGGCGGGCCCCATTGGGCCAGAAATCGACGTGCGGGGGTCATGGGTAGCCTCCTGCCGGCCCCTCCCCGCCTACTGGGTAAGGGGGAGAGGAGGGGCTAGCCACCAGGTGCACCACCAGCAGCCGCCCCTCCTCCAGGCGCACCTCGACCGTGGGGGCGACGGCCACGTTGGACACCCCGCGGGCCGGCCCGAAGCGCAGCGTCTCCCCGCGCAGGGACCAGCGCAGACCGGCCGTGCGCACGCCGCGGGCCTCGCCCCCCAGGGGGAGCAGCGAGACCGTGTCGCCCACGCCGGCCGCCAGGGTGAGGGTTTCCCCGCCGCGCAGCACCAGGGCCTCGTAGTCGGTCCCCAACAGCCGCACCCGCCGGCCGGCCAATCGTTCGTCCGCCAGCAGTTGCAAATTGGCCAGCGCCTGGTCCGGCCGGCCGCCCCAGGCCGCTAGGATGAGCATCTCCGTGGCCCCGGCTGCGGTGGCGTAGAGCAGCGCCAGCTCCAGGTCGGTCTCATCCTTGGCCCGGGGGTGCTGCAGCAGCGCGATGTCGTGCTCCTTCAGCCAGCGGACCGTCTCCGTGTCCAGGGAGTCGCCGTCGCCGACGACGACCTGCGGCGCCAGCCCCAGGGCGCGGGCGTGGCGGGCGCCGCCGTCGGCGGCCACGACGAGCCCGGCGCGGCGGATCTCCTTCTCCCAGGCGCCGTACTCCTCCAGCATGCCGTTAGCGATGATGAGCGCGATCATCGGAACGCCGCCCTCCGGCGAAAAAAAGAAAACCGCCACCAGCAGACGCGGTGGCGGCCATGGCGCCTCGCTGTTCCTCCGCTGGTATGATCCAGATCAGGTTCCGGGGTCGCCGGCTCGGTAGGTCGGGCGCGCCACGCCAGCCCGAACTGCGCTGGCCTTGGTGCGCCGGCCTCCGCAGGCCGGCCTCTCAGCCGAGATCATCGGCTCCCCCTGCGAGTCCGTATCGATTTGTTAAGGCCCCTCGCGGTCGGCGCGGCGGAGCTATTCGTTTTCCCGGGGGGGGACTGGGCGCGGCAGAGCCAAAGGCCCACGTTTCACGTTCAGACGCCGGACGTTGCCTTGGCCCGCGGCGCTAGATCGTCAGGCAGGTCAGGGTGTGGTTGACGCCGTCCAGCCCGTGGATGTTGTTCATCACCAGCTTGCCGACCTCGTTGGGGTCGCGCGTCTCCACGACGATGATGACGTCGTAGGGCCCGGTCACGGCGTCGGCCGCGATCACGCCGGGCAGCTTGCGCAGGTGTTCCACGACGGTCTGCGTCTTGCCGATTGCCGTTTCGATGAGCACGTACGCCTTTGTGGCCATCTTTTCCTCCTTGGCGACTCGAACTGCTATTCCACCCGCATGCGGCCCTGCATCACGATCACCGCCGGGCCGCCGATGCCCACCTGCCGGACCCGGCCGGCCTCGTCCAGCGTGATCTCGACGTGGACGCGCCCGCGCCTCTCCAGCGCATCGCCCTGTTCGCCGGTCCATGTGCCGGTCTGTCCGGGGGCCAGCGTCAGCAGCCCCTGTTCTATCAGGTATGCCGCCATCGGCCCCTGGGCGGCCCCGGTGACCGGGTCTTCGCCGACGCCCAGCCCGGGGGCGAAGAAGCGCATGTGCCAACTGGAGGTGGGCTCGACGGTGGCGGTGGTGAAACAGGCGAAGCCGGTGACATCGTGTTCCAGCCCCAGGCGGCTGAGGCGGCGCAGGTCGGGGAAGAGGTCCAGGAGCGTCTGTAGGTTGGCCAGGGGGACGAACAGGTGCATCCCCTCTTTGCGCAGCGGCAGGGTGGGGTGCAGGGCCTCGGCGCCGATCAGCAGGGCCTCGGCCAGCTCCTCGCGGCCGATCGGCGAGGGCTCAAAGGCCGGCAGCGGGGTCTGGACCATGGGCCGGCAGGCGCGGTCGGCGGCTGGACACAGCCGGGCGCGCAGTTGCCCGGAGAGGGTGGCGATTCTCAGCTCGCGCGGGGGCTGGAAGCGGCCGGTCTCCACCAGGGTGTGCAGGGTGGCGATCGTGGCGTGGCCGCAGAAGGGCACCTCGCAGGTGGGGGTGAACCAGCGCAGCGCCAGGTCGGTTCCTGGTTCGCCGGGGGGAAAGACAAAGGCCGTCTCCGAGGCCCCGACCTCGCGGGCGATCAGGCGCATGGCCGCGGTCTTCAGGCCGGCAGCGTCCAAGATGACGCCGGCCTGGTTCCCGCGGAACGGCTCGTCGGTGAATGCGTCGACCAACCAGAAATCGACCCACCGCGCTGTGCTCATCGTCTGCCTCCCACTATCCGACGGCAGCCTTATTATACCCTGTTTTGGAGAAATCTTCAAGCGGATTTTCCACGGATAGGGTTCTGATTCCGGGGCCCTCGCTGCTCTCTACCTGCCCCCTGTCCCTACCGCCGGATATTGAGGATCACCTTGCTCCCGTCGGGCTCCAGGTGAAAGGGCAGCTCCCGGTAGGCGTGCAGGGCCGCCCGCAGGCGCGCCTGGTCTTCGCGGGGACAGTAGAGGAGCAAAAAGCCCCCGCCCCCGGCGCCGCAGACCTTGCCGCCGAGGGCCCCGGCGCGGCGGGCGGTTTCGTACATCTCTGCGATTTGCCCGTTGCTGATGCCCGCGGCCAACTGCTGTTTCACCTGCCAGCCCTCGTGGAGCAGGCGGCCCAGGTCGTCCAACTGCTCGGCCAGGAGCAGGCGGCGGCCCTCCTCGGCCTGCGCCTTGAGCTGGCGCAGCGCGGCCCGGCGGGCGGGGATATTCTCGCGCTGCGCGGCCAGGATGGTGTGGGCCTCGCGCGTCTGGCCGGTGTAGAAGAGGAGCAGGCTCTGCGAGAGGCAGTGGCGCGTGCTGTCGCTCAGCCGGATCGCCTCGACCTCGACGCCGTCGGGCCGGAAGCGCAGGAGGCGCAGGCCGCCGAAGGCGGCGATGTACTGGTCCTGCAGGCCGATCGGCCGGCCCAGCCGCTCCAGCTCGATGGTGCAGGCCTGTCGGGCCAGCTCGGCGGCCGGCCGGACGTCGTTGAGGTAGACATACATCGCGTTGAGCAGCCCCACCGTGACCGTGCTGGAGGAGCCCAGCCCGGTGCCCTCGGAGGGGATATCGGCCATGGTGGCGATCTCCACCCCGCGCTCGATGCCCGTCAGGCGCAGCGTCTCGCGCACCAGGTCGTGCTGCACCTGGTCCACGCGCTCGACCATCTCGGTGCGGGTGTAGCCCACGCGGATCAGCTTGTCGAAGCGGGCCTTGATGATGACAAAGATGTACTTGTCGATCGCCGAGCTCAGGGCGGCGCCTTCCTCCTCGCGGAAAAAGTCGGGAAAGTCCGTTCCGCCGCCAAAGAGACTGATGCGCAGGGGGGTCTGCGTAATGATCATGGCGCTACCTTGGGGCAAGGGAAGTGGAGCAGAGAGCGGCGGGCAGGGGGCGGAGAGCGAAGAGCGGAGAGCCGTTGGGTCATGATGTCTGCGCCTGGGCGCGGCGTTGGTACGCGATCAACCCGTTCGGCATTCGCCGGACGTTGGTGTAGCGTCCCCGCAGTTGAGCTGCCTGCTCTCGTTTGGGATACCCCAGATCCTGGGCCGGAAGGAGGAAGTAACGGGCCTCTTCCAAGGAGCCGCGGGCCACGTGCAGAAAACGGACGATGTCGGCCCGCCCGTAGCGCCCAAATCCCTCGGCAATGTTGGCAGGTGCGGATGCCGCCGCCCGGCAGATCTGATCGTTCAACCGAAAACGCTCTGCCGGAGGAAACGATCGCGCCAGCGCATAGACCTCCAGCGTCAACCGATGGGCCTCCTGGAATACCTCCAGGTCCTCATAGGTCTCTGGTTTCTTCTCCACCTTCCCACCTCCCCGGTGTGTTCTTTTCTTCCTGTCCCCTGATCTCGTCCCCTGTTCCCCACTCTCAGCTCTCAGCTCTCCCTTCTCCCCTCTCAGCTCTCCCCATTAGCCCCTACGCCCTATGCCCCATGCCCTCCGCCCTCAATAGGCCCCCTT
>CAZQFV010000027.1:0-41423 GCA_964592645.1 uncultured Chloroflexia bacterium
CTCAGTGAGCCGGCGGGCTCCGCCGAGATGCTGGACCGGGCGCTGGGTATGCTGATGGACGCGCTCAACATGGAGGTTGGCGAGATCCGGCTTTGGGAGGGGGAGCACGGCCTGGTCGTCCGCGCCCAGCGGGGGGACGTGCCGGACCTGCTGCCGCTCACCGATATGGCGGAGATGATCTCTCCCCAGGGGGAGGTCGTTCAGCCCGGTGAACCGGTAGTGGTGGAGGATACCTATGGCTACCGCGACCGGCAGGCCTGGCGCGAGGGGCTGCGGGCGCTGGCCCTCTTGCCCTTGTCGGCCAGGGAGCATTTTCTGGGGGTCCTGGTCCTGGCCACCCGTCGCGGCCCGCGGCCCTTTTCGCCGGAGGAGCGTTCGCTGCTCCATGCGGTGAGCGATCAACTGGGCCTGGCGGTGGAGAACGTCCGCTTGCAGGCCGAGTCGCGGCAGCGGGCCATCGTCGAGGAGCGCAACCGCCTGGCCCGAGACCTGCACGATTCGGTGGCCCAGGCCCTGTACGGGGTGACCCTCTATGCCGAGGCCACCGCCAGGCACCTGGCGGCAGGCGACCTTGCCCAGGCGGCCGAACACCTCCAGGTGTTGCGTGAGACGGCGCAGGAGTCATTGCGGGAGATGCGCCTGCTGGTCTTTGAGCTGCGGCCCTCCGTTCTGCTGCAGGAAGGTCTGGCGGGGGCGCTGCAGTCGCGCCTGGATGCGGTGGAGGGCCGCGGGGGGCTGGTGACCGAGTTTCACTCCTCCGGGAGCGACCGGCTGCCCCCAGAGGTCGAGGAGGGCTTGTATTTTGTGGCCCGCGAAGCGCTGAACAACGTCCTGCGGCACGCCTGTGCCCGGCGCGTGTGGGTGAGCCTGGTGTGGGATGAGGAGCGGGTGGTCCTGGAGATCGGCGATGATGGGGTTGGTTTCGACCCGGCGTCGGCGCGGCCCTGTGGAGGGCTGGGGTTACGCAGCATGGAAGAGCGGGCCGCCCGGCTGGGCGGTCGGCTGAAGGTCGATAGCAGCCCGGGCCGGGGGACCCTGGTGCGCCTGGAGGTGGGGTGATGAGCGATGCGATTCGCGTGCTGATTGCTGATGACCATGGGATCGTGCGCAAGGGGCTGCGGGCCCTGCTTTCCACGGAGCCCCACATCGAGGTGGTCGGTGAGGCAGAGACGGGGCGCCAGGCGGTCGACGAAGCCCTCCGGCTCCAGCCCGACGTCGTGCTGATGGATCTGGTGATGCCGGGGATGGACGGACTGGAGGCCATCCGCGAACTGCGCGCCAAGTCGCCGCGGATACGCATCCTGGTGTTGACCAGCTTCGCCGGCGACGACAAGGTCTTTCCGGCGATCAAGGCCGGGGCGCTGGGCTACCTGCTCAAGGATTCTGATCCCGAGGAGTTGGTGCGGGCCATCCACCAGGTCCATCGTGGGGAATCCTCGCTGCATCCCCTGATTGCGCGCAAGGTGCTGCAGGAGATCTCGCGGCCCTTGGACCGCCCGCCGACTCCAGAACCGCTGACGGAGCGCGAGGTAGAGGTGTTGCAGCTGGTGGCCCGGGGCTGCAGTAACCAGGACATTGCCGACCATCTGGTGATCACCGAGGCCACGGTGCGCAGCCACGTGAGCAACATCCTGGGCAAGCTGCACCTGGCCAGCCGAACGCAGGCGGCGTTGTACGCCCTGCGCCGGGGATTGGCGTCTTTGGAGGACAAGACCTAGAGGAGGCGGCATGATGGTAGAGTGCGCGAGCGCGGGGGCGGCTTCATAGGTCACGGCCGGGTATCATGGTCGGGGTTCTGCCCGGTTGATTGCCACGGGAGGTGTTCGGATGCCACGTTTGGGGGCGCACATGTCGATTGCCGGCAGCTACGACCAGGCCCTGTACCGGGGGCGGGAGGTAGGCTGCGAGGCGATCCAGATCTTTACCAAGCAGCCGAACCGCTGGGCGGCCCGGCCGATCACGGCGCAGGAGGTGGCCTCCTTCCGCGGAGCCCGGGAGGAGACCGGCATCGCCCCGGTCATCGCCCACGATGCCTACCTCATCAACCTGGCCTCGCCGGAGGAGGGGCTCTGGAAACAGTCGGTGGACGCCTTCACCATCGAGGTGGAGCGCGCCCAGGCGCTGGAGCTGCCCTACCTGGTGACGCATGCCGGGGCGCACAAGGGCTCCGGGGAAGAGGCCGGCCTGGCGCGCATCGTCGAGGCGTTGGACCTGGTCTGCGAGCGCACGCCGCGGGCGGCGGTGACTATCCTGCTGGAGACGACGGCCGGCCAGGGGGGCTACCTCTGCTACCGTTTCGAGCACATCGCCTGGATCATCAATCACGTGCGTTGCCCGGAGCGGCTGGGGGTGTGCTTCGACACCTGCCACGCCTTTGCCGCTGGCTACGAGCTGCGGACTGCCGAGTCCTACGCCGCGACGATGCGCCAGTTCGACCAAGTCATCGGGATCGGCCGGCTCAAGGCCTTTCACCTCAACGACTGCCTGAAAGGGCTGGGGAGCCGCGTGGACCGCCACGCCCACATCGGTCAGGGGCAGTTGGGGCTGGAGCCGTTCCGCTTCCTCCTCAACGATCCGCGCTTTCGGGATCATCCCATGGTTCTGGAGACACCCAAGGGACCGGAGATGCAGGAGGACCGCCAGAACCTGGCCACGCTGCGGGGACTGCTGCAGCCGTCTGCCTAATGTAGCACGAGGTAGAATATCAGCACCAGTGCCTGGTAGAGGGCGTACCCACCGGGCAATAGCAGGGTGCCCACGCCGCGCCAGCCCAGCAGCTCGCGCGCGGCCAGGTAGTTCAGGATGCTCCCCCAGACCAGGCCGCCGATCCACCACAGCAGGAACAGGGGCTGGAGTATCCCGGTCGCGCCGACGGCGAGCACGAGCAGCCCCAGCAGGACCCGCGGGGATTGGGTGCGCGGGCAGTAGGAGAGCGCGCGCCGGAAATCGCCTGTCTGGTTGTACATCTCCGCGATGACGCTGATCAGCATCGCCAGCAGCGGGGCCTCTCCGAGGGCCAGCACGGCCATCGCCGTCGCCAGCGCCAGCAGGTGGGCGAGCCCACCCGCCGGCAGCGAGGAGGGGACCGACCAGACGGCCAGGGTGCGCGACATCGGCGGAAAGAGCAGCTCCTCCAACAGCACCAGGAGCACCGGCATCAAGACCAGTGGGAGCACGGAGCGGAGCAGCGGCAGGAGGCGGAACTTGTCCTGGGGGGGGGCTTCGGGAGCCTCCTCGAGCGCCGGCCATCTGCGCTGGGGATATTGGCTTTCCCAGGGGAGTTCCTCGTCGGACGCGGGCGTGATGAGGCCTGGCCTCTTGAGCAGCCCGCCCGAACGCTCTCCGACCACCGGACCCTCTTCCGGCTCCGGTTCGGCCGGCCCACCCCAGCGCCGCAGTGTCGCCAGCGGCGACTGCGTCATGAGCAGCATGTCCGCCGCCCCATCTGCTTCCAGGATCGGCTTTGTCGGGGGTTTGGCGTCCTTCTCATGGGCGCGGATCACGCCCAGGTGAAAGCGCTGCCGCAGCTCCTCGAACCCGGGAAGCAGCGAGGTGAAGAGGACACCGCGGCGCAGCCCGGCGCCATAGAGGAGGCTGTACAGGGTGTGCCAGAAAGTAAGGTGGGGCCACTTGACCTGCACCAGGATGACGCCCCGCCTGGGGGCCGCGATGGACTCGCGGATGGAGCGGACCACCCCCCAAGGGATCTGCAGCCAGCGCCTGCGGAAAGAGACGGCGGCGCCGTCGGCCTCCACCTGCCAGTCGGGCAGAAGGCCCTGGAGCAGGGTCACGACCACCAGGCTCAGGATGATGCTCACCTGTCCCAGGAGCAGGGCGATGCTGGGCCAGGAGATGGGGGTCAGTTGCGGATTGAAGCGGCCGAAGAGGTCACGATCCGGGACGCCGTAGAGCCCCAAGAGGGGCCCCAGGACAGGCCAGCGCAGCAGCCCCATCAGACCTGGGAAGTTGCCGACCAGGAAGCGCCACCAGACGCCCACGTAGCGCCAGATCGCCAACAGCAGCAGCAGGACAACGATGGGCTGCTGGACCAGGCGGACCCAGCGCGGGTAGGTGAAGGCATCCGCGGCTTGCTCCTTGTGCGGTGCGGAGAGGGTCTTCCAGGTGACCCCGGGCAGAAAGATCAGGGCATACGGCAGCGAGTAGGCCTCGTCGTCCACCACGTCTACCAGTTGATCCTCTCCATAGACCTCCTGGAGGTAGGCGACCAGCCCGCTGGCCAGGGACTCGAAATCGGAGATGTGCCAAACGACGGCGAACCCCTTTTTCAGGCTGCCTCCCCAGAGCAGGCTGTAGAGGCGGAACCACGGGCCCAGCCGCCAGCGCCGGCCCTGGATGAACAGGACCATGCGATCGCCGGCCAGTGTCATGTTGTAGACCTGGGTGATTCGCTCCCAGGGGATGGTTGCCCACCCCAATCCCCGGTGGAGCTGCAATCCGTTTTTGTGGAGGCGCAGCGTGGGCAGAAAGTTGCGCACGGTGGCGGCCAGGAAAAAGAGCAGGAACCCGCGGGCGTTGATCCCGACCAGCGCGGGGTAGAGGTCCTCCCAGGGGACCGGCCCCTTGGGGATCGTCCCGCTGATGAGCAGGGCGATGGGCTGGGCGTAGGGGATTGCCCCCAGGTTCGCCAGCCCCTGGGGCCACTGCTGGAACAGGATCTGCAGCCCGGTCTGCAGGTATCCCCAGATGGCGATCCCGGCCAGCAGAAAGGCGATGATCTCCAGGGGCCAGGACAACCAGATCGGGTAACGATGGCGCAGCGGTTTCCCCTCGGTCACCTTCTCCTCCCGCTATCCATGTCACTTGGGCGCTTGGGCCAACGCCCTCAGGTGGGCCAGGCGTTTCTGGCGCTCGCCGACGAAGCGGACGATGCCCTGCAGGACCCACTGGGGAGAGATGTGCGCCTCTTCGATGACCTCGTCCAAGGTGCCGCCGGTGCGCCAGCGGTCGTCCCAGTCGGCGGAGAGGGCATACTCCTCGGCCAGCGGGTTATAGATCCAATCGTGCATCAGCCAGCGGGCCTGGGTGGTGATGAAGGTGGAGTCGGCCCGGTCGGCCAGGGAGAGGACCTGCTCGCGGTATTCCATCGGTTGCAGGGCAAAGAGTTGGGGGCTGACGGCGGTGACGATCTTGACATTGAGGCCGCGGGCGTCGAGCGCCGGCAGGATTTGGCAGATGGAGACCATGGCGCTGGTGCCCTGGACGATGATGGTGCCCATGCGCGGCAGTCCGGGGCGGTAGTCGCGGGTGACATAAGCGCCGCGCGCCGCGGCCAGGTGCGAGGGCATGCCCAGGGCCTGACGATCGGGGATGGCGATGGGTGGGCGCGTCAGGTGCAGGGCGATGAGCGGGACATTTAGGCGCAGCGCCGCCCCCAGCACGACGGGGACCTCGTTGTGCTCCCAGGGATGCAGGTTGATGATCTGGCCGCGGGGAAAGAGCTGGGTGACGCCGGGGGCAAAGATGCCAAAGTGGGTGCGCGAGTCGTCGGCCGTCTCGGGGCCGGAGTGGCCGGCCACCCAGATGATCTTGCCCAGCTTCCAGGGGCAGTCCTGGGCCATCTGGCTGAAGAGGCGGAAGGAGCCGTACTTCAGGTAGGCGAAGGAGCCGTAGGTGGAGCAGGCGCCATAGAAGCCGTCGAACTCGGTGGTGGGGTCCTCGGCCAGGTTGACGGCAGCGACCCCCGTGAGGAGGCCGGCGTTGGCGAACTCGGTGATCTCCTGGGGCAGCATGACTCCCTCGGGGGTGCCGTAGCGCTCGTACCAGCCATAGCCGGGGAAGTCGCCCCACTTTTGGCCAAAGCCGATGATGTTGGTGGACTCGGCCAGGTCGGCGGAGCAGGCCAGGAAGAGCGGCCGGCCGTAGTGCTCATGGCCAAAGGCGTTGACCCAGGCGCCCCAGCGGTAGAGGGCCTGGCGGTTGGGAGCCTTCGTCCCGGCGGCGGCAAACATCTCCGGCGGGTAGTGCTCATAGTCGTACAGGCGCGGGTCCTGGAACGGGTTGCCGCGTTGTCCCAGCTTGAATGTGGGGATGCGCTCGGGGACACTGTCGCCCAGCGCCGCCAGGGTGTCCGCCAGGTAGTCGACCAGGTCCTGGTCGCGGCGCAGGACTTGGGCCACGGCGCGCAGGTTGGCCTCGAACTGGGCGCGGCGCTCAACCGGGTCCTCGGGCGCTGGCTGATCCATCCCGACAAAGGCGGCACCGTAGATTTCGGCGAAGCGTTTCTTCGTGGCCCAGAAATCCGGGCAGTTCATCTTGTGCGGGGTGCCGTGGGAGGAGTAGTCGCACTTTAGGTAGTCGCGGCCCTTGCGGGTCTTGAAGTAGGCCGCGCTGGGGCAGCGCCCCGGATTTTCCGACAGCACCATGCTCAGAAGGGCCTGGGTCACCGGGCCCCAGTCGTTGCCCAGGTCGCAGGGAAAGACGCGCCAGCCGTGGGCGCCGAACCAGTCGTGCGGCGTCCCGTAGACCGACTGGCTGATGGGGTGCTCGTCGATGCCGTAGTCGTTCCAGTCGATGAGGAAGTAGAGGTTGTCCAGGGCCAGGCCCCAGGCCGAATTCATGGCCTCGTGGTTGGCGCCGGGGGTCAGCCCGCCGTCGCCCTCCAGGGCAAAGACCTTGACACCGTAGGCGCCGGCGCGCTTGAGGGCCAGGGCCTCGCCCACGGCGGCCGGGCTGCCATGGCCGGAGGGGCCGGTGTTGAACTTTAAGAAGAGCGTCTTGCCCTCCATCTCGGCGTGGCCGGAGAGCCCGCCGCGGCGGCGAAAGTTCAGCAGGTCTTCCCAGAAGAGGGCTCGTTCGGGCGGGGCCGGCCGGTAGCGCTCATCGCCGGTCTGTTCGAACTTGCAGCGCAGGGCCTCGTTGAGGACGGCCAAGGTGCAGTAGACCAGGGGGACATTGTGGCCGGCCACCAGGATGAAGCGGTCCCCGAAGCGTTTCTCGGGGTGGCGCAGGTCCCAGCGCATCACCCCGCTGAGCAGCGTGGCGACCAGGGCATGCACCTTGGAACGAGACCCGCCCGGGTGCCCGCTTTGGCGATAGTTCAGCGTGATGTCGATGAATTGGTCGATCAGGTCCTTGACCTTTTCCCAGCGCTGAAAGTGGGGGACGAGTTGACGGTAGCGGATGGCGATCTGTTCTTCCTCGGCGCGCAGCACGGGCTTCTCCTTGGCTTCCTCCATTGGAAGCGGGCGGGGCGACGCTGCCCCGGGATAGCGGATAAAACCCACCGGATCCGTGGCGCAATCTCCACGGCCCCACTACTGACCCCTGCATAGCTCGCTATACTGTCTCGAAGCCGAAATCCGCGTGCACCGACTTGCGGATCTATGCCGAGATCAATAAAATTGTACTACACCTTGCGCGGATGCGCAACTCTTGACGCCTCTTTGTCCTTGTGGTATAGTGGGGGCAGTTTCTCCCCGGCAAAGCCTACTACCAGGTTGGTGCCTGGTCTTCCAGGAGGTGTCCGATGAGTCGAGTCCGCCGCATTCTCCGCCCTCTGCCAGGGTTGCTTTTGATCCTGGCCATCTTGCTGCCGGGTGGGCTGTCCACTCCCTCGGCCCGGGCGACGGTCGCGCCGCCGGTTTTGTTGTACCCGGCCAACTATTCGGTGACCTCGGCGCTGGATGGCTCTTACCCCCCGACGGGCAACCCCACCTTCGTCTGGCAGGCTGTCCCCGGGGCTATCTTGTACACGCTCCAGATCTGCTCTGCCCCCGACTGCCAGGGGGCGCAGTGGGTGATCAACACGCGCGCCAATCAGTATACCCCGGCCTATGGCGAGTCGGCGACCATGTGGCAGGACGGGACCTGGTACTGGCGCGTGAAAGTCTATGTCCAGGGCGACCAGAGCGATTTCTCTTCCTGGTTTGTGTTCACCCGCAAATGGCTCGGGCCCAATAACGAGCTGCGGCCGGACCTCTACCAGCCGCCGGACGACCCGTACGAGCAGAATCCCATCCAGTTCCTGGAGCCCCCCATCTTCTCCTGGGAGGCGGTGCCCGGCGCGGCCAAGTATCGGTTCGAGCTCTACAAGCAGCAAGGCTGCCAGGGCAGCTTCTGGAGCAGGGTGGTGATCCAACCGTACTTTACGCCCTGGGCCCTGGATTCCTATTGGCACCAGGACGGCGTCTACTGGTGGCGGGTGACGCCCATCAGCGGAGTGGACACCGAGGGCCCGAGCAGCCTGTGCTGGAAGTTTGTCCTGGATTATGATCAGAGGCCGACCGTCCTGGCCCCGCCCAACAACTCGACGCAGATCTTTGTTCCCGAGTTCAGTTGGACGGCGGTGAAGGGGGCCGCCTATTACGAACTGCAGGTCGACACCGAGAGCAGCTTTACTCCCCCCATCATGCGCGACTGGATCTCGGTCGGCACCCGCTACACCCCGGCGGAGACGTTCGCCAACAACGCCGACTACTTCTGGCGCGTGCGGGCCTGCAACACCGCGGGTTCCTGCGGCTCCTGGAGCCCCGCGGATACCGGCCACAAGTTTCGGATGGCCTGGAACCTGGAACTGCAGCAGTTGACGCCGACCTACGCTTTCCTCGCCGTGCCCTACCCCGTTTTCGAGTGGACCCCGGTGGCCGGGGCTAAGACCTATACGGTCGAGGTGGCCGACAATATCGATTTCAGCCCCATACAGTTCACCTTCGGCAGCATCCCCACCTCCCGATTCGCCAACCTGAGCTCCTGGTTCTACCCGGGCCAGTCGTGGTGGTGGCGGGTCCGGGCCGCGGATGACGGCAGCAACGTTTCCAACCCCAGCGACCACTGGCGTTTCTCCTGGGCGACGAACGGCGGGCCGACCCTGATCTACCCGCCCTACTACTATGACCCGGCTACGATTTCGGCCACCTCCTTCCTGGATGTGCGTACCGACCCGACGGTGGATGCGCCGGTCTTTATGTGGGACCGCCTGGTGGACGACAACGAGCAGACCCCGGATCGCTATACGTTGCAGATCGACGACGAGCCCCTTTTCCCCAGCCCCATTTGGTCGACCACCACTCAGAACCTGAGCCTGGCGCCGACGCTGGAGAACGCCTTTACCCTGACGAGCGGGATCTACTACTGGCGGGTGCTCGGGAGCATCGGGGCCACGCCTTTTGTCAGCCAGGCCTGGCCGTTCCGCTTCGACCCCAGCCTGCAGATGGTCAGCGGCACGGTAGTGCCCTACTTCCCGATCGACGGGCTGGATAGCGTCTACGACACTCCGCTCTTCAACTGGTCGCCGCGGATCGGCGCCGACCACTACCATTTCCAGATTGCCACGGCGCCGGACTTTGGCGACGTGGTGGATGAGGCGCACCCGATCTACGGCTTCTACACGCCACAGCAGCGCCTGCCGGCCGGCGTCTACTACTGGCGGGTGCGGGCCCAGGACGCCGGAGGCGCCTACCTGGGCGAATGGAGCACCACGCGCCGCCTGTTCATCACCCAGCAACTGCGGCGCGGGGCGAATGTGGCCTATGGCGGGCCGCCGAACCGCGCCTTGCCCCAGCCCATCAGCAACGACGCCTATACAAAGATCGCCGAGGACCCATCCGGCGACGCCTACAACGCGAACCCGGATTATGATCTCACCGGCCTGTACCTGGCCCGCGACGATGCCGCGAGCAACTACTGGTGGCTCCTGACAATCGACCTGCCGCCGACCAACACCAGCGACATGTACTTTGTTTTCTATGTCGATATCGATCACAAGGTGGGCTCGGGCGGGGCCACCGACCCCAAGGGCTTTGCCATCACCGTCGACCCCCTTTTCCGCCCGGAGCGCGTCTTTTACGCCCACCAGAACGGGACCGGCCAGATCGATAGCGTTGTCTACTACCGCAACAACGGCACCGGCTGGTACCCGGCCGAGTGCCTGGGATCATTCCCCTGCAACGGCGGCGGCTGGGCCTATCGTCGCGGCCGCTACCTGGAGCTGCAGCTCCCGCCCGAGCTGATCGAGGTGAACACCGAGTGGCTGGGGACCGTCTCCGTGGAGGCCTTTACCATCCCCAACGGCGGCACGCAGGCCTATGACACCGTGCCCTCGGAGCCGGCCGGCCTGGTGAGCTCCCTGGCCCACTTTGCCTCGGCCTCCGACAAGGTCAACTTGCTCCATCCCTGGCACAACCCGCTCAACAACCCGGTGGTCTATCTCAGCGACCCCCTGTTGAGCTACAGCAAGCCGCTCTATCGCTCCTGGATCAAGGGCTACCGCATCCAGGTAGCCCTGGACCAGACCTTTCAGACGATCATCCGCGAGGGCACCTGGTACGGGTATCCCTCCGACCCCACGGACTACTGGTTCATCCCCACCCGCTGGAGCCTGCCCAACAACACGCTGGACAACGAGACGACCCTCTACTGGCGCATCGGCATCATGCACTGCGAGGGAACCTGTTTCGGCCCCTGGTCGCAGCCGATGCGCTTCACCAAAGCTATCCCCGTGCCCCGGAGCCTCACGGCTGAACGGACCTACACGCTCCCTACGCTGCACTGGGGGCGGGTCGAGGGGGCCGGCAAATACGAGGTCAGCGGGTCCAACGTCGCCGGGGACTCTTTCTCCATCAGTACCCCCAATGACCGATGGACACCCCCGGCCTGGCTTGGCGAGGGCGCCTGGAGCTGGCAGGTGTACGTCCGCGACCCTTACGGCAAGCTCAGCGAGTTCCCGGCGACGGGGTCGTTCGTCCGGCGCACCCCCCAGGCCAAGCTGCTCAGCCCCATCGACGGGCAGTTGGTGACCGACCTGCCGGTGCTGACCTGGCAGGCGGTGGTCACGCCGAGCGTGAACCCCGCCTTATATGCCCCGGCGTACCGGGTGGAGGTCTGCAATCAACCCTGTGACATGTATAACAACTGTCCTGTCGGGTCGGTGGTATGGAGCAAGGCCTACCGGGTGGACGGTACGACCTTGATCCATAACCTGGAGATGGAATCGCTGCCGAACAACGATCCCGGCGAGGACTACTGGTGGCATGTCGCCGCCTGGGGCAGCCTGGATACCAACTTGATCCGGCAAGGGCCATGGTCGGCATGCGAGAACTTTCATAAGCTCTACGAGACGGTGAAGCCAATCTCGGCTTACATCAGCCCTGTCGATAAGCAGGCGCGGCTCTCCTGGGAGGCTATGCCCCGGGCGCGCCACTATGAACTGGAGATCTGCCGGGATGCCGATTGGACCCTATGCGATGTCCGGGGGTCGACTATCCAAACGTCGTACGTATCGCGGGAGATGTACATGCCGGGATACTTGTACTGGCGTGTGCGCTGGTGCGACGCCCAGTGGGTCTGTAGTCCCTACTATGAGGGCCGCGTCGGACCTCCTGGCCTGGCCATCTTGCCGCTCATCCACAAGAACTGGACATCGCCGTAGGGGAGCTGGGGATGCACATCGCCATCTTTGGCCTGGGTGGGGTCACGCGGGCCTTTCGCCAGTGGCCGGAGCGCGTGCTGGGTGAGCGCCTGGTGCGCCAGGGCCACCGCGTCATAGCCTACGGGTACTATGATCCGCACTCCCCTCACCTGCACGAGCAGGCGGAGGAGATCGCCGGCATCCAGGTGCGGCGGGTGCCGCCGCGCTTCTGGCCCAATACGGCTCTGCGCCGGGTCATGGCCTCCGAGGTGCTGCCCGGGATCGCCCACCTGATGCATCCGCGCAACGTCCTGGCCTATGGCGCCGTGCGCCTGCTGCGCCAGTGGCATGTGCCCATCGTCTACACCTGGCTGGGCCCCTTTCACGACGCTTACCTGGTGGAGGACCGCGAGTCGCCCTATGAGTGCGCCCCGCGCTACGACCGTCTGATCTTTACCTGGCAGGACCTGCTGCGGCACATCGGGCGGGACCGCAGCCTGCGCGCCCACTTGCGCAACTATATGCTGCATTGGCCGCTTTCCCAAGCCGACCTGTACATGGCCTGCTCGCAGCACGAGGCCGAGGAACTGGCGCGCATGGGGCTGCCGGCCGGGCGCATCCGTGTCGTGCCCCTGTGGATCGAGACCGACTGGATCGCGCAACTGCCGACCCGCCCCCCACAGCATGCGCTGCGGCGGCCGTTGCTCCTCTACATCGGCCAACTGACCCGCCGCAAGGGGCCCGACCTGGCGATAGAGGCCATGCCAGAGGTGGTGGCCCGTTATCCCCAGGCCGAGTTCGCCTTTGTCTCGCACAACCCCGCCGAGCAGGCCACTCTGCAGTCGCGGGCCGAGCAGCTTGGCGTGGCGGGCAACCTGCACTTCCTGGGGCAGGTGTCGGAGGAGGAAAAGATCGCCCTCCTGCGCGCCTGCGATGCCTACCTCCTGCCGACGCGCTACGAGGGGTTTGGGCTGCCGTTGCTGGAGGCCATGGCCTGTGGCGCGCCGATCGTCAGCAGCGATATCCCGGTGGTGCGCGAGATCGTCCAGGACGGCGTCAACGGCCTGCTCGTGCCCCTGGGGGATAGCAAAGCCCTGGCGGCGGCGGTGCTGCGCCTGCTGGAGGACGGCGGGCTGCGCAGAAAGCTGATCGCGGGCGGCGAACGGATCTTGCGCGAGCGCTACGATGGAGATCTCCTGGTGAGGCAGGTGCTGCGCTGCTACGAGGAAGCCCTCGCCCTGGCAGAGGACCGGGGGGCCGGCCGTGGATGAGGAGTCCTACTTTGCCGCGCAGGAACGCAAGTCGGAGCGCAAGGTCGCCTGGGAGTATGGCCGGCTGCTGGCGCTGGCCGGCCTGTCGTGTGTTCCGAGCTGGCGCGTGCTCGATGTCGGCTGCGGCGCCGGCCCCGGACTGCGTTTCTTTGCCGCACGCAGCATCCAGGCGTGGGGCGTCGATGCTTCTCGATACGCCCTGGAACGGGCGCGCGCCCTGGTGCCGGTGGCGCGGCTGGTACAGGCCGACCTGCGGCAGGGATTGCCCCTGGCCGGGGCCTCGTTCGATCTGCTGGTGCTTGGCGACGTGATCGAGCATGTGCCGGAAGGCGACCAACTGCTGCGCGAGTGCCGCCGCGTTCTGCGCGCCGGCGGCACGCTGCTGGTGCGCACGGTCAACCGCTGGGACCTGCGGCGCTTCTGGCAGGGAGCACGCTGGTCGGGCCGCGCCGACCCGACACACGTGCACCTCTACAGCCCGCCGGAGCTGCATCGGGCTTTGCTGGAGGCCGGCTTCGCCCGGGTGCGCGTTCGCACCGGGATCAAGCCGCTGTTCTGGCTGCCGCTGCGCCGGCCCATCGGCGTTCCCTGGCCGCCGCTCGTTGGCAATGGGCTCGTTGGGGTGGCGACAGTGGCCTGAGGCAAGAGGCAAGAGGCAAGAGATACTGCCTCCTGCCCCTGGCCCCCTTGGTGGCGATGATGAACCTGGACGTCGAGTCCCTCGTGGATGCCTATGGCCGCTCTCCTGCTGCTGGCGACAAGCCGGATTACTTCCGCCTGCACCGTGACCGCTACGTGGCGCTGTTGGGGGCCCTGGAGGTGCCGCCGGGGAGCCGGGTGCTGGAGATAGGCTGCAACCCGGGGCAGTTCACGGCCCTCCTCGTCCAGGCCGGATACCGTGTCTTTGGGCTGGACCTGCGCCCGGAGGACCGGTTGGAGCTTTGGTCTCGCCTGGGGGTCGAGGTGCGCCGGGCCAACCTGGAGGAGGAGCCGCTGCCCTTTGCCGATGGCTCTTTCGAGGCGGCGGTCTTCTCGGAAGTGTTGGAGCACCTGGCCCGCTCGCCGCTGCCGGCGCTGGAGGAGATCCGGCGGGTGCTCGTGCCCGGGGGCCTGCTGGTGTTGAGCACGCCCAACGCCTGCTCGCTGCGGGAGCGGTTGCTGTTCGGGCTGCGCCTGCTCCTCTGGCGCAGCCTGGAACCGCCGGAGGAATTTCGCCGCCGCATAGAGCTGCGGGACGAGGCGCGCTACACGGTGCACCAGCGCCTCTATACCGCCGGGGAGGTCCGTTGGCTGCTGCAGCGGGCCGGCCTCGGGCAGGTTGCCGTACGCTACGTGGCGGCGCGTGAGCGGGTGGGCGTGTCCTGGAAACGGCTGCTGCGCCGGCCATGGCGCGTCTTGCCTAAGGCCGCCCTGGCAGGGGCGGCCGCGCTGCTCCCGCCGGTCCGCTCCACCCTCCTGGTCACGGCCCGCCGGCCGGAGGGCGGAGATCCGTTGCCCGATACCCGATAACCGCTAACTGTCAACTAGCCATGTTTCTAATCCAAGGTACGGGGGTCACCAGGGGTATCGCTATCGGCCCGGCTTCTTTCCACCGCCCGGCGCCGATCAAGATCGTGCCGCGCAAACCGGGGCCGGTCGCGGAGGAGGAGGCGCGCTTTGCCGCGGCGCTGGACGCGGCGCGGGCCGGGGTGCAGGCCCTGCGGGCGGCGCTGCCGCGCGATCTTTGGGCAGAGGTCAACCGCCTGCTGGAGGTCCACGAGATCCTCCTGGCCGACCCGGCGCTGGTGGATCGGACCCGCGGGTCCATCCTTCAGGGCAAGGCGGCGGAGTGGGCCTGGAAGGAATCGGTGGAAGCGTACCTGGCCATCTTTTCCCCTCTGCAAGACGAGGACCTGCGGGCGCGGGCGGCAGCCCTGGGCGACGTGGGCCGGCAGGTCCTGGCGGCGATGCTGGGGGAGG
The DNA here is from genome assembly GCA_964592645.1 of uncultured Chloroflexia bacterium. Lineage (GTDB taxonomy): Bacteria > Chloroflexota > Chloroflexia > DTKN01 > DTKN01 > CAZQFV01. The sequence goes on from CAZQFV010000027.1 coordinate 14,596, forward strand.
CAGCTACCGCGCCGTCCGCGGCCGGCCGGGAGACGGTCGTGTTGGCCTCTATGCTGGGGCCGACCGAGTTCCTGCAACTGGCGGCCCAGCCGCCGCTGGGCCTGTGCCTGGCCGGCAGCCCGCTGGCAGCGCCGGCGGTGGTCGTGGCGCGGCGCCTGGGTATCCCCGTGGTCGTCGGCCTGGGCGAGGCGCTCCTGAAGCAGGTGCCGGCCGGGATCACGCTGGTGGTCGATGGGGGCAGCGGCCTGGTGGAGGTGGATCCCGACGAGGAAGCGCTGGCCTATCAGCGCGACCGACAGCGGCTGCTGCGCGCCGCCCAACCCGATTTCGACGTGATGGCGCCGGCCCACACCCGCGATGGCTGGCGCGTGGATGTGCGTGTCGAGCTGGCCCGCCCCGAAGACCTGCTGCTGGCCTTGGCCTGCGGCGCCGAGGGGGTCGGCCTGGCCCACAGCGATTTTCTCTACGTGGGCCGCCAGGCCCTGCCCGGCGAGGATGAGCAGGCCGCGGCCTTTCGCGCTTTGCTGCTGCAGCTCCCGGCGGACCGGCTGACCTGCTGCACGCTAGCCGTGGGTCCCGAGGAGCCCTTGCCTTTCCCATCCGAGGCCGAAGGAGGAGGACACCCGCTGCTGGGATTGCGCGGGATCCGCCTCTCGCTGGCCTACCTTTCGGCTTTCCGCGAGCAGCTACGGGCGCTCCTGCGGGCGGGGGCCGGCCGGCCCCTGGGGATCGCCTTCCCCATGGTCGAGACTATCTCCGAGTTGCGGGCGGCCCAGGAATGGCTGCGCCGGGCGCAGCAGGACCTGCGGAACGCCGAGATTGCCCATTGCCAGGACGTGATCAGCAGTGTGCTGGTGCAGACCCCCCTGGCCATGCTGAACATCGAGGCGCTGCTGCCGGAGATCGGGGCCGTCTTTCTGGATTTCGATCGCCTGGCAGAGTACATCCTGGCCTGTGATCGGCAGAACCGGCGCGTGGCGCACCTCTTTCGCCCCCTTCACCCGACGGTCCTGCGGCTGGTGAGGGATGCGGTCACCGCGACCCACCGCCACGGCCGGCGCGTGGACCTCTGTGGCGACAGCGCCGGCAGCCTCGGTGCCGTGGCCCTGCTGCTGGGCCTGGGCGCGGATGGCTTCTGCCTGCCCATCGAGCGCATCGCCGGCGCCAAGGCCCTGTTGCGCCAGATGACCGTGCCCGAGGCGCAGGACCTGGCCGGCCGGGCCCTGCGCTTGCAGAGCGCAGCCGAGGTGGAGTCGTTGGTGGAAGAGTTTCTGGGACATAAAGTCGTAAGCCGTTGAGCGGGCAGTTCGAACAATATCGTCGTTGGACAGGAGGCAGTATGGCGGTCAAAGTGGTTCACTACAGCAATGTCCGGGCCGATGCCGTGGCGGACGTGGAGGGCGTGACGATCCGCTGGGTCATCGCCAAGGAGGATGGGGCGCCGCACTTTGCCATGCGGGTCTTTGAGGTGCAGCCCGGATGCGGTTCGCCGCACCATCGCCACTGGTGGGAGCACGAGGTCTTGGTCCTCGATGGGACGGGGAGGGTCACGACCGAGGAGGGCGACTTCCCGCTGACCCCCGGGACGGCCGTCTTCGTGCCGGGCGGGGTACTGCACCAGTTCCGCAACACCGGCGAGGGGCTGCTGCGCTTCGTCTGCCTGGTGCCGCACCCCGAGCTGGAAGGGTGGGCCTCGCCGGCCTAGGCCCCGGCCAACTCGAGCTGTTGCTCGCCCTGAAAGGAAGCGGGGCGCAAGCTCGGACACTGAGCGGATCGCTACCGCCCTGCTTCCTTGGTCGGCAAGTCCATCAGGAAGGGCCGCGCGCACCGGCCGGCCCTTCCGCGGTGGCTGAGACGGTTCTTCTCCTCCGGCGTCAGCTCGGCCATGGTCTTGCCGATCTCGGGGATGAAGAAGACAGGGTCGTAGCCAAAGCCACCCGTCCCGCGCGGCTCATCGATGATCACTCCCGGGCAGATCCCCTCGCAGCGGTACGTCGCGCCGGCCGGCGTGACGATGACGATGACGCAGCGGAAGCGGGCCCCGCGCTCCTCCGGCGGCACCCCCCGCAGCCGCTCCAGCAGCGCGCGATAACGCTCGGCGTCCTCGCCCGCGGCGTAGCGGTGCGAGTGCACCCCGGGTTCCCCGCCCAGGGCATCCACCTCCAGCCCGGAATCGTCGGCCAGGGTGAGCAGGCCGCTGGCCTGGGCAAAGGCCTGGGCCTTGAGACGGGCGTTCTCCTCGTAGGTTTCGCCGGTCTCGGCGACCTCCAGGTGGAGTCCGATGTCGGCCGGCGCCAGCAGCTCCAGCGGCAGGTCGCCCAGGATGTCGCGGTACTCCTGCAGCTTGCCGCGGTTATTGGTGGCGATGAGCAGGCGCATCGTGTTCTCCGTTGGGGAAACCGGCCCTGGCCGGCCCGCGGCCGGCGGTGTACCGCCCCTCACGAGGTCGGCGCGCCGCGACAGGCTCTGCCTTCCGCGGTCCAGCGCCACCACCAGGGCGATGGCCGCCAGCGCCAGGGCAAGGTCCACCCGATGACCATGCCGGTGAGCGCGGCCAGCGTGAGGTGGCGGGCCAGAGACGGGGCGCTCGACGAGGGCGGTTGATCCATCGGCCCTATCCCCAGGAGTGTTCGTACTCGGTGAAACAGCCGCAGTCTTCACACGAAAACTCGTACCAATCGACCCCGCCGGCCACGCTGCCGGTCCCGCCGCCGGTGACATATTGCACTTTGCGGCTGCCGCAGGCGCCGCACACGAAGCGGGACAGGTTCTGTGGGCTATCGGTGCGCGTGCCCGGCGTGCCGGGCGGGTTGAGGCGCGTCCTGCTAACCTGGATGCTCCAGTAGCGGCCGTAGCGTTTTTGCACGGCCGGCAGCACGGTGGGGCCCTGTTCCGATACGGGGGTGGGCCACCCCAATGTCAGCAGAAAGGCCCGGTCCTCGTCTGTCAGCGGGGCGCGGGCCAGCAGGTCCGGCCGGCGCTGCATCGTGCGGCGCAGTGACTCCTGGCGGCGGTAGCGCTCGATCTCGGCATGGTGTCCGGAGAGCAACAGCGGGGGGATCTCCAGCCCCTCGTAGACGGCCGGCCGGGTGTATTGGGGATGCTCCAGCAGCCCCTGGTGGTGAGACTCCCGGCGCAGCGATTCCTCGTCCAGCACGCCGGGGACCAGGCGCGCCACGGCGTCCACCAGGACCATGGCCGGCAGCTCTCCCCCGGTAAGGACGTAATCGCCGATCGAGATCTCCTCGTCGATGTGCCGGAGGATGGCCCGCTCGTCGACCCCCTCGTAGTGGCCGCAGACCAACAGCAGGCGCGGCCGGCCGGCCAACTCTTGGACCAGGCCCTGGTCCAGGACGCGGCCCTGGGGTGAGAGCAGGGTGGCCGGCGCATGTTCGGCCATCCCCTGGACCGCGGCGATGGCCCGGCCCAGGACATCGGCCCTCATCACCATCCCGGCGCCGCCGCCGTAGGGCGTGTCGTCCACGGTGCGGTGGCGGTCGGCGGCCCAGTCGCGGATGTTGTGCAGATGCACCTGCACCATCCCCTGCTGCCGGGCCCGGCCGACGATGCTCTCGTCCAGAGGGCCGGCGAACATTCCGGGAAAGAGTGTCAGAATATCGATGCGCATCGCTCTTACTCGCTCTCCGCGCCCTGGCAGGCTTCCCACACTTGCAGCCCCCGCAGGTCAAAGTTGAAGGGCACCACCTGCCCGCCGGCCCTCTCCAGCGCCGCGGCGATACGGTGGCGCCGCTCAAAGGGGCAGAGGAAGAGGAGGTAACCGCCGCCCCCGGCCCCCAGCAGCTTGCCGCCGTTGGCCCCGGCCTGCCGGCCGACGGCATAGAGTTCGTCGACGTCCGCGGTGGAGATGCCCGCGGCCAGGCGCTGCTTGTGCTGCCACTCCTGGTGCAGCAGCTCGCCGAAATCGTCCAGCCGGGCCTGCAGGAGGGCGTTCTTCATGGCGATGGTCAGCGCCTTGATCTCGTCCAACGCGGCCATGACGTCGTCTTCCTGCCGCCGGTAGGCCGCGATTTGCCGGTCCAGGATGCCCCCGGAGAGGCGCGTCTGCCCGGTGTAGCAGAGCAACAGGCGGTACTGCAGCTCGTTCAGCGTGGACCGCTTGATGCGCAGCGGGTTGACGACGATGTCCGCCCCCTGGAACTCGATCAGGTTGAAGCCGCCAAAGGTCGCCGCGAACTGGTCCTGCCAGCCGCCGGGCACGCCCAGCTCCACCCGCTCCACCTGATAGGCCAGGCGGGCGATGGCGTACTCGTCCCTGGACCTTCCCAGCCAACGCAAAAAGGCCCCGATCAGGGCCACCACCATGGCCGAGGAGGAGCCCAGTCCCGACCCGGGAGGCGCGTCGGTGTGCAGGAAGAGGTCCAGTCCGCTGCCGGCGCCCAGCGTGCGCACCACCGCCTTCACCAGGTCCAGCTCGCCGTTGTAGGGCAGCTTCTCGTCGACATGGTACTTGGCCACGATGTCATAGTCCAGCGACTCGACGCGAATTTCGCCGTCCTGCCGGGGAACCAGCGTGGCATAGGCGTACTTGTCGATGGTCGCCGACAGGACTACCCCGCCGCGTTCCTGGGGATAGGGCTCGACATCGGTGCCCCCTCCGGCAAAAGAGATGCGCAGCGGAGCGCGGCTGCGGATGGCCAACGGTCACCTCCTATCGCTGGGTATCTTATCGTGCCGGGCATTGTACTATAGGGCGCGCCGGGGCGCAAATGAGGGCCTCGCGCGCTTTGACAAATCTGCCGGGCGTGTAGTACAATGTGCTCACTGGCCCATCATGCCCGATCGGAGGAGCTGGTCGATGCCTGGGACGCACTACCCCATCACTACGGTCTGCCCGCGTTGGCTTCCCGGCACGGCCCTCCTGCTGCTCCTGGCGGCAGCCTGCGGGCAGGTCCCCCCGGTGGCCACCGTTCCCGTGGTCTTCTCGCCGGCCGCCGCCGTCGTCCTCCGCACGGCCCCGGAGACGGCGGCCAGCAGCCCCTGCGGCCCGCTCTGGCCCGAGGGGCCGGAGATCACCCTGCGCGGCCTCTACCGCACCACGAGCAAGCAGGCCTACCTCGACGTGGCCCGGCCGGCCGCGGATGGGACGCGCTGCTGGGCGCGCTTCTTCCTGGACCGCGACATCGGGCTGGGCGCCGTGGCATGGGCGGAACCGCGCTATGTCGAGGTGGCGGGGCGAGTCTCCAGCGGCCACTGGGATTCGCCCGGCCTGTGGGACCTGCAGGTGGCCCGTTGGACCCTGTTGCCCCTGGATACGGCCGCGGTCCGGTCGGCCTGCCGCGGGGCAGTAGTGGCACAGGCCCCGGCGCTGCAGAGTGCGGACTGGGCGGCCCTGGCCAGCCCGGCCTTTGTCACCGGCACGGCCGGCTTCCGGCCGGAGGCTGCGGCCCTGTCCGCCGTGACGGTACAGCTCGCCGGGGCCGACGACCGCGGGCCGCTGCTCCTGCTCACGGCCCGCGGGCCGGAGTTGCCGGCGGTGCGCCCGCTGGTCACCCGTTGGGTGGAACTGGAGTGCGTCTATGACCTGGATCGGGCGCAGGTAGTGGCGCTGACGGCGACGATCCGTGGGGAAGTCCTGGAGTAGAAATCGGAATTGCGCGCAGGACCGTTTTCAGAGGAGGAAACGATGACCGCAGGGATTCTCGATGGACGGGCCAAGGCCAAGGAGATGCAGGCCGAGATCGAACAGCAGGTGCGCGACTTTGTCGCCGCCCGCGGATTCGTCCCGACGATGGCCGTGGTGCGGGCCGGGGAAGACCCGGCTTCGGTCAGCTACGCCCGGACGATCCTGAGCACGATGGAGAAGCGCGGCCTGAAGGCGGCGGCCCACGTCCTGCCGGAGGATGTGCCGCAGCAGGAGCTGGTGGACCTGGTGGCGCGGCTCGGCGCCGACCCCGGCGTGCATGGCATCATGATCCAGGAACCCTACCCCAAGGGCATCGATCCGGCGGCGGTGCTGGCGGCCCTGAATCCGGCCAAGGATGTCGACGGCGTGCACCCCCAGAACGCCGGCCGGCTGGCCCAGGCAGAACCGTCGGGCCGCGGCCCCGAGGGGCCGGCCTTTTTCGTCCCGGCCACTCCGGCCGGCGGCATGGAGCTGCTGCGCCGTTACAACGTCTCCTTCGCCGGCAAGCACGCCGTCGTCGTCGGCCGCAGCAACATCGTCGGCAAGCCCATGGCCCTGCTCCTGCTGCGCGAGAACGCCACGGTCACCATCTGCCACTCGCGCACCGCCGATCTGGCGGCCATCTGCCGCCAGGCCGATATCCTGGCGGCGGCCGTCGGTCGGGCCCGGATGATCCGCGGCGATTGGATCAAGCCCGGCGCCGTCGTGGTGGACTTTGGGGTCAACTTTGTCAAAGTCTGCCCGGGCTGCGGCGCCGACAACCGCGACAACGCCACCGCCTGCGCCAGGTGCCGGGGCGACCTGGGCGCCGTGGAGGCGTCTATGGCCGGCGATGTGGACTATGCCGCGGCCCTGGAGGTGGCTTCCCTGGTCACCCCGGTTCCCGGCGGCACCGGGCCGATGACCAACATCATGCTGATGCGCAACCTGCTGGCGGCGGCGCAGGCCGGCTAGGGTGATGTGGGGAGCCCCCGGCCTTTCGGGCTGCCAAGGACCCTAGCGCAGTTGCTGCGGGTCGATCCGCAGGTAGCGCTCCAGCGGCACGTCCACCGGCGTCAGCGCGTAGCCCAGGACGTACGGTTTCACCAACACGTACGACACGCTGTGGGTGGTAAAGATCACCGGCGCGTCGTCCACGATCATCTGCTCGGCCTGCTGGTACAGGGCGAGGCGCTTCTCGACATCCGGCTCGACACGGGCCTGTTCCAGCAGCGCGTCCACCTGGGGATTGCTGTAGTGGCCCTTGTTCTGCTGCGAGCCGCTGTGGAAGAGGATGTCGGCCAAGTTCTCCGGGTCGGGATAGTCGGCGCACCAGCCCAAGGAAAAGATCTGGCCATGGTTCCCGGCATAGATCTCGTCCAGGAAGCGGTTGGGCTCCAGGTTCTCCACCGTGATCGTCACGCCCAGGGTCTGCCGCCACATCTGGGCCAGCGCGGCAACGTCGGCGCCGATGTCGCTGCCGTAGCCGCCGTCGGTAAAGACGATGGGCGGCAGCCCTTCCGGGCCGCCGTAGCTGGACTCGGCCAGGAGCCGCCGGGCCCCCTCCGGGTCGTAGGGGATGCCGCGCAGGTCGGCGTTGTAGCCGGGGAGTCCGGGCGGAAAGATGCCCTGGGCCGGCAGTCCGATGCCGTGTAGGACGACGTCCAGGTACTGCTGGCGGTCAAAGGCCATGGCAAAGGCTTGGCGGACCTTGACATCCTCGAAGGGCGGCTGAGCCACATCAAAAGTGACATAACTTGTACAAAGGTTCACGGCGCTGCGCACGTCGGCGTGCAGGGGATCGTTGGGGTCCAGCACGCGCGGCACGTCGCGCGAGCTCACGCCGGCTATGTCGATCTCCCCGCTCTCGTACAAGCGGACGGCCACCCCCTGGTAGAGCTTGACCAGGACATAGGCGATGGCCGGGGGCTCCAGGTAGAAGTCGGTGTTGGCCTCGTAGAGCTTGAGCGATAGCGGTTCCCAGCGCGTCAGGCGGTAGGGGCCGGTGCCGTTGGGCGTGCGGTACCACTCTTTCCCCGACTCGACATTGTCGCGGTCCAGGACAAAGGCCGTCGGGTAGGTCAGCTTGAGCAGGAAGTAGGGCTTGGGAGCGTCGATCGTCACTTGCAGGGTGTGGTCGTCGATCACTTGCAGCCCCGCGATGTGCTCGGCCTGGCCCTCTTTCATCTCCTGCACCCCAACGATGTCCCCCAGGTAGGTGAGGACGGTATCGGAGGCGGTGTCGGGATCGGCGGCCCGCTCCCAGGAGTAGACGATATCCTGGGCCGTCACCGGCCGGCCGTTGTGGAAGCGGGCGTTGGCGCGCAGGGTAAAGGTGTAGACCGTTCCGCCGCTCACCTGCCACGACTCGGCCAGCTCCGGCACCAGGTTGAGCTGCGGATCGAACGAGACCAGGCCGGAAAAGACCAGCTTGTCGCCCGAACCGTGGGTGGTGGCCGGGTCGTGATCCCGGGGGTTGGTGGATTCGCTCCCCGCCAGGAAAAGCGTCCCCTGGCGGGGAAGGCCGTAGGGAGTGGGGGTTGTGAAGCGCAGCCCCTGGACCAGCACGGCGATGGCCCCTTCCTGCACATTGTAATCGTCCTCGTGGGAACCGGCGAGAAAGATAAAGAGCCTCCCGCCGGCGGCCGTAGTGACGACGTTCACCTTGAAACGCTCGCCGTTGACGTTGTCGCCCAAGGAGACGATCTGCCAGGCCTCTCGTCCGTCGCCCAGCACGAGCGGGCCGTCGCGGAGGATGGCCGTGTTCGTGAGGCCAGAGGACATGCCGGAGTTGACCTCGGCGGCGATCTCGGCCAGGGTATAGCCCTCCGGCATGATGTCGCCGACAAGGAGCGCGCTTATCGCCTCGTCCGGGGAGTAGAACCAGCTCACGGTGTACTCGTCCTCGCCGGGGGCGGTGGTCCATCCGGCCGGCAGGTCGAGGGATACGCCCCAGGTGGCGTCGGAGAAGGTCCCCGGGGCCGAGGTGGGGGCCACGTAGGGGGTGACCGTGGGCCGGGGCGGATAGGCCATGGGGGAGGATGGAATGGCGGTGGGCGGCGCGGTGGTGGATGCCGGCGGGATCGGCGTTGGCCCACAGGCGCCGATCAGGGCCAGCAGCAGCGGCAGCAGCAGGAGCAACATGGTCGGCGGCTTTTTCTTACGCCCGCCAAAGAGCAGCAGGACCAGGACGATGATTACCGTGACGCCGACGAGGATGCCTCCGGCGATGGCCAGGGCCTGGACGGGGGTTGGCGAAACGGCGGGTGTGGGCGTTGGGCCGGTCACCTGAGGGGTGCCGGCGAGCGCGGCCGTGGACGCAGGAGTTGAGGCCGCGCGGGTGGGTCCGCTTGGGGGTGCGGGAGGATTGCCGGCCACCGGGACGTAGGTGGGGACCATCGTGGGCGTCGGCGTGAGGGTGGGGGGGCCGCTGCCCCGGGGCCGCGGCTGCGCCCCGATGGCCGCCCGCCAGTCGTCCTCGAACTGCTCCAGGGTCAGGCCGTAGACGCTCTGCATCGCTTTTTCCACCGTGGCCCCCCGGCGCAGCGCGTCCAGCAGGGCCAGAATGCGCTCCGTCCCATAGCGCTCGATGAGGAACCGCACCAGACTGTAGGACTCGCTGTAGGAGATATCGGCCTTGGCGGGGTCCTCGGAGAAGCCGCCGCTCAGGGCGCGGACGGAGAGCAGCTTGTTTTCGGCGACCGCCCGGTCGAAGAGCTGCTGCGAGACCTCGTCCAGCCCGCCCTCGCCGTAGACGGCCAGCCCCTCCTGCAGCCAGGTGGGGACCTCGCCCAGGCAGGTGAAGGTGAGCCGGCCGGCCAGGACGTGTGTCAGTTCGTGGGCGATGGTCTCTTTGCCCCAGTCGATGTCGGTGGGCGCGATCCCGATGATGACGATGCCGTGCTCGGCATAGGCCAGGCCGCCGGTCCAGCCGGGCTCGTAGAGGACGGCGGCCTGCAGGTCGTCGCCGCTGCCGTAGATGTACAGGTCGATGGGGGAGTCGGAGTGCAGGCCGGTGCTCTCCGCCAGGTCGGCCAGTGATTGCACGGCGGAGGCGTGCAGCTCCCGGCCGAACTCCGCGCCGCCCTCGTACCAATGCAGGTGGATGCCGCCGCCGCTCACCGTCTGCCAGTCGTGCACGTCGTCTAGCCAGGTGACCTCCTGCCGTTCGGTCCATGCTTCCTGGCCGGCCGCGTCGATGGTGTGCCAGCGCCACCAGATGCGTGCGCCGGGCGGCAGCGATCCGCTTTGACGCATCTCCCATGTCCACTCCACGGGCACCTGCGTGAACGGCTCGAACTCGGGAAAGGCCCGGGCCACGACCTGCCCGCAGGTGAGCTGCTCCACGCCATACTCCAGGACCACGTTCTTGATCTCGATGTCGCTGAGCAGCCGCGCGGAAAAGGTCACGCGTTCGGGGAACTCGATGATGGCCGCGTCCCGGCTCGTGCGGACCACGGCGCGCGGCCCGGCCGCGGCCGGCGGGGCGACCAGGAGCAGCAAGAGCAGGATCGGAGGCAGAACGACCCATAATCGACGCTGCATAGGACCTCCTGTTGTCTGAACCGTCGATCGGCAGTCGCCTCACCGATCAAAGTAGATGCTCTTGCCCGTCGCCGACAGCGGGATGCCCATCACCAAGTCGGCGTCGGTGAGCCCGAGGCGGCGGGCAGAGACGCCGATGCGGTACATGATGCGGTTGTCGACGTTGAGCAGCGAGGCCATCTTGACCGCCGAGCCCAGGGCGATGCCCATGTCCAGCAGGCGCAGGGCGCAGTTGGGGCCGCGGAACTCGCCCTCGAAGGTGTTCATCGGAGGGCACTGCCCGTAGCCGCAGGCGCCGCAGTTCAGGCCGGTGACGGCGGCTTCCCGCAGACCGATGAGCAGCACGGCGGCCGACCGGCGCACGTTCTCGCCGTCGCGGTCAAAGTTCTTCTTGCCGGACTGCCGGCCGTACAGGACCATGTCGTCGGCCAGACGGTTCAGCGTTTCGCCCTCGAGGATGGTGATGGTCAGATAGTCTTTGCCGGCGGCCTTGGGCGCGGTGCGGGCGGCCAGGGCCATGAGTTCGGCGGCGGTGCGGATGGCGTCCATAGTTTCTCCTTGTTGTTGTCCTTGGGGCCGCGGTTTTGAGCGGCGATCAGCGGAACAGGGTGCGGATATCGGTCCAGACCCCGTGGCCGAGCCGATCGTAGTATGATCCGACGACGTGGCCGAAAGGGCCAAAGAGGATCTGGAGTGCCGAGTGTATGTCGAGCAGGGCCTGGGAAGCGCAGAGCAGCAGATTTCTGGCCCGGCGGTCGCTGATGATGAGGAGGAAGGGAAACACGGTTAGCATGTACCAGAACTGGGCGATGGGCGACAGTTTGATAAAGAGGAGGAGGAGAACCGCCGGCAGGACCTCGGGCAGGCGTTGCCGCCTGGAGAGGCCGTACACCAGGAGCGCGATCAGCAGCCCGTAGGAGGCGGCCGCGTTGCCGGCGATCAGCCAGGGAGGGTTCCACTGGAACATGTCCTGGTCCAGGAAATTGAAGTAATAGGGGTTATATGCCATGGTGGCCGATTTGGACAGGAGCGCGAACGGGTTCGCCACCAGGGCCGTGAGGAGGGAGGGGATAAAGGACAGGGCCAATGCCCCGAACCGGCCGGCCAGGTGGGCAATCTTGCGCTCGCGCAGCAGGAAGTAGGGGAGGAGAAAGGCGGCGGTCAGCTTTGTCTGCACGCCGAGCCCCAGCAGGAAGTAGGCGGCGCTTCGGCGCGGCTCGTCCCGGAAGGCGAGCAGCGCCAGCAGGACAAAGAGGTTCTGCAGCGTTTCGAACTGTCCCTCGTGGGACACCCACCATACCGACATCGGGGCTCCCCAGTACAGGAGCGCCAGCCACCAGCTCCCGGTGTACTTTTGGACCAGGAGCGCGTTGAGGGCCTCGATTGCCGTGAGCAGGAGCTTCATCACGAGGACGCTGGGGTAGATGGCGGCGCTGAGCTGATCGAAGAGGAGGCTCATGATGGGATAGTTGTACGGGAGGACGCTCCAGGAGACAAAGGAGAGGCTGGGGGCGAGTGAGCGGAGGGGGTTGCCGATCGCCGTATAGCCCTGGGCGTTGACGATGAGTCCCCAGCAGATGTGGCGGACGGCATCGCCGGTGTTGGCCGGGAGCTGGAAGCAGTAGTACAGACGGAACGCGGTGACGGCGGCGAGCAGCGCGGCGCAGGCGTAGGGGATGCCGGCCGCGCTCCTGCTGCTGAACAGTGCCTTGGAGAGCTGTTTCACGGTAGCTCCTGGTGAATGCGCCGCGTCTTGGGCATAGTCGCCCCCGGAGGGATTATAGCACCCTACAGGCCGGAGTCAAACGCCTGGAGAGGCCGGCCCGGCGGCCGCCGCCAGCAACCGGCCCTCCAACCGGGAAAACTGCCTCGGTGGACATTTACGCCCCCCGTTCCGGGGGCCGCTTCCGCAGCCCCGCGGCCACGGCCACCGTCAGCAGAAGCACCCCCGCCGACACCAGGAAGGTCTCGCTCAGCACCTGCGAGGTCAGGCCGCGGCTGACGTTCGGCAGGTCCGGCAGCGAGTAGCCCTGGGAGAGCTTCTCGAAGCGGTGCAGCCCCCAGGCGGTCAACACCGACAGGCTGACGCTCATGCCGATCAGCCGCATGATGACCACCAGGCTGGAGGCCACTCCCCGCTTGGTCTCGTCCACGGCGTCGATGACCGCCGTGCTCAGCGGCGCCGTGACCAGCCCAAAGCCCAACCCGGCCAGGCAGAGGTGCAGCGCCATGGCGGCGTAGCCCACCTGCGGCGTCCAGGTGCCCATCAGCCCAAAGCCGACGGCGGACAGCAGCAGGCCGGCCACGGTGGGGATGCGGTAGCCCAGCCGGCCGCAGAGCCAGCCCCCCACGAGCGAGGTGATCGCTTGCGAGCCGGTGAGCGCGGCCAGCACCAGGCCGGTCTGGAGCGCGGCGGCGCGTACCGCGTCCTCGGCCGTGCCGCCGGCTGCCAGGACGCTGTTGATGAAGAGGGGCACGTCGACCATGGCGATGATCAGCGCCGCGCCGACCAGGAAGTTGACGGCGCAGGCCACGGAAAAGTTGGACCGGCCGAACATGCCCAGGTCAATCGTCGGGGCTGTGGCCCGGCGCTCGACGAACAGGAAGACGACAAACAGGACCACGGCGGCCGCCAGCAGCGGCACGACCAGGTGCCAGGCCGGCGGCGGGGCGTTGAAATCGAAGGAGGGGCCGGAGGAGGCCTGGCCGCCGCTGTAGGTCAGGGCCAGGTTCAGCGCCACGAGAAGGGCCACCAGGAGCAGCGCGCCCGGAAGGTCTAGCGCCCGGCGCTGCCTGGCCTGGGGGATGCTGCGGATCACCAGGTAGGCCGGCAGCGCCGCCAGGAGGCCCAGCGGGATGTTGATGTAGAACTGCCAGCGCCAGGATAGGTAACGCACCAGCAGCGCCCCGTAGAGCGGCCCGATGATCCAGCCGGCGGTGTCCACCGCCACCAGCACGCCCATGGCCAGCGGCCGGCGCCTTTCCTCGAACAGGTCGCCGACGATGGCCATGCCCACGGGCACCATCGCCCCGCCGCCCAGGGCCTGCACGGCCCGGCAGGCGATCAACAGGGGCAGTGTCTGGGCGAGGGAGGCCCCGACGGAACCGGCGATAAAGATGCCCAGGCTGGCCAGGTAGGCCGGCAGGCGGCCGTAGATGTCCGATACCCGCCCCATCACCGGCATCGGCGCGATGTAGGCGATGAGGTAGGCGCTGACCAGCCAGGAAGCGTCGTCCAGGCCGGCCGGCACCGGGATGGCAAAGTCGATGATGATCTGCGGCAGGAGGGTGGAGACTACCGTCAGGTCGTGCGCCGCCACAAAGACGCCGAAGGAGATCAGGGCCAGGACCAGGTAGGGGTGGCGGAGGGCCGTGGAGGGGGTGGGCATGCCGGCTCCTTTTGGGGGCATCGGGTAGCGGCGTCCGGGCCGAGGATCCAATACCCAAGTGGCCGTCACTTCGGCGGCGGCTGAATGTCCACGGGCTTGTCGAACGCCGAGAGGTCGATGGTCCACGTCGTCGGTTTCTCGGCGTCGCTCTGTACCTCGACGATCTGGATGCGCCGGACCTGCAGCGTGTCGCGGCCGATCCGAAACTCGACCTGCACCTCGCCGGAGGTGATCAACCCAAAGGAAAGGGCGCGGAGCTGCTGGTAGGGCATCCGAGCGGTCAAGACATAGACATCCCCCTCGCCGGAGCCCAGGCTCCAACTGCTGCCGAGCAGGATGGCCGGGATGCCTTGCTCCTCGTCAAAGAGGCTGGCCAGGTCCAGGCTCCAGCGCGCCTGCGGCGGCACCTCCTCCCACTGCTGGTTCAGGGGGTTGGTGGCATACTGCACCTCGCCGATGCCGATGATGCCGATTTCCGAGGACATGCCCAGCGTGGACACCTTGGCGATGGCCCGCACGCGGTCGGGCTTCACCAGGTCGCCCTCGGCCTGCTTGAGGGCGGTGGTCTTGGCGGCGTCGAGGTAGGCGGCCTTGCCGGTGACCACGATGAGAAAGTGGAAGGAGCTGACGGACTGCATCTTCAGGGCCGCTTCGCCGGCTACCTCGGAGGGCGTGAGGGTGGGGGCCGGGCTGGGCCCGCAGCCGGCCAGGAGGATTAGGAGAGCGATCATCAGCGGCAGAGTCCTCTGCTTCATCCCTGTACTCCTTGCGGATAGGGTCCAAAGCGACCCTTCTCGGCGCATGCGGGGTCTGCTTGAACTACAAGCACGAATGGTGTACAATACGAAACGACGGCTCCATTCTACAGGAAATCTCTGGCCAAGTCAACCGGGCGGAGGCAGGCATGTTCCTTTCCCAGTCCCATGTTGTCCTCGGCGTCACCGGCGGCATCGCCGCCTACAAGAGCGCCGACCTGGCCAGCAAGCTGGTCCGGGCCGGCGCGCAGGTCGATGTCGTTATGACCGAGGCGGCCACCCGTTTCGTGGCCCCTCTGACCTTCCAGGCGCTCACCGGCCGGCCGGTGCATGTCGATCCTTTCCGCTTGCTCAACCAGGCCGAGATGGCCCACCTCTCCCTGGCCTGGCGGGCTGACATCCTGGTCATCGCCCCGGCTACGGCCAACACGATCGCCAAGCTGGCCCACGGCATCGCCGACAACCTGCTCTGCTCCACCGCCCTGGCCTGCGGCGCGCCGCTGCTGCTGGCCCCGGCGATGGACGCCGGCATGTGGGAGCACCCCACGACACAGGAGAACCTGGAGGCGCTGCGCCGGCGCGGCGCGGTGATCGTCGGGCCGGGCGAGGGGCGGTTGGCCTCCGGGAAGGTGGGCCGTGGGCGTATGGCCGAGGTCCCCGAGCTATTGGGCGCGATCCGCCTGGTGTTGGGGCGCGGCGGCCCGCTGAGCGGGAAACGGGTCATCGTCACGGCCGGCGGCACCCAGGAGCCGATCGACCCGGTGCGCTACGTGGGCAACCGCTCCTCGGGCAAAATGGGCTATGCCCTGGCCCAGGCGGCCCTCGACCGTGGCGCCGAGGTGATCCTGGTGACGGCGCCGACCGCCCTGCCCACGCCGGTGGGGGCCAGGCGGGTGGATGTCTGCACGGCGGAAGAGATGCGCCGGGCGGTGCTGGAGGCGCTGCCGGCCTGCGACATCCTGGTGATGGCCGCCGCGGTGGCCGACTTTCGCCCTGCCGAAACGGCTCCCCAGAAGATCAAGAAGGGGGCGGCCGGCCTGGACCTGCGCCTGGAACGCACTGCCGACATCCTGGCCGAGGTGGCCGAGGAACGCCAGAGGAGCGGCCGGCCGGCCGTCGTCGTCGGCTTTGCCGCCGAGACGGAGGACCTCCTGGCCAACGCCCGCGCCAAGCTGGAGGCCAAGCGCCTGGACCTGATCGTCGCCAACGACGTCTCGGCCCCCGATAGCGGCTTTGCCGTCGGCACCAACCGCGTCACCCTGCTCGATTGCTCGGGGGGCGTCGAACCGCTGCCGCTCCTCTCCAAGGAAGAGGTCGCCGCCCACATCTGGGAGCGCCTGGCGGTCTGGCCGCCGGCCTCGTAATGACATAAGAGTACTGGCGTTTCCGTTGAAGAAGCAAGGAGGCCCCGATGAAAAGGCGATGGCTGTGCCTGGCATCCCTGCTGCTCCTGGCCGGCCTGGCGGTGCCGCAGGCTGCGGCTTACCGTCCGCGCAACGTCGACAAGATCGACCGGGCGCTGCTGGAGCGCTTTGCCGCCGATGGTTCCGCCGACCTGGTCGTGCGCTTTGCCGAGCAGGCCGACCTGTCCCCGGCGTTCGGCATGGATTGGCACGACCGCGGTTGGTTCGTCTACGATACGCTGCGCGAGGCCGCGGCCCGCTCCCAGGCCGGGGCGATCGACATCGTCAAGGGCCGCCGGCTGGACTACCGGACCTTTATCGCCGGCAACGAGCTCTATGTCGAGGCCGGCTCCCTGGGCCTGGCGCTGGAGCTGGCCGCGCTGCCGGCGGTGGCGGCGGTCTATGCTCCATCGACCTATGCCGTCGATCCGCTGCTGAGCGGCGCGGCGCCAGGCAGCCCCACGGCGCTGGAGTGGGGGATCATCGACACCAAGGCCGACCAGTTCTGGGGCGCGTTCGGGCTGCAGGGCGAGGGCATCGTTGTGGCCAACGTCGATACCGGCGTGGCCTACCTGCACCCGGCGCTCGACCAGGCCTACAAGTGCGCCGCCGACCCCGGGAACTCCTCCTGTTGGTTCGACCCCACCGGGGAGTGCGGCGGCGTGCCCTGCGATCCCAACGGCCACGGTACGGCCACGATGGGCCCCATGGTGGCCGACGACGATCCCACCCTGCCCTACCAGGCCGGGATGGCCCCCGGCGCCCGCTGGATTGCCTGCAAGGCCTGTGGTCAGTATGGCTCCTGCGGCGAGGCGCAGCTGAACGCCTGCGCCGATTGGCTTCTGGCCCCCGGCGACAACCCCGACAACCGCCCGCACGCGGTGCTCAACCCCTGGGGGGGCATGGGCTGCAACGGCTGGTTCCAGGCCCGGGTGCAGGCCTGGGTGGCGGCGGGCATCTTTCCCTCCTTTTCCGTGGGGGCCTCCGGGCCCGGTTGTGCCGTGCTCGCCTCCCCGGCCGACTACCAGGAGGCGTTTGCCACGACGGCGCACGGCTCCAGCCGCGATATCGCTTCCTTTGCCGGCCGTGGCCCCTCTTGCTATGGACATGATCCCTATACCAAGCCCAATATCTCCGCTCCGGGTGTCAACATCCGGACCCCCTATCCGCCGGATGGGTGGCAGATCTACAACGGCACCTCTTTCTCCGCGGCCTTTTCGCCGGGCGCGGTGGCCCTGCTCTGGTCCTGCGCGCCGGACCTGGTGGGGCAGGTCTATGCCACCTTCGAGGCCCTGCAGGACGCCGCCAACACACCGCCGGTAGGCAACTGCGGCGCGCCCCCCGATGGCGAGGGCAACTACACCTACGGCTACGGCTACCTGGACATCCTGGCGGCCGGCCAGTCCCACTGCGGCCCGCCCCTGGGCCGGCTCGACGGCCACGTCTACGACGCCGGCACGGGCAGCCCGATCGGCGGGGCCACGGTGACCGCCCTTCCCGGCCCGGTCCAGGATACCACCGACTCCCATGGCTACTACGTGATGGCCCTGGTCTCGGGCACCTATACCGTCACCGCCGCGGCGGCCGGCTACTTTTCGGCCACGGCCTCGGTCGCCATCGTCGACGGCGTCACCACGAC
Source organism: uncultured Chloroflexia bacterium (assembly GCA_964592645.1). GTDB lineage: Bacteria > Chloroflexota > Chloroflexia > DTKN01 > DTKN01 > CAZQFV01. The sequence goes on from CAZQFV010000027.1 coordinate 31,950, forward strand.
GCAGGACTTTTCGCTGACCCTCCGGCCGCTCCCGCCGGCCGCTTCCTTCGAGACGAGCGGCCCGGCCTGCCCGCACGAGCCGGTGTACTTTACCGATACGAGCCAGGCCGACCCGCCGGTGACGGCCTGGGGATGGACCTTTGGCGACGGCGGCGCGGCAAGCGTGCCGAACCCGGTCTACACCTACACGGCGGCCGGCGTGTTCACGGTGACCCTGGCGGTGACGAACGCCGTGGGCTCCGACGCCGCGACGCAGACGGTCACGGTGCACCGGTTGCCGATAGCGTCCTTTACCCACGCCCCGGCGGCCGGCCCGGCGCCGCTGACGGTCTACTTCACGGACACCTCGCGCTATGCGGAGAAACCCCGCTGGAGCTTTGGCGACAGCTACACCGCTACCGGGACCGTGGTCAGCCATACCTACGCGATGGCCGGCCGCTACACGGCGACGCTGCGGGTGGACGGCGCGTTCGGCTGCGGCCGGGCAGAGGCGACCGGCATAGTCGTGGTCGGCACACCGCCGCCGGTGGCGGCCTTTAGCTTCTCGCCCCTCTCGGGCTGTGTGCCGCTGGCCGTGCAGTTCTACGACGAGAGCACGGGTGACCCGACGGCCTGGGGATGGACCTTTGGCGACGGCGGAACGGCCGACGTGCCGGAGCCTATCTATACGTATATGGAGGTTGGCGACTTTACGGTGAGGCTGGTGGTGACCAATGCCGGGGGCTGGGACGACGTGACGCACACGGTGATCATAGGCGAGCTGCCGGCGGCGTCCTTCACCTATGCTCCGGTGGCCGGCCCGGTGCCGCTGACGGTCTACTTCACGGACACCTCGCGCTATGCGGAGAAACCCCGCTGGAGCTTTGGCGACAGCTACACCGCTACCGGGGCCGTGGTCAGCCACACCTATGCGTTGTCGGGGACCTATGCGGTAACGCTGTGGGTGGACAGCGCCTTTGGGTGTGGGCCGGCCTCGGCCGTGGGCACGGTAGTCGCCCGCCAAGAGGAGCCCGGGTACACCATCTATCTCCCCGCGCTATTCAAGGGGTACCTGCCGTAGTGGTTGACAACGGCATGTCGGCCGCGTATAATGCGGCGCGGTGGAGCGATCGGCAGTCTTGGAGAACGAGCGATGATTGCGACACTGTACGGGCAACTGCACGCCAAGGGCGGCGACTGGGTGATCGTGGATGTGGGGGGGGTGGGGTTCCAAGTCCGCGTGCCGGCCTCGATTTTGGAGGAGCTGGGCGAGGTGGGGGAGATGGTGCGTCTCTACACGCGCCTGCTGGTGCGCGACGACGCCATCGCCCTCTACGGCTTTGCCACGCCCGACCAACTGGAGCTGTTCGATCTGCTGCTGGGGGTTTCGGGCATCGGCCCGAGGTCGGCCCTGGCGCTGCTCTCGTCGACCTCTCCGGAGGCGCTGCGCCTGGCGATCGCCCGCGAGGATGTGGATGTGCTCATGCGCGTGCCGGGGATCGGCCGCAAGACGGCCAGCCGGATGATCCTGGAGCTGAAGGGGCGCATCGACTTGGGGCGGTTGGGGCTGCCCGGGGGGGTGGGCCTGTCGCCGGAGCAGGCCGAGCTGATCGAGGTGCTGACCAGCCTGGGGTATACCACGGCCGAGGCTCGGGCTGCCGTGGGTTCGTTGCCGGCAGAGGCGGCGGGGCAGTCGCTGGAGGACCGTCTACGCCTGGCGCTGCGCTACTTTGGCGGGGTTTGAGCCCAGAGCCGCGAGCCGAGAGTTGAGAGCTGGGAGCCGAGAACTGCAATGCGCGCCGTGATCCAACGGGTCACCGCGGCTTCTGTCACCGTGGACGATCGGGAGGTCGCCCGGATCGGTCCTGGCCTGTGCATCCTGTTGGCGGTGGGGCCAGCGGATGGGCCGGGCGAAGCGGCGGAGTTGGCGCTGAAGGTGGCGCAACTGCGCATCTTTCGGGATGCGGCGGGCTACTTTAACCGTTCGCTCCTGGATGTGGGGGGGGCGGCGTTGGTGGTATCGCAGTTCACGCTGTACGCGGACTGTCGTCGGGGGCGTCGGCCGTCGTTCAGCGATGCGGCGCGGCCGGAGGTGGCGGAGCCCTTGGTGGAGCGTTTTGCGGCGGAGCTGCGCCGGATGGGGGTGGAGGTGGCGTGCGGCGTGTTTGGGGCGATGATGCGGGTTGAGATTCATAACGACGGGCCGGTGACGATCGTACTGGACACGGAGGAGCTGCGTCGTCCGCGGCGCGGCGGTCGGGAGCGAGGGCCGGCGGTGCCGCCAATCTCTTCCTAAAAGAAGAAGCAACCGGGGAGCCGGGTTTGCGGTGCAGGAACGGTAACGGATGCCGATGAAGCTTATCCTGACCCACAGCAATGCCGATTTCGACGCTTTGGCGTCGCTCCTGGCGGCTTCCCGCCTCTACCGGGGGGCTTGGGCCGTGTTGCCCCAACGCATGAACCGCAACCTGCGCGAGTTCCTATCCATCTACCAGCGCCCGCTGCCCTTTGTCTCGGCCGAGTCGTTGCCGCGCCAGCCGGTGACGCAGATCATCCTGGTCGACACGCAGCAGGTGCCGGCGCTGCCGTTTGCCCTGGGGCCGTTCGTGCCGCAGATCGAGATTATCGACCATCATCCCGAGTCCCGGACTTTTGCCGAGAACGAGCATTACGGAGGGGGCGTGGCCGGTGCCACGACCACGCTCCTGGTGCAGCGTATGTACGAGCGGCGGCTGAGGTTGTCGTCGTTGGAGGCCACCCTGCTCCTGTTGGGCATCTACGAGGATACCGGGTCGCTCACCTATGCGGGGACGACGGCCGCGGATCTGCGGGCGGCGGCCTGGCTGTTGGAGCGGGGCGCCAACCTGCACATCCTTTCCCAGTTTCTGAACCTGCCGCTCAACGAGGGCCAGTTGCAGATCTACAACCGCCTGGTAGCCACGGCCGAGGTCCGGGAGGTCCGAGGCTGGACGATCGTGCTGGCCCATGCCGAGTCTGCGGGCTATGTTGAGGAGGTTTCCACGTTGGCCCATCGGCTGATGGACCTGTACGACCCGGCCGGCCTCTTTCTGGTGGTGCAGTTTGGCGGGGCGGTGCAGGTGATTGCCCGCAGCACGGGGGAAGCGGTCTCTGCCGGCGAGGTGATGGCTCGTTTCGGTGGGGGCGGGCATGCGCAGGCGGCGGCGGCCTTCTTGCCCGGCCGGCAGGGAGAGGAGGTGCGCCGGGAGCTGTGGGGTGTGCTGGAGGAGATGGTGCAGCCGATGCGGGCGGCCCGCGAGATCATGACCGCGCGGGTGCATACGATTGGCCCACAGGCTACCCTGGCCGAGGCGGCCGAGGTGCTGGCGCGCTATGGCCATGGAAGTTTGCCTGTCGTCGATGGGGCCGGGCGGTTGGTGGGACTCTTCACCCGCCGGGACCTGGACCGGGCCCTGCACCACGGGCTGGAGGGGGCCTCGTTGGAGACCTATATGTGGAAGGGGCCGGTGACGATCCCCCCCGATCTGCCGGTGGACAAGGTTCGCCAGTGCATGGTGGACAACGATGTCGGCCGGCTGTTGGTGGTGGACGAAGAGGGTGTGTTGCAAGGCATCATCACGCGCACCGACCTGTTGAAGCTATGGCCGGAGGTGCGGGCGCCGGAGCAGGAGTCGGCCGAGAGTTGGACGGGCCGACTGCGCGAGGCGTTGCCGGGGGCGATCTGGGACCTCCTGCAGCAGGCCGGCCAGTTGGCCGAGGAGGTCGGGTTCGCGCTGTACATCGTCGGCGGCTTTGTGCGCGACCTCCTGTTGGGGCAGCCCAACCTGGACCTGGACCTGGTCGTGGAGGGGGATGCCATTGCCCTGGCCAAGGAGTTGGCCCGTCGGCTGGGGGGGCGAGCGCGGAGCCACCGCCGGTTTGGCACGGCCAAGTGGATCCTGGAGCAGGCCGATGCGAGCTTGCCGCGGCACCTGGACTTTGTCACGGCGCGCACCGAGTTCTACGAGCACCCCACGGCCCTGCCGACGGTGGAGGCCAGTTCGTTGCGCCAGGACCTCTACCGGCGCGACTTTACCATCAACACCCTGGCGATCGGCCTCAGTGGAGAGAAGGAAGGCCGGCTGATAGACTTCTTTGGGGGGCAGCGCGACCTGGAGCGGCGGCTGATCCGTGTCCTGCACAACCTCAGCTTTATCGAGGACCCGACGCGCATTATGCGTGCCGTGCGCCTGGAGCAGCGGCTGGGCTTTGCCATCGAGCCGCGGACGATGCAGCTATTGGAGGACGCTGTAGGGCAGGGGCTGTTGGAGCGGACGACGGGGGAGCGCATTCGGCACGAGCTGTTCCTGATCCTGGAGGAGCGGGAGCCGGAGCAGGCGTTGCGGCGGTTGGATAGCCTGGGCGTGCTGGAGCGCATTTCTCCCCATCTGATCTGGACGGATTGGATCGAGGGCTGTTTCCGGCGGGTGCGGGAGGAGGTGGAAGGGGACGAGCGGGCGGTTCTCTACCTGGCGCTGCTCTGCTACGATCTGCCGGATGCGGAGGTGGAGGCGCTGATCGGTCGTTACCGCTTCCGGGCGCGGCACAGCCATGTGCTGCGGGAGGTGTTGCAGCTACGCCGGGAGGTATTGCCGGCGCTGTTGGCCGGGGGGCTATCTCCCAGCCAGGTGTACCATCTGTTGCGTCCCTTCTCTGCCACGGCACTGCGTCTGTTGCAGTTGGCAGAGGAGGATGCCGGTCTGCGGGCGATGGTAGCCGACTACCTGGGGCGGTTGCGTTTTGTGCGGCCGGTGTTGGACGGCAACGATCTCCGGGCGTTGGGGCTGGTGCCGGGGCCGCGCTACAAGGAGATCTTGGGGGCGTTGTTGGCGGCGCGGTTGGACGGACATTTGCACAGCCGGGCGGACGAGGAATCTTTCGTAAAAGAATACATGGCAGAGAAAGGCTTATAGGATAGGGGCACCGGTCCGACGATGGGGAAAGTATCGATGCCGGAGACCGTGATCCGCAACCGCGTCAGCGGCAAGGTGCTGGCGCGCCGCGTGGTGCGCTGTGACACGTTCTTTAGCCGCGGCCGGGGGCTGATGTTTCGCCGCCCCCTGGCAGAGGACGAGGTGTACCTCTTTGTCCTGGACCGCCCCAGCAGGGTCGACGCGGCGATCCACATGTTCTTTGTGTCGTTTCCCATTGCGGTTGTTTGGCTGGATGCGGAATGGCGGGTGATCCACACGGCGCTGGCCAAGCCGTGGCGGCCCTACTACGCGCCGCCGCGGCCGGCCAACTATTTCCTGGAAGGGGCCCCTGATCTCCTGGCCCAAGTTCGTATAGGTGACATAATCGAGATAGTTGCTTGAGATCGACTTGCCCGTTTGCCGGGTGTTGAGCGAGGAGGTGCTGTTTGCGGAAGAGAAACGTCTTGTGGGTTCTGTTGGGGGCCGGCCTTGTGCTCCTCGGGGCGTGCCGCCAGGAGGCGGCGATGGTTGCCCCCTCGCGTCCCGTCACGCCGGCGCCGGTCCGGTCCTTTCCCCCCGCGACCGCCAGGCCGATCTTGCGTGTTACGGTGGATGAGCTATGGCAGCGCCTGCAGGGGGGCGAAGAGATTGTCGTGGTGGATGTGCGCACCCAGGCGGACTACGAAGCGGGCCATATTCCCGGGGCCGTCTCGATCCCGGAGGCCGACTTCCCGGCCCGCGCCGCGGAGTTGTCCCGCGATCGCCTGCTGATCTTTTACTGCGCCTGAGGGGCCGAGCAGCAGAGCGCCCGGGTGGCGCAGGCCGCGTTGGACCTTGGCTTCTACCGTGTGGCCGCCCTGCAGGGCGGCATCGGTGCCTGGCGAGAGGCGAATTTGCCGTTAGCGGGGACGGGGCAGAAGTAGCGTTGTGCCAAGGCCGGCCGGCGGCGGGAACTAACGGACCCGCAGGTCGCGCATGAGCAACTGCTTCTGATAGCCACAGTGCTCGCACTGGTAGACCCGGTAGCCCGCGGCGACGAATGTGACCAGGGGGATGTTGCAGTAGGGACACTGCATCGACAGGGGGGCTGCCCCGGGCTCATTGGGTTGCGCCCTGGCCGATGGAACTTCCGCCTGGGCATCGGCCGGCACCGGGGCGGCCTCGGCGATTTCGGGAGCGGGAGCGATAGCTTCGGCCAGGTCGGAGGGCGCTTCCTCCAAGGTGGGGTGGAAGGCCCGCTGCAAGCCGATGGGCTCCTCGCCTACCAGAAGCGTCTCCTGTAGGATGGTGTCCACCAGCCGGCCGTAGTCAAAGGCGCCGGCGCTGCCCGGATCGTACTCATAGATCGTCTTGTGATACGACGGGGCCTCGGACAGGCGCACGTTGGTGCGGATGGGGTTGGATACCCGCTGGCCGTAGGTCTCGCGCAGCTCCGCGAGCAGCCGGCGGGATTGGCGTTTGCGCACGTCGTACATCGTCGGGATGATCAGCGAGATCCCCAGGTCGGCGATGGCCTGTCTGGGCTGGTTGGGGAAGCGCCCGCGGGCCAGGTTCTCCAGGATCTGGTTGAGGCCCATCATGGAGAGGTACTCCACCTGCGTGGGGATAAAGATCTCGGTGGCATAGATCAGGGCATTGATATTCAGCGGCGTCAGGGAGGCGGCGCAGTCGAGGAGGACAAAATCGTAGTTGGAGTCGACGCCGGCCAGGGTTTCCCCCAGGGTATCCTGCCAGTTGGCGAAACGGGCCAGGGCCCGTTGAGCGGCGAGCAGCGAGCTATCGCCGGGGATCAGGTCCAGGTTGGGCCTCGTATGCAGGATGGCGTCCTGGACTGTGGACTGCCCGGTTAAGACGTCGGCCAGGGACGTCTTGTACTGGAGGCCGAAGGAGACGGCCAGGCTGCCCTGGGCGTCCACGTCGATGAGCAGGACGCGTTTCCCCCGCATGGCCAGGCCGGCCCCCACGTTGACGACGGTGGTCGTCTTCCCGGTTCCCCCCTTGAAGTTCACAACGGCGATCTTGCGCATCCCTGCTCCTCCGAATCCTGTGGTCTGGCGCGGGGTCCAACCTCGCCTCCCCGACGGCGTTATTGTACTACACCTTTCCCGCGGTTGCAAGTGTCTCCCGGCACAAGATTGGGCCCTGGTCGCTGCTGGCGACCAGGGCCCGTGGTTGTGGTGTGCGCCGGCACGCTGGCTTTAGCGCCCCTGATCTTTTCGGCCGGATTGCAATTTGACATGCCCTGTTTTTTACCGTATACTGATCTTGGCCGATCCCTGTAGGCTCCGAAGACTCGTTGAAGAAGGATCCATCCCGCTTGTCCTATGGCTGCTGTATTGGTAAGCGCTGCTTACATCGCCGCCCAGATGCTGGCCGATATCGGTAGCCTGCGGATCGTGCTGCTTTTCGGCCTTTCCATCGATGCCGGCACCTTTATCTACCCCATTACCTTTACCCTGCGGGACCTGGTGCACAAGGTCGCCGGGATCAAGGTCGCCCGGGCGCTGATCGTTGCCGCGGCGGTGATCAACCTGGCGATGGCGCTGTTCTTTTGGTTCGTCGCGCGCCTGCCGGCCGATCCCCAGGTGGGCCCGCAGCTCGAGTTTGGGCAGGTGCTCTCGCCGGTCTGGCGCATCGTGATCGCCTCGATCGTTGCCGAGGTGGTGTCGGAGCTGACCGACACCGAGGTCTATCAGCTCTGGGTGACGCGCGTCACGCGGCGCTTCCAATGGCTGCGGGTGTTGGTGAGCAACTCGATCAGCGTGCCCCTGGACAGCCTGGTGTTCTGCTGGCTGGCCTTTGGCGGCGTCTATGCCGCGGCCGTGGTGTGGGCCATCGTGCTGAGCAACATTCTGGTCAAGATGGCCACGACGCTGGTGAGCCTGCCGCTGATCTACCTGGTGCGGGAGTCCAAGTCGGGGCAGAGAGAGTAACATAATATTCGCCTCCCCCGCCGATTCCGTGAGCGTTTTTCCGTGCGCTTACGGCGCGTGGAATTGTTTCATGCGCAAGATTTCCTCGGCGGCTGGGGCCGGATGGGGAGGCGCCTGGCGTAGGTTATGTCAAAAGTGACCCCAGCAGGGCTATTTTCTACATAAGGACCATTATCGGAAGTTGCCGGGGCAGGGGAACAAGGCCGGGGGCCTAGGGGGAGGCCCGACGTCGCGGCGCGTCGCGCGGCAGTTGACGGCGGCGTGCCACGATTAGCAACACCGCTGCTCGGCGCGGATGTTTGGATGTTATGTCTAGTTAGCAGAAGGAGGATGCGGTGTCCATCGTCAAACGCCGTCCGCTGATCGCTTTCTACGTCCTGGCTTTTCTCATCTCCTGGCTGGGCTATGTCCCCGCCGCCCTCCACTCGCACGGCCTCTTCCCGTTCGACACCCCGCTCTTTGCCGTCCTGGGCAGCGGCGGGCCGGCCCTGGCGGCCATGGTCGTGGCCTTCCTCCTGGGAGGCGGCAAGGGGCTGCGCGACCTCCTCTCCCCGCTCCTGCGCTGGCGGGTGTCCGTCGGGTGGTACCTCGTGGCCCTTTTCCTGCCGCCGGCCCTCTTTGCCGGGGCCTTGCTCGTGGGCCTGCGCTTCGGCGTGCCCTCCCCCGATTGGAGCAAGGTCGGCCCGGCGTTCGCCCCGGCCATTATGTTGATCTTGTATATGCTGGTCAACGTCTGGGAAGAGATCGGCTGGCGCGGCTTTGCCCTGCCGCGGCTGCAGGCCCAACACAACGCCCTCCTCTCCAGCCTCGTCGTCGGCCTGCTCTGGTGCCTCTGGCACCTGCCGCTCCTCTTGATGCGCGGCAACCCCCTGGCCCAAATGCCGCTGCTCTACTGGCTCCTGGGCAACCTGGCCGTCACCGTGGCCTATACCTGGATCTACAACGGCGCCCGCGGCAGCCTGCTGCCGGTCACCCTGCTCCATGCCTCCCAGAACGCGGCGGCGGCCGTGCTCTACGCGACGCTGGGGAGCATCCCGCCCCTCGTCGTCATGGTCGATGCCGCGCTCAAGTGCCTCCTGGCCGTCGTGTTGGTGGCACTCTACCGGGGGACGAACCTGGCGCGCAGGGAGCGCGTGGCGGCCCGCTGAGCGGCTACTTGGGGCCCTTCCGAGCTTGCGCCGGGCCGCCGCCGGCCTCCCGCTTTTCCTCCGGCCCGGCTATCTGCGCCAGCGCCCGCTGCACGATGGCCGCCTGGTCGGCCATCCCCAACTCCTCAAAGAGGGCGGCCGCCCGCTCCAGGTAGGGGCGGGCGCGTTCCCTCTGCCCACGGCGCAGCAGCTCGAAGCCGTAGTTGCCGGTCTGCGCTGCGACGCTGTACCGATCGCCGATCGCCCGATACAGGCCGACCGCCTGCTCCAGCAGGCCGTCGGCGGCGCCATAGTCCCCGTGGGCCAGGGCTACTCTCCCCCGGCCGACCAGCGCGTTGGCCTCGCCGAGGCGGGCGCCGACCTGGCGGAAGAGGGCCAGGGCCTGGTCGTAGCGGTCGAGGGCCTCCCGGGTCTGTTTCTGGAAGTAGAGGACGTCGCCCTGGGCCTGTAGGACGTTGGCCTCGCCGAGGCGGGCGCCGACCT
>CAZQFV010000028.1:0-40445 GCA_964592645.1 uncultured Chloroflexia bacterium
TTGGTCAGACGGAGGAGCCCGTCCTGGCGGACGGGCTCCTCCGTCTGACCAACGCCTCCCCCCTAGCCCGGGGCACTCGCGGCCCGCGACCCGCGCTCCCGGTGTAGCGCGCTCCGAACCCGTGTATCCGCGGCAAAAATTCAAAATTCGTGCCCACATTGCCAAAACAATACGGACATGCTATAATGGGGCCACTGCAAGATCCTACCAGTGGAGGAAGGATGATGGCCAAAGTCAACCTGGCGGCGCTGGGAAGCAAGATCGAGAGGGCCTGGGTGCCCGTGGAGGTCAGCCAGGTGGATAGCTACCACTGCCTGCTCGTCCTGTACGAGGGCAGCTATCCGCCTCACTACCACAACAAGGACGAGTTCTTCCTTGTCCTGGAAGGGGCCGTAGACATCGAGATCGAAGGGGGCGGCACAGTGACCCTGCACGAGAAAGAGGCCACCGTCGTCCGCGCCAACCTGCACCACCGCTCCATCGCCCGGACACCCAGGGCGCTGGTGTTCCTGCTCGAGGCCCAGGATATTGCCTACAACCCCGTCGTAATGGTCGGGCAGGTCTCAGAGGAGTGAGGAGCAAGAGTCGGCCGGCACGGAGAAGATGGGCCGCGCCGGCCGCCCAGGGGCCACCAACGGGCCTCGCCGCGGAACCGATCACGGATCGCCGGAGGATTTCATGATGGAGAACTTTCGCTCGCGGATGGGCGACCTGCGCCAGGAGATGGAACGGCTGGCCGGCCAGGCGGACGAGTTGGAGCGCATCGTCCAGGAGCAGCAGGTCCGCCTGGAGGAGATGGACCTCCAGGTGCGGCAGCGGGACGAGCAACTGGCCGAGCAGCAGGCCCGCATCGAGGAGTTGGAGGCCACCCTGCGCCAGCGGGAAGAGGAGTTGGCCTCTCTGCGCGCCCTCCTGGCCGAGCGCGAGGGAGCCCTGAGCCACAAAGAGGGCGAGATCTCGGTCCTCCGTTCGCAGTTGGCCGAGCGCGAGGCCGCCGAGGCCGCCCTGCGCGAGGAGCTGGCCCGCCTGACCCAGGGCACAGCCGGGGAGCCTGTCCAGGTGCCGCTGCAGGCCTTCATGGAGCGCTTCGGGGCCTTGGAGAACCTGGTCACCCGGCAGGGCAATTCGCTGGCCGGCCTGCGCACCCTGATCCAGGAAGAGATGGTCCGCCTGCACACCCGCCTGGACCACCTGGAGGCCTGCCTGGAAGGGTTGCCCGCCGCGGCCCCGCCGGCCGGCCGCGCCCCCGTCGCCCCCGCCGCGCCGACGACGCCCACCGTGGCCCCCGCCAAGCTCGCCGTGACCCCCGTCGAACCCACCGTGGCCCCGCCGCCCGTGGAGTTGGTCGCCGCCCCCGAAGTGGCGGACCCCATCCAAGCGGCGCTCCTGGAAGCGCTAGAGAGCCTGCCGCTGGCGCGGACCATCGGCCTGGCCGGCCGCGATGGGCTGAGCGTCGAGTCGGTGGGGCGCGGCGAACAGGCCCTGGACCAACCCCTGGAGGTGGAACTGGCCGACCTGACAGCGGAGGCCGCCCGCGTGGCCAACGCGCTGGGCGTCGGCCCGCTGCTGACACTGGGCTTCCAGGCCGGGGAGGAGCACTGCCTGCTCTCCCCGCTCGACGAAGACCACTTCGCCTTTGTGCTGACTCCCGCCGAATCGCCGGCCGACTTTCGCCTGGCCCAGGCCGTGCTGCTGCAGACGGTCAGCCGGCTGCGCGACCTCTAGGGGGAACCGTGTCCATCGGATACTGCCAGATCGACCTGCACATCCCATCCTCGCACTCCCTCAAGGAGAAGCGCAGCATCGTCCGCTCCATCATCGCCCGCGTGAGCCAGCAGTTCAACGTTTCTATCGCCGAATTGGACCACCAGGACGTCTGGCAGGCAGCCAGCCTGGGGGTGGTCTGTATCTCCTACGAGGCCGCCCGGCTGCACCAGCAGCTCGAGTCCGTAGTTCACTGGGTGGAGCAGAACCGGCCCGACGTCGAAATCGTCGACTACCGTATCGAGATGCTGTAGCGGACGCTAACCGTCGAATAGACTGGGCGGGGTGATGGAGCGATCCTCACCCCGCGGGACTTTTTCCATGGCCCTGCTGCACTTCCTGGCCCTCCTGGCCGGCCGCGGCGCCGGGTTCCTCAGCCGCCGCCTGGGACTGGGCGGCGGGACGACCTTCCCCGGCCTCCTGGCCCAGCGCCTGGCCCCCGGTCTCGTGCCGACCCTCTGCGCGCGCCTGCCCCGCGGCACCCTGTTGATCACCGGGACCAACGGCAAGACGACCACCGCCCGCATGCTGGCCCAGGTCCTGCGGCAGGCGGGGTGGCAGCCGATCCACAACCGGGCCGGGGCCAACCTGGTCGACGGCATCGCCACCGCCCTGCTCTATGCCGGCGATTGGCGCGGCCGGCCGGCCGGCGACAGCGGCCTCTTCGAGGTGGACGAGGCCCACCTGCCCCGCGCCCTGCCCCTCTGCCGGCCGCGCCTGGTCCTGCTGCACAACCTCTTTCGCGACCAGTTAGACCGCTACGGCGAGGTCGACCATGTAGCCGGCCTGTGGCGCGAGGCCCTGCGGGCCCTGCCCGCCTCCGCCACCGTCGCCCTCAACGCCGACGATCCGGCCGTGGCCGATCTGGGGCGCGACATGCCGGCCCGCGTGCTCTACTACGGCCTGGACGCCCCCGAGCTGGGCCGAGAGGCCCCCGACCATACGGCCGATGCCCGCTACTGCCGGCGCTGCGGTGCGCCCTACACCTACGCCCCGGCCTACTACGGCCACATCGGCCTCTACCGCTGCCCCCGCTGCGGCCACGCCCGCCCCCGGCCCGACGTTCACCTGACCGGCCTGCAACTGCGGGGCGACCAGGGCGCCGCCGGGCACCTGGTGACCCCCATCGGAGAGCGCGACTTTTCTATACCGCTGCCCGGCCTCTACAACGTCTACAACGGCCTGGCGGCCGTCGCCGCGGCCCTGGCGCTGGGCATCGACCTGGATGGGGCCCTGGCGGCCCTGGTCGCGTTCCATGCGGCGTTCGGCCGGCTGGAGCGCGTCCAGGCCGCCGGGCGGCAGATCTTTTTCGCCCTCATCAAGAACCCGGTGGGCGCGGGACAGGTCGTGCAGATGCTCACCCAGGACGCAGAGCCCCGGGGCTACATGATCGTGATCAACGACCGCATCGCCGACGGCACCGACGTCTCCTGGCTGTGGGACGCGGATTTTGAAGCGCTGGCCGGCCGCGTCTCCTTTGCCGTGGTCTCCGGAACGCGGGCCCCGGATATGGCCGTCCGCCTGCGCTACGCCGGCGTGGCCGAGGAGCAGATCATCGTGCAGCAGGACCTGGCGGCAGCGCTCGACGCTGCCCTGGCCCGCACGCCCGACGGAGGCACCCTCTATCTCCTGCCCACCTATACCGCGATGCTCGAAGTGCGCGCCCTGATGTCCCGCCGCGGGTACGTGGCGCCGTTCTGGGAGGACTGACATGAGCACCTGGCTGTACGCCCGGGACCTGCCCCTCCAGGAGACCGCCCGCCGCCTGCGGGCGCTGTTGGAAGCGATCCAGGATATAGTCATCGTCATCGGCACCGATGGGCGCTACATGGACGTGGCGCCCACGCGGATCGACCTGCTGTATCGTCCACCGGCCGATATCGTGGGTCTGACCCCGTTCGACATCTTTCCCCCCGAGCAGGCCCGTTTCTTCCAACAAGCCGTGGAGCGCACAATTCAGAGCCGGCAGCTCGTGACGATCGAGTACGCCCTGCCCATCGCAGACCAGGAGCTCTGGTTCGAAGGCCGGCTCTCCCCCATCCTCGACGAGCAGGGACAGGTGACCGCCGCGTTGCTGGTGGCCCGCGACATCACCGCCCAACGCCGCGCCCAGGAGGCGCTGCGCGAGAGCGAGGAAAAGTACCGCACGCTGGTCGAGCAGTCGAACGCCGCCATCTACCTCCTCTACGGCCGGCGCTTTGTCTTTGTCAATCGGCGGTTCACCGAGATGTTTGGCGTATCCTACGAGGAGGTCGGCGCCCCCGATTTCGACTTTACGGACCTGGTGGCCCCGCAGAGCCGGCCGTTGGTGGAAGAGCGCGATCGGCAGGTAGCCCGGGGCGAGCCGGTGCCGCCGAGATACGAGTTCGTCGCCCAGACGAAGGGCGGCCGCGAGATGATCGTCGAGGTCTCGGTGGCCTACATCCCCTACCGCGGCGGGATCGCCACGCAGGGCATCGTCCAGGACATCACCGACCGCAAGCGCGCCGAGACCGCGCTCCAGGAGAGCGAGGAGCGCTATCGCCGGCTCATCGAGATCATGCCCGAAGGGGTGGCGGTGCACCAGGGCGGCATTCTGCGTATGGCCAACACGGCCGGGATCAGGCTGCTGGGCTACGATTCTCCCGACGAGGTCCTGGGCCGGCCGATTATGGAGTTCGTCCATCCCGACGACCGGGCTGTGGTCCTCGAACGCACCCGCGCCATGTTCGAGCGCGGGGAGATGGTCTCGCCCCTGGAGGAGCGCATGCTCCGCAAGGACGGCAGCGTTGCCCTGGTTGAGGTGGTCGGCGCTCCTTTTCTCCTGGGCGGCGAGCCGGCCGCCCTGGTGGTGCTCCGCGATATCGCCGAGCGCCGCCGTCTGGAGGAGCAGTTGCGCCAGGCCCAGAAGATGGAGGCGGTCGGCCGCCTGGCCGGGGGCGTGGCCCACGACTTTAACAACCTCCTGACGGCCATCAACGGCTACGCCGACCTCCTGCTGAGCGGGCTACGCCCCGAGGATCCCCTGTACCATGAGATCGAGGCCATCCTGCGGGCCGGCCGGCGCGCGGCTGCCCTAACGCAGCAACTGCTGGCCTTTAGCCGCAAGCAGGTCATGGAGCTGTGCGTCGTCGACCTGGGCCGGGTGCTCGAAGACCTGGCGGGGATGCTGCGGCGCCTCATCAGCGAGGACATCGAGCTTCAGGTGTTTGCCGACCCCCATGCCGGCAATGTGCGGATCGATCCCGCGCAGATGGAGCAGGTCATCGTCAACCTGGTGCTGAACGCCCGCGATGCTATGCCCGACGGCGGCCGGCTGACGCTGGAGCTGAGCAGCGCCGACCTGGATGAGACCTACGCCTACGAGCATGCCGAGGTCATCCCCGGACGGTACGTGTGCCTGGCGGTGAGCGATACAGGCCAGGGGATATCGCCGGAGGTGCGCCGGCACCTCTTCGAGCCGTTCTTTACCACCAAAGAAAAAGGGGCCGGCCTGGGGTTGGCCACGGCCTATGGGATCGTCAAACAGTTCGAGGGCCACATCCAGGTATATTCCGAACTCGGACAGGGGACGACCTTCAAGGTCTATCTGCCCCAGGTAGTGGAAGAAGAGACCCCCCGGCCGGCCGTCGACGTCGTCGCCTGGCCCCAGGGGACGGAGACGGTGCTGGTCGTGGAGGACAACGAGATGGTCCGCAGCCTGGCCGGGCGCGTCCTGCGCCGCCAGGGCTACACGCTGCTGGAAGCGGGAAGCGGGGAGGAGGCCCTGCGCCTGGCCGCCCAGCATTCCGGCCCGATCCACCTCCTGTTGACCGACGTGGTGATGCCGCAGATGAGCGGGCGAGACCTGGCGAATCGGCTGTGCCGGGAGCGGCCGGGGCTGCGGGTGTTGTACATGTCCGGCTACACCGACAACGTGATCGCCCACCATGGCGTGTTGGAGCCGGGCACGCCTCTGATCCAGAAGCCGTTCACTCCCCAGGCGCTGGCGCAGAAGGTGCGAGCGGTGTTGGACCAGTAGGGAGAAGGGGAGAGGGACAGGAAGAACCCTTTGTCGAGCGGCTTGACAAGCGTCCGGAAATATACTATACTAGCGGTGTAAGCATCGAGTTGTAACACAACAGGGAGGGGAAGATGGAGCGCCTACACCGCTTCCGCTGGCTTATCACGGCCGGCTTGGTCCTGCTGACCATCGGGGCCTGCTACCTCCTCTGGCGGCCGGCCCCGCCGGAGCCGGCCCCCGTCGCCGCGATCGTCGTCTACACGCCCACCCCGCCGCCAAGCCCGACACCCGCGCCCACCCCCGCCCCGCCGCCGATCATCGTCTATGTCAGCGGCGCCGTGGCCCACCCCGGGGTGTACGCCCTGCCCCCGGACGCCCGCGTGGCCGACGCCCTGGCGGCCGCCGGGGGACCCCTGGACGGGGCCGATCTTGCCCCCGTCAACCTGGCCCGCCGCCTGCGCGACGAGGAGCAGGTACACATCCCCCGCCCGGGAGAGACCCCGTTGGCGCTGCCGACGCCGCTTTTGCCGGCCGCGGCCACGCCGGGCGGGGGGACGGCGGGCCTGGTCAATATCAACGCCGCCAGCGCCGCCGAACTGGACAGCCTGCCGGGCATCGGGCCGGGCTACGCCCAGCGCATCGTAGAGTACCGCGAGAGCCACGGCCCCTTTGCCACGGTCGAGGAGATTCAGAACGTCCCCGGCATCGGGCCGGCTACTTTTGCGCGGATTCGGGACCTGATCACGGTGCACTGATCTGGGAGCAAGGAAAAAGGAGGCCGGAATCCCTCCTGCCTGCCGTCCACTTATCGCACCATCTGCCCATACGCCTCCATCGCCTCCCGTAGGAACCCCTCCTCCAGCGTCCCCCACGCCGAGGGCGTCTCCAGGATGCGCCGGGGAATACGCACCTGCGCCAGGTCGAACCCTTCCCGCACTTTGAAGGCGTACTTGCGGCGCAGCGTTTCCGCGCCCAGGCGCGCCAGCTCGTCGGCGGAGCGCTCGAAGCCGGACGCGGCCAACGCCCGCTGCACCACTTCGGGGGTATAGACGCCGCGGGCAAAGAAGCAGATCACCAGGCTGGCCAGCACCTGCCGCCAACGCTCCTCCTGCACCAGCGCCTCGGCCACCCCCTGGGGGGTGAGCGGCCGGCCGAGGGCCTTCTGGTCGATGCTGTAGCCGGCGCTGTCCAGGTGGCTGTGGCGCGACCCGGTGAGGTAGGTCAGGTGGACGGCCGGCCCGGTGTGGTAGCCGGGCATCTCGTTGCCGCCAAAGGCCAGGGCAAAGTCGCCGCCACCGTAGGCCGCCGCGGCATGCTCCGCCCCGCGGGCCAGGGCGCGGTAAAAGTCGTTCGGCTGGGAGACGATGCGCCGGGCGGCGGCGATGTAGGTCGGATAATTTCCCCAGGCCAGTTCCAGCCCGTCGGTCTCCTGGCGCGAGATCAGTCCCTGCTGCAGCGCCTCGGTGGCCCAGGCCAGGGTAACGCCCGTGCTCATCACGTCCAATCCCAGCACCTCGATCTCGTCCAACAGCCGCAGCATCCCCGGCACATCGCTGCCGCCGAGCATGCTGCCGACGGCGTAGAGCGGCTCGTGGTCGTAGCCGATCATGGTGGTCTTGTAGAAATAGGGGTCATGGGGATAGGGCTGGCGCAGCGTGGCCAGGTGGATGCAGGCCACCGGGCAGTGGGCGCAGGCCACGCGCCGGCCCAGGTAGCGTTCGGCCAGGCGTTCGCCGGAGATCTCCGCCGCCCCCTCGAAAGTGCCGGCCTGCAGGTTGCGCGTGGGCAGAGCGCCGATGGCATCCAGCGGCAGGACATTCATCGGCGTGCCCAGTTCGTGGTACTTTTGCATCAAAGGTGACTCGGTGGCGGCGCGAAAGACCTCGTCGTAGACGGCGCGGTAGGCCTTGCGGTCGGGCGGCAGCAGCGCCCGCCGGCCGGCCACCACCAGAGCCTTGAGCTTCTTGCTGCCAAAGACGGCCCCCAGCCCCAGCCGACCAAAGTGGCGGTAGGTCTCGGTGATCACGCCGGCGTACGAGACCAGGCGCTCGCCGGCCCTCCCGATGCGCAGGATCGTGCGCATGCCGCGGCCCGTCTCGCGCTCGCGGACGACGCTGCCCACCGTGTAGGAAGAGCCCATGTCCCACAGCGCCGAGGCGTCCCGGAAGTGCACCTGCCCATCCTCGATCGCCAGGTAGATGGGCGCGACGCTGGCCCCGCGGACGACAATCGCCCCGTACCCGGCCATGCGGATGGCCACGGCGCTGCGCCCCCCGGCGTGGCTCTCCCCCAGGTTGCCGGTGTGCGGCGACTTGAACATGGCCACCGTCTTGGAGGCCAGGGGGAAGAAGCCCACCAACGGCCCCACGGCCAGGATAATGGGGTTCCCCGGCGCCAGGGGGTCGGTCCCGGCCGGGCACTCCTCCTCCAGCAGGCGAATCGCCACGCCGGCCCCACCGAGCCCCTCCGCAAAGAGCTCGGCCCGCTCCTCCACGGCAAAGGAGCGCCGGCCCAGGTCCACGTAGAGCACGCGGCGCAGCGGGTCGTCCTTACCCATGGGCCACCTCCGACGGGAGCGCCACGATCTCCTCGTGGGCCAGGACCTCGTAGGGGCAGTAGGAGACACAGTAGCCGCAGTAGACACAGATCAGCGGCTTTTGCTGCTCTCCATCCCAGAAGACGGCCCCCAGGGGGCAGGCCTGGACACAGTTGCCGCAGCCGATGCAGAGTTCCGTATCCAGGCGGACGCCCCCTCCCGGCCGCGGCCGCAGCGCGTCGGTGGGACAGACGCGGGCGCAGGGCGGGTCGGGGCAGGCCCGGCAGACGACGACGGTAAAGCCCTTGCGGATGCCGCCGGCCGAGCGCACCCCAATGCAGGAGGCCGCCAGCCCGCCCTGCCCCAGCCTCCGGGAACAGGCGAACATACAGCACTGGCAGCCCACGCAGCGCTCGACGTCGACGACGGACAATCTTTTGGCCATGGTCTCCTCACCCATTTTCTACCACGAAGGCATCAAGGCGGGAAGACGGGAAGAAGGGAAAAGCCCACCTGAGGCCTTTGAAGTCCTCCGGCTCTTTCTGTGTCTTTGTGGGTTCGCAATCCATTGGTGCCTGCGCGCCCTTGTAGTTCCAGAACTCTACTCTGTGCCCCGGTGGTCGAGGAATATCTTGCCCGGGTTCAATATCCCGTGCGGGTCGAAGGCGGCCTTGATCCGCCGCATCAGCTCCACCTGGACACCCCCCACCGCCAGCGGCAGGTACTGCCGCCGCGTGGCCCCGACGCCGTGCTCCCCGGTGATCATGCCGTCCAGCGACAGGCACAGGCGGTAGACCTCCTCGTTGATCACCGGGACCAGCTCCGTCCAGCGCTCCATCGGCAGGCTGTCCCGCAACACGTTGACGTGCACGTTGCCGTCCCCGGCGTGCCCAAAGTTGATCATACGCACGCCGTGCCGGGCGGCCACCTGTCGAATGCCGCGCAGCAGGGCCGGGATTTGGGCCCGCGGCACGACCACGTCCTCCATCAGGTTCACCGGGCTTTCCGCCTTCAGCGCCTCGACGATCTTGCGCCGCGCCTCCCAGAGCCGGTCGCGCGTGGCCCGGTCTTTGGCCACCAGCACGTCCCGCGCCCCGTGCTCCAGGCACAGGTCGCCCACCACCTGGTACTCCTCCTCCAGGGCGCGCTCGTCGTTGCCGTCCAGGGCGATCAGCAGGTGGGCCGCGGCGTCGTGATAGGGCACCTCCTTGCCCAGCAGTCGCTCCGAGGACAGGAAGGCGTCTTGCTCCATGAACTCGATGGTGCAGGGCACGATCCGCCGGGCGACGAGGGCCGAAACGGTGTCGGCGGCGGCCTGGAAATCGTCGTAGGGCACCAGCAGGTCCACGCGCGCGGTGGGCAGCGGGATCAGCCGCAGGATGATCTGGGTCACCACAGCCAGCGTGCCCTCCGAACCGACCAGGAGCTGGGTCAGGTTGTAGCCGGTGACGTCTTTGACCAGTTTGCCGCCGGTATGGATGATCTCGCCCGAGGGCAGCACGGCCTCCAGCCCGCAGACATAGTCGCGGGTGGTTCCGTACTTGACGGCCCGCGGCCCGCCGGCCCCCTCGGCGATGTTCCCGCCGATGGAGCAGGAGTCCAGGCTGGCCGGGTCGGGCGGATAGAACAGGCCCTCGGACTCTACAGCCCGGTGCAAGTCGGCGGTGATCACTCCCGGCTCGACGGTGACCATCAGGTTGGCGTGGTCGATCTCCAGGATGCGGTTCATCCGTTCCAGGGAAAGGACGATCCCGCCGCACACCGGCACGGCCCCGCCGCTCAGCCCGGTGCCCGCGCCGCGCGGCGTCACCGGCACCTGTTGGCCCTGGGCCAGGATGAGGATCTCTGCCACCTGTTCGGCGCTGTTGGCGCGGACCACGGCCTCCGGCGCGGCCTGTAGGCCGGGCGTCTCGTCGTGGGTGTACGGTTCCAGGGCCTCGGGCGCGGTGAGCACGTTCTCCGGGCCGACGATCCGGTATAGGGCTTGCAGGAAGGCCGAGTCGATCTTTTTGTACATCGTTTTTCTTTCAGGGCCTTTCAGCCGCCGAGCAGCGCCGCCTGGGCCGCCGCCAGCCCCGCTCCCGGCTCGAACTTGTAGCCGGCCTGGGCCAGCCCGCTCTCGATTGCCCCCACCGTGGACAGGATGTCGGCGGCGCTCACCGCCCCCATATGCCCGACGCGAAAGTAGCGGGAGCGGATGGTGGGGTGCAGCCCGCCGGCCAGGAGGACGCCGGCCGCCGAGATCATCCCCAGCATCCGGGCATCCACCCCCTCCGGATAGTACACGGCGCTCAGCGTGTGGGCGGCGACCTCCGGCCGCAGCGGGACGAAGGTGAGCCCCAGGGCTTCCATGGCCACGCGAAAGGCCTGGCTCATCCGGCGGTGGCGGGCGAAGCGCGCCTCCAGGCCCTCGTCCAGGATCTGGCCCAGGCTGACATTGAGCGCCCAGATGAGGTTGACGGCCGGCGTGGCAAAGTACCGGGGCTGGCGGGCCTCGTAGGCCTCCATGATCGGCAGCCACTCGCTCCAGTCGGCATAGTAGCTCCGAACAGGCGTCTTGCGGCGGCGAAAGGCCTCCAGGGCGCGCGGGCCGGCCACCAGGAGCGCCAGGCCCGGCGGCACGCCGATGGCCTTCTGCGAGGCGGTGAGAGCTAGATCGATGCCCCATTCCTCCTGGCGCATCTCCTCGGCAGCCGTGGCGCAGACCCCATCCACGATCACCAGCGCTCCGTGGTCCCGGCCCAGCGCGGCCAGGCGGCGGATGTCGGTCAGCACGGCCGTCGAGGTGTCCACGTGGGTGACGACCAGGAACTTGAAGCCCCTTTCCCGCAGCGCCCCCTCCACCGCCTCCAGGGGCGGCGCGTCGCCGATGGCGGGGGCCGGCACCTGGGTCACCTCCGCGCCGTAGCGGGACAGGATGGCGGCAAAGCGCTCGCTAAAGTACCCGCTGTCCACCACCAGAGCCCTGTCGCCCGGCTCCACCAGGTTGGCCGCCGCCATGTCCATGGCCAGCGTGCCGGACCCGGCGACGACCACGGGCTGCCCCCCGGGACAGAGAAAGACCTCCCGCAGGCGCTGCAGCGCCTGGCCGAAGGTCTCCAGAAAGTTGGGGGCCAGGTGGCTGGTGGTGGCCATGCCCATGGCCCGCAGCACCTCGGGGGTGAACTCGATCGGTCCGGGGATCATCAGGAGTTTGCGCTCTTTCATGGCGTCACCTGCCTTTCTGCTATGCCCCGGATTGTAACACAGCGCATGGCGAAGGTCAAGGAAATTGCGGAAAATCGCACTTGATGCTATACTTTCCGCAGCAGCGGCCCTTCCCTCTCCCGAGGGGACTATCGATAAGGAGGAAACCATGGCCCCAACCGATACCGTGCGCGTCGATTCTGCCAAGCTGACCGATTACGTGGAGCGCGTCTTTGTGACCCTGGAGGTGCCGAAGGAAGACGCCCGGGTTACGGCCGAGGTGCTGGTGATGGCCGACCTGCGGGGCATCGACTCTCATGGGGTAGCGCGGCTACGGCGCTATGTACAGGGGCTGCGCGACGGCATGATGGTGGCCCATCCCCAAATCCACGTAGTCCACGAGACGCCCTCGACGGCGCTGATCGACGGTGGGGCCGGCCTGGGACAGCCGGTCGGCCGGCGGGCGATGCGCCTGGCGATCGAAAAGGCCCAGGCGGTGGGCTCCGGCTTTGTGGCCGTGCGCAATTCGAACCACTATGGCATCGCCGGCTACTATGCTATGATGGCCTTGGAGGAGGGCAACCTGATCGGCATGTCCATGACCAACGCCGATGTCCTGGTGGTGCCGACCTTTGCCCGCGACGCCATCCTGGGGACCAACCCGATCAGCGTGGCCGCGCCCTCGGGGCGGGAGCGGCCCTTTGTCCTGGACATGGCCACCAGCACCGTGCCGCGGGGCAAGCTGGAGGTCTACGACCGGCTGGGCAAGGCGCTGCCCATCGGCTGGGCCACCGACGAGCGCGGGCTGGACACGAGCGACGCCGGCCGCGTGCTGACCAACTTCAAGAAGCGGGCCGGCGGCGGCCTCCTGCCCCTGGGCGGGGCCGGCGAGCTCCTCAGCGGGCACAAGGGCTATGGCCTGGCCCTGCTGGTGGACATCCTCTGTGGCGTGTTGCCCGGGGCCGGCTATGCCAACCGCGTCTATCCCAAAGACGCCGGCGGCAAGCCCCTGCCGGCCGACATCGGCCACTTCTTCGGCGCCTGGCGCATCGACGGCTTCCGCCCGGTGGCCGAGTTCCAGGCCTCGATGGACGACATCATCCGGCGGATCAAGAACCTGCCCAAGGCCGAGGGCCAGGAGCGCATCTATATCCACGGCGAAAAAGAGTTCGAGGAGAGCGAGCGCCGCAGGCGGGAGGGCATCCCGTTGGTGGGCAAGGTGTACGAGGATCTCCGGGCGATCGCCGGCGAGGTCGGGGTGGAGTTCGATATATAGAGGAACAGCAAACAACGGATACGCCGACTCGCCACTTGCTACCCCTTTCACGGAGGTGACCCATGTTCCATGTCCCCTACGGCAAGGGCCAGATCACCTTTTCCCTGCCCTCGGGCTTTACCGGCACCGTTGTCGAATCGCGTGCCGTGCCGCCCATTCCCGATGTCCCGGCCGCGGTGCGCGCGGCGCTGGCTAATCCGGTGGGCGCGCCCCGGCTGTGCGACATGGCCAAGCCCGGCGACACCGTCTGCATCGCCTTCACCGACGCCACGCGAGCCTGCCCGGACTCGCTGCTGGTCGGGCCGATCCTGGAAGAGCTGCTCGCCGCCGGCGTGGCCGAGGAGCGCATCACCTTTCTATGCGGTGTCGGCATGCACCGCCCCAGCACCGACGCGGAGAAGCTGGCCAAGCTGGGGGCCGAGGTCGTGCGGCGCTACCGGGTGATCGATCACGATGCCCGCGACCCGGAGGGGCTGGTGGACCTGGGCCGCACCGAGACGGGCATCCCGCTTTCGGTGAACCGCGTCGCCTACGAAAGCGACCTGCTGATCGCCACCGGCATCGTCGAGCCGCACCAGTACGCCGGCTACTCCGGCGGGGCCAAGACGCTCTCCGTGGGCGCGGCCGGCGAGGCCATGATCGCCTACACCCACGGCCCGGCGATGCTGGAGATGCCCGGGACGCGCCTGGGGCAGGTGGAGGGCAACCCCTTCCGCGAGGCCCTGCAAGAGGCCGCCCGGCGGGCCGGCCTGCGCTTCGTCGTCAACGTCGTCCAGGACGACAACAAGCGGGTCGTCGCCGTGCGCGCCGGCGACCCGGTGGCTGCCTTCCGCGAGTTGGTAGCCGTAGCCCGCCAGATGTACGAGGTGTCCATCCCCCATCCCTACGACGTGGCGGTGGCCGGGGTGGGCTATCCCAAGGATGTCAACCTCTACCAGGCCTCGCGCGGGCCCACCTACCTGCACTTTGCCCCCACCGCGGTGGTCAAGCCCGGCGGCACCTATATCCTCCCGGCCCCCTGCCAGGAGGGCGCCGGCGAGGGTGCCGGCGAGCAGCGCTTCTACCGCGCCCTGAAGGAGGCCGCCAGCATGCCCGAACTGGTCGCCGAGCTGCGCCGCACCGGCTACCCGCCGGGAGAGCAGCGCGCCTTTGTGCTGGCCAAGCTCCTGAGCGAGGCCAGCATCGTCGTCGTCGGTTCCCAGGCGCCCGACATCGTCCGCGACGTCAAGATGGTGCCGGTGGACACCATGGAAGAGGCCTGGGCCTGGGTGCAGGCCCGGCAGGGTCCTAATCTGGACGTGCTCATCGTCCCGCACTCGCTGCTGACGCTGCCGGTGGTGCAGTAGGGACCTCGGCGAGGCAGACCGATGGTCGCTGCCGCGAGCCCAAGCAAGCTCTCTGCCCTGTGGGGCCGGATCCGGCCGGACCTGTCCTTTTACGCCGTCTTGCTCCTGGCCCTGGCCACCCGCCTCTACCGCCTGACATGGCCGAGCCTCTGGACCGACGAGGGCTTCTCCATGGGGTTGGCCCGGGCCGGCGTGCCCGACCTGTTCCTGGGCACGGCCCACGACCTCCATCCCCCGCTCTTCTACCTGCTGCTGAAGGTTTGGATATTGCCGGGCTGGAGCGAGTGGTACGTGCGCCTCTTCCCGGCGCTGTGGGGCGTGGCCATCGTCGTCCTGGGCTATTGGATCGGCCGCCGGTTCCTGGGCCGGGCGGTGGGGACCTGGGCGGCCTTCTACCTGGCCCTTTCGCCCATCCAGCAGTACTACGGCCGGCAGCTACGTATGTACCTGATGCTGGTCTTTCTGGTCGGCCTGTCGACCTACCTGTGCTGGCGCTGGGTCACGGAACGCCGGCCCTGGACGTGGAGCGGCTACATCCTGGCCACCCTGGCGGCGCTCTACACGCAGAACGTGGGCCTCTTTATCTTGCCGGTGGAGAACCTCCTGGTGCTGGCGGCGGTGATCGCCGGGCGCCGCTGGCGGCTGCTCCTGCCGTGGATCGTCGCCCAACTGCTGATCGTGATCGGCTTCATGCCCTGGGTGCCCATCCTGCTGCACCAGGCAGCGGCGCAGGCCACCACCTGGATCCACCGGGCCACGGCGCAAGACCTGCACACCTTTTTCCCCTTTGTGCTCTTTGGCCAGCCGTACCTGCCGGCGAACGCCGACCTGTGGCGCACGGCGGCCTACACCTGGCTCGGCGCCGTCCTGGGCCAGGCCGCGGTGGTCTACCTGGCGCGGGGCCGGCCGGAGCGGCGAAGCGGCGCCTTTCTTTGGGGCTGGTTCCTCCTGCTCACTGCGGTGACCTTTGCCGCCGTGTCGATCTGGCCCATCTTCCAGGAAAAGCAGCTACTGGTGCTCAGCGTACCGCTGGCGCTGCTGGCCGGCATGGGGACGGCCAGCCTGCCGCGATCGGGGCGCGTCGCCGCGGCCCTGGCCTTCCTGGCCCTGGCCTGGCCCGGACTGCGCTACGTTTACACGCAGGAGGTCTTTCAGGACTGGCGCAACTTGGCGGCCTACATGCAGAGCCATGCCCAACCGGACGATGTCGTGATCGTCAATCCCGGCGCGATTCAGCCCACATTGGACCTGTACCTGGAGATGCCCCTGAGGCGTATAGGCTATCCGCTGGACTATACCCCGGCGGTGGGCAACACGGCGGGGGAAAAGGCCACATGGGAGATCCTCGAGGCCCGCTTCGGGCCGGCGCTGCGGGGAGTGCGGCGGGCCTGGCTGATCGAGTGCTCCCTGCCCGAGTACTGGGACCCGCAGCGGCTGATCCCGACCTGGCTGCGGGAGTGGGGCGAACCGGTGCCGCTGCCCAGCTTTGCCGGCATCGAGGTGCGCCTGTACGTCGCCCAGGGGGGGAGACCGGACTGATGCCTCTCCACCCGCACACCTGGATGAGCCTGGAGGAACTGGGCGCGCGCTTTCCCGAGTACGCGCCACCCACGAGTACGAGGGCGACTCTATCGACGCCTATCACCGCTCCCTGGCCGAGTATCCGGCGGACGCCGATGGGCTGCTGCAGCTCCACCACCGCCTCCGGCCGCACCCGGTGCTGCGCGGTTGCCTGCGCCGGTCGGATGCCCTGAAGCTCTACGAACCGGCCTGCTTCGCCCCGGGCGACATCCTGGAGCTGGGCGCATTCCAGGGGCTCAGCACCTGCATCCTATCGCAGGCCAACCGCAGCTCTCCCCATTCCCGGCGGGTGGTCAGCGTGGACCTCAGCGCGCTGCGCGTCTGCCAGACGCTCTGGACGCTGCGGACGATGGTCTGCGGCGCGGGGCGACGGTGATCTGGTCGGAGGCGGCGGCGGTGCGGCGGCCGGCCGTGGCCGGCCGCCGGTTCCCCTTGGTCTTTGGCGACCATTCCCACGCCTATGGGCCGGTGTATGCCGTCTGCCGCGAACTGGGCCGCGTCGTCCCGCCGGGGGCTTTTGCCTCTTTCACGACTTTAACGACCCCCGCAATCGCGACGCCCGGAACCGGGAGTACGACGTATACCGGGCGGTGCTGGAGGGGCTGCCGGCCGGGGCGTTCGAGTTCTGCGGCATCTATGGCTGCAGCGCGCTGTACCGGGCGACTTGCTGACCCCGGCATAGATCCTATACTGCCTCGAAGCCGAAATCCGCGTGCACCGACTTCGGGATCTATGCAGAGATCAATAGGGGTGTTGTAGAACTGTCTCCCCCTTCCCCCTGCCCTTGCAGAGAAGGGGGAAAGAGCCCGGCCCCGGCGCAAGGGTGTGGAGTGCAGCAGCTTTGCTGCCGCAGCAGCCCGAAACTCGCCGGCTTGCCGCTTGGCGCAAAACCAGGCGCAAAAAATGGAGGGGCGGCCCTGGGGCCGCCCCCCTCGCGTCCTATCGGGCCGGCGGGCCGGCCCCTCCTACGGCGCCGCCGTCTTGACAATCAGCGGCAGGTAGATGGTGTAGGGCGCCGGCGGCACGACGCACGAGACCTCCACGGTCTCGGTGCGCGTGTCGTGCCCGGCACCATCGCAGTTGTTGACGTCCAGCGTCACCGTGTAGGTGCCCGTGGCAAGAAAGTCCACCACCGGCGCCGGGTCGGTCGAGGTACCAAAGGTCCCAAAGTCCCACAGGTAGGCGAACGGTTCCGTCCCGTTCAGCTCCGCGCCAAAGGTGACCACGCACCCGGAGATGGATGTGGTCAGGTCGAGGATCTGCACCGCGTCGCAGCCGGCCAGCACCAGCGTCTTGCTGATACCGGCCGTTCCGCAGTCGCCCATGGCCCAGAGGGTCACGACATAGGTGCCGGCCGCGGCGTAGGTGTGCACCGGGTTCTCCAGCGTGGAGGTGAAGGTGTCGCCGAACTCCCACAGGTAGGCGCCGGCGTTAGCCGAGGCGTTGGCAAAGGTGACCGTCAGGCCGGCGACGGTGTAGTTGAAGTCGGCCGTGGGCGGCGGCAGAACCGCCACCGTCTTGGTGGCCGTACCGCACCCGGCATTGTTGCAGGCCTCCAGCGTTACCTCGTAGCTGCCAGGCTGGGCGTAGATGTGGGTGGGGTTCTTCAGCGTCGAGGTGATGCCGTCGCCGAACGTCCACAGGTAGGAGTCGGCAAACAGCGTGGTGTTGGTCAAGACCAGCGGTTCGCCCAGGCAGACCGGCGAGTTGGACTCGAAACTGGCCGTCGGCGTGACCAGCTCGACGACGCACAGCTCCAGCGGGAGGTAAAGCGGGTCCTCCCAGCCGGGGTCGTCGTGCAGCAGAACCAGACTGGCGTTGTAACACTCGCCCACGGTCAGGCCGGTGGTGTCGAAGACGACGTCCACAACAAAGGCGTCGTCGGGCAGGACCAGGCCGGAGGTCGGGGCCTCGCTCACCCAGGGCACGTCGGTAAAGAGCACCATGCCCTCGATGATAAAGGGCATGCCCTGCTGGGTGCTGGTGCCGGTGTCCAAGGCCGGCGCCCACGACCCTGTGTACTGCAGGGCGTTCCCGGTCGTGGTCTGGCCGAGGATACTGATCGGCGGAGCCCAGGGGCCGGTGTAGGAGGTTGAGCCGTCGGTCATCCAGTCCAGCCAGTAGGTGCCCGGCGGCAGCGTCACGCCGGCGTTGGCCTTGTCGGCGAACACGGCCCGGGCGGTATCCGTCAGGCCGGTATCGAGCACGCGGTAGATGTTAGAGAAGGTTGAGGAGAGCAGCCGGTTGGTGGTCAGGTCGCCAAAGACGACGCTGCTGTTTGGATCGTCCGGCGGGCCGTCCCAGATCTGGTAGTAGACACCGGTGATCGGCGAGGGGCTGGTCGGCGAGTTGGTCTGGTAGGCGAAGAAGGTGATGCTGTCGATCTGCCAACCGGCCGGGTCGGTGATCGTAAAGTCATCGGCCATGCGGTAGCCGTTGGCGAACTGGTGGCCGAAGCCGTAGGTGTCCATACCCAGCGTCGTCTGCAGGGCGCTGGCGTCGGCCCCGCCAAAGCCGCTGCCCGGATGGGTCACCAGCGGGCCGTTGTCGTAGAGCACGCTTTCGGGGTAGACAAAGGTCGGCACGGGGCCGGCCGGCGCAGGAGCGGGGGCCGCCGGAACGCCGACCACCTCGGCGGCCAGGGCGGGGTCGTACCGGGCCGCCGGCGCGTAGAACTGCCCGGCCAGCGACAACGTAGCGGTGGTCTCGGCCAGTTGCCAGGCCAGTTCGCCGGCGCCCGCGTTGAGGATGGTGAGCGTGTCGGCGAACACCGTATCGACCGGCAACGTCAGGCTGTAGGTCAGCGGGGTGATGTCCATGCACGACTCCACGTACCGCAGGCCCAGGTCCAGGGTGCTGGTCTGCTGGGCGACGACGGTGACGATGCCGGTGGCCGGCAAGTGCCCGGCAGCGCCGGCGGTGACGGTGTAGACGCCCCCCAACAGCCAGCGGAAGTAGTAGCCGGTGCCCGGATCTGAGGTCACGGTCCAACTGGAGCCATCCTCCGCCACGATCAGCACCTCGGCTTCGAGCGGCGTGGGGGCGGCATCGCAGTAGCCGAGCCCGCTGACCACGCCCTCCAGCCGGCCGTAGCTGGCGCTGGGTTCCACCGTCAGGGTCACCGGCACGTTGACCGTCTGGGCCAGCGGGTCGTTGTGCTTGATCCGCAACTGGGCGGTGTAGGTGCCGGGCTCGGCGGCCACCCCGGCGTCAAAGGTCACCGCCACCGGGGCGGCATCGCCCGGGGCGACGGTGCCGGTGATCGGGTCTTCGGACAGCCACGGCGCGTCGCTGACGGCGATGAACCCAAGCACGCGGTTGACCACCTCGACCTCTTGGGCCGGGTCGGCGATGTACTGGAAGTCGAAGGCGGTGTAGACGGCCCGGTAGCCGCTGCGGTCCAGGGCGGCGCCGCCGTAGTTGGACGAGCCCTGGAACTGGAAGATGGGCGTGCCTTCCGCCCCCACAGCAATGCCATCGGGGAAGGGATCGACGCTGACGTCCAGGGTTAGGCCGGCCATGATGTCCAGCCCGTCCAGGTAGTCGCCGCCGTTGTCCACCACGTAGGTGGACTGCAGGTAGGTGTCGTAGAAGGCGCTGCCGTGGCGGTAGTAGCCCAGGTCGTTGTCCGAGATATAGAGCGAGCCGCCGGCATCCAGGTAGGCCACCAGCAGGAGCTCGCTGGCCGTCGGAGCGCCGGTGTAGCCGGTGGTCCCGGCGTAGAAGACGGCCAGGTACTCCAGCAGTTGGTCGACGGTCATGGCCTGGAACTGCGCGTCGGTCACCCCCAGGAAGGTGTAGCCCAGGGCGGTCAGCGCCGCCTCCATGGCCGCGGCCGCGGTGGCGTCCTTGCGGACGACCAGGATGTCCTCGCCGGCCAGGCCAGGGGTGAAGCCGCCGTTGCGCTCGACGATCTCAAAGGTCAGCGGCAGGTTGCCAAGGTTGGAGATGTTCAGCGTCTGGACGCCCACTCCGCCCATCTCCAGGGTCTGCTCCATGGTGGTGGGGTCGACGGCGATCTCGGGGGCCAGCAGGGCCAGTTGAAAGTCCTGCGTGGTGGTCTGCAGGCCGGTGATCTGCACCACCGCCGTCGAGGGGATGTAGCCGGCGGCGCTGGCCGTGACGGTATAGGTGTCGGCGACCAACCATTTGTAATAGTAGCCGGTGGCCGGGTTGGTGGGCACCGTCCACGATACGCCGTAGGAGGTTTCGATCAGCACGTCGGCATCGAGCGGGCCGCCGGGGCGATCGCTGGTGACGGTGCCTTCCAGCTTGCCCATATCGCCGCTGGGCAGCACGTTCAGCGTCACCGGGACATCGACGCGGTCGTCGAGTGGGTCGTTGCTCAGCACGCGCAGCACGGCCTGGTAGACGCCAGGCTCGGGGACCTGTGTGGTGTCAAAGGTCACGTCCACATCGGCCGTCTCGCCCGGCAGGACGGTCCCACTGATCGGGCTCTCGCTCAGCCAGGGTACATCGCCGCCGCCCCCGAGGAAGGTCAGGATGTTGGATATCAACTCGTTGCGCTGCGCCGGCACAGTCAGGCCGTTGTGGAAGTTGACGCCGAGCCAGACGGTCTTGTAGTTGGCGCCCTCGTAGTGGGTCAGGCCGGCGTAGCCGGAGCCGGTGCCGCCCGGGCCATAGATCAGGCCGGTGGTGGCCGCCGAGGAGGCGATGTTGGCATAGTCGCCGTTGCTGCTCGATGCGCCGGCCAGCGTCAGGCCGTTGGGCGCGACAAAGTCGCCGCCGATGGGGTCACCGGCCACGCCGTTCAGGGCGGTGATGCCCGTCCCGGCATAGTCGCCCTGATAGGTGGTCTGGAACAGCAGGTAGAGGTTGTGCTCCCCCGCACCGGGCGTGCCGTTGGCCAGGTCCCACAGGAAGTCGACGCTGGTGGCGAAGAGCGATTTGCCGCCACTGTTCAGCCAGTCGGCCACGATCTGGCACTGGGTATCCCCAGGATCCAGCACGCTTTCGTCGGCCCAGATCAGCAGGCTGTAGGGCGCCAACTGGGCCAGGTTCGGGAAAGGCTGGGAGTCCAGGTTCCACTCGTCCCAGCTCACGCCGGCGGCGGTCAGCGAGTCGCGGTAGACCGTCCAGCTGCCGGATGTCAGGTCGTCGCCCATCAGAAGTATGTCGTTGGCCTGCGCCTGGCCGGCGTTGGCCTCGCGGATCTCCCAGGTGAGCGGCTGGAGGCCGTCGTTGGTGATGTGCAGCACCTGCACGCTGGTCTGGCCGAACTGCAGCGTCTCGACCAACGCGGCCGGGGAGACAACGATCTCGGGTTCGTTCAGGGCCAGCTCAAAATCCTGGACCGTGGTCTGCTGGGCGATGACCTGCACGGCCGCCGTCTGGGGCACATAGTCGTCGGCGCTGGCGGTGACGGCGTAGGCCCCCGCCTCCAGCCAGTAGGAATAGTAGCCGGTGGCCGGATCGGTGGTCAGCGTCACGCTGAATCCGCCGCTGTCGGTGATGAGGACGGTGGCCTCCAGCGGGCCGCCGGGGCGGTCGCTGGTGACGGTGCCCTCCAGCAGCCCCATGCTGGCGGTGGGCAGGACGTCCAGGATGACCGCGATGTACTTGGTGGGCCCGCCGCCACTGGTCGGGTGGATGAGCAGGCTGCCCCGGTATTGGCCGGGCTGGTCGACGCCGGCCGCGGGCGTGGCGGTGAAGGCGTTGGTCCAGGCGAGCGAGTTGCCGGCCGGCACCGTGCCGGCGGTGATGCTCGTCCCGAACCAGGGGATGTCGCCGCCGTCGCAGGGCGGGGAGCCGGGGAACTGGAAGCAGATGGCCAGGTTGTCCACCAGCACCGGCTGGTTGTAGGAGTACTGCAGGTAGTTGGGGCTCTGCCGGCGGATGCCGGAGGTGGCGCTGACTCCATAGTCGTACGAGACGTTGCCAAAGTTGGTGTCCAGGTACTGGTACTTGATGTTATTGGTGCCCTCGTACAGCATCAGCTCGAAGGTGGCGCTGCCGATGTTGGAGTAGTGCGGCCGGTTGTACCACTCGACGACAAAGATGCGGTGCGGGGCCGTGCCGATCGTCTTGTAGTAGACGTTGCCGGTGTCGGAGTCCATGTCGTCCCAGAAGGGCACGATCAGGTTGTTGTAGGTGGTGGTTTCCAGGTTTGCGTTGGTGACCGGCAGGTCGCAGGTGTCAGGATTGAAGAGGGCGCCGCCGTTGTTGCCGACGCAGAGGTTGGTGGAGGTCTGGTCGTAGAAGGTGAAGGGGAAGGGAATGGCGACCGTGGCCTCGCCGTCGTCGGCCAGGTTGAGCGGTGTGCCGTCGGTGGCGTCGATCCACTCGTAGCGCGCGCCGCCCGGTTCGTTGGAGTCCTTGTAGGTGTAGCCGAACGGGTCGGGGCCGCCGCTGCCCAGGGTGGCCAGGCCGCCCGGCAGCTCGACGAACTCAAAGGGATAGTCCACCCCCATGTTGTTGGTCATCACCCCGGTCACGCTGCCACCCTGGCCCAGCTCGACCGTGGCGTGGATCGGGTCGGGGACCACGGCCACGGCCGCCAGCAGGGCAAAGTCCTGCTGCACGTTCCCGCCGACCGGGATGTCGATGCTGACGGTCTGGCTGGCATAGTCGGTCGCCTCGGCGGTGACGTCGTAGGTGCCGGCATCCAGGTACATCTCGTAGAAGCCGGTGGCCGGGTTGGTGCTCGCGCTGGTGCCGTCGGCCGTGACGGTGGCGTTCAGGGGGGCGCCGCTGTTGGCGTCGCTCACGTAGCCGAAGAGCCGGCCGCGGGGCTGCAGGTCAAAGTCGCGGGTGACGACGGTATCGGTGACGACGACGACGTTATAGGCAGTGCCGGCCGTGAAGTACGGGTGGGTGACGGTGACGGTATAGGTGCCGGCCCCGACGGTGACGGTATAGTAGCCGGAGGAGTCGGTGTTGGCGTTCCAGGCGCCGCCGCCCTGGCGCTGGGCGGTGACGGTGGCGCCGGCGATGGGCGCGGCGTTCTGGGCGTTGCGCACGTGGCCGTGCAGCGCGCCCCAGGCGGCGACGCAGTTCTGCAGGCCGGCCGCCAACACGTTCAGGTAGCCGTAGCCGTAGGTGTAGTTACCCTCGCCGTCCGGCGGGGCGCCGCAGTTGCCGGCCGGCGCGGCGTCGGCATAGTCCTGCAGGATTTGGAAGGTCTGGTCGATCTGCCCCACCAGGGAAGCGTTGCACGACCACAGCAGGGCTACGGCGCCGGCGGTGTGCGGCGAGGCCATGGAGGTGCCGTCGTAGGTGCAGTTCCAGCCGTTGGTCGGCACCGAGGAGCAAATGTCCACGCCGGGAGCCGAGATATTGGGCTTGGTATAGGGTTCGTGGCCATAGGCCGACGGCCCGCGGCTGGAGAAGGAGGCGATGACGCGGCTGCTGTCGTGGGCCGCACTGCCGAACGACTCCTGGTAGTCGCCCGGGCTGCCCAGGGTGCTGCAGCTCGATCCGGAGTTGCCGGCGGAAAAGGCCGGGAAGATGCCGGCAGCGCGCCAGGCGTTGACCTTGCCCAGGTACCAGGCGTTGCCGCCGGAGCCGCCCCAGGAGTTGTTGACCACGTGCGGGCGGTTGGCCGCGCTTCCGCCGGGGGCCACGATCCAGTCGGCGCAGGCGTTCAGCGAGGTCTCGGAGCAGGAAGACGACTCGCAGCCCTTGCACATGATGAACTGGGCGCCGGGGGCCATGCCGACGATATAGGTCAGGGACGGGTCATCGTCGCCGACCATGGTGCCCATGGTGTGCGTGCCGTGGCCGTTGTTGTCGCAGACGTTGCCGCCGCAGATGTTGGCGGGATCCAGCCAGCAGGCCGGGTCGGTGGGGTTGGCAGCGCACTTGTAGGCCTGGTCCAGGGCGGGGTGGTTCCACTGCACCCCGGTGTCGATGTTGGCAACGACGATGCCCTCACCCTGTACGCCGAACTGGGTCCAGAACTGGTTGGCCTTGGTGTCGATGATGCCCCAGTCGGTGGTGGCTGCCGGCGCCGGCGTGCCCTGGGAGAGGATGGGGTCGAGGTAGTAGGTGCGCGCGGCGCGCACCAGGGCGACATCGTCCAGGGCGGCCAGGGTCTGGGCGGCCTGCAGGTCGCCGGCGTACACGTACAGTTCGTTGCCGGCGAAGAACGACCGGAAGGCGATGCCGCGCTTGGCCAGGTAGTCCTGCGCCTCGGCCTGGCTCTCGCTGGCCACGGCGCGCAGGGTATCGTAGACATACTGGCCGCGGGCGTTCCAGTCGGCGATGGTGTAGGCTGCACTCAGATCGGCCTGCTTGGCCATGACCACGACAAAGTCGGCCTGGCCGTCGAGGGTCAGCCGGTCCAGAAGGGCCCCCTCGATCTTGTCGCCTGCCTGCAGGGGAGCCGCCGCGGTGGGCAGCGCTGCCAGGAACAGCAAGGTAAGGGCCAAGATGCTCAGCACTCGGGAACGAGGGGTGGTGACCATGGGACTCTACCTCCTGTTGGATGAACGAACGACAGCCGAAAAGGGACAGTTGCACCTCCTTGAATCGGGTTGGTGGAGAGCCGGACAACGTGGCCTGGACCTGGTTGTGCTGCGTAGCCTTATCATACCGAAGAGAGCGGGGGCTGTCAAGTCGGGGCGGGGCCGCGCCGGGCTTTTACCAAGTCGGCGCCTGTGCGACACGAATGGCCAGGGCCCGGCCGGCACAGACGGGGGCTAGGGCCCCGGCTGCGCCCGCCGGTCAACGCGGTGGGGCTGCCTCGCTAATGGCTTTTTTTTTACCTGCGGCCAGTCGTCCTCGACCCACGCGACCACCATCGGGCGCGTTTAGGAAATTACGCAGAGGTCAGTAGACTCGGGCCAGAGTTAGACTGATAGTGGCCGGAAACCAGGCCGACCGTGTTCGAACGCTGGACAAGCAGCGGCCGGCCGCTTGTCCGGCGCCTGCCCACTACAAGAGCGCCGCCCTTGGCCGGCAGAGAACCAGGCAGGGGCTAGCAGACTACGAGAGGAGCACTACGAGAGACCACGGCATCGGCCGCAACAAGAGTACCGGCGGTCCACTTCTAGAGAACAAATGGCCCGAAACCAGATCGGTAGGGATCGGCGACCAGAGCGCGAGTGGGCCGCTGTTGGCGTACGAGTCGTCCCGCGCGAGTGTAGCGGTGGGTCCCATGGCCGGCAACGCCCGGGAATTGACCCGCGCGCCTCCCCATGCTACAATGCCGCAACGTGAGCCGATCTTGCCTTCCCCGCCGGCCGGCGATCGTCCGCGGACCGCGCCGGGAGATGGCCCCACTCCCCGACCAGGCCCACGGCCCGGCCGATCGGCGGAAGAACGAGTCTCCAGACGAGAGGAGGCCGTAGATGCAACGAGGTCTATTCCTGCTCCCCGTCTTCCTGGCAGCCACGCTGCTGGCCGGCTGCGGGGGACCGCCCGGTCCCACCGTCGACCCCACCGTGGCGGCGTCCCTGCGCCAGGGCCTGGTCCTCCATTACCCCCTCGACGGCAACTCCAAGGACGACAGCGGCCGCGGAAACGACGGGCGGGTGCGCGGAGCTATCGCCACCGCCGACCGTTTCGGCCGTATGCAGGGCGCCCTGCGCTTCGACGGCCACGACGACTATATCGTCACCCGCTCCGAGGTGCCGGTGAGCGAGGAGTACTCGGTCTCCCTATGGGTGCGGCCGGACATGGGCAGCGCCGGGGCCATCCTCTACCGCGGCAACATGAACTCCTGCTGGTACGACCCCTACCTCACCGTGGCGGCCGACACCCTGGCGGCCTCCGTGTCCGGATGCGAGGGCAGCGGCCGCATCGGGACAGCCCCCCTCTCCGCCGGGAAGTGGCACCATATCGCCCTGGTGATCACCGCCGCCACCCAGCGCCTGTACCTCGACGGCCGGGAGGTGGCGGCCTCCGACCATGCCCGTGCCGGCGTGCCCGTGCCGCTGACCATCGGGGCCACCGGCCTGGGCGAGGGCTACTTCTACGGGTTCGAGGGGGCCATCGACGATCTCGCCGTGTACGACCGGCCCCTGGGCGCGGACGAGGTCCTGGCCCTGTACCACGAGCGGGGTTGGACGGGAGGAGATTACTGAGAGATGAGAGCGGAGAGCGGGGAGATGAGAGCAGGGAGACGAGAGCGGAAAGATGAGAACGAAGAGATGAGAGCGGAGAGATGAGTGCTGAATGCTCCCAGAGTTGCAGCGTGCGCGGCCTGCTGCTGGTCCGTCACGGCCAATCCGAGCACCATGTCCAGGACCTCACCGGGGGCTGGACCGACACGCCGCTGACGGAGCTGGGCCGGCAGCAGGCCGAACTGCTGGCCGCCCGCCTGCCCGACGTGATCGGGGAACTGCCGGCGCGCCTCTACTGCAGCGACCTCCTCCGCGCCATGCAGACGGCGCAGATCGTGGGCCGGGCCCTGGGCCTGGAGCCCATCCTAGAGCCCGGCCTGCGCGAGATCAACAACGGCGTGGCGGCCGGCCTGACACGCGAGGCCGCCCACGCCCTGCGCGCCCCGCCGACAGAGCCGCTCCTCGATTGGTGTCCCTACCCCGGCGGCGAGTCCTGGCGCGCCTTTCACCGCCGCGTCGCCGCCTGCATGGAGGAGCTGACGCGCAACCAGCAGGAGGTCCTCATCCTCGTCTCCCACGGGGGGACCATCACCCAGCAGGTCGCCTGGTGGCTGCAGCTCGGCTGGGACACCCTGCAAAACGCCTGGTTCGACGCCTACCCGGCCAGTCTGACCGTGCTGCGCATCAACAAGTGGCAGAACCGCACCATCGAGCGGTTGAACGACACTGCCCACCTCCACGCGGCCGGCCTGGTCCAGGCCGTGCGGCTGGATCAACGGTGAGGGGGCGGCAGCGTATGGCTATGTGGCATGACTATATGGAACGCAAGAGCCGCCGCGGGCATACCGTGGTGGGCAATGTCCGGGTGTGTTACAAGGTCTTGAGCCTGCAACTGGGCAACCGCCGCGACATCCTGGCCTACCTGCCCCCATCCTACAAAGGTACCGATCGCCGTTATCCCGTGCTCTACATGCACGACGGGCAAAACCTCTTCGACCGGGCGACGTCGTTCGCCGGCGAATGGCAGGTGGACGAGACCCTGGAGTCCCTGGCCGCAGAGGGGATCGAGGCCATCGTCGTCGGCGTGCCCCATATGGGGGCCCGACGCATGATCGAGTACAACCCCTACGGCGACCCGCGCGAGGGGCCGGGCCGGGGCGAGGACTATATCGCCTTTCTGGCGGAGACTGTCAAGCCGCTGGTGGATGCCGACTTCCGCACCCGTCCGGAGCGCGAACACACCGGGGTGCTTGGCTCCTCGATGGGCGGGCTGATCAGCCTGTACGCCTTCTTCCGCCGGCCGGAGACATTCGGCTTGGCGGGCGCGTTCAGCCCGGCCTTGGGGCACGCCCGGGCCATCTTTCCGTTCGTCGAAGCGGCGCCCCTTGTGCCGGGCAAGATCTATATGGACGTCGGCTCGCGCGAGGGGGCCGGCCTGCAGGAAAACGTCCGCCTGGTAGGCGCGTTCTCCCGCGCCTATCGCGCCCACGTACGGCGGATGCGCGACCTGCTCCTGCACAAGGGCTATCGTCTCGGCGAGCAACTGCTCTACGTGGAGGAGCGCGGAGCGTTTCACCACGAGTCGGCCTGGAGCCGGCGGCTCCCCGCGGCCCTGCGCTTCCTGCTCGCCGACTCGCTTTCTCGCTGATTCGCTTTCGCGTCTTGGCGCTTTCTCGCCATCCTGGAGGTTATCCCATGAAGATCCTCATCGCCTGCGACATGGAAGGCATCACCGGCGTGGTCAACTGGAACCAGGTCGACTCCGGCCATGCCGAGTACCCCCGCTTCCGCCGCCTGATGACGGCCGACGTGAACGCGGCGATCCGCGGCGCCCTGGATGCCGGGGCCGGCAGCGTGCTCATCGTCGACGGCCACGGGAACAGCAACAACCTCCTGATCGAGGAGTTGGACCCGCGAGCGACCCTGTACGCCGGCAGCCTCCCGCCCTTCACGATGGTCCAGGGGGTGGAGAGCGGCGTGGCGGCGGCGATGTTCGTCGGCTACCATGCGCGCATCGGCGCTCCCGACGCCATCCTGGGACACACCTGGTCTGCCTCGCGGGTAGCGGACGTCTGGCTGAACGGTCGGCCGATCGGCGAGATCGGCATCAACGCCGGCCTGTGCGGACACTACGACGTGCCGGTAGTGCTGATCTCGGGCGACGGGACGGCCTGCGCCGAGGCCGCGGACCTGCTGGGGCCGCTGGAGACCGCCGTGGTCAAACGGGCCCACGGCAACATGGCCGCCGAGTGTCTTTCGCCGGCCGCGGCCCAGGAAGCGATCTATGCCGCGGCGAGGCGGGCCGTCGGCCGGCTGAAGGCCGGCCAGGCGCCACCGCCCTATCGCCCGGCGGCGCCGCTTGCCATGGCCGTCGCGTTCCACCAGGTGGAGATGGCCGCCCGCGCCGCGGCCGTGCCCGGCGTCCAGTGGGACGGCGGCCGGCGCATCGAGTTCGCCGCCCCCGATATGCCCACGGCCTTTCGCTGCTTCTGGGCGGCGGTGATGGTGGCCCGGGCGTAACCTGGTTGCCAAAGTTGCGCGTTTTGACGCATCAATAACTTGATTTATGAGATAACTTCTAGACAAACGCGCCGGAGAATGGTACAATGGGCCTCGACAGGATGAGCAGCCAGCCAAGGAGCAAAGCGATGAGCGAATGTCCGAGCTGCGGGCGCTTCACCGGCCCCTACCAGGCCTGCCCCTACTGCGGCGCCCACCTGCAGGGCCGCACCTCCCTGCGCCTGCTCAAGATCGCCGCGGCGGTCCTGGCCGTGGTCGGGCTGGCCGGCCTGTGGTTCGCCTCGACCCGCGTCCAGCCCCCCCTGGTGCAGATCGGGCAGCTAGGCGGGATGATGAACATGGCCTACCTGCGCGTCGAGGGGCTGGTCACCCGCGGCCCCGACTATGACCCGCAGGGCGAGGGGCTCTCCTTCACCGTGAACGACGACACCGGGGAACTGCGCGTCGCAGCCTACCGCGCCGACGCCCGGGACCTGATCGCCATGGGCCGCATCCCCTCCGTGGGCGACCATGTCAGCGTGGCCGGCAACGTGCGCGTGCGCGAGGACTTTACGGCGATGTACATCAACGCCCCCGAGCTGCTGCGGATCACCCGCCCGGAGCCGGAGGAGGCCCAGATCGGCCAGCTCACGCCGCTGGACATCGGCCGGCGCGTGCGCGTGCGCGGCCAGGTGCGCGAGGTCCGCGTGCCCTACGCGGGGCTGACACTGATCACCCTGCGCGACGGCACGGGCGATATCGCCGTGGCCGTGAGCGCGGCCCTGGAGCAGCTCACTGGCCCCCTCCAGCCCCTGGCCGTGGGCCAGGCGCTGGAGGTCGTCGCCGCCGTCGCCCTCTACGGCGATACCCCGCAGCTCGTGCCGGCCTCCACGGCCGACCTCGTCGCGCTGAGCGGCGAGGTGGCCATGGCGACGGCCCGGCAGATCGGCGCCCTTACCTCGGCCGATGTCGGCCGGTGGGTACAGGTGCAGGGGCAGGTCGTGGAGAGCGATCCCTTCAGCAGCGGCGTCAAGTTTACGCTGGACGACGGCAGCGGCCGGGTGGTGGTGCTGCTCTGGGACTCGGTCTATGCCCAGGTGCCCTACTCCGCGACGTTGGACGTGGGCGCGCAGGTGAAAGTGCAGGGCGCCGTCTCCGAGTACCGGGGCGAGCTGGAGATCGTCCCCGAGATCCACCAGGACGTGGCCATCCTGGTCGCCGCGCCGCCCCCGGAGGAGGCCACCGTGGCCGACCTCGCCCCGGCCGATGTCGGGCGGATGGTGACGCTGCACGGGGTGCTGGGGCCGGCGGCGCCCTTTTCCAAGGGCGTGCGCTACACCCTGAGCGACGGCAGCGGCGAGATCACACTGCTCCTGTGGAGCAACGTGCTGGAGGAAGCGCCTCCCGGCCTGGGAGCCGGCGCGGAGGTGCGCGTCCAGGGCCAGGTCGCCGAGTACAAGGGGGCGCTGGAGATCGTCCCGCGCCGGGGCGCCGATATCGTCGTCCTGGGGCAGGGCGGGCCGCCCACCCCTGCCCCGGCGACGGTCACGCCGATCGGGGAGATCTCCGCCTCCCGCGAGGGGCAGGTCCTGACGGTGGAGGGGGTCCTGGGCGAGATAGAAACCTTTTCCTCCGGGCGGCGCGGCCCCCTGCGCGACGACAGCGGCGAGATCCTGCTCCTGCTCTGGCAGAACGTGGTGGACGCTTTCCCCGAGGCCGGCCGGCTCACGGCCGGCGCGCGGGTGCGCATCACCGGGGAGATCCAGGTCTACAAGGGCACCCTGGAGATCGTCCCCGAGGCGTCGGGGATCGTGTTGCTGCCGTAATCGACGAGGAGCCTTCCGATGGTCCTTCCCAAGCGACTGGTCTGGCTTCCCCTGGTTGTGCTGCTGGGGCTGGCCTCCTGCGGCACCCTGACCCCCGTCCCCACCCGGACGCCGCCCCCGCCGCCGCCCACCCAGACCCCGGCACCGACGGCGACCCCACCCCCCACCGCCACCCGACCGCCAACCGCCACATCCCGGCCCACCTCCGCCCCCAGCGCCACACCGCAGGCCACCGCCGAGCCGACGGCGGCGCCCAGCGCCACGCCCATCCCGACCCCCGCCGCCACCAAGGCCCCCGCGCCCACGGCGACCCCGCAGCCGGTGCTGACCGCGCTCTCCAGCCTGCCCGGCCTGGAGGGGCAGAAGGTCACCGTCCAGGCGACGATCGTCTGGATGAGCAGCTTCTCGGCAGGCTTCAAGTTCACCCTGAACGACGGCACCGGGCAGGCCACCCTGGTGATGTGGAAGAACGTCTACGACGACTGCTGGGCCGCGCCGCAGCTCCTGGTCGGGGCCACGGTGCAGGCCTACGGCGAGGTGGGACAGTACGAGGGGCAATGGCAGCTCGAGCCCGACTTTGGCAGCCAGGTGAAGGCGCTGGCCCCCGGCTCCCTGGCCCCGGTGCGCCAGGTGGGCAGCATCACCACGGCCGACGTGAACACGCGGGCGACGATCGCGGGCACCGTGAGCCGCGCCGAGTCCTTCTCCAGCGGCCAGCGCGTTTACGTGGACGATGGGACGGGCACGATCCAGGTGCTGCTGTGGCAGAACGTCTTCGAGCGCGTCCGCGACGGGGCGCTGCTCCTTTCCCCCGGCACGCGCGTGCGCGTGGAGGGGGTGGTCCAGGAGTACAAGGGCGCGCTGGAGCTCGTGCCCCAGGTGCCGTTCAGCGTGCTGGTGAACCCGTAAGAGCCCGTATTGGCAGGCTTTTACGTCTTCAAGTCATGGAGGTGTGCGATGAGGTCCTGGCGCGCTCTGCGATCCGGGCGTTTCGGGCTACTCGTGCTCCTGGTGGCCTTGCTCCCCCTGCTGTCTGTGTCCCCGGCCTGTCCCCGAACCCTGGTCCCCGGGGTTGCGCCGGTCGGCGCCAGCGATCCTGTGCGCGGCGCATGGATGAGCACCGACCTCCAGGTGTTGAACCTGGCCATGGACGAGCAGCCGATCACCGCCCGCTTCTACGGCGCCGACGGCAGCGAGGTCTACTCCTTCACCGCCGTGCTGCCCGGCGGGGGCACGCGCGTCTACGCCCCGGCCGACCTCCCAGGCTTCCCCGCGGGCTTCAGCGGCACGGTGGTCCTGGAGACCCCCGTGCGCGCCGCTATGGGCGTGACCCACCTGGAAAAGGCGCTCGGCGAGGCCGGCAGCGCCATCTTTCCCGGCGTTCCCGACCAAGGCCTCGGTCCGGCGGCCTTTTTCCCCTTCGACCGCTGCGTCTTCGTCTGGATCCACAACCTGGACCAAGAGCAAGCCATGCTGACCCTGTACGCCTTCGACCCCGGAGGTGTCGGCGCCGGCGCGCTGCTCCGCACGGTCCCGGCAAACGGCTACATCGTGCTGCGCCCTGTGGGGGACTTGGGCCTGCCCTGGCCTTTCGTGGGCCAAGCGATGATCGCGGCCGACCGCCCGCTCGAGGTGACGGTCCGCAACGACTGCCAGGGCTGGTCGGCCTTCGCCGCGCCCCTCCAGGGGAGCACAGAGCTCCTGCTGCCCCACGTGCCCATCTCGCTGCCGCCGCTGATCACGACGACCGTCGCCTTACAGAACACCGCGCCGGTGGCGAGCACCTCGGTGATTACCTGGTCCAACGGGATGACCATGGCCTCCTATCTGGAACCGTATGGTGGGGTCGTGCTGACCCCGCCGCTCGCCGCGCGCGGCTCGGCTGTTATCCGCGCCGACCAGCCCCTCGTCGCCGTCGTCCACAGTGTCGGGGGCGTGGTGGGGGAAGAGGAGGGCTACGACTATCGCGCCTTTGACCATGCGGCGGCCACGCCGGCCGTGGCCCTGCCGATCCTCTTCCACGGGTTCGACGGCTGGGAGACGGGGGACCGCATCTGGGTGCGGAACGAGGGACCGGTGACGGCCACGGTCATCGCACGCTATGTATCGGCCTCGACCGGCACGCCGGCCTGGGACCGGGCCGTGGTGGGGCCGGGGGAGATCCGGCGCCTGACGTTGCCGGACCTGCCGGATGAACGGGCCGCGGCCATCCTCCTGGCCGATCAGCCTATCGTTGCTCTCGCCGGGGCGGCCAACAACAACATAGGCATCCGGGACCGCTTTGTTTCCTACCGCGGCACGAACGTCATCCTGCCGGCCTGCACCGGCGTCGCGGGGCTCGATTTCTCCTGGCAGCCGGCCTTCCCGCCGGTGAGCCAGACCGTCGCCTTTGTCGCCCAGGTGGCCGGGCCGGCCTGGTACACGGCCACGGTGGACGGCGAAGGCGACGTCGGCCGCTACAGTTCGCTGGCGCTGGACGCGGCCGGCCGGCCGCACATCAGCTACGCGGATACATCCTCCGGGGCGCTGAAGTACGCCTGGCATGACGGCGTGGCCTGGCGGAGCGTCGTGGTCGACGACCGCGGCCCGATCGCCGCCAACACATCGCTGGCGCTGGACGCCCTGGGCCGGCCGCACATCAGCTACCGCCTCTCCGGCGACCTCTACTACGCCTACTACGACGGTGCGGCCTGGCACCGGGAGTTGGCCTATGCCGGAGCCGACGTCGGGGACAACTCCCTGGAGTTGGACGCGGCCGGCCGGCCGCACATCAGCTTCCTGGACAACACGAACCTGCTGTACGCCTCCTACGATGGGCTGGCATGGAACGTGGAGGTGGTGGAAAGCGTGGGCAACCGCGGCCACTACAACTCGCTGGAGCTGGACGCGAGCGGCCTGCCGCGCATTGCCTACTGCGATGTCAACGCCTCGGCCGTGAAGTATGCCCACTTCGACGGCACGTACTGGATCAGCGAGACGGTGGCCGGCGACGCCGGCGTGCAATGCTACGCCTCCTTGGCCCTGGATGCGGCCGGCCGGCCGCACATCGCCTACTATGACGCCGGCAACAGGGACCTCCGGTACGCCTGGTTTGACGGCGTCACCTGGCACATCCAGACGGTGGACGGCCCGGCGCGGGTGGGCACCTACAACGCCATTGCCCTGGACGGGACCGGCCGGCCTCATTTCAGCTACTATGATTGGAGCAGCGGCAATCTGAAGTACGCCTACTTCGACGGCAGCAGTTGGGTGTCGGAGACGGTGGACGGCGCCGGAGAGCAATACACTTCGTTGGCCCTGGATAGCGATGGGCACCCCCATATTGCCTACTATGGTGCCACGGGGGCCGACCTGCGCTACGCCGAGTGGACGCTCCCCACCCCGCCCATCACCTACGCCTGGGACATGGGCGACGGTGCTGTAGGCAGCGGGGCAACGGTTGTCCATACCTACGGCTTCTCGGGGACCTATACCGTTACCCTGACGGCGACCAACTGCCTGGGCTTTTCTTCCGCCACCGTGCAGTACGCCCTGACGGTGCAGCAGTCCAGAGGCTGGACCATCTATCTGCCGCTCGTCTTCAGGAGCCAAGGAGGTATGTGATAGTTGGCCAAATGGGCGGCTCCGGCCTGCGCTTCTCCCGCTTCGACGGCACGGAATGGCTCGCCCGGACGTCGGACGGCGCCGGTGTAACCGTCACGCACGCCTACCGCGCCGGGGACGTGCGCGGTGACGCCGACGGTGCGCGATCCCTGCGGCAGCGAGGGCAAGGCCGCGAGGCCGGCCGTCGCTCCCGCGCCGCGGTGATGGGTCTATCTGCCGTTGGCGGTCAAGGGAGGGGCGCGCTGAGGTACAGCCGGCCGGCCGCCTCGATCTCCCGATTGATGGGCACCTGCTCCAGGAAGGACCGCCGCCGGGCAGGGTCGGCGATGCGGCCGGCCTGGTCCTGGACCAGTCGGTGGGCCTGGGCCAGGGCATATCCGGCCCTAGCCGCTTCCCCTCCCATCTGCCAGATGCGGTAGGCCGCCCACCAGACCTCTTGTTCCGGGGAGTCGCCGCCATAGCCCTCGGACTCGATCTGCGCCAGGACGGCCTGTAGGCAGTCCTGGGCCTGGGTCTGCTCCCCGGCCGTCGCCAGGGCCAGCCCCAGCCAGGCGTTCGTCACCAGGGCGTTGCCCGCCTCTCCGATCTCCCGACGCAGGGCCAGCGCACGTCGGAAGGTGCGTGCCGCCTCGCGGGGCCGGCCGGCCTGCAGTTCGAGCAGCCCCAGGTTGTGCAGCGCGTCGGATTCTCCTCGGCGGTGTCCGATCTGGCGGAACCGGCGCAGTGAGACCCGCAGGTTTAGGCGAGCTTCGGCATAGTCAGACCCCTGGATATACACCTTGCCCAGGCTGCAGTGGCTGGTGGCTTCCCCCTCAGAGTCCTCCAATCGCCGGGCCAACTCCAGGGCGCGCCGATGGTATCCCAAGGCCGAATCCAGGTCTCCCAGGGCCGCTGCTGTGGCGCCCAGGTTTTCCAGGTCGATCTCGAGTGTGTGCAGATCGCCGACTTCCTGGAGGATCGCGGCCGCTCGCTCGCCGTAGGCGCGGGCCTGCTCGTACTCGCCGCGCGGGCCGAGGATCAGGCCCACATTGAGCAGCAACTGGCCCTCGCGTCGGCGGTCGGCAACCTGACCGGCAATCTCCAGAGCCTGCTCATAGAAGCTCCGCGCCTCGTCGAGGCTGCCGCGGTAACGACTGAGAAGACCCAGATTGTTCAGACAGGTCAATTCCCCTTCGCGCATGCCCAGCGCCTGGTAGCCCCGCAGGGCCCGCTGAAAGGCCTCCTGGGCCTCCGGATAAGCTCCGAGGCTGGCGTGCAGCACGCCGAGCGTCTTGCCGGCCTCGGCCTCGCCCGGCAGGTCGCCGGCGCGCCAGGCCAACGCCTGCGCTTCCCGGCCTATCCGCAGGCCCTCTTCGAAGGCCCCGGTATCCGCCGCCCTCCGGGCGCGGCGGTTCAGCACCTCCACCTGCCGGCGGGCATCCGCCAATTCTGCCGCCAGCCGGCCCATCTCCAAGAGGTCCGCCTCCTGGGCCTCGCGGTCCCCCAGCAGGTCATGGATGCGCTCGCGGCCGGCCAGGAGGTCGTAGCGCAGGGCGGACTCCCCCGGCGACAGCCGCTCCAGGGCCTGGCTGTAGTAGCCCAGGGCCACCTCGTTGGCGTACTCGCGCCG
Source organism: uncultured Chloroflexia bacterium (assembly GCA_964592645.1). Classification (GTDB taxonomy): domain Bacteria; phylum Chloroflexota; class Chloroflexia; order DTKN01; family DTKN01; genus CAZQFV01. The sequence goes on from CAZQFV010000028.1 coordinate 35,234, forward strand.
CGCCTTTTCCGCGGCCCGCTGCAGGTAGTGGATCGCCTTCCCGCGCTCCGCGCTGCGGGCATAGTGGTAGGCCAGCAGGTCCAGCACCCGCGGCAGGTCGGCGGCATGCCGGCGTTCCAGCGCCGCCCCGATCTCCCCGTGCAGCGTCCGGCGCTGGGCAAAGAGCAACGTCCCGTAGGTCACCTCGTGCAGGATGGGGTGTTGGAAGGCGTAGCGCCACTCGGGCGCCCCCTGCTCCAACAGGAGGAAGGCCGCCTCTCCCAGTCGTTCCAACTGGCGGGACAGGACGGCCTCGCCGGGCTGGGCGGGGTGGACCTCCCGCAGGAGCGGGCGCCCGAAGGTGCGGCCGATGACAGAGGCGACCTTGAGCGTCAGGTGCTCCTCCTCGGGGAGGCGGTCCAGGCGGGCCTGGACGACGCCCTCGATGGTATCGGGCAGGGCGAGGGTCCGCCAGTCGCCGCCGAGCTCGACGGTATGATCCTGGCGGCGCAGGCAGCCGGCCTCCAGCAGGGCGCGGAGGAGCTCCTCGATGAAGAAAGGGTTGCCCTGGGCCTTTTGCTGGAGGAGGCGTTCGAGCTCCGGCGGGAGAGCGGCGGCAGAGAGCCGCTGCCGGGCCAGCTCCAGGGCGTACTGCGGTTCCAAGGGGTCCAGGGAGATGCTCATCTGGCCGGGGAGGGACTGCAGCGCCTCCGGCTCGCGCGTCGCCGGACGCTGGACGAGCACCAGGAGGAGGGGCAGGTCGGCCAGGCCGCGGCCGATGTGCGCGGCGAGCTGCAGGGAGAGCTCGTCGGCCCAGTAGGCGTCTTCCAGGACGACGACGGCCGGCCTGTCCGCAGCCAGGCGGCGCACGAGGGCCTCCAGGAGCTGGAAGGTGTTGTCGCGGCGCAGTTCGCCCTCCAGGGAACGGGTCAGCGGGGTATCGGCGATCTCCAGCCCCATGGCCTCGGCGAGCAGGGGGAAGCGGGCGCGCCAGTACCCCGGCGCGCCGGGCGGGTCGGGGAGTTCCTCGACTGCGGCGGACAGGCGGGCTTTCCGCTCGTCCGGCCCCAGGGCCGGGTGCAGATGGTGGATCTCCTCCAGGATGAGCCGCCAGGGCAGGTAGGGGATATGTTGGCCGTAGGAGAGGCAACTGCCGAGGAGGGCGGACCAGCCGCGGCCCTGGGCCTGGCGCAGCAGGTGCCGCACCAGGGCCGATTTGCCGACGCCGGCCTCCCCCCGGATAAGCAAGACCTGGCCCCGGCCGGCCGGCACGACGTCGAGCAGCGCGGCCATCGCCTGCTGCTCCGGGAGGCGTCCGACCAGGCGCTGTACAGATTCGCTCGGCGGATGGCCCGGCTCCCCCACCGCGGGCTCCAAGGCCGGGACGGGCTCCTCCTTGCCCTTGACGGCGACGCGGCCCCGGGAGTGGAAAGCATAGCGGCCGCCGGCGGCACGCTGCACCGCGCGGCTGACCAGGATCTGCCACTCGGCGGCGGCCTGCATCAGCCGGGCGCTGACATTGACCTCGTCGCCCATCACCGTGTAGGTGCAGCGCTCCGGCGAGCCCAGGATGCCGGCGTAGGCCCGTCCCACGCTCAGGCCGATGCGCTGGGCGGTGATAAAGGGCAGCGCCCGGACCGCCTCCTGGAACTGGCGGGCGAACCCCACGGCCCGCTGGGGGTCGTCCTCGTGGGCCAGGGGGGCGCCGAAGACGATGTACAGCAGGCTGCCCTTGTCGCCGCAGGAGGCGAGCACGAGGTACCCTTCGTAGGGCGCCAGGTGCTCCTGGGCCAGGGCGACATACTGCTGGAGCTTGGTGCCGGCCGCGGGGTCGTTGTCATAGTCAAGGCCGGCGAACTGCACAAACATCGGGGTGACCAGGCGCAGCTCGGCGGCAAAGGCGCCGCGGCCGGCGCGGAGGCGGGCGTAGAGGGGCTCGGCCAGCCAGGGGCGGAGGCGACGGGCGCTCAGGGGGGGCGGGAGCGCCCGCTGCCCCTGGGGGGGCGGGCCGGCCCAGTCCACGAGCCGGGCATAGCCTCCTGGAAGGAGCTGCCGGACGGCCTCGGGGAGGACGGCGGCGGTGGCGGCGTCGACGACGACCTGGCCCGTGGCGGCGAGCTGTTGGGCCTCGGCCATGCGGTCGATGGTGGCGCCGGCGAGGACCTCGCCACGCCCATAGGGAAAACGGCCGACACAGAAACGGCGGACCGGCCCGGTGGCCAAGCCGATGTGCATAGCCAGGGAGGCCGGGCCGGCCGCCGTCTCCGCCGGAAAGTCGGCGACCCGGCGCTGCATGGCCAGGGCGCAGGCGGCGGCGGACCTCGCCCCCACCGCCTGCCCGGTAGCAGAGGTGAGGCCGGAATCCGGGAACCAGCAGGCCAGAGCGTCGCCGCCGAGAGCGATGATGCTGCCGCCGTGGCGATGGACGTCGGCGATCAGCGGGGTAAAGAGGCCGTTCAACAGGCGGGTGAGCTCCTCCGCGCCGCGCTGCGGCCCCAATGAGTTGGCCAAGCGCTCCATCAGGGGCGTGAACCCGCTCAGGTCGGCAAAGAGGACAGTGCCATAGTCGCGCTCCGGCAGGTCACGCCGCTGGGCCAGGGCCCAGCGGCGGTCCAGCGGCAGGTGGGCATCCAGGGGAAAGGGAAGGGAAGCTGGCGAGCGCTCGGCTGACGGGACCATTGATCTCTCCAGGTGCCGATCCGGGCACGGGGACTATTATACCCCAAAAGACCATTCTTTCCAACAAGCTTTTTGTTGCCTCATGGCGCCCTCTGTGCTACAATGGCGTCCGACGTCTTCGTCGGAGAAAGGACAATTCAATGTCGCCGCTGCTCCAGCTTCTGCTCCTGCTTGCCGTCATCGTCCTGTTAGCCAAGCTAGCCGGGTGGCTCGCCTCCCGCCTGCGGCAGCCGTCCGTCCTGGGGGAGATCCTGGTGGGCCTGCTGCTGGGCCCCAGCCTGCTCAACCTGCTGCACTGGCCGGCCTTCGACGAAACGGTGGCAGAGACGATCCACCTGCTGGCGGAGATCGGCGTCATCGTCCTGATGCTCATCGCCGGCCTGGAGGTGGACCTGCGCGAGCTGCGCCGGGCCGGGTGGAGCGCCCTGCTGGCGGGCCTGCTGGGGGTGGTCCTGCCGCTGGCCGGCGGGTGGGGGCTGGCCTGGCTGTTCGGCTACGACTCGGCATCGGCCTTTGCCGTGGGGGTTCTGCTGACGGCCACGAGCGTCAGCATCTCCGCCCAGACGATGCTCGAGCTGGGCGTGCTGCGCAGCCCGGAGGGGATCGCCCTGCTCGGCGCGGCGGTCGTCGACGACATCGTGGTCATCCTGATCCTCTCGGGCGAAATGGCCTTTCGCAGCGGGCAGGCGGGGATCGGCGGGTTGCTGCTGATCTTCGTCCGGATGGCCCTCTTCCTGGGGTTGGGAGGCTTTCTCTGCCTGTGGGGCCTGCCCCGGCTGATGCGCCGCGTGGAGCGCTGGCCGGTGAGCGCGGTCGTGCCCACCGTGGTCCTGATAGTCACCTTCCTGGTGGCCTGGGCGGCCGAGTTCCTGGGCGGCGTCGCGGCGATCACCGGGGCCTTCCTGGTGGGGCTGGGGCTGCGCCGCAGCGCGCTGCAGCGCACGATCGTCGAGGCCATGCACACCATGGGCTATGCCCTCTTCGTGCCGCTCTTCTTTGTCAGCGTGGGGCTGCAGGCCAACGTGCGGGCCCTGGATGGACGGATGGTCCTCTTCGCCGTCCTGCTCATCGCCGTAGCCATCGTCACCAAGGTGCTGGGCAGCGGCCTGGGGGCGCTGCTGGGAGGGTTTCGGCCGGCCGCGGCGCTGCGCACCGCCCTGGGGATGATCTCGCGCGGGGAGGTCGGCCTGATCGTGGCCACGGTCGAGATCCGCGAGGGCTGGATCAGCGAGCAGCTCTTTGCCGTGGTGATGCTCATCGTGCTGGCAACTACGATCCTGACGCCGCCGCTGCTGAAAGTGTCGTTCCGCCAGGAGCGGCGCGTGCCGCCTGCGCCGCCGGCCGGCCCCGGCCGGCCCGAGAGAGAGACCCCGGCGAGCGATCGGTTGGCCCGTGAACTCGCACCGCGATGCAAGGAGGCATAATGGCGCCAGTCGCTGTATTCCTGGTCGTACAGAACCTGGAACGGCTGTCCGAGCTGCTGGAAGCCTGGGGCGCAGCCGACATCCCGGGGGCCACGGTCTTGGAGAGCGCCGGCCTGCACTGCCTGCGCGGCGGCTACCGCGATGATCTGCCGCTGATCCCTTCGCTGGACTCGATCCTGCGCAGTGATTTCGAGTCCAACCGCACCCTTTTTGCCATCGTCGACGAGCAGGATGTGGACCGGCTCGTCGAGGTGACGGAAAAGGTCCTCGGCCAGCTGGACGCGCCCAACACCGGCATCCTGTTTGTCCTGCCGGTGCGGCGCGTGGTGGGGCTGGTGAAGTGGCAGTAGCCCCGCTACAGGATATATCCCCGCCGGGCCGCGATCTCCTCCTTGGTCTTCCGAAAGAGGATATCCCGCTCTGTCCCCACGATCTGCCGCTTGTAGGTGGCCAGGATGCGCTCGGCCTCGGCGTCGATCTCTTCCTCGATGCGCAGGTCGGCGACGATCAGATCGCGGATGGCGGCGACGAGCGCCGCCCGGCCGGCCTTTCCCGGCTGCCGCAGGGCGATGGCCCCCTTCTCCACCAGGGAATCCACGATCCGTTCCCCCAGGCGCCCGATCTTGTCCGGTGAGAGGCGCATCTTCATCCTCCTGATCCCCGGGACGTCCGCCCGGTGTCGGGACGGCCCGCCGATTGCCGATGCTACAGGATGAGCCCCCGCTCGCGCACCAGCTTGGCCTTGATGCGCGTAAAGAGGGTGTTGTAGCTCATGCGTCCCAGGCGGATCTCGCGATCGTACTGCTTCAACAGCTCGCGGACCTCGTCGTCCAGCCGGTCCTCGACCGTCAGCTCCTCCAGCATGGCCTGGCGGATCAGAGCCTGCAGGCGGTTGGCGTCGGAGTGGATATCGAGATCGTCGCGCTCCTGTAGCAGGGCCGCAACCTGGCCGGCCAGCCAGTCCAGCTTGGGTTCCGATAGTCGCATGGTCTTCTCCGTGGCGTGCTCTTCGATCATCCGCCGGGGAGCATTGTACCCCATCCGGCGGCGATTGGCAAACAGGCTTGACAAGCAGCAGGGCTTTTACAAAGTCATGTAGTTAGCCCCATACTGCGAAACGCCTGGAGCGG
>CAZQFV010000029.1:0-39841 GCA_964592645.1 uncultured Chloroflexia bacterium
CGATCCGCGAGGGCGGCAAGACGGTGGGCGCCGGCGCGGTGACCCAGGTCCTGGAATAGTAGCGAGGCAGCTTCTGCAATGGCCAAGAAGGAAGATCGCATTGTCGTGACTCTGGCATGCACAGAGTGTAAAGAGCACAACTATACGACCGAGAAGAACCGGAAGAACGACTCCGGGAGGATGGAACTGCGCAGGTACTGTCCCCGGTGCCGTAAGCATCAGCTTCACCGGGAGGTCAAGTAGTCGCATAGCGCGCCGGGTTCCGGCGCACACGCGCAGGCCGATAGCTCAATAGGCAGAGCAGCGGTCTCCAAAACCGCAGGTTGGGGGTTCGAGTCCCTCTCGGCCTGCCACGGCACGTTTGCAGGCCGGAGGAATAGCCAGCGTCGGCGGTGAAGGATGGACAAGAAAAAGGCAGGACCGAACCGAATCGTCTCTTGGTTTCGCGACGTGCGGGCGGAGATCCGGCGCGTTGTCTGGCCCACCTGGAAGGAACTGCGCACGCTGACCCTGATCGTGTTGGTCCTTTCGATCGTGATGGCCCTGCTGATGTGGGCCTTTGACACGCTTTTTGCTAGCCTGTACTCGCTCTTGGGCACGCTGATCTAGCGCGTCGCCGGCCTGGATCGCGGCGCGGCAAGTCCCGGCTTGGGTTGCCGGAGGACGTATGGACGAGGAACGGGTACTCCCGATCGACGAGGCTTCAGCAGAAGCGCCTGCCGAGGCGCTTCCGCCGGCCTCTGCCTCGGAAACGCCGGCGGCAGCGGTCCCGATCCCAGAAGAGGCCCGCTGGTACGTCGTCCATACCTACTCCGGCTACGAGAACAAGGTCAAGCAGAACCTGGAGCAGCGCATCCGCTCGATGGGCGTGGTCGACCAGATCTTTCGTGTCCTTGTGCCCAGCGAGGAAGAGATCGAGATTCGCGATGGTCAGCGCCGCAACGTGCAGCGCAAGATCTTTCCCGGCTATATCCTGGTGCAGATGCTCCTCTCCGACGAGACCTGGCACGTGGTGCGCTATACCCCCGGGGTGACCGGGTTCGTCGGGCCGGACAGCAGGCCCGTGCCGCTGCCGGAGCACGAGGTCCAGGCGATCCTCAAGCAGATTGAGGCCGAGGCGCCCAAGATCCGCGTCGAGTTCTCCATCGGGCAGGCGGTGCGCATCGTCGACGGCCCCTTCAGCGACTTTGAGGGCGTGGTCGACGATATCGACCAGGAAAAGGGCAAGGTCCGCGTCCTGGTCTCGTTCTTTGGGCGCGAGACGCCGATCGAGCTGGATTTCATGCAGATCGAGCGTCTGGTGCCCTGATCGGGGACCGATAACTGAACTGTGAGGTGTGTGGTGGCCAAGAAGGTAGCAGCAGTCATCCGTTTGCAGATCTCGGCCGGCAAAGCTACGCCGGCTCCGCCCGTCGGCCCGGCCCTGGGCCAGCACGGCCTGAACATCATGGCCTTTTGCAAGGAGTACAATGCCCGGACGGCCGGCATGGCCGGCTCGATCGTCCCCGTGGAGATCACCGTCTACGAGGACCGCTCGTTTACCTTTGTGACCAAGACTCCGCCGGCCGCCGACATGCTGCGCAAGGCCGCCGGCGTCGACAAGGGCTCCCGCGAGCCCAACCGCAGCAAGGTCGGACGCATCACCCGCAGCCAGCTCCGCGAGATCGCCCAGGCTAAGATGCCCGATCTCAGCGCCCAGACTATCGAGGCCGCCGAAAAGATCATCGCCGGCACCGCCCGCAACATGGGTATCGAGATTGTGGACTGATTGAGAGCAGGGAACGTGGGAGGGCTGACGCCCGCCAGGACCACGAGGAGAAAGAGATGCGCAAACGAGGGAAAAAGTACCGTGAAGCAGCCCAGTTGGTCGATCAATCCCGCCTTTACAGCCCCCGCGAGGCCATGGAGCTGGTGAAGAGGGCCTCGATCAGCAAGTTCGACGGCGCGGTGGACGTGCACCTGCGCATGGGGGTCGACCCGCGCAAGACCGACCAGCAGATCCGCGGCACGGTGATCCTGCCCCACGGCACGGGCAAGCCGGTGCGGGTGCTGGTCTTTGCCGAGGGCGAGGCGGAAAAGATCGCCCGCGACGCCGGCGCCGACTATGTCGGCAGCACCGAGCTGGCCGAGCGGATCGAGAAGGAGGGCTGGACCGATTTCGATGTGGCCATCGCCATCCCCAGCATGATGCGCGTGGTGGGCCGCCTGGGCCGGGTGCTGGGGCGCAAAGGCTTGATGCCCAACCCCAAGAGCGGTACCGTGGTCAACCAGGAGGACCTGCCGCGGGTGATCGGCGAGGTCCGCCGCGGCAAGGTCGAGTTCCGCACCGACAAGCAGGCCCTGATCCATGTCACCATCGGTCGGGTCTCCTTCGGCGCGGATCAGCTCTATGAGAACTTTATCGGCCTGGTGGATGCTATCCGCCGGGCCAAGCCGGCCTCGGTCAAGGGGACCTATGTCCGTTCCATCGTCGTCAGCCCGACGATGGGTCCCGGGGTGCGGGTGGATGTGGCGGAGGCGCTGGCGGTCAAGACTGCCGTCTAGCGCCGCCCTTACCAAGCGAGTTCTGATTCGCCCTAGACAGCAGGCGCCTGCGGGCTCAATGGGGATACCCACCTGCCGAGGCGAGACCGATTCTCTCGTGCCAACGAGCGATAGGCTCCTGTGTCTGGGGCGCAGGGGCCTTTCTTTTTGCAGGCGTGGAGTGCGGCAGCCTTGCTGCCGCCAGAAGAGCTAAGGAGGTTATGGATGCCGACAGAGAAGAAACGGAGCATCGTGGCCCAGCTGTCCGCGGAACTGGCCCGCAGCAACCTGGTGATCCTCACCGATTACCGGGGGCTGACGATGAAGGACCTGACGACGGTCCGGCGCGCCCTGGCCCGGAATGGCGTGGGCTACCATGTGGTCAAGAACACGCTCCTGCGGCTGGCCCTGGGAGACTCCGCGGCCACCCTGGAGCCCTACCTGGAGGGACCTACGGCGATCGCCTTGGCCTTCGAGGACACCGTGGCCGCGGCCAAGGCGCTCCACGAGCAGATGGGGGTTTTCCCCGTGATCAAGGTCAAGGGCGGCCTGCTCGAGGGCCAGGCGGTTTCTCCGGAGGGGGTCAAGGCCCTGGCCACCCTGCCCCCGCGCCCGGTGCTGCTGGGCCAGCTCGTGGGGATGATCCAGGCGCCGGCCGCCAACCTGCTCGGAGTCCTGACGGCCAGCATGCGCCAGTTGCTCTATGTCCTCCAGCAGCGCGCTGAGCAGGGCGCCGCGGAGGCCCCGGCGGCCGAGGCCGCCTAGCGCGCCGCACCCGGAACGGGTACGTGTATCCTCGTCTACGGACAGAATGATAGTCAAAAGGAGAAAGAGATGGCTTCCGAGAAACTGCAGCAGATCATGAATCAAATCGAGGGCCTGACCCTGATCGAGGTCGCCGAGCTGGTCAAAATGATGCAGGAGAGCTGGGGCATCTCCGCGGCCGCGCCGGTGGCGGTGGCGGCCACGGCGGCCGCGGCGGCCGCGCCCGCGGCGGCCGCCCCGGTTGAGGAAAAGACCGAGTTCACCGTCTTTCTCAAGGACGGCGGCCCGCGCAAGATCCAGGTCATCAAGGTCGTCCGCGAGCTCATCCCCGGCCTGGGCCTGAAAGAGGCCAAGGAGTTGGTCGAAAGCGCCCCCAAGCCCATCCTGGAGAACGTTCCCAAGGACCAGGCCGAGGCGGCCAAGGCCAAGCTGGAAGAGGCCGGCGCGGTCGTCGAGCTTCGGTAAGATCGGGCGCCTTTCGCATCCAAGACGCCTGCGGACCAAAGACACGAAGACGCAGAGCTCCCCGGAGCTTTGGGCCTTCGTGTCTTTGTGTTCTATCCTCCCCCCGGCGCCTTGGCTCTTCAACTCCCCTCGGCCTTGGGCCCCGGCGTCTGGGCCGGCTCCAGGATCAACCCCATGAGAAGCACGACCCCCGGCCAGAGGTCCACTCCCAGCGCCCGGAACGTGGGCTCCCAGCGCAGGAACGAGTCCGCCCAGGCCAGGGCATAGGCCGGCAGGGCGGCCCACCAGCGCCGCTCCCGCGCCAGCCAGGGCAGCGCCGATGCCGTGCCCAGCAGCAGGCTCGGGCCGGAGAGGTACGGCGTCACCAGCAATCCCCCGACGACGGCCATGCTCAGCAGCCGAGCGCTCCAGCCCTCCCGGCGGTAGCTCCAGGCCAGCAGCCCGAAGATGGCCGCGGCCAGCGGGACGAGCGCCCACGCCGGTTGCTCCAGCCCCATCTCCTGGAGCGCCATCCAGGAATCGACACGCGGCAGGGGGAGCGGCGGCAGGCTCTGCGCGCTTTCGGCGATGCGCCGGGGCCAATCCCAGCCGGCCCAGGCGCTGCTCAGCGCGATGGCCGCCAGGGCGGCGGCAAGGGCTGCCGCCCAGCGCCGCCAAGGGCCGGCTAGCAGGTGCAGCAAGACCAGCGCCGCGGCCAGCAGCGCCGCCTGGGGCTTGGCCGTCAGCAGCAGGAGCGCCGCCCCTAGCGCCGGCCCCGGCCCCCAAAAACCGGGCCGGCCGCGCCGGGCGCCCGGCTCGAGCTGCCGGCCGGCGCCCTCCCCCTTTCCCCAGCAGGCCGCGACGATGAGCAGCCCGGCCAGCCCTACACCGTCCACCTGCCCCTGCAGCATCGCCGTCAGTAGGTAGGGGCTGGTGCCCGCCAGCAGCAGCGCCGGCCACCGCCGGCCGCCGAACCACCCGGCCACGCCCAGCGTCAGCGCTAGCGTGGCCCCGGCCAGCAGGACCCACCCCAACCGCTCCGGAAGGAGGGCCAGCGGGGCCAGCGCCAGGAAGAGCCACGGGGGGTTGTAGACGCCGGGGACGGCGTAGGGGTCCTGCCGCAGCCAAAAGGCGCGCGTGGCCGGGTAAAAGTGCAGGCCCCAGTCGCGCCCGGCCCCCAGGGGCGAGTGCTCCGCCGGCCCCAGGGCCAGCCACAGGCCGGCGATCAGCGCGCCTAGAGCGAGCGCCAGGACCAGGTAGCTCAGCCATCCGGGCCGCAAGGCGGTGCTCCTCCTATGCTGACATTGTGCTCTAGTACCCGCCTTCCCGCAGCATCGCCCGGACGCGCTCGTCGGTGCCGGCCGGGACCTGGCTGCGCGGCAGCGATTCCTCCACCGCCACGGCCTGCGCCAGCCAGCGCCGCAGCAGCCGCACGTACTCCTCGGCCCGCACGGGCTCCCGCGCCGCCAGGTTCACCTGCTCCTGGGGATCGTCCTGCAGGTCGTAGAGCTCTACCTGGTCGTCGGCAAAACGATAGATCAGCTTCCAGCCCTGGTAGCGCACGGTCTTGAGCTCGCCGGGAGAGCTGTGGATCATCTCGCCGTAGATGGGCACCTCTGCCAGCTCTGCCCCGCGCAGCAGCGGCCACAGGCTGCGCCCATGCGACTCCGGCGGCGGCTCCACGCCGGCCGCCTCCAGCAGCGTGGGCAGCACGTCCAGCAGTTGCACCGGCTCGGCGATGGCCCGCCCCGGCCCCATGATCCCCGGCCCGGCGACGATCAGCGGCACATGCAGCAGCTCGTCGTACATCGTCGTCCCGTGGCCGTAGCCGCCATGGTCCAGGAACTCTTCCCCATGGTCGCTGTGCAGCACGACCAACGTGCGGTCGGATAGCCCCAGCCGGTCCAGCTCGTCCAGCACCGGCCCGATCGCCGCGTCGACGTCGTGGATCTCGCCGTCGTAGAGCGAAACCAGGGCGGCGCGCTGCTCCGCCGGCACGAGCATGGCGCCGTTGTCCACCAGGTCCCAAAAGTCCAGGGCCTGCAGGCTGTTCAGTTGGGCCTCCGAGATGCCGGCCGGGAGCGAGGGGAACGGACGGGAGGGAGCGTAGGTGGTGTGGGGCTCCATGTAGTAGAGCCACAGGAAGAAGCGCTCGCCGCGGTGCTCGCGGAGAAAGTCCACCCCGTAGCGGCTGACGTAGCGGCCGTCGTTGGCCGTGGTCAGACGGGGGTCAAAGAGCAGCTCGTGGCTGCCCTGGACGGCGCGGCGCAGGAGCGCCGATCGCCAGGCCAGGCCGATGAGCGGGCGCTGCCGCAACTGTTCCAGGTCGAAGGGCTCGCCCTCGCGAAAGGCGACAAAGCCACCAAAGCCCTGCTCGAAGGCGTTTTCCACCGTCAGCCAGGCGTTGGTCAGGTAGGCCTGGGTGAGGTAGCCGCCCGACTGCAGCGACTCGGCCAGGGTGGTGCGCAGCGGGTCCAGGCGCGACTGCATGCGCAGCCCCCGCCAGGCGTAGGTGTCGAGCTCGGTGGGGTACATCCCGGTGAGCATCGACGCGACCGAGGGCAGCGTCCAGGAGGACTGGGCAAAGGCGGCCTGGAAGCGGACGCCGCGGCGGGCCAGGGCGTCGATGTTCGGGCTGATGGATGGGTCGTAGCCGTAGGCGCCGAGGTGGTCGGCGCGCAGGGTATCGACGGTGATGAGGACGATATTGGGCCTTTCGGCGGTGGCGGGCTCGCCGGCCGGCCGGGCCAGGGCCGGCCGCAGGACGTTGCGGTAGAGGCCCACGGCGATCGTCAGCAGCAGCGCGGCGCTGGCGATGGCCGGCAGCCCCAGGTGCCCGGCGGCGCGCCGGAGGGAGCGCCGCCGGCCCGGCCCGTTTTCCCACCAGCGGGCCACAAGGGCGGCCAAGGCGCCGCCAAAGGCCCCGACGATAAGGCCGGCCAGGGTGCAGAGGGCCAGGGCCAGGGGGCGGTTGCGGTTGCCCGGGGGGAGCTCCAGCAGCTTGTAGGTATAGATACAGGAGGCGGCAGAGGTGCCCCCGGCCAGGATGGCGAACCAGAGGCCCAGGAGGAGGGGCCGGCCGGCCGGCCGGCGGAGGAGGCCCAGCAGGGCGCCGAGGAGCAGCCCGGCCGTTCCCATAAGCACGGCAAAGCCCAGCGCGTAGAGCGCCGTCGTGTAGGCCATGGCCTGCAGCCGCACGCGCACGTGGCTGAAGATGTCCCCCTGCGCCAGCAGCGGGAGGTTGTCCGCGAAGCCGTACAGCACGGCCCATGCCAGGCCGGCCCACAGCGCGGTCGTGAACGGCGTCAGGTAGGATGGCTTTTTGGTCTCGGACGTTGTCATTTCGCTCTACCCGCCGGGGGGGGGCCGGGGCCTAGCCGCAGGCCGGCCGGCGCCGCCGCCAGGACAGGCCGGCCGCGGCCCCCATCAGCAGCAGCCCCAGCCCGGCCCCGAGCCAGGGAATCCAGGCCGGGGCCCGCTTCTCGCTCCAACGCACCGCGTCGAAGGCCACCAGCCCGTCGGTGGCCACCGCCTGGCACCAGATCTGCGCGGCGGCGGCGCCGGCCGGCGCCGTCGCCTCCAGATGCGCTTCCTGCCAGTCTGCCTGCCCCTGCAGGGTGGGCTCGGCCGTGAGCGGTTCGCCGATCGGCCCCCCCAGCTCGTCCACGAACCAGACCTGGTAGGCGGCGACGCCGCGCGTCAGGATGGCCATCAGCCGGCCGGAGAGGAGATAGGTCTTGCCCGGCTCCACGGCCACGGCCTGCAGCAGCGCCGCCCGCCCCTCGCCGGTGTACGAGATCTTTGCCCCCCTGCTGGCGTCGCCGGTGGCGACGCTGCCATAGCCCACCGGCCCCTCGGCGTTCATATCCGCCGGGTACCAGCCGTCGGGGATGCCGTCGGCGTCGGCATCTTCCTCCAAGTCGCCGTTCTGCAGCGCCTTGGGGTAGGCTTCGACAAAGTTGCGGAACCTCCAGACCACCTTTCCCGTGGCATCCACCCGCAGCACCTGCTTGTGATCGTTGTCGGCGATCAGGGTGCTGCCGTCCTCCAGGCGGTCGGCCTCGTAGGGCAGGGCCAGGCCGCCGTACGACCAGACCACCAGACCCTCCGGCGTGACCTCCAGCACCCGTCCATTGCGCGTGTCCGTCACCAGCGTGTGGCCGTTGGGCAGGCGGTCGGCGTCGCGCGGCCAGCGCAGGGGAAAGGCGTCGCCGAACTTCCAGACGACCCGGCCGGAGGGGTCCACCTCCAGCACCACGTTGTCCTCCGAGTCGCAGATCAGGGTGTGGCCGTTGGGCAGGCGGTCGGCGTTGTGCGGCCGGTTCAGGCCGCCGTACTGCCAGGCCACCTCGCCGTCCCAGGTGACCTCGATGGCCCGGTCGTTGTTGCGGTCGGTGATCAGCAGGCGGCCGTTGTCCAGCAGTTCGGCGTCGTTGGGGTAGCGCAGGTGCGAGCCGTCGCTCAGCGTGCCGCTGCCGCCACCCCAGTCGTCGGAGGTCCAGAGCACCCGTCCCTGGCCGTCCACGCGGAACACCCGGTCGTTGGCCGTGTCGCTCACCAGGGTGGTGCCGTCGGGCAGGCGCTCGGCGCTGTGCGGAAAGGCCATGGGGCCGGCGTACGACCAGGCGATCCGGCCGGCGGGGTCGATCTCCAGCAGGGCGGCGTCGCTGAGGGTGTAAAAGGCCCCGCCGGCGTCGGTGATCAGGATATTGCCGTTGGGCAGGGGCTCGATGCCCAGGGGTCGATCGAGGATGTGGGGGGGAAAATAGCCCCGGCGCGTGGTTCCGCCGGCGGAGGAGACCGGGAGCAACAGGGTTGGGAGAAGCAAGGCGATCGCCAATCGCTGAAGTAAACGCATCGTCCCTTTTCTTTCGGATGGTTTACGGAAAGATGATCTCGATCCGGTCGGGTCCCAGTTTGGCTACCTGGAGATCCTCCTTGTAGAACCTGCCGACACCTTCGATCAGCCCAACGGCGAGATCGATCAGCTTACGCTTGGACCTGTACGTTATGATCAGGGTTTTCTCATCGCGCCACTCGTACTCGAACCTGGGAGGCGAGGCGTCCGGCATATTCCTGGTCATGGCTACGTGGACCGCATCCATCTTGAGGAGGAAATCCCTGGCTGTGTTGACGCCCATGTAGAAAGAGCCGTAAATCTTTTGAGAGTACACATTGACCCAGTAATCGCCAAAGGCGCGGGCCACTTGGTCCAGCGGCAGCCCCAAGACGCCGCACAGCGCATCGATCATCTTCAGGCAGACCTGTTCATCCACATCCATCGACGGAAAGAGCAACGGTTCTTGGTCGACCCCCGCTGCCCGCAACGCCTCTTCCCACTTGGCTTTGCCGAACTTCTTGTGTACCATCTCGCGCATGGCGATGACGATCGCGCCTTTCATTTTGTCCTCCCATTGCACTTGTTTGGCGTCCGTTACTCGCTGAGGTTGCCGCCCTCCTCTTCTTGTGCCCCGGCGCTTTTGGTTCACAAATCTTTGGGCCCTGGTGTTCGGCCGCCCAACATCTGCCGGTACACCCGCTCCGTGGCCGCGGCACAGGCCGGCCAAGTGTAACGGTATTGTACCTCAAAACGGGCCGTTTGTCCAAGCCGTTCGGCCAGTGGGCGGTCCGCCAGCAGGGCCAGGATGGCCTGGGCAAAGGCCGCGGCGTCGCCGTTGGGCACCACCCAGCCGCTCTCCATGTGCCGCAGACCCTGGGCCGAGCCGGCCGCGGCGACGATCGGCCGGCCGGCGGCCATATAGTTCAGCACCTTGATCGGAAAGCCCCAGCAGACCTGCCGCGGCGAGACGGCCACGTCGGCCGCGGCCAGCAGCGCCCGCATCTCTTCCCAGTTGCCCACGGCGAGGAGCGTTTCGCCGGCCATCCGCCGGACCGGGGCGCGCTGGTGCGTGGCCACCACCAACTGGGCGTCGTCCCGCGCCCGGCGCACGAGGCGGAAGGCCACCCGCAGGAACTCCAGGTCTTGGTAGTGGTCCAGGTTGCCCGAGTAGAGCACCAGCGGGCCAGGCTCCAGCCCGTAGCGCCGGCGGACGGCTGTGGGGGACGGCGCGGCCGGCCCCGGCAGGTCGATCCCCGGGGGGACAACGTGCAGGCGCGCCGGGTCGACCCCGCAGCGCTGCAAATAGTCTGCGGCCTCGGGGTGCAGGGCGATGCAGGCGTCGGCCTGCCGCGGCAGGGCATGGTCAACCCAGCGGCCCAGAGCGCGGCCGGCCCAGCGCAGCGGCGGGAAGCGAAAGTAGCTGGGCAGCTCCGGCTCCAGCAGGTTGTGCTGATGGTAGACCAGCGGCAGCCCCGTGCGCTCCCGCAGCCACAGCCCCAGGGCCAGCCCCTCGAAGTTATGGGCGTGCAGCAGGTCCGGGCGAAAGATCCGCGCCGCGCGCCGCGCCTCGCCGGCCAGCAGCAGGTCGAGCAGCGGCTTGACGGGGGAGGGGTGGGGGTCCGGCGGCGCTCCCAGGAGCAGGCCCCGGGCCCGGCGCACCGGCACGGCCGGCCGGGGCTGCTCCATCCCCACCGCATAGGCCACGATCTCCACCGCGTGGCCGCGGGACTGCAGCGCCTCGGACAGGCCGGCGATCAACACCTGCGAACCCCGCGGCAGCGGCAGCGGGCAGGCGGCGAGCATCAGGACGCGGAGTTGCCCCTCGGTGGCCATACGGCCATTATATACCCGAACAGGCGAAACGGCCAAATGGGCGTTGCTGTTTCCGAGTCCCTCCCAAAAAGGTAGCCTCAGTAGACCGCAGATATTGTTTGTAGTAGGCACTTTAGCGCCGCCTGCGCGCGCTGAAGCGCGCACTGCGAACGCAATCTGCGGTCTACTGAGCCTACCTTATCATTGTACACTCGTGGGGCCGGTCGTTCCATACGCTGCCAGGTCTTCCGTATGGCTTCATGTCTCGGCCCCCCGCAACCGATTTGCGGCCGTGGTTTGAGATTGGTTTTCGGTTCCGTTCTGTTGACATGGCACCTCCATCTGTGATAGCATGTATGCCAGGGACGAACGGTTGCCCGGGGAGGGTACGTATCGCCCGGCCGGCCTGCGGCAGGAGGAACCCGCGTGGAGTCTTTCGCTTTCTCTATCCACCCCTACTTCCCGCGAGATCGGGGCGCGGAACTCCGCACCTCGATCTCGCAGGCGCTCCTGTGGCGATGTTGATCGTCTCGCTGGCGCAGGGAGGGCTGACCCTTGTGCTCCTCATCCAGGGCTCCGGATAGCACAAGCGGCCTGCCGCCCCACTTCCTGGAGCGGATGGCCGGCCTGTTGGGCGATGAATATCCCGACTTTCTCGCCGCGCTGGGCCGGCCGGCGCGGCACGCGCTGCGGGCCAACCTGCTCAAGGCCGGCCTGCCGCGGGTCGCCGCGCTGCTCGAATGGCCCGAGATCGCCATGCCGCCGGGTTCCCTCCCCCCTTGCGGGGAGGGGCCGGGAGGGGGCCCTCTCCCCTGGTGTCCGGAGGCTGCCCTTCTCCCTCCTGACGCCCACCTGGGCCGGCACCCGCTGCATGCGGCCGGTCTTTTCTATTTGCAGGAGCCCAGCGCCACGGCCGTCGTCCCCGTGCTCGACCCGCGGCCGGGGGAGCGGGTGCTGGACCTCTGCGCCGCGCCCGGCGGCAAGGCCACGCACATCGCCGCGCGGATGGGGGGGCAGGGGTTGCTGTGGGCCAACGAGGTCGAGGCCCGGCGGGCCGGCATCTTGGTGGGCAACTTGGAGCGCTGCGGGGTGCGCAACGTCGTGGTCAGCGTGGAGGAGCCCGAACGGCTGGCGGAGCGGCTGGAGGGGTACTTTGACCGGGTGCTGGTGGACGCGCCCTGTTCGGGGGAGGGGCTCTGGCGGCGCGAGCCGGAGAGCGTGCGCCAGTGGAGCGAGGCGGCGGTGCGCGGCTGCGCCCGGCGGCAGGGGCACATCCTGGCGGCGGGGGCGGCGTGCGTGCGTCCGGGCGGGGTGTTGGTGTACGCCACATGTACCTTTGCCCCGGAGGAGGACGAGGGGGTAGTGGAGGCTTTTCTGGCGGCGCACCCCGAGTTTACCCTGGAGGAGGTGCCGGCGGTGAGCGGGTTTGCGCCGGGCCGGCCGGAGTGGGTCTTGGGCGGGCGTCCGGAGCTGGCGCGTGCGGTGCGGCTGTGGCCGCATAGGGGGCCGGCAGAGGGGCATTTCATGGCGCGGATGCGCCGGGCGGAGGGGGTAGCGCCTTCCTTTGCCCGCTGGCGCATCCCGACGGTGCCGCGGGCGGCGCGGGGGGCCTACGGTTCGTTCTGTGAGGAAGCGCTGCGCGGGGCGCTGTCGGCCGAGCAGTTGGTGCTGCTGGGGGCGCGCCTGGTGGCGGTGCCGTGGGGGATGGTGGAACCGGCCGGCCTGCGGGTGTTGCGGGCGGGGTGGCTGCTGGGGGAGGTGCGGGGGGAGCGTTTTGTGCCGGCGCACGCCCTGGCGATGGGGCTAGAGGCGCGGGAGGCGCGGGCACTGCTCGATCTACCTAAAAGAAGCGAACAGGTGGCGGCCTATCTGCGCGGCGAGCCGCTTCTCAGCCCGGGGCCGGCCGGCTGGCTGCTGGTGGCGGTCGAGGGCTACCCCCTGGGCTGGGGCAAGCGGGTGGGCGGCGTGGTCAAGAACCACCGTCCGCGGGGGATCGTGTAGGGCGACGGAGGAGAGGGGGACAGGGAGAAGGGAGCGCCCCTCGCGGCTGTCCCCCCCGGTCCCCCCGACAGGCCCCGGCGCCGTCCTCGCCGTCTTTGATCCCATCACCCACACCGTCGTGCCCGGGGGAAACTATGGCTACGACGCCTTCGCGCGGCGGCCGGGCCTGGCCGGCCGTGCTCGTTGGCGCTGCCGATCGCCGGCCGTTCTACCTGCCGCTGATGTTGATAGCGTAGAGGGATGCTCTTGTGGGTGTCCCCGACTCGGCAAATCCGCTAGGTGACGGCCAGGCGCTCCTTGGGGTAGCGCAGGTAGCGCCTTTCCTCGACGGCCCGCCGGAGGCGCTGCACGGCCTCGTACACCTCGCCGAACGAGGTGTAGAGGGGCGAAAGGCCCAGGCGGATGTTGTCCGGCGGGCGGAAGTCGGGCAGGACGCCTAGCTCCTCGATCAGGGCGCGGTTGATGCGGTAGCCCTCGGGATGGCGGACGCTGATGTGCGAGCCGCGCCGGGCGGGGTCCCGCGGTGAGCCCAGGGCAAAGCCCAGGGGGGCCAGGTAGTGATCCACGAGGTAGAGCAGGTAGGAGGTCAGCAGCAGCGATCTGCGCCGCACGCGCTCCATGCCCGCCTTCAACAGGGGCTCCAGGGCGGCCTCCATCGCCAGCAGCGAGAGGATAGGGGGGCTGCCGGCCAGGAAGCGGGTGATGCCGGCGGCCGGCCGGTAGTCGAGATCAAAGTCAAAGGGCTTCTGCTGCCCGAACCAGCCCCAGATGGGCGAGCGGAGCTGCTCCTGCAGCCTGTGGTTGACATAGAGGAAGGCCGGCGCGCCGGGGCCGCCGTTGAGGTACTTGTAGGTGCAGCCGACGGCCAGGTCCACGTCCCAGGCGTCAAGCTCGATCGGCACGGCGCCGGCGGCGTGGCTGAGGTCCCAGAGCACCAGGGCGCCGGACTGGTGGGCCTGGGCGGTGAGGCGGGCGGCGTCGTAGAGGTAGCCGCTCTTGAAGGCCACGTGGGAGAGGGTGAGCAGGGCCGTGTCTTCGTCCAGCGCGGCCAGGAGGCCGGACTCGTCGGCGTGGATGCCGTCGGCGGAGGGGACCAGGCGCAGATGGTGGCGGTCGTCCAGCAGCCGGATCGCCCCTTGAATGACATAAAGATCCGATGGGAAGTTGAGCGTATCGCTGACGATGCGGGCGCGTTTCGGCCGGGCCTGTAGCGCGGCGACGACCAGCTTGAACAGGTCCACGGAGGTGGAATCGCTGACGACGACCTGTCCGGGGCCGGCGCCGAGCAGTTGGGCGATCTTGTCGCCCACGCGGGCCGGCGCCTCGTACCAGCCGGCGTTCCAGCCGCGGACGAGCTGCCGGCCCCACTCTTTCCGCACCACCTGCGGCACACGCTCGGCCGCGGCGAGGGGCAGTCGGCCCAGGGAGTTGCCGTCGAGGTAGATCAGGTCGGGTTCGGCGACGACGAACGCCTCCCGGAAGGAGGCCAGTTCGTCGGCGGCGTCCAGTTGCTCGGCCGAAGCCCTGTCTGGAGCGAACACGGCACGCCTCCTCTGTCCTCTGTCCTTCGGTTTAGTCCTCTCCCTCCTCCCCGTTGCTTTGCTCCCCTCCCAGCGCACTCGGCTCTCCGCTCTCAGATCTCTTTCTTCTTCCCGTACCCTATCTCCCGCAGCAGCTCGTGGGCCACGGCGGCCTCGTCCCAGGGAAGGGCGTGGTCGGCGTAAAAGATGCAGCCCTCGTGCCCCTTACCTAAAAGCAGAAGCAGGTCACCGGGGCGGGCCCGCTCCATGGCCGCGCGGATGGCCTCCCGGCGGTCGGCGATGCACAGATAGTCCGCGCCGCGCACCTTGCCCAGCCGCTCGGCGCCGGCGGCGATCTCGTCCAGGATGGCCTCGCGGTCCTCCCGGCGGGGGTCCTCGTCGGTGAGGATCAACAGGTCGCAGTAGCGTGCGGCGACCTCGCCCTGCATGGGGCGCTTCTCGCGGTCGCGCTCGCCGGCGCTGCCAAAGACGGCGATCATCCGCCCGCCGGCGACCGGCCGCAGCATGCCCATCACCGTCTCGAAGGCCTCCGGCGTATGGGCATAGTCCACCAGCACGGTAAAGGGCTGGCCCTCGTCGATGCGCTGCATCCGCCCGGTGACGCCCTCCACCGCGGCCAGCCCCTGGGCCACCTGCTCCCCCGTCGCCCCCAGCGCCAGCCCCACGCCGGCCGCCGCCAGGGCGTTGTAGACGTTGAACAGGCCCGGCAGGCGCAGGGCGATAGCGATGGGGCCGGATGGCGCCTCGGCGGTAAAGGCCGTCCCCGTGGGGCCGGGGGTCACGTCCCGCGCCCGCAGCCGCGCCTCGGGATGGCGCAGCGCATAGGTCCACAGCTCCCCCGGCGTGCGCGACATATAGAGCTCGGCATGGGGATCGTCCAGGTTGACCACGCCGATACCTCTCCCCGGATGCCGCGCCCCGTCGGCCTCCCACTTTTGGGCCTCGGAGAGCATCTCGAAAAGGCGCGCCTTGGCCAGGCGATAGGCCTCCACCGTCCCGTGCAGCTCCAGGTGCTCGTGGGTCACGTTGGTCAGCACGGCCACGTCGTACTCGCAGTGCTCCAGGCGGTTCAGCGCCAGGCCGTGCGAGGAGCTCTCCAGCACCGCCGCCGTGCAGCCGGCGTCCACCGCCTGATGCAGGAACGACTGCACCTCCAGCGATTCCGGCGTGGTCTGGCGCCCCTTGTTGGCCCAGCGGCGCGGGCCGATCTTGAAGTCGACCGTTCCGAAGAGCGCCGTGGTGTGGCCCATGGCCTCCAGCACGCTGCTGGTGAGGAAGGTGGTGGTGGTCTTGCCGTCGGTGCCGGTGACGCCGACGACGAGCAGCCGCCGGGCGGGGTGCCCGTAGAAGGAAGCCGCCAGGTGCGCCAGGGCGGCGTGCGGATCGGGCACCTGCACCAGGGGGACGGACAACTCCAGCGGCCGTCCGGCCTCGGCCACCACCGCCGCCGCCCCGCGGGCCAGGGCGTCGGGAATGTAGCTGTGCCCGTCCACATGCGCGCCGCGAATGGCGACAAAGAGGAATCCCGGCCCCACCAGGCGCGAGTCGTAGGCCAGGCCGGCGATCTCTACCCCGGATTCCCCCCGCAGGACGGCGCCGGGGAGTTCGGACAAAAGCTGGCACAGGAGCATAGGCGTTTCTCCGATCGGGTCTTGGCCGTACATGCTCTATTATACCATCTTCCCTGTCCTTTGCCTAACGCCGGCCGATATGGTATACTGAAGCCGGCCCGACATTTCAGGCAACGCAGGGGCCGGCACTTCAGGAGCGCATCTTTGGGCAAATCGTCGCTGCTGCACACCTTCCTGACCCTCGGCATCGCCTTCGAGGTTGTGCTCATCGCCGTGGCCGCCGTGGTCCTTGCCCGGCAGACGTCCGGTCAGGAGGAGATCGTTCCCGCCGTCGGCAGCTCCTCCCTATTTCCCCAGGCGGTGACGCCGGCGGCCGTGGGCCGGGGCACGCCCCGGCCCACGGCCTTCTACCTGCCGGCGCCTACCTGGTTCCCCACGCCCATCCCCACGCGGCCCCCGCCGACGGCGACGCCGGAGCCCAGCCTCACGCCCGCCCCCAGCGCCACGCCCGCGCCCACGGCGACGCCGGAGCCCAGCCCCACGCCCCTGCCAACCGCCATCCCTCCGACGCCCGCGCCCTCCCCTACCCCGCTGGCCGGCGTCGTCCCGGTCCCGCAGTGGCTGCTGCCGGCCTATCCCCTCCCCGACCTGGCCGTAGTCCCGGTGCTCGTCTATCACTATGTGGAGGAGCTGCCGGCCGATGCCGACGCGGTGCGCCGCAACCTCACCATCACTCCCGCGGAGTTCGAAGCCCACCTGCAGTACCTGGCCGACAACGGCTTTCACACCATCGCCGCCGACGACCTCTTCCTCTACCTCGTGCGGGGCCAGGCATTGCCGCCCAAGCCGGTCCTCCTGACCTTTGACGACGGCTACCGCGACGCCTATGAGGTCGTCTTCCCGGCCCTGCAGCGGTACGGCTTTGTCGGCACCTTTTTCATCTTTACGGATGCGGTGGACGAGGACCGGCCGGGCTACCTGACCTGGGCGATGGTCCAGGAGATGAGCGCCGCGGGCATGGACATCCAGTCGCACGGCCGGCGGCATATCGGCACGGCCGGCCTGCCCGAAAAGCTCCTGGCCGACGAGGTCCAGGGCAGCAAGGAGATCATCGAGCGCCACACCGGCCGGCCGGTGCGCTTTTTCTGCTACCCCTATGGCGCCTACGACGATAACGCCGTCGTTATGCTGGGCTCCTCCGGTTACCTGGGGGCCTTTACCACGGCCAACGGGCGCTGGCACACGCGCGACAACCTCTACCGGCTGCAGCGCATCCGCATGGGGCCGGGCACCTGGGCCGGTGAACTGGCCTCCCTGCTGGGAGAGGGCTGGTGAACCGCTTGTCTTGGCGCAAGGCCCCGGAGCACGAATCGAGCTGTGATGCCGCGCCTGGTGCCGGGGGCGCGCCTTCGCCGGACGGCCGGCTGCCGTCCCGCCTCGCCGTGGTCGGCTCAACGGGCGCGGGGAAGACGGCGCTGGCCCAACAGTTGTCCCGCCTCCTGGGCCTGCCGCACGTCGAGATCGATGCCCTCAACTGGGGGCCGAACTGGGAGGCGGCAGACCCCGCCATCCTCTACGAGCGCGTTTCCCAGGCGCTGGCCGGCCCGGCCTGGGTTGTCGACGGCAACTACAGCAAGGTGCGCGAGATCACCTGGGGCCGTGCCGAGGCGCTGGTTTGGCTGGACTACCCCTTTCTGGTTGTGCTGGGGAGGCTCCTCTGGCGCACCCTGCGCCGGATCGTGACCCGCGAGGCGCTATGGGGAGCCAACCGCGAGACGTGGCAGAGCCAGTTCTTCAGCCGCGACTCGCTCTTCCTCTGGCTGGTCAAGACGCATTGGCGGCGCCGACGGGAGTATGCGGCCCTGCTCGGCCGGCCGGCCTATGCCCACCTCCAGGTCGTCCGTCTGCGCTCGCCGCGCGCCGCGCGGGCCTGGCTCGCTACCCTGGAGCAGGCGAGTGGAAGGCGCGCTGCCCAAGGGCTTGGAGCAGCTCCTCGGCGGCCCGCTCCCAGGTAAAGGCCCGCGCCCGCTCCAGTCCGTCCGCCCGCAGGCGCTCCCGCAGCGTGCCGTCCTGGATGATCGCCTGCAGCCCCTCGCGGATCGAGACCACCTCCAGGGGGTCCACCAGCACCGCCGCTTCCCCCACCACCTCGGGCAAGGAGGAGGTGCCGCTGGTGAGTACGGGCGTGCCGCAGGCCATGGCCTCCAACGGCGGGAGGCCAAAGCCTTCGTACAGCGAGGGATAGACCAGGGCGGCGGCCAGGTTGTAGAGGGCCGGCAGCTCCTCTTCCGGCACAAAGCCCAGGAAGTACACCCATCTTCCCAGGCCAAGGCGCGCGACGCTGGTGAATGACTCCTCGTAGAGCCAGCCGGGCTTGCCGACCACCACCAGCGGCAGGCGCTCCTCCTCCGGCAGGCCGGCCAGCGCCTCCAGGAGCCGCGGCAGGTTCTTGCGCGGTTCGATCGTGCCCACAAAGAGCAGGAAGCGCCCCGGCAGGCCGTAGCGCACCCGCACTCCTTCCAGGAGGGTCCGGTCTTCCAACGGGCGGTAGGCCGCATCCACCCCCAGCGGGACGACCCGCACGCGCTCGGCCGGCACCCCCAGCAGGCGGATGATGTCCTGCCGGGAGCTATGGGAGTCGGCCAGCACCAGATCGGCGCGGGCCACCGAACGCGGCACGGCCCGGTGTAGGTACCAGCCGAGGGACGGGACGGCGCACTGCGGGTAGACCAGATAGGCCAGGTCGTGCACCGTGACGATGCGCCGGCCGCGCAGTTGGGGCGGTAGGACAAAGTCCGGCGAGTAGCAGAGGTCGACCGGGCCGCAGAGCGCCTCGATGGGGATCGGCAGCCGCAGCCGCTGCCAGAGGATAGCCGCGTAGCGGTCCGAGAGCGGCAGCGGGTGCAGGCGCAGGTTGGAGTGGGCCTGGCGCAGCGCGGCCAGGTGGGAGAGAAAGGGGGCCGGCCGGCCGGGGAGCCCCCGGGGGTAGAGCAGGTGGTAGCGGGTTTCCCCGTCCCGGCGCAGCAGCGCGCTCATCATCGCCCGTGTGTAACGGCCGATGCCGGCTCCCTGCCAGACGGCGGAGGCATAGTCGATGGCGATGCGCATCCCGGGCCCTCCTGACGAGGCTGCGTTGCACTCCCCCCGCTCCGCGCCGACGGCTTACTGTCTCAGTTTTGGCGAGTCGAGCCACAGCCCGGTGATCAGGGGCTTTCCCGTGGACACATCATAGACCACCAGCACCTGGACATGCGCCTCTTGCTCGAACCTGGCGTCGTACCAGATGCGTGGATAGCCCTCGGCTTCGTCCACCTTGACCATCTGCTTGGACCCGGCGATGTACTTGCCGATCTTGGCGATGATCAGCTCCTGGAGCTGGACAAAGCTTTTGCCGCTGCTGGCCTCCTTCATCTTGGTTTCCATGTCGCGCAGGAAGGTCGCCTCGTCGTTATTGCTCATGGCCAGCAGCAGGCTCTCGCTCATCCCGTCCACCTGGGCGGCAAAGGACTGGGCCTTGTCGGGGGGATAGGTGGGCGGCGGGGCCGGCGAGAGGGAGCAGCCGGCGAGGGCGAACAGGAATATCAGGGTGAACAGTAGAGCGCGGCGCAAGGCATCCTCCTTGTCGGCTATCCCTGTGGCGCTGCCGATCTCGGCGAATTATACCACAGTTGTCGGCAAGTTGCCCGCCGGATACCGGCCCGCTCATCATTATTTCACCCAGACCTCTGCCGTGTAACGGCCCGGCCTCCTGATTCTTGCCTCCTCTTCTCGGTTGCACGCCCGGCTTGCTTGTAGTACAATAGGGCTGCTGGATCCAGGAACGCCGCACCACACCGACGAGGAGGTTAGGCCGATGGAACGCAAGATCCGTGTGTTGGTGGCCAAGCCGGGGCTGGACGGTCACGACCGGGGGGCCAAGGTGGTGGCCCGGACGCTGCGGGACGCCGGGATGGAGGTCATCTATACCGGCCTGCAGCAGACGCCGGAGATGATCGTCGAGGCGGCTTTACAGGAAGATGTGGATGTCATCGGCCTCTCCATCCTTTCCGGCGCGCACATGACCCTCCTGCCGCGGATTGCCGAACTGCTGCGGCAGCGCGGCGGGGAGGATGTGCTGATCGTGGCCGGCGGCATTATCCCCGATGAGGATGTCGAGCCGCTCAAACAGGCGGGCATCGCCGCCATTTACGGACCGGGCACTCCCAGCAGCGAGTACATCACTTTCATTCGCGAGCACGTTCGCCGGCCCTAGTAGGTGTCGCTATGGATGTGGTCAGCCGCCTGCTCGACGGAGACCGTCGGGCCCTGGCCCGGGCCATCTCCCTGATAGAATCGGGGGATCCCACCAGCCGGGTTGTCCTGAGGGAGGTTTACCCCCACACCGGCAGAGCGCACTTTATCGGCGTGACCGGCGCGCCCGGCACCGGCAAGAGCACGCTCGTCTCGGCCCTGGCCCGCGAGTTCCGCCGCCGCGGGCGCACCGTGGGCATCGTCGCCGTAGACCCCTCTTCCCCCTTCACGGGGGGAGCCCTCCTGGGCGACCGCATCCGCATGCAGGAGCTCGCCGGGGACCCCGGCGTCTTTATCCGCAGCATGGCCTCGCGCGGCCACCTGGGCGGGCTGTCCCAGGCCACGGGGGATGTCCTCAAGCTCTTGGACGCGGCCGGTTTCGCCATGGTGCTGGTGGAGACCGTCGGGGCGGGGCAGTCGGAGGTGGAGGTAGCCGGGGCGGCGCACACGACCGTGGTCGTGGAAGCTCCCGGCATGGGCGACGACATCCAGGCCATCAAGGCCGGCATCCTGGAGATCGCCGATATCCTGGTGGTGAACAAGGCCGACCTGCCGGGGGTGGATCGGCGCATCTCGCAGTTGGAGGCGATGCTGAACATGGGGAGCTACGAGGACGGTTGGCGCCCCCCTGTCTTGCGCACGATCGCCGCCCAGGGCGAGGGCCTGGCCGAGCTGGCCGATACGGTAGAGCGGCACTGGGAATACCTGCAGACGGGGGGCCGGCTGGAGGAGTTCTGCCGGCGCCAGGCCCAGCACGAGTTCGAGGAAGCCCTGCGCAGCGAGGCCATGCAGGTCCTGTACCAGCGCATCCTCGATTCGGCCCGCCAGGAGGAGCTGATCGCCCGCATCTGCCAGCGCGAGCTCGATCCGTACAGCGCCGCGGCCAAGGTCCTGGCCGGCATCCGCGCTTGATGAGCTCCGGCCCGGCCAGATCAGGAGGGCCGGGCTTGGGCCTAACCGAGAGGAGGTGGTTGTCGGGTCCCTGGATTGCATCGACGAACCGTCTCACTGTAGAATGCTAAGGAGCAAGGCCGTGAAAAAGATCGCCGTAGTTGCGCTGTTGATCGTCACCGTACTGCCGTTCCTGGCTGCCTGCGGCCAGCCGGCCCTCGGCACTCCCGAGAACCCCATCATTATGCAGTTCGTCCCTTCCGGCGATACCCAGGAGATCATCGCCGGGGGCGAGCAACTGGCCGCCATGCTCAAGGCCAAGACCGGCCTGGAAATCAAGGTCAACGTCGGCACCAACTTTGCCGCCGTGCGCGAGGCCATGGGCGCCGGCCAGGTGCACATCGGCTGGCTGAACACCTTCAACTACGTGCTGGCCCATGAGAAGTACGGCGTCGACGTGGCCCTGGCTACCGTCCGCTTCGGCACCAGCACCTACAAGGGCCAGATCATCGTCCGGGCCGACAGCGGCATCACCACGCTGGCCGACCTCAAGGGCAAGAGCATGTGCTGGGTGGATGTCAACTCGACCTCCGGCTACATCATCCCGCGCATCATGCTCAAGGCCAACGGGATCGACCCCGACAAGGACTTTAGCAAGACGGTGGAGTCCGGCTCCCACAACAACGTGGTCACCGCCGTGTACAACGGCGACTGCGACGCCGGGGCGACCTACTCCGACGCCCGCTCCTCCATCGAGAAGGACTTTCCCGATGTGAAGGAGAAGGTCGTCGTCCTGGCCACCACCACCGACATCCCCAACGACGGGGTCGACTTCATCAAGAACATGCCCAAGGAGACCCGCGACAAGATCGTCAACGCCCTGCTGGAGATCGCCGCGACCGACGAGGGCAAGGCCGCGCTCAAGACCATCTACTCCATCGACGGCCTGCAGGCGGTCGATGATTCCTTCTACGATCCCTTCCGCGCCGACCTGAGCAAGGCCGGCCTCAACGTCGAGCAGTTGATCAAGTAAGGAACTGCCCCTGGAGGGCGGGGCGCTTATCCCGTCCCGCCCCCCAGGGGGGCGAGTCGCGCGAGGCGATCGGGAGGCACCGTCTATGCTGCAGGTAGAGCACCTGACCAAGGTCTTTCCCGACGGCACGCAGGCGCTCCGAGACGTCTCTTTCACCGTTCAGGACGGCGAGTTCCTGGCGGTGATCGGGCTCTCCGGCTCGGGCAAGAGCACCCTGCTGCGCTGCATCAACCGCCTGATCGAGCCGACTTCCGGCCGCGTGATCTGGAACGGGGTCGATGTGACCGCAGCCCAGGGTTCGGACCTGCGCCACATCCGCCGGCAGATCGGCATGATCTTTCAGCAGTTCAATTTGGTGAAGCGCTCCTCGGTGTTGACCAACGTCCTCTCCGGCCGGCTGGGATATGCCCATCCCACGCTGAGCCTGCTGCACATCTTCGACCCGGCCGACCAGCGCCGGGCCATTGCCGCCCTGGAGCGCGTCGGTATCGCCGACAAGGCCAATAACCGCGCCGACCAACTCTCCGGCGGCCAGCAGCAGCGTGTCGGCATCGCCCGGGCACTGATGCAGGAGCCCAAGCTGATCCTGGCTGACGAGCCGGTGGCCAGCCTGGACCCGGTGCTGGCGCACTCTATCCTGCAGTACCTGGAGCAATTGAACAAGCAAGACGGCATCACCGTCCTCTGCAGCCTGCACTTCCTGGACCTGGTGCACCGCTACGCCGGCCGCGTCATCGGTCTGAAGGCCGGCGAGATGGTCTTCGAGGGCCGGCCCCAGGAGCTGACCCGCGCCCGTTTCAAGGAGGTCTACGGCGAAGAGGCCGAGATGGTCACCGTGGGCGGGGACCTGGCCGCCTAGGGCGATATGGGGTACAGCAGCCAAGCTGCTGTACGATGGAATACGGTCGCATTTTTGCTGTACGCAGGCCGGAGCACACCGTGGACCGTTTGCCCAGTCGACGCATGCTTCCTCCCTGGCTCTATGGCCTCCTCTCCCTGGCCGTGCCCGGCCTGGGCCAGGTTGTGCAGGGCGACCTCTGGCGAGGGGTGGCCCTCCTGGCCGCCATCCTCCTCCTGGGCGGCCTGAACCTGTGGAAGGGGGTGCCGCTGCTCTTTGTGCCCCTGGCCGCGGCCTGGATATGGGGCGCCTGGGATGCCTGGCGGCGGGCCCGCGGCCGGCCGTCGGGCTCGACCCTGCCCTTTCTCCTGGCGGCGCTGGTCGTTTACGCCCTGGGGATCCATCTGACAGAGATCGATTTTCCCCGCCTGCTCACCAACTGGCCGGCCGTGCAGCCCATCGTGCGCGCCCTGGCGCGCCCCGACCTGCTGGCCCGCCCGACCGAGGACCTCGTCGGCTGGACCCCCCTGCAGGTGCCCTGTGTCGACCCGCTGCCGCCGCCCCAGTTCCCGGGGACGCAGAAGCCGCGCCTGTGGATCGACGAGCAGTGCGCCGCGCTGGGGCAGGCCATCACGCTCCACGGCGAGGGCTTTTTCCCCGGTATGGCCACCGAGATCATTTGGCAGAATCCCATCGGGGACGAGCAAAAGATCATCGTCGATGGCCGGCCGCTGGTCGTGACCACGGATGACGAGGGGCGGTTCGAGGTCTCTTTTGCCGTGCCCAAGACATCGGTGCCCCTGGACAGGATTCCAGAACCGGGGGTGACCCAGACTCATCGCGCCTTTGCCCGGCAGCGCCGGCCGTATGGTTCGTACCAACCCACGGAGACGCTGCGCCTGGTGCTGGCCAAGATCGGGGAGACGATCGCCCTGGCCTTCCTGGCGACGGCGCTGGCCTTGGTCTTGGCCGTCCCGATCAGCCTGCTGGCGGCGCGCAACCTGATGTGGGGCAACGTCGTTACCCGGGTGCTCTACTATATCGTGCGCACGATCCTGAACATCGTCCGTTCCATCGAGACGGTGATTTGGGCGATCATCTTTGTCGTCTGGGTGGGAGTGGGGCCATTTGCCGGCACGTTGGCCCTCTTCTTCCATTCCGTCGCCGCCCTGGGCAAGCTCTACTCCGAGGCCATCGAGGGGATCGACCCCGGCCCCATCGAGGCGGTGCGCGCTACCGGGGCTGGCTGGACCCAGGTGGTGCGCTACGCAGTGCTGCCGCAGTTCATGCCCTCGTTCCTGGGCTTTACCCTCTACCGCTGGGACATCAACGTGCGCATGGCCACGGTCATCGGCCTGGTCTGCGATGCCGGCTTGGGCTTTCTGATCACCCAGTGGGTCCGCCTGAACCGCTTCAGCTCTATGGCCACGGCCATCATCGCCATCGTCCTGGTGGTGGCCCTGCTCGATTACCTCAGCGCGGTGCTGCGCAAGCGCGTGATCGAAGGCGTGCCGGCGGCCAAGGCAAGGGTCAGACGCAGCGGCAGCGGGCTGAGCCGCTTCTGGGACCGGCTGTTGGATCGTTCGCCCTTGGCGCGGCGGCTGAGCGGGCCGGTGTTGGTTTTGTTGCTCTTTGGCCTGGTCTTTGCCTGGTCGTGGAGCATCGCCGAGGTCAACCTGGGCGATCTCGTGACCGGATCGCCCCAGGGATTGAAGCTCGCCCGTGACCTGCTCCTGCCGCAACTGCTCACCCGGCCCACCGAGGAGATCACGACGACGGCCGTCCTGCCGGTCCCCTGCGGCGTGGCCGAGCCCGTGCCCCCGCCGGACAGCGGGCCGCGGGTGGAGCTTTCCCTGCCCTGCGGTTCCCCGGGCGATCCCCTGGTCATTGCCGCTTACGGCCTTCCGCCGAACACGCGCGTCTCGGTGCGCTGGTTGTTTCCCGATGGGGCCTTTTTGCGCATCCGCCCGAACTGCTGCGACACCGATGCCCAGGGCCGCCTGCGGCTGGAGACGACCGTCCATCCGCTGATGGAGGTGCAGCCCGGCCGGCCGCCGGCCCGCGTGGCCGTCTCCTGGACGCGGGTGGTGGGCGGGCTGCAGCCCAGCCCGTCGCTGCGGGTCACGGCCGATCTGGCAGTCGTCACCCTGCTGATGGCGCTGATGTCGACGACGATGGCCTCGCTCATCGCCGTGCCGCTCAGTTTCTTGGCAGCGCGCAATATTATGGGTCGGAGTGTCGCCGGCCGCGTGGTCTATAATCTCTTCCGCCTGGTCTTTAACCTGGGCCGCTCCGTGGAACCGCTGATCCTGGCCGTCATCTGCGCCGCCTGGGTGGGCCTGGGCCCCTTTGCCGGCGTACTCGCCCTGACGATCAACAACATCCCCAACCTGGGCAAGCTCTTTTCGGAGACGATCGAGGAGATCGACACCGGGCCGGTGGAGGCGGTGACGGCTACGGGGGCCACACGCCTGCAGACGTTGCGCTACGCGGTGGTCCCGCAGCTGGTGCCGCGTTTCCTGGCCTATATCCTCTACCAGTGGGATATCAACATCCGTATGTCGAGTGTGGTGGGGCTGGTGGGCGGCGGCGGGCTAGGGCAGCAGTTCTTTGCCTACATCGGCCTGAACCAGTACAGCTCCGCGGCGACGATCGTTTGGGCGATCGTCCTGATGGTCTGGAGTATGGACTATGTCAGCGCCAAGGTGCGGGAGAAGCTGACGTAGCGAGCCGGCGCGAAGGGGGACCGACGAATCGGCGAACTTGCTGCGCTACCGGCTTGTTTTGGGGTTCAGCAGCAGCCGCATCCCGTTGAAGGTCACGAGCAGCGAAGCCCCCATATCGGCGAACACGGCCATCCACAGGGTGGCCAGCCCGCAAGCGGCCAGCCCCAGGAAGACGGCCTTGAGCCCCAGGGCGATGGCGATGTTGGTGGTGATGGTCCGGCGGGTGCGCCGGCCGAGGCCCACGGCCCAGGGCAGCTTGGACAGGTCGTCGGTCATCAGGGCCACGTCGGCGGTCTCCAGGGCGGTGTCGCTGCCGATAGCTCCCATAGCGATGCCCACCGAAGCGCGGGCCAGGGCCGGGGCATCGTTGACGCCGTCGCCGACCATACCCACGGTGCCATGGTGCTGCAGAAGGGCCTCTACGGCGTCGATCTTTTGCTCGGGCAGGAGGTTGGCGCGGACGTCGTCGAGGCCGGCTTGGCGGGCGATGGCCTCGGCGGTGGGGCGGTTGTCGCCGGTGAGCATCACCAGGTGGTCCAGCCCGGCGCGGCGCAGCCCGGCGATGGCGGCGGGGCTTTCCGGCCGCAGGCGGTCGGAAAGGACGATGGCGCCCCAGAGTTCCCCTTCCGTGGCGACGAGGATGACCGTTTGGCCCGTGGACTCCAGGGCGGCGATCTCCTGGCAGATCGTGGTGGGGTGTTGGCCGCAGGTTTCCAGGAAGGTATGGTTGCCGACGTAGAAGCGGGTCCCCTGCACGATGGCGGTGGCGCCGCGGCCGGTGAGTGTCCGGGCGTCGTGGGGGGTGAGGGGGGCCAGGCCGCGGCGGCGGGCCTCGTGGAGGACGGCGCGGGCCAGGGGATGGGTAGAGCCGCTTTCGACGGCGGCGGCCATCTGGACGACCTGGTCTTCATCGTGGCCGTTGTAGGCGATGACCTGGGTGACGGCCGGCCGGCCGGTGGTGAGGGTGCCGGTCTTGTCCAGGGCCAGGGCTTTGATCCGGCCGAGGGTTTCGAGGTAGGCGCCGCCCTTGAGCAGGACGCCCTGGCGGGCGGCGGCGGCGATGGCGGCGGCGATGGAGACGGGAGTGGAAAGGACCAGAGCACAGGGGCAGGCAATGACCAGCATGGTCAGGGCGCGGTAGAGCCAGGGGACGAATTCCATTCTTAGAAGCAAAGAAGGGACGGTCGCCACCAGGAAGGCCATGCCGACCACGGCCGGCGTATAGACCTGGGCAAAGCGGTCCACGAAGCGCTGCGCCGGCGCTTTGCGCGCCTGGGCCTCCTCAACCATATGGATGATCCGGGCCAGCGTGCTTTCGCCGGCGGGGCGCGTCGCGCGTATCAACAGCAGCCCTTCACCGGCCAGGGTGCCGGCATAGACCTCGTCGCCCGGCCCCTTTTCCACCGGCAGGCTTTCCCCGGTGACGGCCGCCTGGTCCACGGCCGAGTGTCCCTCGACGACCTGGCCGTCGGTGGGGATACGCTCCCCGGGCCGCACCCGCACGGTATCGCCGGCCTGCAGCGCCTCCACCGGCACCCGCTCCTCCTGGCCGTCTACCAGGCGCAGCGCCTCCTGGGGGGAGAGGTCCATCAGCGCGCGGATGGCATTGCGGGCGCGGTCCATCGTATAGCGTTCCAGCAGTTCGCCCACGGCAAAGAGGAAGATGGCTACGGCCCCTTCGGCCCATTCGCCGATGGCCGCGGCGCCAACGCCGGCGATGCTCATCAGGACGTTGATGTCCAGGCGGCGGGTGATCCGCAGGGCGGCGAAGCCGGCCCGCGCGACCGGCACGCCGGCGATGAGCAGCGCCGCGCCGAAGCAGGCGTCGGCCGGCCAGGGAGTCGCCGCCAGCAGCGAAAACAGCCCGCCCAGCAGGAGGAAGGGCGCGGCTCCCACGGCCCACCAGGCGTCGCGGTTCCGCCCGACAAAGGAAAGGACCCCGCCCCGGTGCTGCGCGGCGGCCGGCCGGCCCCCCGCCGGTACGGCCTGGTAGCCCAGCGCGCGCACCCGTGCGGCGATGGCCGCGCCCATCTCCGGGATGTCGTCGGCCCGCACCTCCAGCCGGGCTGTGGCCAGGCTGAGCGCGACGTTGTGCACTCCGGGCAGCCCGCGCACCCCGGCTTCCACCTTGGCCGCGCAGTCGGCGCAGTCCATGCCGACGACACGCCAGGTCCAGGTCCGTTCGGCCGCCGCCACCTCGTGCCCCAGTTCGCGCACGCGGGCCACGACCTGCTCGCGGCTGATGGTGCCGCGCTCGTATTCCACCGTCAGCGTGCCCGACAGCAGGGCCACCGCGGCGTGGGCTACGCCCGGCAGCCGGCCGACACCCTCCTCCAAGGTGCGGGCGCAGTCGGCGCAGTCCAGGTCGATGATGGAGAGGGAGAGGTGCTCGGTGGCGGTGGGTTGGCGGGCCTGTTGGGCCATTTCGGTCCTCTTCTTCCCGTCCCCCGGTCATTCCTCATCCGTCAACCGCACCAGCTCCTGCAAGTCCTGCTCCAGCGCCTGCAGCTCGGCTCCGTAGCAGGCCCAGTCGCCGCTCTGCAGGCAGGCCTGCGCCTTGGTGTAGTGCTCCTGGGCCGACCTGGCGACCTGCTCCCAGGTACGGCCCTCCGTCGGCGGCGTCGCCGGGCCGGCCGCCAGCACCCGGCGCAGCCCCTCCTCCAACGTCTCGGCCATGACCACGTGCTCGCCATAGGCCACGATGACCCGTTTCAGCTCCGGGATCTTGCCCGTCTCCGCCTGCAGGTAGATCGGGGCCACGTAGAGCAGGTTGTGGTCGAGCGGGATGACCAACAGGTTGCCGCGGATCACGTTGGAGCCGCGCTGGTCCCACAGCGAGAGCTGCTGCGAGATATCGGGCGTCTGGTTCATCCGCGCCTCGATCTGGTAGGGGCCGTAGACCAGCGTCTGCTTGGGGAACTTGAAGACGCCCAGCTTCCCATAGTCCTGCCCGTCGCACTGCACGTTCATCCAGGCGACCATATTGTCGCGCCCGGAGGGGGTAAAGGGCACCATCAGGAGCATCTCCTCGCGCTCCCAGCCCGGCAGCCGCATGATGACATAGTAGGCGTCCATCGGCCCGGTCTGCCCCTCGTACGTCTCCTGGGCAAAGTTCCAGGAGTCCTCCTTGTTGTAGAACACCCGCGGATCGCGCATGTGGTAGGTGGCATAGATGCTCGTCTGGACCCGAAAGATCTGCTCGGGGTAGCGCCAGTGCTCCCGCAGGCCGGATGGCATCTCTTTCGCCGGCTTGAAGAGCGTGGGGAAGATGCGCTGGTAGACCTGGATCAGCGGGTCGCTCTCATCGACGACGTAAAAGTTGGTGGTGCCCTCGTAGGCGTCGATGATCACCTTGACCGAGGCGCGGATATAGTTGATGCCGCTCATCTGGTAGAAAGGATCGTCCCAGGGCCGCGAGTAGGGGTAGCGCCGGCTGACGGTGTAGGCGTCCTGGATCCAGTAGATGCGTCCATCCACGATGGCCGGGTAGGGGTCGGGATCGTACCACAGGAAGGGGGCGATCTTGGACACCCGGTCCTGGATGGTGCGGTCGAAGAGGATGCGGCTCTGCGGGGTCAGGTTTTCGCTCACCAGGATGGGCAGCTCGCCGAAGCGCAGGGCAAAGACCAGCCGCTGCCAGAGGTTGCCGATGGGCACGCCGTCCTGCCCCTGGTAGGAGGTGTAGGCGTCGACGTCGCCGATGGGGTAGTCGAACTCCTGGACGTTCGCGCCGACGATGATATAGTTGTTGGAGGCCTCGCCGAAATAGATCTCCGGGCGCTGCAGGGCCAGCTCCGGGTAGGAGGCCTTGGGGGGGATGTCGCGCAGGAAGAGGCACGGTTGTCCTTCACCGCACGACTCGTTCACCGGGCTGAGGACGATGCCGTAGCCGTGGGTGTAGTAGACATGCCGGTTGAGCCACTTTTGCGCTTCCTCGTGCAGGTCGTCTACGTCCAGCTCGCGGACGGCCAGCTCCACCTCGCGGTAGCGCCCGCCCAGGGTGTAGCGATCAACGTCGATGTCGCGGAAGGAATAGTAGTAGCGTAGGTACTGTAGCTGCCCATAGGTGCTCCGCAGTGGGCGGTGATCCCAGAGGCGGATGTTGTCGATCGTGGGGCGGTTCTGCTGGATGTCCTCCATGGTCAGCGTGCCGGTCACCGGGAAGTTGATCTCCTCCACCTGGTGCAGCCCATAGGCTTCCAGCGTGGCGTCGATGTTGTAGGTGATATAGGGCCGCTCCATGTCCAACTCGGCCGGCCGCACCTGCAGCGCCTGGACCAGGGTGGGATAGAGGCCGGCCAGCACGACGATGCTCACCAGCCACAGGCCGACGCCGGCCGCCAGCAGGACCCAGGTGCGGCGCCAGAGGTTCAAGAGCAGCAGCGCCGCGCAGATCAACACGATGATCGAGATGATCGTATAGGCCGGGATGCGCGCATGCACGTCGGTGTAGCCGGCGCCGTAGGCCGCGCTGTTCGTGGAATAGACCAGCAGATGGATCTGCAGCCGGTAGTGCCAGTACATCACCAGCAGAAAGAGCGTGCCCAGGACAGAGATGTGGGCCAGCGGTCCGGGGCCCAGGCGGCGCCGCAGGGCCAGCAGGTAGATCGCGGTGATCAGGCCGACAGCCAACAGGATCAGCCAGATCAGCGTGTCCTTCAGGAGCAGGGCCGTGTCCAGGCGAAAGAGGTAGTAGGAGAGGTCGATGTTGAAGAGGGGGTCCGCCCGGCCCACCGGCGCGCTGTTGAGAAAGCGCAGGACGCGCATCCAGTGGCCCTGGGAGGCAGAGGCAAAGAAAAAGCCCAGCACCGCGGCGACGATCCAGGAGACGGCGGCGCCGGCCCGCAGGAGCCGGCTGCGGGTGAGCAGGGCCCGTTCGTCGGTGGGGTCGGCGGCCGGCAGCCAGCGCAGGGCCAGGGCCATGTTGCCGCCGAGGAACAGGGTGGCGACCAGGAAAGTGCCCAGGAAGAGCAGCACCTTGGCCGCGATCTCGGTGCCGAAGACGGCGGCGTACCCCAGGCTGTCGAACCAGAGCCAATCGGTGTACAGGCCGACACCAGAGGTCAGGGCCAGGACCAGGAGAAGGAGCAGGACGATGGCCAGGATCCAGCCTCCGACGCGCGGGCGGGTTCCCGTCTGCGGCCAGCGTCCGCTGCGCCTCAGGAGATAGATGCTGACCACGAGCGCTTCGACGGCCAGCAGCCCGATGAGGCCCCCCCATAGCCCGTTGGCCAAGAGGATGATGATGACCATGAACTGGGCACCGATGAGCAGGCTGATCAGTTGACGGCGTTGTTTGGACTGCATGGCGGTCTCCTTTGGTTATTTCCCCTATTCTGTCCGGCGGTCCAGGCGCCGGGCGATGCCGACGACGAGGCGGGTGGCTCGCTCGAGCAGTTCGGGACGGATCTGCTCGAAGGTATCGGTGGGCCAGTGGCGGTGGGCCGGCCGGCCGCCTTGCAGAGCCATGATGCTCATCGCCTGGAATCCGCGGCGCAGAGGTACCAGGGCATCGCTGTTGTCCAGGTAATAGACCCGCGGGTCGGCATCGATGGTGATGTCGCCGCTCTCCGATTGGCCGGCCAGCTCCAGCAGTTGGGGGGCCGCCCGGCGGGGCAGGAGCGCCCCTTCGGCGGCAATGATCCCCAGCTCGCCGCAGCCCACCGTATCCAGGTTGATCAGGTAGGTATCGGCAAGCGGGAAGGGATATTGCCGCAGGAAGCGCCGGATGCCGGCCAGGCCGGCCTCTTTGCCGCCGCTGGCAAGGAGCCACAGCGTGGTGTACTGCAGCCCCTCCAGCTCCTCGGCCAGCCGCAGGAGCACGGCGACGCCGGAGGCGTTGTCGTTGGCTCCCGGTGGCAAGGGCATGATGATCTCCTGGTGCAGGATGAGCAGCAGGGCCAGGGCGGCGTAGCCTGCCGGCGCCCACTGCGCCCACCAGAAGGCGGCGATCCCGGTCCACCAGTGCAGCCCCACCAAAAGGGGCAGGGCAAAGGCGGCGGCCAGCAGGAGCAGGAAAAGCCGCCGGCGGCTGCCGGCGATGCGGGGATGGTTCAGCAGGTTGGACCGGGCGGTATCCAGGTGGGCCACGACGATGAGGTGCTGCCGTCCCTCCTGGGCCGCCGGGCGGGTGCCGATCACGTTCTGGCTCTTGGCTTTGGGCATCCAGGAGGAGATGAGCGGAAAGCCGAGGTGTTCGGCGACCAGGGCGACCAGGGCGGCCAGGCAGACGCCCAGCGCGGCCGGCCGGCTGTACAGCGAGATCGCCGGGGTCACGGCCATGGCCAGATAGATCAGGCCCAGAGGGATGCTGGTGGTGGGCACGGTGCGCAGGATCTGCACGTCCACCTCCAGGTTGGCCTGGCGCATCCTGGAGTTGACATAGGCCGCGGCGCGGGCCTCGGCCGCGGAGGTGGCCGGCCGCGGCCCGATCTCGCGCGCCAGGAACTGGATGGCCGCCATCTGCTCTTCCAAGAACGTTTCCTCCTGCGGACCTTTGCCCATACAGTACGGATTCGCGCGCTCCCGGTTGCTTTTGTCCCGGGGCGCGCTAGACCTCGTCGGTATCGAAGCGGGCCATCATCTCTTTCAGCGTCGTGATGGCCGCGATCTTGGCCGGGTCCATCCCGTAGAGGATCGCTAGGTAGTAGGACGCGGCGTCTCCCCACAGCACCGCGCTCAGCACCTGGGCCAAGGGGCTCTCTCCCCGGGCCGTGACCGTGCGGCACGGCAGGCCGGCCGCCTCCAGGAGGCGGCGGGTCAGCTCTCGGCGCAGACGGTTGCGCGGATGATCCAGGGCCGATTCCAGGAAGATGCCGCGCAGCTTTTCGGCGAAGGCGGCCGGCCGGGCCGTGCCGGCGAGGGTGTTGTGGTCCATCTCCGGCAGCTCCTCGTAGGCCGCCCAGGACTTGCTGTTCTCGTTCAAGGCCCCTTTCCAGCGCCGGGCGACCGGGGCCAGCAGCCCGCTTCCACAGACCAGCGGCGTGGTGCCAAAGAGCCAGTGGGCCAGGCCCTTGGCCGGGTTGCGCTCGCGGGGTACTTCCAGCTCGATCTCCCGGCGCAGCGCCTCCAGGACGGCGCCGGCCTCCTGGACGGCCGGCGTAGGGTCGGGCAAGAGACCCAGGCGCACGAGGGCGCCCAGGAGCAGCAGCAGGCTGTAGCCGAGCGCTTCGCGCGGCTGCGCCGGGTAGGTGAACTGCAGCACCGAGGTGCCCCATTGCCGGGCGCGCGCCACGAGTTCCCCACCGGTCGCTATCACGACCATGGGCGCGCCGCGGTGCCGGGCCGCGATGGCGGCAGAGAGCGTTTCCTCGGTGTTGCCCGAGTAGGAGGAGGTCAGCACCAGGGTGTGGGGGCCGACAAAGGCCGGCAGGTTGTAGTCGCGGTGGACGAGGATGGGGACAGGCGACTGGTCCGCCGCCAGGCCGCGCAAAAGGTCGCCGCCGATAGCGGAGCCGCCCATGCCGGCCACGACGACCGCGTGGGGGGGCTCGCGCAGGGCCGGCGGGGTCCAGCCCATGACGAGGTTCCAGGCGGCGCGGCACTGGCCGGCGAGGTCGAATATTCGGCCGTGGGCGCCGGTGGGATCGCCGGTGGGATACAGGTCCAGGTTGTCCAGGTCGGGAATCTGATAGGCCATCGAGTTCCGCCTTGTAGGTGGGTTGGCGGCCATGCTCGAGCGAGGCCGGCCGCCGCCGGGCGCCCCAAGCCGGGCCACTGCCGCGGTCCTCTACGGTGCGCCGCCAGAAGTATTGTACTACACCTGCCGCGCGTGCGCAACAGGCGGCGATGTGGGGCCGTTTGTAGGCCGGGGAAGGATGTGGTATACTGCTGCCGTATTGGCATACGAGGTGCGCGATGGAATTCGCTCCCGGCCGCCGGCCGCCGCGGCATTGGTTCCTCTGGGGATTGGGCAATTTGCTGATCGTGGCCGGCCTCTTTGCCGTCCTCTATGTGGTTGGGTTGCAGGTCAATGTGATCGGCCAGGTGCCGCCCAACCCCTTGGCCCCGGAGACGCCCCTGGTGCGGCTGGCGCCGGCGCTGCGCCTGACACCTACCCCATCGCCGGGGCTGCCCGTGCTGAACTGGGACGATCCGGTGGAGGCGCCGCCTCCGCCCACGCCGGACCCGCGGTGGCGATCGGCGGTGACGCGTATCCATATCCCGGCGATCGGGGTGGACAGTCCGGTCGTCCCGGTGAGCTGGCATGTGGAGACGGTGGCCGGGCAGCCCATGACCGTCTGGGATGTGGCCAAGTATGCCATCGGGCACCACCAGGGGTCGGGCAATCCGGGGATGGGCACGAACATCGTGCTGGCCGGGCACTCCGGTGGGTTTGGGGCGCTCTTCCGCCGGCTGGCGCAACTGCAGCCGGGGGACGAGGTGCTGTTGGAGGGGAACGGGCGGCAGTACCTGTACGTGGTGGAGGAGGTCCTCTTCCTGAAGGAGGTCGGCGTGCCCATGGAGGACCGCCTGCGCAACGGGCAGTACATGGCCCCCACCGCCGAGGAGTGCGTGACGATGATCACCTGCTGGCCGGTAGGAGTCTATGACCACCGCGTGATCGCCCGCGCCCGGCCGTACCGGGCCTCCCCGCTGGGAAGGCCCGATTGGGTGGAGAACTAGCGCTCCCCGATCCGCCTGTCCAGCTCGCGCTGGATGGCGCGGATCTCCTCCACGGCCGGCCCGCCCACATCGTACAGGGCCACGCCCTGGCGATCGGCATCGACAATCTCTGGGCGGTAATGGATGATCCCCAGGAGCGGCAGATCGGCCACGGCCTGGCGGATGAAAGCCTCCTCTTCTTCCGTGCGCACTTTGTTGCCCACAACGTAGATGTGCCGGATGCCAATATCGCCGGCCAGCCGGCGGATGGTGTGGGCGGTCTGTATGCTGCGCTGCCCCGGCTCGACCACGACGATGAAGGCGTCGACGGCGTCGGCGGTGGCCCGGCCCAGGTGTTCGATGCCGGCGACCATGTCGAGGATGATCACCTCGTTGCGCTCCAGGAGCAGGTGCCGCACCAGGGAGCGCAGCATCACGTTCTCCGGGCAGATACAGCCGCCCCCGCCCGTCTTGACCGTGCCCATCACCATCACGCGGACGCCCTCATGGGCAACGGAGAGGGTCTCCGGGAGGTCGCTGACCCGGGGGTTGAGCTTGAAGTAGGGGGCCTGGCTGCCCGGACGGGCCCCGGTGCGCTCCTCGATCAGATCGTCCATGGCCGAGATGGGGAGGATGCCGGCCATGCGGGACGGCGGGATGCCCACCGCCGTGGCTAGGTTGGTGTCAGGATCGGCGTCGATGGCCAGGACGGGCCGGCCTTCGGCCGCGTACAGGCGAGCCAGCGTGCCGGAGAGCGTCGTCTTGCCCACGCCCCCCTTACCGGTGACGGCAATCTTCATCGGACCTCCTTCACGGATCGTTGTGGTGACAATGCTACCACAGGAGCGTCGTTTGGGCAAGTGGCCAGGTCACCATCGCAGCTTCCTTGACGGCGGCGCCTTTTTCTGGTACACTACGGGCAGCGATAGGACGGTGATGGTCGGACGATGGTCAAACTGCTGCTGACATGGGACATCGCGGACGGCAAAGAGGCGGCCTACATGGAGTTTGTCGTCCATGAGCTGGGGCCGGGCCTGAGCAGGCTTGGCCTGACGATCACCGACGCCTGGTACACGATCGCCGGCCGGGGACCCCAGGTGATCCTCGGCGGCGTCGCCGAGGATCAGCAGACCATGGACCGTCTGTTGCAGCATCCCGAGTGGCACCGGCTGCAGCAGAAGCTGCTCGACCTGGTGATCAACTACCGGGTGAAGCTGACCACCCCCCAAGGACTGTTCCAGATGTAGCCGCTGCCCCGGCGACGTGGGGCCCATTGTGAGCGAAAAGGAGTGCCTGCCATGTTGATCGACATTGTCGCCATCGCCTTTGCCCTGTTCCTGGCCGCGCTGGGTGTCTGGCGCGGGTTCGTGCGCGAGCTGCTGGTCTCCCTGGCCGGCATCGTCCTGGGCGTCTTTGCCGGCTCCCTATGGAGCACGGCCTGGGGGGCAGACTGGGCCGGCCGGCTGGGGGCGGACCCCCGGGTGTTCCAGGGGGTCATCGGGCTGGCCAGCCTCTTCCTGATTGTCATCTTTATCGGCTACGGCTCGGCCCTCTTCCTGCCGCGGCGCAAGCCGAACATCTGGCAGCGGCTGGCCGGCGGGGTGGTCGGCCTGGTCAACGGGCTCTTCCTGGCGGCGTTCTCCTTCAACTATATCCAGAACCACTTTTTCGGCAGCCCGCCGCCGGCCGACTCGGTGCTGATGCGCGCGCCCCTGGCCTCGGCCATGATCAAATGGCAGCCGCTGGTCCTGGCCGGCCTCCTGCTGATTGTCTTCCTGGCCGTCGTTGTGGTGGCCCTCGTGCGCCTCTTCCGCTATATTCGTCAACTGGTCGCCGAAGCCCCGGCGGCCCCGGCCCCGCAGCCGTTGACGCCCGCCCCGGCCTTGCCCTCCACTCCTATGGCCCCCCCGCCGCAGGAGCCCAGCGTGCCCTGTCCCAACTGCGGCAGCGCAGTGCCCTTTGGCGCAACGTTGTGCCCGCAGTGCGGCAAGACGATATCGTAAGCGCCTCCCTGGGCGCGTCGCTGCGCGCGCCCGGCAATAACGACGAGCCCCGGCGGGTACCTCAAGGACCCGCCGGGGCTTGATTCGGACGCTCCCCCTGATTCCTGCCGGGCTCGCTATCCTGCCTGGAAGCCGAAATCCGCGTGCACCGACTTGAGGGATCTGGGCAGAGATCAATAGCGCTGCTCCATCAACCAGCTACACCAGCCCTCCAACCCTTCGCCGGTGCGGCAGGAGACCTCGAAGACGGGGGCGGCGGTGTTCAGCCGGCGCAGGGTGCGGTAGAAGAGGCCGCGATCGAAC
This sequence comes from uncultured Chloroflexia bacterium, assembly GCA_964592645.1. GTDB lineage: Bacteria > Chloroflexota > Chloroflexia > DTKN01 > DTKN01 > CAZQFV01. Next base: position 36,186 of record CAZQFV010000029.1, read on the forward strand.
TGCAGGGCCGACAGCAGATCGATCTTGTTTAGAATGACGGCGTCGGCGCGGGAAAAGGTCTCGGTGTAGCGCAGCGGGCACTCCTCGCCCTCGGGCAGGCTGGCGATGACCACGCGCAGGGCTTTGCCCAGGGGGGCCCTGATGACGGGCGCGGTCAGGGCCCCGATCTCCTCGATGAGCAGCATGTCGATGTCTGCCAGCGGCAGTTGGTCCAGCGCCTCGCGCAGCATGCTGGCATCCATGTAGGGCTGTCCCCCGGTGTCGACGAGGACGGTGGGGACCGGCAAGTCGTCCAGCACGGTGGGCCCCGTGGGCAGGGCAATCGCTCCCTGGATGATGGCCAGGCGCACCCTGTTGCGCAAGCTCTCCACGGTGCGCATGAGCAGGCTGGTCTTGCCGGCCCCCGACGAGGCCACCAGGTAGACGGGGATGATGCCAATCATGTGCAACAGGGCGGCGTTTTCGTCGGCGAGGCGCGTTTCGGCAGGGGGAACCCGTTCGATCCGTGTCAGGGTCATACTTTCCTCCGGTAGTGGCGTGTTGCAGCCCTATTTTAGGCACAAGGGGCAGAATGCGAAAGATGTACAGATTACAGGATGCTGACACCTCCCAATGGCACGTTGCGCGATTTCGGGAGCCATAGTATAATGCGCCCGTGGCCCAAGGAGGCCCCCGTCTACGGCAGACGGTTCCCCCAAAGGAGGAGAAACGATGCGACTCGCCAGCAAACTTGAGAACCTGCCCCCCTACCTGATGGCCGAGGCCAATCGCCGTATCGCGGCGATGCGCGCCAAGGGCGTCGACGTGATCGACCTGGGCATGGGCAACCCCGACCTGCCGACGCCCGACTTTATCGTCGAGGCGCTGTACAAAGCGGCCCGCGACCCCAAGAACCATGGCTACCCCAACTACTACGGCATCCCCGAACTGCGCCAGGGCTTTGCCCACCACTACGTCCGCCGCTGGAACGTCAGCCTGGACCCGGCCAAGGAAGTGGTTCCCCTGATCGGCAGCAAGGAGGGGCTTGTCCACCTGACCAACGTGCTCTGCAATCCCGGTGACATCGTCCTGGTGCCCGACCCGGGGTACCCGGTCTATCGCATCGCCGCCATCCTGGCCGGGGCGGATGTCTACCCCGTGCCGTTGGTCGAGGAGAACAGCTACCTGCCCGACCTGGACGCGATCCCCGTCTGGGTGGCGAATCGCGCCCGGCTGTTCTGGCTGAACTATCCCAACAACCCCACCGCCGCGATAGCCAATGTCTCCTTCTTCGCCCGGGTGGTCGAGTTTGCCCAGGAGCACGACATCATCGTGGCCCATGATAACGCCTACGCCGATGTCTGCTTCGACGGCTACAGCGCGCCCTCCTTCCTGGAGGTGGCCGGGGCCAAGGAGGTGGGCGTCGAGTTCTATTCGCTGTCCAAGACCTACAATATGGCCGGCTGGCGGGTCGGGGCCATCGTGGGCAACGCCGACGTGGTTCAGGCGGTGGCCCGGGTCAAGACCAACGTCGACAGCGGCATTTTCACGCCCATTCAGCACGCCGCGGTGGCCGCGCTGGAGGGGGACCAGTCGTGGGTCCAGGAGCGCAACCGCGTCTACCAACGCCGCCGCGACTTGGTGATGGAAGCCCTGCGGGCGTCCGGGATCCGGGCGGCCGTTCCCAAGGCCAGCCTCTATGTCTGGGGGAGCGTCTCCGGGACCGGGACCTCCATGGAGTTTTGCCTGCGCCTGCTCGAGCAGACAGGCGTCTGGCTGACGCCGGGGAGCGGTTTCGGCGAGGAGGGCGAGGGGTACTTCCGCCTTTCCCTGGCCGCCCCGGACGATCGGCTGAGCGAGGCGGTTGGGCGGCTGGCCGAGTTCAAGCTATAAGGAGAACATGGTCGCTGTTGGGCCCAAGGTATGGCGTGTAGTGCAGGTCGGCCTGCTCCTGCTTCTTGGAGCGGCCGGCCTGTTTGCCTGCGCCGGGGGTGCGCCGCGCCACTTCCAGGGGGAGTTGGCCTATAGGCATGTCCAGGCCCAGGTGGCCCTGGGGCCGCGGACTGTGGGTTCGGCCGGCAACCGGCAGGCCGGAGACTATATCGCGGCCGAGCTGCGCCGCCAGGGCTGGCAGGTCGAGATCCAGGAGTTCACCTACCGCGGCGTATCGTTGCGCAACATCCTCGCGGCGCGCGGCCGGGGCCCTCGTGTCGTCTTTGGCGCCCACTACGATACCCGCAGCCATGCCGACCACGACCCGGACAACGCCCGCCGACAGGACCCCGTGCCGGGAGCCAACGATGGCGCCAGCGGCGCCGCCATCCTCCTGGAGCTGGCCCGCGTGCTGGGACAGGAGGAACTGGACGTGCAGGTGCAGCTAGCCTTTTTCGACGGCGAGGACAACGGGGAGATCGACGGCTGGCCCTGGTGCGTCGGGTCAACCTATATGGCCCAGAGCCTCCTGCCGGAGCAGTATCCGCGCTACGTCGTTGTGGTCGACATGGTGGGAGACGCCGATCAGCAGCTCTACTGGGAGCGGTTCTCCAATCAGCAACTGCGCACCGCGATCTGGGCCCTGGCCGCCGAGCTGGGCTACGGCGATATCTTTACGCCCACGGTTCGTTACGCGATCATCGACGACCATCAGCCCTTCCTCCAGCGCGGCATTCCGGCGGTGGACATCATCGATTTCGACTACCCCTATTGGCATACGGTCTCCGATACGCTGGACAAGGTCGGCGCGCAGAGCCTGGAGCGCGTTGGGCGCGTGTTGGAAGAGATGGTCCGCCGTCGGGTGGGCCTGGAGAACGAGTAGCGGTGCAGTTCGCCTTTCGCCGTAGGAGCCTGAGGCTCAAGATCATCGGGTGGTCCGTTATCCCCACGGTTATCATCTTGATCGTGGTTGCCCTGCTCAACGCCTATGCTTTCCGGCGCGTCACCGAGGACCTGGTCTTTGATCGGGACCGGGAGCTGACCGCCCTGGCGGCGGGACAGTTGTCGTTGCAGCTCTCCCGCGAGCCCGACCTGATGGTTTTGGTCTCCGCCTATAGTGTCTATCGCAATGACCCCGCCTACCAGAACATGATCTCGAATGTGGTAGGAGGGGTGCTCAAGCTGCGCGCGGGAAGCGCGGGCAGCGCCTATCTGGTGGACCAGGACGGTCGGGTGATCTATCATACCGAGGGCCGCTACGTGGGCACGATCCTGGGCACGCAGGTGGCCGTGCAACGGGTGACGGCCGGCCAGCAGGGGGCACTGCGCACCTTTGACCCGGACGGCCGCGAGATCGTAGCCAGCTTCGCCCCGGTCCCGGGCACTTCCTGGGGGTTGGTCAACCAGGAGAGCTGGGCCGCCCTGAGCACCGTGGGGCAGACCTACCGGCAGGTCTTTTTCTTGCTGCTGGCCCTGGTGTTGTTGGTGCCGGTGGTGGTGATCGCTCTGGGGGTGCGGCAGATCACCCGGCCCCTGGAGCGCCTGACCGACGCTGCCGGGCAGATCGCCCGGGGCAACTTTGATCAGCGCATCCAGGTGTCGACCGGGGACAACCTGGAGGAGCTGGCCGAGCAGTTCAACCGTATGGCCATCAATTTACAGGAGTCGTACGCCTACCTGGAGCAGCGCGTGGCGGACCGCACCCGCGAACTGCAGACGCTGAACGCCATCGCCGCCGTGCTCAG
>CAZQFV010000030.1:0-37965 GCA_964592645.1 uncultured Chloroflexia bacterium
GCGCCGCGCCGCCGGGCGTCTCCTCCTCCCCGACGATCACAAAGTTGCGCCCCCCCTGCTCCCCCAGCAGCGGGTAGGCCGGGGGCGCCGCCCCCGGCGGGGGGCTCCCCGTCTGCAGCACGATCACCGGCGGCATCGTTGCGGCCGGCCGCTCCGCCGCCCGGCTCTGCTCCTCTGCCTGCCGCCGCGCCTCCCGCTCCCGCGCCACCATCCACAGCAGCCCCAGGCTCAACGGCAGCCCCGCCACCAGCCCGCACAACACCCCCACCAGCATCGTCAGGCCGGCCTTCTCCAGCCGCAGCCCCACCACCAACGCCAGCACCGCGCCGAATGCCCCCATCAGCACCAAGAAGCCACGCTTCATACCACACCCCTCGCTCGCCCGGCAGGACCCGGCCCAACGGACAGGCCCCAGGGCCCCGACGAAGCATCCGGGCAGCCGTGCCTACCCGTGCATCCGCGGCAGAATCTGGGTCACTTTCTCCACCCAGCGCTGTGGAAAGGGGATAACCTGGCCCCGCGGCCGCGGGGCCGCCCGTTCCTCCTCCGCTCTCCCCACCGCCGCCTGCCGCCCCTGCTCCTCCTCCGCCCGCAGCATCTCCACTAGCACCGCAATCTCCTCCCCCGACACGTACCCCGCCTGGAACCGCACCACCTCCCCCCCCGCCACCAGCAAAAAGTCCCCCCGCCCCAACAGCCGCTCCGCTCCCGTCCCCTTGATCCCACTGGCCATCACCGCCTCCGCCGCGCTCACCACCCGCCCCACCAACCGGCACGGCAGGTTGGCCCGCAGCAAGCCCCCCAGCGCCTCCGCCGTCGGCTTCTGCGTGCACAACACCAGATGCAGCCCCGCCTCCCGCCCCCGCGTCGCCAGCCGCGTCAGGCTCTCCCCCACCTTCGGGCTCCCCGCCAGCAGGTCCGCCACCTCGTCCACCACTACCACCACCCGCGGACTGCGCACCCCCCGCTCCTCCCGCCACTCCATCTCCTCCACCAGCCAGCCCAGCCGCTTCTCCACCGCCGCCCCCTCCCGCAATACCTCCCCCACCAGGTGCGGCAGCCCGGCAAGCGGCAGAAGCCCCCGCCCCTTCGGATCGATCAGCACCATCCGCAGCTCCCGCGGATCGTGCACCAGCGCCAGCGACGTCAGCAGCCCCCGCGCCAACGCCGTCTTCCCCGATCCCGTCGTCCCACTGATCAGCAGATGGCTCACCTCCGGCGCCCCCAGCCGCAGCAGCAGCGGCGCCCCTTCCTCGTCCCGCCCCAGCAGCGCCGTCCCCGGCGGCAGCGGCGGCAGCGCGGCCTGCAGCCGCACCAGCGACAGCGCCGCCGCCCCCGGACGCGGCACCTCCAGCGCCAACACCCCGTCCCGCCGCGCTACCCGCGCCGAAGGCACGCTCAACGCCAGCGCCAGGTCCTCCTCCAGCGCCGCCAGACGCTTCAGCGGTATGCTGGGGTCCAGCGCCAGGTGGAAACGCACCAGCCGCGGCGTGACCACCCCCCCCTGCACCCGCAGCGGCAGGCGGTGAGCGGCGCAGACGCGCTCGATGCGGTTGGCTTGCCCCTCCAACCAGGGGCGCAGTGGATGGTCCTGGGCCATGGCGCCGACCTCAAGCGGCAGACACCCCGATGCCAGGATGCCCCAGTATCTACCAGTATCTATTCGCACCTCACATTATATCAGAACAAACGTTCAAAGTCAAGTGCGATTTTCAATGACCGGCTGGTGTTGGATCCTATGGCGGATGCCGGGGCACGGCGTTTGACAACGGTTCAGTTTGCGTGTATAGTCCCCAGGAGGGCCAACGGGCCCTGGACAGCCCGCCATACCGATCGTGATGCGAGTAACCATGATATAATGTCCTGCAAACTACAGCCTCCAGGCCTTGTGGCTCTTGCGGTGTGGGCAGACGATCAAGGGTGTCACCACGCTGGTGGGGGATCGTGCGCGCGGCCATCGCGGTTCGGCATACAGGGAGGTCGCCGTGCAGCGGATCGAACAACCACCGTACTCCCCTGGGCTGCCCCAGACAAACATGGTTTCTCGATAATAGGTGAGATGATTGGTATAAGCAAAGGAGGCTGCAATGGCTGGCAAGCGATCGCGGGGGCGCGAGGATCCGGTGCGCCGGTTGGTACAGGGCATCCTGACCCTCATCCTGAGCACGTTGGCCGGGTGGCTGGCCAGCAAGCTCACCGACCTGATCCTGGGGCCGGCCGAAAAAGTGGAAGAGGCGGGCGAATGAGCGGCCCATGCCGGCCGCGCCGGCACGGGCACCGGCGGGCCGTCGATTGGCAACTGTTCCCGGCCCTCTTGCTTCCCCCATGGAGGTATTCTCACAATGGCTGATTTTCCCGTGCGCGTGCGCATCGCCCCCAGCCCCACGGGGCCGTTCCACGCCGGGGGCGCGCGGACGGCGCTCTACAACTGGCTCTTTGCCCGACACCACGGCGGCGCCTTTATCGTGCGCATCGAGGATACCGATCGCACCCGCTACAGCGCCGCGGCCGAGGCCGACATGATTGAGAGCCTGCGCTGGCTGGGGCTGGACTGGGACGAGGGCCCCATCGTCGGCGGGCCCTACGGCCCCTATGTGCAGTCCGAACGGGTCACCATCCACCAGGAGTACGCGCAAAAGCTCCTGGAGAGCGGCCATGCCTACCGCTGTTTCTGCACTGCCGAAAGGCTGGAGCAACTGCGCGGCGAGCAAAAGGCGCGCGGCGAGCACACGGGGTACGACCGGCACTGTCGGGACCTGCCGGCCGCGGAGGTGGAGGCGCTGCTCGGCGCCGGCCGGCCCTTTGTTATCCGCCTGAAGATGCCGCTCGAGGGCGTCACCGTCGTCCACGACCGCATCCGCGGCGACATGGCCTTTGACAACACTCTGATCGAGGACACGATCCTGCTGAAGTCGGACGGCTTCCCGACCTATCACCTGGCCAACGTCGTCGACGACCACCTGATGGGCATCACCCACGTGATGCGCGGCGCCGAGTGGGTGCCCAGCACGCCGCTGCACGTGATCATGTACGCCGCCTTCGGATGGGAGCCGCCCATCTTTGCCCACCTGCCGGTGATCCTCTCCCCCACGGGCCAGGGCAAGATGAGCAAACGCAAGATCGTGGGCGCCGACGGCAAGGAGTACCCGGTGATGGTGCGCGAGTTCCGCCAGGCCGGCTACCTGCCCGAGGCTATGATCAACATCCTGGCCCGCACCGGCTGGGCTCTCGACGACCACACCGAGCTGTTCACCCGCGAGGAGCTGGTGGCCAACTTTACGCTGGAGAAGGTCAACTCTGCGCCGGCCGCCTTCTCCTACGACAAGCTGCTGTGGATGAACGGCCACTATATCCGCCAACTGGACGCCGCGGACCTGGCCCAGCGCTGCCTGCCCTTCCTGCAGAAGGCCGGCCTGGTATCCAAGCGGGTCTCGTCCGCCGAGCGCGCCCTGCTGCAGCGGGTGGTGCCGCTCTTCCGGGAGCGCCTCCACACCCTCGCGGAGATCGTCGAACAGGCCGGCTACTTTTTTGCCGCCGAGATCGATTATCCCGACCCCGCCCTGCTCCTGGGCAAGAACCTGGATGCCGCGGCCGTCCGCGCCGGGCTCATCCAGGCACAGCGCCGCCTGGCCGAACTACCCGCCTGGGACGAGGCCACCCTGGAGCCCCCCCTGCGCGCCCTGGCCCAGGAGCTCGGCTGGAAGGCCGGCCAGCTCTTTATGCCCATCCGCGTCGCCGTCACCGGGCGGACCACCTCGCCCGGACTCTTCGAGACGCTCGTGGCCCTGGGCAGGGAAAGGAGCCTGGAGCGGATTGGCAGGGCGATCGGTGTACTCGAGCAGTTGTAGCAAAGCTTCGAGCACAGGAGCCGGGGACGAACGAGAAGCAAGGTGTACCCTGAACCCGGCCCCTTGCTTCCCGCACCTTCCTTACCCCTCCCCCCGCCCCGGCTCCGGCAGCACATAGATGCGGAAATCGCACCGCGTCCCGCCTTCCATGAGCGTGGTGGTGCGCTGCATGCGGATGCGGGGATTCACTCCCCGGTAGGTCGTCTCGTCCATGCTGCAGGCCAGCAGGTACCCCACCCGCGGATGGCGCTCCCGGTAGTAGCGGGCCCAGGCGCAGCCGTGAATGTGCAGCACCACCTCGTCGGCAGATGCCCGGACCAGTGTATAGTCCAGCCCGGCGCCATGCCGCGTCGCCGGGTCGAAGGGAGAATTGAACGTCTTCAGAAAGTCCTCTGCCGCCATCCCCTCGCCGCTATGGGCTTCCACCCAGCGGGACAACGCGTCATAAGCGATCAGTTCGCCCTGCTTGCCGTGCCGGTCGATCAACGCCTCGATCAGGAGCGCCAGGCCATGAAAGGAGAGATGGAGCGATTGGTAGGTGGTGATCTCCCGGATCACGTTCGGATCCGCCAATCGCCGCCGGACCTGGGGGAAGGGCGGCATCTGCTCGATGAGCGCCCGGGCTTCGTCGGCCGTAACGCCCTCCACCGGACAGGCAAAGTCAACCGCCACGGCGGTGTCCAGGCCGCCGGCGACGTCCACCGGCCCGGCGGGGTCGGCCCGCCAGCCACCGTCCAGGATTTCGGCCAGCAGGGCATCCTCCCGGTGACCGGCCGCCTGGGCCCAGGCGGCCAACGTCGCCTGCCGCCCCAGCCGCTCCAGGAGGTGCCGCAGCCAGTGCGCGTAGCGCTCGACGCCGGCCTTGAGCTCGGGGGCCAGCCGCAGCGCAAAAACCCGCTCCGTGAACTCTACCCGCAGCCGGCCTTGCGCATCGTAGCGCGAGCGGGCAAAGAAGGGGGCGGCCCCGGCCGGCGCGGCGAGCAGCCGCGGCAGGAGCGCAGGCAGGTCCTCCACCACCGGCAGCGTGGGGATACGCTCGGGGTCCACCCACTCCAGTGTGCCCTCCGCCGAAGGGCGCACCTCGCGCGTGGGCGCTTCCCCGGTAAAGAGGAACAGCAGCACCCCCGGCCCCTCCGAGAGGCAAACGTGGACGATCCCCCCCAGGCGCAGCGCCTCCACTTCCAGGCCGGCCTCTTCGCGGACCTCGCGCCGGGCCGCCGTCAGGGGATCCTCTCCCCGCTCCACATGCCCGCCGATCCCGTTGTAGCGGCCGGCCCACAGACGCTTGTCCGGCGCACCCTTCAGGAGCAGCACCTCGCCCCCGTGGCGCAGGAAGCAGCTCACGCGGGGGATCACGGCGTAACGGGGGGTGCCAGTACCTTGTTCGGACTCGGGAGAGGTCGACATCGTACACCTCACTGAAAACTGGACGACGGACCGGGGACGGCGACCCGGAGCCTGTTTTCACTTGCCCTGGGCATAGGCCTGCACCTCGTAGTAGATCGGCCTGGGGGAGAAATCCACCCCCACAAAGTTGTAGTAGACGCTGGCGCTGGCCCCGCCCCAGGGCATGCGGAACTGCCAGAAGGCCAACACCGCCAACCAGTCCTGCCCCTCGGACCAGCGGCAGGCCTCCAGGGTGTAGGCGATGCGCTCGGCCGGCCGCACCGCCTGGATCCAGCGAGGATGGTCGTTCCAGCCGGCCTCGGTGATGTACACAAGTTTGGCGGCATCCCCGTTCCGCTCCATCACCCGGCGCAGCAGCTCCACCCGGCGGAAGTTGACCCGCGCGGGGTCCGGACGCTGCTCGAAGGGCGCCTTGCCGCCGTAGGCATGGGCCGCCAGGGCGTCGAAGTAGGGAGCCGCGCCGGCGTCGTACAGCGCCTGGAGGTAGAGCAGGTCGTCGAAGCCCTGGGGGTCGCCCGGCGGGGCCAGCGTGGGGGCCAGGCCGGCCGCCAGCACCACCGCGTCCGGGTTGGCCTGCTTGACGGCCGGGTAGACGGCGCGCAGCAGGGCGGCATAGCCGGTGGGGTCGGGCAGCCGGCCGCCCCACTCCAGGGCGGTGTTGGGCTCGTTCCAGACGATGAGGTGGTCCACCCGTCCGCGGTAGCGCGCCGCAAAGGCCGCGGCATAGGCGGCATAAGCGGGGTAATGGGCCTCGTCCAGGTAGCGGGTGGAAGAGCCGGCCGGCCGGGCCCACGCCGGGACGATGTCCAGCCGGGCAATGATCGTCAACCCCTGCCGGCGGGCCTGGGCCACGACCATGTCGGCATGGCTCCAGTCGTAGCGCCCCGGCCGGGGCTCATAGTAGGACCAGGGAAAGATCTCCACGATCCACGGCGCGCCCATCTCGCGCACCATCTCCAGCGTCCGCCCCACCTTGGCCGCCTCCACCTCGTCGGCCAGCCTCGTGTGCATGCCGAGCTTGGGGTTGATCGTCTGCACTACCTGCGGAGGGGGCGGGGGCGGCTCGGGTGGGGCCGGCCCCAGGCGCACACCCCCGAGGCCGGCGACGACGGAGCCGATGAGGGGGAGGAGGATCAGAAATGTAGCGAAAAGTCGGCGGGTCATAGCAGGATATCCGCGAAGCTTGAGGAGTGAAACGTGAGAACGCGAGTTCTTCTGCCTCTTGGGTCCCTCCTCTTCTCTCCCCCTTCCCCACGTCATCTTCTGCGGTTCCACGCATCGCTCCTGTACTTTTCCCGGAGCGCGCCCACGCGCTGCCGCTCCCCCTCGGTGAGATCTCCTTCCCGGAGCGGCCGGCCCCAGGCCGCCTCGAAGCCGGCCCGCAGGGCGGCGGCCAGCTCATCCGGCGCAACCGGCCGGCCCAGCGCCTCGCCCAGGGAGATGAGCCGCGGGGCCAGCAGCTCTCCCAACTGCGCCTGGGTCACGCCCGGCGGCGGCCGCAGGACGCCGACCTGCCGGGCGATATCGACCTCCAGCAGGATGGCCCCATGCTGGAGGAGCGCCCCGCCGCGGCGCACCTGGGCGCTGCCGATCACCTTGCGCCCGTGGATGGTCACCTCGTAGGCGCTGGGGGCGTCGAAGCAGGCCGCCGAGCCCAGGCCGGCCCCACGAGCCATCTCCGGCGCCATCTCGGCCGGCGCGCCCAGCAGCCGCAGGCCGGCCACCAGGCCGGCGCTGATCTTGCGGTACGACTCCAGCACGCCGCCCTCGACCGCAGCCTCACCCTCCCCGGCCACGACGCTGTAGGTCAGCTCGACGTCGTGCAGGATAGCGCGGCCGCCGGTCGGCCGGCGCACCCAGTCCACCCCCAGCCGGCGGCAGCCCTCCTCGTCCACCTCCTTCGCCGCGCGCTGAAAGTAGCCGATGGAGAGGCAGGCCGGCTGCCAGCGGTACAGGCGCACCGTCGGCGGCGCCTGGCCGGCGATGTGCGCCTCCAAGATAGCCTCGTCTACCGCCATGTTGGTGAAGCCATCGGCCGCACCGTCGAACAGGAGTCGCCAGGTCATAGGTCACCTTTCGGGCGTCGCTCATGGGAACGTTCCGAGGCCCCGACATCAGCCTCTCCGCAGGACATTATACCACACCCGCGACTCCCTGCGGAACTGCCACAGCCAAACCTTGACCCGCCCCCGGCGCTATGTTACAATACAGACAAGCCAATGGAAAAAGGAGCGCCCGTGGACGAGAAAAAGCCCTCCCCCAGCAAAGCGCCGCCCGCGCCCGTTGACCTGGGGGCGCCCGGCCTCTACATCAACCGCGAGCTCAGCTTCCTGCAGTTCAACTGGCGCGTCCTGGAGGAGGCCCTGGGAAAACGGCACCCGCTCCTGGAGCGGGTCAAGTTCCTCTCCATCTTCTCCAGCAACCTCGACGAGTTCTTCATGATCCGCGTCTCTGGACTGGTGCGCCAGCTCACCGGCGGCGTGCGCGAGGCCCCGCCCGATGGGCTCTCCCCGGCCGAGCAACTGGCGGCGATCCGCGAGACCATCCTGCCCTGGCTGGCCGAACAGATCAAGTGCTGGCAACAAGACCTACAGCCCAAGCTAGAAGAGGCCGGCATCCACGTCTGGCACTATGCCGACCTCAAGGGCAAGCAACGCAAACTGCTGCGCCGCTACTTTGAGCAAGAAATCTTCCCCGTCCTGACCCCACTGGCCTTCGATCCCGGCCACCCCTTCCCGCACATCTCCAACCTCAGCCTGAACCTGGCCGTGGTCATCAACGACCCGGCGCAGGGTCAGCGCTTCGCCCGCCTCAAGGTGCCCGATGTCTTCCCCCGCCTGCTGCCCATACCCAGCGAGGAGAAGGCCGACAGCTACGAGAAGCTGGGCCTGGCCCAGGCCAGGTTCAACAACTTTGTCTGGATAGAAGAGGTGGTCGCCGCCAACCTGGACCTGCTCTTCCCCGGACTGGAGATCGTCGCCGCCTACCCCTTCCGGGTCACCCGCGACGCCGACCTGGAGATCGAGGAGGACGAAGCCTCCGACCTGCTGACCACGGTCGAGGAGAGCGTCGGGATGCGCCACTTTGGCTTCGTCGTGCGCCTGGAAGTGGACACGGCCATGCCCACCCGCATCCGCGAGATCCTGACCACCAACCTGGGCATCGCCCCCTACCAGGTCTATGCCGTGGACGGCCCCATCGGGCTGGCCGACCTGATGAACCTGCTGGCCGTCGACCGCCCGGACCTCAAAGACCAACCCTTTGCCCCGGCCGTGCCCCCGGCGCTGGCCCGCGGCGAAAACATCTTTGCCGCCATTCGCCGCCACGATATCCTGCTCTACCACCCCTACGACAGCTTCGGCCCGGTGGTCGATTTCGTCCGCGCCGCCGCCCGCGACCCCAACGTGCTGGCGATCAAGCAGACCCTCTACCGCACCGGCAAGAACTCGCCCATCGTCGACGCGCTGATGGAGGCCCGGGAGCAGGGGAAGCAGGTCGCCGTCCTGGTGGAACTCAAGGCCCGCTTCGACGAGGAGAACAACATCGTCTGGGCCCGGGCCCTGGAGCGCGACGGCGTCCACGTGGTCTACGGCCTGGTGGGGCTAAAAACGCACGCCAAGATGTGCCTGGTCGTCCGCCGGGAACCGGAGGGAATCGTCCGCTATGTCCACCTGGGCACGGGAAACTATAACGCCACCACGGCGCGCGTCTACACCGACCTGGGCTACTTCACCTGCGACCCGGACATCGGCGCCGACGTCTCCGAGCTCTTCAACGCCCTCACCGGCTACGCCCGCCAGACCCAGTACCGCCGCCTGCTGGTGGCTCCGGGCCAGATGCGCCAGGGCATCCTGCAGCGCGTCGAGCGCGAGATCGCCCGCCACCGCCAGCACGGCGACGGCTACCTGGCCTTCAAGGTCAACCACCTGGTGGACCCCCTCTGCATCCAGGCCCTCTACCGGGCCTCGCAGGCCGGGGTCAAGATCGACCTGCAGGTGCGTAGCACCTGCTGCCTGCGGCCGGGGCTGCCCGGGATCAGCGAGAACATCACCGTGACCTCGATCGTCGGGCGCTTCCTGGAGCACCCGCGCATCTACTACTTTCGCAACGGCGGCGAGGAGGAGATCCTGCTCGGCAGCGCCGACCTGATGCAGCGCAACCTGGACCGGCGGGTGGAGACGCTCTTCCCGGTCGTGGACCCGGACCTGCGGGAGGCGCTGCGCGACAATATCCTGCGGGTGCACCTGCAGGACAACCAGCAGGCCCGGCGGCTGCTGCCGGACGGCAAATACGAGTGGGTACGGCCGCACTCCGGGGAGCCAGAGCTGAGCTCGCAGGCCTGGATGATCGAGCATCGCGGGATGTGGAATCGGGAAGAGTAAAAGGGCGAGAAAGCGAAAAGGCGAATCTCCCGGTTAGCGGATCGGCCAGTCGGCGAGTCCGATTGGAGCCGAAACAGGGGGGCGAGATGAAGGTAGCACTGCTTGGGGATGTCCATGCGAACCTGCCGGCCCTGGAGGCAGTGCTGGCCCACGCCCACAGGCAGGGCGTGGAGGCCATCTGGAACGTGGGCGATTGGCTGGGGTACGGGGCGTTCCCGAACGAGGTGGTGGCGCTGCTGCGGAGGGAAGCCGCGCTGAACATCATCGGCAACTATGACCTGAAGGCGCTGGAGATCATGCAGGAGCCCGAGCGCAAGGTCAAGCGTTCGGAAAAGCTGCTGGCCCTTCGCTGGACCTACGAGCAACTGAGCAAGGAAAACCGCAAGTACTTGCGGGCCCTCTCGCAGGAGATGCGGCTGGAGGTAGAAGGGAGGCGCATTCTGCTGACCCACGGCAGCCCGGCCGCGAACACCGAGCATCTGGGTCCGGAGACGCCGCTGGAGCGGCTGCGGGCGTTGGCGGCCATGGCCCGCGCCGACGTGGTGATCTGCGGGCACTCGCACCGGCCCTTGGCGCGCAAGGTGGGGGCGGTGTGGTTCATCAACACCGGCAGCGTCGGCCGGCCGGACGACGGCGACCCCCGCGCCTGCTACGCCATCCTCGTGCTCGGCCCGCGCTACTTCCGCGTCCAGCACCACCGGGTGGCGTACGACGTGGAGCGCGCCGTCGCGGCCATCCGCAAGCACAAACTGCCGGAGGCCTTTGCCCAGATGGTCCTGCAGGGACGCAGCCTGGATGCGGTGCAGCCAACTCCCCCGGAGGAGGAACCCCTGGTGCCGCGGGAAGCGGCCCCTCCCCCCTCTTCGGACTCGCCGGCCGCGGCCGTCCCCGTCCTGGAGGTCGTCCCGCCGCCGGACGCCGACTCCGGGGAGGGCGCCCTCCAATCCGTACGGCTCCTCTCCCAACGCCATGCCAGCGACGAGCACCCCGCGCATGTCGCCCGCCTGGCGCTGCGGCTCTACGACGAGCTGCAGCCGCTGCACGGGCTCGGCCCACGCGAGCGCTTCTGGCTGCAGTGCGCGGCCCTGTTGCACGACATCGGCTGGGCGGAAGGCTGGAAAGCCCACCACAAAACGTCGCTGCGCATGATCCTCGAGGACCCCTCCCTGCCGTTCCCCCGGCGCGAGCGGCTCATCCTCGGCTCGATCGCCCGCTACCACCGCCGCGCCCTGCCCAGCCCGGAGCACGCCCACTTCGCCGCCCTCAAGCCCAACGACCAGCGCATCGTCACCGTCCTGGCCGCCCTGCTGCGCGTGGCCGACGGGCTGGACTGCACCCACCAGGGGGTCGTGGCCGACCTGGCAGTTGAGGCGACGGCCGAGGCCCTGGTGGTGCGCTGCCAAGCTCGCGCCGATGCCGAGGAGGAGCGCGAGGACGCGCTGGGGAAAGGGGACCTGCTGCAGCAGGTGTTTGGGAAATCCCTGCAGGTGTTCGTCTAGCTCTCTACTCCAGCAGCTCGGGGATCTCGGCCAGCGTCTCGGCCACCGCCTGCAGCGAAGCGCAGTCGTCCTCGGTGAGGCCCATCTCGGCCAGGGCCTGCGCCGCCAGTTGGGCCGGCAGGGAGGAGCGCTTCTCCAGGGACGCCGGGACGGGCGGGACATCGGGCAGCGCGGCCGGCCGGCCGGTCTGGGGCACAAAGAGGGGCGCACCCCGCGGGCGGGGAGGCGGCACTCCCTTCAGGTGGGCCAGGAAGCGGATATACCCCTCGGCCTCGGCCTCCATGGTGTGCTGGGTGGCGGTGTAGCGGCGCGCGTTCTCGCCAAAGGTGCGCCGTGCCTCGGGGTGATCGGCCAGGTAAGAGAGGAAGGCGTAAAGCTCCTCTTCTTCCTGCTCTCCCGTGTCCACCTGGATGGCGACATCGGCCGGCAGGCCGGTGAAGGCGCCGGTGCGCGACACCAACGTGGGCAGTCCGGCCCCCAGGATGCGCAGGAGGCTGGCCGAGGTCTCGCCGGCCGTGGGGTAGCGCAGGTTGATGCAGATGTCGCTGGCCGCCAGGTAGCCGGCGAAGGACCCCGTATCGACATATCCGGTGACACGCACGGCGTCCCGGAGCCCCAGGCGGCGGATGAGGCCGGCCAGGTCGAAATTGGGCGAGATGCTGCCGACCAGGACGAAAAGGGCGTCGGGATGGGTCTCGCGCAGGAGGCGATAGGCCCGCAGGGCCGGTTCCATACGCTTGTAGGGGTTAATATGGCCGAAAGAGGAAAGCAGCAGGGCCTCTTCCGGCAGTCCCAACCGGCGCCGGGCCTCCATCCGCTCGGGCAGGACCGGCAGCGGCACCCCCATCGGCACCACCGCCACCGGCACTTCCGGCCGTATAGCCCGCACCTGGCCGGCCACGTACTCACTGTGCGCTATCACCGCCGTGGCCCGGGCGATCACATCCTCGCACAGTGGGTACTGAAACACTTCCTCCGATAGCTGCCCACGCATCCCGCGCAGGGCCAGCTTCCAGGCGGCCTCGCCGTAGCGCACCATGGCGTCGTGGTAGGCCATGCCATCGCCATGGCGAAAGGCGCGCCACAGCACCAGGTGGTGGATGACGAAATCATGCAGGACGACAACGCCGGGATGCTGCTCCAGGGCGGTCAGGATATAGTCGTGAGCCGGGCTGTTGCCCACATGGTAGAGCGTAGCATCGTATCCCGGCCGGCGGCGGAGCATGCCGGCGTAGCGCTTCGCGGGCAGGATGCGGAAATGGGCCAGGATGTCGGGGTTGCTCGGCTTGTAGCCCTCGTCGATAAAGAGGTCGAGGTCGGCGTAGGCGGCTAGGTAGGGCAGCAGGTCCTCGCTATAGTCCGAGATCCCGGAGGCGATAGGGTTGAGGGGAGAAAAATAGGCAAGGCGCATAGCAAGGTCCGGTCGATAGCACACCCTTTCAAGATAGGAAAACGTCCGGCAGTATTATACCATATTCTGCGGCCTTGCGCGGAGGCGAAGCAGATCCAACATCTCCTGCTGCATCAGCGGGTCCGGGCCAATCGTGGGCTCGTCCAATAGCAGCAGCTCCGGCCGGTGCACCAGCGCCTGCACCACACCCATTTTCTGCTTATTGCCCCAGGAGAGGTTCTTGAGCGGGCGCTTCAGGTCCAGGTCCAGCCGGCCGGCCATCTGCCGCCCACAGGCCCAGTCCACCCGCCGCCCGCGCAAGCTGTCCAGGTAGCGCAGCAGCCCCTCGACGGTCGTGTTGTCTTGCAGCGCCAGCTCACCGGGCAGGTAGCCGCAGCGCGCCTTGAAAGCCACCGGCTGCGCCTGGAGGGCCTGTACCGCCTGCGGATCGTGCTCGACGCGCTGGCCGCCGGCCGCCGCCCGACTCACCGGCCCCGTCCGCGGCGCACCCCGCCCACCGGGAGGGCTTGAGAGCAGCAAGAAAAATAAGGTTCCCGGCCCCTTCCGGAAGGGGCCGGGAACCTTACGCTTGTTGGGCTAGGGGGCGGCTTTGATCACGATCGGCAGGTACACCCGGTAGACCTGCCGGACCGTCACCGTCCATGCTGCCGTGTAGGCCGAGTAGCCGGCCGGGTTGTGGGCGCGCACGCGCCAGGTGTGGGCGCCGATCCCCAGGGTGGCGGTGTAGAGCGGCTCCGTGGTCGTGTAGCGTGCGCCGTCCAGCTCGATCTCGTAGCCCTCGGGGGTCCCGCCGCTGCCGGCCGTCCAGGTAAAGGTGATCGCCGCCGTCGTCGTCACCGTGCCGTCGGGCGGCGCCACCGGCACCGGGACCCCGGCCGGATCGACGATCTGCCCGCTCCAGGGAGCCGTGTAGGCGGAAGCTCCGGCGGCGTTCACCGCCCGTACCCGCCAGCTAAAGGGTCCGGCCGGCAGGGTCAGGGGGTAGGCCGTGCCGGTCGTCGTGTAGACCGTCCCGTTGACCTCCAGGTTGTAGAGGTCGGCCGGCGAACCGGCGGCGCCCTGCCAGGTGAAGGTGATCTCATGGGTGGTGGTAACCAGGGCGCCGTCGGGCGGATAGACCGGCGTGGGCACGCCCGGCGCATCGAGGATCGTCAGGCCCCAGGCCGCGCTGTACTCCGAGCAGCCGGCCAGGTTGCAGGCGCGCACCTGCCAGGAGTGGTCGCCGGCCGACAGGGTCGTGGGATAGACGGTCTCCGTGACGGTCCGGGGGACGCCGTCTAGCTGCAGGTCGTAGGAATCGGGCACATCCCCCGCCCCCGCCTGCCAGGTCAGGGTGACGTCATGGGTGGTAGTGAAGAGGCTGCCGTCGGGCGGGGAGAGCAACTCGGGGGTGGCCGGCGGGTCCAGCACTCGGACCGTCCAGGGATCGGCGTAGGCCGAGGCGCCGCCGCTGTGGTAGGCGCGCACGGTCCAGGTGTACAGGCCGGCGTCGAGGATCAGCGGGAAGGAGGTGGCGGTGGTGGTATAGACCGTGCCGCCGACGTTCAGGTTGTAGCCCTCCAGCGCCCCGCCGCCTGCTCGTGGCTCCCAGGTGAAGGTGATGGCATGGACACCGGATACGGTGCCGTCGGGCGGGGAGAGCAGGGCGGGCACGGCCGGCGGCAGGTAGTAGCAGCCAAAGGGCTGGTAGGTCAGGGCGACGTCGTCGATGTACCAGCCGTCGGCGACCACATAGCCGTCGGAGGTCAGGAGAAAGCGAAAGGCCACGCTGGGTTGCTCGTCAAAGGCCGGCGTGGCCCAGCTCTGCCGGTTCCAGCTCTGATACCCGGTATAGCCGACCGGGAAGGATTTCCAGGTTGCGCCGCCGTCGAGGGAGTATTGGACGAAGCCAAAGTCCCAATCCTCTTCCAGGTCGTAGCGGTGCCAGAAGCTCAGCTCCGTGCCGATGACACCGCTCAGGTTGAGGGTGGGGGAGCGCAGCCAGGACTCGGTGTTATTCTGGTAACTGCCACCGGGGCTGTCCGACCAGGCATGGGTCGGGCTGTGGGACTGCTCGGTGGTGATCGCCCAGAGGTTGTTGACCCCGCCTTTGGTCCAGCCTCCGGGGCCATGCTCCATATCGTCGGCGAAGAAGGGCGCCGCCGGCAGAGGCAGGCCGAGATATAAGCGCACCGGGACCGTGTAGGCGCCCTGGTCGGCGGTCAGGATGTTGACCAGATCGATCCGTCCGCCGCAGGGCATGGCCGGGCCGATGGAAAGCTCAAAGGCCGTCAGGTTGGACTGGACGGCGCCCGCGGCGATGTCCGGGTAGGCGGCGTCGGCCACGGTGACGGTGACGCCGGGGGTCTGGACGACCAGATGGGCGCTGATATTGGTCGCGGTGGCGGCGCCGGTGTTGGCGAGGGCTGCCCAGAGCAGCAGGCCGCTCTCGCCCGGCTCGGCGTAGCCGTTGGCGTTGCCTCCGGGCACGTTGTCGTCGATGGTCAGGCCGGCCCCGACCAGGTCGGGCTGGGGACCCAGGGGGATGTTCACGGTGGTGGTAATTCCGGCCGTGACGGAGGCCGTGACAACGGTGGGGTCGGGGTAACCCGGCAGCAACGGGCCGGCCGTCAGGGTGTAGTCGTCGGCCATCAGCGGCATAACATAGGCTCCGTTGGCGTCGGTCTGCACGGTCATTGTGGTGGACATGCCCTGGCCGACGACCAGGACGCCGGGGATGGGCGCCAGGGAGAGGGAGTCGTACACGGTCCCGGCGATCCAGCCCTTGGGCTGGCCGCAGGAGGGAAAGCGGAAGGAGCCGATCCAGGTGTGCCAGTTGCCGCTGGTCGTGACAAAGTATTCTTGCGTGTACCAGAAGGTGCAGTCGTCCACCGGGTCCACGCTCATCGCGCTGTAGTCGCCCCAGCGGTTCGAGCCGGTCTGCGAACCGGTGCCCGCCTTGAGCGAGGCTTCGGCCTGGGTCATCCAGCCGAGCGGCTCGCCGTTCAGGCGGCCGGTGTAGCGGATCGAGGGGTACAGGCTGCTGCTGGAGACGCTGTAGCCCAGCGCCACGTTGCCGTCCTGGTCGGCGGCGATGCTGCCCATCCAGCGGTAGTGGTCGTCGGGCTGGAAGGTGCCCTGTTGGTAGACGAACGGCGTCCCTTGGGGGTCGCGGATTTCGTACCAGCGCACGCCGCCGGACTCGCCGCTGGCGACAGTGTGGTTGACAAAGAGGGACTCGTGGTCGCCATAGTTGCGGTACTGCAGCAGGTACATCAGCCGGTCGCCGATGCTGTCGAGCTTTTGGCTGGTGCCGGGCTGCGGGATCGAGGAGCCCCAGGCGAGCATGCTAAACGGGGCGACCGGCAAGTTGATCGGTCCGTCCAGGTGGCCGGTGACCGGCGGCCCCCAGTCGACATAGGCCTTCCACATGTACAGTGTGTCCGGGTACTCCACGGAGAGCAGATAGTTCGGCGAGCCGGCCGGGGGCAGGGGGCCGCGCACGTTGGCGGGCAGCAGGCTGCCGTAGGCGGTCCCGGTTGTAAAACGGATGTAGTCGAAAGGAGCCCCCACCAACATGTCGTTGCGGTCGAGGGCCCATATCCAGACGCCGCTCCATGGGTCGAACATATTGGCCGTCATGTAGTAGCCGTCCGACCACACGCCCAGCTTGGGGTAGTCGTGCCAGGGCGAGCCGTCGGCGTCAACCTCGAAGGAGTAGTAGTACCAGCCCCCGCTCACCGGGTCGCCGCTCATGGAGATGGCCATGCATTCGTGGACGGGGCCGGACGAGGGCAGCCGGAAGTCGGTGACCAGCCAGCGGTCAACGATAGGGTCGTAGACCACGATGACATCGCCGCGGTTCTGGGTGTTGCACGGCGGGGGTGCCGGCAAGAAGAACGAGTCGTAAGGCAGGTTGACCAGCTCGGCGCCGGTGGCCTTGTCGTAGATGCCGATGGCAATGTTGACGACCTGGATGTAGTGGTTGGGCCCGACGTCGCCGTCGGTGTCGGGCGGGTGCAAGCCGCCGCCGTCGGTAATGTCCAGCCCCTCGAAGCCGATGATGGGCTGCGGCATCCGGCCGGGCCCTTGCCATGTCTGGGCCAGGGGGTCGAGCGCCCCGGACGGCTCGGGCCACTCCCCGATGACGACCGGGCGCGGCATCTCCAGCCGCGGAAAGTTGGTGTCGCCGGGCCGGGGCAGGTCGCGCAGGTCGCCGTGCCAGGCGGTGGGCGGCGCCGAACGGCCCACGACGGGCTCGTGGTTGGTCTCGTCGGGCGGCGGCGAGGCATAGTCGGAGAGGCCGCTGATGAAGGGCTCACCGCCGGGGTAGGAGGCCGGCCTGCTACCGGCCACGGGGGGGATGTTGCCGACCAAGCTGAACATGAGCATTCCCGCCGCCAGGAGCATGAGCATTCCGGCGACCAGGCGTCGTGGTGGTTTCATGGCGTTTTCCTTTCCTTGTAGGAGGGACCGGGTTTTCGACGTCAGCAGGGGCATTATAACACAATTTCCCAGATCTTGCTGTATGCTCATGGGCTGCAAAGTGCCCTTGCCCGAAACGCCCGCTTGTGATAAGATAGCCTTGGGCGACCGCTTGTTGTAGAGCTGGGCTCAGCCCAGCGTTGGGAGGCTGGGATGGCAAACTGCGACATCTGCAACGCCGCGCTGGGCCGGGACGAGGGGACGGCCTACTCCCTGGAGGATTTGCAAGACCTGCTCGGCCGCGGCTTTGGGCCGCCCGACGGCATTATCCGCCGGGCCCTGGCGGCCGGGTGGACGCGGGAGCAGGTGCTGGCGCGCTGGCGGCAGGGGCTGGATGCCCGGCCTCAACCCTACTGGATGCTGTGCGCGTCCTGCGCGGAGCGGGCCCGGGCCTTTTTCCAGCCTGCCCTCCCACTCGAGGCGGCCGCCGAGGCGCCCCCGGTGCCGGCAGAGGCTGCCCCCCCGGAGCCGGCCCCGCCGGCCGAGGCGCCGCCTCCCGCCGAGCCGGCGGCCCCGGAGGAGGGATCCGAAGAAATCCCGGCGGAGGCGCCGGCCGGCGCCAGGCCCAAGGCGCGCCCCGGATGGGCCTTTCTCATCGGCCTGTTGATCGGCCTGATCGGGGGACTCTTGCTCGGCGCATTCGTCCTGGCCCAGTATGTCCAGCCGCCGCCCCCCACCCCTCAGCCCGCACCCACCGAGATCTCGCCCACCCCCTCGCCAACCCGGCCTTTCCCCACCCGCCGGCCGGCCACCGCCCGTCCAACCGAGTTCCTCGTCCCGCCGACGGCCATCCCGGTGGGCAACCTGTCGGCGGCGGTCCTCGCTATCGGCGACCTGGCCCGCGGGGCCCAGGCGCTGACGAGCGCGGAGCTGGCGGAATTGGGGATTACCCAGGAGGCCCTGACCGGGGACCTGCCCTATGCCCAGGCGCGGGTGCGGAACGTCGTGGCCTTCAAATATACCCGTCCGGATGAGCTGGTGCTCTCGTTCCTCCTGTACCCCCTGACGCCGGAAGAGGCGGCTGCCTTCGACGGCCACCTTTCGCCCGCCAAAGGTTTGGAGCTGGTGGCCGGACTGCTGTCCAGGCAGGAGTTTGCCGCGCCGGCTCTCCGGGAAGGCGAATTGTCCATGGGTGACAAGTCCATCGCCATCACCGTCCTGGGGGCCGGCGATACCGAGGATATGCGCACGGACATCGCCATCGTCCGCCGCGACAAGGTAGTGGAGGTCGTTCTGATCCGTCACCTCGACGGCCGGGCGCCGCGCAAGCCCCTGGAAGACCTGGTCTTGATCCTCGACGAGCGCGTGGCCCGGGTGGTCGAGATGCCGTAGAGGCGCGGACCGCACGGGACAATCCCCAAGAAACTATCAAAACCTCAAGGCCTGGGGACACCAGGGTTGGGGACCGTCAAGGCACCAAGGCGGTTGAATTGTGCCCTCGTGTCTTGGTTCCAAGGCTTCGCCGCGGGGCCTTTGGTTACAAGCCCGAGCAGTTACCTTTTATAGATTCAAGGCGTGCGCCGGGCCACTACCACCAGGTCCCCGGACTGGTCCACCACGAACGGTTCCATGGCCCAACTGCCAAAGAAGGCCAGGTCGGCGAACCCGGCCGCCAGCAGCGCTGCGGCCAGCTCGGTCTGGGGCAGCGGGCGATGGGTTGTGCTGCTGACGCGCTGGTGCCAACCCTGGGCGTCGCGGTGCAGGGTGACCATGTGAAAGGAGATACGCCGGGGGTCCAGGTCGAGCATGCGCAGAAAGAGCCACTCTTCGTCGCCCTGGCGATAGACACTGAGCGGCATAAAGCGCTGCCCGCGGGCCAGCAGGCGCTCGTCGTTGCGGTTCTGAATCAAGAGGAGGCCGCCGGGCCGCAGGAGACGGGCCATGTCCTCCAGCGCGGCGGCCACCTCGGCGGCGCAGAGCAGGTGGGGCAGGGAGTGTCCCAGGCAGAGGACGGCATCCCAGGGGCCGGGGATGCCGGCGGCCAGGTGGCCCAGGCCGGCCTGGATAAAGGGCACCTCCACCTGGGCGGCGGCGGCGTTGGCCCGGGCCTGGGCGACCATCGCCGCGCTGAGGTCCGCGCCGACCACCTCGTAGCCTCTCTGGGCCAGGGCGATGGCGTGCCGGCCGGTGCCGCAGGCCGTATCGAGCACCCGACGGGCCCCCGCAGCGGCGAGCAGCCGTTCGACGGCCGGCATCTCCAGCGCCAGCCGGGACTCCCAGTCCACGAAGCGGTCGTAATCGGGCCCTATGTCGTCGTACAGCGGGACTTTGGACATCTCTGCCTCCTTGGCCTGCAACCACAACCATAGTACCCGAATTGGGCGCCTGGGGATAGGACAAAAGTCCCGGTTGACAAACGGCCGGCCGCATGCTATAATACCCCCTGGGGGTATATCCCTGGAGGTATGGATGGTTATCGTTCAGGCGACCAATACGCAGGCCCGGGTGTTGCCCCGCGTGGTAGAGGAATCCTGCCGAGCTTGCGAGCGCTGCCTGGCCCGGCGGGCCTGCAAGACCAAGGCCCTTGTGCAGGTGGATCCCGGCGAAGCCCCTGTGGTGAACGGGGCCACCTGCTACGGCTGCTACAAGTGCGTGCCGGCCTGTCCGTACGGGGCCATCGTCGTCGAGTAGCGCCGAGCCCAAGGAGGAAAAGATGGCGGAAGTCGAGCTCCGCTGGACGCACAAGCTGCAGTTTGTCGGCACGGACAGCACCCAGCATGCCATTGTCCTGTCCGCGGCCAACGAGGAGAACCGCACGGGGGTCAAGCCCTCGGACCTGTTGCTCCTGGCACTGGCCGGGTGCACGGCCGTGGACGTGGTCGATATCCTGCGCAAGAAGCGCCAGCCGCTGCGCGGACTGACGATCCGCGTCTCGGGCGAGCAGGACGAGGACCCGCCGTGGGCCTTTCGCCGCATCCACCTGGTATACGAGCTGCGCGGCGCGGGGCTGGCGGCTCAGGCCGTGGAGCAGGCCGTGACCCTCTCCGAGGACAAGTACTGCTCCGTGCGGGCGACCCTGGCCGATGTCGAGATCACCCACGAGGTGCGCATCCTGGAGGAGTAGTATGCCAGATAGGGCCGAGCTGGAGCAGCGCATCGCCGACCTGCGGGCCCGGCTGCCGCGGCACTCCGTCCCGGCGGCTATGCTGCTGGAGTTGGAAGAGCTGGAGGCCGAGCTGGAGCGGGGAGAGCAGAGGACAGAGGACAGAGAGCGGAGAGCTGAGAATTGATCGCCGAGGTTATCCTATGCCCATCTACGCTTACCGTTGTCTCCGTTGTGGAGAAGAGTTCGAGAAGCTGATCCTGTCGGCGGCCCAGGCCGGCCAGGTGGTTTGTCCCCGTTGCCAGAGCGAGGAAACCGAGCGCCGGCCGGCCCTCTTTGGACTCGGCGGCGCAGCCGGGATGAGCGGCGCCGTCGATAGCGGCTGCGCCCCGGCCGTCGGCGGCGGCTGAGGGATCTAGGGCGGAGCCGTGGGCTCCGCGCTAGCCTGTAGAGGAGGTCCTATGTCCGAGGCTCCCATCCTGATCGGGGTCTTCGGCCACAACGGCGACCTCGATGCCTGCGCCTATGGAGTGTTTTGCTGCGCGCCGCCGGCCCTATCCCATCGCCCTGGTCGGAGGCGAGGCGGGCGCGGTCGGCGGGATCGGCGTCTTTGGGCTGCTGCAGGCGGTCGAGCGGGCCCGGCGGAGGGATAGCGATGGCCGGTCCGAGTGAGCGCCCGAACCTGCCGCGGGAGGCCCAGGCCGGTGTCCTGCGCCGGCTGCGCCGGCTGGAGGGGCAGGTGCGCGGCGTGCAGCGTATGGTCCAGGAGGGGCGGGACTGCCAGGAGGTGCTGGACCAGGTAGCGGCCATCGAGGCCGCGGCCCGCAGCCTGGGCGGCCTGGTGTTGGAGCAGTATGTCCTTTCCTGCCTGGAGGGCTGCCCGGCCGGCCCGGTCTCGGCCGAGGTGCGGACCCGCGTCCGGCTCGCCGTCCAGCAGGTCGTCCGTTGAGGAGACGAGACCAATGGAACTCACCGTCCTGCTCCTGATAGGTTTCTTCCTGCTGTGGATCCTGCTCCAGGCCGTGATCCTGCCGCGCCTGGGGGTCTCCACCTGAATGTCGCGCGCCTGCGGCTCGTCGAGCCGCGGGCGGGAGCGGCCGGAGGACCCGCCGCCGGGCGAGTAGGGATGTGGGGAAAACCCGGCCAGAGTTTTTGCTGAACTCTCGCCGCGTTCCCCAAGTTGCGTTTGTCCGCGCTTTGTCGTATAATTCCCCCTGCAAGGACGCTTTCCGGCGACGTGGCCGCCTCGGGTACCTCTCCCGGTCCAGGTCCCGCTGCGTGCCGCGCCCGCGCTGCCCGGAAACTCCCCACGATTCACCATAGGTGTGGACTCCATAGGAGCCGTGGACCGTGCCTAGGAGGTGTCTATCGGTCTTTGGAGAGAATCCGCTCGATAGCAATGCCCACAGGAGGAATCTCATGTCCCGTGTACGCCAGTTCCTTTCGCTTCTAGCCCTGGCCGGCCTGCTGGCCGGCCTGTTCCCTGGCCTCTTGGCGGCCCAGGGCGTCGCTCCCCGGCAGGGGCCGGGCACCTCGAACACGGTCGTCCGCCTCTACTACGGCGACCGCGCCGGCCTGGAGACCATCGCCGCCCAGTACGACATCTGGGAGGTCCACCACGAGCAAGGCTATGCCGTGGTCATGCTCTCCCCCGACGAGTACGCCGGGCTGCGCGCGCAGGGTTACCGCATGGAGCTCGACCTGTTCAAGACCTTCCTGGTCCGCTATCCCGACGCCATCCCCGGCTACCCCTGCTACCGCACGGTGGAGGAGACCTACGAGGCGCTGCAGAGCTTGGCCGCCGCCTATCCCGGTCTGACCGAACTGATCGACTACGGCGATTCCTGGGACAAGGTTACTGTGGGGGGACCGGAAGGCTACGACCTCTGGGCCCTGAGGATCACCAACGAGGACATTCTCGGCCCCAAGCCCACCTTCTTCCTGATGGCCGAGATCCACGCCCGGGAGTACGTGACGGCAGAGACGGCCACCCGCCTGGCGGAGTTGATCCTGGCGGACTATGGTACCGATCCGACCAAGACCTTTTTTGTGGACTATTCCAACATCTACATCGTGCCGATGGTCAACCCCGACGGGCGCAAGTTTGCCGAGCAGGGGGAGTTGTGGCGCAAGAACACGGACAACGACGACGGGTGCGTGAGCTACCCGAACTATGGGACCGACCTGAACCGCAACTATAATTTCCACTGGGGTGGGGCCGGCACCAACCCGTGCGGCGAGACCTACCAGGGGCCGTCGGCGGCGTCGGAGCCGGAGACACAGGCTATCCAGGAACTGGTGTCGTCGTTGTTCCCGGATCAGCGGGGACCGGGGGACTCCGACCCGGCGCCGGCGGACGCCACGGGCATCCTGATCACCCTGCACTCCTACAGCGAGCTGGTGCTGTGGCCGTGGGGCTGGACCACTAACCAGGCGCCGAACGCGGCGCAACTGCAGACGGTGGGGCGAAAGCTGGCCTGGTACAATGACTATACGCCCCAGCAGTCCGTCCAGTTGTACCCCACCACCGGGACGACCGACGACTGGTCCTACGGCACCTTGGGCATCGCCTCCTACACCTTTGAGATGGGCACTGCCTTCTTCCAGGGCTGCACGAGCTTCGAGAACTCCATCTATCCTGTCAACCGCGATGCCCTGCTCTATGCCTGGTCGATCGCCGACACCCCCTACATGACCGCCTACGGCCCCGACGCGCTGAGCGTGGCGGTGACGCCCAACTCCGTGCCGCGCGGCCTCCCGACGACGCTGACGGCGACGATCAATGATACCCGACGGAAGACGGACCCGGCCCAGACCATCGCGGCGGCCGAGTACTTTGTGCTGCCGTTGCACGGCAGCACGCCGCCGGGCGACCCGGGCACGGGGATCGCCATGTCGCCGGCCGACGGCAGTTGGAACAACACGGTCGAGAATGTCGTGGCCACGGTGGATACCTCCGGCCTGACCTCGGGCGATTATATCATCGCCGTCCGCGGCAAGGACTCGGCCGACAACTGGGGACCCTTCGCCGCGGCCTTTCTGACCATCGAGGGGCAGTGCGTCCCGGTGACGATCACTAACGTGATCGCCACCCCCAGCGGCTGCACGGCCTCCTTCGCCGCGGAACTGCTGGGCGATGGGCCGTTTGACTATGCCTGGGACTGGGGTCCCTTCGGCTCCTCCTCCGCCCCCAACCCGACGGTGGACTTTGGCTGGCCCGGCACCTATCCCTACACCCTCACCGTGAGCAACTGCGGCGGGGAGGGCGTCGACACCTATGCCGATACCGTCACCGTGGATTGCTGCGTGGCGCCGGACGGCGCGGCCTTTGACCTGGCTCCCGCCGACCCGGTGCCCGGCCAGACGGTGGCCTTTAGCGGCACGGCCACGGGCACCGACCTGGCCTACTCTTGGGCCTTTGGCGATGGCAGCGCCGGCAGCGGGGCCAACGTCGCCCATGCCTACGCCGTGGGAGGCGACTACACGGTGGTGATGACCGCCAGCAACGGCTGCGGGGAAGATAGTGCCCAGCAGACGTTGCACGTCTGCCGTGCGGCGGAGGGGGCCGGTTTCACCTGGACGCCGATCACGCCGACGGTGGGGCAGTGGGTATCCTTCCAGGCCACGGCCGGCGGCGACCCGCCCATCACCTACGCCTGGGACTTTGGCGACGGGGGACACGGCAGCGGGGCCAGGCCCTCGCACCGCTACAACGCTCCCGGTGTCTACACGGTGGTGGTCACGGCCAACAACTGTGGCGGCTTTACCTCCACCGCCACCCACCAGGTCACGGTGGTCTCCGAGGGCTGCGAGGCGGTGGACATCACCGACGTGACCACGCTGGTGAGCGGCTGCACGGTCACATTCACCGCAGATTTGAGCGGCGATCCGCCCTACACCTACCTGTGGGCCTTTGGCGACGGGAACACCAGCGCGGCGCCGGCACCCGTGCACACCTACCCGGGGACCGGCGTCTACAGCGGCACGCTGCAGGTCTCCAACTGCGGCGGGGCCGGGCAGGACAGCTATCCCTTTGTCGTGACGGTGGACTGCGCCGTGCCGCCGTCCTGGCAGGTCTACCTGCCGCTGGTGGTCAAGTAGCGGCGCGGCATATCCGGCGTCTTGCCTCCTGCTTCTTCCCGGCAGGAGGCAAGATGCCGGATACCAGAAACAGGATAGAAGGAGGTGCCCGTGAACCGTTGGCTTTCGCTCCTGGTCCTGGCCGGCCTGCTGGCCGGCATGTTTCCCGGTCTCCTGGTCGCCGGCGAGGTCGCTCCTGCAGAGTCCCCCCCCGCGGGCGATGTCGTCGTGCGTCTCTACTACGACACGCAGCAGCAGTTGAACGCCATCGCCGCCCGCTATGATGTCTGGCAGGTCGAAAAGGACCGGGGCTATGCCCTGGTGATGCTCTCCCCCGGCGAGTACCGGCTCCTGCTCGACCAGGGGTACGCCATGGAACTCGATCCGCAGCGCACCTACCAGGTCCAGCACCCGGAGAGCATCCCCAGTTACCCCTGCTACCGCACCGTCGAGGAAACTTACGACTCGCTGCAATCGTTGAACACGAACTACCCCGGGCTGGTCGCGCTCTACAACATCGGCAATTCCTGGAAGAAGATGTACGGCGGGGGGCCCGGCTACGACCTGTGGATGATGCGCATCACCAACGAGAGCATCCCGGGGCCCAAGCCGCGCTTCTTCCTGATGGCCGAGATCCACGCCCGCGAGTTGGCCACGGCCGAGCTGGCCATGCGCGTGATCGAGCACATCTTGCAGAACTATGGCGCCGACCCGACGATCACCTACTTTGTGGACTATCACGAGTTGTATGTCGTGCCGATGGCCAACCCCGACGGGCGCAAGCTGGCCGAGGCGGGCCAGTATTGGCGCAAGAACGTCGACAACGACGACGGCTGCAATAGCCCCTCCTACTGGGGGGTGGATCTGAACCGCAACTACTCCTTCAGGTGGAACTGCTGCGGCGGGTCGGACAGCGACCCGTGCGGGGAGACCTACCATGGGCCCTCGGCGGGTTCGGAGCCGGAGACCGGGGCCATCGCCACCGTCGTCTCGGGCCTCTTCCCGGACCAGCGCGGGCCCGGGGACAACGACCCGGCGCCGCCCGACGCCACGGGCATCCTGATCACCCTGCACTCGGCCGCCTCGCTGATCCTGTGGCCCTGGGGCTGGACCGGGACGGACGCCCCCAACGGCGCTCAACTGCAGGCGATCGGCACGAAGCTGGCCACCTACAACGGCTATACCCCACAGCAGTCCAACGACCTCTACACCACCGACGGCACCACCGACGACTGGTCCTACGGCACCTTGGGCATCGCCTCCTTCACCTTCGAGCTGGCCGGCCAGTTCTTCCAGCCCTGCAGCGATTTCGAGAGCCCCGACGTCCCCGACAACCGCGACGCCATCCTCTACGCCTGGAAGATCGCCAGGACGCCCTACATGACCGTCTACGGCCCCGATACGCTCGATGCCCTGGCGACGCCGGGCGCGGTCTCGCCCGGCGCCCCGGTGCAACTGACGGCGACGATCAACGACACGCAGAACGGCAACCAGAGCGTCGCCGCGGCCGAGTATTACCTTCTGCCGCTGCACGGCAGCACGCCGCCGGGCGACCCCGGCACCGGGACGCCGCTGGCCCCGGCGGACGGCAGCTTCAACAGCGCCGTGGAGGGCGCCGTGGCCCCGGTGGACACCTCCGGCCTGGCTCCGGGCGCCTACATACTGGCCGTCCGCGGCCGGGATGCCGGCGGCAACTGGGGCCCGTTCATGGCGGCCTTCCTATACGTGGTGGAGCCGGGAGTCTCGCCGACGATCGAGGGCTATGTGCGCGTGGCCGAGGTGGGGACGCCGATCCCCGGAGCGAAGGTGGCGGCCGGCATCTTCCAGGCCACCACCGACGCCACCGGCTACTACAGCATGACCGTGATCAGCGGGACGTATGACATGACGGCCAACGCCTCCGGTTTCCAGATGGCCGCCGTGAGCGGGGTCACGGCGCACAACTACCAGGTCGTCCCCCAGGATTTCGAGCTCTACCCCTACTGCATCGTCTTCAGCGATACCGTGGAGGGCGGCAACCTGGGCTGGACGGCCGGCGGGACTCCCAACACCTGGGCCATCACCACCGAATCCTCCCACAGCGCGACCCACTCCTGGACCGACAGCCCGGGCGGGAACTACCCGAACAACGCCAATAACCATATCACCTCGCCCATCTTCAATCTGACGGGCCTATCCGAGACCGAGCTGAGCCTCTGGCACGACTACCAAACCGAGGGCGGCTACGACTACTGCATCGTGGAGTACTCCACGAACGGCGGCAGCACCTGGCTCGAGGCCACCCGTTGGGCCGGCTCGAGCGGCGGCTGGAAGCCGTTCCTCCTGGCGCTGCCCGCCCTGGACGGGGTCGCCAATGCCCGGCTGCGCCTGCGCTTGACATCGGATTATTACCTGACATACAACGGCTGGCACGTGGACGACATCGCCGTGCGGGCCGTCGGGCCGGCCTGCCTGCCCCCCGCCGCGCCGACGGCCGCTTTCCGCAGCAACAGCCCGGTCTTCCTGGGCAACCCGGTGCTCTTCACCAATGAGACATACGGCTCACCGCCGCTGGAATACTTCTGGGATTTCGGCGACGGCCTCGGCACTTCTACCGAGCGCGACCCCGCCTATACCTATGCGACCGTGGGCACCTTTACCGTGACGCTCGTGGCCACCAACTCCCTGGGCAGCAGCAGCGTCAGCCACCCCGTGACGGTCGAACAGCCGCTCTGCCACGGCCTGGCCAATATCACCATCGCCGGCCCGACCGACGGACTGCCGGGCGTCTACACCTTTACCACCTCCTATGCGCCGCCCAACGCCGACCCGCCGATTGCCTACCTGTGGGACAACGGCGATACCGCCTCGACGACCGTCCGCACGCTGGATGTGGGCGTCCATACCCTGGCGGTGACGGCCACCAACTGTACTTCGACGGTGGTGCTGGACACCCATACCATCACCATCGTGCCGCCCTGCACGGATGTGGTCTCGTTGGACCTGGTCCAGGTCACGCCGGACCCAGTCTACACCGGCACCGTGGTCCAGCTCAGCGCCGACATCCTGCCCGACGATGCCGCCAAACCCTATAGCTACACCATCGCCGTGGACGGCGCGCCCGGCCCGGCGCGGAGCGGGATGGATGATCCGCTGCTCTTCACGGCGACCTTTGCCGTTACCGGCACCCACACCGTCGAGGTCGCCGCCTGGAACTGCGCTATGGCCGGGCCAGCGACGGACACGGTGGAGGTGGTGGTCGAGCCGTACCCGGACCTCTGCGAGCCGTTGACCGGCATCACCATCGCCGGCCCGGCCGGCGGCCTGCCGGGCACCTATACCTTTACCACCGCCTACGAGCCGCTCTCGGCGACCATGCCCATCGCCTACCTGTGGGACAACGGCGACACCACGGACACCTCGATCCGCCTGCTGGCGGCCGGCACCTATACCCTGACCGTGACGGCGACCAACTGCCTGGATGTGACCGTCACGGACATGCACATCGTGGTGATCGGCGCGCCGCCGCGCTACTGGTACGTGTACCTGCCGGTGGTCGTCAAGTAGCGGGTCCACGGTCGTAGTACCCGACCGCTATGGTTTTGAGGGGCCATTTCGCCCGTCCGTGGACGGCTTTGCCGTTCCAAGCCGTCGACTTCAGGGCGGCGGGGCAGTCGTGATATAGGACTTCCGAAAAGTGACCTGTCGCTGCAAGTGATAGGTCACTTTTCGTAGTGATAGATGGCTTTTGTCGGGCGGTCGTTTGCACTGCCGCGGGGGATATAGTACAATAGCGTGCGCGATTGAGCAGTGACGCCCTATCTGGAGGAGGAAATGTCCGAGAAGCCCTTCGAGCCCGAGATCATCGGCTTCTGCTGCCACTACTGCGCCTATGCGGCGGCGGACCTGGCCGGGGCCATGCGGTTGTCCTATCCGGTCAACGTCAAGGTGGTCGAACTGCCCTGCTCGGGGCGCATGGACGTGCTGCACATCCTGCACGCCTTGGAGCACGGCGCCGACGGGGTCTTTGTGGCCGGCTGAGAGGAGGGCACCTGCCATTACCTGGAAGGTAATCTGCGCGCCAAACGCCGGCTGGCCCATGCCCGCCAGATCCTCCAAGAGATCGGATTGGAAGGGGACCGTGTCGCCTTCTACAACCTCTCCTCTTCCGAAGGCCCCCGTTTCGCCCAAATTGCCGAGGAGATCACCGGGCGCATCCGGGCGCTGGGGCCTAACCCTCTGAAGGGCAAATGATGGACCTCGAACTCTACCGCACCGAATTTCCTGTGACCCAGGACTGGGCCTACCTCAACCACGCCGCGGTGTCGCCGTTGCCCCGGCGGGTGGTGGACACTATGTGCGCTTTCCTCCATGCCCGGCAGAGGGGGGACATGGCGCTGGAGGACTGGCCGCCGGCGACGGAGGAGACCCGCGGCCTGGCGGCCCGCCTGCTGGGCGCCGACCCGCAGGAGATCGCCTTCATCAACTCGACCAGCGACGGCCTCAACCTGGCGGCCAACGTGCTGCCGATCGCTCCCGGGGAGAATGTCGTCCTGTGCGATGCCGAGTTCCCGGCCAACGTGTACCCCTGGGTGAACCTGCGGCGGCGGGGGGTGGAGGTGCGCATCGTTCCCCACGACGGCGGCGGGCTTTCGCCGGCGGCCTTGGAGTCGGCGCTGGACGGACGCACCCGCGTGGTGGCCGTGAGTTCGGTGCAGTTCCTTTCGGGCTACCGGGCCGACCTGCCGGCCATCGGCCGCCTCTGCCGCGCCGTCGGCGCCTACTTGGTGGTGGACGGCATCCAGTCGCTGGGGGTCGTGCCGCTGGACGTGCGCGCGGCCGGCATCGATATCCTGGTGACCCAGGGCGCCAAGTGGCTCATGGCGCCCATCGGCATCGGCTTTCTGTACGTCCGCCGCGAGCTGATCGAGCAACTGCAGCCGGCCTACGCCTACTACCGCGCCGTGACCTCGCCCGAGCCGTACCTACAGTACGACTGGACGTTGCGCCCGGACGCCCGGCGTTTCGAGGTCTCCAGCCCCAACGTCGCCGGCCTCTACGGCCTGCGCGCGGCCCTGGCCTTTCTGTTGGAGGTGGGCATCGAGCGCATCTACCACCGCGTTCTGGACCTGACAGACTACCTGTTGGCCGGCCTGGACCGATTGGGGATCGAGGTGCTCACCCCGCGTCCCAGGCAGCTCCGCGCCGGCATCGTCTCCTGCCGCACCGCCGACGTCCCGGGCGACTTTCAGCGCCTGCAGGCGGCCCGCGTCCGGGTCTCGCAGCGCGAGGGGTGTCTGCGCATCTCCCCGCACTTTTACAACACCCCCCAGGAGATCGATCGGCTCCTGGACGTGCTGGGGGGGAGCTGATGGGCCAAGGAAAAGGCGTCGCCTGGAGGTTCGGCCCGGTCCTGGCCTTGTTGCTCTTGGCTGCGTGTAGCCTGCCGACCGGCCCGACGGCCGCCACGCGCGGCCTGCCCGAACCGACCGCGCCTTCCCTGCCCCCTGCTACCGCGGCGCCCGTGCCCCCCAGCGCGGCCCCGTCCCCCGCGCCTTCGCCCCCGGCGGCCGCGAACCTGCTGGTCTATGCCCACCAGGGCGCACTTTGGGGCTCCGACGGGCGTTCCGCTCGCCCCCTGGTCGAACAGAGCCGGGCCTACGGCCCTCTCCTTTCTCCCGACGGCCGGCGCCTCCTCTACCGCCAACGCGAGTCGCCCACCGAGCTCGCCGCCGAGCCGTTCAGCCTGTGGCTGCTCGACATAGCGACGGGCCGGGAGGTCGCCGTCGACCTTTCGGCCCTGCCGCCCTATGCGCTAGAGTTCGAGGGGCGCACCCTGAACCTGCCCCGCCGGCCGGCGACCATCGCCTGGCTGCCCGATGGCGAGTCCCTCCTGTTCAACACCTTTGTGGACTTTTCGGCGGTCGGTCCGGGGGGCGGCCCCCGGGACGACCTGTGGCAGGTGGATGCGGCGACGGGCCGGGTGCGCCGCCTCCTGGAAGAGGCGCGGCCGCCGGCCTCGTTCACCATCAGCCCCGATGGGCAGTGGCTCCTGGTGAACCGCCCGACGCGCATCGAGGCGCTGCGCCTGGCCACGGGCGAGCGCCGCACCCTGTTGGCGTTCGCCGCCGTGCTGACCTACAGCGAGTACGCCTGGCTGCCCCAGCCTCACTGGCTGCCCGACGGCCACACGGCGCGCGTGGCCATCGCCCCGCCCGATCCGCTGACCAGCTCGCTCTTTACCCTCTGGCAGCTCGACGTGGAGCAGCAGGGGCCGGCGCGGCGGCTGGGGCAGGTGGAGGGGTTGGCCTTTGCCTGGTCGCCCGACGGGCGGTCCTGGTCGCCCGACGGCGGCCGGCTGGTCTACCTGGCCGGCCCGGGTGAGAAGCGCCAGGTCGTAGTGGCCGAGGCCACGGGGTCCGGGAGCGTGCCCGTGGCGCAAGTTGCAGGCTCGTTCGAGCTGCTGGGGTGGTCGCCGGACGGACGGATGGCGCTGTACTCCGAGGAGGGCGCGCTCTACCTGATCGAGGACGGCCGGCCGCCCCAGGTCCGTCCGCTGGGCGAGATTGGCGCCGTCGCGCAGTTGGCCTGGATGCCGGATGCCCTGCTGGTAGCCACGTCGGACGGCCGGCTGCTGCGGGTGTCGCTTGCGGGGAGGGGGATAGAGGAAATCGGGCCCTAGCTCGCGGCTCTCTGAAAACGGGTTCGCCCCCGCAGGGGCGGGCGCCAGGCCCGCCCCTGCTTTGTGGTTACGACGATCCTGCCGGGCCTTCTTGTCCGCCGGGTTGCGCGGGCGCCGGCGCATTGATCGGCACCGGCTTGCGCCACAGGGCCCACGCCGTGTAGGTGAGCAGGAGCATGTTCAGGGCCAACGTGGCCATGCCAAAGAGGTTGTAGGCGATGCTGGACCGCAGCGCCAGCAGCAGGGGAAACTCGATCGGCGGACCGAGCAGCCACAGGTAGACGATCTTCCAGGAGATCTCGCCGCGGGCATACAGGTAATAGATCAGCGGGATCAGCGGCAGGATCATGTGCACGTGCGAGTGCCAGGTAGCGGCGCATGTGGCGGCATAGGTGCCAAAGAGGATCAGCGGGAGCTTCTCGGGTAGGAGGGAAGGGCGCACCCAGAGGGAAAGGGCTACGCCGGCGGTCATGATCAGCCCCCCCATGGACACGGCCCAGGCAACATGGCTTGGCAGCAGGTCGCTCAGGTTAAAGGCCACCGCCCGCCAGTTCATCATGGCCTCGGGAGCGTTGGTCGGCAGGCCGTGGACGTAGCGTAGGATCAGGAGGGCCAGGTCGCCCAGCCCATAGCCCCCGGCCAGGACGACCGAGGTCAGGGCGACGAACGCGCCGCCCGCGGCAAACCCGCCGAGCGCCTTGAAGCGCCGGCCGAGCAGCAGACCGGGCAGCAGCAGGACCAGGGTCTGCGGCTTGACCAGCAGGCCGATCAACCACAGACCGGCGCGGAAATCCTTGCCCCTTGTCGCCGCCAGCAGGAACTCGCCCAGGCAGATGAGCAGCCAGCCGTTGACCTGGCCCATGAACAAGTTGGAGAAGATGGGCAGGCAGATGAGCAGTTGCACCAGGATATCCGCGCCCCTGGCCGTCCCCAGGGCGCGCTTGAGGCGCAGCATGTACAGCACGATCAGCGCCAGGTTGAGGACGATCCAGATGGCGTAGGCGGTCCAGTAGGGGAGCGGCGCCATGGGGAGAAAGAGGAGGACAAAGGCCGGCAGGTAGGGCATAGGCACGGGGACGTAGGGGACGCGGGTGGGGCCGGAGTAGCAGAGGTTGTAGAGCGGGCGTTGATACTCATCCTGGATCTGCAGGTCATAGACCTGGGCGAAGCCGCGCTGCGTGGCGATCTGGGCGGAGGCGTAAAAGGCGCGGAAGTCGGCGCCCATGTAGTCGCACAGTCCCCCGGTGGACACATACCACCCGCCGAAGCTGATGTAGAAGGCAAACAGCGCCGCCCACAGCAGGTTCAGCCACTGTCGCGGGGTCAGCCCGCGGAAGAGAGGGCGCTTCGACGGCATAGACTATGCTCCTCGATGTCGGCGGTAGCTGCTGCCGCCATTGTAGCCGTTTCTGGAAAATAGTCAAATGGTGCCGCGCGGCGGCGAGGGGCGGGAGGCGCGTACCGCCCAGGCCAACAGGTAGAGGTGGATGCCCAGCAGGGTCATGCCGGCCAGGGCGGAAGCCAGGGCCGGGGAGGCGAGCAGCGAGGGAAAGTAGAGCAGGCTGGGAACTGCGGCCCACAGGTACAGTGTCGGCCGCGGCAGGCCGGCCTGCTCCTGGGCCAGCAGGAGCAGGCCGGCCAGGAAGAGGGCAGCGTGGGCATGGGCGTGCCAGGCCACGGCGCAGGAGGCGGCGGCCGTGCCCAGGGCGGCGACGATCAGCCCGCGGGGAGAGGCGGCGCGCTTTCCGCCCCACAGCCACAGGGCGGCCACGGAAGTGGCGGCCATGCCGGCCGCGGCGATGCCCCAGGAGAGCGCCGTCGGCAGCAGCTTCTCCAGGTGTATGGCCAGGGCCCGCCAGTTCATCATCGACTCGGGCGCCGTGGTGGCCAGGCCGCCGGGGTAGAGCAGCAGCAGCCGGGTTACGGCGACGAGCCCCGGCCACCCTCCCAGCAGCAGCGTCAGGGCCAGGACCGCCGCGCCGCTCAACGCCAGGCCGGCCAATGCCCGGAAACGGCGGCCGATGAGCAGGCCCGGCGCCAGCAGCACCAGGAACTGGGGCTTGAGCAACAGCCCGCCCAGCCACAGGCCGCCGCGCAGGTCGCGGCCCGCCATGCAGGCCAGGATGAACTCGCCCGTGCAGACCAGCAGCGCGACGTTGGCCTGGCCCAACAGCAGGGTGAAAAAGGCGCTGAAGGACAGGACGATCGCCCAGGGCAGGTCCTCCCGGCCCACGGCCCGCGCGAAGCGCCACAGGTAGAGCAGCAGGCCGGCGGCGTTGAGCAGCGTCCAGGCGGCCAGGCTGCCGGCCGGCCCCAGCGGCAGCAGGGCGATAAAGGGCAACAGGAAGGGCGACAGGTAGGGGGTGGGGATGGTCACGCAGTCGGCCGTCGGGTCGTGGGCATAGGCCGCGCAGAGCGCCCGCTGGCAGGACCCTTGGGCCTCCAGGTCGTAGACCTGGGCAAAGCCGCTGTGCCAGGCGATCTCGGCCGAGCAGTAGAAGGAGCGGTAGTCCAGACCGGCATGGTAGAAGATCCCCCCCAGGAAGAGCGACCCGGCGCTAAAGGCCGCGTAAAAGAGGACCAGTGCGCCCAGCGCCGGGCGCAGCCAGCGCTCGGCGCCGCGGTGGGAGCTTTCGCCCCTAGACATAGGAGCGCTCCCGGCGGGGGACGCCGCGCCAATGGTCGACGACCGCCCGGGCCAGCAGGCCCAGGCTCAAGGCCAGGTAGGACAGCCCGACCAGGTTGTGGGCCAGGGCCGGGAAGAAGACCACCAGGAGGGCAAAGAGGACGGCCGGCCCCAGCGCCCACAGGAGCAGGGCGCGGCGCCGCAGCTGCCCCTGGGCGACGGCCAGGACGAGCGGCGCGGCCAGGAGGAGCACGGTATGGGCGTGCATGTGCCAGGCGGCGGCGCAGGTGGCGGCGGCTGTGCCCAGCACGGCGTTGGTGAAGCGCGGAGAGTTCGGGGCGGCCGGCCGCACCCACAGCGAGAGGGCGGCCAGGGCCGTCAGCGCGGTGCCGGCCCAGCCCAGGCCCCAGGCCAGCCCCTCGGGGAGCAGCTTGGCCAGGTGGATGGCCAGGGCGCGCCAGTTGGCCATCACGTGCGGGTTGGAGGTGGCCAGGTCCTGGGGGTAGTGGAGCAGGGTTTGCCCAAAGGCCAGCATGCCCTGGGGGCCGGCCAGGGCAAAGGAGAGCAGCAGGACGCCCAGCCCGGCGGCGGCAAAGCCGAGCAGCGCCCGGAAGCGGCGGCCGATGAGCAGGGCCGGCAGCAGGAGCAGCAGGGTGTGCGGCTTGACCAGAAGGCCGGCCAGCCATAGCCCGCCGCGAAACTCGCGGCCGGCCTGTCCGGCCAGCAGGAACTCGCCCAGGCACACCAGCAGCAGGACGTTCACCTGGCTGAAGAAGAGGTTGTCGAAGGAGGGGAAGGAGAGCGCCAGCGCCCCCACGAGCAGCAGGCCCTCGGGTAGGCCGCCGCGCCGGATCAGCCGCCACAGGTAGAGCACGAGGACCAGGGCGTTGAGCGCGGTCCAGGCGATCAGGCTGGGGACCATCGGCAGCGGCAGCAGGGCCAGCAGGGGCAGGAGAAAGGCCGGCAGGTAGAGCATGGGCATCGTGGCGTAGGGGTAGCGCATCTCCGGGACCGTGTAGGCCTCGTACAGGGGGCGCTGGCAAGCCTCCTGGGACGCAAGATCGTACACCTGGGCGAAGCCGGCGCGCCAGGCAATCTCCGCGGAGCAGCGGAAGGGGCGATAGTCCACGGCCAGGTACTCCATGGAGCCGCGCGTCAGGACCGAGCCGATGGTGAAGAGGATATAGAAGGTGGCCAACAGGGCCAACAGCAGCTTCAACCACCACGATCCGCCGAACAGGCTGGCTTGTCCCTGGGAGCGCATGGGTGGCCTCGCAGCACGATCAGACGAAACGTTCGCGGCACGGCGGCTTCCCGGCTACGGCGCGGGGGACTCCGTGTTCGGTCCCGCATCGGGGGAGGCTGCGGCGGCAGGCGCGGCCGGGGGCCGTCGGGAGTCCAGCCGCCGTAGCACCGCCTTGGTGACCTCGGCCCCGATGGCCGGCAGCAGCGCCAGTGGGACCAGGATGGCCCATTCTTCCAGCGAAAGGAAGGTGGTATGGAAGATGGGATCCAGGAAGGGCACATAGATGATGGCCAGCAGGATAAGGAGCGAACTGGCCACGGCCCAGAGCATATTGCGGTTGCTCAGAAAGCCCAGCTTAAAGATCGAGGCCCTTTCGGAGCGGGCGGTAAAGGCCCGCAGCAGTTCCGCAGTGACCAGGGTGGCGAAGGCAAAGGTCTGGGCGTTGGTGACCTTCTCGGCGTTGAACGCGCCCGAGGCGAGGCGCAGGTCGCCGGGGAGGACATACAGCCCCAGGAGGAAAGCCCCCAGCGTGGCGGCGGTGATCAACACGCTCTGGATGCCGATGCCGACCCACATCTCGCGGTGGATGATCGGCTCCTTGGGATTGCGCGGCGGCCGGTCCATGATCCCCGGTTCGGCCTGTTCCATCCCCAGGGCCAGGGCCGGGAAGCCGTCGGTCACCAGGTTGAGCATCAGCAGGTGGATGGGCAGGAAGGGCAGGGCCGGCAGGCTCATCAGCGTGGCCAGGAAAACGATGAGGATTTCGCCGACGTTGCAGGAGAGTAGGTAGAAGACAAACTTGCGGATATTGGAAAAGATGATCCGCCCCTCCTCGATGGCGGCGACGATGGAGGCATAGTTGTCGTCGGTGAGGACCATGTCGGCGGCTTCCTTGGCCACGTCGGTGCCGGTGATGCCCATGGCCACGCCGATGTCGGCGCGCTTGACCGCCGGGGCGTCGTTGACCCCGTCCCCGGTCATGGCGACGATGTGCCCGTTGGCTTTGAGCGCATCGACGATGCGCACCTTGTGCTGCGGCGAGACGCGCGAGTAGACGTCCACGACGTCGGCCAGCCTGCGGAACTCGTCGTCCGATAAGCGGTCGATCTCTTCGCCGGTGAGCCCTTGCAGACCCGGGGTGAACATCTTCAGATCGCTGGCGATGGCCATAGCCGTGCGCTTGTGGTCGCCGGTGATCATGATCGTCTTGATGCCGGCGCGCTGGGCGGTCTGGATGGCCTCGCGCACCTCGGGGCGCGGCGGGTCGATCATCCCCACCAGGCCCAGGAAGGTCAGATCCTGTTCGATCTCGTCGGGCTGAGGTTCGCCGACGGCTTCCTGGAGAGGGCGATAGGCGATCGCCAGGACGCGCAGGGCATCGTCGGCCATACCGTCCATGGCCTTGAGCACTGCCTGGCGGTCGGCCGGGGTGATGGGGCGCCGCTGGCCGCCGTAGACGATGTGGCTGCAGCGCTCCAGCACCAGGTCGGTGGCCCCCTTGGTGAAGGCGATATAGGGAGAATCGCCGCAGAAGAGTTGGATGACAGGGTCGGCGGCGTCGATCCGGGCGTGCAGCGTGGTCATGCGCTTGCGCAGCGAATCGAAGGGCGCTTCGCCGACCCGCGGCAGCCGTTTCTCCCATTCGGTTTGCCAGTACCCGGCCTTGGCGGCCAGCACGACCAGGGCGCCCTCGGTCGGGTCGCCCACCATGCGGTAGCGGCCGCCCTCGGCGTCATCCACCTTTTCCAGGCGGGCGTCGTTGCACAGCATCCCGCCCAGGAGGACGCCCAGCAGGGCCGGGCTTTTGCCCAGGGGGGCCCGTTTCCCGTGCAGGGAGATTTCGCCCCAGGGCTGGTAGCCGCGCCCCTCGACGCCGTAGCTGTTCCCCTCGGCCCAGACCTTGACCACGGTCATCTCGTTCTGGGTCAGGGTGCCGGTCTTATCGGAGCAGATGACCGTGGCCGAGCCCAGCGTCTCCACCGCCGGCAGGTTGCGGATCAGGGCATGGCGCCGCAGCATACGCTGGGTGCCCAGCGCCAGGCAGATCGTGACCACGGCCGGCAGCCCTTCGGGCACGGCGGCGATGGCCAGGCTGACCGCGGTGAGGAACATATCCAGCACCTCTTTGCCGCGCAGCACCTCCAGCACGGCCGAGATCGAGAGGCTCACCTCGCCGCGCAGTATGGCCAGGACCTCTTGGCCGCGCAGGATGCCCACGAGAAAAACGAAACCGGAGATGATCAGGGCGGCGATGCCCAGCCAGCGCCCCAATTGGTTCAATTTGAGTTCCAGGGGCGTCCGCTCGGTCTCGGCGGTGTGCAGCATCTGGGCGATCAGCCCCAGTTGGGTGTGCCGGCCGGTGGCCACGACGAGGCCCTGCCCGCGCCCGTAGGAGACGACGGTGCCCATAAAGGCGCTGTTGATGCGGTCCCCCAGCGGCACTTCTTTATCAAAGACATCGGCGGCGTGCTTTTCCACCGGGACCGACTCACCGGTCAGCGCCGCCTCCTCGATCCGCAGGTTGGCGCTCTGTACCAGGCGCATGTCGGCCGGGACATAGTTGCCGGCCTCCAAGAGGACCAGGTCGCCGGGCACCAGCTCGCGGGCCGGGATCTCCAGGATATGCCCGTCGCGGATCACGCGGGCATTGGGGGCGGCCCGCGCCCGCAGCGCCCGCAGGGCGTTCTCCGCCCGGCTCTCCTGGACGACGCCGAGGATGGCGTTCAGGAGGACGATGGCAAAGATGGCCCCGGCGTCGATAAACTCCTCGCCGCCGCCCCCGGGGCTAAAGATGGCCACCAACACGGAGATGACGGCGGCGACAAGCAGGATGATGACCAAAAAGTTCCTGAACTGCTCCAAGAAGCGTTTCCAGAGGGGGGTAGGGGCCTCTTCGGGGAGCTCGTTGGGGCCGCACTGCGCCAGCAACTCGGCGGCCCGGGCCGCGCTCAAGCCTTGCTCCAGGCTCGAGCCCAGCTCTTGCGCGACCTGCTCGGGGGGCAGGCGGTACGATTGGTCCACGATGTTCTCCTGTCTGCTCATATTCCTCGCTACCTGGCCAAGCCGGCCGGCCCTGCCGTGTACAGGCCCCCATTATACATTGGGTCTCGCCGGCGCGCAAATGCACGGAGGTGAGCCTCCTCGCCGGCAATATGCGATCTCCGGCCGCCCCTTTCCTGTTCCCAATCCGACGCCTCGCCGATGCCCGGCGTTGGAAGGGGCCGCGGGCGGGGCCTCCGAGACTTTAGAGCCTATCCGAAAACCTGTGGTATAATGCCCCCATTACTGGAGGTGCTGA
>CAZQFV010000031.1:0-35243 GCA_964592645.1 uncultured Chloroflexia bacterium
CACCAAAGATTACACCAACAACGCCGTTCTGTCAACTTTTCAGACACGCTCTAAGAGATCAATAAAGCCGCCGATCCGCCAGGACCGGGAACTGCGCCCGCGCCCGGGCGACCTCCCCCAAGTCGATATCGGCCAGGAGTAGCTCCTCACCCTCGCCCCCTTCCACCAAAACCTGCCCCCAGGGGCCGACGACGGCCGAACGCCCGGCGTAGACCGTCCCGGCGCGATCGCTGCCGACACGGTTGACGGCGGCCAGGAAGCACTGGTTCTCGATTGCCCGGGCCCGTAGGAGCACCTGCCAGTGCTCCGCCCGGCGGTGGGGCCACTGAGCCGGCAGCAGGATTAGCGCCGCCCCCTGCCCGGCAAAACGGCGGAAGAGCTCGGGAAAGCGCAGATCGTAGCAGATGGCCAGGGCGGTCCGCCCCCATGGCAGGTCAAAGACCGGGGCAGTGTCGCCCGGGGCCAGGTACTCTTTCTCCTGCATCGGGGCAAAAAGGTGCACCTTGCGGTAGGCTGCCAGTTCCCGGCCCTGGGGCGAAAGGAGCAGGGCGGTATTGGCCGGCCGGCCGGCGTCGTCCCGGCGCAGCACCGATCCGGCGATGGCCAATCCCGTGTCCTGGGCCAGGCCGGCCAGCCGGCCCTGCCAGGTGGCCTCCCAGTCGCGGGCGTGCGCTAGGGCCTGCTGTAGGTCGAACCCGCTCAGCCACAGTTCGGGGAGTAAAAGGAGCTGGGCTTCCTGGGCGGCGGCCTCCCGCGCCAGGAAGGCGGCCCGGGCCCAGTTGTCGGCCGGCCGTCCGGCCAGGACGTCCATCTGCCCCAGGGCGATCCTCAAGGTTGCGCCTTCCATACCTGTGTCAAAACCTGTCCCGCCCGGCCCTGCACCCCCAGGTCGCGGCCGTTCAGGGTGACACGCACCCCCCCGGCATTGCCCATGAGGACAATCAACTCCCGATCGGCCCGGAACGCGCGGCTCGTCCCGGCGCGCAGCGTGCCTTCATAGACGCGCGCCCCATCGGCCGTGACCCGCACCCAACAGTCCGCGGTGACCTGGAAGACGGCCTCCACGCCGGCGTAGGCCGTGGCGGTGACGGTGGGCGTGGCGGTGATGGTCGGCGGCCCCGGCAGCACGCGCACGGTGGGCGTGGCCGTGGGCAGGATGTTGGTGGGGGTCGGTGGGGGCACCGTGGCCGTCGGCGGGGGCACGGGCGGCCTCACCCAGCCGTAGTAGATAAAGTAGCCCAGGACAAACATCACCACCAGGGCCACGAGGAAAAAGCCCAACCCCGGCAGGGAAAAGGAGCGCGCCTTGGGCAGCGGCACGAGCGGAGCAATCGAGACCAGATCGGGGTCTCCCTGGTCGCGCTGGTAGAGGTCCAACAGCTCCTGGGCCGGCAGTCCCAGCGCCAGGGCATAGTTGCGGAGGAACCCGCGCACATGCACATCGGCGGGCAGGGCCTTGTAGTTCCCCTCCTCCAACGCTTCCAGGTACTCACGCCGAATCCGCGTCCGCTGGGCGGCGTCGTCCAGGGACCAACGGTGTTCTTCGCGTCGCTGCCGCAGGGCATCGCCCAAAACCGACATCGTCTCTCCTGGCGGGCGCCGAGCCCTCCGCTACGGGGTCGGCGCCCT
This sequence comes from uncultured Chloroflexia bacterium, assembly GCA_964592645.1. Taxonomy (GTDB): domain Bacteria; phylum Chloroflexota; class Chloroflexia; order DTKN01; family DTKN01; genus CAZQFV01. The sequence goes on from CAZQFV010000031.1 coordinate 1,630, forward strand.
TGTCGAAGCAGGCCCGGTTGTAGGGGCGGGCTCGGCCACCAGCGGCGGCAACACCGCCCGATAGAGGCTATGGCCCGCGACCAGGTAGCAGAGGCCCTGCTGCTCCCGGATAACCACGGCCCGCACGTCCACCAGGTCGTCATCCGTGGGCCCGCGCAGGTCACGCACCAAGGCCGGCCCGCCCTCTTTGCGCAGTTGGATCACCCGGCCGCCATAGCTATCGACCAGGTATAGGAACTCGCTGTCCACATTGGTATAGGAGTTCACGACCACCAAGGTGGACGGGTAGATGCGCGCCTTGTAGTCCTGGAAGGAGATCGTCCGTTCCAACAGCCCTCGGGAGAGAATCTGGGCGGTTCCGTCCTGCAAGACGAGGTAGATCGAGCCATCGATCGTCATGTCCACGGCCTCGCCCACGCGCGCCGCCCGCGAGTCCTTGACCCAGGCTTCGGGCCGCAACTCATAGGCGTTGCAGTAGTACTTGGAGACCTGGCCCGGTTCCCCCTTGAGGATGTAGACGTTCCCGATGTAACCCTCCATGTCGATCTGGCCGGCGTTCCAGGGAGAGCCGCTGGAGAGGGCATAGCTCTCCCACTGCCCGCTGTGGTGGAGGTACAGCCAGTGGTCGGCGTCCACGGCTGCCAGCCAGGTGGTGGCCGCCTCGTCGGGCAGACAATCCCGGGGCCGGGACAGGGCGGCGATGTCCAGGATGGGGCCCACCGGGCGGCCCTGGATGCGCATGCCCGGCCAGAGGATCGGGCTGAAGAGGTTGTTGGGGCGGTCGTACAGGTAGACGGCACCCTGCTCGCCCTCCAGCACGTAGACACTTTCGCCGATCATGATCAGGTCCTGGAAAACGCAGTGGGTACAGGGGGCCGGGAATCCTTCCTGGGCCATGGTGGCGCTCATCGTCTGTGAACCGACCACCTCCTCCAGTTCGAGGAAGCGGACGACATGGTTGATGCGGTCGCGTTCGGCGCGCAGGTCGTGCAAGGCGTACTCCAGGCTGGGCTGGGGCCTGTCGGGGGTCAGATTGGACAGGAGGGCCTGCTCGGCCTCGGCGAGCAGGTCGTTGGCCTCCTTCAGGTCGGTAGTCTGGCCGGCCTGGGCGACCTTGGTCTTGGTCTCCTCGATCAACTCGCGCAGCAGCGTCTCTTGCCGGGCGCGGGTGCCCTGGATGGTGAAAAAGATGAGCAAGCTCAGGACGATGAGCGCGGCTGCCCCCAGAAAGTAGGGCCCGATGCGGCGCCTTTCCCTGGGGGCCCGAATGCGCATCTTGGGCCGCTCCAGGGGGGGGAATGGGGACCGCGGGCGGAAGAGCCCCCGCAGCGACTGGAGCGCCGTCTTCCACCACGGGCCGGACGGCTTGGGCCGCGCCAGGGGCGGCGGGATCTCCGGCTCACGCGGCGGGGCGGGCCGGGGCCGCGGGCGCACCTTGGGGGGACGCCGGCCGGCCGCCTTGGGGCGCTGGAAGAGCCGGCGGACCTCGCCCCCCAGGAACCCGCCAAAGGCGGAAATGGTCTCGCCGACCAGTCGGGCCCGTTCCTGCAGGCCGGCCTTGGAGAAGAACGCCGTGGCCTGCCGGCTGAGCGCCGGCTGCAGCTCCACCACCATCGCCCCCGCCTCGGCGAACCCCTGCTGGTGGACGCGGCGGTACAGGTGCTCCACGACATCGGCCGGCTCCTGGTAGAGCAGGACCTGCTCGGCATCCGCTTTGCCCAGGGTGCGCCCAATGTTGCTGGTGCACAGGCAGAAAGAGTCCCCCGCCTGGAGCGCGCTGTGGAAGAACTCGATCTGCACATCCTCGGACCAACCCATGGCCAGCAGCCGGGCTACCGTGGGCATGGTGGCCGCCTCCGGGTCCCAGGATGGGCTCGAGGGGAAAGGCTGCACGCGGCCCTGGTGGACCACATAGGCCTGTCCGGGGAGAACCTGGGCCAGGAAGAGCTCTTCCCCCCGCACCACCGCGGCGGTGACGCCGATGGTGATCTTCTCATGGCCGGAGACCGCCATGTTGTGGCGAAAGAGGTTCAGGTTTGCCTCCCGGAAGGCCCGCGTCAGGCAGGTGGTGATGCTGGGGGAGGTGGCGGCGTAGTAGGCCTGGGCAATCTCCGTGACGACCCGGCGCGCCGCCTGGTAGCCTCGCCCCCCTTCCGGGACAGGTTCGGCCAAGAGGTACAGGCTGCCCTTCCAGCGGGCCGCCGGAGAAGCGGGCGAAGGTTCCCGCGCCAGGATACAGTCACTGGCGGTCCGGCAGATCCCTCCCATCAACCCGAACTGGCCGGACGATGTTTTGAGCCGGGCCATCGCTCCTCCTTCGTTGCCATGCCTTTTGACCGGGAAGCGAGTTTCCCTCTATTATAGCATGTTTTCTCTCGACAATCAAAAAATTACGCCGCACTCGGCGGCGGCTCGGCGCCCGCCTCTTCCAGCCGCAGCGACAGCACCCGGGAAGTGCCGTCGTCGGCCATGGTGACGCCATAGAGGGTGTGAGCAGCCTGCACGGTGCCGCGGTTATGAGTGATGACGATGAACTGCGTCCGCGCCGCCAGCTCCTCCAGGCACTCCCGGAAGCGCCCGACATTGGCCTCGTCGAGCATCGCGTCCACCTCGTCCAGCAGGCAGAAGGGACGGGGGTTGACCTTGAGAATGGCAAAGAGCAGCGCCGCCGAGGTCAAGGCGCGCTCTCCCCCGGAAAGGAGCGCCAGGCTGTGGGCGCGCTTGCCGGGAGCCCGGGCAACGATCTCCACCCCCATGCCGGCCAGCCCGCTGTCATCCTCCTCCAGGCGCACCAGGCGCAGCGAGGCCGTCCCGCCGCCAAAGAGACGGGCAAAGTACCCCTGGAACTCGCGGTTGATGGCCTCAAAGGTCTCCTGGAAGCGTTCCTCCATGGCCCGGTCCAACTCGGCGATGACCTGCTGCAGCGAATGGGAGGCGGCCGTCAGGTCGGCCAACTGCTGCCCCAGGAATTCGTAGCGCTCCCGGGCCTCTTGGTATTCCTCCTCGGCCAACGGGTTCACCGGCCCAACCCGGCGGACCTCCTCGCGCAGGTGGGCGATACGCCTCTCCCACTCCTCGCCGGGCAGGGAGGTGTCCAGCGGCGCGCGGGCCCATTCCGGCGGATCCTCGAGCAGGGCGTTCAGAAAGGCCTCGCCGGCCGGGCCGTAGGCATCGGCCTCCGGCCCGAGGTCAGCCAGGCCGCGGCGCAGCACGTCGCGCAGGCGGTCTTGCTGCCGCTGCTCCTCCATCGCCGCTCGCGCGGCAGCGGCCTCATCGTCCAGCACGATCTGACGGCGCCGCGACGCCTCCTCCTCCCAGCGCGCCAGCTCGTTCAGCGACACGGCAGAGGGGGCCGCCGCTTCGAGCAGTGCCGCCTGTTCCGCGCCAACCTGGGCAATTTCCTCTGCCAGGGCGGCGCTGCGCTCTTCCCAGCGGGCAACCTGGGCCAGCGCCTCCTGCAGGCGCTGCGTCCCTGCGGCGATCTGCTGCTGCAGGCGTTCGGCGTTGCGCCGGCCCAGCTCCTCCAGCATCTGCTGGTTTTCCAGCTCCTTCTGCGCCACGGCCCAGGCCGTGCGGGATTCCTGCCAGAGGTCGCGGGCCCGGTTGTACTCCTCCCCGGCCGCCTGCTCATCCAGCGCCAACTGCCGGCCCTGCTCCTGCAGCGACTCCTGATCCCGGCGCAGTTCCTCCAGGCGGGACTGTAGGGCGGCGGACTCGGCGGCGATCTGCCCCTGTTCCTCGCCCAGGGTGGCCAGGCGCTGCTCATGGCGGGCGATCTCGGCGGCGATGCGGGCCCCCTCCCGGGCGACCTCCTGGATGAGGCGATCCTGGCCCTCGCGGCCGATGCGCAGCTCCTCGCGCTGGCGGTTGTAGGTGCCCAGGGACTGCTCCAGGGTGGCCCGCCGCTGCTGGGCGTCTTGCTGGGCCTGTTCGGCCTGCCGGCAGGACTCCTCGGCCGCGGCCACGGCGTGGACCAGTCCCTGCCGCTCGCGCTCCAGGGCCAGGTCGCCGTGCCCCTGGGGCACCCGACCCCCGCGCAGCACGCCCTCGGCGGCCAGGGCCTCCCCCTGGGGGGTGACGACCGTCCATCCCGGGGGCAGATTGTCCGCCAGGCGGCGGGCCTCCTGGCGGTCGGCGGCGAGCAAGACGCGGCCGAGCAGGCAGGCCAGGGCCGGCCCGGCCTCGGGGGGATAGGACAGGTGATCGAGCAGCAGCGAAGCCCCTGGGGGAATCTCGGGGCGCGGCGGCGGGCGCAGGGCCTCCTGCACCAGGAGGGTAGCCCGGCCGCCGCCGGCCGCAGTGAGCCGATCGAGCGCTTCCGTCGCCTGGGCCCAGTCCGCAGACAGCAGGGCCGCGGACTGTGGGCCCAGGGTAACCTCCACGGCCGGCTCCAGGCCCGGGGGGATCGAAAGCTGGGCCAGGGCGGAGAGCAAGGCCGGCCGGCCCTCGCGGCGGGCCCACTCCTGGAGAAAGGAGGTGCCGTCCAACTGGGCGCCGCTGCGGGCGAGCGCTTCCAGCCGGGCCCGGCTCTCGGCCAGGCGGACGCGGGCCCCCTCCAGGCCGGCGATCGTCCGGCGGTGGGCTTCCTGGGCCTGAGCGACCTCGGCCCGCAGCGCCTCGCCACGCCGCAGCAACTCGCCCGCGGCATCGTCCAGCGCCTTTAGCCGGGCCGCGGCCTGCTCGGCCTGTTCGCGGTTGCGCTGCTCATGAGCCCGCAGTTCCGCCAACAGGCCGCCGCGCTCGGCCTCCTCGACCTCCAGCGCCTCCCGGCGCGTCGCCAGGAAGGAGAGGCGCTGCTCGGCCTCCTGGATATGCGCGGCGACGGCCCGCAGGGCCTGCTGGATCTCCTGGCGGCGGTTCTGGATGGACTGCCGGACGGCCTCGGCTTGGCGGAAAGCCTCCTCGCGCTGCTGCGTCTCGACCTGGAACGCGCCGGCCCGCGCCTGCAGCGCGGCCAGCGACTCCCCGGTCGCTCGTCCCCGCTCCTGCTGCTGGGCCGCTTCGCGCTGCCAGCGCTCCAACTCCGGCGACAGCTCCCGGCAGTAGCGCTCCAGGGCCCGGCGCTCCCCCTCCACCTGGGCCGCCTCCTGGCGCAGGGCCGCCTCCCGACGCTGCAGCTCCAGCTCCTTCTGACGCTGCTCCTCCTGCCAGCGCCGGCTCTCCTGCAACGATTGGCGCAGGCCGGCCACGCGCAGGTTGGCCTCCTCCAGCGCGTCCCGGGAACGGGCCAAGCGCCCCTGGGCCTCCCGCTCCGCCGCCAGAGCCTGCTCCAGGGCGGCAGAGCCCTCGGCCCACTGCCGCCGGTACCAGGCGCGCAGGGCCTGGTGCAGGGCCGCCTGCAGCTCGGAGCGCTGACGGGCTTGCTGCGACTGCCGCTCCAACTGGCGCAGGCGCGGCAACAGCTCATGGCGCAGGTCCGAGACGCGGGTGATGTTGGCCGCCGTCTGGACAAGGCGCTCCTGGGCCTTCTCCCGGCGCTCGTGGTAGCGGCGCACCTCTGCTGCCTCTTCCAGGAGCACTCGCCGCTCCCGCGGGCGCAGCGACAACGCTTCGTCCACCAGCCCCTGGTGGATCACAACGTAGGAGGAGGTCAGCCCCCCCAGGACCTGCTCCACATCCTGGAGGCGCACCCGGCGGCGGTTGATCAGGTACTCGTTCACGCCCGAGCGGTAGGCCCGCCGGGTGATCTCCAGCTCGGGGAAATCGACGGGAAAGTAGCCGTCCTCGTTGTCCAGCAGGAGAGAGACCTCGGCCATGCCCAGGGGGGCACGCGAGGAAGAGCCGCTAAAGATCACATCCTCGGTGCGCCGCCCCCGCAGGGTGGAGTAGCTCTGCTCCCCTAGCACCCAGCGCAGGGCGTCGGCCAGGTTGCTCTTGCCCGAACCGTTGGGGCCCACAACCGCGGTGACGCCCCTCTGAAACTCCAGGGAGGTCTTGCCAGCGAACGTCTTGAACCCCTGGAGCAAAAGCCGCCGGACATACACGCCGTTCCTCACTCATTGTATATCTCGAGCCGTCTACCTGGCGCTACGGGGCCTCGATCTTGTAGCCGACGCCGCGAACCGTGCGCAGATACTCCGGCTGAGAGGGGTCGCGCTCGATCTTTTCTCGCAGCCGACGCATACAGACATCGATCAGGTTGGTCTCCCGGCCGTACTCGTACTCGCGCCCCCAGACCTGGCGGAACAGCGTCGCCCGGTCGAACACCTCGCCGGGATGGGTCGCCAGGAAGTAGAGCAGCTCGAACTCCATCGGCGTCAACTGCACATCCTTCCCGCGGATATTGACCTGGTGACGCCGGGGGTCGATCTCCAGCTCCCCCACCACCGCATCCTGGGTGTGGCGGAAGGGGCTGCCTTTGCCGACCCGCCGCAGGATCGCCTCGACCCGCGCCCGCAGCTCGCTGATGCGAAAGGGCTTGGTCACATAGTCGTCCGCCCCCAGCTTAAAGCCCTGGACCACATCGTCGGGGCCATCGCGGCAGGTCAGGATGATGATTGGGACATCCGACTCCTTGCGGATTGCCCGGCAGGCCGAGAAACCGTCGATGTAGGGCATCATCACGTCCAGGATGACCAGGTCGTAGGGCTCCTGGCGGAAACGATTGACCGCTTCGAGCCCATCGCGAACGGCATCCACCGCGAAAGGCATGCCCTCGATCTCCTCGAGGCTGGCCTCCAGCAGTTTTCCGACATTCGGGTCGTCGTCGGCGATCAGAATACGGCGCTGTTCCATCTGCCCCTCCGTAGGGTATGGATATCGGCCACAGGTCCTGTAGCGCTGCTAGCCGGCTTGGTCTAGCTCCTCGACATCGGGCTGCTGCTCGGTCGACGCTTGCAAGATCGGCTTGCCCTGCCCGCGGATCGCCTCGGCATTGATGATGCAGCGGCGGATGTGGGACAAGGACGGGATCTCGTACATCACGTCCAACAGGACGCCCTCCAGGGCGGCGCGCAGCCCGCGGGCGCCGGTCTTTTGGCTCATGGCCACCTCGGCGGCGGCCTCCAGGGCGTCGGGGGTAAAGACCAAATCGACATGGTCGAGCGCCAGCATCTTCTGGTACTGCTTCACCAGGGCGTTCTTGGGCTCGACCAGGATGCGCATCAGAGTTTCCTTGTCCATCGGGTCCAGGCTGGCGATGATAGCCAGTCGGCCGATAAACTCGGGGATCAGGCCATACTTGAGCAGGTCATCGGGGATCACGTGGTGCAGGAGCTGCCGCGAGGCGGCCTCCTTCTCCTCGCGGGTGGTGGCCCGCTGGAAGCCCATGGCGTGCTTGCCTCCCAGGCGGTCGGCGACGATCTCATCCAGCCCCACAAAGGCCCCGCCGCAGATGAAGAGGATGTTGGAGGTATCCAGTTGGAGGAACTCCTGCTGGGGGTGTTTGCGGCCGGCCACCGGGGGCACGTTGACGATGCCGCCCTCGATGATCTTGAGCAGCCCCTGCTGCACCCCCTCTCCCGACACGTCGCGGGTGATCGAGGGGTTGTCGCCGGTCTTACGGGCGATCTTGTCGATCTCGTCGATATAGACGATGCCGTACTGGGCCCGCTCGATGTCGAAATCGGCGGCCTGCAGCAGGCGCAGCAGGATCATCTCCACATCCTCGCCGACGTAGCCGGCCTCGGTCAGAGCCGTGGCGTCGGAGATGGAAAAGGGCACATCCAGGATGCGGGCCAGGGTCTGGGCGAGCAGCGTCTTGCCGCTGCCGGTGGGGCCGATGAGCAGGATGTTGCTCTTTTGCAGCTCCACCTCGTCCACCCGCGCGCCCGCGGCGATGCGCTTGTAGTGGTTGTACACGGCCACCGAGAGGACCTTCTTGGCCTGTTCCTGCCCAACCACGTACTCGTCCAGCAGTTGGCTGATGCGGCGGGGCGGCGGCGTCTTCTTCAGGCGGAAGCCCGTCTTGGACTTTTTCTTGGCCCGCTCCTCGGCGATGATCTCGCCGCACAGTCCCACGCATTGGTCGCAGATAGACACGCCGTTGGCGCCGGTGATGAGGCGGTCGACCTCATCCTGGCTCTTGCCGCAGAACGAACAACGGTAGTGCCCGGTGGGCGGGGTGGCAGGCGACATGGTCAGTATCCTCGTCCGGCGAAGCGGGAAACCTCATCCGGCTTCGCCCAGGCGTTCGCTAGCTCCTCTCCCGTGGAATGAGCACCTCGTCGATGATCCCGTACTCGACGGCCTGCGTCGCGGTCATATAGTAGTTGCGGTCGGTATCCTGGGCAATGCGCTCGTCGGGCTGGCCGGTGTGCTTCACCAGGATGCTATTGATCAGGTTGCGCAGGCGCATGATCTCGCGGGCCTGGATCTCCATATCGATCGCCTGGCCGGAGACCCCGCCCATGGGCTGGTGGATATGGATCGTGGAGCTGGGCAGCGCGTAACGCTTGCCCGGGGCGCCCCCGGCGAGCAGGATCGTGGCCATGCTGGCGGCCATGCCCAGGCAAATGGTGGAGACCGCCGGGCGGATGAACTGCATGGTGTCATAGATCGCCAGGCCGGCCGTGATCACCCCGCCCGGGCTGTTGATATAGAGGTAGATGTCGCGCTCCGGATCCTCGTGCTCCAGGAACAAGAGCTGGGCCACGACCAGGTTGCCCACCTGGTCGTCGATCGGCATGCCCAGAAAAATGATGCGTTCCTTCAACAGCCGCGAGTAGATGTCAAAAGCTCGCTCCCCGCGGCTGGTGCTCTCGATAACCATCGGTATCAGGTCGAACATCGTCTCCTCCGCTAGGCCGACTCGCGCGGCCTATCCGCGCCCCGTCGCTTCCGCGCCGGGGCGGCCGGCTCTGCGGCGACCGCCGGCTCCTCACGTCCCCGCGGCCGGCGCCTCCTCTGCGGGCACCGGGGCGGCCGGCTCTGCGGCGACCGCCGGTTCCTCAGCCCCCGCGGCCGGCGCCTCCAGCTCCCCGCGGGCAATGGCCAGCAGGCGCTCCTCCAACTGCGCCGTCATCTGCGGCCCCTCGGAGAGGCCCTCCGCTCGCAGCAGCTCGCGCAGCACCAGGTAGCGGCGCATACGGCCCGGCGCGGCCTCTGCCAGCCGCTTGCGGTACTCCTCCTCGCTCTGACCACTCCACTGCAAGAACTGCTCCATAGAGACCTGGTAGGCGCGCAGTTGCTCGGCCTGCTCCTGGTAGAGGGCCTCGGCCTCGTTCTGCAGCAGGACCTGCGGCATATCCACGGTAGCGCCGTCGACGATGGCGTCGAGCATCTGCATGAGCACCCGTTCGCGGGCCTGTTGGCGGGCGGTCTCGGTCAGCTTGGCGCGCAGGTTGGCGCGCAGCTCGTCCAGCGTCTGGGCGCCGTCGCCGTAGTTGCGGGCAAAATCGTCGTCCAGGGGCGGCACCTCCGGCTCCTTGAGGCCGTTGATGGTGACGGTGTAGAGCGCGGCTTGGCCGGCCAGCTCCTTGTCCTCCATCTCGGCGGGCAGCGTCGTCGGGATCTCGACCGTCCGGCCGACCTCGGCCCCCGCCAGGGCTTCGAACCCGGGCAGCAGGTCCGGGTCCCCGACGACGATCTCGGCTCCCTTGCGGCTCTCGATCTCTTTCTCGCCGACCCGGCCGACCAGATCGACCACCAGCCGGTCGCCGGCGCGGGCCGGCCGCCGCGGGTCCGGTTCCTTCCACACGGTCTGCTCCTCGACCATGTGGCGCAGGGCATGCTCCACGTCTTCGTCGGTGATCTCGCGGACCTCCTCGGGGAAGCGCAGGGCGCGGTAGTCGCCCAGGGTCACCGTGGGGCGCACCGGGACGACCAGGCGGAAAGAAAAGGGCTGGCGTTCGAACTTTTCCAGCTCTGCCGGCCCCACCGGTTCGACCTCACCCTTGTCGATCACTTCCTGCAGGGCCCGCTTGACCAGCTCCTCGCCGGCCTCCTCCAGGAGGTATTCGCGCCCAAAGTGCATCTCGATGATGTAGCGCGGGGCCTTGCCCGGGCGAAAACCGGGAATGCGGGCCTTTTGGGCGATCCGGCGGACGACGCGCTCGATCGCCTGTTCCACGGCCTCCGGTTCGACCTCCACATCGATGGCCACCCGGCTCTCGGGCAGCCGCTCCATCGCATACTTCATACCGGCTCACTCCTCTGTCGACGGCAAGACAAAGGCCCTAGGCCGGAGCGCCTCGGCCGACATCCCGCCATCGTGGTTGTTGCGCGCATTGTACTACAACCGGGCGCAGCGCGCAACTATGCCTTCAGCCGGCACCTGCCGAACCGCTCTCAACAGCCTGGGGCCGGCCTGGCAGAGCGCCTTCGCCAGGCCGGCCCCAGGGCGCGGGGAGCAGTCCTTACTTGGATTGGATCGACGACCCGCCGGACGTTTCGATCCGGCCCATCGTCGGGTTGCCCAGGTAGTAGATGCGGGAGGCCCCGCTGGCCTGCGCGTCCAACCGGCCGGCAGGGGCAACCGTGGCGCTGCTGGCGCCGCTGACCTCGACCGCGGCGTCCCGCACGGCGAAGCCGGACAGTTCCACGTGGCTGGCCCCGGAGGCGTCCACCTTCAGGTTGTTTCCCCGGCCGGCCAGTTCCAGGCGGCTGGCACCGGAGACCTCGGCCGTCACGTCGCCGGCCTCGATCTCGCCCTGGAGCGTGCTGGCCCCGGACACGTTCACCTCCAGGGACCGTTCCGATCTGAACCCGGCAATCGTCCCCTTGCTGGCGCCGCTCAGTTCCAGCCCTAGAAGCGTCGGCATGGTAATCCTGGACTCCATCGCCGTAGCCCGACTGACCCAGCACTCGGACTTGAAGCCGATGTGCAGCGTCCGCCCCGCCAGGCGCACATCCAGGCACCGTACCAGGTTGTCGTCGACGCGGATAAGCACGCTGTACGACTCACGCTGGCGGATGTCGACCCGGAAGGCCCCCCCGACCTCGATGCGGTCAAAGTCGCGCAGGGCGACCTCTTGATCGACCACCTTCCCGGAACCGGCGACCGGCCCGGCGACGTCGGCGTCACAGGCGGACAACAGGGCGATCAGCAGGGCGACGATGAAGATAGCGCGGTACTTGATCATGGGATCCTCCTTTTCAATCGGCTGAACCCATTATAGCGCAACTCGGACGCTTTGCCTATCCCCCGGCTAACCGTGGGCTATCGTCCGGCGGTGAGATGTGCTATAATTCGGGCATGGATACCGATCTCTTGATCCGGGAAACCGCGGCGATGGGCCTCCCCCTGGACGGCGGACAGCTCGAGCAGTTCGAGCGCTACTACCGGGAGCTCGTCGCCTGGAACCGGCGCGTCAACCTGACGACCATCCTCGACTGGCCGGCCGTACAGGTGCAGCACTTCCTGGACTCTCTAACCTGCGCCCTGGTGCTGCCGGCGGCGGCGCGGGCCGCGCCCTATGCCGTTGTCGACGTGGGCGCCGGGGCCGGCTTCCCGGGGCTGCCATTAAAGATCCTGCTGCCGCACATCCGGCTCACCCTCATCGAGTCGGTGACCAAGAAGGCCGCTTTCCTGGAGCATGTCGTCGGTGCCCTCTCCCTGGACGGGGTGGCCGTGCTGGCGCAGCGTGCCGAGGAGGCCGGCCGGCACCCCGACCATCGCCAGCGCTACGACCTGGCCGTGGCCCGGGCCGTGGCCGCGATGGCCGTGCTGGCCGAGTACGCCCTGCCCCTGGTGCGATTGGGCGGGCTGCTCGTCGCGCAGAAGGGCCGAGAGGTGGGGGAGGAACTGGCCGCCGCCGCGGGAGCGTTCGCTACGCTGGGAGGAGAGCTGCGCGAGGTGCGGCCCATGCACCTTCCCGGGCTGGAGGGGCCGCGCCACCTGGTCATCGTCGAAAAGGTGCGTCCCACCCCCGAGCGCTACCCCCGCCGTCCGGGGATGCCGGAGAAGCGCCCCATCCCATAGCAATCGGTGCGGCGCACGGGGCGCGGGGTGGGCTGTTGGCACGTTCTCCCGTCTTCACGTCCTCATGTCTTGCCCTTCGCTCCTTCCCGTCTCCCTCTCCGTCTCCCCGCCCCCCCTCTCCCCGTCGTCTCCGACCTTGCCCCGCAGCCTGGCCGGCACCCCGTAGACCACGCCGCCCGGCGGCACATCCCTCGTCACCACCGACCCGGCCCCGGTCACGGCGCCGTCGCCCAGCTCCACCGGCGCCACGAGCATCGTGTCGCTGCCGATGTAGGCGCCCTTGCCGACGACGGTGCGGTTCTTGCGGCCGTGGATGTCAAAGTTGCAGGTGATCGTCCCGGCGCCGATGTTGGTGCCCTCGCCGATCTCGGCGTCGCCGACATAGGAAAAATGGCCCATCTTGACGCCCGGCCCCAGGCGCGAGTTCTTGACCTCGCCAAAGTTGCCCATGTGCACATGCCGGCAGAGGTAGGCCCCCTTGCGCAGGTGGCCAAAGGGGCCGATGTCCACGTCGTCCTCCAGCGTGGCGCTCTCCAGGACCGAGGCCAACACCCGGCAGCGCTCGCCGATGACCGTGTCGATGACGATGGCGTTCGGCCCGATCTCGCAGCCGCCGCCGATGCGCGTCCGGCCCAAGAGGTGGGTATTGGGCCGCACGACACTGTCCTGGCCGATCTCCACGGTGTCGTCGATGTAGGTCGTGGCCGGGTCGACGATGGTCACACCGTCCAGCATGAGCCGCTCCAGGATGCGCCGGCGCAGGATCGCCGCGGCCTCGGCCAACTGCGCGCGGTCGTTGATACCCAGCAGCTCTTCCGGGTCGGGCGCGGGATAGGCCAGCACCACCCGGCCTTCCCGCACCGCCTGGGCGATCAGGTCGGGCAGGTAGTATTCGCCCTGGGGGCCGGGCCGGATGCGCGGCAGGTGCGCCCAGAGCCACTCCGCCTGAAAGAGCAGGATGCCGCTGTTGATCTCGCGGATCTGACGCTGCTCCGGCGTGGCGTCGGCGTGCTCCACGACGGCCAGGACGCGGCCGGCCGTGTCGCGCACCACGCGGCCGTAGCCATGGGGGTCGTCGACCAGGCCGCTGAGCAGCGTCACGGCGGCGCCTTGCTCGCGGTGCAGGCGACACAGTGCCTCGATCGTCTCCCGGCGCAGCAGGGGGGTATCGCCGTAGAGGACCAGGACCTCGTCGCAGTGGCCTTCCAGCAGGGGCTGGGCCTGCTGCACCGCATGGGCCGTGCCTAGCTGCGGCTCCTGGAGGGCGTAGCAATAGTCCGGGCCCAGGGCTTCCTGCACCTGCCGCGCCAGGTGCCCCAGGACCAAGACGGTATGGGCGGGCTGCAGCGCCTCGGCCAGGCGCAGGGGATAGGCCACCAGCGGCCGGCCGGCGATCTCGTGCAGCAGCTTGCTGCGCTGCGAGCGCATGCGCTTGCCCTGGCCGGCGGCCAAGATAACGACGGCGAGACGGGACATGGCGGACCTCCAGGTTGTGGACCGATCACTCGCAGCGGAATCGCCACACGCCGACGGCAAAAAAGAGCGCGGCGAACCCCGGCAGGGCGGCCGTCACGTCGCCGTACCTCTTGACCAGGTCGTGCACTTTCAGAATGGCAGACATCGTTTCGCTCCTTGAACAGTGCTGATTATAGCGGAAAGAGATGGGGCGCGCAACTGACACCAATCGGGGTGCGAGAAACCATGATATACAGTGGCGGATTGGCTAACCTGGTATCGGGACGGGGGATTGGCCGAGGTCTTGCGCCATCGGCAGGGCGGGCATGGGGGAAAAGCGCCGCGCTAGTGCTCGGTAATATTTACACGACTGAATACGAACAGTTGACGTGAGAGAAGGCGGCGTGGTACAATGTGGGGCAGCCGAGATCAGTGAAGAGGTTGTAGATGCTACGCATCGAGGCTCGCGTCTATGCGACACTGCGCCGGTTCCTGCCGGCCGGCCTGGACGCCGACCAGATCTCGCTGGAAGTGCCCCCAGGCTGCACGGTGGCCTCCCTGGTGGCCCAACTGGGCATTCCACCCGCGGAGGTCAAAGTGGTCTTTGTCAACCACCGCGCCGTGCCGCCCGACCAGGTATTGGCCGAGGGAGACCGGGTGGGGATCTTTCCTCTGGTGGCGGGAGGTTGAAACGCGCATTGGAGCCACACAAAAAACGGATTCAGGAGGAGCTCCTCCTGAATCCGTTTTTTGTGGCGGAATCCGCGTCTATCCGCGGCCAGAATCCGTTTTAAAAGTCCCAGACACTGTCCAGCATCTGGTCGGGGACATCCCAGACGGTGTTGTGCGGCGGCAGCTTCTCGTAGCGCATGAACTCGGGCATGCGGTCGTCCAGCGAGGTGAAGCCGGCCGCCAGGTTAAAGTTGCGCTCCTTCTTCAAGATCTCCTGGCCGATGCGGGTCACGTCGGCGCCGGTCCAGTTGGTGCCCAGGACACCGTTGCACTCCTCGACCATGCCGTTGAAGCCGGAGGCGATGTCCAGGATGGCAAAGGCGATGAACAGGCAGTGGCCGGTGGAGTCCAGGAAGGCGGTGGCCGTCTGCAGGCCGCGGGAGACATCGGCCTTTCCCTTGACCTCCAACGGGTTCTCCTTGCCGCCCACGGCCAGGATCTCGGGGGCGATGGTGTAGCCGGCGGTGTGGTCGGCGCCCATCGTGGTCGTGGCATAGGTCACGCCGATGCCCTTGACGGCGCGCGGCTCATAGGCCGGCATGGCCTGGCCCTTGACGGCCGGGACGCGGACCACTCCAAAGGCCTTGCCGGTGACGGTGGCCCCGTTGCCCAGGATGTAGCCCAGCGGCGTGCCCTTGCCGATCTCGTGCATCAGCTCGATGGCCTTCTTCCCCTCCCCGAACAGCGCCAGGCCGGCCTCCATGGCCACGGCGATGACGTTGCCGGCCTCGATGGTGTCCACGCCATAGTCGTTGCACAGCCGCACCAACTCGGCGATGGTGTCCAGGTCGTCGATGCCGCAGTTGGGGCCAAAGGCCCAGACCGACTCGTACTCCAGGCAGGAGGAGTGCTCCGTGCCGTCCGGGTGAGGCCAGACGTTGGAGCACTTGATGACGCAGCCCGGGCTGCAGTTGTGGCCGGTCCGCCCGGCCCCGCCGCGCTCCTTGGCCCCGGCGCTGATGGCCTCGCCGGCCACCTTGGCCGCGCCCTCGAAGACGCCGCCGGAAAAGTTGCGGGTGGGCAGGCCGCCGGCCTCGTTCATGATGTTGATCAGCACGGCGGTGCCGTACGAGTTCAGCGCGCCGCCCGGCTTGGTCACGGCGTGCGTCTGGAGGGCCTCGAACAGGGCCTTGCGCCCGGCGTCGAAGCGCTCGCGGTCCACGATCGGCACCGGCCCGGCGCCCGTGTCGTCCAGGAGGATCAGTTTCAGCCCCTTGGACCCCAGCACGGCGCCGAGGCCGCCGCGGCCGGCGTAGCGGCTAGGCCGGCCGTCGACATCGTTGAAGCACACCCCAGCGTTGGCCATCCGCCGCTCGCCGGCGACGCCGATGGCGCAGATGCCCAACTTTTTGCCGTAGCGGGCAAAGAGCTGGGGAAAGACCTCGTACAGGCTGCGGCCGGCCCACTCGTCGGCCGGCTCAAAGGTCGCCGAATCCCCGGCCACGCGCAGTGTCCAGAAGCGGCCCTTTTCCTGCGGCTGGCCCTCGACGATGATGGCCTTGATGCCCATCCGCGCCATCTGCGCGGGGAATGCGGAGCCGGCGTTGGCCTCCTTGATGCCGCCGGTCAACGGCGACTTGCCGCCCACCGAGATACGCGCGCTGGTCGAGGCCGGCGTCCCGGTGACGATCCCCGGGGCCAGGACAACCTTGTTGTTCGGCCCCAGCGGGTGGCACCGCGGATCGACCTCGTCGCAAACGATGCTCGTCGTCAGCCAGCGCCCCCCCATCAGCCGATAGGACTCGGGGACTTCCTCGAAACGGGCGGTCCGATCGGTCATGTTCACGCGCAGTATCTTGCTCATGGTCTCATCCTCCTTGGAACATAGATCGAGAACCGGCGGTCGAAGTGTCGGCAAGCAACCGGCCGCAGCGACCCACCTGCCGGCCGCTCGCCCTATAGGGTCTGTGGCCTGCTGCACCTCCTTCGGGACTCGAGATCGTCACCGCTCCGGCAGACTGCTCGGTTGTGCCCGTATAAATAAGAGGAAAAAGGAGACCACCTCGTCGCCCGGCAAGCGACCGATGGTCTCCTTTTCGTAGTGGAAGGCGCAGCCGTTTCCAACTGCACCCTGCCGGCCCCGGCGCATGGGCCAACGCCTTTAGCAGCCGTGGCTCGGAGACACCGCACCTTGATTGTCCTCCTTATTATACCGCAAAGCGGACAAAGGTCAAGTCTTTTTTCGGAAACCCGCTGGGGCGTGATCGTTTCAGGTTTGCACGTTTGCGGGCCATGTAGTAGAATAGAGTTGCTGATAGGATAGCCATACTGGGAGGGCACTTTGTGCCCTCATTCTTGTCATGGGGCGGTGCCATGGAACACATACTGGTTGTCGAGGATAACCCGGCCCAGCGTGAGGCGATCGCCTACGCCCTGGAGAAGGAAGGGTACGATGTGGACCGGGCAGAGACGGGACCGGAAGCGCTGGAGGCGGCGCGCCGACAAAAGCCCGCCGCCGTGATCCTGGACCTGGGCCTGCCCGACCTGGACGGTTTCGGCGTCTGCCAGGCCCTGCGGCGGGACTCATCCATGCCCATCCTGGTGCTGACGGCGCGCGACGGGGAAGAGGACCTGCTGCGGGCCTTTGCCCTGGGGGCCGACGACTACCTGACCAAGCCGTTCCGCTACCGCGAGCTGCTGGCCCGCGTCAAGGCGCTGCTGCGGCGCAGCCGCGGCGGGGCCATTGTCCCCGAGGAAGGCCGGCTGCAGGTGGGCCGGCTCGAGGTGGACCTCAACACCCACACCGCCCGCCTCGACGGCGCCAACCTGCCGCTGACCCTGGCCGAGTTCCGTATCCTGGCCTCCCTGGTGCAGAACCGCGGCCGCGTCCTGAACTGTCGGGTATTGCTACAGTACGCCCTGGAATACGACGCCCCGGAGCCCGAGGCCCGCGAGATCGTGCGCGTACACATCTGGCGGCTGCGCAACAAGATGGGCTGCGCGGTCGGCGACGAGGCCTATATCGAGAACGTGCGCGGCATCGGCTACATGATCCGCTGAGGGGCCGGCGGCGCCCCGCCGCGGCAACGGAGGCCAGCGTGAGCGAGAGCCGCCAGCGGCTCTACCGAACCGAAGGGATCGTCATCCGCCGGACCGACAGCGGGGAGGCCGACCGCGTCCTGACCCTCTATACCCCCCAACGGGGCAAATTCCGGGCCATCGTCAGGGGCGTGCGCCGGCCGGGCAGCCGCATGGCCGGCCACGTGGAGCTGCTCACCTACAGCAGCTTTCTCCTGGCCCGGGGCCGCAACCTGGACATCATCACCCAGGCGCAGACGCTGGCCGCCTTTCCCAACCTGCGGACCGACCTGGAAAAGATCGGCTGGGGCTGCTACGCCGCCGAACTGCTGGACCGCCTGGCCCCCGAAGGAGCGGAGAACTATCCCGCCTTCCAGCTCTTCCTGGAAGCCCTCACCTACCTCGACCAGGGAGAGAACGCCGAGATGACGGCCCGCTCCTTCGAACTGCACCTGCTGGGGTACATGGGCTATCGCCCGCAGCTCTTCCGCTGCGTCGCCTGCAACAGCCCCACGGAAGCGCAGTCCTTGTCGTTCAGCGCCGCGCTGGGGGGCGTGCTCTGCCCCCGCTGCCGCGAGCAAGACCGGCAGGCCCGCCCTATGTCACCCGAAGCGCTCAAGACGCTGCGCTACCTACAGGGCAACGGGCTGGCCGAGGCCGGCCGCCTGCATCTGAGCGAGAACACGCGCGGCGAGGTCGAGGAGTTGCTGTACTACGACCTGCGCACCATCATGGAGCGCGAGGTCAACGCCGTCGAGTTCCTGGAGACGCTGCGGCAGCGGAGAGCAAGACCATTATCCAAACAAAGGAGCGTGCCGTGACAGAAGAACAAATCCCCCTGAGAGAGCAGATTGCCGCGGCGGTAGCCGCCATCCGGCAGCGCACGGCGCTGGAGCCCACCGTGGGCCTGATCCTGGGATCGGGGTTGGGGGAGCTGGCGGCCTCGGTGGAGGGGGCCACGGTGGTGCCCTACACGGAGGTCCCGTACCTCCCGCCGTCCACGGTCCTGGGCCATGTCGGCCGCTTCGTCCTGGGCCGACTGGCCGGCCGGTCGGTGGCGGTGATGCAGGGCCGCCTGCACTTTTACGAGGGCTACACCATGGCCCAGACGACCTTCCCGGTGCGCGTGCTGCGCGGCCTGGGGGCCAACACGCTCATCGTGACCAACGCGGCCGGCGGGCTCGATCCCACCTTCCAGGTAGGCGACATCATGCGCATCGTCGACCACATCAACCTGCTGGGCATGGGGGGGCAGAACCCGCTGTGGGGGCCCAACGACGAGTCCCTCGGGCCGCGCTTCCTGGAGATGCGCGACGCCTACGACCCGGCTCTGGGCGCGCTGGCCGAGGATGTGGCGCACTCCCTGGGCTTTGCGCTGCGCCGCGGCGTCTATGCCCAGTTGAGCGGCCCCTCGTTCGAGACGCCGGCCGAGATCCGCTTCCTGCGGGCCGCCGGCGTTTCGGCCATCGGTATGTCCACCGCCGCCGAGGTGGTCGTCGCCCGGCACGGCGGCATGCGCGTGCTGGGGCTGGCACACATCAGCAACGTCGCCTACGACGAGAAGGCCCCGCCCACCCCGGAGACCGCCGACCCCCACCAGGGCGTGTTGGCGGCCGGGGCGCGGGCCATCCCCCGGCTGATCGCCCTCATCAGCGGGGTGTTGGCCAGGCTGGACGAAGTGGCAAAGTAAGGCGCACGCCAGGAGGGGAAGATGCGCATCGCCATGGCCGCCGATCACGGCGGGTACACCCTCAAGGAGGCCCTCAAAGCTTACCTGTTGGAGTTGGGCCACCAAGTGGCCGACTTTGGCGCATACGACACCAACCCCAGCGACTATCCCGATACGGTCATCCCGGCGGCCCGGGCCGTGGCTTCCGGGGAGTGCCAGTACGGCGTCTTTTGCTGCGGCACCGGCCTGGGGGTCATGCTGGCCGCCAACAAGGTCCGTGGCATCCGCGCCGTCGTCTGCCACGAGTGCTACTCGGCGCGCATGAGCCGGCTGCACAACGACGCCAACGTGCTCTGCTTCGGCGGCCGGGTGGACGGGGTTGGGCTGGCCCAAGAGATCCTGCGCCTCTGGCTGGAGACGCCCTTCGAGGGCGGGCGGCATGCCCGCCGGGTGGAAAAGGTGATGGCCGAGGAGGAGAAACGATGAACACGACAGGTTCCCTGGCGGCCGCCTACGGGGGTCCCGGCTGGTCCCCCCGCGCAACCACCACGCGACAAGAAATGGGCACGCTGTGGGGGCGCTGGGGCATGAACACGGAATGGGGCCCTCTGGAGGCCGTGTTGCTGCACTGCCCAGGAGAAGAGATCGAGGGTTTGGCCGACGCCGACAGCGCGCTGATGCTGCAGCCCCTGCAGCCGGAAGCGCTGCGCCGGGAGCACCGGGCACTGCAGGAGGCCTACCGCCAGGCAGGGGTCGAGGTGCACCTGCTGGCGCCGGAGGGACCCGTCCCCCCGAACACGCTCTTTTGCCGGGACCTCTTCTTCCTGACGCCGGAGGGGGCCATTCTGGCCCGGCCGGCCTCGGCCGTGCGGGCCGGGGAGGAACGGGCAGTCCAGGCGCGGCTGGCGGCCCTGGGCGTGCCCATCCTGCTGAGCGTGCGCGGCGGGGGCACCTTCGAAGGCGCCGACGCGCTGTGGGTCAACGAGCAGACCGTGCTGCTGGCCACCGGACTACGCACCAACGAGGAAGGGGCGGCCCAGGTGGCCTGGGCGCTACGGCAGATGGGGGTCGATGTAGTACAGGTGGGGCTATCGTACGGCAGCCTGCACCTGCTGGGCGTCCTGAACCTGGCGGGGCCACAGTTGGCCGTGGCCTGGCCGGGCCGGGTGCCCTACCGGGCGGTGGAGCTCCTGCGGCACCTGGGCTATAGGGTGGTCTTCCTGCCGGACGAGGAGGAGGCGGCGCTGGGCATGGCCCTGAACTTTGTGCCGCTGGAGCCGTACCGCGTGCTGATGCCGGCCGGCTGCCCGCGGACGCGCGCCCTCTACGAGGCCGAGGGCATCCTCTGCCAGGAGCTCGACATCGGCCATCTGCGCCAGGCGGCCGGCGGGGTGGGCTGTCTGAGCGGCATCCTGCGGCGAGGCTGTATCTAGCAGCAGGGGCGTGCGCCACTTATGTAGGTCCGACCGGCCTTCGTAGGGGCGACGTGTGCGCCGCCCCCAAAATGGCGGGCGTCCTAGCAGCCAGGCCTGTTTGACGGCCGGCCCAAATTGGCGTACAATTCGGCGCGCCGCGCCCCAGGACTCCTGTCCTCCCTGGGGCGGCGGAGAGCGTACAAGGAGGTAGCGTGAAGGCATCTCGAACCCAACGCCAGAAGCGCCGCGCGCCGGCCTCCCAGGTGCCCTACTGGTACTACATCGCCCTGGGGGCCGCCGCGCTGATCGGCATCCTGCTGATCGCCATCGGCACCCTGCGGCCCATCAACACGCAGGGACTCACCACCGAGGGCGACTACTTCAAAGGCAACCCCAACGCCGCCGTCACCATCTTCGACTGGGGCAACTTTGGCTGAGGCGCCTGTATCGGGCACGTCCGTGAGACGATGCCGCTCCTGGAAAAGCGCTACATCGAAACGGGCAAGGTCCGCTATATCTACCGCCCGCTTATCTGGGATACGGAGGAATTGAACGGCCGGCTGGCCGCCGAAGCCCTCTACTGCGCCGGCGACCAGGGCAAGTTCTGGGAAATGCACGACTGGATGTTCAATAACGTGGACCGCTGGGGCCAGGACCCGGACCTGATCGGCGTCCTCGACAGGCAGGCCGTCCCCGAGCTCGGCCTAGACGGCAAGGCCCTGCGCTCCTGCCTGGAGGCGGAGACCTACAAAGAAAAGGTCGTCGCCCTCACCAACGACGCCAAGTCCCGCGGCATCACCAGCACCCCGACCTTCCTGGTCAACGATACCCTGCTGGTGGGGATGCAGACCATCGCCCAGTTCGGCGCGGCCATCGAGGGCAACGGCCAAGAGTTCCCGCCCGGCCTGAAGCTGGCCCTGGCAATCGCCGGACCGGCCCTCCTGGGCCTGCTCATAGGCGGCGGCTCGGGCCCGCGCGTGACCCGGCCGGTCCTCCGCCTGCGCATGGTGATCGGCGGGCTGGCCCTGCTCGGCCTGCTCGTCGCCTCCTACCTGGCGCTGTTCGAGCTACGCATCTCCGGCAGCCTGGTCTGTCCCTTGGGCGGCGAGTGCGCCCAGGTCAACCGTAGCGACTATGTCAACATGCTGGGCATCCCCGTCGCCCTCGTCGGCGTCATCGGGTACAGCCTGATCCTGGCGTTGACACTGGCCCAGATGACACGGCGCCAACTGTGGGGCATCCCGATCGGCCCGATCCTGATCGGCCTGGGGGGGATCGGCGTCGCCTTCAGCCTGTTCCTCACCTACCTGGAGGTCTTTGTCATCCGCAGCATCTGCACCTGGTGCGCGGCCTCGGCGCTGCTGATGGTCGGCATCCTGGGCGTGTCCATCGCCGCCTGGATCGGCGACCGTCAACGGCGGTAGAGGCTATTTGCCAAGAACCCCGTTTTGTGGTATAGTACATAGCTGTCGGGGCGTGGCGCAGTCTGGCTTAGCGCGCGCGGTTCGGGACCGCGAGGTCGACAGTTCAAATCTGTCCGCCCCGACCTGGAGGGGACGGTCTTGCGGGGCCGGTTCCCTCTGGCGGATTCCAGAGACAAGCGAGGAGGTCGAACAAATGCCGCACCGGATTACCGAAGAGTGCATCGCCTGTGGAGCCTGTGAACCGGAGTGTCCCGATCATTGCATCAGCGAGGGCGAAGAGATCTATGTGATCGACGCCGCCTGCTGCACCGACTGCCACTCCTGCGCCGAGGTCTGCCCGGTGGATGCCATCGAAGGCGAAAAGAAAGCCTAATAGGGTCCCGTTCGTCACACGGCGGCACCGCGCGGTGCCGCCGTCGCATTTTCGTTCCCCTAAAAAAAAGATCGCGGCCTCGGAACGCTGCCGAGGTCCGCGGTGGTGGCGGAGGTGGGAGTTGAACCCACGGCCAAGGGCTTATGAGTCCCCTGCTCTACCACTGAGCTACTCCGCCGCAGTTGCGGGGGGCGGATTCGAACCGCCGACCTCCGGGTTATGAGCCCGACGAGCTGCCACTGCTCCACCCCGCGACGCATCCCGATTATAGCCGAGAGGCCGGGCTTTGTCAAATCGGACAATCTTGATCCGGAGCCGCCTGGTAGTGGTCGCTGCCCAGCCGGTTGCCCTTCAGCCCGCCACCGAGCTCCCGGCCCCGGCGGGCGGCGGCCCGCTGCACCCGCCGACAGTGATAGAAACTGTCGGCCAGCACATGCAGGTTGTCAAAGTGCAAAGGTAGTGGTCAGTGGTTACCTTGGCATCTACCGGTCAATAGAGGATTTTCCCGGCATAGTGGCCCTCATGCTCCTTGTCCAGACACTTTTCACAGACCAGGACCTCGCGCTGCTGCTCATTGGAGCAGTCGATACAGATCCAGGTAGCCCGCACCTTTTTCCCCCGTACCTCGCAGGACTCGCAGTCCTGGTAGCGCGGCTTGTTCTGGGCGACGACACGCGGGTACTTGGCCTTTGCTTCGGGCTCGGCGATCTGTTCCAGCGTCAGGCGGTGCTCAATCCAATCGCCAAAGTCGTACACATACTTGAGCTCGCCGCCCACCGCCAGTCCCAGGCCGGCGATGCGCAGTTCCGCCCCGTCGCCCCCACCCATGGGGTCTACGCTACCCAGGTCCACTTCCCGGAAAGTGCGGCCCTGCCCGCGCCGGACCAGCTTCCAGAAGCCGCCCAGGTGATCGAACACGTCGAGGTCGAACGCCCCGCGCAGCGCCTTGTCCAGGTCGGCCAGAGTCTGTTTCCCCTGGATCTCGATCGTCCGCCACAGCCCCGGCCGATGCCACAGGGCAGCCTTGAAACGATAGACCTGGCGGCCTTGGGCCGGGGTGAAGCGTTCCTCGGGCAGCGCTTGCTCCCCAAAGATTATCTCTTCCAGCGGCGTCCGGTAATCGGCGTAGCCGATCATCCACCCATTGTAACCCAGGCGGGGGTCGGCCTCCAGGACCTGCAGCCAATGGTCGCCCGGATAAGCGCGCGGGTCGGACAGGCGCGCGTAGGCTGTGGGGATGGCTATGTGCGTGAAGAGGCGCTCGTCGCGGGCGGATTCCAGCATCGCAAAGAGGATGTCGGCCAGTTCCTGGTTCTGCCGGGCAACCTCGTCCGGGCGGCGCCGGCCGGCCGGTTCGTACTCCAGGCGGAAGCGGCCGGCCTCCCAGTCTTCGATTGTGACCAAGAGGCTGTCGTTCGGGCGGGCCTTGCAAGAGCGAAACCATGTCCCCAGTTCAAAGGCGGCCAGGTCCTGGGTATAGTCCCCGAAGGGAGAGCGAATCCGCTGCTGGACGGTCACAACGTTGACGGGCAGCGCCTCCCCCCCTGGACCCAAAAGCTGTACCGCCTGTGGCGAGAGCCCCTGACGCAAGAAGTGGGTAAAGCCCGGTTCGATCAGCAGGACGCCGATCTTGAGTTCCTGGCGCGAGAGCGGGATGCGGAAGCGGACCCCGCGCATGGCGATGCGCAGCGGCAGGATCGTCTGATCATCCAAAAAGACCAGGGTCCTGCCGGTTTCCTCCCGGCGCAGGTGGTTACGCAGCGAGGCGCGGGGGTTCTTGGACTTGGAGGGGCGGATGGCCAGGACCCGTTGGTAAAAATCCTCCACTGTGAGCGGGCCGTCCACCCCGGCCAGGGTCTGGGCGACAGCCTGGCTCAAAGATACCAATCCTTGACCGTTCGGGGGCAGTGCGTTCATATCCCTACCTCTCGTGCTCGGCGCCGCAGCCGGCGCTCCGCTGCCAAACCGTCCTTGTCCAGGTCAAGCACCCGGACTATTTGACAGTATACCATACCTCGGGGATATTGTCGAAAGAAGACTATCCTGCTCATCGCTCGCTGCCTCGTTCACTCATTCTGACGACATCTTCATCGAGTGCGCCCTGACCTCCGGTGCACGCCGGCTCGTTTCCGAGGACCGGCACCTGCCGGCCGCGCGCCGATACCAGGGCCTCTCCATCTTGACGGCCGCCGAGTTCCTAACCCTCTTGGAGCACCCTCCATTGCCTCGACCCGGTACGCGACGGCGACGGACAAGTTGACTCCGTGCCATGCTTCGTGCCGACACGAGCGCTACCTCTGCACCAGCGGCAGGTACACCCGGTGCCAGATCGTCCGCTCCCAGATCGCCAGGTTGTTGCCCTCGTCGCTCTCCGGGATCAGGTGGTGCGGGTCGGCCTGCGCCCACAGCTCATAGGTGCCGGCCGGCAGGACAAAGGTCGCCGCCGCGCTCCCGCCCGGCGGGATGCGGCCCACCGTCCCGCTGTAGAGCACCGTCCCGCTGAAACCACCATCCCATACCACCAGCGTTATGTCATTCGCCGGCACCACCCCGGCGTTGCGCACCGTCACCACCACGGGGCCGGCCCCCGCGATGTCGTAGGCGTCCGGCGCCAGGTCCGGCAGCACCCCCAACGCCGCATAACCGGCATTGTTGCCCTCGTCCGCCTCCGGGACGGCGTCTCCGTCGTCGGCCACCGCCCAGAAGCGCTGCCCCGCCCCCGCCAGGCCCGCCGCCTCCGTCAGCACCACCGTCACGGTGACCACGTCGCCCGCCGGCAAGCCGGAGGTTACCGCCGCCGTCCCCAGCAGCGTCCCCGTGTAGGGGTCCGCCGCCCGGAAGGCCACCGTGAACGGGCCGGCCGCCGCGGTAACCCCGGCGTTGACGACGCGCGCCGTCAGGGTGAGCGTCGTCGTGGTGTGGCTGCTGTGCGCCCAGTCCACCGCCAGGTCCGGCTGCACCGTGGCCAACGTCGCCACGTTGTTGGTCTCGTCGCGCTCGAAGACGACCCCCGCCGGGTCGGCCACCACGTAGAGGGTATGGGAAGCATCCCCCGCCGGCACCGTCCAGGCCACGCTGACGGTGGCCGTGGTCGCCGCCCGGAAGGGGCTCGGCAGCGTCTGGGTGATGCCGATGCGCGTGCCTCCGGCCCCCGGGTCGCCGTCGAAGAAGGCCGCCACGCCGCCGGCAATCGCCAGGTCGCCGGCGTTGTGGATGGTGGCGGTGATGAGCGCCGTCGCCCCCGGCGCCGGGTTCGGCGGGGAGACGACCACGTCTCCTGCCCCCACGGCCAGGTCGTGCCCGATGGCATGCTCCAGGAAGTACAGGTCCGTCTGTACCGGCTGCGGTACGTGCGGCACCGTGATCGTCAGCGTCGGCGAGATGTCATAGGTCAGGGTGACGAACTCGATCGCCACCTTCTGGTAGGCCAGCAGCAGCGCGTCGGCGGCCAGGGCTGGGGCGAACGACTCGTCCAGGGCCGTGTCCGCCATGAGCGCGTTGTCCGCCCCCCAGGAGGCGTGCAGCGGGTCGTAGAGGGCGTAAGCGGCGTCGGCGCCATCCGCGCCGAGGGTCTGCCACAGCAGCGCCAAGCCGCCGTCCGCGGCACCCACCAGGTCGAAATCTAAGAAGGCTCCCGAGGTGCTGGCCGGCCGCACCACGGCGGGCGTGCCCGTCCAGCCCACCTGCTGCACCAGGTCGGCGCCGCGCAGCCACACCACCACCGGCGCGCCGGCCGCGTCGTAGGCCAGGGCCGGGTGGCTGTCGGTGATGGCATCGCTGGTCAACGGGGTCAGCGCACTCCAGGCCGCGCCGTCCCAGGTGGCATAGGCCACTTCGCCGTCGCTTCCCGTCCCCAGGTCGCCGTCCCCGTCCAGCGCCAGCACCAGCGCCGCTCGCGTCGCCGAGTAGACGGCCACGTCCACGTCCAAGACGTGGACCAGCCCGGCCAGCGCGGCGCTGGGCGGGCTCCAGGACGTCCCGTCCCACCAGGCTGCCGTCAGCGTCAAGGGATTGGTCATCGTCCCCAGCAGGTCGACGCCCTCCCCTGTCCGCCACAGCGCCAGCAGCGCGCCGTCCCCACCGCGCGCCAACTGCGGCGTGACGTCCATCAGGCTGTCGTGCGTCAGCGTCAGCGGCGCCGACCACAGGCCGGTGCCGTGATCCCACGCCGCCGTGGCGATCTCGAAGGAGCGGGCATAGGTGATGGTCAGCGTCGGGGAGAACCAGACGGTGTTGGAGCGCTCCCACACCGCCACGGCGTCCCCCTGGGCATCATAGTTTACCTGGGGGTTGAAATCCTGGTAGGCGTCGGCGGTCAGCGTGGCGGTGACCCAGATGGCCCCGTTCCAGTGGGCGGCGGCAATCTCCTCGCCCTGGCCGATGGGCCGGCTCACGTCGTCGTGCACCCACAGCGCCACCCGCGCGCCGTCGTCCCGCACCGCCAGGGCCGGGTCGGCCAGGGGGTAGACATCGAGCACCAGCGGAGTCTCCGTGGTACCTGAGCCTGGTACAGCCAGGGGTGGGGCATGGGGTGTGTTCGCGACAAAAGTGGCATAGCCCGGGCCGGCGTAGTCGCGGGGCAACAGGCGCCAGGTGGGCGCCAGCAGCTCCTCGCCCTCGTCGCTCTGGCAGCCGGCCGTGGGCAGGGAACAGGTGATGCCCCGCTCCCACTCTCCCTCGAAACGCCACACCGTCAGCCGCAGCCCGGCAAAGAGGCGGATGGCGATCTCTTGCAGATAGCCCCACGGCTCTGCGGCGGGCACCTGGACCACCACCCGCGGTTCGCCGCCGCCGAAAATGGCCGCCTTGAGCCAGTCAAAGACCTCCAGGCTCAATGTCAGCATGAGCTTGATCTTGCCCGTGCCGGTGCCGCTGTCGAAGCGCAGGTGGTCTTCCACGTCTCGGAAACGCGTCTCGATCTGGATCTGCGGTTCGATGGCCCCTTCGACCTGCGCGCGCTCGTTGAACCACTGCACCAGCCGCCCAACGAGGGGCCACTCTTCCGCCGCGCGCACCGCCGGGATCAGGTCGGCCACCCCCATCTCCTGCGCGATCCGCCCGGTGATCTCGAGCCCCAGGGCCGCGCCCACCAGGTCCAGGCCGGCCGGCGGGCCCAACTGCACCTCCCCCCGCCCGTACAGCCGCCCCAGCACCTGGGCGTTTTCCGTTAGCTGCACCCCCGTGTTCCCGCCGACCGTCACCGCCCCGCTGCCGTCCGTAGACGCCTCGGCCTCGACCGCCGCGTAGGTGTCCATGATCCCGAAAAAGGCCTTTCCCATGTACGGCACCCACCCCGGCACCTCGTAGCGCGCCCGGAAGGGGGGATTGGGGTACTGCAAGGTCCGGCGGTAGGTGACCGTCAGGCTCGCGGGGTCGATTTCGAACCCCCCCATGGGCCATTCCGTGGCCCACGCCGGGATGGGGAACACCTGCGGCTGCAGCACCGCGATCCGGGAGGTGTAGCCCTCTGTATTCACCGCCCGGATGCGGAGCACATTGTTCCCGCCGAGCAGGCCGGCGCGAAAGTCCGTGCCCATGTTGTACAGGTGCGCGGCCCCCCAGTCCAGCCCCGGCTCGACCACCTCCACCCCGTTCAGGTCGAAGCGCACCTCCTGCTTCAAGGCCTCGCCGTTGCCCTGGCGGGCCGGCCCGTTCCAGTCCACCTCCGCCCGGTACAGGTTCTCCAACTCCAGGTCGGTGAGAAAGTACTTTTCGTACTGCGGCTTGACGGTCACGGCCGGCCGGCAGGAGGCGGTCGTAAAGCCCCACGCCTGCGCCACCGGGTCGCGGCAGGGGTTCTGGAGATCCACCGCCTCGACCTTCCAGGTGTACGGATGGGGATCGCCGTCCGGACCGCACGGCAAGGTCCCGGCCGGCAGGGCGATGGAGCGATCGCAGTTGGGGTAGGCCCCCACCTCCTGCCAGTCGCCATGTTCTTTTAGGTAAACCCGGTAGGCCACCTGGTCGCCGGCAGCGAAATCGGTGCCGCATTTGCCAAAGCCGCTCCAGGAGAGCGTCGGGCTGGGGTCGATGAGGAGACCCTGCGCCCCCGCAGGCGGGGCAGGCGTGTGCGCAGCCAGGTCCAGGTATACCGGGTTGACCCGCGTCGTCTCCGCCTCCAACGTCCAGATCTCGCCCTGCTGGGTGACAGTCGCCACGTTGTGGATGAGCTCTGGCGCATCGCACGTCGTCGAGACCTGGAAGCGCACCTCCAGCACCACGCCCGGATCGAGTGTGCCGTCCCAGGTGACGCGGCTGCCGTCGAAGGAGGGCGTGCCCTGGGAGGCCCACAGGCTGCCCGGCACAAAGACGGTGCCGGCCGGGAGCGGGTCCTGCACGTTCACCGCCGTCGGGGCGGCGGTCGTGTTCTTTACCCCCAGGGTGTAGGTGATGGGGCGCACGAAGGTGACCCGGTCCGGCTCAGAGACCTTGAAGCGGGGCAGTTGAATGCAGTTGGAGAACTCGGAGGTGCTGCCATCGGCCGAGGTAGCCGTGGCGGCGATGCCCCGGCCCCGCGCCGGATAGGTAACCACAAAGGGAGCGTTGCAGTCCCCGTCGGTGGTCAACTCGAGTGTCCCCAGCAAGTCGCGCCCCTGGCCATAGCCGCTGGGGTCGCAGCCGGTGTTGGCAAAGAACTCGAGATGGAAAGACTCGTTGGGCGTGCTGTCGAGATATCCCTCGATCGTCACTTGGCCGCCGCTCACTGTGGCGGTGAGCAGCGTGGGATAGTTCTGCAAGTTGTTCGCTCCAACGTCCACGTCACACGGGTCGTTGGGGGTCACGTCACCGTACTCGTCAGCGTTCAGGTCGATGCCAATATCGCTCCACCAGTAGCCCGGCAGGCCGTTGCCATAGATGCGATTGCCGAGGATGGCGATCCCCGTGGATGGCGTGCTGCCTCCAAAGACGCTCACCCCGTCGTACAGGCAATGCGCGATCGTATTCCCGGCGCCCTCGGCCGTCCCACCCAGGGTGCACGAGTAGCTTTCCCGGAACTGCACACCAACGCTGCAGGCCAGCGGCCCCTCGCCGTGCACGTCCACGCCGATCTTGTTGCCCTGGATCAGCGCCTGCTCACACTGGTCCAGGTACACGCCGTCGGCGATCACATTGGCGGCTCCGGCGGCCGTACCTCCGACCGTACTACCGGCGGGAGACTGGACGAAGAATCGATTGCTCAGCATGATGGTTCCATCTCCCAGTCGAGTGGTCCCGTTGACGTCAGTCCCCACGAAATTGCCCTGGACCAGATGCCCCACGCCGGACAGGGACATGCCTCTAGCGCCGAAAACATTGCGCGCCGCCGCGGTGGTTCCCCCAATCGTGGTGTTGTCGTAGGGGGAGAAACAGCCGATGTAGCCGCCGCCCGCGAGCAGCCCTCCCGCTCCCAAGGCGGTTGTGCCGTAGAGGTCGGTGCCGAGGAAATTCCCCCGGCTGGTGTTCTCGACTCCCCGGCACAACTGCAGGGCAGGGTAAAGCGACGAGCTGGAAACCAGGAGGTTGCGCGCTGCCGGCACCGTCCCCCCGGCGAGATTGTTCGAGGAGGCCAGGAGAAGGGCCGGGTTTCCTGCCGCCGTCTCCATCGCCGTGCCGTCCAGCGAGACGCCGATCCAGGTCCCCTCGACAATGTTGCCGTTGCCCTGCATCTCTAGCCAGCCGGTCCCGCCGCCGTTCCCATTGAGCAGCAGCCCGCGCACGGTGGAGCTGGCGCTGCCGCTCCCGAACTCGAGCCCATGCCGGATCTGTACCCGCGGAGAGCCGCTGTTGTCGATGGTCACCGGCCCGCTGAAATAGACGTACTGGCCGTTGGGCCGCCAGATATGCGTGCCGAACGGCAGGTTGAAGCGCACCTCGTCGGCGCCGGGGTTGGCGTTGGCCGTCTGGGCCGCGGCTAGGAGGGTGCAGCGGCCGGCAGCGGTCGCGCAGATTCCGTCGGACGGATCCCGATCCCCGTCCTGCCCCTCATCGTCGACCACGTAGACGGCCAGCGGGGCAGTCGCGGCCACGACGGGTCCGACGAGGCCTGCCTGAAAGATCACCAGATCGCCGAAAGCGTCCTTGTTGAGGCGCAGCGGCAGCAGCGCGGCCGGGAGGCCGGCGGTATCCAGGGCGACGGACCAGGGGCGCAGGATGGCGTTCCAGCCGCCGTTCTCGTCCGGGCTTGTCCCGCTCTGGATGGCGACCACCAGGTGGACCTGGTTGTTGGCGGGATCCAGCACGGCCAGGTCGTCGCCGGGGAGGGAAGATACGTTGCAAGTTGCAAGTTGCAGGTTCGAGGTGGCAGGTTGCAGGTTCCAGGTTCCAGGTTCGAGCACGGGGAGCTGCGCGATCTCGACAGCCGTAGTCGGCACAAGGAAACGGATGGTGCCGTCGGCAGCGAGGAGGGCCAGTTCTTTGGTGTAGGTCTCCCCGGGGATAAAGTCGCCCAGAGCCAGGGCGAGGATGGGGTAGGGGAGGGCGTGGACGGTGAGGGTAGGGGGGGAATCTGAGAACAGGACGGAGAGCTGCCGGTCGCGGCCGTGGACCAAGACAAGGTCATTCCCACAGGCGGCGGCAATGTCCATACAGTAGTGGTCGTCCATCTGCCCAACGACGATGGAAGTCGTCGGGGCCGGCAGCGGGATCACCTCCGGCTCCCAGCGCAGGGCGCCGGTGGGACCCTCGAAGACGAGCAACTGGGGGCCGCCCCGCTCCTCCACCGCCACCACCAGGTCCTGCAGGCCGTCGCGCCGGTTGACCTCGCCGGCCGCGAAAGCGGTTACGGCGCCCGGTAGGGGCAGGCCTTGCGCCTGCCCAAAGCCGCCCTGCCCGTCGCCGGGCAGGAGGTAGAGCGCGCTGCTGCCGCGGGCAGCGGCGACCACATCGCGGTGGCCGTCGTTGTCGAAATCGCCGGCCCCGAGGTGGTTCGGGACGATGGGCAGGGAGAAGAGGCGGGCCTCGGGCAGGAAGGGCGCGTCCCCCAAAAGGCCGGCCGCCCGGCGAGCGTCGGCCTCGGGGCCATCCGGCCAGAGGTAGTCGAGGCTGCCGAAATGCAGCGCTACCAGGCCCCCATTCCCCGCGGCGTAGCCGGCGGCCAGGTCGGGCATGCCGTCCTCGTCGAAATCGTCCGCCGTCAGCGCCAGAGGCTGGGCCGTATCCAACGATTGGACCAGACCGGCCGCGCCCGCGTACGTAGTGGGCACGGCTTCCCCGTCGAGCAGGTTGATCCAGGGGTTGCCGCGGGCGGCGGCAGAGATCGCCGGGGAGCCGAAGGGAGCAGGAGACGGGGAAAGAGGCCGAAAGGGAGACGCGGAGGCGGGGGGAGCGGAGGATGAGGAAACGGGTGGAACGGGAGGAGAAGAAGAGGCGGCGCCAGGCGCCGCGGCCAACGGACTCAGGAGGCTCAGGAGCAGCAACAGGCTGGCAATGCGGCAGCCGTTCTTCATCGCGCATCTCCTTTTGAACAACGGACTCCATCCCCGCCCCAGATTCGCTACGAGGCCAGGCGCGTAAGTACGCCGACGGTGCGGCCTGAACAGCCTGCAAAAAAGGGGGGGCCGGCCGAGCACAAGCCGGGGCTGTCGACCGACTCAATTGTATCACGATCGCCAGGCGAGTGCAATAGTTGGCGGTGTTGGACGAATTGAGTGAGAAAGCAGGGGGGCGTGGACTGACCACCGAGAAGTTGGAGGAACTGCTCCGCGCCGACGAGATCGCGCTTCGTCTTTGATACCAATGCGTCGATCGCGGTCACGCGGCGACCTGCTCCAGCCGCTGCTGTAGCCAAAGGTTGACCGGCGTTTCGACTCTCCCCCGGAGGTGGGCCTGCTTCTCGATGGCTGCCAGCATCTCCGCCTCGATCGGCACGGCGGCCTCGATACCGAAAACCACGTCGGGGGCATCCGTATCGAACCCGGTAAAGTCGTGCGTGTCCCGGAACTCGCCCATCGCGACCAACGAATCGGCCTGGGAAATACTGCTCCGCCTATTTTCGCCCATATCGTCTTCGCTCCGCCGCGGTCATATCGCGGGCACTGATCACAATGGCCGTGGACGTGTCGGCCTT
The DNA here is from genome assembly GCA_964592645.1 of uncultured Chloroflexia bacterium. Lineage (GTDB taxonomy): Bacteria > Chloroflexota > Chloroflexia > DTKN01 > DTKN01 > CAZQFV01. The sequence goes on from CAZQFV010000031.1 coordinate 33,621, forward strand.
GTAGACAAAGAAAACTGCCAGATGCGGATCAGTTTTTCCTCGATTACCGGTGAGCATTCGATTGACGCTGTCGTTCGTCTATGATATACTGTCAAACAACGGGGCATGTACTTGATACCGGGCACGTGGTTCTCTTTGGTGAGGCATGGTTGCGCAATGTACCACCGTCATCTCACCCATCAACGGTTAACCCTGGCGGCCATCGACGACCTGATCGCGCGTGGGAAGCGGCGGGATTGGGTCCGGCTGCGCCGGGCGGCGCTAGCCGACCGGGCCGTGCTGGAAAAGGTGCTGCGGGTATGTCAGGCGCACGTCGCCGATCCCTACGCCCAGCGCTATCATTTCTGGAAATACTATGCCGAACGACACCTGGCCTGATTGGGAGCAAGTGTTGGCCGCGGCTGCTCACCTCCAGCGCATCCTGCCGGAGGCCGTCCTCGTCGGCGGCAGCGCCGCGGCAGTGTACGCACAGCATCGCCTGTCCACCGACGCCGACCACGTGCTGACCGATCTCCGGCAGCACTTTGACCAGGTACTGGCCGAGTTGGAGGCAGTGGCCGGCTGGAAAACCGCCCGCATCACACGTCCCGTGCAGATTCTGGGCAGCCTGGACGGGATCGAAACCGGGGTGCGGCAGCTAATCCGCGAGGAGCCGCTCGAAACGACCCAGATTGAGTACCAGGGTGAGAAGATCACCCTCCCCACTGACGCCGAAATGCTCCGGATCAAGGGCGTGCTGATCCTGCAGCGGAACGCCACCCGCGACTATCTCGATTTCGTCGCCCTGGCGGACCACCTGGGCCCCGAAAAACTGTTGGCTGCCCTGCGGCCTTTCGACCGGCTCTATCCGCAGCCCAACGAGGAGTCGGCTTTGCAGCAGCTGCAGATTCAGCTCGCCAATCCGCTGCCCTACGACCTCGAGGAAATGAACCTGGCCGAGTACAAGAATCTTGACTCGCGCTGGTGTGATTGGCAGACCGTCAAGAAAGCGTGTGCTGATGCTGCCACCTTGATCTTTGATCGCATCGTTGGGCTGGAGGATTGAAGGGAAAAGGCAAGTCCCTAGCACCGACGCCCGGCCCTCCAAGCGAGGCCGGCCGCATCTTTGAGGCGACGACGGGATTCGAACCCGTGGTCGGGATTTTGCAGACCCCGGGCGCAGGGCGAAACCCCCCGACGAAGGGGAGAGAAACCCCAACCGGATTGCGCAGACTATCCTGTACATGCTCTGGGAGCTCCAATTCGCCGTCGGTCGTTTTTCCCTGCTCCTCAGCGACGGCACGGTGTACTTTCGGCCCGATTGGCCCGACCGGGTCATGGTGGCAGGGTTCGTATGGGTGTCGGTGGTTTTCCTGCGCCAGGCGGCCCGCGCGGACCTGGCCCCGCGGCCGGCCTCCTGGCCGGGCCGGCTGTGGCGGCCGCAGTCCCCGGGCGCGCGGACGGCCCGCGCCTTTGCCCTGGTCTACCTGCTGCCCGTGGGACTGAGCCTCACCAACACCCTGCTCACCGCCCAGACCATCTCGGCCAACTTCCGCCAAATGGTCCTCTCCCTGGGCCTCCTCGCGACCCTGGCCCTCTTTGCCCTGATCTACCTGAACTCGCTGCCGGAGACGACGACCTTTA
>CAZQFV010000032.1:0-34679 GCA_964592645.1 uncultured Chloroflexia bacterium
CAATTGGACAAACCTCTGTGCCCTACATAGCGGACGAACCTATCTGCCCACTACAACGCGGATTTGCGCAGCGCCGGCCCTTGTAGTATAATGGCGCGCGCCCAGCGCCGAGTATTTGGCGATACAGACAGGGTCCACCCAGGCCCAGGGACACGGGGTCGGGCTGCTCCGACAGCCTTGGGCCTTGGTGGTTTACAACTTCTAGGAGACCGACATCCGATTGTGGGAGGCACGCTGCATGATGAACGCCAAGAGCCTGAGCAAGCTGCGCCAGCGCCTGGACGAGGAGCGTTCACGGCTGAAGAATCATATCATGGAGATCGAGGATATGCTGCGCCTAGAAGACCGCGAGATTGGCTCCGGCGAGGACGACGCCGACATTGCCGCCCGGGCCATCTCTTACAACGGGCTGCTGGCTCTGCTGGACAGCGAGCAGGAGACTCTGAGCGAGGTGGAAGGCGCCCTCCAGGCCATCGATGACGGGACCTACGGCCAGTGCATCGTCTGCGGCCGGCAGATCGAGCTGGCCCGCCTGGAGGCGCGGCCCTACGCCCGACGCTGTGTCGTCTGCCAGGAGCGCGGCTCACACGCCTGATGCTCCGTCGACAGGGCCCTCCCACGGGCAGCCCGTGGGAGGGCCCTGTTTTTCCGGCCCTACGGTTGCCGGTCCAGGTTCTCGGCGTTCCACATCTCGCTGGGGGCGGTGGGGTCGAGGATCAGGTTGCGGATCCCCGGCCGATAGGCGGCCACTTTGATGCGTAGGAAGAGGGGCAGGGAGGGCAGCTTCTGGGCAAAGATGCGCTGGGCCTCCTGGTGAAACCGGACATACTCCGCCGTGCCGGGCAGCGCCTGGATGGCCGCCTGGCAGGCGGCGTCGAACTCGGGGTCGGAAAAGCCGCCAAAGTTCTGGCCGGTCCAGCCGTTCTCCGGTGTGGGGATCTCGGAAGACAGGTATAGCCGGCACGGCGGCTCCACGCCGCTGAGCCAGGGGAAGGAGATCAGGTCGCAGCGCCGTCCGCGCAGTTCGCCCTCGGGCCCCGGCGCGAACAGATCGCGCGGGGAGATGTTCTCCAAGACCACCTCGATGCCGCAGCCCCGCAGGTTTTCCTGGAAGATGCGCATGTAGGAGAAGCTCAACGAGGTGGCCGTGCTGGCCCAGCGGAAGGAGAGCCGGGTCACGCCCTGCTTGGCCCCCGGCGTCTGGCAGCCGCGGCACTCGCGGATGCCGTCGTTGTCGATGTCCTCCCACCCCATCTCCTGCAGCAACTGCTGGGCGGCGGCGGGATCGTACTCGCGCACCGCGATGGTGCTGTCGTACAGCGGATGGATCGGCGGGATGTACGAGGAGGGGGCGATGGACTGGCCGTAGAGCAGCTCATCCACCACCTGCTGGCGGTTGATGCACCTGGCGACGGCCTCGCGCATCCGCGGATCGGAGAAAAAGTCGGGGCGGTTGTACGATTCGGCCGGCTCGATGCACCAGTCGAGGTGCTCATAGAGGGTGGTCGGGGCGAACACCGGGAACAGCACCCCCTTCTCGGCCAGGTCCAGCAGGAGGGCGGCCTGGCTTTCCAGGCCGGTGTCCTGGGTGAGGATGTCGCATTCGCCGGCCAGCGCGGCGGCGATGCCGGCGTTGGCGTCCTCGCCGATGAAGCGGAAGATGATCTTGTCGATGTGCGGCAGGGACTCGGAGGACCGGAAGTAGTGGGGGTTCTCGACCAGGGTGATATGGTCCCCGGCGACCCATTCGGCGGTGGTAAAGGGCCCGTAGCCCATCGGGAGGCGCGCCGACTCCTCGGCCGTGACCAGCTCCAGGGCCGTGTACTTGCCCAACTGGTGTTCGGGCAGCGGGGATACGATGTTGGTCATATAGGCGCTGTCGCGGTAGCCCGGCAGCCCGGTCCAGATGATCGTGTAGTCGTCCCGGGCGATGTACGAGGCGGTGCGCTCATAGAGGAACCGGTCGCTGTTGGGCGTGGCGGGGTCCGCCGCCAGTTTCCATGCGTAGACCGAGTCGCTGGCCTTGACCGGGGTGCCGTCGGCCCAGGTCAGGCCGGCCTTGAACTTGAAGGTGACGGCCAGTTGGTCCATCTGCAGCGTGCCGCTGATGGGCAGCCAGGGCACGGCGCACGCCGAGGAGACGCAGCCGGCCGGCCGCAGCAGGACGGGCCGGGTGATGGTCTCGGTCAGCTCGATCGGCTCGCCGGCGTCGTTCACCACCCGGCTGCCCACCTGCACCGTCACCGGCTGGATCGTGGCGTCCCCATCGTTCAGGGAAGGGATCTTTTCCAGGGCCACCGACTGGTAGGCATAGTTGATGGTCTCGATGGGGCCGTCGTAGATGGCCGCCCAGATGTGGGCCGAGGCCACCTCGCTCGTCGCGTAGGGGTAGAGGGAGGTCGGCTCCTTTCCTGTGCAGACGACCAGCGTCTTGGGCCGGACATAGATCGTCGGCTCCGGCGGCCTGAAGGTGGGACGCACCGAGGGCGTCGGCTCCAGGGGTGTGGGAGTCGGCCCGCACGCCAGCAGCATGGGGCCAAGGAGCAGCAGGATGGCCAGGATGAGCGTGAGCTTTGGGCGAACCATCGGCGTCTACTCCTGGGGTTTTCGACGGCCCATGGAAGCAGACCGGCAGCGGGCTGAGCGGCCCCCCGCCTGTGCCGGGAATACTATAGCATGCTTCACCGGGCATGTCAAGAAAACGCTCCCTCCTGCCGGGGCGCTACCGCACCAGCCCCCCCTGGTAGGGCATGCGGAAGATTGCCTGCCCGTCGTCGTAGACGACGATCTCGCCCTGGAATAGATCCAGCCCGCCGATATTCTGATCCTCGTAGCGCAGGCTGCGCTCCTGGAAGGAGTGCGGCCCCAGCAGGCGGCGCTCCCGGTAGCGGGACAACTGGGCCCGCTGCAGGAACGAGGCCAGCTCCTCGGCCGGCCGGGATGTGGGCAGGATATCGATCGCATAGTTCATGACCCAGATGGCGGTGCCGGCCCGGCGCACCACCTCCTGGCCGAACAGGCGCTTCTGGCCAAAGTAGCTGTCGCGGTAGGTCAGCCCGCTCTCGCGGTAGACCAGCTCCACGGCCCCGGGGCGCTCCGGGGGCAGGCGCTGTCCCTGCCCCAGGCAGGTGCGCTCGCGGGCCGCCACGATGAATCGTTCCAGTTCTCGCAGGTCCATCGGCTGTCCTTTGACCAGGCCGGCCCCGGCGCCGGGCGCTTCCCGGGGCTAGCGCATAAACCGCTGCAGCATCTCGGCCAGCTCCTCGCGCGGCAGGGCCCCCACCCACACCAGGGCCCGCAGGGTGTAGGCCGTGTACGAGGGGTCGCTCTCCTCCATCCAGGAGGGCCGCCAGCCGCCGTCGCGGCGCTGGATGTCCACAATGGCCTCGACGATGCGGGCGATGCGTTCGTCGTTGATGTCGTAGCCGGCCACGGCCGCCGGGACTTCCAAGACGGTGTCCACCAGGTGGTGGACATCCAGCCCGCGGCGCTCGCCGCGCACCTCGTAGTAGCGCTGCTGGGCATCCTTGGCCACGCCGCTCAGGCAGCGCTCATAGTAGAGCCGGCCCTGCTGGACGATCGGGTCGCAATCGCCATAGACCTCCTGCAGGAGGAAGGTCACCAGGGTCGAGCTGCTGGGATCGGGCTGGTCGGAGCCGGCGACGGCCGGCCAGCCCCCCTCGCTGCAGTGCCAGCTATAGAGCCAGGATAGCGCCTGCCAGTAGGGTTCGGCCAGGTCGTCGGCGCCGGCCTCCTGCAGGGTCTGCACCACCTCGGCGGTGAGCCGGGTGACGCCCTGGCTGGTGCTCACCCCCATGGCGGTGGGCGGCAGCTGCAAGGCCGGGTTCTCGCTCCACCCGCCGTCGGGCCGCTGCAGGGAGAGCAGCCAGCGCAGCGCGGCGGAGACGTTCACCGTCTCCAGCCCCATGCCGCTGTGCAGGAGCAGACGCACGGCGCGCCCGGTCTCGCGCACCCCCATGTGGTTGGGGTCCAGGGCGCTGGGGAACCCTCCCGTGGGGCGCTGGCGGGTGATCAGGGCCAGCAGGTTCTCGTGGGCCAGGGAAGAGGCCAACAGTCCGGCCTCGTCCAGGACGGCCAGCACGTTGGCCGGCCCGCCGCGGTTTAGGATCAAGGGCAGCGGATCGTAGCGCAGTAGTTCGTCTTCCATGGCTACACCATCACCTGGGGAGCGTGCAGCCCCACGGGCGGTCCGCGACGGCGCCGGGCGCGGGCCTCCCCGCACCTCGCATTTTACTACAATGGACCGTGCGTTGCAAGGGGGTGTTTGACGCCGCCCGGCCCCTATGCTATATTTTCCCCAGCAGAGGTCCATGGTGGGCAAGAATCGTTCTCCTTACACGCTGGTGCCCTCGCCGTTCGGGCGGCTGATGCTGTGCTGGCGGGAGGCGTCGGCCGGCCCGCTGGTGGAGCGCGTCCTCCTGCCGCGCGAGCGCGGCGCGGAGGAGTGGTTCTATCTGGAAAAGCACAATACCGTCGATCTCCCGGCGCCCATCGCCGAGATTGCCGCCGGCATGGCCCGCTTCCTGGGCGGCGCGGTGGTGGCCTTTCCCCTGGAGATACTCGACCTGGGACGCTGCTCCGCATTCCAGCAGCGCGTCCTGCGCGCCGAACACGCCATCCCCCGCGGATGGGTGAGCACCTACGGGCGCATCGCCCGGCACCTGGGCGTGCCCGGCGCCGCGCGCGGCGTGGGCCGGGCGCTGGCCGGCAACCCCTTTCCCCTGCTCATCCCCTGTCACCGGGCCATCGCCGCCGACGGCACCCTGGGCGGCTACCAGGGCGGCTTGGCGATGAAACGCGCCCTGCTGGAGATGGAAGGGGTGCGCTTCTCGCCCTCCGGCCGGGCGATCGTGGAGAGCTACTACTACGAGGGCGCAGAGTAGGGGCAACGCACGCGTCGCCCCTACTACCCCACCGAGTAGGGGCGACGCACGCGTCGCCCCTACCACCCCACCGAGTAGGGGCAACGCACGCGTCGCCCCTACTACCCCACCGAGTCCGGGCTGAGCAGCATGGCCAGCAGCAGCCGCTTGGCAGAGGCCTGGATCACGCCCATCTGCCAGGCCTTCAGGTCGTCGCGGTTCTTGAGCGGGGCCGGCGGGGTCAGGCCGGGCAGCCCCTTGTCCGAGGCGTACAGCTCGGCGGCGGCCATCATCAGGCCCTCGTTGGCCGTATAGTAGCGGATGGCGTAGGTGATGATCTCGTCGCAGCGCTTGGCCGAACAGGCCGCCGCCTTCTGCGCCGCCAGCAGGCAATGCAAGAAGGGCGCCACGGGGTTCAGGGAAAAGGTATAGATCGTCGTCCCCTCCTGGTACCGCATGGGCGTGTCCACCATCTCGCGTTTCAACCATTGGATGAACAGCCCGTTGAGCGCGGCGGGGTGGGCGGCGAACACGGTGTAGCAGCGCTCAAAGATCGAGTTGCGCAAAACGTCCATGCGCAGCAGCGCCGGCGACGGCTTGATAACGTTCCACATCTTGGCCAGCACTGCCTGGACCTCGTTGGGGTACTTTTCGTCCCAGGCCACCATGGCGGCCAGCAGGTGCGGATCGAGCACGTCGTTGGTGTACTGGCCAAACCCGTTCATCTTCAGGTAGCTGCGGAACTGGTTCTCCGGCGGTACCAGCTTGGAGTGCAGGCCCAGGTTGACCTGCTGCCCGCCGTCGTCGGTGGCGATCTTGCTGGTGGTGTTGACCTCCTGTATGGCGCTCATCAGGCTCAGGAAGCTCACCTCGGACCACAGGGCCGGGGGCAGGGAGCGGGTGCCGTTGGCCGTCTCCTGGCGCAGCCACCCGGCGCGTTCGCCGGCCGTGGGCAGGTACAGGAACTGGTCCACCGGCTGGCCCTGCACCTCTTCCTCTGGGATGAGCGCGGCGACATTCGGGACGCCCAGCACCAGGCAGGCCCGCCGCAGGCGGGGGCGCAGCGCGGCGGCGCGCGGCGAGGAACGGGCCATGTTCAGGGCGGTCTCGGCCATGCCCCGCTGCACCAGCCGCACCAGGAACCAGGCCTCGCTGGCTTCCTGGTCCCGGCACATCTTTAGCAGGGTGGCGTAGGCCTCGGCAGCTTCCTCATCCGAGGTGGGGATCGATCCGTACCACTGGGCCAGGCACAGGTCGCGCAGGTGGCTCGGCGCTCTCTGGGAGAGGAACGCCAGCCCCCTTTCGCGCAACTGCGGGACATCGACCCAGAAGCGCACCAGGCTGTCGATCGTGGCCAGGCGCCCGACCCATTTCTCCTTGTAGTAGTCGGAGGTCGCCGTTGTCGTGAACATGGCTTCCAGCAGGGCCTCGGCCTGGTCGGGGGATTCGGGTAGCACGCTGCCGAACAGCCGCATATAGCGGGTCGTGGCCTGCTCGAGCTTTTTTTTGGCCTGTTGCTCGTCCTGGCCGCTCACCACCTGGTGGCCCTCCGTGAGCAGCGACTGCCCGACCTGCTGGGCGAGCTTGGCGCCCAGGCGCAGGGTCGGGTTCTCCTGGTCGAGGATTTCCTTGATCAGCGCCAGGACGACGGCGGCGGCGCCCCTTTGGGCATAGGCCTGGTCCCACTCCTCGGGGGTCAGCGGGGCGAGGCTGTTGAGCTGGGCCAGGGCGCCGCGCTGCGCAGGGGCCGGCACCTGGCCGAGCAACTGTAGGGCCTTTTGGCGGTCGACCTGCACCCAGCCCAGGAGGAGGGCGGTCCAGGCCGGCGTTTTGCCAAAGGGCCACCAGTGTTTGCGCAGGCGCTCGGCGCACTCCTCGAGGGTACGGCGGGCCTGGTCGGGGTTGGACGGGGCCTGTTGCAGGGCGGCCTCGACGGCGGCGGTGGTCTCTTGGGTGAGCTTGCTGCCCTGCTTGGTTTTGGCCGGTGGGCCGGCCGCCTGCAGGCCGGCCAGCGCTGCGCGCTGATCGGCCGGCACTTTGCCGCTGAGCTTCTGCAGCTCGGCCCAGTAGCGCTGGAAGAGGGCCGGGCGCGACAGTTGGGCCAACTGGAAGAGCCGCAGCAGCAGGACGGCGCGGGGCTCGTCGAGCAGGTTGGGATCGGCCAGTACCTGGTCCACGGTAGCCAGGATCTCCAGGGCGGCTTCCTCGGTGCTCATCAGGGGGACCTCCTTCTCCTTGGGGGAGCGTTTTCCGGTAACGGGCTGGGCGGCGGGGTCGGTCGGCGCTTCTCGCCCTCCATTATACCCGAGTTCGGTCCGGGATGCAACTGGGAAAAGTTTGCAGTCTGCGCGCTTTTGTGGTATGATGCCCCTTGAGCGAGGTCAACCGGCACCATGCGCTATGCGATCATATCGGATATCCACGCCAACCTGACAGCGTTGGAAGCGGTCCTGGCCGATATCGGCGACCAGGTAGACCGCATCTGGTGCCTGGGCGACCTGATCGGCTACGGACCGGACCCCAACGAGTGCATCGAGCGCATCCGCCGGGAAGAGATCGTCTCCGTCGTCGGCAACCACGACAAGGCCTGCCTGGGCGGCATGGACCTGATCGAGTTCAACCCCGACGCCCGCCGCTCCTGCCGCTGGACCATCGAGCAGCTCAAGCCGGAGAACCGCGCCTACCTGGAAGGGCTGGCCGAGAAGGTGGTCGGCGACGGCTTTACCCTGGTCCACGGCAGCCCGCGCCTGCCGGTCTGGGAGTACATCACCCAGCCGGAGACGGCCCGCGAGAACTTTGCGGCCTTTGACACCCGCATCTGCCTGGTGGGACACACCCACGTGCCGCTGGCCTTTTTCCTGGCCGATAACGCCCCGCCGACCTGCGAGCGCCGCTGGCTCAGCGGCGTCGGCCCGATCGACCTCAACACCGGCCGCTGGATCCTCAACCCCGGCGGGCTGGGCCAGCCGCGCGACGGCGATCCCACCTCCCCCTACCTGGTGATCGACCTGGATACGATGATGGCCGAGGTGCACCGCGTGCCCTATGCCATCGAGCAGACGCAGCGCCGCATGGAGCAGGCCGGCCTGCCGGGGAACCTCATCCTGCGCCTTTCCTACGGCTGGTGAGCCTCCACGCGGCTCCACTCTCCCCCCGCCAGGCGATAGACGACCGCCCTCCCCAGCACCGGCGGCGCAAAGTCCTGCAGGTCCGTCGCCGTCACCACCACCTGCCCGCCCTCCTCCAGCAGCCAGCCCTGCAGGTAGCCCCGCCGCTCCGCGTCCAACTCCGAAAGCACGTCGTCCAGCAGCACCACCGGCATCTCGCCGCTCTGGGTGCGCAGCCACTCCACCTGGGCCAGCTTCAGCGCCAGCGTGGCCGTGCGCTGCTGCCCGCGCGAGCCGTAGACGGCCAGGTCCATCTCTCCCAGAGAGAACGACAGGTCGTCGCGGTGCGGGCCGAGCAGCGTCATGCCGCGCTCCAGCTCCTGCTTCCAGGCGCTGCTCACGGCCTGGCGGTAGGCATAGGCGATGCTCTCCTCGTCTTGGTCCGCGGCGCCGGGGACCTGGGGCCGGTAGGCCAGGCATAGCGGCGGCGCGGCGCCGGCCAGCTTGTCGTGCATGGCCCGCAGGAACGGCTGCAGGGCGCCCACCAGGCGCCGGCGGGTGGCGATGAGCACCGCGCCGCTCTGCACCATCTCGCGGTTCCAGAAAGCCAACTGCTCGCGGGCCCCGGCCGGGACGGCCTGCCCCTGCCAGCGCCGCAGCAGGCCGTTGCGCTGGACGACGACACGGGTGTAACGCTGCAGGGCCTGGGCGTAGCGCGGGTCGGCCTGGACCAGCGTCATGTCCAGGTAGCGCCGCCGGCGGGCCGGGGAGCCGGTGATCAGGTTGAGGTCTTCGGGCTCGAAGAGCACCACCTGCAGCCGGCCGGCCGCCTCGCGCGCCCGCACCGGCCGGCGGTTCACCAGGAAGCGCTTCTGGCAGCGCCCCGTCAGGCTGCCCTGGGGGTCCAGCACCCGCTGCACCACCAGCTCCACCGTCAGCGGCCCGTCCTCCCGCTGCACCCGCGCGGCCACGCGGGCAAAGGGCGGGATGCCCAGCTCCGGCGCCGCGTCCCAGTGGATCACCTCCCGCTCCGCCCCGGCCCGCGGCGAGCGCGTCGTGGCCAGCATGGTCAACGCCTCCAGGAAGGAAGACTTCCCGGAGGCGTTGGCACCGTGCAGGATGGTCGTCCCGGGCGACAGGGCGACCTGCAGGCGGCGGTAGTTGCGAAAGTTGGCGATGTCGACGGTCAGGATGTGCATCGTCTTGGTGCGCCCATCGCGCGCGCCGGGGCCGGGCGCTCGCTACGGCACGGCAAACACCAGCACCCGCCCGTTCCCCGAGTCGCTCACATATACTTGGCCCTGGGCGTCCACGGCCACGCCGATGGGCATGTTGAAGGTGGACATGTCGCTGCCGCTGCCCCCCCAGGCGGTGAGCACGGCACCCTTGGCGTCGGCGCCGACGACCAGGCCGCGCTCCGGGACGGTGAAGTAGAGCTGCCCGCCGGGGCCGGCGGCGATGAACGGCTTGTTCTCGCGCGAGGTGCTGTCCCAGCCCGTGACCTGCCAGGTGGCGTCCGGCGTGCTGCCGACCCGTTCACCCGCCGGGGCAAAGACCTGGATGCGCCCGTTGAGGGTGTCGGCGATATAGACCCGCCCGGAGGCATCCAGGGCGATGCCCACCGGCTCCAGGAACTGGCCGGGCTCCGGGCCCATCGTCCCCCATTGGTAGAGGTAGTCGCCGCGCACCCGCCCGTCCACGGCCACGACCTGGTAGACCAGGACGCGCTCGTTGCCGGTGTCGGTGACATAGACGTGGTCCTGCCCGTCCACGGCGATGCCGCGGGGGCCGTAGTAGCCGAAGGGGGTCTGGGCGCGCCCGCCGACGGTGAAGTCGGCGTCCACCAAAACGCCCTGCCCCCACTGGCCCAGGAAATGGCCCTGGGAGTCGAAAGCCTGGATGCGGTGGTTCCAGGTGTCGGCGACATAGACCCGCCCGGCGGCGTCCACGGCCACGCCCCAGGGCTCGTTGAACTGGCCGGCGCCCAGGGGCAGAGGCCCATCGCCGTCGGGGTCGACACAGCCCTCGCGGGCCTCGGTGGTCAGGTTGCAGAAGGAGCCCCAGGAGAAGGAGTTGCCCAGGGCGTCGAAGGCGACGATGCGGTTGTTGCCGCTGTCGGCCACGTAGAGGGTGCCGGCGGTATCCACGGCGATGCCCCGCGGGTAGGAGAGCTGCCCGGTCCCCGCGCCGGGGCTGCCCAGCACGCGGAGGGCCGGGCGGGAGGTCAGCTTCTCGACATAGGGGTCGGCGGGGCCGCTTGCGCCGCCGGCCGGCAGGAGGTCGCTGCGCACGTAGAGGTAAAAGTCCTGGCTGTTCAGCGCGTAGGGCAGTTGGCGGTAGAATATGTATTTCCACAGGTTGGCGGCCCCCTCGCGGGTGTAGGTGGCGGGGAGCAGCCAGGGCATCGTTGGGTAGCCCTGCGCCGTCGTCCCCTGGCGCCACAGCGTCCAGCGCTTGTAGGTCTCGTACTCCGGGAACCACCAGCGATGCTTCAAGAGCATGCCGGTGTACTGGCCGGCCACGTAGGGGCGCACCAGCGGCTCGTTGGTTGCCAGCACCAGCAGGATGTCGGCGGATGGCGGGCGGCCCTGGCTGCCGTCGAAGGTGCTCAGGTTGCCGGCCCGGTCAAAGGCCCGCAGGTACCAGTTGAAGGGCCACTCCAGGGCGGCGTTGCGCGAGCTGTCGATGGCGATCTTCAGCCCGTGGCCGCCCGTGGGGTCGGCGACGCTGCGGTCCTTGCGCGTCAGGTCGATGCCCAGTTGCTCGATCTGCCGCACCACCAGGGGCACGTCCGGCGCCGTCTGGGTGTAGACGAGCATCTCCACCGGGGTGGCGCCGTTGTAAAAGTTCAGGAGAAAGGCGCCGCGCAGCGTGCCCGCGGCCAGCAGGGCCAGCCCCAGCAGGGCGAACGACTGCCCCAGGTGGCGGCCCTCGGCGTGATAGATACGCCAGCCCAGCAGGACGACCAGCCCCAGGCTGATCAACACCAGGACCACCAACTGCAGGGTCAGGTACTGGTTGGCCAGGGGGTGGGGCACCTGGCCGTTGGCCAGGCGGATGGCCCCGGTGACGGCAAAGGCCAGGAGCAGGAAGAGCGGGCCGAGCGCCCAGTCGCTGCCGCGCCAGAGAGCGGCCCCGGAGCGCCGCACCCAGGCCACGAACCGGTCCAGCGCCAGGCCGGCCAGCAACACCAGCGGCAGGGCCACGTGCAGCAGCAGCCAGGGCATCTTTTCGCCGGCCCAGGAGAAGAGCGCCAAGGAGAAGATGGCCCAGTAGGCCAGGAAGAGGTGGAACAGCGGCGGGCGCTCCCGGGCCGTTGGGTCGGCCTCCTGGCGGGGGATGGCCGGCCGTCGGGCGCGCAGGGCCAGGGCCAGGCCGGCCGCGCCTGCCGTCAGGGGGAGCGGCTCGTACAGGGGCAATAGCAGGAGGTAGTAGAACCAGGGCTGGTCGCCGCGGGCCGCGCCGTGCTGTCCGGCCCAGTAGCGCAGCCCCTGGACCAGCCCGTCCAGGAAGCCGCGTGGGTTGGTGAGCAGGGTGGTGAAGAGCAGGCCAAAGAGTAGGCCAAAGGCGCCTATGGCGGCCAGCAGGGGGCGGGGGTTCCGGGCCAACTCGCGGACCGCCAGGGTCACAGGCGAAGGCTCCCGGGCGTAGCGCCGCGGCCAGAGGAGGGAAAGGCCCAGGTAACCCAGCCCGAGCAGGGCGACGACGATCAGCAGGCCCCGCAGGACGGGGTCGGAGCCCTTGTCCTGGGCGGCCACGATCTGCATGAGAAAGGCCAGCGCCCCCACGATGCCGGCGGCGATCCGGGCCTCGGTGCGCCGGCGCGCGCCCTGCATGTCGAGCAGCCAGGCCAGGCCGAGGAAAGAGAGGAAGGTAAAGGCCAGCAGAAAGGTCAGCTCGTGGCTGGCGAAGGAGAGGGCCAGGGCGGCGGCCGCCAGCACCAGGTCGCGCGGGCGGCGCTCCTCCAGGTAGCGAAAGAGGAAGAGGACCAAGGCCAGGGTCAGCGTGGCCACAAAGGCGTCGTGGCGGGCGAAGCGCGCAAAGTAGAGAAAGGCCGGCGAAAAGGTGAGCAGGCCGGCGGCGATCACCCAGCCCCAGCGGCCCAGCCAGCGCCGCAGCGGGTAGCACAGCGCCACCAGGAACAGGCCGCAGAGCGCCTCCGGCGCCCGGGCGACGGCGTCGCTGTCCCCGAAGAGGAAGTAGAACAGCGCCGTGAGGTGGTACAGGAGCGGGCCGTGGAACATTGGGTCGTAGCGGTAGAGCTCCTGGCCGGTGTAGAAGCGGTAGGAGAACCAGGCGTGGATGGCCTCGTCGTGGTGCATGGCGCGGGCCCCCAGGTCCCAGAAGCGCAGCAGGGCGGCGATGACCAACAGCAGGAGAAATATCCACACCTGCGGCTCAACCCGCGTCAGGTCCAGCCGCCCGTCCAGCCAGGAGGGCTGCTCCGCCGGCGCCGCCGGCGTAGAGGGGGGTGCTTGTTTCTTATCGGACATAGCCGGGCTCCGTTTGGATCAAAGTCTTTTGTCCATCGTGATGCATGCCGTGCATCAACTCCGGTTCACCACCTTGCTCTTCCTGCGCGGTTCTAGCTACCGCCGCGGGATGGACGGCTCCAGGAGCTGCAGCGGCGCCACCAGGTCCCGCCGCACGTACAGGGCGAACTCGCGTGCCCCGAGCGGCGAGAGGATCTCGCGGAACATGTAGAAGCGCCAGGCGCGGGCCTGGCCCGGGTAGGAAAAGATGGCCCGCAGGGCGTCGCCCAACCCCACCTGTTGCGGCAGTCCTTCCTCCGGGACGGTCTCCGGGGCGATGCGCTCGATGAGGCTACGCGCGCTGCGGTAGGTGTCCTCGGGGAACCACCAGTTGAAGATATAGTAGCGGGTGGGGTAGAAGCGGCCCTCCAGGTAGGGCCTGCTGGTGTTGTCCTTGTCGCGGTAGACAAAGGCCATGGTCACGTCGGGGGCCGGGGGGCCGGCGATGGTCGGCTGATAGACCTTTTTCGTATAGTTGCGCAGGTACCACTCAAAGGGCCAGGCGACATCGGCGTCGTAGAGAAAGACCATGTCCCGGCCGCCGGTGGTCAGGGTGGAGAGGGCGGCCATCTTGTCCATGGCCCACTGCACGTCGGAGCCCGATTGGACATAGACGAGCATCTCTACCGGGGTATCGTTGTTGCGGTAGGTGAGGCGCAAGGCGCTGGCCGTCCCGTAGGCGCAGAGGAAGGCGCAGATGAGCAGGGCGGCGCTGCGCAGGGCCGTCTTGCCCAGCAGGACGACGCGGGCGACGGCCGCGGCGAGCAGGATGCCGCAGGGGACATAGAGCAGGGGCCATTCGCCGTACTGGTGGCCGTAGGAGAGGAGGCCGGCCGAGATGGCCGTCATCCCCAGCGCGGTGACCCCCAGGAGGAGGAAGGGGGCCTCGCCGGGGCCCTTTTCCCGGCCGCCAAAGGCCATGCCGGCCAGGGCCAGGAGGAGGGCCGCGCTGACGATCCAGGCGATGCGCCCGGCCCAGGCCGCCAGGTCGGCCCCGGCGGCGGCCAAGAGCGGCCGGCCGGCCCACAGCAGCAGGGCCGCGCCGGCCGGCAGCAGCAGGCGATCGGCCCAGCGGCGCCGGGCCTGTGGGGCCGGATGGGGCGGGCGGTAGGCGACGACGCGCCCCAGGAGCGCCCCGGCCGTCAGGATAAAGGGCAGCGTGGGGTGCAGGTTCAGCCAGGGCACTTGCTCGCCGGCGAAGGAGAACATCGCAAAAGCCAGCGGCGTCCACAGGATCAGCAGGCCGGTGGCGGCGTTCGGCGCCGCGGCCGGCGGGGGTGGGGTGGGCGGCGCGGGCTCGTCTGCCGGCCGGCGGACCAGCCCCTTGGCCAACCCCTGCCAGGCGAAATAGCCGGCCCCGATCCCGCCCAGGAGCAGGGCCAGCGGCTCATAGACCGCCATCAGGATCAGGTAGTACTGCGGGCCGACAAAGATGCGCTTGACGTCCTGCTGGGTCAGCCAGAAGCCCAGGGCCTGCACCAGCCCGGTGGCCCAGCCGGTCATGCTGCTGAAGAAGGAGGTGTGCAGGAGGAAGAAAAGGCCCCAGAAGAGGCCGGCGGCGACGGCCCAGCGGCGGCGGTTCCAGAGGAGGCCGATCACGGCCGACAGGAGGAACATAGCGCCGATGGTCACCACGGCCCGGGTGATCACCTGGGGGGCGATGTCCGGCGTGTGATAGTCCAGCGGTTCCATCCCGGCCAGGGCGATGAGCATGTTCAGTGGGACGGCCGACAGCAGCGGCAGGATCAGCGAGCCGAGCACCACCAGCAGGTCCAGCGTCGGGCTGGGCTTCTGGCCGCCCCAGCTCTCGTACCAGCGCCAGGCCAGCATACCCAGGACGGCCAGGAGGGCCAGCCCGAGCGCCGCCAGGGAGAGGAGGCTCAGCTTGAGCGGGCCCAGGGCGATCTGCTCCAGGGGGAAAGACTCCTTGGCCAGCGCTTTCCACAGCGACTCGGCGGCGGCGGGCAGCAGGCCCAGGACGGGCCAGAAGGCATGCAGGTCGTAACGCTCCCAGAGGAGCCGGCCGGCCAGGTAGAGCAGGAAGATGGCGGTGATGATGTAGGCGGTGGGCTTGGCCGAAAAGTGCAGGCAGGTGGCCACGGCGGCGCCGTAGAGCCAGGCGGGATGGCGGTCGGCGATGTAGCGCACGATGCCGATGAAGCAGAACAGGGAGAAGGCGGCGCCAAAGACGTCGGGGTGGCCGAAGCGCCCAAAGTAGAGGAAGGTGGGCGAGACCAGGAAGAGGAAGGAGGCCAGGAGCGCCCCCCAGCGGCCCAACTGCCGCCGCAGCAGGAGGGGCAGCATGACGGTGATTATGCTGAAGGTGGCCAGGATCACCCGGCTGGTGGCATCGCTGTCGCCGAAGAGGAAAAAGCCCAGCGCCTCCATGTGGTAGATCACCGGGCCGTGGTAGACGGCGTCGTGCGTCCAGCCGTTGCCGCGGTAGATGTCCCAGCCGAAGCGGGCGTGGATGCCCTCGTCGTGGTGCAGGGCCATGGCCCCCAGCAGGGCGAAGCGGGTGGCGATGGCCAGCAGGAGGAGTGCGGCCCAGAGGAGGGTCTCGGCCGTCGGGCCCTTGTGGCGGGGGCGGACGGTGCTGGGCACAGCCTCGGAAGCCAGCGGCAGCGTCGTTTCCATGGTAATAGGCGACTCCATTGCTCCATCCGATGTCCGGCCAGGCTATTGTACTACACCCTGCCGGGGGGCGCAACTGCGGAGTTGCAGCCTGGGGTATGCTGTAGTATAATATATGGTCGAGAATGGCGCACGGTTAGCGCGCGACACCATGGTGCAGCGCCGCCTTGGTCTGCACCATGTTCATTGTCGCCCGACGGCCGGCGCCGCCGTGGAGGAGTGCGATGGATGCCAATCAGATTCGCCTGGGCGAGACCGGGTTCGAGGAGCTGCTCTCCTGGCTCCGCCAGTCCGGCCGGCCCCAGAGCCTGGATTCGTTGACCTACCAATACGTGACCTTTCTGCGGGACCTGGTCTTGCAGGAAGGCCAGGCCGCGCAGGAGTAGGCACAGGAGTCGTTGCGCCCATGGAAGGACAATTGGAGTTTCGCGGCAAGAAAGAGGAAAAGAACCTGGCCCGGTGGGTGTATAACCTGATGGCCCACCAGGGAGCCACGTTCGGCATGGATACGCCGATCCGCCAGCGCCTGCCCGCGCTGATCGACTACTTCCTGGAGAAGAAGCTGCTGCGCCGCGACCGGGAAGAGGTGGCTGCCCTGATCGAGGCCGCCCTGTCCAAGAACGACCACATCTTTGCCCGCGAGGAACGGGAAGGCGAGGTGGTGTACGTGACGACCCGGCGGGGGCGTCCCACCGGGATCGCCCCGCTGCCCCCGTTGCCTCCCCGCCGGATGCACCCGACGCCGGAGGGCGCCAGCCCGACGCCGCGGCGCAAGGCCGTGCGCCGGCCGCCGATGTCCTCCTTCTGGGTGCGGGCGGCCATCCGCCAGATGCAGTTGCCCCGTCCCTCCGTGCTGGAGACCCCCGCGCCCGAGGTGGCGATCGGCGTGGAAGAGGCGCCGCCGCTGCCGCCGCCGGTCGTGCACCGGCCGGTGGTCACCACCTTCACCCTGCCCGGCGGCGCGGTGGTCGACCTGCGCCGGTCCCCCGAGGAGATCGTCGCCCTGCATGGCGACGCGATCGGGCAGGCGCTGCGCGAGGCCCTGGACCGCGACTTTCGCCTGGTCTCCTTCGGCGACGCCTGGTACCTGGAGGATCGCCTGGAGCACTTTAGCAAGGGCCGGCTGAACGAGATCCGCCGCTACATCCTGGAAGAGGAGATGCCGCTGAGCGATGCCACCATCCTGGGCGACCTGCTCTTCAAGAACGCGCGCGACCCTGACTACGACCTGTGGGCCTTTTCGCTCAACGCCCGGCTGCTGCGGGAGAAGAAAGACTTTGAGTACGTGGGCGTGCCGGGGGCCAACCTCTGGGCGGTCAAGGGGCTGCCGGCGATCGGCTCGCGCTTCCTCAAGGCCGCCGAGATCGGCCAGGACTATGCCTACCTGCAGGACGAGCCCGAGATCCCGGAGCGGCTGCCGCAGTTGGAGCACTTCCTGACCTTTTACGAGTACCGTCACGGCGTCCTGCCCTACGACGCGGCGGCGCGGGCCTTTTTCCCGCGGCCCCTCCTGGAGGACCAGCGCTCGGCCTACCTGCGCTTCGAGATCCCCCAGCACTATGAGGCCTACGCGGTGGAATTGCGCTACCCGGCGGGCAACCGCGGCGGCTGGCTGTGGGGCCTGGACGAGTTCTTCCACAACAGCCTGGTGCCCGGCGCCATGGTGGTGATCACGCGCACCGAGGAACCCAACGTCTTTGTCCTCCAGTACATGGCCACCGACGGCATGGAGCGCCGCCTCCTGACCTACGACGAGCGCCGCGACCGCTACACCTTTGAGCAGAGCACCTTCTACTGCGAGGTGGAGGAAGCGCTGCTCCTGGATGAGGCGCGCTTCGCCGGCCTGCGCAACAGCAACCCCCTGTCGCCGGCCTCGCGCAAGCGGCCGGCCGACGTGGTCGCCCACGCCTTCACCAAGGTGGGCCAGAAGAAGGGCCGGCAGTACCAGATCGCGCTGGAGACCCTCTTCGCCGCCGTGAACATCGAGCGGCCCTTCAGCATAGCGCTCCTGCAGAAGGTCCTGGCCGAGGCCGACGTCTTTGAGCCCGGCGACGAGGAGGGGGTCTACCTGTACACGCCCGGCGAGGAGTAGGGACGTCCTCGAGAAGACCATGAAACAGACCCGCCTTGCGCAGCTCCTCCGGGAAATCCTGGAGGAAGATCGCCCCCTTTCCTACAGCCAACTCCAGGGCTTTTCCAACCTCAGCCCGGAGGGGCTGGCCGCGCTGCGGCCGGCCTGGGCGGCCGCGCCCCGCGACCGCCGCCGGCAGCTGGTGCGGGCGTTGGCCCAGTTGAACGAGGACAGCCCGGACATGAACTTCCGCGATGTCCTGCTCCTCTGCCTGGAGGATGCCGACGAGGAGGTGCGCGTCGCCGCCATCGACGGGCTGAGCGACGACGAGAGCGTCGCCCTGCTGGAGCGGCTGCTGCGCCTGGTCGCGGAGGACCCTTCCGTGGCCGTGCGCGGCCAGGCCTTGCTGGCCCTGGGGCGCTTCGCCTACCTGGTGGAGACGGCCGACTTCCTGGGCGCCTACCGGCAGGTCCTGCTGCGCCTGCTCCTGGGGGTGTTCGAAGACGTGGGCGCGCCCCTGGAGCTGCGCCGCCGCGCGCTGGAGGCCGTCTCCTACCTGGCCGGCATCGACGAGGTGGCCGCGGCCATCGCCCGGGCCTATGCGGCCGAGGAGCGCGAGATGCGCGTCAGCGCCATCCATGCCATGGGCCACCACATGGCCGAACGCTGGCGGCCGGCCATCGAGCGCGAGCTGGCCAGCCCGGACCCCGAGATGCGCTACGAGGCGGCCTGCGCCGGCGGCGAGATGGGCGACCCCGAGCTGGTGCACCACCTGAGGCCGCTTCTGGAAGACCGCGATCACGAGGTGGCCCAGGCGGCCATCTGGGCGCTGGGCGAGATCGGGGGGGGCGAGGCCCGCCGGCTGCTGGAGCGCTGCCTGCGGCACGAAGAGGACGACATCCGCGAGGCGGCCGAGGAAGCCCTGCACACGCTGCGTTTCTTCGAAGACCCGATGGGTGCGCTGTAGTGGACTCCCCGGCCATCGTCTGCCTCTCCCCCCATGCCGACGACGCCGCCCTGTCCTGCGGCGCCTTCCTGGCCCGGCAGGCGGCCCGGGGCCGGACGGCCCGCGTGGTCACCGTCCTGGTCGGCGATCCCCCGCCGGATGCGGCGCTGTCCCCCCTGGCCCACGAGCTGCACCGCCGCTGGGGAGAGCATACTGACCCCATGGCCGTGCGCCGGGCCGAGGACGCCCAGGCCACGGCGGTGCTGGGCTGCTCGCTCGAGACCTGGCCCTATCGGGACGCTATCTACCGCCACGGCGCTTACGCTTCCGAGGAGGGCCTCTTTGGCCCGCCGGCCGACGAAGCCCCGTTGGAGCAGGAACTGGGGGAGCGCTGCGCGGCCCTGGAGGGCGGCCTGCTGCTCTTTCCCCTGGGGGTGGGGCAGCACGTGGACCATCAACTGCTCTTCCGCGTCGGCTGGCGGCTGCACGCCTCCCGGCCGGTGGCCTTTTACGAGGACCTGCCCTACACCGCCTGGGAGGGCAGCCCGGCGCGGCGCCTGGCCGCGCTGGGCCGGCCGCTCTATCCGCACATTGTCGAGGTCTCGGCCTACTGGCCGGCCCAGGAGGCGGCCATCTCCTGTTATGCCTCGCAGCTTCCCACGTTGGAGCGCGACGGCGTGCCGGTGCTGGAGGCGGTGGCCCACTACGCCCAGGCGCTGTGGCTTGGCGGGTACGGGGTGCGTCTCTGGGATGTGCCGGCGCCGGCGGCCGGGGAGGAGCGACTGTGGACCTGATCGAACGGGCCCGCGCCCTCTACACGGGGACCGACACGGCCCACGATTTCGACCATGTTCTGCGGGTGTTGGCGCTGGTGCGGCGCATCGGGCCGGCCGAGGGAGCCGACATGCGCCTGCTGGAGGCGGCCACCCTCCTGCACGACATCGCCCGCGCCGATGAGGCCCGGCATGGCGTCGACCATGCCCGCGCCGGGGCCGAGCGCGCCCGGGAGATCGTCCTGGAATGGGGCTACACGCCGCGGGAGGCCGCGGCCATCGCCGGCATCATCGCCGCGCACCGCTTTCGCAACGACGCTCCCCCGCGGACGATCGAAGAAAAGGTCCTCTACGACGCCGACAAGCTCGACGCCATCGGCGCTATCGGCGTGGGGCGGGCCTTTGCCTTTGCCGGGCGCACCGGGCAGCGCCTGTGGAGCGAGGTACCGGTGGACGCCCGCGCCACCCAGCGGGTGGATCCCTCCACCCACAGCCCGGCGATCGAGTTCGCCGTCAAGCTGTCCCGCCTGGCCGGCTCCTTGCACACGGCGACGGCCCGCGCCATCGCCCAGGAGCGCCATGCCTTTATGGTAGCCTTTTTCGAGCGGCTGGCGGCAGAGGTGCGCGGGGAGCGATAACCGACGAGCGGGGCGGGCCGGCGGCTGCGCCGCCGGCCCGCCCCGTGTCTTGAGCCTACTCCTCGACGCGGAACACCAGGCAGGTGTTCTTGAGGTGCGGCATCCCCAGTGCGATGCGCGACTCCTCGTCGAGGCACTCAAAGCCCTCGCGGTCGGTCAGGCCGCGGTCGGCCTCGGCCAACACGGCCGCGGCCATGCGCGCCGCGGTCATCGCCAGTTCCACCAGGTGCATGCAGCCGATGTTGTGGCCCAGGCGGTCGGCCAGTTGGCGGTTGATCCCGCGGCCGATCGCCAGCCCAGCGATCGTGTCCGCCAGCGGCACCGTCTCCCGACACTTGCGGAAGGGCACGCGGATCATCTGGGCGCTGCCCTCAACGATGGTCCGGGTGGCGGTATGGACCTTCATCAGGAAGCGGATGCTGTGGTCCAGGTCGAGCAGCGAGGCCTGGATGAGGATGTGATCGTCGCCCGCCTTCTCCACGGTGACGTTGATGTTGCGCTGGTACAGCTCGCTCAGCTCGGCCATCGGCTCGCTCCTCTAGGCATAGCGCAGCAGGGCCCCGATACGCCCCATCTCCCAGAGGACCTGGTTCGGGGCGATGAAGTGGACCTGGGCGTTCTGGACAAAGGCCTTTTCCACGATCTCGTCGATCAGGTTGTCCACCCGCTCGATCTTGCCCTGGCAGTAGCGGCACTTGCCGGTGGAGCGGACGCTCAGGCTGCCGCAGTCGTGGCAGCGCCCGCCGACCATCTGGTAGCCCTCCTCCACCAGCAGGTCCATCACCCGGTGGCCGTTGAGCGCGCGGAGGGTGTCGGCCAGCCCGGCCACGCCCATCTTGCCCTGGCCGACCTCCTCCTTCAGCCGGGCGGTGAGCTCCTCGCCGATGCGGCTCTCGACTACCTCCATGAGGCGCAGGGTGTGGGCCAGGACATCGCTGGCGGAGGTGTTGGTGGCCATGGCAAAGGTGGCGGCGACGCGCTCCTGCAGGTAGGTGTGCAGCCGCTCGTAAAAGGCCCCGGTCAGTTTCTCCGTCCCGCCGATGAGCAGGTAATCGAAGCCCTCGCGCTGAAAGAACTCGAGCGTCAGCTCCGCGGAGCGCTTCAGGTGGTGCATCACGGCGTCCTCGTGGCGGCGCTGGAGGCGGGCCTGGGCCCAGCCGCCCTGCTCGTGGTGCTTGGGCACCTCATCCAGGACCATCGAATAGTCCTGGATCTCGCCCATCTGGATAAGAAAGAGGCGGGCGCGCTCCTTGTCCACCAGGACGGTGCAGTAGCGCGGCCGGCGCCGGAAGAGCAGGATGAGGGGCTTGAGGTAGGGGGTGCGGTCGATGACGATGTGGTTGCCGGGCTGGACGGGCAGGCGATAGACCTGCCAGAGGTTCGCGCCGGCGAAGATGACCAGGCCGCGCGATCGGCCGCCGCGCTCTTCCTCGGCGGTTTCCTCGATGCGCGTCAGGTGGAGGGTCAGGGGGACGCGGTGCTCGGCCGGCCAGCGGACGAGCAGCTCCTGGCCGGACTTTAACAGGTTCTTGAGCTCGGTGAAGGGGGTCTTTTCGTCCCGTTCGTGGCGGTCGATGGAGAGGTAGAAAGAAATGACCGGCGATTCGGCCGGCGGGTAGTTGCTCAGCACGTCCAACTCATGTTTGGTGATCATGGGCACCTCCTCCGTGTCGTTATGGGCCGGCCGCGGCGGCCGATGGCCCCATTATACCACAGGGAGGGGCGGGTAGTCCAACTGGCACACTTGCGAGATCAATAGTTGCCCTGCGGTCCCGCTGGCGCTATAATGGCCGTATCATCCGCATCTCCCCGACAAAAAAGGAGGCTGCCATGAGCAAGAACCTGTTCCTGACCCTCGGCGAATGGTGGGAGCGGCGCCGCTGTCTGCCCCCCACACCTCCCGGGCCGCTGCGCCGCTTCCTGGCCTGGATGCTTCCCAACGGCGGCACCCTGCTGGTGGTGCTCGCCCTGCTGCTGACCCGGCGGGCCTGGGCCCACCCCCAGTCCCTGCCCAACGCCCCCGGGCCCAGCGCCTACACGGTCAACTACCAGGGCCGGCTGGCCGACGCCGCCGGCAACCCCCTCGACGGCAACTATGCCATGTCCTTCTCCATCTGGGACGCCCCCAGCGGCGGCACCCGCGTCTGGGGGCCCGAGTCGCACCCCGTCGTCGAGGTCTCCGACGGCCTCTTTAGCGTCGGCCTGGGCAGCCAGAGCGGCGGCATCCCCACCGGCACCTGGGACGGCGATCGCTACCTCGAAGTCACCGTGGACGGCGAGACGCTCAGCCCGCGGGCGCTGCTGCGCGGCGTCCCCGTGGCCGGCCTGGCCCTCACCGTGCCGCGGATGCGCATCCTGCGCCAGGACGACGCCACTTTCTCCCTCCAGGACCGCGTCGTCCAGGCCGGCTGGGGCTACATCGAGGGCGACAACTCCCCCGGCATCACCGAGACCCTCACCTTCCCCAGCCCCTTTGCCGAGCCGCCGGTGGTCGTCGTCAGCTTCCTGGGGGGCACCGGCCAGTTGCCCGATTCCATCGACGACTTTCCCGGCATCGACGTCAACAGCCAAAAGGTCTGGGTGGTCGTCCCGGCCGCCATCTCCGAGACGGGCCTGGAGCTGCAGATGAACCGCAGCGTGGACAACTTTGCCCCGAACTATTACTACGGCTACTCCTGGGTGGCCATCGGCACCGCCCCCTAGAGGAGGCCGCCGATGAAGTGCCGTCGCGCCCTCGGCCTTGCCCTGCTGATCCTGCTGGCCCTGGCCGGCTCCCGGTATCCGCCGCCGGCCGCGGCCCAGGGGCCCACGCCCGCCCCCGCGGGCTGCCCCACCCCCCACCTCCTCCCGCCGGCCGACGAGGAGACCATCCGCCGCCTGGCCGCCGCCCTGCTCGCCAACTACCACGCCGACGCGGTCGGCAGTTGGGACATCGTCACCATCACCGGGCTGGAGGATTGGGGCATCGTAGCCATCGCCCCGCACGGCGCCGTCGGCGACGCCGACATCCTGATCGCCCACCGCCAGGACGGCGCCTGGCAGGTGGCCCTGCCGGACTCACCCGCGTTCCGCGCCTGGCTGCCCGCCGTCCCCACGGAGCTGCTGGTCCCCTTCCCCGAGCGCGGCCGCTTCGTCGTCACGCCGGAACCGACCGCCCCCACCCTCGGCCTCTACAAGCTGCCCTACCTGTGCGGCGCCAGCGCCTACGCCTCGCGGGCCGGCGCCGACCACAACAACGCCATCGACTTTCTCATCGCCGCCGTCTCGGGGACAGACGTCGTCGTGGCCGCCGAGGCCGGCTGGGTCTACCGCATCGCGCAGAACTATACCGCCTGCTGCTGCGCAGCCGGGTACTCCTCCAACTCGGTGGTCATCCGCCACGCCAACGGCGAGTACTCCTACTACCTCCACCTGCAGGCCGGCAGCGTGCTGGTCCAACCGGGCGCCCAGGTCTACCAGGGCCAGCCCATCGCCCTGGAGGGGGATGTCGGCTACACCTGCTCCACCGCCACCGGGAGCTGCCACAGCCGCTTCTGCGATGTGCCCGGGGACTATGACTACTGCTGCGAGCATCTGCACTTCGAGGTCCGCACCAACGGCGACTACGGCGGCGTGGCCCTGGAGCCGCGCTTCGCCGACGTCGCCGGGGAGTTCGTGCAGACCGGGCGCACCTACACCTCAGGCAACTGCCCCAACCCCGGCCCGACGACGACGCACACTTTCTCCGGCACGCCGGGCGATGCCCCCTGGTTCCTCTCGCCGGTCCAGGTGACACTCACCGCCCAGGCCAGCGGCGGTTGCAACGTGCTGGCCACCTACTACCGGCTGGACGACAGCGACTGGCTCCCCTACGCCGCTCCCTTTGTCGTCTCCGGCGAAGGGGAACACGCCCTGCGCTACTACTCCGTGGACGACTGCGGCAATCAGGAGACCCCGGGGCCGGCCGTGCCCCTGGGGATCGATCTCCACGACCCCCGCAACCCGACCGCGGCCGCCCCCGGCTGCCGGGGCGAGAACAACCTCTGGCAGGACCGCTGCGCCGACGCGTCGTTCACCTGGTCCGGCGCCGGCGACATAGGCAGCGGCCTGCGCGACTATGCCCTCTACTGGGGCCCACAGCCGCAGGGGCAGCCCACCGCCTACGTCACCTCCCCGGCCTACGACCCCGGCCCCGTCCCCGAGGGCGTCCCCTACTTCCTGCGGCTGTCCGCGCGCGACCAGGCCGGCCGCCGCGCCCCCGCGGCCACCCTCTTTGTCCTGCGCTACGACGCCACCCCGCCGGCCGCCGCCTTGAGCATCGCCGGCGGGCTCTCCACCACCCAGCAGGTCGCCGTGCGCCTGGACATCGCCGCCGCCGATGCCGGCAGCGGGCCGGCAGAGATGCGCCTCTCGGACAACGGACTGGATTGGTCGGCGTGGCAGCCCTACGCTTCCCAATCCACCTGGGCCCTCCCGGCCCTGGACGGGCGCGCCTACACCGTCTCCCTCCAGGTGCGCGACCGCGCCGGCAACGTCGGCGCCGCCGCCGATTCCATCTACCTGGACCTGACGCCCCCGCCGCCCCACTCACCGGGCTTCCGCCTGTGCAGCAGCGTGGTGGACATGGGCGGAGGGGCCGGCTTCGCCTCGCCCGGCTTCCGCCTGACCGCCGCCGTGGGACAGCCCTGGGGCGGGGCCGCCGGCAGCAGCGCCGGCTTCCGCGCCGGGTCCGGCTTCCTGGCCGCCGTCGGCGGCTGTCCGCCCATCAGCAGCTCGGCCGAACCGCCGACGCTGACGCAGGGGGTCGTGGCGGCGGGCGGCGGCCTGCGCAGCGGCTCCACCTACCGCCTGGGCGACACCGCCGGGGAAGCGGCCGTCTCGTCCGGCGCGGCCTCCAGCAGCCCCAGCTACCGCCTGGCCGGCGGCTTCTGGGCCGGCATCGGCGGCGCCGTGCCGCCTCCACCGACGCTGCCCACCCCCACGCCCGTCTTCCCGCCGACGCTGCGGCCCCAACCCACGCCCACCCGGCCCCCATCCGATTTCGGCCTGGCCATCAACGACGGGGCCGCCTTCACCAACCGGGCCGCCGTGACCCTGACGCTGTGGGCGCCGGGGGTGAACCGGGCGCGCTTCAGCAACACTGCCGATTGGGTGGGGGTACTCTGGGAGAGCCACCGTCCGACACACACCTGGACCATCAGCACGGCCGGCTCCTACTTCGAGCCCCGCACCGTGTTCGCCCAGTTCCGCGACGCCGCCGGCGTCGTCTACGGGGACTACCAGGACGGCATCCTCTACGACCCGGTGCCGCCCACGGGCACCGTATCGATCGTCCGCTGGGGGACACTCACCGCCACCGTGCGGCTGCGGGCCGGCGACGACAACAGCGGCGTCGGCTGGATGCGCCTGGCCGGGGACGAGCCTGGGCTGATCGCCGCGCCCTGGGAACCCTTCGCGCCCACCGCGGTGGTGACGCCGACGGCCGGCCGCGTCTATGCCCAGTTCCGCGACCGGGCCGGGAACCTCTCGGCGCCGGCCTCCGCCGGCCCGGAGCGCCGCGTGTATCTGCCGCTGGTCGAACGCTGACATCCCCGCTCACCACGGGGGCTCAAAGATTGGAACCACAAAGGCACCGAGGATGCTCCGAATTCTTCGTGCCTGGGTGTCTTTGGGCGACACGAGCAGTTTGGGGTGTCTTGGGGAGTTGGCGCTCAGGGCGCGACGACATAGCCCACGCCCACGGCTTGAGGGCCGACGTGGGTGGCGACCACCTGGCCGGCCGGCAGCACCAGGATCTGGTCGCGGGGAAAGGCCGGTGTCAGCGCATCGGCGACGGCCAGCGCGTCCTGCGGACAGCCGACATGCATCACCGCCACGCGCTCCAGGGTCCCTTCCGCGGCCACCACCTCCACGAGCCGCCGCAGGCCGGCCCTGCGGCTGCGCACGCGATCGTATACCGCCAGGACCCCTTTCTCCAGCCCGACGATCGGGCGAATGTCCAGCAACGAGCCGATCAGCTCCTGCGCCCGGCCGATGCGGCCGCCGCGCCGCAGGTGCTCCAGGCTCTCCAGCAGGGCCCGGACATAGACCCGCCGCTTCATCTCCTCCACCAGGGCCACGATCTCCTCCAGCGGGCGCCCCTCCCGGGCCGCCTCGGCCGCCGCCAGGACCAGCCAGCCGATAGCCATCGAGAGTTGCCCCGTGTCCACCACGGCGACCCGGCCGTCGACCTGGTCGGACGCCAGGAGGGCCGACTGCACCGTCCCGCTGAGCGCGCTCGAGAGATGGATGGAGACGGCCTCGCCGCCGCCGGCCACCGCATGCTCATAGATCCGCTTGAACATACCGATTGAGGGCTGCGAGGTGCGGGGGAACTCCCCGGCGAACAGCCGCGCCGTGAACCCCTCGACCGTCAGGTCGACGCCGTCACGGAACGACTGTTCCCCAAAGTGCACATAGAGCGGAACAACCTCGATGCCCCAGCGGGCCGCCAGGTCCGCGGGCAGGTCGGCAGAGCTGTCGGTGATGATACGCACGCGGCGGGGCACCTGGAGCACGCTAGTCCTCCTCGTACACCGCCACGGCCATCCCGCCCGGTCCGATCAACGTGCCGATCAGCGGGCCGTAGCGGGTGACGGTCACCTTGCGCGCCGGATAGATCAGGTCTATCCGCTCCAAGAGCCCTTCCACATCCTCCGGGGTCGTGCTGTAGAGCACCGAGATCGCCCGCATCTCGGGAAAGTCCTCGATGAAGCTGTAGAGGCCGTCCAGCGCCCGCAGCCGGGTGCGCGGCCGCTCATAGGCCAGGAGCGTCCCCTCGTTCAACACCAACAGCGGCTTGGTCCGGGCCATAAGCTGAACCTGGGAGTTCGGGAACAGGTTGCTGCGTTTCAAATAGTTCAGGTCCTCGCAAAAGGCCAGCAGATGGCTATGGCGGATCATCCAGTGGACGCGGTCGATAACCTCCTCCACCTCGAACCCGGCCCGGGCGCTGCGCGCCGCCTCCAGGATGATAAAGCCCAAGGCCATGCTGACGGAGAGCGAATCGATCGTCTCCACCCGGCAGGTGGAGGGGGGCAGGGCCGCCCGCGCCCGGCTGGCCATCAGGAAGGTGTCGCTGAGCAGGCTGGACACGTGGATGGAAAGGATGGCGTCGTATTGCTCGCTCAAGCGCCGGTAGAGCTTCTCAAAGACCTCGGCACTGGGCGCCACGATCCGCGGCCAGGCCCCCTGCTGCAAGCGGGCATAGAACTGGCCGCTGTCCATGTCGATCCCATCCCGATAGCGTTCTGACCCCAGGGAGATGTTCTGGGGAACGACGACGATCCCCAACTGGCGGCGTTCCCGCGCGGGTAGATCGGCAGCGCTATCGGTCACAATACAGATCCTGGCCATATGCCCGTTCCCTGCGCAACAACTACTCGGCGGACAAGATATAGCGATAGTAGGGTTGTCCGCCGTAGACCAGCTCGACCTCCTGGTCCGGGTAGTTCCGGCGAATCCGCTCTGCCGTGCGCTCGGCTTCCTCGGTGGTAACGTCCTGCCCATAGTAAACGGTGACCAACTCCAAATCGGCTGCCCCCATGCGCTCCAAGATCTCGTCGATCACCGCGGCCTCATCTTCCCCGGACACCTCCAATACCCCGTTCAACAGGCCGATGATCTGGCCCTCCTTCACGTGGAGCCCGTTCAGGCTCACGTCGCGGATGGCGTAGGTCACTTCGGCCGTCTGGATCGCCGCGGCGCTCTGCTCCATCGCCGCGGCGTTGGTCTCCAGGTCTGCCTCGTAGTTGAAGGCGATCAGTGCGGACACGCCCTGCGGGACGGTCTCCGTGGGCACGACGCACACCTCCTTGCCGGCCAGCGCCGCCGCCTGACGGGCCGTCATCACCACGTTGCCGTTGTTCGGCAGGACGATGACCTGGTTGCAGGGCAGGGACTGGATGGCCTGGAGCAACTGCTCGGCGCTGGGGTTCATCGTCTGCCCACCGGGGACGATGGCCGCCGCGCCCATACTGCGGAGCACCTTGTCAAAGCCCTCGCCGGGGGAAACCGCGATCACCATAATGGGGCGCGCAGGAGTCTCCAACGGCACGGCCGGCAGGGCCGGGGCGCCGGCCTGCCGCGTGCGCAGGTTGGCCCGCTGTTCGTCCATGTTGGTGATCTCGATCTGCCGCAGCGAGCCCAGCCCCACCGCATAGTCCAGGATCGTGCCCGGGTGTTCGGTGTGGACATGCACCTTGACCCAGTGCTCATCGCCCGCGACCACAGCCGAGCTCCCCAGGCGCGAGATGTGCTCACGGAT
Source organism: uncultured Chloroflexia bacterium (assembly GCA_964592645.1). Classification (GTDB taxonomy): domain Bacteria; phylum Chloroflexota; class Chloroflexia; order DTKN01; family DTKN01; genus CAZQFV01. Next base: position 27,869 of record CAZQFV010000032.1, read on the forward strand.
CGCTTCCACCTGCAGGTCCTGCCCCCAAAGGATAAAGTTTGTGCAGTAGCCGAACTCTTCGTCCCCGTGTACGTCCACGAAGGCCATCTCCTCTGGGAAAGGCACCCTGGACCCCACCAGCCGCTGCTCCAACTCGCCGTTGAAAAAGTAAAGCATCCCCTGGAAGAGCACGGCCAACCCCTGCCCGCCGGCATCCACAACACCCGCCTCGCGCAGGATGGCCAGCAGGGTGGGGGTGCGCTCGACCGAGGCCCAGGCCTCCTTGACCGCTTCGCCCAGCACATTCAGGAGACCGGGGTCCCGCCGGGCGGCCCGGGCCGCCGCCTCGGCGCTGTCCTTCATCACCGTGAGGATGGTGCCCTCCACCGGCTTGCTCACGGCGCGATAGGCAGTCTGGGTGGCGCCCTGCAGCGCATCGGCCAGCTTGGGCCCATCAAAGGTAACGCTCCCCTCCAGCGCGCGCGCCATGCCGCGGATGATCTGGGAGAGGATCACCCCGGAGTTGCCGCGGGCGCCCATCAGCGCGCCATGCGAGAGGGCCGCCGCCACTTCGCCAGCCGTATCCAACGGCCGGGACTCCACTTCCTTGAGGGCCGATTCCATGGTCAGCATCATGTTCGTGCCCGTATCGCCGTCCGGCACGGGAAAGACGTTCAAGGCGTTGACATCGGCGGCATGGGCAGCCAGCCACTTGGCCGCCCCCTGGAAAGCCCGGTACAACGTCTGCCCATCGCAGCGCTGCAACGGACCGCTCGGTGCCCGCGCCCCGGCCGCAACAGCGGCCAAACTTGCCGCATCGAATCCTCGTTCCAACAGTCGTTCCTCCAACCTGTTATGCTGCGCCCAGGCCGAACCCCGCCGCGGGGCCCTCTCAGTGCTCGTTGCCGCCCAGGCGGATCCCCTGGACGTTGACATCGATCCGCGCGACGGGAATGCCCAGGGCCTGCTCCACGGCAAATTTGACATTGCTCATCACGTTGCGGGCCACCTCGCTGATCCGCGTGCCATACTCGATGATCACGTAGAGTTCCAGGAGGATCCGTTCGCCATCCTCCACCCGAACCACCACGCCGCCGGCGCCCTTGGTCGTCGGCAGGAAGCGCGTCCAGATGCCCTGGCGACGGCGTGAGGCCAGGCCGACAATCCCGTAGCACTGCAGGGCCGCCTCCTCGGCAATGAGCGCGATAATCTGCGGCGACACCTCGATCCGCCCCAGGGACTCACTGTTCTGCAACCCCATCGGTTTTCCCACTCCTTTGCTCGTCCGGGCCTACCAAGCGACCCCCCCGATTTTACCATCCGCCGACGATTTGTCAAGACCCCAAAAGTGTGATATAATTGCTCCTCGGTTTGAAATTCAGTTTACAGGGGGTGTGTTCGATGTCCGGCAAATGTGATCTGTGCGGAAAGACGCCGCAGTACGGCCACAATGTCAGCCACTCCAAGCGCCGCACGAACCGGCGCTGGATGCCCAACACCCAGAAGCGCACGCTCTTTCTCAACGGCCGGCGTGTCCGGATCAGCGTGTGCAGCCGCTGTCTGCGGACCCTCTACAAAACTCACTAGCCCGCGCCTCGCGGTCCACTCCGCCGGCCGGCCTGACCCTCACCAGGCCGGCCCCTTTTCGTCTCTACGCCCCACTCCCCGCCCCCGGAAAGGGCCCGATCTCCACCACCCGCGGCCAGCCGGAGTAGTCGGCCCAGCTACGCACCCACACCCGACCGACCAACTCGCGGACCAGGCCCTGCACCGCTTCGACCTGCCCATCCCCCACCTCCAACATGGCCGTGCCCGCCGGGCCGAGGTGGTCCCGGAGCTGCGGCAACAGGCGCCGATAGACCGCCAGCCCATCGTCGCCGCCGTCGAGGGCCAGCCGCGGCTCGTAGGCCGTGATGCCCGCGGGCAGCTCATCCCACACCGTATAGGGCGGGTTCGCCACCAACAGGTCCACGCGCTCGGGCAGCGGGTCGCACAGGTCGCCCAGCAGCAGCGTGACCTGCCGCTCCACTCCGTGCCGGCGCGCGTTCTCCGCGGCCACTTCCAGGGCTTCGGTGGAGATGTCGGTCGCATAGATCCGCGCCCGGGGCAGGCGCATGGCCAGGGTGATGGCGATGCAGCCGCTGCCCGTGCCGATGTCGGCGATGCAGGGGCGTGGGTGCCGGCCGGCCTGCGCCCAGGCCAGCGCCCGCTCGACCAGCACCTCGGTCTCCGGCCGCGGGATCAGCACCCGGCGGTCCACGCGCCAGGTCAGGCCGAAGAACTCTTTGTGGCCGACCAGATAAGAGACCGGTTCGCCCTGGGCGCGGCGCAGCAGGAGCGCCCGGTAGCGTTCCTCTTCCTCCGGCGCCAGGGCCCGCTCCGGCCGAGTGTAGAGGTCCACGCGCCGCAGCCCCAGGACATGGGCCAACAGCACCTCGGCATCGAGCCGGGCGCTGGGCGATCCGGCCGCGGCCAACGCGGCGGCCCCCTGGGCCAACGCTTCCGCTACCAGGTCCACCGCCTCCTCCTTGCCGGGGACGAGTTCCGTCGTCTTTCCCAGTATACCCCACTGCCGGGAGCGCTGTCAACACCCGCCCGATTTTGTGTTATAATGAGGGCATTCCGATCGATCGCAGAGGAGGATGTATGCCGCACGTCACCGGTACGCCCCGTTCCACCCGTCGCGAGCGCTGGGCCTGGTACCTCTACGACTTTGGCAACTCCGCTTACGCCTCCGTTGTCCTCCTGGCGGTGTACTCGGCCTACTTCAAGAACAAGGTGGTCGGCGGCGCGCAAGGCTCGTTCCTGTGGGGCCTGGCCGTGGGCATCGCCATGCTGGTGGTAGCCCTCACCGCGCCCATCCTGGGCACCTTGGCCGATTTCTCGGCATCGAAGAAGCGCTACCTCCTCTTTTACACCGCGATGGCCTGTCTCTTCACCGGGCTGCTCTTCCTGACGCGCCCGGGGACCACCGTCTTGGCCGTAGTGTTCTTCATCCTGGCCGAGATCGGCTACCGCAGCGCCCAGGTGTTCTACGACGCCCTGCTGCCCGAGATCGCCGAGCCGGAAGAGATCGGGCGCGTGGGCGGCATCGGCTGGGCCATCGGCTCGGCCGGCGGCATCGCCATCCTGCTGCTGGTCCTGCCGCCGCTGATCCTGACCCAGAAGGTCTGGCTCGACCCGGCGCAAACCCCCTGGATGGTGCGCCTGTCCCTTCTCGTGACCGCCGCCTTCTTTGCCCTTTTCTCCTTACCCCTTTTCCTGTGGCTTCGCGAGCGCGCCCGGCCCCAGGCGCTGCCACCCGGCGAAACGTTCGTCACCGTGGCCTTCCAAAGGCTCTGGCGCACCTTCCAGTCGGTCCGGCGCTTCCGGGAGCTGTTCAAGTTCTTTATCGCCTTCCTGATCTATAACGACGGCATCATCATCACCCTGGACTTTGCCGCCATCATCGGGGCTACCCTCTTTGGCATGGCCGAGCAGACGCTGATCGTCTTTGTCATCGTCGTCCAGGCCACCAATGTGGCAGGCGCCTATTTCTTCGGCCGGCTGGCCGACCGGGTCAGCAGCAAGCGCTCCCTGCTGCTGGCGATCCTGATGCTGATCGGCGTCGTCGTCGCCCTCTACTTTACGCAGACGCTGACCGGCTACTTTATCGTCGGCTCGGTGGCCGGGTTCGCCATGGCCGGCGCCCAGGCCGTCAGCCGCTCCATGGTGGCGGCGATCAGCCCTCCCGGCCAGAGCGCCGAGTTCTTTGGCTTCTTTGCCGTGGCCGGCCGCACCTCCTCTTTCATCGGGCCGTCCGTCTTCGGCTGGGTCGTCGTGCTGGCCACGAACTGGTACGCCGCCCGGGGGCTGGCCGCCGCCGCGGCCGAGCAGTCCGGCCTCCGCCTGGCCCTCTTTGCCATCGTCGCCTTCCTGGCCGTGGGGCTGCTGCTCCTGCTCCTGGTCAACGAGCGTCGGGCCCGTCGCGCGGCCCTGGTCGAGGACGAGCTCTAGGAAGGAGGGCCTCTGTGTCGGAAGATACTCGGGTCCGCTACCCCCGCCGCCGGTTCATCCGCACCCTCCTGAAGGCTTGGGCCCACATATCGTGGGCCCTGCTGACCGATCTGCAAATCGTTGGCCTGGAAAACTGTCCGCGGGAGGGTCCGCTGATCGTCGTGGCCAACCACTTTCACTTCGCCGACCCCGTGCTGATGGTCCGCGTGGCTCCCTGGAAGCTGGACTTTTGGGGCGGGTTCCACATGCCCGACGCCCCGCCGCTGTTGGCTTGGATCCCCAAGGCCTGGGGCTACTACCATGTCCACCGCGGCGGGTACTCCCGCGAGGCCATCCGGGCCGGCGAGGCCGTCTTGAAGCAGCGCGGTATCCTGGGCATCTTTCCCGAGGCCGGCAGTTGGGCCGGCCTGCTGCGCAAGCCGCGGCGGGGCACCGCTTTCCTGGCCAGCCGCACCGGGGCGCCGATCCTGCCCATGGGCTTCGACGGGCTGGCCGACATCTTTCCTATGCTGCGGCGGGGCCGGCGAGCCCGCATCACCGCGCGCATCGGCCGGGTTTTTGGCCCCTTTAGCGCACCGGAGGAGGGCCCCGAACACCGCCGACTGCTGGACGAGATCGGCGACGAGATCATGCGCCACATCGCCGCGCTGATCCCGCCCGAGAAGCACGGCGTCTACTCCAGCGACCCCGCGCTCCGGGCCCAGGCCGAGCGCATCCGGCCCTACCCCTGGGCCAAGGCGCCGGACATCTAGGGGAGAGCTACTGCAGATAGTCCAGCGGATTGCAGTTGCTGCCGTTGTAGCGGATCTCGAAGTGGACGTGGGGGCCGGTGCAGTTCCCCGTGCAGCCCATGTAGCCGATCAACTGGCCGCGCTCGACCCACTGGCCGCTGCTGACCTCGGGCTGCTGGGCCATGTGGCCGTAACGGGTGACCCAGCCATCGCCGTGGTCGATCTCGACCATGTAGCCGTAGCCGCTGTACCAGCCGGCGCCGGTGACCGTGCCGGCCGCCGAGGCGTAGAGCGGCGTGCCCCAGGGAGCGGCGATATCGAGGGCATTGTGCCAGCGCTTCCCGGTCCAGCCAAAGCGGTCGGTGATGCGGCCGCTGGCCGGCCAGGAGAAGCGTTCCCCGCCCGGCAGGGAAGCGTAGCCTGGGGCGCTCAGGCGGAACGGCCGGGCCGCGGGGGCCGTCGGCGGACGCGGGATGGGCTTGGAGGCCCCTGGGATATAGAGCTCCTGTCCCTCGACCAGGGTGTAGGGCTCGCGCAGGTTGTTGGCCGCGTAGGCGATCATGTTGCCCTTGCGCACCTTGAACGCCTCGGCGATGCTGTCCAGGGTGTCGCCCGCCTTGACCTTGTAGAGCAGACCGTCGACAGGGGGGATGCGGAGCAGTTGATCGATGGACAAAAGGTCGGCGCTCTTGAGTCTGTTGTACCAGTAGAGCGTCTCGATGCTAACGCCGTACTGCACGGCGATCGAGATCAACGTGTCGCCCGGCTGCACCGTATAGGTGAGCACCTCGCTGCGCCGGGACAACAAGCCGCCAGGTTCCTCCTGCACTTCCGGCCAGGACTCCTCGATGCTCGCCCGGGGCCGCTGCACGACCAGCGGCAGCGCCGGGATGCTCTGGTAGGCGTCGAGGATGCCTTCGGCCTCGTTTGTCGACCGATACCATTGCCAGGAGAAAGTGTCCCCTGCGCTCTGGTTGGTCTGCACAGGCTGGGCCAGGACCCCCTGGAAGCCGCCGCCGGCGAAGAGGATCACCAGGAGCGCGGCCAGGCCCAGGTGGCTCAACAGGCGGGGCCAGGCGCGCAGAGCCAGGCGCCCCCGGCCCGGGGCGCCGACGGCCCCCTGCCGGCGCGTCCTTGCCTGGCGCAGCTGCTCTCCCCAGAGGGGCGGGCCGTAGGGCCAGGCCCTTTGCGCCGCGGAACGCGCCTGCTGCAGCCAAACGCCAAAAGCGGACAGCCAGCGCTGCCCGCGGGATGGAAGAGCGATACCGCTGAATTGGTCGAGAGAGCTTCGCGCCTCGGCGAGGGCTTCGTAGAGCCGCTCGCGGGCCGAAAGCCGCGCGGCCGGCCGGGGGTTCTCCAGGCCATGTGCCCACGGCCAACTTTGTGCCATGAATCAGATCTCCTTTATAAGCTACACCGTTTACCATACTACAAAGGGTAACTTTTGTCAAGTGGGCTTGACCGGAAAGCGGCTTTGCGCTACCATGGCCCCAGGAAATCCGGTCCGCTAGCGAGATAGGAGAGACCGATGGAACCCACGCGCGATCAAGCCTGGAGCCTGTTGAACGAGTTCACCAAGAACCCCAACCTGATCAAGCACGCTCTGGCCGTGGAGGCGGCCATGCGCGCCTACGCCCGCCACTTCGGCGAAGAAGAAGAGCCCTGGGCCGTCGTCGGGCTGATCCACGACTTTGACTACGAGCAGCACCCGACGATGGAGGAACATGTCTGGGCCGGGATCAAGATCCTGCGAGAGCGCGGCTGGCCCGAACAGGTTATCCAGACGGCGGCCAGCCACGCTTCCTACACCGGCATCCCGCGCGACACGCGCATGGCCCAGGCCCTCTTCGCCGTGGACGAGCTCACCGGCCTGATCGTGGCCGTGGCCCTCGTCCGCCCCTCCAAGAGCATCCTGGACGTCACCGTGGAGTCGGTCAAGGGCAAGTGGAAGGACAAGGCCTTTGCCCGCGGCGTCAACCGGCAGGAGGTCGAGGAAGGCGCCGCGGCACTGGGCATCCCCCTGGACGAGCACATCGGCATCGTGCTGCGGGGGCTGCAGGCCATCGCCGACGAACTGGGCCTGCGCGGCAAACCCGCGGCCTGAG
>CAZQFV010000033.1:0-33575 GCA_964592645.1 uncultured Chloroflexia bacterium
AGGTGGGCACGGGGCTGGGGGCCGGCGCGGGGGTGGGCAGCGGGGTGGGGGCGGGCGCCCCCCGCCCCCAGAGCAGGAAGGCCGCCGCGCCCAGCGCCGCCACCCCCAGCACCACCAGGATCCCGCCGATCGCGTTCTTTGGGTTCATGATCTCCTCCGGACCTATTCCTCCTGGCCCCCCTTCCCTGGAAGGGAAGGGGGGATAGGCCAACCGGCTCACCAAAAGACCTCTGCCGCGGCATATAGGAAGGGGGCGACCATAACGATGATCAGCGTCGGCAGGAGCAGCGGGACGGTGAGGCCCAGGAGCTGCAAGGGCAGGACCTTGGCCTGCTCCAATAGGTAGGCGGCTTTGCGGTGGTAGGCGTGCTCCAGATAGGCGCCCAAGATGGCGGCGATGTCGTTTCCTTCCTCCTCGGCCTGCTCCAGGAGGCAGAGGAGGTCGCGCAGCAAGGGGTCGCCGAGGTCGACGGCCATGGCGTGGAGGGGCGGGAACTTGTCGGCGCTGAGCCGCCCCTGGCGCAGGGCGCCGGCGGTGGCGGTGGAGAGGGTGTCGCCGGGGCCGCCGAGGCGGGCAGCGAACTCCAGGGCTTCCAGCAGTTGGCCGCGGACGCTATAGCCTACCAGCAGGTTGCCCAGGAAATCGGGCAAGGTGTACAGGAGTTCCCTGCGGTGGGCCTGGCGGCGTTGCAGCTCCTCGAGGGCCTCGGCTCGGCCGCGTATCGAAGCCCAGGCCTGCCGCGGCGTGATGCGATAGGCTGCTGCCAGCAGGATACCACCACCCAGGAGAAAGACCAAGAGGGGGGCGATATTCATGGCAAGACCTCCCTATTCCCAGCGGATGCGCCGGACCATGCGCCGGCTGACCCAGGCGACCAGGGCTTCCACGAGGACGGCGCCGAGGGCGATGGCGCGGCCGGGCGCCGTGCGCAGGTAGAACTCGGCCACCGAGACCTGGGCGCCGAGCATGGTGGTGGCGGCGGCGGAAAGGACGACAAAGGCGGGGATGAGGAAGAGGACGATGGTCTGGGAGCTCTGCCCGAAGCGGCTCTCGATGCGCACGGTGCGGCGGACGGCCTCGTCCTGGCGGAGGCGCTCCAGGAGGGTGGCGAGGGCTTTGCGCTGGGCGGGTAGGTCCAGCGCTTCGCGGTAGATGACGACCAGCAGCTCCAGGAGGGCGCGGAGGTGTTTCTGGGCGGCGGCGGGGGCGGCGCGGGCCAGCGATTCTCCCAGGTCGGCCTGTCCGCGCAGGACCAGCTCCATGAACTGCAGCTCCTCCTTCAGCGGCCGGTTCAGGGCATCGTAGTGCCGGCGCAGGAGGGCAAAGACGGTCCCGCCGGAGGTTCCGGCCCCGGAGAGGCCGGCCGCCAGGGCCTGGGCCAGGCCCTGAACCTGCTCGCCGAGGCGCTCCAGGCGGCGCGTGGACTGCCGGCCGGCTACCCACCAGCCCACGAGCAAAGCCAGCGGCGGGGCCAGGAGGAGGCCGGCCGGGCCCACGGCTATGAAGAGGAGCGCGCTGCTGACCAACAGGGCGCTGCCCCCAGCAGCAAGAGCGGCATCCGCGATCCCCGGTGCCGCCAGGGGGCCCACCAGCGGCACGAGCGACCCCTCCACCCGCCCGCGCCCCCAGCGCAGCATCCGCCGTGGCTCTAGCTGCGGCGCCAACAGCCGCCAGAACAGGAACAGCGCCCCCAGCATAAAGAGTACCAGGCCCGGCCAGCGGGCAACCAAGATGATCTGTTCCATCATTCCCCCCCTTTCGACGAGGAAATCAGCTCCAGGTAGAAGGCGGCCTCGGGATGATCGGGCTGGCGACGCAGGACAACCTGGAGCAGCCGGCCGGCGCGCGGCGGGTCCTCGCCTAGCTGTTCCAGGGCCAAGGCGAAGAGCTCGTCTACCGGCAGGGTTTCCTCGCGTTCCCTCCAGAGAAGATCACCCAGTTCCCGTGCTAGGTCATCCAGGTGGGCCAGGCCGGCCTGGGCGGCGAGGCGCTCCAGCAGGGCCAGTTGGCCGCCCGCCTGCGCCCGGCCGGCCTCTTCCCGGATCCGGGCCTCTTCTGCCTGGCAGAGGCGGCGTTTCTCCTGCTGACCCGCCCGCACGCGCGCCAGGAGGCTCAGGGCCGAGCTGTCATCGGGAGAAAGCGCCAGGACCTGCTGCAGGGCCGATTCGGCCTCATCCCAATCGGCGCTGCGAGCGAGGATGGCCGCAGAACTCAAGAGGCGCTCGACATCGGCTTGTCGGTCCACCTCCAGTCGGGTGGATGCGGGCTGATCCTGTCCATCGGCATAAGCCGCAAGCAGCCCCTGGATGCGCGGCCCGCTATCGGCCTGCCTGTCCCAAACCACCGCTTCCTCGATGCCCGGCTGCATCCGACCGCAGAAGATCGGCCGCAATTGCCATCCATCGGCCGTGACATCGACTTCGGATACCTGGCGAACATAGCGCCGACCGGTCTGGGGAGCTTGCTCCAGTTGTACAACCACATGCACCGAGCGCGCTACAGACTGGCGCAGTTCTTCGGGGGAGGCCGCGGCATACAGGTCCGCGAAACGCGAGGAGCGAGCCAACCGTGCCAGCCGCCTCATCGCTTCCTCGGCATCGTCTGTATGGATGGTTGTGCCCCCGCCTTTGACGCCGGCAGAAATGCTGTGCAGGATGGCTGTGGCCTCGGCCCCTTTCGTTTCGCCGATGACCAGGCTGATCATGCCCATCTTGAGCGTCCGCATGGCCACCGCTTCCAAGGAGTTGGGGGAGGTGGGATCGTCCGAACCTTCGAGCAGAGTGATTAGCGGATGCACGCCCTCCTTGCGGATCTCGGTGCCCTGTTGGACGACCACGATGTGGGCATTCGGGGGAAAAAGGGTGAGGAGCGCCTCCAGGAAAGCCGTCTTGCCGGCGCCGCTGGGGCCGGCCACCAGGAAAAAGGCCCGTGCCCGGGCCAGGGAACGCAGGTAGGCGGCGAGGGGCTCGTCGAGCGTACCGTAAGCGATCAGCGTTTCCAGGTCAAAGGCCCGGGGGGCCCGGCGGCGAATGAACACCTGGGGTATTTCCTCGAACGGCATCAACAAGATGCGTGAGCCATCGGAGAGTTGTACCTGGGACACCGGTTCGCGCCGACTGACTGCCTTACCGCCCAACTCGGCAAGCCGCATGGCAAAGCGGCGCACCTCCTCAATCCCGCCGGGGAAGCTCACCGGCCGGCAGAACCGCCGGCCGGCGCGCTCCAACAGAGCCGTCTGCGGATCGATAAGCTTGATTTCGGTGACCTCGGGGTCGGCCAGGAGCGGCTGCAAGGGTCCGAAGCCGGCGATCTCACCGTAGAGGTAGGCCACTAGGCTTTCGCCCCCCTGGGAGAACAGGTCCACGTGGTAGTGCTCCAGCCAACCGCGGATGGCCCGGCGGATGTGCTGCTCGCGAGAAAATGGCTCGGCCAGCGGGTTGAGCACCTCGGGGGGGACTGCATGCAAAAGGTGTAGGCGAACTTCTCCGAGCAGGTCCGGCGAAAGTTCCTGTTGCCATTTCCGACAGCGGGCCTGCAGGAGCGCCGGCCCCAGGTAATCCTGCGGACGCACTCCCAGCGTCCGTGTCGTATAAGAGGGCTGGGTCATGGAGCCTCCTCCCTCAGTATAAAGTCGACCAAAGATTCCGCCTCTTTCAGCAGTGGCGGATTGCCGGCGCGTTGGCTCTGTCGTACCGCGGGGGAATGGGGAAAGAGGAAGAAGGGGAGGTGGGCAAGCCCCAACTCCTTCAGAACGCGACGTATCTCATCGGGGCGCTCGCCGCTGCGTCGGCCATCGTTGGCGACGACGATTATGCGGTCGGTCGCCCCCAGACCGGCCAACGCCACCATCAGACGGCGGAAACTCTCCAGGGAGAAGAACTCCAAGTCGGTGACGGCCAGGATCTTGCTCGCCAGTTCCTGGACGGCCGTCACAACGAGGGGATTCTTTTGGATCTCGGCGTCGTTGTCCAAAACAACGTACTCGAAAAGACCACACAGGTCGCGTACGATCTCTCGAGCAAGACGTTCGTCGGGAATTATGATCTGGTCGGGGCGCAATGGAGCGGGGAGAACATAGATCCCGGCCTCGCTGGGCTGGATAAAAGAATCGATGGGAGCCGTCATGTCCTGCAAGTAGTCCCAGACGGTAGCGATCTCCGTGGGCAGGTGCAGCGCCCGGTGGACTAGAGATTGCGGGAAGTCGCAATCCCAGACGACGACCCTCCCCGGACGGCGGGCCAACTGCGCAGCCACAAGGAGGGCAACTGTGGTTTTGCCCACTCCGCCTTTCATCGCCGTCACGGCGATGACCCGCGAGCGCGCTACAGCTTTTTTGGACAAGCCTATTGCCTGGCCGATCTCGGCGATCGGGAGATCGCGGGGCAGGACTGTAATGCCAGGCAGGTCCAGGCCGGCGGTAGCGGGCCCGCTCAGGAGGACGACACCGGCGGCAGGCAAAAAAGAACGAAGTTTACGAGACAATTCGGCCGGCCCCACCCCATCGGCGACACGGTCGTCGACTAGGATGATATTGGGCCGAAGTGCCGCCAGTACCTGGCCGGCAGTGAAGAGATCGGGAAGCGTGCCCGCTTGGACGAAATGAAAGCGCTCCGCCAAGCGGGCCGGCCAGCCCGGATCGGTGGTGATAAAGGTGACCCGGCTGCTCATGGGATGCCCCCTTCGAGCACCAACCGCAGCCGGCCCTGCCGGGAGGCCTCCATCAGGAGGTCGGCTAATGAGGGGTCGGCCTCCAATAGGGCCACATCGGCGGTGCGGCCGGCCGGTTGGGAAAGGAGCGAGACGCCTGATGCGGTATACAGGTCGATAACCCGCACATGTTCAGCGATGGGGGGAGGGGTAATGTCCGTCGTCGCTGTGAGCGGCGCTGCAGCATAGATTGTGACGCGGTCCCCCACCTGGAGGGCCCCGCCGGCTACGGCCAACGGATCCAAGGGCAAAGCCACCGCCAGCATGCCGGGGGCCAGGACGGAGCCGGAGGGTAGCAGCCGGCCCGATGGTGGGGGTTCGGTGGCCAACATGCGTGGAATCAATGCCGTTCCGGCCAGGATATCTACGCGAGCTACCCGCCCTACTGCTTCCTCCATAGAGCGGGTATAGCCCGTTTCCGTCCCCCGCGGCACCTCGGCTTGCCCCAGCATCGCCGCCGTAATCACACTTCCTCGAGGGATATCCACTACCGCTGCCACTACAGCCACCCGCTGGGCTGCCCCGCTCAGGTAGAGATTTCCCCCAAACCAGAGTAGGCCGGCCAACAACAGCAGCATAGCGGTCGCCACCATAAGGCGGTTCGATGCGCTGCGCAAAGCCCACCTCCTTTTCGCTGATCCGTCGCAGCCGGAGAAACATCACCAACCCGTTGAGATCAGGTGACCCGCACGGGCAGCACAAGGCTTCTACAACCAACTGCATCCCCGCCGCCATCCCCAACAGGATCAAATGATCCACACGGATGGCATAAGGCTTCTGCGGGAAAAATGAGCCGTGCAACACGAATCTCATCCGTGATGCCGTATCCCCCACTGGCCCAACATATTTGGGAGGTGCCTTTTAGGATGTTACAGGCAACGTTGACGATTCGCAGGACAACTGTCCACCCAGCGAACGGCGCAGAAGCCAGGCCGGACAAGAAGCGGTCGTTTGGCGTCTGATCGGTGGTTTGCAAGGGTAATGCGAAGAGGGCGTGATGCGCGCTTCCCCGGATTGTCGGCAAGACAGCCTGTCGGCGTTCCCCAGAGTGTGCCTTGGCTGCTGCCACTTCTCTGCGCGAAGGGATGATAGCTTCTTCCGAGGCCGCCCATGCAGGGGGACATCGTTGACTCCTACGCGAAGAAATCGAGGATATTATACTCCAGTCCCAATGAGTGTCAAGTCTATCCCAGTTTCTGGTCCGGGGCCGGCCGTACATCATTTCGCCTCTCGTCACCATCTCATTCGCCGGCAATGTTCCGCTACTCCAGAAGCGGCGAAACTGCTCCCCTCCCGTGCCCCATGCCGTCGCCCCTTCCCTTGCCAGCCGGCCGATCTCCCACCCCCTGCGCCTTCTCCCAATCCATCCGGCGCTCTCTTCCCCGCAACCTGTACCCATGTCGCCGCCCTCCTAATTCCCCATTCCCCGTTCTCCTATGTTCCCCTTCCCCCTCGAGGGCCGGCCGGCCCCGGACCAGTGCGTCGAGGTTATTATACCATACTTTCATTATTTTGTCAATACAGGTCCTAACTATGTACGTATATTATCTATAATATCTAGGCTACAATCTGGAGCATCGGGTGAATCGCCCCCCTCTTGCGGAATCCGTTCCCCCCGGCCCCCGGGATGGCCGCGCTCCAACCTCTCCCCCATAACCCGCGGGTCGCGCCGGCGGCCGCCCCCGGCCCCCGGATGGCCAACCCCCGCGCCCCCCGCGCTATCGGCGATAGCCCGCCCCGGCGCCGCGGCGCCGGTCTCCCCCGATAGCAGTTTCATTTGGAGAGCTGGGCCACCTTTGGCAACGTTTACATGACTGAATGCGCAACCTTGACCATAGGGAAGCCCTGTGTTAGAATAGGGCGCTGACTACCGGGTGCCATCCCGCGCCCCAGGTGTGCGGAATACCGAGGAGGAACTTTGAGCACGATGCCACCATTGATTGTCGGGGACAAAAAGGCCCGTTTGCCGATCGTTCAGGGCGGCATGTCCGTGGGCATATCGCTCCATCGCCTGGCCTCGGCCGTGGCCAACGAAGGCGGCGTCGGCGTCATCGGCACCGCCGGCATCGCCATGTTCGATCTCGACCTCAGCCGCGGTTTCGTCGAGGCCAACAATGTCGCCCTGCGCACCGAGATCCGCAAGGCCCGGGCACTCACCGACGGGCTGCTCGGCGTCAACATCATGGTCGCCCTGACCAACTTTGCCGACCTGGCCCGGACCGCCATCGAGGAGGGCATCGACTTTATCTTTGCCGGGGCCGGCCTGCCGCTCAACCTGCCGGCGCTGGCAAAGGAAGGGATGGCCACCAAGCTGGTGCCCATCGTCTCCTCGGGGCGGGCTGCCCGCCTGATCGCCAAGCGCTGGATCGAGAAGTACAACTATATTCCCGACGCCTTTGTCCTCGAGGGTCCCCTGGCCGGCGGCCACCTCGGGTTCAAGCTGGAGCAGATCGACGACCCCGCCTATGCCCTGGAGAAGCTAGTCCCCGACGTCCTCGTCGTGACGCGCGAGCTGGAGCAGCAGCACGGCCGGCCCATCCCGCTGATCGCCGGCGGGGGCATCTATACCGGCGCCGATATCTACAGGTTCTTGCAGATGGGCGTCTCTGCCGTGCAGATGGCTACCCGCTTTGTCACCACCCACGAGTGCGACGCCGCCGACGAGTTCAAGCAAGCCTACATCGAGGCCCGCGAGGAGGACATTGTCATCATCAAGAGCCCGGTGGGGCTGCCGGGCCGGGCCATCCGCAACAGCTTTATCGACGACGTCAACGCCGGTAAGCGCAAACCGTTCAAGTGCCCCTATCACTGCATCATCACCTGCGACTGCGACAACAGCCCCTACTGCATCGCCCTGGCCCTGATCAACGCCCAGCGCGGCCGGCTGGCCAACGGCTTTGCCTTCTGCGGGTCCAACGCCTACCGGGCAACGGAGATCGTCTCGGTCCAGGAGGTCTTTGCCGCCCTGCAGGCGGAATACGACCAAGCGGTGCTTGCAGACATCGGAACACCGATGCCAGACTAGAACCCACCCCATGATTACCACAAAGGCGCAAAGAAAAGCGGGAAAAACATGTCCGGAGACCTTGGTGCCCTTGCGCCTTTATGGTTTACGAGATGATTTCTAGCCCGCCAACCTGAATCCGAGAACCCGGAGCGCGGCCCTTGCCCTGCCGCCCAGCCCGTTTGCGGCTCGGGGGCCCCCCTCCAGATAGGTCAAAAATCGATGAGCCGCCACGCCCGCTCCTATGTCTCCATTGCCGCCGCCATCGCCCTGCTGGCCCTCCTGGCCTGGCGCACGACTGTCCTCCCGCCCCCGCCCGGGATCCTCGTCCCCGCAGCGCTCTTCGGCCTGCTGGTCATCTTTACTACCACGTTCGGCGTGCCGCTCGGCGGGGGCCGCATGTCGCTGGTGCCCATGACCGCTGTAGCCGCCTACCTGGTGGTCGGCCTGGTGCCGGCCGCCTGGATCGTCGCCCTGGGGGCGCTCGTCGAGGAGACCATCCGCTACCTCTGGGCCGAGCGCCTGGCCATGCGCCGCGAGGCCGATCTCCTCTCCACCCTGGGGCTGGGCGCGGCCAACGTGTTCATCGGCACCGGCAGCGTCCTGGCCGGGGGCGCCGTCTTCACCGCCCTGGGCGGGACGGTGCCGCTGACCGTGGTCACCTTGCCGCTCATTCCTCCCCTGCTGCTCCTGGGGTTGACCTACCTGGCGGCCAACTACCTGATCGCCGGCCTCTACATCGCCGCGCGCTCGCAAAAGGCGCTGGGGCTCTATGGGCGCTCGCTGCCCAACCTGCTCCTCTACGAGGGGGCGCCCCTGGCCTTTGCCCCGCTCATGGCCCTGATCTATACCCGGCTCGGATTGCCCTGGTTCATCCTCTTTGCCATCGCCTTGGTCCTGGCCTCGCTGATCATCTACAACCTGGTCGCCACTAGACAGCGGCTGGAGCGGCGCGTCAAGGAGCTGGGCGGCCTCCAGGCAGTAGGCCAGGCCCTCAGCGCCAGCCTGGACCTGATGACCATCCTGGAAGCCATCCACCGCCAGGTCGGCGAGTTGATGCCGGCCCACAACTTTTATGTGGCGCTCTACGACCCCGAGAGCGACGAGGTCTCCTTTCCCCTGGCCGTCGAAGACGGCCGGCCGGTGCGCTGGTCGGCCCGCCGCGCGGGGAATGGGCTGAGCGAGTATGTCCTGCGCACGCGCGCGCCGCTGCTCATCCACAGCGAGGTGGCCGGCACCCTGCAACGCCTGGGAGTCGCGGCGATCGGCCGGCCGGCCGCTTCCTGGCTCGGCGTGCCCATCTGCGCGGGCCAGGAGCCCCTGGGCGTCATCGCCGTCCAGTCCTTCTCGCCCAACGAGCTCTACGACGAGGCCCACCGCGAGGTGCTGGTGACCATCGCCGCCCAGACCGCCGTGGCCATCCAGAACGCCCATCTCTATGCCCGCACCGACCGGGCCCTGGCCCGCCGTGTCCAGGAGCTCGACTCAATCCTGCGCACCGCACAGGAGGGCATCCTTCTGCTCGACACGGCCTGGCGCGTGCTGGCCGCCAACCGCACCCTGGCCGACTTCCTGGGCCTGGCCCAGGGCGAGCTGCACGGCAACCTGCGCGCCACCGTCGAGGGCGAAAACCCGGCGCTCGCCCGTATGGGGTACACGACGGACACCCTGGCGTTCGACTGCCAAGTCCTGCTGCAGGAGGGGAGCGCCCATAAGCGGCAGACCGTCCTCCTCCCCGGCCCTCCCGAGCGGCCGGCCGAGCGCACCCTCACCCCGGTGCGCGACCGACAGGGCACCGTCACCGGCTGGCTGATCGTCCTGCGCGACCTGACCGAGGAACGCGAACTGGCCCGCCTGCGCGAGGAGCTGACCCACCTGCTGATCCACGACCTGCGCTCCCCCCTGACGGTAATGCAGGGCAGCCTCAGCCTGATCGAGCGGTTGCTGCAGCAGGGGAACTACGGCAAACTGCCCCAACTCCTGGCCATGGCCCAGCACGGCAACGAGCAACTGCTGGACATGATCAATCAACTCCTCGACATCAGCCAACTGGAGAGCGAACGGATGCCCCTGCGCCGCGAGCCGGTGGCGGTTGCCGACCTGCTGCAGCGCACCGCCGAGCGCTTTGCTCTCCTGGCCAACGCCACGGCGATCAACCTGCAGGTGGAAGTCGAACCCGACTTGCCGCCCATACAGGCCGACACGGCGTTGATCGGGCGGGTGTTGAGCAACCTGGTGGACAACGCCCTCAAATTCACTCCGGACGGCGGCCAGGTGCGGCTATGGGCGCGGCGCGCGCCGCCGGACGCGCCGCCGGGCGTCCTCATAGGCGTCCGCGACACCGGGCCGGGCATCCCCGTCGAATACCAGGGAGAACTGTTCAAAAAGTTTCGGCAGATCGGATCGCCGGCCGGCCGGCGCCGCGGCACCGGCCTGGGGCTCTATTTTTGCCGCCTGGTCGTCGACTCCCACGGCGGTCAGATCTGGGTCGAAAGCCAAGCCGGGGAAGGCAGCAATTTTGTCCTGCGGTTGCCCGCGGAGCGCGGGGCGGTAGTCCAGCCCGTAGGAGGGTAACGCCGTGGACCTAGAAGCGATTCGCCAAGACTTTCCCATCTTGCGGCGGACGGTGCACGGCAAGCCGCTCATCTACCTGGACAACGCCGCCACCACGCAGCGGCCCCGCCAGGTGCTGGAGACGCTTGCCGCCTTCTACACCACCTATAACGCCAATATCCACCGCTCGCCGCACCTCCTGGGGCAGGAGGCCACCGAGCTATACGAGCAGGCCCACGCCAACGTTGGCCGCTTTATCGGCACGGAGGACGAGGGCGAGATCGTCTTCCTGCGCAACACCACGGAGGCGATCAACCTAGTGGCCGTGTCGCTGCTGCGGCGGGAAAGCGGCCCCCTGCAGCTACGCCCCGGCGACGAGGTCATCACCACGCTGATGGAGCACCACTCCGATTTCGTCCCCTGGCAGGCTCTGGCCCCGGAGCACGGACTCGTCCTGCACACGGTAGCCCTGCGCGAAGACGGCTCCCTGGACCTGGAAGACCTGGCCCATCTCCTCTCCCCGCGCACCCGCCTGGTCTGCTGCGCGCACATCTCCAACGTCCTGGGGACGATCAACCCCATTGCCGAGGTGGCCCGGATGGCCCACGACGCCGGGGCGCTGCTGCTGGTGGACGGAGCGCAGTCGGTGCCACACATGCCGGTACGGGTCCGGGACCTAGGCTGCGATTTTCTGGCCTTTTCGGGACACAAGATGTTGGCGCCCTTTGGCATCGGCGTGCTGTGGGGGCGGCGCGAGCTCCTGGAACAGATGGCCCCCTTCCTCTACGGCGGCGACATGATCGCCGACGTCACCCTGCAGCGCTCCACCTGGAACTGCCTGCCCTGGAAATTCGAGGCCGGCACGGCCAACGTCGGCGAGGCCCTGGCCCTGGGTGGGGCGGTCGATCTGCGCACGGGGCAGCAGCTCAGCGGGGCTGTGGACTATCTGGAAGACATCGGGATGGAAGCGGTGCAGGCCCACGAACGCCTGCTCATCGCCCGCCTGCTGCAGGGCCTGCGGTCTATCCCCGGCGTGCGCCTCTATGGCCCCCAGGAGGCCGAACGGCGCGGCTCCGTAGTCACCTTCACCGTCGCCGGGGTCGAGCCCTACCTGTTGGCCCAACTGTTGGACGACGAAGGCATCGCCGTGCGGGCCGGCGGGCTCTGCGCCCATCCCTTGATGCACGCCCTGGGGGTGAGCGGGACGGTGCGGGCCAGCCCCTACCTGTACAACACCCCAGGGGAGATCGACCGCTTCCTCGAAGTCACCGAGCAGGCCGTGCGCCGGAGGATCCTATGAGCCCACGCTATTCGCCCGCCGTACTGGAGCACTTTGCCAACCCGCGCCACGTGGGCGTGCTGGAGGATGCCGACGCCGTCGGGCAGGGTGGTGGCGGCCCGATGTGCCCCGAGGACATGGCGTACGTCTGGATCAAGGTGCGCGACGGCCGCATCGCCGAGATCGCCCACAAGACCATGGGCTGCCCGATCGCCATCGCCTCGAGCAGCGTCACCTGCGCCATGGCCCTGGGCAAGACGTTGGAAGAAGCGGCGGCGATTACCGTCGAAGAGGTCGGCGCCGCGTTGGGCGGCGTCCCGGAGCGCAAGGTCGACTCGATCGTGGCGCCGGAGGCGCTGCGCCAAGCTATCGCCGCCTACCGTGCGGCACGGCGCGAAGAGTAGCAGAACCGCAAAGCACAAAGGCCCGAAGAAAGGCTGTTTGTCTACCACAAAGGCACAATGTTTTCTCGAGTTCTTCGTGCCTTGGTGCCTTTGGGGTTATATGCTCTCCCTCGTGTCCTTGTCTTCGCGTTTACCGGGAGATGGGTTCTAGATCTCAATCCTCATAAGGACCATCAGCTCGGCTGCGCCCATAGCCCGCCAGAAGGTCTGGGCCGTCGGGTTGGCCGTGGCGACATTCAGCCGGATCGCCTTCTGGCCGCACTCGCGGAACCAATCGCGGGCCGCCAGGAAGAGTTCCCGGCCGATGCCGTGTCGGCGCCAGCCGCCGTCGACGCAGATGTCGCTGATAAAGCCCGCCGTTGGCGGAATTGCCAGGGGGGAAATGGTGCGGATATGGGCGAACAGAAAGCCGGCTAGGCCCTCCGCGTGGGCGACCTCGGCAACCAGGAGGCGGCCGTCGGGGCTCTCCAGGCCGGCCCGGAAGTAGGTGCGCATGCTCTCCAGGGCCTCGGCGTCGGTGCGCATGCACAGGGCCGCGTCGCGGTCGGCATGGAACTCGACCATCTGCACCCACAGCCGGAGGATCTCATCGAGGTCCTCCGGCCGGGCTGTCCGCACGACCAGTCCTTCCATGGTCATCCTCCTACCCACGATCGGGCGATCTCGGCCGCCACGCGGGCGTTGTTCACCAGCAAGGCCTCGTTGGCGGCCAGGCTGCGCCCGCCCGTGGCCTTTTCCACGGCCGCCAACAGGTAGGGGGTGAGCGCCCGCCCGTGGATGCCGGCGCGCTTGGCGCTGTGCACGGCTTTGCCGATCACCCGTTCCATATGCTCGAAATTGAGGCCGGCCTCGGTGGGCACGGGGACGCCGACGATGATGGCCCCGTGCATCCCCAGGCTCCACTTGACCCGGGCGATGTCCACCACCTCCTGGGCCGTCTCCACGGGATGATCGGCCTGGAAACCGCTGCGCCGGGTATAGAAGGCCGGGAACTCGGCCGTGCCGTAGCCCAGGACGGGCACGCCCAGCGTCTCCAGGTACTCCAGCGTCAGCCCCACGTCCAGGACCGACTTGGCCCCCGCGCAGACGACGATCACGTCGGTCTGCGCCAGCGCCGGCAGGTCGGCCGAGATGTCCAGGCTCTGTGTCGCCCCGCGGTGCACCCCCCCGATGCCGCCGGTGGCAAAGACGGCGATGCCTACCTGCTGCGCAACCCAGGTGGTCGCGGCCACGGTAGTCCCCCCGTGCCCCCGGCGGGCCACGACCAGGGGAATATCCCGCCGGCTCACCTTGGTCAGCCGGCCCGGCGTAGCCACCTGCTGCAGTTCCTCGTCCGAAAGCCCCACGTGCACCACCCCATCGAGGATCGCCACCATCGCCGGGACGGCGCCGTTCTCGCGCACTGTCTCCACCATGTGCCGGGCCACCTCCAGGTTGCGCGGGAACGACAGGCCGTGGGCCAGCAGGCTCGACTCCAGGGCCACGACCGGCCGGCGCTCGGCCAGGGCGGCCGCCACCTCGGGGTATAGATAGATATATTCGCTCATCGCAGCATTCTCCTTTTCGGTTCTGCCTGCACTTTACCACACCTGCCCCCGGCCCGTCAAGCGTGATGGCGCCCAAGTCCAATAAGGAATCGACCTATCGGGCTATCCCCAAGCGGTGCGCCGGCTTGACGAAAAACAAAAAGGATTGTACAATTATAGAAAATCTTGGGCCGTCTATTTTCCACGGAGGGAGCAGGTGATCCCATCAGGAGGTGGCCATGCCTACCCTGGGTGAACGCATCCGGACACTGCGCCAGGAGCGCAAGTATACGCTCCACGACGTTTCCGAGGGCGCCGGTCTGACCCCTTCGTTCCTCAGCCGGCTGGAACGGGACAAGGTCAACATCTCGGTCGCCAACCTGCGCAAGATCGCCAGCTTCTTTGGCGTGCCGATGCCGCACTTTTTCAGCAGCGAGGAAGCGCCCGCCGTCGAGGTCATCCGCGCCGCCGACCGGCGCAAGCTGCGCTCGGCCGGCGAGAAGCTGCAGGTCGAGGCCCTGCTGCCGGAGGGCGAGTTTCACCCGGACGCCTTCGAGGCCATCGTCGCTCCCCGGGGCAAGAGCGTGCGCCGCGCGCCGTGCGATGGGCGGGCCCTCATCCTGGTCTTGGAGGGGGAGCTGCGCTGCCGGGTGGGGGACGAGGCCTACGACCTACAGACCGGCGACAGTCTGTACCTGCGCAACGGCGCCGAATACGGCTGGGAGAACATCAGCAGCAAACCGGCCCGCTTCCTGCTCATCCAGCCCCTGGGTTGCCGGGGGCCCACCGGAGAGGCGGTGGATTGACCCTGGCGGGCGGCCGGGTGGACCTGCTTCTCCCCTACCACCCTTTCCTCCCGGCAGGAGCGGGGACCAATCTGCCATGCCGAGTTGTCCCCACCGGGTAAATCGGTGAGGGTTCCACGACCCTCGCCGATTTACCACGCGGCGGCGGGCGATTTGACCCAGGGCAGGATTGCGGTATAATAGATCTTTTGGAAAACGCTCCGCTGGAGGATAGAATGAAAACGTACCCGACGAACCAGATCTACAATGTGGGCCTCTTTGCCCACGGAGGGGCCGGCAAGACCTCGCTGGCCGAGGCCATTCTCTACGACAGCGGCACGATCAGCCGCATGGGCCGGGTCGACGAAGGCAACACCGTCTCCGACTATGACGCCGAGGAGATCAAGCGCCGCATCTCGGTGCACACGACCCCGCTGCCCCTGGAGTGGAACGGCCGCAAGATCAACTTGCTGGACACCCCGGGCTACGCCGACTTCGTCGGGGAGGTTGTCTCGGCCATGTGGGTCGTGGACGGCGCCCTGATCCTGCTCTGCGCCGCCTCCGGCGTCGAGGTGGGTGCCGAGACTGCCTGGAACCTGGCCGGCCAGCGCAAGCTGCCGCGCATCATCTTCCTGAACAAGATGGACCGCGACAACGCCAACTTCGCCCGCACGATCGAGCAGGCCCAGGCGACCCTGGACCGGGCCATCATCCCCGTACAACTGCCCATCGGCGCGGTCAAGACCTTTAGCGGCGTCATCGACCTGCTGGAGAAAAAGGCCTACCGCTACAGCCGCGAGGGTGACGGCAAGTTCGAGGAGATCGCCGTTCCCGATGATCTGCGCGACCAGGTCGAGCAGGCCCACCTGGCGCTGGTGGAGAAGATTGCCGAGACCGATGACACACTGCTCGAAAAATACCTCGAAGGCGCCGAGCTGACCCTGGACGAGATGCGCAACGGCCTGCGCCGGGGCGTCCGCCAGGGGACCATCGTCCCGGCCCTGTGCGGCTCGGCCACATTGAACATCGGCGTGGCTCAGCTGCTGGACACCCTCCTCCTCTGCTTCCCCTCGGCCGCCGACCTCTCACCCGTCCGGGCCACAGACCACACGGGCAGCGAGGTGGAGTTGCCCGTGAGCGACGCCAGCCCGCTAACGGCCCTGGTTTTCAAGACGCTGGCCGACCCCTACGTCGGCCGGCAGACCTTTTTCCGCGTGCTGACCGGCGTCTTTCACAGCGACTCGCGGGTGCGCAACTCGAACAAGGACACCGAGGAGCGCGTCGGCACCCTCTACCTGCTGCGCGGCAAAGAGCAGACCGCGGTGCAGCAGTTGGGCGCCGGGGACATCGGCGTCGTCACCAAGCTGACCCAGACCGGAACGGGCGACACCCTATGCACCATCGACCGACCGCTGCGCCTGCCCCCGATCGAGTACCCCGAACCGGTCTTTACCGCCTCCATCCGCCCCCAGACCAAGACCGACCTGGACAAGATGGGTGCCGCCCTCAGCCGCATCCTGGAAGAGGATCCCACCCTGCGCCAGAGCCGCGAGACGGAGACAGGCGAGATCCTGCTCTCCGGGATGGGCGAGTCCCACGTGCAGATCGCCGTCGAACGCATCAAGCGCAAGTTCGACGTGACCGTGATCATGGACCTGCCGCTGGTGCCCTACCGGGAGACGATCCGCAAATCGGTCGAGACCATGTATCGCCACAAGAAGCAGACCGGCGGACGCGGCCAGTTCGCCGAGGTCCACCTGCGTCTGGAACCCATGGACTATAACGTCAGCGATTTCGAGTTCGTCAACGAGATCGTCGGCGGGGTGATCTCCCGGCAGTACATCCCGGGCGTGGAAAAGGGCGTGCGCGAGGCCATGCAGGAAGGGGTGGTCGCCGGGTATCGCGTGGTGGGAGTCCGGGTGGCCGTCTTCTATGGCAAGGAGCACCCTGTGGACTCGTCGGAGATGGCCTTTAAGATTGCCGGCCTGCAGGCCTTTAAGCAGGGGCAGGCGGAGGCCAACCCGGTGCTACTGGAGCCGATCATGGCGATCGAGATCACCGTCCCCGACAGCTACACCGGCGACATCATGGGCGACCTGAACAGCCGGCGCGCCCGGGTCCAGGGGATGGACCCACTGGGCGGCAAGACCACGATCCGCGCCTCTGTGCCGCTGGCCGAGGCGCAGCGCTACTCCACCGACCTGCGCTCGATGACCGGGGGCCGCGGCCTGGTGCGCATGTCCTTTGACCATTACGAGGAGGTCCCGGCCCACGTCGCCGAGGCGGCTATCGCCGAGGCCCGCAAGCGCAAGGAAGAGCGCCAGACCTAGCAGAAGCCATCTCATAAACCACCAAGGCCCAAAGACGCCAAAACACGAAGAGATTCAGGTGTCTTGGCGTCTTTGGTGCGCAGAACGGCTCTTTCGGGTCTGGGTGGTGAACCGAAAGGCCCCTACTTGCTCACCGCCGCCGGGATGCGTTGCAGCATCTTTTGCGCCAGGTCGATAACCCACTGCGGCTGAACGCGGGCCGGCCCGGTCACCTGCAACATCCCCACCACGTTGTCCTTGCGGAAAAGGAGCAGGTGCACCTGCGCGGCCCGAGCCGGCACCCCGGCCGTCACAAACTTGGACTGATCGCCCAGTTGGGTGATCGCCTGCTCCTGCAGGGTCACCGTGATGGCCACCAGGCCTTTGAACGCGTCGAATATCTCCTTCAGCCCGGCATCGGCCGCCGCCGCCGCGTTGTAGACCAGCACGGTGGCGGCCACCGTCGTCGTCGTCAGCGGGACCGTGGCCGTGGTGGCGGCGGTGCCGCTGAGCGGTTCCGCCGCCACGAACAGGCGGCGGTCGATATCCACGACTGGCCCCTGGTTTTCCGCCTCGACACTGAGTCGGCCGAGCAAGTCGGACAGGCCGCCCTGCGCGGTAAGCGTAAAATCCTCCCCCAGGTCGGCGGCGGTCAGGTTCATCTCCGCGGCCGGGGCCTCGACGATCGGCCCCTGTGCCCCACAGGCGAGCAGCAGCATGGCCAGGATCGACAGCAAGCACAGCACATTCAGCCTCTTCATTCCTCTACTCCTCACGGTTCCTCGATTCACAAGGCTCGTTTCGTTCTCTTCTGCTGCAGACGACCCAGGCGCAGTTCCAGGTTCTCTCCCTGGGGGCAGGCGCCGTGTTCGGCGATCGCCCGGCGGACGCACTCCTCGGCCCGCGGCAGGTCCTGGCAGCGGTGCTCATAGTACTTGGCCAGCTCCACGTAGGCATACAGGGGGCGGTCGCCCGGGCGCTCTACCAGGGCCTCCCAGATCTCCACGGCCTCGGTCCAGGCCCCTTCCCGCTTGAGCAAGGACGAGAGCTGTTTCCAGGCGCGATCGCGGGCCGCCGGCGGCAGCGCCAGGAGCAGGGCGGAGCGGTAGGCCGCCACGGCCGCCTGGCGGTCGCCCTGCTGCTCGTACAGCCGGCCCAGCGCCAGGTACTCCGCCCCATGGTGGGCCCCGCTCTCCCCGAAGGGGTCGCGCAGGAAGCGCGCCAGCCAGGTCGCCAAGGTCACCATCGAAAGGACGTCGTGGGCGTTGTGTTCCAGGATCGGCTGCAGCACGCTGGGGTCGGCCCCCCGCAGGTAGTCGTGGTACACCGACGGGATTCGCCAGCCCGGGATGTCCAGGAAGGAGCGCTCCACGCCCAGGATGTGCTCCTCCAGGCTGCCCAGGCTGCAGCTCTCCAGCCGGCCGCGGAAGATACGGCGCGCCGGGAGCAGCAGGTCCAGGTGCACCCGCGGGGCCCGGCCGGCCGGGCCCTCCGGCCAGGGCAGCGCCAGCCGCGCCATCCGGTAGCGGCTGTGCAGGATCGGCAGGTCGAAGCTGCGGCCGTTGAAGGTCACCAGGCCCTCGGCGCCCCGCAACAGGTCGGTCACCACCTGCAGCAGCGCCCGCTCCTCGGACGGCGAGCGCATGAACACCTGGTACAGACGGAGCGCCTCGCGGTCCAGCCGGGCCAGCCCCACCAGGAAAGCGTAGGTGCCGGCGCCCTCGGCCAGGCCCGTCGTCTCGATGTCCAGGAAGGCCAGGCCGGCCGGCGACGGCGGGCTCTCCCCCGGCGCTGCCAGGCGCGCCAGGGGCTCCAGGTTCTCCTCCAGCAGGGCGCCGAGGGGCCAGTGCCCGTGCCGCCGATCGAGCGCATAGCGCTCCTCGACGACGAAACAAGCGCCATCCCCCGTGTCCACCGACCGCCCGGCGAACGGCAGCGGCCGACGGGGCCCCGGCTCGCGGCCCGGCGGAGCCGGCAACGGCCCGCCCCGGCGGACACCCAGGTGCTGTAGCTGCCGCAATACCTCGTCCGAAAGCATACGCGCCTGCCGCTATTCCTCGCCGGCCGCCGAACCCTTTTCCCAAACCTGTAACATTTCCCGCCACTCGCCGTCCAGCAGGGCCCGCTCGGCGGCATAGTAGATGTGGTCGCGCCCCTCCTCATCGCGGTAGACCAGGTCCACCCGCTGCGCGTCGCCGCGCAGGTAGCCGATGTTGCCCCACCAACGGACCTGGTCCTCCGGCAGCGGGGTGTCGCGGTGGTACATCTCGATGGCATAGGCCCACGGGGAATCGGGCGGGAACTCGGCCTTGCGCCGCACCCGCGGGTCAACGCGCCCATTCTGCATGTCGCGGAACTGGTAGAGGACCTCGTCGCCGCTGGCCGTGCTGCGGACCACCTCGACGCCGGTCGACGGCAGCGGCACGCGCACCAGGTCGGCCCAGCCCTCGGCCCCGGCCAGCTTGTTGCGGGTGATGTGGCGGAAGTAGCGCACCGGCTCTTCCCCCTGGCGCATGGCCAGGTCGAAGTAGAGGTTACCGCCTTCCCAGTAGACGCGCTCGACGGCGGCCTGGTCCCGCCAGCGGGCCAGCCGCCCGCCCCAGGAGCCGGCCGTGGGGCGGACCGGCGAGGCCGACGGCGGCGCGGCCGGGGCCGCGCTCGCCGCCGCAGAAGCGGCGGCCGCGGGCGCGGGTTCGGCAGGCCCGGCCGGCGCGGCCGGCCCTGGGGCGGCTGCGCCCGGGGCTTCCTGCTCGCGAGGCGCCGGGGAGGGGGCCGCTCGGCGGGGGCCCCGCCGGGCCTCCTGCGCCCCGGCCTCCTCCTCTGCCTCCAACGGCGGGCCGGCCTCCTCCAGCGGCGGGCGCAGCCCGTCCACGACCTCCCGCCAACGGGGCGTCAGCCCCCACTCCGAGACACCGTAAAAGATGTGATCGATGTGCCCGCCGGGGTCGCGGTGCAGCAGATCATAGACGCGCCGCTCCCCACTGCGATAGGCCCGCCAGATGCCGCGATCCCCTTTCCAGAGGACCCGCGAGAGGTCCACCCGGCCGTGGCGCAGCGCCTCCTGCCGCTCGATGGCATAGGCCCACAGCCCCTTGGCGCGCTGCCGGGTGACGCCCAGGGTCACCCGCAGGTCGCGGACATCATAGTACCACTGGCCGTCGCGCAGGTAGGTGCCGACGACCTCGACGCCCGCCTGGGGCAGGTCGAACCCCCCGGCCGTGGAGGCCCCGTTGGGCAGGGCCGCGGCGACGAGCTCCAGCAGCTCCTGGCGAGTGGCCGGCCGGGGCTCGCCGCCCCGCCGCAGGTAAACGACCCCTTCCCGTGTCAGGTACGGCGGAGAGGCCTCGGCGTGCACCTCCACCTTGATCACTTCCTTCTCCCCGTAGCGCAGCAGCTCCAGGTTCAGGCGCGGCGCCGGGTCGATCTGCTCGCGGACGGAGCGGGTCAGGGCGCTGCTCCAGAGATCGGGAGAATCGACCCCCGTGACCTCTTCCTCCGTCAGCCCGATCATCAGGA
This sequence comes from uncultured Chloroflexia bacterium, assembly GCA_964592645.1. Taxonomy (GTDB): domain Bacteria; phylum Chloroflexota; class Chloroflexia; order DTKN01; family DTKN01; genus CAZQFV01. The sequence goes on from CAZQFV010000033.1 coordinate 20,085, forward strand.
CGCCCCCTCCGTCGTTGGCCAGGGCGGCGATCGCCCGGTAGACACAGAGGGGATCGGTCTGGGCGTCGCACAGGATCACCCGCTCCGACCCGTTCCGGCGCAGTTGTTCGATATAGTTCCGCAGCCGTTCGCGCTCCGGGAAGCGCAGCCGTTCGCGTTGGCCCTCCAGCAGCAGGGCCCGCAGGGCGGCGAACGAACGCTCCGGGAGCAGGGCCTCGGTATAGCGCTCGCCAAGGCTCCACGATCGCCCCCCACCGGCCCGTGCCCGGCGGCAGCCGGCCGCCGCCGACCACAGCAGCGGCCAAGCCGTGGGCGGCAGGGTATTGGGCAGGGACTCTACCTCCAGGGCGGCAATCCCCTCCGGCCGCGCGCCCTCCCCCGGTTCCGCGGCCAGCCGCTGGCCGGCCCCGCCGCCGAGGAGCACGGCGAGCCCTCCGGCCCGGGAGGCCAGCGTCGCCGCCGTGGGCAGATCGGACTGGGCGGTGATCGCCGGCGCACCCTCCCGCAGCCGTTCCATGGGAATGCCCAGGTTCAGCAGGAGGGCGTACAGCCGCTCGGCCGGCGTTTCCGGCGGAAATAGGGCCAACAGGGCAACCCCCTCGGCCGTCTGCACCTCGAAACCCGGCAACAGGAGCAGCCGGGCCAACAGGGATTCGTACTCGGCCAGCGTCCCTTCCTCGCCCGGGGCCAACCGGCCGGCCTCCCGCAGCGCCGCCAAACGCCCCATCTCCAGGCGCAGTTGCTCGTAGCTGCGCACCGAGCTGTGGTCCACCAGGCCGATAATCTCCAGCCCTTTCTCCGCGGCGCGGCGCAGCGTCTCCAGGACAGGGTCGCCGCGCCCCAGGCCGGCATCGGCATGGACATGCAGGTCGATCCGCATCCAACAAGCTTGGTCCTTCTCGCTCATCGCTCCTCACCTCTTTTGAAAATAAAACGCCGACGCCAACGGACTGCCGCAGCAGTCCGACGCGGGCGCGGGTGGGACAGGAGCGATGCGCGTTGGCCCCGGTCAAGGCTCCACGGGGGCGGTGTTCTCGTTCACCCAGGGGCTGCCAACCTCTCGGGCCAGGCGGGAGAGGTCGTGCAGCACATGCAGCGGCACGGGCACGGCGCCCAGGGCCGGGCGCTCCTCGTGTCCATGAAAATCGCTGCCGCCGGTGACGATCAGTCCATATTGCTGGGCCATCTCCACCAGCTGGGCGCTGAGCGCGGCAGGATAGTCGCCGTAGTAGGCCTCCAAGCCCATCAGCCCCGCCGACACCAAACGCTGCAGGAAAGGCCAGGGCTGCCGGCCATTCCCGGCGGCCAGCCAATCGCGCGCGGGCTCGGCATAGGTGGGATGAGCCAGGACAGGAACCCCATGCACCTGCCGAACCAGGCGGACCGCGTCTTCGGGCGACAACTTGAAGCGCGATACGTAGGCCGGTCGGCCGTGGCCGATGTAGAGATCAAAGGCTTCCTGGCGCGTAGTCACGTATCCCGCCTCCAGGAGAGCTGCGGCCACGTGGGCCCGGGTCACCGTGCCTCCCTGGGCCAATTCCTGGACTCGCTCCCACGAAAGGGGCAGCCCCAACTCCAACAGGCGCCCCAACATGGCCTGTCCCCGCTCCATCCGACCCTCGCGGAACTCGCGCAGGGTGGTCCGCAGCTGGGGAGTCCGATAGTCCAGGAAATAGGCCAGGATGTGACATTCCGCTCCCGGGTGGTCCGTGCTCAACTCCACTCCCGGGATCAAAAGGATCTGCCGTTGCCTGGCGGCCGCCAGGGCCTCATCGATCCCATCGACCGTATCGTGGTCTGTCAGGGCCAGGGCCCGAAGACCCAGCGCACAGGCCTGCTCGACCAGGGCGCTCGGGGTCAGCAGGCCGTCGGAAGCCGTGCTATGGGTATGTAGATCAATAGTGCGCCAAGGCTGCTCTGACAAACACTTCTCCTGGATCGACCAGGCCGGCGCCGCCCAACTTGCGCCACCCTCCAACGTCGCTATCGCTTCGTCCCCCAAAGGATGCACAGGCACCCGCGACACCGCCGGGGTAGGGGAGCCCCCGCGGTGACGAAACCCGATCCCCAAAACTAGCTGCGTTTCTCGATCAACAAGCGAATGGCCGTTCGTTCCTCCTGCTCGATCACCACCTCCGCGAAACTGGGAGTACAGACAATATCGAGCCCATCTTCCTGGAGGTAGCTGCGGGCAATGGCGATGGCCTTGATGGCCTGGTTGGTCGCCCCGGCACCGATGGCCTGGACCTCGGCTCGCCCGATCTCGCGGATGACGCCGGCAATGGCCCCGGCCACCGAACTGGGGCGGGAGCGGGCCGAGACCTTGAGCACGCTGGGGCGCGGCCCCCTGGGCCGGGCGGCCGGCGCAGGGGCTTCTTGCTCCGGGGCTTTTCCCTCGATTTCGGACAGCGGTTCCTCTTGCGGCTGGGTGTTTTCGACGTTGCTAAATAGAATCTCCATGGTCTGCCTCCTTCTTGGTCCTGTTGCCAGCCTCGATGTCCGTGGTCTGCGGCGCTCCAGGCATCCGGCAAACCCACCGCCGCGCGGCGGCCATTTCTGAAGCGCCATAGGATGGAGCGCGGTCTCTCACCGCGGCACCCGCGCCGGCCCGCTAACGGGCATAGTCGACGGCCCGGGTCTCGCGGATCACGGTAACTTTGATTTGCCCCGGATACTGCAGTCCCTCCTCGATCTTTTTGGCGATCTCCCGGGCCAGGCGGATGCTGCCCAGGTCGTCCACGTCGTCCGGCTTGACCAGGATACGAATCTCGCGGCCGGCCTGAATGGCAAAGGCGCTCTCCACGCCCTTGAAGGAGCGCGCCACCGTCTCCAGCGCCTCCAGGCGCTTGATATAGTGCTCCAGCGTCTCGCGCCGCGCCCCGGGCCGGCCCCCGGAGATGGCATCGGCCGCGGCCACAATAAAGTCCTCGACCGTCTGCATCTCCTCGTCGCCGTGATGGGCGGCGATCGAGTGCACGATCGCCGGGGAGCGCCCCAGGCGCTTGACCATGTCGGCGCCGATCAGCGCGTGCGGCCCCTGCACCTCGTGGTCCATCGCCTTGCCGATATCGTGCAGCAGCCCCGCCGTGCGGCAGACGTTGACATTGGCCCCCAGGTCGGTCGCCATCAGGCCCGCCAGGATGCTCACCTCCAGGGAGTGCTCCAGCACATTCTGCCCATACGAGGTGCGGTACTTCAGCCGCCCCAGGAGCTTGATCAGGTCCGGGTGCAGGCCCTGCACCCCGGCCTCCAAGGCCACCCGCTCGGCCTCCTCGCGCATCACGGTTTCGATCTCCTGAGTCGTCTTCTGGACCATCTCCTCGATGCGCGTCGGATGGATGCGCCCGTCCTGGATCAGGTGGACCAGGGTCAGCCGGGCGATCTCGCGCCGCACGGGGTCGTGCGCCGAGAGGGTGATCGTCTCCGGGGTATCGTCGACAATGACATCCACCCCGGTCAACTGTTCCAGGGCCCGGATGTTGCGCCCCTCCCGGCCGATCACCCGGCCCTTGATCTCGTCGTTGGGCAGCGGCACCACCGAGATGGTCACCTCGGCCACATAGTCCGAGGCGCAACGCTGCACGGCCCGGGCAATAACCTCCTGGGCCAGCCGATCGGCCTGCTCCTTGGTCTCGGCTTCTACCTGGCGGAGCACGCGGGCCAGGTCGTTGCGCGCCTCCTGCTCCACCGTCGCCAGGAGCTGCTGCCGGGCTTCATCGCGCGTGAGCTCGGCGATCCGCTCCAGGGCCTGGATCTCTTGCTGCCGAACCTCTTGTGCCTGTTGATAGGTCCGTTCCACCTCCTTTTCTCTCTGCAGGATCCTTTTCTCCCGCTGCTCCTGCTCCTCTTGCCGTCGGTCGAGGATCTCCTCTTTGCGGTGCAGGCGGGCCTCCTGGCGCTGCAGATTCAGCCGGATGTTCTTGTTCTCTGCCTCCACCGCCTCGCGCAGCCGCAGGGTCTCATCCTTGGCGGCCAGCAGGGCCTCTTTCTCCTCGATACGCGCCTGTTCGATCAGCTTGCGCGCTTCCTCCTCCATCTGCTGGATACGGGCCCGGGTTGCGAACCGGAAGAACAGATACCCCAGCCCCGCCCCAACTGCTGCCGCGAGGGCCACGAAAATCAGAACCAACCACCATTGCATGATGTCCAACCTCCTAGATATCGGCCGCCTGCCGGCCGGGCCGCCGCCTATGGGCAGGCGCTACCGACCGGGGTCCCATCTCGGGCAGGAGGCCTGTTTGTTAAGGTTCGGAGAATGGGTCGGCGATCTCCAAAACCTGTGGCCAGAAATAAAAAGCTCAGTTTCTATAATATACGTTTTGTTGTGCCGTGTCAAGTAGCGGCGCTTACGGCTCCGGCACCCACAGCACCGCGTCGAACCAGACGCAGAACCCGGCCTCGTCGGTCAGGTTGTCCAGGTAGACGAACCCCTGCCGGCCGGCCGCGAAGCGGTAGGTCCCCAGGTCGGCCCAGCGGTCCATGTGCAGGTTCTGATCCACCACCACGACGCGCTCGCCATCGGCGTGCCGCACCAGGTAGCGGGCCACCTGGCTGTCCGGCACGCCGTTCATCCAGTAGGGAATGAACGCATAGAGATGATACCGGCCCCCCTGGGGCAGGTCCGGGCGCCAGGTGCCGCCCTCCACCACCCCGTTCAACTGCCCCGGGTCGCCGATCGGCACCACCCCGCTGCGGGATTCGGAGGGCGACCAGAGCGCCTGCCCACCGATCCCTCCCCGGCCCACCTCCCACTGTGTGCCCGAGCGCACAAAGGCGGCGTCGGCATCGTCCACCACGACCGACCCGGCCGGCCAAAGACAGGGCGAGAAGCGATCGGCCCAGAGCCAGCGCCCCATCGTGCCCGCCGGGTGCTCCATCCAGGGGTCCCGCCCCGTGCCGCACCACCCTTCGGGGTCGGCCTGGCGCCCCAGGAAGTAGGCCGCAAAGTGCAGGTGCGGCCCCTCGGCGCAGCCCGAGGCCCCGGCCAGGCCGATGGTCTCGCCCCGCTTGACCTGCTGCCCCAGGACTACCCGCACCTGCGACAGGTGCCAGTAGAGCGTGCGGTAGCCGTTGTCGTGGTCCAACACCACCCCGCGGGCCATCGTGGCGCAGCCGTCGTTACTCTCCCCGGCCCAGATGACCACCCCGTCGGCCGCCGCCAGCACCGGTGTGCCCACGTCCAGCGCATAGTCCCAGCCATTGTGCCCATCGTAGGACAGGTCGACCGAGTCGTCGCCCATGTGCGAAATCAGCACGCCGTCGACGTTGAGAAAGGGGCTGTGGTGATCAAAGATGGACGAGATCTCGTACTGGCCGGCGTACGGCTGGTAGAGGAAAGGCTGTGAGGCCAGCCGCGGCGGGTTTCCCAGCGGCTGGCGGGGGTCTTCGCCAAAGAGCCGGCGGTAGGTTTCGACGAACGAGTCCGCGCCCATTCCCTGGAGCCGGCCCAGGGTGGCCTCGTCGCCCGTCTGGGCTACCAGGCGCAAGACGGCGTACCCGCCCAGGTTCGTCCCCGGCGGCAGGGGGATGGTCCGGCCGTCGCGCAGGAGCAGGAAGTTGACGATGCCATAGTCGCGCATGCCGCGGAACAGCTCGCGGATGGCCCAGCGCAACTGGGCATCCAGGCCCAGCGTGGCCGGGTCGGCATAGCCCATGGCCTGGTCGATGGCCCCGGGCGAGGGGTGGGGATCGTCCACCAGGCCGCTCTGGAACTCCAAGAGCGTCAGGACCACCTGGGGGCTGACGCCGTAGAGCAGGCTCTGGCCGGTGATCACGTCGGCCACCGGCACCTCGCCCTCGCCGACCCAGATGCGCATCTGGCCGAGCTGTCCCGGCCGGCCCTCCAGGAAGCGGCGCACCTCGGCTGTGCCCCACCCGGGCGCATAGACCAGGCGCCCATCGCTGAGCAGAGGAGCCGGCGAGCCGGTGGTGGCCTCGGTGGGGAAGGTGTTGACCGAACCGTAGGAGGTGGGGTAGATGGGCGCCGCCGTGGCCGTGGGCGCATCCGCCGCGCCCGGCCGGCCGGCCGGCCGCAGCACCAGGGCGACAATCAGCGTCACGAGCAGGGCCGGCACGACGACCAGCAAGACCCGGGCCGGGGGCCACAGGCCGTTCCACCAGTAGGCCAGCTCGCGCAGCCGCCGCGGGAGGCTCATCGCAGCCCCTCCAGCAGGCGCACGCACATCCGGCCGGCCGGCAGGTCCACCTCCCGGACCACGGCGTCGATGGCCGGCAGCAACACCTCGCCGGAGGGCCCGCGCACCACCAGCACGGCACCGCCCGCGGTGAGGATGTCGACCACCGTGCCCAGGTCCTCGCCCTCCTCCGTCCAGACACGCAGGCCGAGCAACTGGTAGTAGTAGTACTCGCCCTGGCCCGGGACCGGCATGTCCGCCAGGCGGAGCTGCACCCACTGCCCGCGCAGCGCCTCGGCCGCGTCGCGGTCCTCGCAGCCGGCCAGCTTCAGGCGCACCATGCCCTGGTGGGGCCGGGCCCACTCCACGGCGTAGCGCAGCGGCGGATCGCCGACGTACAGCTCGGCGGCCCTCAACACCAGTTCGGGGAAATCGGTATCCAGGAGGACCTTGACCTCGCCGCGGACGCCGAAGGGGGCGACGATCTCGCCGGCCACCAGGTATTCAGGAGGCGGGGGGGAGCCCGAGATCTCCCTCGCAGCAGGCATGGCGGCCTCAGGCCACGTCGAGCGTGGTGTGTGTGCCCTGGCGGGCCGCCGCGGCGTCGAGGATCTCGCGGATCGCCCCAATGACGCGCCCGTCCTTGCCGATGATCTTGCCCCGGTCGTGCGGGGCCACGGTCAGCTTGTAGGCCGGCCCCTGCCGGCCGTGGACCTGGCGCACATGCACCGCCTCCGGCTCGTCTACCAACTGCCGGGCGATGTAGAGGATCAACTCTTCCATCAGCTTCCCTCAAGAATATGAGAAGGGTGAGGGTTGCCCCTCACCCGGTCCCGCGGGGGTTCCCGCGGCGCGTGACAGGCCCGGGGCTTACAGGATCCCCTTCTGCTTCAACAAACGAACTACCGACTCGGTCGGCTGGGCGCCCTGGGAAAGCCAGTGGCGCACCCGGTCCTCATGCAGCTCGATCGTGGCCGGCTCGGTGCGCGGGTTATAGTGCCCCAGGATCTCCAGGAACCGGCCGTCCCGCGGCGCGCGGGAATCGACGGCCACGACGCGATAGGTCGGCTGCTTCGGCGCCCCCATACGGCGCAGGCGGATCTTGACCAAACTACACCTCCAAGGAATCAGTTATCAGTTTTCAGTTCCCGGCTACCCGCTGCCATTGGGGATCCGGCGCCGGCCGCCGCAAGCAGCACAATGAAGGCTGACGCCTGAAAACTGAATCCATCGCCTTTGACAGCATTGTTCCCGGCGTGCTCTCCTCTCGTCGAGCACCCGCTACTGGAACATCGACAGTATATCACGGGCCTGCCCTTTCGTCAATCGGCGCATCATTTTGCGGTACTGGTCGAAGCGGTTCAGCAGCACGTTGACATCGTGCAGCGCCGTCCCGGAGCCGCGGGCGATGCGCCGCCGGCGGCTGCCGCCGATGATCTCGGGGTGTGCCCGCTCCTGGGGGGTCATCGAAAGGATGATCGCTTCCAGGCGGTGGAACTGCTTCTCGTCCACCTGCAGGTTCTGCGCACGGATGGCCTGCCCCAGGCCGGGGATCATGCCCAGGAGCTGGTCCAGCGGTCCCATCTGGCGCAGCTGGCGCATCTGGTCCAGGAAGTCGGCCAGGTCGAAGGTGCCCTTGCGCACCTTGGCCTCCAACTCCTGGGCCTGCTCCTCGGTGTAGGCCTGTTCGGCGCGCTCGATCAGGCTGAGGACATCGCCCATGCCCAGGATGCGCGAGGCCAGGCGGTCGGGGTAGTAAACCTCCAGGCCGTCGGCCTTTTCGCCCACGCCCAGGTACTTGATCGGCACGCCGGTGACGCTGCGCATCGAGAGGGCCGCGCCGCCGCGGGCGTCGCCGTCGACCTTGGTCAGGATGAGGCCGGTGAGCCCGAGCCGGGCGTGGAACTCGCCGGCCACGCGCACGGCGTCCTGGCCGGTCATGGCATCGGCGACGAGCAGGATCTCGTGAGGGGAAGCGCTCTTCTTGACCCGGACGAGCTCCTCCATCAGCTCCTCGTCGATGTGCAGCCGGCCGGCCGTGTCCAGGATGACATGGCTGCGGCGCTGGCGGTTGGCCTCTTGGAGGGCCCGCCGGCAGACGCCGGGGGCGTCCTGGCCGGCGCCCTCGCTGTAGACCGGGATGTCGAGCTGCTGGCCGAGCACCTCGATCTGGCGGACGGCGGCCGGCCGGCGCAGGTCCGCGGCGACGAGCATCGGAAAGCGGCCGGCCTTGCGCAGGTGCAGGGCCAGCTTGGCCGCCGTGGTGGTCTTGCCCGAGCCCTGTAGCCCCACCAGCATGATCACCGTGGGCGGGGAGGGGGCCTGCGCCAGCGGCACCGGGGCCTCGCCCAGCGTGCGGATCAGCTCCTGGTGGACGATCTTGACCACCTGCTGCGCCGGGGTCAGGCTGCGCATCACCGCCTCGCCGACGGCCTGCTCGCGCACCCGGGCCAGGAAGTCCTTCACCACCTTGTAGTGGACGTCGGCCTCCAGCAGCGCCATGCGCACCTCGCGCAACGCCTCGTCGACATCCTTCTCCGATAGCCGCCCGCGCCCACTGAGGCGGTTGAAGATGGCCTGCAAACGGTCGGTAAGGCTTTCGAACATGGTCCCCCTCACTGCTGCTAACGATCCCCAACGACAGAAGGTCCACCTTCAGGCGTTCGAACACCCCGATGGTGGCGGCGAGGCGCGGTGGACCTGCCTGGCGTACTATACCAGGAGCCGGGGAGGATGTCAAGGCGAGTCCGTCGCCATGAACTGCTTGACTGCCAGGGGCAAATCGCATATACTGGCCCCGAATAGCTGTTCACCTTTGTCCCTCTGGGCAACGGGGGCTCCGATGGAGATCATCTCTGCCAGCCGGCGCACCGATATCCCGGCCTTTTATATGCCCTGGTTCATGAACCGCCTGCGGGCCGGCACGGTCGGCTATCTCCACCCCTTCAGCGGCAAGATCTGCACCGTCTCGCTGCGCCCGGAGGACGTGCATAGCATCGTCTTCTGGTCCAAGTTCTACGGCCCGTTCCTGCCGCACCTGGGCGAGCTCCAGCAGCGCGGCTACCGCTTCTACTGCCACTATACCATCACCGGGGCGCCGCGGACGCTGGAGCCGCGCGCGCCCGATTGGCGACGGGCTGTGAAGATAGCCCGCGAGCTGGCCGCGCGCACCGGCCCGCGCCAGGTGCTCTGGCGCTTCGATCCCATCGTCTTCACCTCCGAGCTAGGCGCGGATTTCTACCTGGGCCGCTTCCGCGAGCTGGCCCGGGCGCTGGCCGGGGCCACCGAGCGCTGCTACTTTAGTTTCGCCACCTTCTACGGCAAGGTGGCCCGGCAACTGCACCGGGCCGGGATCCGCTACTACGCCCCGCCCCTGGCGGAGAAGCAGGCCCTCTCCGCCGCCCTGGCGGACATCGCCGGGGAGCACGGCATCACCCTCTATGCCTGCTGCCAGGACGCCCTGGCGACGGGCAAGGTGCAAAAGGCCCACTGCGTGGACGGCGAGCTGCTGGCCGAGCTCTTTCCGGACCGCCCGCCGGTGAACGAGGCCCGCCCGACGCGCCAGCAGTGCGGCTGCGTGGTCAGCCGGGACATCGGCATGTACGACACCTGCCGCTTCGGCTGTACCTACTGCTATGCCAACAGGAGCTACGAGGCCGCGCTGGCCCGTGCGCGGGCCCACGATCCGGCGGGGGAGACTCTGGTTTCTTGCCTGATCCTGGATCGGAGGGAGATTGCACCGCAAGGATAGTATGGGCACCGGTGCCGCCCGTGGGGGTCTAGCGATCCGCTTGTCGGTTCATCCGTTTATCCGCTTGCCGTCCGCTTCCTACCTCTCCCCAGCGCAGCAGCACCACGCCCCCCAGGATCACCGCCGCCCCCACCCATTGCAGGGCGGTCATCCGTTCACCCAGGAAGAGGAGCGCCCACAGGGCGGTCAGCGGCGGCTCCAGGGTGATCAGCAAATTGGCCACGCCGGCCGGCAGGGTCTCCAGGCTGACGGTGTAGAGCCCGTACCCGCCCAGGGTCGGGCCGACCGCCAGGAGCAGGAGCAGGCCCCAGCCCGGCAGCGCCGGCCCCAGCCAGAGGATGGTGGCCGGCCGCTGCCGGAGCAGGAGGAAGAAGCCGGCAAAGCCAAAGGTATAGACCATGCTCGTCCAGCCCGAGAGCCCGCGTCGCGCCGCGATCCGCCCCAGGATGCTGTACGCGCCAAAGCACAACCCGGCCGCCAGGCCGGCGGCGATGCCCAGCGGGTTGACCCGCCAGGCCTGGTCGTCATAGGCCCGGGCGACCAGGACGCAGCCGGCGATGCTCATGGCGACCGCCATCACCTTGGGCGTGCTCAAGCGCTCGCGCAGCAGGGGCCAGGCCAGCAGGACCGTCATGGCCGGCGAGGAGTAGGCCAGCACCGTGGCCACGGCCGCGCCGTCCAGGGCCACCGCCGTTGTCCATAGGGCGTTGAACACGGCCAGGATCAGGCCGTAGAGTGCATAGAAGGGCAGGTGACGGCGCAGGCCCGGCGGGGCCAGCAGGGAACGGCGAAAGATCAGCAGGGCCAACGCCAGGCCAACACCGGCGAAGAGGTCGCGCCAAAAGGCCAATACCAGCGGCGGCAGCGCGTACCGCGTGTTCAGGTACCGGATAAAGATCGCCGTCGTGGACCAGAAGGTGGCGCTGACGATGGCGATGGCATAGCCGCGGGCCGGAGAACGACGGGCCGGCCGCCCACCTGCCCCCGACGTCATCGGCGGTCGGGAAGTGCCGGTGGGAAACGGTGCGGCGGAGTGACGGCGCTCCCCCCGTCCAGCCGGTACACCTGCAGCCCGGCCCGGGCCAGGTTCTGCGGCAGGTCGCGCGGAACCTGGCGGTTCTTTTCCTTCTCCCGCTCCGGCAGGGCCTCCCAATCCACCAGGTCCGCGTGGACCCTGGCCTGGAGGTCGGTCGCCGCTCCGTAGGTCCAGCCGGCCCGGCGCTTCCGCTCGCACCAGCGCTCATGCTCCATACGGGCCATGCGCTCGACCTCTTCCGGCGGGAATCGGTAGGCCCCGGCGTCCCAGTCGGTCAGCGGGGCGACGCCGTAGCCCAGCTCTCGGAGCAGCCGGCCGATACGGTCGGCCTGGGCGCGGTTCTCCTCCCGCACTTCCTCCGGCAGATTGTCCCATTCGACGAGCGGCTGGTCGGCAGGCAGGCAGCTCTCGGCGTCGTGGGGAAGGGGCGAGCCGGACGCGCCTCGGCCGGCCTGTTCCCGGCACAGGCGCAGGTAGCCGGCGTGCAGGGCCCGGGCCATCGTCTCGTGCGTGCCGGCCAGCACCGTCTCGGGGGTCAGGGTGTGGTCCAGCAGCCCAAAGGCGTGCAGATTGGCAAAGGGATCGTCGGGGCCCTGGCCCTGCAGGAGGGCGGCCAGGCCGGACTCCTCGACCGTGCGCAGCACCAGCGGCAGGTCGGACCGCCGGGCGCGGTGGAGCAGGATCAGGGCCGCCTGGAGGTTCAGGGCATCGTCATCGATGCAGAAGTAGGCCGTGTCCACGGCCAGGGCGCCCTGCTCGTCGTAGAGGAAGGCGGCGCGGTAGAAATCGGAGGAATGCAGGTCCACCTCGACGGGGAAGAAGAGGCAGGTGTCGGCCAGTTGGGGATACCGAGCGTGCAGGGCGTCGAGCTTGCTGTGCGCGGCCCGGTCGACGATGGTGATGCGCAGGGGTTGGCCGGTGCCCCGGCCCCACCACTGGCGCGCCGCCTGGGTGACCAGCGTCTGCCCCAGGTAGCCCAGGCCGACCACCAGGATGTGGGGAGGGCGGTCTTGCCTATGGGCCGCCCACGGGGGATATTGCTCCAGCAACAGGCTGGCCCCCCGGTCGAAGACGTTGAGGATCTCGAGCCGGAAGGCCGGCCCCTCCAGCGAGATCTCGCGGGTCCGCAGCAGTTCGCACAGGCGCGGGTCGACTACGTGCAGGATCGCCGTCAGGGGGCTATGCATGCGGTCGCGCACGACCTCCCGGGCCCGCAGGGCGATCTCGGCGTTGACGCCGTCGTCGCCGCAGACCGCGATGAGGTACCGGGCCCGCTCCAGCCGGGCCTGGCGGAGCAGGTGGGGGTCGGTGGCATCGCCCAGGAGGACGATCTGGCCCCGTTGCCGGCACAGTTCGAGCGCGTCGTTCTCATCGTCGCGCTCCAGCAAGACGACGGGGGTGCCCCGGAGGGCAAAGCCGTCGGCCAGGCGCCGGCCCATGCGCCCCAGCCCACAGATGACGATGTGGTCGCGGATGCGCCACAGGCGCAGGAGCTGCAGCTGGTCGCGAAAGATGTGCAGGATGGCGCGGACGGCGGTGTAGGCGGCCACGGCCGGGATCAGCAGCCGGGCCACCTCGAGCTCCCAAGGGACCGGCGGGGGGACGGCGCCCGAGTTCATGGGGATGAGCTGCAGGACGAGGTAAAAGATGTCCCCCGGCGTGAGGTCCGCGCCCCGCGCCGCGGCATAGCGGGCGAAGCCGACATACCCCAGGGCCAACGCGGCCAGCCAGACCGCGCCGAGGAGGAACCACTGCCACTCGCGCAGCCATCCACGCCAGCGGCCCTTCGGCGCGGCCTTGTCTGCTACAGGACCCATCGTCGCACCCCCAATCGCTGCTGGAATACGGCACACCGACAAATTAGCACAAAGGCCGGCGGCCGTCAACTGGGCTATGTGACCAGGAAACTTGCGCGCAGACTGTTCCTTCGGTATAATCAGATAGACGCCAGGACTCGATTATGAAGACAGGAATCATGAGGAGGCGAAGTGGCCCCGCGTAATGCTTTCAAGACGAACTCCAGCTTCTTCCGAATGCTGGCGGTCGGTGCTGTCGGCGCACAGGCGGTTCAGCAATACTTGAACTCGCTTGGTCACCACGTTATCGAGCTCGAGCGCGGCTCGCTTTCGACCCGCATCTGGCATGACGTGAAGAGAAAGCGCGTCCGAATCCCCGACCTATGCTGCACTCGATGCGGAGCGCGAATCGAATCGCGGGCAAAAACGAATGCCGACCTGAGCATGTCGCACTCGCCGAGCGACGCCGAACGTGCCTGGAACTACGGAATGCTGGACTCGGATTGGATCGCTTTCCCCATCCTTTCGGCGGAAGAAGGCGTCTGGAGTTCTGGAGGCCTCCGCGCACACCATTCACTATGGAGAGAACGCACCCTAACGACTTGGAACGTCGAGGGCCGGATAAACTTCTTCACCGTGGCTTCTTTCCGAAGCGTCGCCCCGAAGCAGCTCAAACCAAAGGGAGTAACCGAGGGATCCGAGATTCAGGTGAAGTGGAAGGGATGGTTCACTGATCGGTTGACACTTTAACAACCACACACTTGCCAAGGACCC
>CAZQFV010000034.1:0-32904 GCA_964592645.1 uncultured Chloroflexia bacterium
TGAGACGCTGGGCTTTTTCACCCAGATGGTGGAGCAGCTCGGGCGCACCTTTCGCATCGTCCCCCAGCTCGTGGCCCACGACATGCACCCGGGCTACCTCTCCACGCACTATGCCCAGGAGTTGGCCGCGGAGCGCGGGCTGCCCCGGATCGCCGTGCAGCACCACCATGCCCACGTGGCCGCCTGTATGGCCGAGCACGGCCTCGGGGCGGAGCGGCAGGTTATCGGCGTGGCCCTGGACGGGACCGGCTACGGCCCCGACGGGACCATCTGGGGGGGCGAGTTCCTGGTGGCCGGCTACGCTTCCTTCCGCCGCGCCGCGCACCTGAAAGCGCTGCCGCTTCCGGGGGGCGACGCCGCCATCCGCCGGCCGTACCGGGTGGCCCTGGCCTATCTCTGGGCGGCCGGCCTGCCCTGGGACGAGGACCTGCCCCCGGTCGCCGCCTGTCCACCGGGGGAAAGGGCCGTGCTGCTGCGCCAACTGGAGCGCGGGGTGAATGTCGTGCCCACCTCCAGCGCCGGCCGGCTCTTCGACGCCGTGGCCGCCCTGGCCGGGGTGCGGCAGGAGATCAACTACGAGGCCCGGGCGGCGATCGAGCTGGAGGGAGCCGGGCTTGTCCTGCCGGATCCTCCCGAAGCCGCGGTCCCTTACGACCTGGCGCTGATCGATGCCGAGGACGGCTGGACCCTCGACCCAGCTCCCCTGCTGCGGGCCGTGCTCGCCGAGGCGCGCCACGGGCTGGCGCGGGCCATCGCCGCCGTCTGCGGGCAGTTGCGCCAGGAGACAGGGCTGGAGGCCGTGGCGCTCTCGGGGGGCGTGTTCCAGAACGTCACCCTGCTGGGGCACGTCGTGGCGCTGCTGCGGGAGGGCGGGTTCACCGTGTACACCCACCGCCTGGTGCCGCCCAACGACGGCGGGATCGCCCTGGGGCAGGCGGTGGTGGCCGAGGCTATCTCACTGCGCCCAAAATGAGCCGGGGGCGGAGCGGCCAAGGTCCAAAGACGCCGATGCCGGGGACTTCAAGGAGCCGCCGTCCAGGTGCCGGAGGCGGTGCAGTTGGCAGGAGGGGGAGAGGGGTTGGCCATGCTGAAGCTAAAGGTCCCCCCGGCCGCCGTGGGGGAGGAGAACTCGCCCGTCACCCGGACGGTGTAGCCATCCGCGTCGAAGCGGTTGTCCACAATCGGATAGCTGGCGCCAAACACGGTGAGGGTCTCGAAGCCACAGCTGTTATAGATCGTGATGCTCAGGGAGCCCGCGGCGACCTGGCAGCGCGGCGAGCTCTCCACCACGAAGGAGAGGCTGCGCCCCTGGTTCGTGGCGCCGTACCATGCGCCCGCCTGCGGACATCCCGGCGGCGGCACCGTGACCACGACCGACTCGACATTGCTCCAGGCGCCGCTTCCGTAGGCGTTGGATGCCCGGACCCGATAGTAGTAGGTCCCCAGGTCGCGGCCGGCGATGGCAGCCGATGTACCGGGCCCGGAGTAGACGGTGGTCGGGCTGGAAAAGTCCGGGGCGCTGTCTTCTACCAGGAGGTACGTTTCTGCCCCCGCGGACGAGCCCCAGCCGACGGTATAGTTCCCGTCGCCGTCGGCGTTGCTGATCGGGCTCAGGATCGGCGCGGCCGGGATGAGGGGATAGTTCCGGGATACGAAGGGCAGGTAGGCCACCCCGCGCGGTTCCTGGTAGACGGTGCCGGCGATGAGAAAGGGCATGCCCTGGGGGGTGCCGCTGCCGCTGTCCAGGGCCGGCGCCCAGGAGCCGCTGAACTGCATGGCGTTGCCAGTCGTCTTCTGGCCGAGGATCGTGATGGGGGGCGCCCATGGGCCGGAAGGCAGCGCGCCGTCCGTTGCCCAATCGAGCCAGTAGACGCCCGGCGGCAGCACCACCCAGGCGTCGGCCCGGTTGGCCATGATGGGTCGGTCGCTCAAAAGCAGGTCCGTATCGCGCGTCCGGTAGATGCCTGCCCAGGTGCTGGTGATCAGCCGGTTGCTGGTCAGGTTGCCCCAGACGACGCTGCTGCCGGGGGCGTCCGGCGGGCCGTTCCAGATCTGGCAGTAGACGCCGGTGATGGTAGACGGCGCGACGGAGGGGTCCATCTGGTAGGCAAAAAAGGTGATGCTGCTGATCCGCCAGCCGGCGGGGTCGGTGATCTGAAAGTCATCGGCCATGCGGTAGCCAAGCGCGAACTGGTTGGCGAAGCCATACGTGCTCATGCCCTGGGCGGTCTGTAGGGCGCTGGCGTCGGCCCCGCCGAGGCCGCCGCCGGGGTGGGTGACGAGGGGTCCGTTGGCCCACAGGATGGACGCGGGATAGACGAAGGTGGGTCCGGTCCCGGCCGGTGATGGGGGCGTGGCCGGCCCGCTTTCCGTGGAGGTGGTATCGTCTCGCCCTTGGTCTCCCGCCTGGTCGGGCCGGGGGGTGCCCACCGGGCCTCTGCCGATAGTCGGGGACCGGGAGGGGCCGGTCTGGCCCTGGCCGGCCTGGAGATGTGGAGGGGAGCCGGCGGACGGGGCGACCAGGCCGATGAGCAGCAGCCCGGCGAGCGCGATCCCTGTAAGCCGGATGAGCATAGCCGTACTTCTCCGAGGCCGGGGCGCCGCACCCGCCGGGGTGCGGGCCGGCCCGCCAATGAGCCCGGCGCCGGGCCGGGGCTAGGCGCGCCTCCGGCACGCGTGCGCGCGTGACAAAGGGGAAAACCCCGATCCCCCAGGCGATGAAGCCTAGCCTTCATAGGACGATTATACAGCAGCGGTGGGAAAATGGCAACCTCCATTTGCATTTTGCCCCCGCCCGCGCTAATATAGCGGCGATCGAGTGTTCCGACCCCCAGGAGGTGCGCTTTGTGGACGCGGACCTGGAGCGGCTACGCCACAAATAAGAGGAGACCATGGACAAGACCATCCGCACCAAGGTGGTCGAGCGGGGGCATGGGGATGGCCTGTACATCAACACAACCGGCGTGGGGATCGTGCCGGCCGGCGTGGAGGTCGGGCCGGACCGGGTGCGCCCAGGCGACGCCGTGCTCCTGAGCGGCACGGTCGGCGGCCACGGCATCGCCGTCCTGAGCCGGCGGGAGGGGCTGTCTTTCGAGACGGAGTTGATCTCGGACAGCGCCGCGCTGCACGGCATGGTGGGGGCGCTGCTGGCCGCCGCGCCGCACACCCATGCCCTGCGCGACCCAACGCGCGGCGGCCTGGCGGCGGCGCTGAACGAGCTGGCCGCGGCCTCGGCCGGGGGGATCGAGATCGCGGAGCGCGCCGTGCCGCTGCGGCGTGCGGTGCGCCGGGCCGGATGGTGGATCGCGATCAGCGCGGCCGGCCTGGCCGCCGGGATACTGGCCATCCTGCTGGTGGACCGCGCCGCCATCCTGCCGATCCCCACGACGGTCGGTCTGGTGGCCCTCTTCGGCGGCGGCGCTGGGGTCTATGGGGCGGTCACGGGGCTGGGGCTGGCCTGGCTGCTGCGGGAGCGCCGCGGGGCGGAACCATGACGACCTCCATTTTCTCCTCCCTGCGCTTCCGCCAGCCCTTCTGGCACTACCAGGAGATGATCCTGGAGGTCGTCGAACGGCAGAAGCAGCAGGACCACAAATACCACATCGTCGCCCCGCCAGGATCGGGCAAGACGATCGTCGGGCTGGAACTGGTGCGGCGCTTTGGCCGGCCGGCCGTCGTCTTTTGCCCCACCACCACCATCCAGCAGCAGTGGCGGGAAAAGGCCGGCCTCTTCACCGACGACCCCGGCTGGGTGGCCGCGCACGTCAGCATGGACCCCAACCGACTGGCCGAGATCAATGTCCTCACCTACCAAGTCCTCTCCACTCCCGGCGAGAACCTGGAGTTCGTCGAGCGCATCGCCGTGGAGCGCTGGGCCGAGGAATTGCTCCAGGGCGGCAAGGCCGGGGCGCCGGAAGAGGCCCAGGCCCGCATCGCTACCCTCCGGGCGAGCAACGCCGAGGAGTATCGCCGCGAGGTGAGCAAGCGCTACCTGCGCCTCAAGCGCGAGTTCCTGCGCGGCGGGGAGTTCGACGGCCGGCGCTTCCTCCATCCCAACGCCCGCGACCTGATCGCGCGCATCGTCGCCCTGGGCGCCGGCACCATCGTCCTGGACGAGTGCCACCACCTGCTGGACTACTGGGCCTTTATCCTGCGCGAGCTGCTCCGGGCCTTGCCCGACGCCCGCGTGGTCGGGCTCACCGCCACCCTGCCCGATCCGAGCAACCCGAGCGAGTTCGAAAATTACGACGCCCTGCTGGGTGAGGTCGACTTCGAGGTGCCCACGCCGGCCGTGGTCAAGGAGGGCAGCCTGGCCCCCTACCGCGACCTGGTCTATTTCTGCGAGCCCTCGCCGCGCGAGATGGAGTACCTCCGCCACATCCAGGACCATTTCCAGGAGGCCATCGCCCAGGTGACGGGCACGTCCGCCTTCCTGGAGTGGCTGCAAAAGACGGTGATCGCCCGCCGGCCGGCCGGCGCCGCGCCCGATGCGCCCGCCGAGCCGTTCGAGAGCCTGCTCAACCGCGAGCCGCTGCTGGGCATCGCCGCCGTCAAGGCGCTCCGCGCCCGGCAGGTGGCGCTGCCGGAGGATGTCGCCGTGGTCGAGGAGATGGCCGAACCGTTGACGGTGGACGACTGGCTGGTGCTGCTCGAGACCTATGCCCTGCGCGTGCTCAAGGTCAGCTCCGAGCCAGCGCAGCAGGAGCTATATCGCCAGCTCCGCAGCCGCCTGCTCTCCTTCGGCATCACCATCAGCGAGGCCGGCATCCGCCACGGGCGCTCGCCCGGCGACCTGGTGCTGGCCCTCTCCGAGGCCAAGGACGCGGCGGTGGTCCAGGTCCTGCGCGCCGAGGCGGCGGCCATGGGCCCGCAACTGCGCGCCGTCGTGATCACCGATTTCGAGCGGATCAGCGCCCGCAGCCGCCAGTTGAAGGGGGTGCTGGACCCCGATGCCGGCAGCGCCGTGCGCATCTATCGCCGTCTCGTCGCCGATCCGGAGACCAACGCCCTGGACCCGATCCTGGTGACCGGCAAGGTGGTGCTGGTGGACGCCGACAGCCGGGAGAGGGTGGAGGAAGGCGTCCGGCGCTGGAGCGCGGGGCGCGGGCTGGAGTTCGGCTGGGACTGGCAGCCCACGGACGATCCGCGCATCGTGCAGTGGGCCGGCAGCGGGCGCGATTGGGCGCCGCGCACCTACGTGGCGGTAGTGACGGCGCTCTTCGAGGCCGGCGTGACCCGCTGCCTGGTGGGCACGCGCGGGCTCTTTGGCGAGGGGTGGGACGCCCTCTCGCTGAACACGCTGCTCGACCTGACGGCGGTGACCACGCGCGCCGGAGTGCAGCAGCTCCGCGGGCGCAGCCTGCGGCTGGACCCATCCTGGCCGCGCAAGGTGGCCCACAACTGGGACATCGTCTGTATCAGCCGCAAGTTCGACAAGGGCGACGCCGACCTGCGGCGCTTCATCGCCCGGCACGAGCACACCTGGGGGGTGGTGGTGCAGCCGCGGGCGCGGGAGCTGGTCCAGGCCGTGGGGCAGGCGATGCGCCGGGAAACCCCTCCCGAGATGCCCCGGCGCGGGCGGATCGTGCGCGGCCTGCCGCACATCGACATGGGGCTGGCGGCCGAGCTGGGGACGCGCGGTTTCAAGCTGATCAACTTTGGCAAGTACACGGCGCGCATGCTCAACGCCGTGCGCGAGCGCGACGCCGTCTACGACCTGTGGGAGGTCGGCCAGCCGTACTCCAACTTTTCCTACAGCGCCACGCGGGTGGAGAAGGAGGACCTCAAGTTCCGCACGGCCTACACGGTGCAGGACTCGTTGCGGGCGCTGGTCTGGCGGCTGGTCGTGAGCCTGCTGTCCGTCTTTGGCATGGTATGGCTGGCCGGGGCCTACTATATCCCCTGGACCGAGGGCATGCCGGCCCCGGTGCTGCCCATCTGCCTGGGCGGGCTGACGCTGATCGCCGTGCTGGCGGCGCTGGTCTTTAACGCGGTGGGGATGGCGCGGGTCTTTAAGCGGGCCTTCCTGGAACTGCCGGCCGACGCCGTGCTCCTGGACATGGGGCGGGCGCTGCTGGAAGCGCTGCGCGAGGCCGGCCTGGTGAGCCGCAACCTGACGGAGAAGTATGTGCGGGCCGTGGCCACGGACGACGGCGGCTACGAGGTGCTGCTGGACTATGCCTCGCCGGAAGACTCGGACACCTTCGCCCGGGCCTACCGCGAGATGATGGGGCCGTTGGGCGACGCCCGCTACCTGATCGAGCGCGACAGCACCTCGCTGCGCAACCTGCTCTACCGGCCGCTGTGGCTGGCCGTGCGCACGGTGCTGGGGCTGGGCGAGGACCTGCGCGCCTACCACCGCGTGCCGGACGTGCTCGCCTCGCGCCGCGAGCGGGCCGCGGCGCTGGAGAAACACTGGAGGCGTTACGTGGGCGGCGGGAGGCTGGTCTACACCCGCACCCCGGAGGGGCGGCGCATCCTGCTCCAGGCGCGGGGCAAACCCCGGCGCAAGATCCGCCAGATGGCCTTCGAGGTGTGGACATGAAGCGCGCCCCAGCCCCCCGGCCTCCTGTGCTATAATAGTGGTGAGGTCCAGCGATGTCCGTCCCACCCGAGTTCGAGGAACGCCTCCGGGCCCTGCCCGACCACCCCGGCGTCTACATCTTCCGGGACGCCCAGGGGACGGTCCTCTACGTCGGCAAGTCGGTCTGCCTGCACGACCGGGTGCGCTCCTATTTCGCCTCCCCCCAGACGTTGGACCACAAGACGCGCGAGTTGGTGGCGCGCATCGTCGACTTCCAGGTGATCCTCACCGACAACGAGCTCGAGGCGCTGGTGCTGGAGAACAACCTGATCAAGCAGCACCGCCCGCGCTACAACATCCGCCTGCGCGACGACAAGAGCTACCCCTTTATCAAGGTCACCACCAACGAGGCCTGGCCGCGGGTCTTGAAGACGCGCCGGCTGGAGGAAGACGGCGCCCGCTACTTTGGCCCCTTTTCCAGCGCCGGCTCGGTGGACCGCACGCTCAAGCTGCTGAAAAAGATCTTTCCCTATTGCGCCCCGCCTCGGCCCATCGACGGCAAACAGAAGCGTCCCTGTTTCTACTACTACATCAACCGCTGCCTGGGGGCCTGCGCCGGCCTGGCCGACCGAGAGCAGTACCAGGCCGTCATCCGCCAGGTGATCCTCTTCCTAGAAGGGAAGGGCGACGAGGTGGTGCGCCACCTACAGCGCCAGATGGAAGAGGCCGCCGCGAATATGCAGTTCGAGCGCGCCGCCGCCCTGCGCGACCAGGTGCGCGACCTGGCGCACATCCTGGAGCGACAGAAGGTCGTCTCGGCGCAGATGGACGACGAGGACGTCATCGCCTTTGCCCGCGACGGCGGCGAGGCCCTGGTGCAGGTCTTTTTCATCCGCCGCGGCCGGCTCATCGGCAGCGAGTCGTTCGCCCTCCAGGGCACCGAGGAGGCCACCGAGAGCCAGGTGATGAGCTCCTTTGTCACCCAGTTCTACGAGAGCGCCCCGCAGGTTCCGCGCACGCTCCTCCTGCAGCACGAGATCGAGGAGTGGGCGGTGATCGAGGAGTGGCTGCGGCAGAAGCGCCGCGACAAGGTGGCCATCCGCGTGCCCCGGCGGGGGGAGAAACGCCAACTGGTGGAGCTGGTGGCCAAGAATGCCTGCGAGACGCTGGAGCAGATGCGGCTCAAGTGGCTGAGCGAGAAGCAGCGCCAGGCCGGCGCCATGGCCGAACTGCGCGAGGCGCTGGGCCTGCCGGCCATCCCCCGGCGCATTGAGGGGTACGACATCTCCACGACCCAGGGGCAGGAGACGGTCGGCAGCATGGTCGTCTTCGAGGACGGTGCGCCCAAGCGGAGCGACTACCGCCGCTTCCGCATCCGCACGGTCCAAGGGCAAGACGACTTTGCGGCGCTGGCCGAGGTGCTGCGGCGGCGCTTCCACCGCGCCCGGGCCGAGGGCGAGGAACAGCGGGGCTGGGAGAACCTGCCCGACCTGGTGCTGGTGGATGGGGGGGCGGGGCAGGTAAGCGCGGCGCAGGCGGTGCTGGCAGAGGCCGGCCTGGCCATCCCGCTGATCGGCCTGGCCAAGAAGGAGGAGGTCATCCACCGTCCCGGCGCGGCAGAGCCGCTCGTCCTGCCGCGCGACTCGGTAGCGCTCTACATGCTGCAGCGCCTGCGCGACGAGGCCCACCGCTTCGCCATCACCTACCACCGCGGCCGGCGGGAAAAGGCCGGCCTGCGCTCCCGCCTGGACGAGATCCCCGGCATCGGCCCCCGGCGCAAGGCGATCCTGCTGAAAAAGTTCGGCAGCGTGCCGGGCATCCGCGAGGCGTCGGAGGAGGAGATCGCCGCGGTGCCGGGGATCGGCAGGGCCTTGGCGAGGGAGATAAAAGAGCGCCTATGAAGAACCTGCCAGGAAACAGGCCACGCTGTGCTCCGGCTCCACTTCCACCAGGGCCGGCTCCTGCTGCGAACAGATGTCCAGCGCTTTCCAGCAACGCGGGTGGAAACGGCAGCCGGCCGGCGGGTTCAGCGGGCTGGGGACATCGCCCGCCAGGATGATGCGCTCCCGCCGCACATCGGGGTCGGGGATGGGGATGGCCGACATCAACGCCTGGGTGTAGGGGTGCAGCGGGTTGCGGTAAAAGACCTCCCGTTTGGCCAGTTCGACGATCTTGCCCAGGTACATCACCGCCACGCGGTCGCTGATGTGCTCGACCACGCTCAGGTTGTGGGCGATAAAGAGATAGGTCAGGTGGAACTCGCGCTGTAGCTGGCGCAGGAGGTTCAATACCTGCGACTGGATGGAGACATCCAGCGCCGACACCGGCTCGTCGCAGACGATGAACTTGGGGCGCAGCACCAGCGCGCGGGCGATGCCGATGCGCTGGCGCTGCCCGCCGGAGAACTCGTGAGGGTAGCGGCGGATGTGGTCCTCGGCCAGCCCGACCTTTTCTATGATCTCCATCACCCGCCGGTGCCGTTCCTCCGGGTCCCGGACCCCATGCAGCGCCAGCGGATCGCCGAGGATGCTGCCGATCTGCGAGCGCGGGTCGAGCGAGGAGTAGGGGTCCTGGAAGACGATCTGCATCTCCCGGCGCATGCGCTTGAGCTCCCCCCCCCGCATCTTGGTTACGTCTCGGCCAGCGAACAGCACCTGCCCGGCGGTGGGTTCGATGAGCCGCAGGATGGTGCGGCCGACGGTCGTCTTGCCGCACCCCGACTCGCCCACCAGCCCCAGTGTCTCCCCGGCCCGGATGGTGAAGCTGACATTGTCCACCGCTTTCACCCATCCATGGACGCGCCGAAAGATGCCGGCGCGGACGGGGAAATACTTGACCAGGTTGCGGACCTCGATGAGGGTGGCGGCGTTTCCTCTCACGATTCTACCTCGGGCTCAGCTGTACAGCCAACAGCGCACCTTGTGGCCGGCCTCCTCGGCCAGCGCCACCAGCGACGGCTCCTGCTCGGTGCAGACGACCAGCCCCTTTTCGGCGCGCGGCCGGCAGCGGGGGGAGAAGCGGCAGCCCGGCGGCAGGTTGATCAGGTTGGGCACCACGCCCGGGATGACATCCAGCTCCTCCTTGACCTGACCCAGCACCGGGACCGAGGCCAGCAGCCCCTGGGTGTAGGGGTGCCGTGGCCGGTGAAAGATCGCGCGGACATCGCCCTCCTCGACGATCTGGCCGGCGTACATCACCGCCACCCGCGAGGCCATGTCGGAGACGATGCCCAGGTCGTGGGTGATCAGGATGATCGCCGTGTTCATCTCCTGCTGCAGTTTGCGCATCAGGTCCAGGATCTGGGCCTGGATGGTGACATCCAGCGCGGTGGTCGGCTCGTCGGCGATCAGCAGCTCGGGGTTGCAGGCCAACGCCATGGCGATCATGGCGCGCTGCGCCTGGCCCCCCGATAGCTCGTGGGGGTAGGCGTTGGCGCGTTTCGCAGCGTCGGGAATGCCCACGCGCTGCAAGAGCTCGATCGTCCGTTCGCGGCGCTCGTCCCGGCGGAGGCGCTGGTGGATGGCCAGGACCTCGCCGATCTGGTCGCCCACCTCGAAGACAGGGTTCAGGCAGCTCGTGGGCTGCTGAAAGATCATCGAGATGCGGCTGCCGCGGATCTGGGTCATCTGGCGCCGCGATAGCTTCATCAGGTCCACGCCGTCGAAGAGGATCTCGCCGGAGACGATCCGGCCGGGATGGGCAATCAGGCGCAGCACGGAGAACGAGGTCACGCTCTTGCCGCAGCCCGATTCGCCGACCAGTCCGACGATCTCGCCGCGCCGGACCGCAAAGTCTACCCCGTCCACCGCCTTGACCACGCCGTCCTGGGTGTAGAAGTAGGTCCGCAGGTCGCGGATGTCCAGCAAACTCGTGTTGGAAGGTGCGCCGGCACTGCCTTGCCGCGTCGTTGCCATCAAAGTATCCCCTGCTGCGCTTGTCGCCAGGACCCTGTTTGGCAGACCACCATTCTGAACACCGAACTCTACCGGTTGAGCCGCGGGTCGAGCGCATCCCGCAGCCCGTCGCCGAGCAAGTTGAACGCCAATACCGTCAGCATGATTGCCAGGCCGGGGAAAAAGACCAGGTGGGGGGCGGTAAAGACGTAGGAGCGCTCGTCCCCCAACATGATGCCCCACTCGGGCATCGGCTTTTGCGCGCCCAGGCCCAAGAAAGAGAGCGCCGCGGCATCCAGGATGGCCGTGGCGATGCCCAGCGTGCCCTGGACGATCATCGGGGCCAGGGCGTTGGGCATGATGCGCCGGAAGAGGATCGAGGCCGAGGAAAAGCCCAGAGCCCGATCGGCGACGACAAAGTCGCGCTCCTTGACCGAGATCACGCTGGCCCGCATCACGCGGGCATAGCGCGGGATGGAGACGATGCCGATGGCCAGCAGCGCGTTGATCAGGCTGGGGCCCAACACCGAGACGATGGCGATGGCCAGCATCAGCGAGGGAAAGGCCATGAGCACGTCCATGATGCGCATCAGGACGTTGTCCAGCCAACCGCCGGCATAGGCCGCGACCGCGCCCAGCAGGGACCCAATCACGATGGCGAAGCCGACCGAGGCAAAACCGATATACAGCGAATAGCGCGAACCGTAGATCACCCGGCTGAAGAGGTCGCGGGTGTTGCTGTCGGTCCCCAGGATATGCTGCGGCCGGTCCGGGCAGCAGCCCAGCCAGTAGATGCAGGGGGGCATCCGCACCAGGCTGCGCGGCTTGATCACGGTTCCCTCTTCGCCGGCGATGATCTTGCCATCGGGGCTGCACCGGACATTGGCCTCGACCAGGGCCTTTTCTTCGGGCACCTCGATCATCGGCTTCGTGGGATCGTAGGGGGCAATGAGCGGAGCAAAGACGGCCACCAGCACCAGCAGCCCCAGGACGACCATGCCCACGATGGCCGATCGCTGGCGGAACAGGTAGCGCATGGCATCATGCCATAGGCTGCTCCCCTTGCGCGGACGGCGGGCACGTGGTTGGGGCAGGACTCTTTTCATCGCTACCTCAGCAGATCATTCGAAGCGCACGCGCGGATCGAGGACGCCGTAGAGCAAGTCCACGGCCAGGTTCACCACCACAAAGATGACGGCCACGACCAGGGTAAAGGCCTGGATCACCTGGTAGTCCCGGGCCGTGATCGCCGTGAGCAGGGCCGTTCCGACCCCGTTCAGGCCAAAGATCGTCTCCGTGAGCATGGCCCCGCCCATCAGGTAGCCCAGCTCCAACCCGATGACCGTGGCGACGGGTAGCATGGCGTTGCGAAAGGCGTGCCGCAGCACGACGGCCCGTTCCAGCAGCCCCTTGGCCCGGGCCACGCGGACATAGTCGAGCCCCAGCACTTCGAGCAGGCTGGAGCGTGTCATCCGGGCGATGAGGGCCATGGGGATGGTTCCCAGGGCCACGGCAGGGAGGATCAGGTGCCGGACGGCGTCCCACAGTTTGTCCCACTGGCCGGTGACCAGCGTGTTAAAGACATAGAGGTTGGAGAGAAAGCTCAGGGCCCAGTGCCCGAACGTTCCCGGCGTCACGGCGATGTTCCATGTGGTATAGAGTTCGGCCGGGCTCAGGCCGGGGGACATGCGGTGGGAGGGGGGCAGGGCCAACGGGGTGCCGCGCAGCAGGACGGCAAAGACATAGGCCAGCATCAGCCCCAGCCAGAAGACGGGCATGGAGACGCCGACGTTGGCGATGAGCATCGTGACCACGTCGATCACCGAGTTGCGCCAGTAGGCCGAGATCAGGCCGAGGGGAATGCCGACGATGACGGAGAAGAACAGGGCCCCCAGCGAAAGCTCCAGCGTCGTCGGCAGCCGCTCGGCCAGGAGCTCCGTGACCGGCCGGCCCTGCTGGATCGATTGGCCAAAGTTGGCCCGCAGCGCGTCCCCGATATAGTCCAGGAACTGCAGGGGGATCGGCTTGTCCAGGCCGAAGCGCCTGTTGAATTCATCGCAAACCTGCGGCGTCGCCTTCTCTTGGAGCATGGCGTGGCAGGGGTCGCCCGGCAGCAGGCGGGCCACGGCAAAGGTGACAAAGAGTATGCCCAGGAGCACGGGGATGGCCAACAACAGTCGGCGGATGACGTAGCTGAGCATCGTTTTCTCCGTATCGGCCCCAACGGAGGAGGGGGCCGGCCCTGTTGCACCTGCCGCGTTTGCCGGAGCCGCATGGTTCCGGCAAACGCGGACGAAAGGAGCGGGTGCGCCGGTGGGTCCCGGGGGCACCCCGGGACCCACCGGCGGATCTGCCCGCTGTCGCCTCTATTTCGGCGGGTTCAAGAAGGAAAGGAACAGGCCGGACCAGTAGGTGAAGGAGCCGTCGCGGCCCACGTGCAGCGGGTGCGCGGCGTCCCACTGGACGGCGTAGGAGAGCACGACATCGTTGGCATCCAGGTCGGCGCCGTTGTGGAACTTGACCCCGTCGCGCAGGGTGCAGGTCCAGACCGTCAGGTCGGTGTTGGCGTCGCACTTGGTGGCCAGGCCGGGGACCACGTCGCTGCCGCCCACCTCAAAGGCCAGCAGGGCCTCGTTGATCTGCTCGCAGGCGCGCAGCGACTCGCCGTCGGACTCGTCGGCGCAGTACAGGCCGATGGGCTCGGCGTTCTGCATCCAGACGAAGGTGTCGCGGTTGCCCGGCTTCATCACGGCGAACTGCTCGTTGGACAGCGGGCTGGCGTGAGCCCCGACGACGTCCTTCTTGTAGGCCAGGCCGGAGCCGCCGTGGGCCACCGGGATCATCGGCACGTGCTGCTTGATCAGCTCGTTGGCCTCTTTATAGACCGGGAGGCGCTCCTCGGGCTTGGCCAGCGACGCGGCCTTCTCCAGCTTCTCCCAGAGGTCGGGGAAGCCGTTGCCGAACTGCTTGGAGGCGCCCCGGCCAAAGTGGTAGTCCAGGAAGTTGGTGGCGTCGGGGTAGTCGGCGCCCCAGCCGAGCAGGTGGAAGCCCTCCAGCTCGCCGGCGTCGGCGGCGTCGATAAAGGCGCCGGACTCCATGACCACGATCTCGGCCTGGACGCCGATAGCCGCGAGCTGGGCCTGGATGTCCTGGGCCACGACGCCGGGCGTCGGCAGGTAGCCACGGACCACGTCGCGGTAGGTGATCTTGGTCTTGAAGCCGGGCAGCACACCTTCGGCCTCGAGGATGCGCTTGGCCTCAGTGGGGTTATATTCGTACCAGGTGACCTCGGGGGTATAGCCAAAGATCGAGGGCGGCATGAACTGGGAGGCGACCAGGGAGCCGATCGGGTAAAAGTTCTTGACGATGCGCTCCCGGTCGATGGCCATGGCGAATGCCTGGCGCACCTTTTCGTTGTCAAAGGGCGGATAGGTGTTGTTCATGCCGATATAGAAGATGTTGGTGCCCGGGCGCTCGATCAACTGCAGGTTGGCATCCTTGGCCACCACCTCAAAGGCGTCGGGAGCGATGTTGTCGATGCCGTCCACCGTGCCGGCCTGCAGCTCCACCAGGCGCTGGGCCGCTTCCGAGTTCCAGCGGAAGATAAGCGTCTTGAACGCTGGCTTCTCACCCCAGTAGGCGTCGTTGCGGGTCAGGACCAGCTCCGAGCCGCGGGTCCAGCGCTCCAGTTTGAAGGGCCCGGTGCCGTTGGGCTCCGTAACCAGCTTGCCGCCGCCCCCGGTCGCCTCCAGGTAGGCGGTGTCGTTGATCGGGAAGGCCGAGAAGGCGATCTTGGACGGGAAGGCCGGGTCGGGGAAGCAGAGGGTGAATTTGACGGTCAGCCGGTCGACGGCCTCGATGGAGAGGATCTCCCCGCCGTAGTCGCAGCTGGGGGCGGCGTACTTGGTGGGCGCAAAGGGGATCGCGGTGGGGGCCGAGGTCGGCGGAACGGCGGTGGGGGCCGCCGGCTGCGGGCCGCAGGCCCCCAGGACCGTCGCTACCAGGGTCAGGGCGACAATCAGCACGAAGAGCACACGCTTTCCAGACATTTTCTTCTCCTCCGGTTTCATCTGTCGGAATGCCGTTGGTGACTCTACGAGCCTTTGGGTGAGGTGGCACCTCCTTTCTGTTCTGGGTATCGGCGAGCGACGGTCTGGGGGTCGCTCCTCTCGGCCCACTCCGGGCCGGGTTGTACCTGTGGATGTAGGCAGGGTGGGAGCATTGACCGCTGCGAACAAAAGCATTCTACCACAGCGCCCTGGCAGAGTCAAGTAGAAATTTTACGCTTGCCTGCGGGGGCCCGCTGTGTTATGATACCGGCGGCGGTCGTTTTCGGTCACCTGGAAGAAGTCTATGTCGTCCGGTCCCCTGGGCATCGTCATCGTCCACTATAATACCGCCGACCTCCTGCGCGGCTGCCTGAGCGCGCTGCGCGGCAGCGCCGTGCCCTACCAGGCGGTGGTGGTGGACAACGCCTCGACCGACCGGGCGGTGGAAGCCCTGCCGGCCGAGTTCCCGGAGGTGCGTTTCCTGTTCAACGCCGAGAACCGCGGCTACGCGGCGGCCAATAACCAGGGGATCGCTGCCGTGACCCCTCCTCTCCCCCCTGCCCGGGTGGGGAGGGGCCAGCTAACCCACATCCTCCTCCTCAACCCCGATACCATCCCCCAGCCCGGCGCGCTGGAGGCACTGGTGGCCTTCCTGGAGGTGCATCCCCGCGCCGGCGCGCTGGGCCCGCGCCTGCTGTTCCCCGACGGCTCGCTGCAGGAGAACGCCTTCTCCTTCCCCACCCTGGCAATGTCCTTCCTGGACTTTTTCCCCCTGCATGGCCGGCTGTACCACTCCCGGCTCAACGGGCGCTACCCGGAGCGGCAGGCCACGGCGCCCTTCCCCATCGACCACCCGCTGGGGGCCTGCCTGCTGCTGCGCGGGGAGGCGCTGGCGCAGGTGGGGCTTCTCGACGAGGGCTACTTTATGTATGTCGAGGAGGTCGACCTCTGCTACCGGCTCAAGCGGGCCGGCTGGGAGGTCTGGCAGGTGCCGGCCGCGCGGGTCGTGCACTATGGGGGGCAGAGCACCCGGCAGATGCCCGAGCGCATGTTCCTGGAGCTGCATCG
Organism: uncultured Chloroflexia bacterium; assembly: GCA_964592645.1. Taxonomy (GTDB): domain Bacteria; phylum Chloroflexota; class Chloroflexia; order DTKN01; family DTKN01; genus CAZQFV01. The sequence continues at coordinate 15,534 of CAZQFV010000034.1, forward strand.
CAGCCGCTACCGCTTCTTCCGCCTGTACTACCCGCCGGCCTTTCGCTTCGCCCACCGCTTGATCGTCCGCCTGGGGCTGGGGTGGCGCGGCCGGCAGGATCGCCAGGCCCGCGCGCGGGGCGAGATCACGCCCGAGCAGTTGGCCGCCCGCCTGGCGGCCTATCGCCAGATACTCGCGATGAGGTCATAACCCATGTCCCTTTCCATTGCCATCCCCGCCAAGAACGAGGAACGCTACATCGCCGGGTGCATCGAGAGCGTGCAGTCCGTCGCCGACGAGGTGCTAGTGGTCCTCGACCCCCAGAGTGACGACCGCACGGCGGAGCTGGCCGAGTCCCGTGGGGCGCGTATCGAGCGGGTGGCCTTTGTCTCCTTCGCCCACTTGCGCAACCGCGCGCTGGAGCTGTGCCGGCACCCTTGGGTCTTTTTTCTCGACGCCGACGAGCGGGCCACGCCGGAGCTGTGCCGGGAGATCGCCGCGCTGGCCGGCCGCGCCCCGGACCCCGCCGACCCCCAGGCCGTGGTGGGCTACTGGATCCCCCGCCACAACTACTTTTTTGGGCGGCGTGTCGGCCACGCCGGCTGGTACCCGGACCACCAACTGCGCCTGCTGTGGCGGGCGCGGGCCCACTATCCCGAGGAGCAGCGCGTGCACGAGGTGGCCGAGCTGCAGGGCCGGGCGGAGCGCCTGCCGGGGCACATGCTGCACTATAATGTCGATACGTTGAGCGAGTTCCAGGCCAAGCAGCGGCGCTACGCCCGCCTGGAGGCGCAACGCCTCCTCTCCCAGGGCCAGCATGCCCGTCCGCAGCACCTCCTGACCCGGCCGCTGAAAGAGTTCTGGCGCCGCTATATCACCTGGGCCGGCTGGCGCGATGGGCTGCTGGGGCTGTACCTGTGCAGCGCCATGGGGTACTACAAGTTTTGGACATATTGGCACATGTTGAGGCAGGAAGGCGAGGAGTGAAACGTGAGGGGTGGTTCTTCACCTTTCATGCGTCACCTCGCGCGCGTTGTCCTCACTGCTCCGCCTTCCTCCGGACCTGGACCACCTCTTGCTCCCTTGGCACCTGCGTCATCGCATACAGCGTCAGGTATACCGCCGTGAAGACCACGGTGGCCAGGGCCGACACGGCGTAGGTGCGGGGGTAGGCCGTAGGGTGGATCAGCCGACCGAGGATATCGCCGGCCAGACCGCGGGGGTCGAGGACGACATCCCAGCTGTTCCAGCGCAGGAAGCGCCCCAGGTAGATGCCAAAGCTGCTGGCCGCCAAAGACAGCAGGGTAAAGAGCCAGCCCAGGATGCGCCCAATCCGGGCGGCGACCAGGCGCTGCATCGTGTAGAGCGAGCTGAAGCCCAGGAAGAGGCCGGCCCAGGCAAAGGCAAACAGCAGGAACAGGTCGTACCAGATGGGGATGGGTGGGCGCGTCTGGAGGTGCAAAAAGTCGGTGAGGATATACGGGGCGTTGGGGAAGAAGAGGAGCCAGAGGCCGCCGAACAGGAACAGCGCCAGCGAGAGCCGGCCGGCGTGGCGGCGGTAGGCCCGCTCGGCCAGCAGCGCCATAGACCAGGGGACCCAGGCCAGGAAGAGGTTCCAGATCAGCGTCACGTAGGTGATTTGGCCGGAATAGACGATGCGAAAGGCCATCAGCGCGATGGCGACCAGCGAAGCCAGGCCGGCCACGAAAAAGACGATGCCATGGTAGGATCGTGAGGGTTGGGCCGACATAGTGACCTCCTTGCGGGCGTCTGCCCGCGCCGTCGCCAACGTAGCAGCAGCGGTTTCCCGTTGCCCTACGCCACCCCTACGCTTTTCCTACGCCGGCCCACGCAGCCCGGCAACCGCCGAGGATGCGAATCTCCTAACGTCCCAATCCCCAGAGGCGCACGATGCCGTCCCAGGCGGCCGAGAGCAGGCGCCGGCCGTCGGGCGTAAAGGCGACGCCGGAGACCTCGCGCACGTGCCCGGGAAAGGCGCTCAGCACCTGCCCGTTCCAGGCGTCCACCACCAGCACCGTCCCGTCCAGCCATCCGGCGGCGACCACCGTGCCGTTCGGGGCAAAGGCTACGCTCAGGCAAGCGAGATTGCCCTTCTGCCTCCAGACCAGGGCGCCGGTGTTCAAGTCCCACAGTTGCACGCTTTCCCCGGCGGCCACGGCTACCGTCCGCCCGTCGGGCGAAAGGGCGGCCATGGGCGCGGACATCGTGTCGGCGGTGATCGCCAGCCGCGGCCGGCCGCTGGCGACATCCCACACCTGCAGTTGCCCGCCGGCCGTGGCGATAAGCGCCTGGCCGTCGCCGGAAAAGCGGAGGCTGTGGACCTCGGCCTGGGCCTGCAGGATACGCCCGGGCCGGGCGGTGGCCACGTCCCAGAAACGGATCGTGCCGTCCCAGGAACCGGAGGCCAGGAGGGTGCCGGCCGGGGAAAAAGCCACCGCCGAGACCGTGGCGGTGTGCCCTTCCAGCACCTGCGGGGGCTGGTCGGCGGTCAGGTCCCAGAGGCGCACGGTACCGTCGTCGCCGCCCGTGGCCAGGAGGGTGCCCGGCAGGTTATAATCCAGGCTGCGCACCTTGGCCGCGTGCCCCAGCAGGGCCTGTTCCTCCTGCCCGGTGGCTATATCCAGCAGGCGCACGCTGTTGTCCCACAGCGCCACGGCCAATGTCGTGCCGTCGGGGGCCACGGCCAGTCCTTGGATGCCACCCATGTGTCCCTGGATCGTCTGGACCTCGCGCCCCGTGGCGACGAGCCAGAGGCGCACGGTGCCGTCCCAGGAGGCCGAGGCCAGGAGGGCGCCGTCGGGCGAGAAGGCGGTCCCGACCACGGCCGCGGTGTGCCCCGTCAGCAGTTGGGCGGATTTCCAAACCTGGGTGTTCCAGATGCGCACCGTGCCGTCGTCGGCGGCCGTGGCCAACAGGGCGCCGTCGGGCGAAAAGGCCACGCTGTTGACCTCCTGGGCGTGTCCGCCGAGGGCGGGCAGGCCCTCGCCCGTGGCCGTCTGCCACAGGGCGACAAAGCCGTCGCTCAGGCCGGCCGCCAGCAGGGCGCCGTCGGGCGAAAAGGCCAGGCTGCGCACCGGCGCCTGGGCGAGCAGGAGGTGCAACTGCTGGCTCGTGGCCACCTCCCACAGCCGCGCCGTCCCATCCTGGGAGCCCGAGGCCAGGGTGCGGCCGTCGGGCGAAAAGGCCAGGCTCACCACCCAGTCGGCGTGACCGCGCAGGGTCAGGACCTGCTGGGCCGTGCTCACGTTCCACAGGCGGATCTCGCCGCCCGCGCAGCCGCTCGGCGTGCTTTCCCCGCAGGAAGCGCTGGCCAGGAGGGTGCCGTCCGGCGAAAAGGCCACGGCGTAGGTCCCCTGGGCGTGGGCACTCAGCACCTGGATCTGGCGTTTCCGGGCCACATCCCAGAGGCGCACGGCGCCGTCCCAGGAGCCGGCCGCCAGCAGGGTGCCGTCGGGAGAGAAGGCCACGCACCACGCCGGCGAACCGGTCTCCAGGTGATCGGCCTGATCGGGGGCCTGGGGGTTGTAGAGGCGCACGCCGTGCGAGGTGCCCAGGGCCAGGAGTTGTCCGTCGGGGGACCAGGCCAGGCCCGTGACCCAGCCCTTGCCAAAATGGGCCATCTCCTGCAGGCCGGCGGCGTTGTCCGGCGAGATCTCGCCCGGCTCGACGAGCGCCGTGGGCCGCGGCACGGTGGGCGGGGCCGTCGGCTCGCCCGTCGCCGTGACCGTGACCGTGGGGGCAAGGGTCGTAGTGGGGGCGGGGCCCGGGGTTAGCCGAACCGGCGTCGGCCCGCAGCCGGCCAGGAAGAGGGCGATAGTCACCACGAGCACCACGTTGCGCATCCGTCTACCTCCAGCCTTCAACCGAGGGATGCCGGGGCCGCCCCAGCATCCCTGGTTTTACTCTTTACTCCTTACGTCCGGCTTCCCGCGCCTCCCCCAGGCCATCCCGCAGCAGCGCGGCGTAGATGCCCATCCTCTCCCGCCGCAGCGCGCGCCGGTGTCCCAGCAGCCACTTGCTGCCCTCGATCAGCCACTGCCCGGCGTACATCGCCCGGAGAAACCAGCGCACGGCGCCGGCCCAGCCGTTGCCAAAGGCCTGCCGCGCATAGCGCACCTTGCTGCGGCCAAAGTGCAGGTGGCGCTGCAACGGCACCTGTTCCGTGGAGCGGCCCTCGTGGTGCACGACCTGGGCGGCCGGCAGGTAGACGATCCGCCAGCCGGCCCGGCGGATGCGCCGGCACCAGTCCAGCTCCTCGAAGTAGAGAAAGTAGCCCTCGTCCAGCAGGCCGGCCTGGGCGATGGCCTCCGCGCGCAGCAGGAGGGCAGCGCCCACCAGCCAGTCGACCTCCTGCTCGACATCGTCGGGCCGGTCGGCCAGGTGGTAGCGGCGGGCCCAGGGGTTGCCCGGCCAGTACTGCTCCAGCACCGTGCTCTCCCAGAAGAGGGTGCCCGGGGTGGGGAAACGCCGCCGGGAGGACTGTACCGTGCCGTCGGGGTAGCGCAGCTGCGGCCCGATCACTCCGACGTCGGCATGTTCGGCCATGTAGCCCACCATCACCGGGATGGCCCGGCCGACGATCTCGGTGTCGGCGTTGAGGAGGAGCAGGTACCTCGGCGATGGACGCTCTCCCCATCTCGCCCTCTCCCCGTCACCTGCCTCGCTAAACGAGGAAGGCTGGGGGACGGGGAGGCGGGGAGATGGGGAGAGCGCCTGGAGGCCGTAGTTGGCCGCCGCGCCAAAGCCCCGGTTCTCGGGCAGCTCCAGCAGGGTGGCGCCGGGGAACTCTTCCCACACCATGGCCGCGCTGCCGTCGCCGGAGGCGCCGTCCACAACGACGATCCGCCAGGAAAACGGCGCTCCGTCCAGCCCTTCCTGCACCGAGCCCAGGCAGCGGCGCAGCAGGTCGCGCGTGTTCCAGTTGACGACGACAACGGCCAGGTCCGTGTTCACAGCGGTCTGCCTACCCGGTCCAAGCGCCGGCACGGTCCAACACCCAACGGGGCACCCTGGTGGGGTGCCCCGAGAGGTCCAGATTGCAAGAGCCGCATAGCCGTGGGTCTAGGTGGTCGACGGGGGCGGGGGCGGCGGCGGCGTCTGCCCGGCGGGCTCTTCGGGAACGATGATCCACATCACCACATAGGCCCAGAAGCCCAGCGACCCGAAGAACAGGGCTACCACGAAGAGCAGCCGGATCAGGGTGGAGTCGAGCTTCAGATAGTCGGCCAGCCCACCACAGACCCCGCCGAGCATGCGGTCCTTGGTCGAGCGGTACAGCTTCTTGGTCGTTTCCATGGTCGATTCCTCCTTCGACACTCCATAGCCAGGTGTCCGACACTCTGCCATCTCGTACGCACACCGCGCAATTTTGTGTCGTCAAACCGCTCCTTTTTCACGCCTTCCTGCCACTTTTTGTCATTCCGCGGTCGCTTTTTGTCGCGGACCGGGGGCTGGGCCGCTCGCTAGGGCCGCCAGACGTTCTTCAGGTAGTTGGTGATATCCACGGCCTCGCGCGGGCCGACCAGGATCTCCCACCCCTGCATCTCGTCTTCCAGCTCGCCCAGGAGAGAGGCGACATAGCCGGGGATGACCAGCTTGCGGTGCGAGATCTTGCTGCCGGCATCGAACTGTTTCACCGTCTTGGCGATCTTTTCGGCGTCGAACTTGCCGGCGGCCCAGGCGGTGAGCACGCTCATGCCCTCGGAGTCGGCGATCAGCAACCAGGCCGGGACGCCGCTGCCCTCGACCTCGCCGGCCACGGTGAAGTAGGTCAGCGAAAAGTTGGTGGTCACCAGGAGGGGGGAGCCCACGCCGGGCGTGCCGATCTCGTATAGGCCGGGGCTGACCTGGATGGGCTTCTGCGGGTCGGTGTAGATGTTCAGGCGCAGCGTCAGCAGCGAGTAGGCTAGGGCCGGGGAAAAGTTCTCCAGCACGATCAGGCCGGCGTACTTGGCCACATGCTCGGCCGCGGCGATCATCTCGTCCAGCGCATCGCCGGCCTCCTCCCCGGGGAAGGTGATGATCGGGTAGCCCAGCGGGCGGAAATTCTTCTTCAGGGCCAGCCGGCGCAGATGGGTGAGGGCCTGCAGCGTCCCCCGGAGGTCGCGCTGGCCCGGATCGAGGACCATATCCTCGACGCCGGCGCCCTTGATCTTGTCGGTCAGCTCGGCCAGGCCGTCGAGGCTGTCGCTGCGCACGGCCAGGGCGACGCCGGCCTCCTTGGCCAGCGCGGCCATGTCGGCCCAGTTGTCGGCGGTGGCGGCGTAGAGCAGGGGCTTCTGGCCGCCCTCCACGGCCAGGGCGGCCCGCAGGGCGGCGGGGTTGGCGCTCATCAGGATGAGCGGCTTGGATGTCAGGGCGCGCACCCTTTGCACGGCGGCGGCCAGGGTCTCCGGCGAGCCGGAGGCGTTCTCCAGGGCCACGCCGCTCAGTCCCAACTGCATGCCGACGCGCTCGACGCTGTAGGCCATGGCCGGTTTGACCCGGGCCTCGATGTCGTCGGTGTCGCGCACGCGCAGGAAGATGCCGGGGGCATGGTAAAAGGTCTTTTCGTGGCGGAACATTGCCGTTTCGTTGCCGACCTCGACCTTGGCCTCGCCGCTGCCCAGGGTGACCAGGCGGATCGGCGGGGCGGCGGCCGCGGAGAGGATGGCGCGGGCTTCTTCCGAGACATAGGGGCAGGTGCTCAGGTCGGCCTGCTTGGCGGCCAGTTTCATGGCAAAGGCCAGACAGGTGGGGAAGCCGCATTCCTTGCAGTTGGCCTTGGGGTGCGGCGGCTTCAGTCCGCCGGGGAGCAGCTTGTAGATTTCCAGACCACTCATTGCCATGGCGACGCCTCCTTTAGCCCATCAGCCGGTCGACGACTTGGACCATGCGCTGGATCGATTCCGGGTGGCGCAGCACCAGGATGTCGGCGCCGGCCAGGAGCAGGGCGGTGGCCGTGGTCAATTCCCAGGCGACGGCCCGCTCGCGGAAGTTGCCCCATGCCTCGGGGACGCCCGTACCCACCTTGGACTCTTTCTGCCGCCACGATTCCAGGCCGGCGGTGCAGAAGAAGGGCAGTTGGGTCATACGGTCGCCGGTGAGGGCGGCGATGCGCAGGCGCTCCATCACCGAGTAGGTGTACTCCAGGCCGTAGCCCAGGGCGCCGGTGGTGGGGTCGATGATGATGTTTTCCAGGGACAGGCCCATATCGCTGATCAGGATGTTTAGCTGCTTGGCCAGGTTGACATCGATGGGGCTGCTGGCGATGACCAGGTGCTTGTGGGCCAGGGCGGCGGCGACGATGGTGCGATAGTTCTTGTCCTCGCACAGGCCCAGGGCCAGGCGCTCGCCGGCGGCGGCCTCGGCTACGGCCACCAGCACGTCGTTGTCGGCCTCGGCCTGGCCGGGGCCCAGGACGATCAGCGGAACGTCCACGGCCTGCAGCACGGCCTTGACCGTGGCGGCGGCGTCGGCCGGCTTACGCCCCCCCTTGTCCGGGTGACAGCTCTCCAGTCGCAGGACGACCAGGCAGGCGCCCAGGGAGACCCCCTTGGCGGCCCAGGCGCCGGGGTCGCACAGCACATCGCCCCAAGCTTCCTGGAGCAGGGTCGACCAGTCCTCTGGGGAGCGGTCCAGCACTTCGACGGCGATCACCGGGCGGTGGGGGATGGCTCCTTCAAAGTGCAGGAAGGGCAGGGTGCTCTCGCCGCCCAAGGTCACCTTGCGGCCGCGGGTGCCGCCCTCGGCCGGGGTTGCGCCCAGCGTTACCTCCAGCACGCGGCTCGTCCAGGCTTCTTTCGGGATCTCGACTGGCATGGTGCAGCCTCCTTTGGCTATTCTGGAACCCGTTACGTCCTCGTACAGGGAACTCGCTCGGCCGGCCGCCTGACACGCCCCCCGGCGCGGGGCCGGCCGCTGGCTACTCGGTCTCCTGGCGGGATGCCGGCCGCTCCCACAGCCACGGCCGGCCCCACATGGCGTTGATCACGTCGGTGGTGGAGATAATGCCCAGGGGATACCTTTCCCCCTCCTTTTCCGTAGCCACGAGCAGGCGGTGGATGCCATGCTCCAACAGCAACGCCACGGCCTGCGGGACCTTGGCCTCGGGGTCGATGCTGTGGACCTCGCGCGTCATGATGTCCTGTGCCCGGAGGGAGTGCAGGTCCTGCCCCAGGGTGCGCAGCATATCCATGTGCGAGATGACGCCCAGCACCACCTCGCGCGGGTCGACGACAAAGATGGCGTGGACGTCGGTGGCGTTCATGATGCGGGCGACATCTTTCAGCGGGGTATCCGGCGCACAGGTGATAACTCCCCGGTGCATGATCTCACGCACGGCGGTGTTCTGTAGATAGTCGGGCACCTGTTCCCTCCTTACTGGGCTTGGGAGATGCGGCCGTTACAGCCCCCTATTTTACTCCCAAATCCAAGATTCGGCAAGAGGGCGAAACCACGAAGGCACAAAGACACGAAGAAGATGCTTGTCTGCCCGGAGACAGACCAGGACCCTTAGTGTCTTCGTGCCTTCGTGGTGACGAAACGGGAGCCTTCTAGAACATCGGCGGCATCGTCAACGCCGGATGGCCTTTCTGCTCCAGGTAGGCGACGACCTCTTCCTCGGTCGTCGCCACGCGCTCGTCGGCGATCTTGTCGATCAGGTCGGGGTCGCCCTCGCGGATGGCCACTTGGCGCAGCTCCTCGGCCATCATCTCCTTCAGGATCGAGGACATCCACACCACCCGCTTGAAACCGCCGTCGGCGGAAAGGAACTTTTTGCTCAGCAGGTAGTACTTGCCCACCCCCATCACGCCCGGCGTCTGCAGGCCGCCGCCGGCCACGCCGGCCAGCGTGGAGAAGGTCATGCCGGCCGGGGTCATGCTGGGATCCTCGCGGGAGACCACCATCACCCCGTTGGCCGTGGGGAGGAGCATGGCGATGCACTCGAAGCAGCCGCAGGCCGTCATGGGGTTGTCGACGATCGAGTACATCGAGACTTCCTGCACGGAACCGTGCGAGGCCTGCTGCACGAACTCGTTTACCTTGTCGTACTGGCCCTTGAAGGCATCCAGGCAGCGCCCCTTCGGGATCGGCTGGTTGGGCCCGGTCGGGTTGATCTGGTTGGAGGCCTTGCAGTCCAGCCAGTTGTAGGCCCCGCACAGGCCCAGCCGCTCCGGGGAGATGACGCAGACGTGGTTGGGGGCGAACGACTGGCACAGCGTGCAGGAGTAGAACTCCTCCACGGCCTCGTCCACCAGGTCGGCCAGGCGCTGGTTGCGGTAGTTGTAGGCCTCGCGGGCCCGGGCCAGCCACTGCTCGATGAGGGCCTTGTCGGTGTAGATGGTCACCTGCACCTTGTCGACGATGGCCCCGAAGTCGGCGTGGAAGCGGGCGTGCAGGATCTTGCCAAAGTGCTCCAGGTTGAACCCCTTTTCCGCCGAGGCCTTGGAGATGCGGATCCAGGCGATGTCGCGCTGGCCGATGTGCTGGATGCCGGAGGCGCCGTTGATAAAGTAGTGGATCTGCCGCTCCAGCACCGGCTCAAAGTCGAGCTGCATCTTGCGGCCGGCCACCTCGACGACGATGCCCATATCGATGGCCTCGCCCTCGGGGACGGTGTCCATCCCGGGGCCGACCACGGTCACCTTGCCGTCCTCGATAGACTCCAGGTCGACCATGCGCAGGTATTCGAAGCAGCGCGTCTTTTTGCCGCCGAACTCGATGCGCATGTCCTCGCGGCGCACGCGCTCGCCCTCGAAGGCCGAGCCGTAGGGCACCGGGATCGGCACCTCGGTGACCTTGATCTTGACGCCGCGGACCTCGATGGCCCGCTGGACCATCCTCTTGGCCCGCTCCAGGTCGTTCTCCCCGGGGATGTCGTCGAACGGCATGGAGATGACATGCTCGTACTGGGTGACACCGGTGGGCAGGATCTGCGGGATGATGGTGTCGGCGATCACCGGGAAGCCGTAGGAGATGGCCCCGGCGGCGGTGGCGTACTTCAGGTCGTCGACCTCGCCCAGGGCCAGGACAAAGGCAAAGACGCGGTACTTGTTATAGAGCAGGATCTCGCGGGCCTGGCCGCCCTTTTTGCCGCCAAAGGTCAGGGCCGAGCGGGTGGCAAAGCCCAGGGGGTAGATGGCCGAGATGGTGTCGGTGCCAAAGGGCACCGTGTAGGTATCGTAGCCGAGCTCAACCCCGGCCTCCATCGCCTGGTGGATGATGCTGCGCCCGTTGACGTTGCCGCAGAGAAAGACCAGGATGTTGCGCTGCTGGAGCTGGCGGATGATCTCCACCGCCACCTCGTTGTTCTTGGCCGCGCCGACGATGGCGGCAAAGCCGGGCATGCGTCCGTCCACGAGCTGGATGCCCCAGGCGCGTAGCTGGATGTCGTCGATGGGGCCGTTGGCATAATCGGTGGGGGCGGGGGCGCTGGTGCCGGTGAGCTGGATGCCGGGGATACGCTCCGGCTGCTCACCGCGGGCAAAGCGGATGCCCTCGATGACCTCTTCGGCCAGCAGCGTGGCCACGCCGCAGTCCAGGGTCTCGCCCAGGTAGGGCAGCCAGTTGCCGTCGGCCGGCACGGGGTGCAGCAGGCTCCGGGCGTGCTGCAGCACCTGCGGCATGTCGCCCAGCTTGCTCACCTGGATGCCGGTGAATCCGAGGATGACGGGCAGGTAGTAGGCGGTGTTGGTAAAGGCCACCGGGGTTTCCGGGCCGAGTTCGGCGATGGCCTTGGCCAGCATCTCCTCGGCCTCCTTGACGATGGCGTTGGCGCCGCGGTGGGCGGCCGTCGCAATGTAGTGGGACATGGGGGTTCCTCCTTCTCCAGAGAACGCCTACAGCCCCTTGGTGCTGTAGAGGCTGGCCGGCCTGCCGGCCTCGACAGCCTGCAGGTAGCGCATCATCATCGCGTCGCCGCTGGTGCCGAAGCGGTGCGGATCGTAGTCGGGCAGGCCCAGCGCCTTGCGCTTGGCGTCGATGTGCGCCAGGGAGCGGGCGATGATCTCGGCGCTGTCTTCGACGAACTCGAACTTGCCGCCGAGCCGCTCCTCCCAGACCTTGCTGATGTACTCGTTGACGATCGGGCTGGCCTTGACCGGGCTGGACCCGCCCATAATGGTGTAGACGCCCGAGGCGGTAAAGTAGCAGCCGATAGAGATGGCCTTTTCGCTCATCCACTCCGGGGCGATGCCCACGCCGGGGATATCGGAGATATCGGTGCCCAGCCCGCCCTCGCTGGCCATCTGGCTGAGCACGGTGAGGATGCGGGTGTTGTCCACGCAGGAGCCCAGGTGCAGCACCGGCGGGATGCCCAGCGCCTCGCAGATTTCGCGCAGGCCGGGGCCGGCCTCGCGCAGGGCGATCTCCGGGGTCAGCAGGCCGTACTTGGCCGAGGAGAGGGCCCCGCAGCCGGTCTGGACCACCAGCACGTCATTGCGGATAAACTCGCGCGTGAGCGTATCGTGGTACTCGTCGTGCGTGCAGGCGCGGGGGTTGTTGCAGCCGACGATGCCGGCGACGCCGCGCAGCCGGCCGGTCATGATGGCGTCGTTCAGCGGGCGGAAGGAGCCGCGGTAGTACCCGCCGAGCATATAGTTGGCGTACTCGTGCGAGAAGCCGGCCACCATGTTGCTCTTGAACTGCGGGATATGCGTCTTGCCGCGCTTCGGAAAGTTATCGCAGGCCATGCGCACGATCTGCTTGGCGATCTCCATCGCCCGGTGCTCGTCGAACTGGATGTGCGTGGCCCCCTCGATCTTGGCCTTGGGCGAGGTCGTCACCAGCGTGGTGTGGTACCGATCCGCCAGCGGCGCCAGGGCCTCCATGATGCACTGGATGTCGACCACCATCAGCTCGATAGCCCCGGTCATCACCGCCAGCTCCTGGCTGAGAAAGTTGCCGACGGTGCCCACGCCGATGCGCATCAGCACCTCGTTGGCCGTGCAGCAGATGCCGGCCAGGTTGATGCCCTTGGCGCCCTTGCTCTTGGCGTACTCGATCATCTCGGGGGTCTGGGTGGCAAAGGCGATCATCTCGGACAGGGTGGGTTCGTGGCCGTGGACGATGATGTTGACCTCGTCCTCGGAGAGGACGCCCATGTTGGCCTGGGTCGCCAGGGGGGAGGGCGTGCCGAAGAGGATGTCGGTCAGGTCGGTGGCGATCATCGAACCGCCCCAGCCGTCGGCCAGGGCGCAGCGCAGGCCGGCCATCAGGATGTGGTCATAGTCCTGGTCGTTGCCGACGTGCGTGCGGTGCATGATCTCGACCACCTCGCGGTCCACGCCCCGCGGGGCGATGCCCAGCCGGCGCCAGATCTCCTGGCGGGGCTGGGGCGCCCGCTTGAGGTATATCAGTTCGCCCTTCTGCCGCCCGAACTCGGCCAGCGCTTTGCCGGCCACGTCGTGGGCGATCTCCAGCGTTGGGCGGTTGTCCACCGGGATGTCCAGGAAACGGGCCACCGCGCGCAGTTTGCCCTCGTCGCGGATGAAATAGTCGGGAGCCTCGCCCTCGGCCACCGCCAGCAGCGTCATCGCCAGGTCGCGCCCATGGTCGGAGTGGGCCGCGGCCCCGGCGGCGATCATCCGCGCCAGGTTGCGTGCGGTGACCGTCTCGATCGTCGCCCCGCAGACGCCGGTCTGGCCGGGTTTGGTCAGGCGGCACGGCCCCATGTGACAGACCTTGCAGCATTGGCCGATGTGCCCGATCGGGCAGGGCTTCATCGCCTCGGCCCGGCTGAAGGCCGTCTCCAGCCCCTCTTGCTCGCTCAGCTCCAGCATAGCCGAGACGGCGGGATCGATACTCTTCTGTGCCATCGTTTCACCTCTCTTGGGGTAATGGGAATCCCAGGGGGCTGCTCCCTTTTAGTACTTGCGAAAGTCGCCGGACATCTCGATGTCCAGCCGGTTGGTCTCGGTGACGCGGGGACGGAAGTTGTACCAGAAGGAACCATCCTCCTTGTTCGGCAGGGCCTGGGCCAACTCCAGGGGCGCATCCGGGCCGTAGCCGGCCCCTTGCAATGCGCCCAAGATGGCCTCGGCCGAGGTGAGGGCAGGGTCGAAGGAGACCGCCACCCGCTTGAAAGCCGAGCTGGCGTAGACCTCCTGCACGCCGGGAACCTTGGCCAGCACCTCCCGAACGGCCAGGACGTGGTGATCAGCATACAGCCTGGGGACAGCGAAGACCGCTCTCTCCATTGAGTCTACCTCCTTTTGTCGGACGACGACAAAGCCGGTTGTTAGAAAAGCCGCTGCGCATTCTATCATAAAAGGCGGTTCTGAGCAAACGGCACGCGAAAAACGAAAACGAATCAGCGAGGAGGCAAGGAAGCGGATTGGGGGAAGAGGGCCAACTCCACGGCCTCGCAGAGGATGTGCCCGATGAGGATGTGCGCCTCCTGGACGCGCGGCGAGAGGAAGGAAGGGACGACCAAGGCGATGTCGCAGCGGGGGGGCAGCCCCCCACCGTCGCCGCCCAGCAGGGCCAAGACCACCATACGGCGAGCGCGGCCGGCCTGTACGGCGCGGTGCAGGTTGGGCGAACGGCCGCTGGTGCTCAGGAGAAAGAGCGCGTCGCCGGGCCGGCCCAGTGCCTCCACCTGCCGGGCAAAGACCTCCTCGAAGGCGCGATCGTTGGCCGTGGCCGTGAGGACCGAGGTGTCGGTGGTCAGGGCGAGCGCCGGCAGGGCCGGCCGCTCCCGCAGGAAGCGGTTGACGAGTTCGGCGGCGATGTGCTGGGCGTCGGCGGCGCTGCCTCCGTTGCCCGCCAGGAGCACCTGGCCCCCGGCCCGCAGCACCGCGGCCAACGCCTCGGCCATCGCCGCGATGGTCGGGGCGCCGTCGGCCAAGACCGCCTCCTGCAGGGCGATGCTCTCTCGGAAACGCTGCTCGATCAGGATCGTCCGGTTCACCAGGACACTTCCTCCAATGCATACACCCAGGGTAGGGCCGGCCGTACTGCCCGAACCGGCCGCCGGTCTGTCCTCCAGAACTCGGCACCGAACATCTCGGCCAGGGCCGGGTAGTGGGCGTCGTATGTCGACCGATCGCCTAATCGACCAGGTCCATCCGCCTCACCCCTTGCCCTTCACCCCTTGCGCTTGATCTCCTCCTATGTACCCTTTCTCCTGGTACTGCGCGAACATCTGCCCCCAGGGCGTCTCGCGCCGCCACTTTTCATAGATCCCGCGGAAGCGCAGCGGCCACTGGATATGGTCGTGGTTGAACTCGGAGATAAAGATGGGGATGGTGACGATCGGCGTGTGAAAGATCAGCTTCTGCAGAAAGCGCGTCGGGCCGTACCAGCCCATCCAGGCCAGGAAGCGGTGCAGGTTCCAGCCGACATGAAAATGCCAGTTCTCCTGCGCCGCGTCCGCGTCGCCGACGATCTCGACCTCCCGGGGGTCCCCTACGCCCAGCCCCTGCTCCTGGGCCATGCGGATGTAGCCGATCTGCAGCGGGTCAAAGCCCATCATCTTGGCCGCCACGGCGTCGACGGCCACCTGGTCGGATGAGGCCAGGATGACGTTCTTGACCTCGGGCAGCATCGTCCGCGGGCCCTGGCCGTTGCCGGCCGTCGTGCCGTCCATCACGGCCAAGATGCCGGGGTGGATCTCTTTCTGGATGTTCAGCAGGTCCACCAGCGTCTCGTGGATCCAGGTGTGGGTGTAGTGACGGTGGTGGGAGAGCAGCCCGCCGAAGGCGTTCTTCATGGCGCCGGTGGTCGTCGTATAGATGTGACACTTAACGGTCGGGAGGTGGACAATGTTCTTGCCTATAAAGTAATCCGGGATGCGGATCCCCTCCGGGAAAACCCGGTCCAGCGCCAGCATTTTGGCCTTGGGGGTAAAGGGGATCCACTTCATATCCTCGCTTCGGAAGTTGAACAGCACCGGGATGCCATAGCGCGTAAAGATCGGCACATAGCCGTTCAGGTCCTGCCCCTTTTCCGCGCTGACTACCACCGTCTTGTTCTGCACGGCCACCAGGTCGGAAAATCCCGCCTGCCGCAGCGCCAGGATCGTCCCCTCCAGTTGCCAGGGTGTGGTGTTGGCGCTGGGCATCGGGTAGTGCCAGGAGATATTGTCCTTGAGGATGGTCGCTACCCCTGGGGCCAGGGCCTCGCGTCCGCCGGCCAGCTCAAACAGGCGAATATAGTCCGCCAGCACCGTCTCCGGCTGCGTGCGCAGCACGGCTACCCGCGACTTTTGGGCCATCGTACCCTCCTTGGGGGACCCGCGGTCCCCTGAACGCTCCGGTTCAGCGGCGGGCCGCGCAGCGGACCGTCCGCTGCAACCGGTTGTTAGGCGCCGCTTTCAACCCTCGCTTGATCGAACAACGTAAGCGGTCCAGACAGGTCAATAGGGGCGCTTCTTGAACTTTCAGTCAGCTGGGCGAAACGTGCTACTGCTTCAATCTCTGAAAGGTCGTCCATGAACCGGAGCGCAGAGCTGGCGACATAACTCGCGTCAAGTTCCATCGCCATCCACCTGCGACCAAGTTGCTCTGCAACTCTTCCAGTTGTGTTCGATCCGGCGAATATGTCGACGACAAGATCATCCTCCACCGTCAGGAACTTGATAAAGAACTCTGGCAAGGCAGCCGGAAACCTTGCCGGATGCGGTTTGACCCCCACAAGCTTACACAGTCGCAGATAGGATGAATTGCTCTCGGTATTAGGGATCTGAAGCAGGTTTGACGGAATGGCTCCGCCATTGTCAGAACCGAAACCATTGCTGATATCGTGCCCGGATGGACGGTCTTTTGGCTTGTAGAAGGCGTCAGGATTCCTGAGCAGGGTCTTCATACGCTCCGAGTACGGCGCCAAAACCTGCCGCACGTCGGCCTTCGGCCATTCGGACTTTGAAAACCACCATACGGTGTTAACCGAGTCCTTAGTTCGCAGCTTCCGCTTGTTCACCCATTCGATCGGGGAGGGCAACTTCGCCGGGTTGTACCAAAAGAACTCCTCGGCGAGGTAAAAGCCGACTTCGTCGCACATTTTCAGCAGAACACGATATTGGTAGAGGGAGCGGACGGGTACACCTCGTTGGTATGCGCCACCCAAGTCGAGGACGAAGCTACCTGTTTCGCGCAGTACACGACGGACCTCTGCTCCGAACCCGCAGAGCCAGTCGACGTATTCCGCTTGGTCCTTGTTTCCGTATGCCTTTTGTCGCAAGAGAGCGAAGGGAGGAGACGTAACGACGAGGTCGATGCAGTCTTCCGGAAGGCGCCGGAGTAGTTCCAAGGAATCGCCGAGATAGCACGCACCTTTGCGTGTGAAGTAGACAGGCGGGGGCAGTTCCCGGAACGGCGTTGTCATCGTGCATTTTGTCATGGTGTCGACCTCGGAGTCCAGTCTTCGGCGATCCAGCTTTCCAGGAACGTCCATAGTACGGAAACCGCGTAGTGGACCTCCGGTCTCTGGACCTGCAGTGCCGCGATATGGGGAGCAACCGCGTCCCTCGGAAGGTGTGCCAGCGCCCACGTCGGCCAGGTCGAGGTCGCCCGCTCTGCCATCGATGCGATCTCTTCCGCGGGTGCACCCTCAATCCGGCGCAAGGCTTCTGCGGCACCGGCGGCAACATCGGTCGACGGATCCTCCAATCCCTTCAACAGAGGATCGAGGCCCACAGACCCAAGATCATGAAGCGCGACAAGTGCCTCTTCGCGAATCTCGGGCGAGACGTCCGCGAACGCTTGGACTAGAACCTCCGCTGCCTCCTGCGTCCCGTGGCACCCGATGCCCCATGCACACGCGCTCCTCAAGAACAGCGGTTGTGCGGGGTCTTTGAGGACTTCGCATAGGAGAGCGAAGGAACTCGGAGTGTGGGTCTCAGCAAGAGCCACGGCGGCCTCAAGCCGCATCTGGTCATCGGTGTCTTCAAGCAACGTCGCGCGGAACTGATCGTTGGCAGAGGCCAAGGTGACCTCGCAGAGATAGGACTTCGCCTCCATGCGAACGTAAGGATCTTCCTCGGTGTCTTCCGCCAGCTCCCGGACTCGATCCGCAAGACTGGCGTCCCTCGTGAATCTCGCGAGCTTGCAGCCGGTGAAGCGAACAGTACGCTCTCGTGAACCGAGCATCTGTTCAAGCTTCGCGGTGTCGCATCCTCCGGCACAACGACATGCGTCCGTAGTCAGCGGAGCGATTTGGCCAGCGAGGACTTGGTTCGTTTGGAACTGGTCCCCGGCGACAAGGAACGCCCGTTCGTCAGGACCAAGCCGGAAGTGCCGGACCTTGCTTGGGTCGCTGTCGAGCAAGTAATCGAGGCGTCCACTTGTCGCATTGACTACCCTGCCGCTGCCAGGCGCGAATCGAGCCTTCCACTTGGGATGGTTCATTTTCCACCTGAGATCGGTTGACACTTTTTCGCACCTTAAAAAC
>CAZQFV010000035.1:0-30855 GCA_964592645.1 uncultured Chloroflexia bacterium
CCGCCGGCCCTTCTCCGGCCACTAAAAAGGAAAGAGCACGCTCACGGCCCGCTCCAGGACATTCAGGGCAAACTGCGGGAGCAGGCCGATGACGATCACCAGCACCGAGGTCACGACCAGCACCGTCGAGACAAAGTCACTGACCGCCACGGGCTTGTCGTCGGCCGGGGCGTCGAACCAGACGGCCCGCAGCACGCGCAGGTAGTAGTAGAAGGCGATGATGGTGTTGATCAGCGCGGCCACGGCCAGCCAGACCATGTTCTGCTCAAAGGCGCTCCAGAAGAGCCAGAACTTGGCAAAGAACCCGGCCAACGGCGGCAGGCCGCCCAGGGAAAGGAAGAGGATCGACAGCGCCCCGGCCAACGGCAGGGAGCGCTTGCTCAGGCCGGCGAAATCCTTGATCTCCTCTCCCCCGACGGCCCGGCTGACGGCGACCACCGTGGCAAAGGCGCCCATGTTGGTCAGCAGGTAGGCCACAAGATAGTAGAAGAGCGCCTGCGTGCCGGCGCGCGAGTTCAGCAGGACGCCGATGAGCATGTAGCCGGCGTGGGCGATGCTGGAGTAGGCCAGCAGGCGCTTGACGTTCTTCTGCGGCAGGGCCATCAGGTTGGCGGCGGTAAAGGTGATGAACGCCAGGACCGCCAATATGCCCACCCAGCCCTCCACCCGGACCGGGGCCGAGGGGCCGGCCGCGCCGCCAAAGATGCCGCGCAGCGCCCGGGCCAAGTACGAGTCCAGGGTGGCGCTGCCGGCCACGTCGACCAGCCCCAGGCGCAGCACGCGCAGGAACACCAGGAACGAGGCCGCCTTGGAGCCGGTGGAGATAAAGGCGGCGATGGGGGTCGGCGCGCCCTCGTAGACATCGGGCGTCCAGGCATGGAAGGGCACCAGGGCCAGCTTGAAGCCAAAGCCGGCCACCAGGAAGATCAGGCCCAGCAGCAGGCCGCTGCCATCCGGCGTGAGCATCCCCGGCAGGCCGCCGGCCAGGGCCACGGCCCGGGCGATGCCGGATAGCGTGGTCGTGCCGGCCATCCCATAGACCAGGCTCAGGCCGTAGAGCAGGATAGCCGAGGAAAAGGCCCCGAAGAGAAAGTACTTGAGCCCGGCCTCGGCCGAGCGCCGCCGGAAATCCAGGGCCGCCAGGATGTACAGCGAGACGCTCGTCAGCTCCAGGGCGACATAGATCGTCACCAGCTCGACCGCCCCGGCCATCAGGATCATCCCCAGGACGGCAAAGACGAGCAGGGCATAGTACTCGCCCTCGTGATCGCCCCACTTGCGGTCCAACGACAGCAGCAGCACCAGCGCGGCGACCAGCAGGAAGACCACCCGGAAGAA
Source organism: uncultured Chloroflexia bacterium (assembly GCA_964592645.1). Classification (GTDB taxonomy): domain Bacteria; phylum Chloroflexota; class Chloroflexia; order DTKN01; family DTKN01; genus CAZQFV01. The sequence goes on from CAZQFV010000035.1 coordinate 1,339, forward strand.
CTGGGTCAGGCCGTCCATGCGCAGGGCCCCGCCAAAGAGGTCGCCGCCCTGCTGCACGCGGCCGATGATGCCGGCAAAGAGCTTCTGCAGCGGCCCCACCCCTTGCAGCAGCGAGCCAGGGCCCCACAGGGCCGACATCCCCGAGGCCACCAGCAGGCCGCCCAGGGCAAAGTAGCCCAAGAAAGAGCTGCGCGCCTCGCCCGCCATCCCGCGCTTGCGACGCAGATAGAAGAGGTCCACCCCCAGGATCGCCAGACCCGCCAGGACCAGGACGATCTCCGGCAGGATCAGGAGCAGGTCTATTCCATCGACCAATGGGCACCTCCGGCTAACGCAACAGGTTCGTCACCGCCGCGTTGATCGTGTCCACGATAAATCCCGGATAGACGCCGACGGCCAACATAAAGAGCAGGAGCGGGGCCATCGTGACGATCTCGCGCAGGTCCATGTCAAAGAGGTGCCCGTGGCGGTGCTTCTCCTCGAACTCCTCCTTGGCCGTGCCAAAGAGCATGCGTTGGATCGTCCAGAGCATAAAGGCCGCGCCGATCACGATGCCCAAGGTGGCGATGGCCACCAGGGCCAGCACAAAGCCGGGGCTGAGCAGCTCAAAGGTCTTGCCGGCCATCTCCAGCGCGGCGCCGAAGGAGCCGCGGAAGACCATGAACTCGCTGACAAAGCCGGCCAGCCCGGGCAGGCCCAGGGAAGCAAAACAGGTCACGCCCCAGATGCCGGCATAGACCGGCGTCAGCCGCCGCAGCCCGCCGTAGATGTGCAGGTCGCGGGTGTGTACCCGCTCATAGATCACCCCGACCAGGAAAAAGAGCCCGCCGGTGATGATGCCGTGGTTGAACATCTGCAGGACGGCCCCGCTCAGGGCGATGGCCTTGGTGGTCAGCTGGGCCCCGGCCATGGCCGCGATGGCGATACCCATGGTCACATAGCCCATGTGGTTCACCGAGGAATAGGCGATCAGCTTCTTCAGGTCCCACTGGGCCATGGCCACCAGCGCTCCGTAGACGATGCTGATGGCCGCCAGGATCAGGATGATCGGGGCGAACTTGCGGAACTCGTCGGGGAAGAGGGGCAGCAGGATACGGATCAGGCCGTAGGCGCCCAGCTTCAGCAGAATGCCGGCCAGGATGACCGAGCCGGCCGTCGGCGCGTCCACGTGGGCGTCGGGCAACCAGGTGTGGAAGGGGAAGGACGGCACCTTGATGGCGAACCCGATGAACATCGCCCAGAAGGCCAGCGCCGCGCCGATGCCCGGCTCGAAGATGCGGTTGCCCCCGCCGACGAACTTGATCAGGGCCACAATATCAAAGGTGCCCTGACCGGTCAATACCTCCATGCGGAAGTAGATGGCCAGGATGGCCAGCAGGATGCCCACGCTGCCCGCCAACGTGTAGATAAAGAACTTCATCGCCGCGTAGGGTCCACCGCGGGTCAGCTTGCCCTCCTGGCGCGGCGGCGCGCCCCACAGCCCGATCAGAAAGTACATCGGCACCAGGCTCAGCTCCCAGAAGATGTAGAAGAGGAAAAAGTTGAGCGAGACAAAGACGCCGATCATCGCCATCTCCAGCGCCAGCAGGAAGGCAAAGTACTCCTTCGGGCGGTCCTTGATGATGAAGGAGTAGATGATCGCCAGCGTCGTCAGTAGCCCGGTCAGAAAGACCAGCGGCACGCTGATCCCGTCCACCCCCATCTGGAAACGGATGCCCACCGCCGGGATCCAATCGGCCTCCTCCACGAACTGGAACTTGCTGGCATCGCCAATCCCCAGCCAGACGGCGATCGCCAGGGCCAGCGGAAAGAGCGAGATCAGCAGGGCCGTCCACTGGATCCAGTCGGCGCGGTCCTTGGGCAAACAGAGGACGATGATCGCCCCGAGCAGCGGCAGGAAGGTGATCAGGGAGAGCACCGGCCACGTCTGCAGGACGTTCGGCCCCCACAGGCCGGCCAGGACCAGGAGCAGCACCAACGGGACGACCACCGCCACGGCCGCGCCGACGGCCTGGCGCGTGGGCTCCTCCTTGCGCAGGAGCAGCGCCCAGACATACGCGCCGATGGCCAAGGAGAGGACGATCGCCACGACCAGGAAGGTTGGCGATCTGAACATCTGGCCGATAAAGTCTTGGAAGCTCATTCCTTGTCCTCCTTTTCAGTTCCAGGGTGCCGGTCTATAGCCACAGCCGCAGGATGATCGCCACGCCGCCGATGCCCAACACGCCCAGGAGCACGTACAGCATATAGTCCTGCACATGGCCGGTCTGCAGCCGCCGGAGCTGCCGGCCGACCCAGCCGGTGAGCAGGGCGACAAAGTTGACCAGGCCGTCGACCACGTACAGGTCGATCCAGCCCTGCAGGGCGGAAAAGACCCGCCCGAACCAGCCAAAGACATTGACCAAGCCGTCGACCACGTTCAGGTCGAACCAGGCCGAGGCCCGCGCCATGGTGCGCGTCAGCCGGGCCGCGCCGTTGACCACCCCGTCGACGATCGTGCGGTCGAACCAGAACGAGACCTTGGCCAGGAGGTGTGTGCCGCCGACAAAGAGGAAGCCGTAGACCTCGTCCACATAGTACTTGCGCCGCCAGATCTGGAAGAGCCAGCCCAGGTGCACCGGGATCTCATCCGGGCCCAGGCGCAGGGTAAAGAGGTGCACCCGGCGCAGCAGCGCCTCCAGCGGGTCCATGTCCTGGGCCGTCTTCAGCAGGTTGCGCCCGTAGATGTAGTAGCCGACGCCGATCCCGGAGAAGGCGGCGATCGTGGAGATGCCGGCCACCAGGAAGTTGAACTCGGCGTGCGCGCCGACGAAGCGCGAGAAGAGGGTGCCCTCCCCCAGGCCCAGCCACTCCAGGGGAAGGCCAACGATGGAGAGCAGGCAGGTGCCGAACGCCAGGACGATCAGCGGGACGGTCATGTTCAGCGGCAGCGGGGCGGCGTGGCCGCCATGGCCGCCGTGCGCCTCGTGCTCGCCGTGGCCGGCTCCGCGGTGTCCGTGGCCCCCTTGGGTCTGGACGGCCAGGTCGCGGTTCAAGAGCAGCTCCTCGGAGGCGGCCGCGGCCCCGTGGCTGCGCGGCTTGCCGGCAAAGACCATGAACATCTGGCGGGTCATGTAGAAGGCCGTCAGGAAGGCCGTGAGCGTGCCGATCAGGTACAGCGCCGGGCTGTGCAGGAAGGCATCCAGCAGGATCTCGTCCTTGCTGAAGAATCCGGACAGCGGGAATATCCCGGCCAGGGCCAGCATGCCGATCAGGTAGGTCCAGAACGTCTTGGGGATGCGCTTCCACAGGCCGCCCATCTCGCGCATGTCCTGCACGTGGTGGGCGGCGATGATCACCGCGCCGGAGCCCAGGAAGAGCAGGGCCTTGAAGAAGGCATGGGTCAGCAGGTGGAAGAAACCGGCCACGTAGCCGGTGAGGCCCAGCGCCATCACCATGTAGCCCAACTGGCTGATGGTGGAATAGGCCAGGACGCGCTTGATGTCGTCCTGGGCGATGGCGATGGTAGCGGCAAAGACGGCGGTGATGCCGCCGATCCAGGCCACAAAAGCCAGGGTGCCGGGGCCGGCCGCCAGAAAGAGCGGGAACATCCGCGCCACCATAAAGACGCCGGCCGCGACCATCGTCGCCGCGTGGATCAGGGCCGAGACGGGGGTGGGGCCCTCCATGGCGTCGGGCAACCAGACGTGCAGCGGCACCTGGGCCGACTTGCCGATCGTGCCGATGAAGAGGCCCAGCGCGGCCAGCGAGGCGATCGAGGCCCCGCCGACGAGCGGCCAGGTCTCCGGCAGCGTCGTCGTGGCCAGGTGGGCCAGCATCGCCGGGTTGTGGATGACATCGCCGATGCTCATGTTGCCGGTGTAGATGTAGAGCAAAAAGATGCCGATGAAGAAGCCGGCGTCGCCGACCTTGGTGGTGATAAAGGCCTTGATGGCCGCGTTGTAGGCCGAGCGCTTAAAGTTCCAAAATCCGATCAGCAGGTAGGAGCACAGCCCCACCAGCTCCCAGGAGATAAAGAGCAGCAGGATGTTGTCGGCGATGACCAGGCTGAGCATGGAGAAGGCAAAGAGCCCCAGGAAGGAGAAGAAGCGCGAGTAGCGTTGGTCCTCCCCGTTATAGTCCTCGGCGGCCATGTAGCCCTGGGAGTAGATAAAGATGCACAGGCCCACCAGGGTCACCATAAAGAGCATGGCCGCGGCCAGCGGGTCCACCCAGACCCCCATGGTCAGCTCGCCGTCGCCGACGTCCATCCAGTGGAAGGGGATCTGCACGATGGGCAGGGGCGGGATAAAGATTTCGCCGTGGCCGGCCTCTGCCGCCGGCGCCTCGCCATGGCTGCCCTCGCCGGCCGGCGCCGCCGCGCCGTGCTCTTCCGCCGGGGCGGCCTCGTGCTCCTCCCCCTGCAGGCGGGCCATGGTCTCCGGGTGGGCGATCGTGGCCACCAGCACCAGGGTGGACAGGACAAGGGAGACGCTCATGAGGGCGATCGTCAGCCGCGCCGACACCTTTTTCCGCAGGTAGACCGGGCGGACCAAGGTGATGATCGCCGCCGCCAGCAGCGGAAAGAGGGGGATGAGCCAGACCAAGTTCAAAACAAGGTTCATCGGCACCTCCGTCGACCCGCCCGGACGTAAACGTTCGGGCTCAGTTCGCAAAGCCCGGCGAGCTCCGGCAATCGCCCGCCTACCACTTGAGCAAATTCACCTCGTCGGTGTTGACCGTCCCACGGCTGCGGAACACCTCGATCACCAGGGCCAGCCCCACGGCCGCCTCGGCCGCGGCCACGGTGATGGCAAAGAGAGCCAGGACCTGTCCGGAGAGCGTCCCCGGCGTGCCGTAGCGCCAGAAGGCCACCAGGTTGATGTTGACGGCGTTGAGCATCAGCTCGATGCCCATCAGCACGCCGATGGCGTTGCGCCGCGAGAGCGCGCCGTACAGCCCGATGCAGAAGAGCGCGCCGGCCAGGATCAAAAACCAGGAAAGCGGGATGGTCATCGGCTGCCTCCGTCGTTCCGCTACTCTTCACATACCCCTTCTGCCGAGGGGATATTGCCACACTCCATCAGGGCCTGGGCCTGCTCGCGGGCCCGCCGGATCGTCGTCGCCGCCTTCTCATAGAGCTCCTCGCGGCTCATCGTCAGTTGGGCGATGCCCTGCTCCATGGCCTTCATCCCCACCGCGGTAGCCTCGCGCGGGAAGACCTCCCACTCGTCCATGTGCGGCAGGATATACTCGCCGGACAGCCCCTTGTCCTCGGCGCAGCGGGCCAGCTCCACCGCCGCGGCGATGCACATCTCGTCGGTGATCGTCCGCGCCCGGACATCGAGCGCCCCGCGAAAGATGCCGGGGAAACCCAGCGAGTTGTTGACCTGGTTGGGAAAGTCCGACCGCCCGGTGGCCACCACCAGCGCCCCGGCCTCCTTGGCCTCCCAGGGCCAGATCTCGGGCACCGGGTTGGCGCAGGCAAAGACGACGGCGTGTTTCTCCATGGCCCGGATCCACTCCGGGCGGATCACCCCGGGCCCCGGCTGGGACAGGGCGATCACCACGTCGGCGCGGACCAGCGCCTCGGCGATCCCGCCCTCGCGCCGTCCGCGGTTGCTGACCTGGCAGATGTGCCACTTTTCGCGCTGCGCCGGGGCTTTGAGGTCGGTACGATGCCGCCCCAGGATGCCCCGGGAATCGACCATGATGATGTGCTCGGGCGGAAAGCCGTACTCGACCATGATGCGGAAGGTGGCGATATTGGCCGCCCCGGCCCCCACCATCACGATGCGCACATCCTCGACCCGCTTGTCCACCACCTTCAGGGCGTTGATCAGGCCGGCCAGGGTGATGGCCGCGGTGCCCTGCTGGTCATCGTGCCAGACCGGGATGGGCATCTCGGCGCGCAGGCGCTCCAGGATGTGGAAGCACTTGGGCTTCTCGATATCCTCCAGGTTGATGCCGCCGAAGCACGGCTCGAGCCACTTGACGGCCTGGATGATCTCCTCGGGATCGGAGGTGTCCAGGCAGATGGGGAAGGCATCGACGCCGCCCAGGTACTTGAAGAGGATGGCCTTGCCCTCCATCACCGGCATGCCGGCGTGCGGGCCGATGTTGCCCAGGCCCAGGACCCGCGTCCCATCGCTGACGACGGCCACAAAGTTGCCCTTGTTGGTGTGCAGCCAGACGTTTTCGGGGTGGGCGGCGATGTCGCGGCACGGCGCCGCTACCCCCGGCGTGTACCAGATGGCAAAGTCGTCGAAATCGCGGATGCGGCACTTGGGCGCCACCTGTAGTTTCCCGCGGTAGTAGGGGTGCAGACGCATCGCGTCTTCGCTGGGCTTCTTGGCCTTGGCCAGCAGTTGCTCGACGGTCAGTTTCTGTTCGCTCATCTCCATAACATTCCTTGAGGGGCTTGGGGGCCAAGGCCGATCATCCTGCCTGGGGTCCCTTGTCCTCGGCCCTCTGTCCCTCCTCTTCAACACGCTTCCTGGCCTCCCGCACTTTCTTCTGTAGTTCCTCCACCTCCGGCAGCCGGTCCTTTGCCGGCCAGGCTAAGACAATGGACCCGACCAGGGCCACCAGGAGCAGCACGGAGGCGATCTCGAAGGGCAACAGGTAGGTGGTCATCAGCTCCTGGCCCAGGGCGCCGACCATATCCGCGGGGAGCAGCTCCTTGGGCCGCTGCAGCCAGCTCGTGCTCCAGGCCACCAGGGCGATCAGGGCAAAGAGGCCCAAGGAGAGCGGGGCGGCCAGCCACCATTTGCCGGATAGCTCCAGCAGCCCCTCCTCCATCAGCCGGCGCGTGAGCATGATGGCAAAGATGATCAGCACGGTGACCGCGCCGACATAGATGAGCACCTGGACCACGGCCAGGAACTCGGCCTGCAGCATGAAGTAGATGCCGGCCACGCCGATAAAGGCCACCACCAGCGCTAGGGCGCTGTGGAACAGGTTCTTGAGCGTGACCACGGCCAGCGCCCCCAAGAGGGTCAGGCCGGCCAGGGCAAAGAAGGCAATGTACATCAGGGCTTCATCCATCAATCCACCTCGTGCGCATCGGTCCTTCGTCCTCGATCCGCCATCCGCCCCATGCCCCTACTTCCTCAACATGCCGGCCACGATCACCACCACCCCCGTCACCAGCAGGTTGCCCAGCGCCAGGGGCACCAGGCGCTTCCAGGCAAAGGACATCAACTGGTCGATCCGCAGCCGGGGCCAGGTCCCGCGGATCCAGATCAGCAGGAAGTAGAGGGCGAATGTCTTGAGGAAGAACCAAAAGATCGAAAAGAGGTAGCCCAGCACCCCGCCGAGCTGCACCCCCGGCCCCTGCCAGCCGCCCAGGAAGATGGTCGTGGCCAGGGCGCAGACCAGGAACTGGTTGATGAACTCGCCCATGAAGAAGAGGGCAAACTTCATCCCGCTGTACTCGGTGATGTAGCCGGCAACGATCTCGGAATCGGCCTCCGGCAGGTCGAAGGGGGTGTGGTTGACCTCGGCCAGGGCGGCGGTGAAATAGATGAGAAAGGCCAGCGTTCCCAAGGGGAAATAGAAGATGTACCAGCGCAGGCCCAGCCAGGCCCCCTGCCCCTCGACGATGCGGTTCAACGAGAGGGAGCCGGCGAAGAGGATCGGCACCACCAGCGCCAGGACCATCGGCACCTCGTAGTTGATCATCTGCGCCGCGGTGCGCATGGCCCCCAGGAGGGAGTACTTGTTGTCGCTGGCAAAGCCGGCCGTGAGCAGGACCACGGTAAAGATGGAGGATACGGCGATGGCAAACAGGAGCCCCACGTTCAGGTCCACGGCCACGATCTGCTTGCCAAAGGGGATCACCGCGCAGACCAGGAAGGAGGGGACAACGGCCACGATCGGCGCAATGCGGTGCAGCCACCGGTCGCTGACCGTCGGGGTGATGTCTTCCTTGGTAAACATCTTGACCCCGTCGGCGATGGGCTGGAGCAGCCCCCACAGCGGAAAGCGCTGCCGCGTCCGCTCCTTGTTGAAAGGGCCGAACCCCACGCGGTTGGGGCCGAGGCGGTCGGCGAAACGGGCGATCACCCGCCGCAGCATCCAGGTCATGAACATGAAGATGACCGGAGGCACCAGCAGGATGAGGGTGATGACGATCGCCATGCCGATCGCCGTGACCAACCAGCCCGGCAAGGCCTGGCCCAGCAGTGTGTTGAGGCCCTGGATCAAGAGTTCCATCGCGTACCCTCGCTACGTGCAGAACAGTTCAGGACGATGCGCGCCGATCTGCGCCGGATGCCTCGGAGCACTAACTCTTCTTGGGCACGATGCCCATCCCCGCAGGCCGGCGCTTGAGGGTGCCGGCCAGACGCTTGGCGGCATCCTCGCGCCTCTCCGCCCACAGGCTGGGGGCGATCTTCTCATAGTAGGAGGCCGGCCGCAGCAGCCGCTCCTTCGTGACATAGAGCAACTCCTTGCGGTGCCGCGCCGTCTCCAGGTTGTGGTCCAAGACGATGGCCCCAAAGTTGCAGGCGTCCATGCAAAAGCCACAGTTGATGCACACCCCCCACTCGATGGCGTAGGAGCTGGCATAGGGGACCTTTTTGCCCTCGGCGTCGGTCCCCTGCTCGATGTGGATGATGCCCACCGGGCAGGCCCGCGCGCAGGCCATGCAGGCCGTACAGAACTCGGCCCGCGTCTCGTCGTCGTACAGCAGGATCGGCAGGCCCCGGTAGCGGTCGGGCAGGGGCGGGCGCTCCTCGGGGTACTGGTGGGTAAAGATGCCGTAGATGCCGCCGGGAAAAGGCTCCTGGCCCGGGACGCGCCAGTTGCGCAGGGCGCGGTACGATTTGAAAAAGTGCGTGATCGTCACCGCCATTCCCTTGAGCAGCCCCAGGCCGGGGAACTGGAACTCGTCGTGGCGCGGAACCTTGATCGTCATCGGTCCACCTCCGCCATCGTCAGGTCGATGCTGCCCAGGATGATGATTACGTCGGCCACCTTGTGGCCGCGGCAGATCTCTGCCAGGGGGGTGATGTTGACAAAGGAGGGGGCCCGACAACGCCAGCGGTAGGGCTTGTCACTGCCGTCGCTGATCAGGTAAAAGCCCAGCTCGCCCTTGGGGGATTCGATCCGGGCATAGGCCTCGCCGGCCGGCGGCTTGAGCGTCTTGGGCGCCGGACCCATGATCTCGCCGGGCGGCGTCTCCTGGAGCATCGGGATCACCTGCCCCAGGATGCGCAGGCTCTGGCGGGCCTCGTAGATGCGCTGCAGGTAGCGGTCGTACACGTCGCCCACCAACCCCACCGGCACATCAAAGTCCAGCTCGCCGTAGAGAGAGTAGCGGTCCACCTTGCGGATGTCATAGGCCACGCCGCTGGCCCGCAGCACCGGCCCGGTGGCCCCGTAGGCGATGGCCCGGTCGGGCGGCAGGATGCCCACGTACTTGCAGCGCGTCATCAGGATCTCGTTCGTCGTCAGCAGCCGCTCGTACTCGTCCAGAAAGGCCGGGTAATCGGCCACCACCTTTTTCAGCAGCGGCAGGAACTCTTCCGGCAGGTCGTGGGCCACGCCGCCGAAGCGCATATAGTTGCACATCATGCGCGAGCCGGAGGCCATCTCGAAGAGGTCGAGGATCTTTTCGCGCTCCCGCAGGGCGTACTGCACCGGCGTGAGCCAGGCCCCCAGGTCGTTCAGCAGAAAGCCGGCCAGGAGGGTGTGGTTCATCACCCGCGTCAGCTCGTCCATGATCACCCGGATGCACTCCGCCCGGCGGGGGACGCTGATCCCGGCCAGCTTCTCCACCGCCAGGACGTAGGCATGGTTGTTGGTCATCGAGCAGACATAGTCCAGGCGATCGGTGTAGGGGATCGACTGCAGGTAGGTGTGCCCCTCGGCCAGCTTCTCCTGGCAGCGGTGCAGGTAGCCCAGGATCGGATCCAGGTCGACAATCGTCTCCCCCTGGAGCTTCACCAGCATACGGAAGACGCCGTGCGTGCTGGGATGCTGCGGACCGATGTTCAGGCGGATATCCTCGGTCTGCAGCGATTCGACCTCCATAGGGACCATCTCGGTCGGGACCGGCAGTGGATCAGCTTTCTGCGTCACGCTGGGCCTCCTCCGGGACGTAATCCTTGCGCAGCGGATGGTCGGTGAACTCGTCCCACAGGTAGATGCGCCTCAGGTCGGGATGGCCGGAGAAGCGCACGCCGAACATATCATAGATCTCGCGCTCCTGAAAGAGCGCGCTGGGCCAGAGCGCAGACACCGAGGGGACGACGGGGTCGGCGCGGGGGGTGCGCACCTTCAGGACCACCGGGCCCAGCGGGCCGTCGGCGGCGCCGGTGTGCAGCAGGCGCTCGCCCCGGCGCATGGCGTAGAGGTGATAGACGACCTCGAACTCGCCCCGCCCTATCCAGTCCACGCCGCTGACGTTGGAGAGGTAATCGAACCCCGCATCGTCGCGCAGGAAACGGCCGGCCTCCAGGAGCGCCTCCGGGCGCAGGACGAGCGCGCCGTCCCCCTGGACCTCTAGGATGGCTCCTTCGGGGAGCACCGCCTCGAGTTGGGCGCGCAGAGCCTGGGTCTCTTGGACAGTCATCGCCAGGGCCTCCTATCCTTTCTTCTCCGGGAGCACCAGCCCGTGCGGTCCGTACTCCGGGATCGAGCACTCGCGGGTATCGCCGTCCTTGGCATACCAGGGGACCTGCTTGCTGTTCTGCCCGTCGATCTTGCGCTGCAGTTGGATCCAGCCGTGCAGGAGCGACTCGGGGCGCGGCGGGCAGCCGGGGATATAGATATCCACCGGGATGTAGGTGTCCACTCCCTTGACCACGTTGTAGCCGTTGTGAAAGGGTCCGCCGGAGACGGCGCAGGCGCCCATCGCCACCACGTAGCGCGGTTCGGGCATCTGGTTGTACAGGCGCACGACCAGCGGGGCCATCTTCTTGGTCACCGTGCCGCAGACGATCATTACGTCGGCCTGGCGCGGCGAGGCCCGGAAGAGCTCCGAACCGAAGCGCGCCATGTCGAAGCGCGGCGCGCCGGCCGCCATCATCTCAAAGGCGCAGCAGGCCAGGCCAAACATCATCGGCCACATCGACTGCCGCCGGCCCCAGTTGTACAGGACGTTGATGGCGTTGAGCTTCTCCCCGCTCGTCAGGAAGATGCCCTGTTGTTCCATCTCCAGGAGCTGCTCAGGGGTGAGATCGGGTTCCGGATTGTCCATGTTGACCTCGCAAGATTCGGTAGCAGGTGTCAAGCCGCCAGCATCAGTAGCAAGTGCCCCTGTCCGCAATCCGTTTATCCGTGGCCGGAATTCGTATCAGACCCAGTCCAGCGCGCCCGTCTTCCAGGCATAGACCAGGCCGGCAACCAGGATCAGGATAAAGATGGCCATCTCCACCAGGGCAAAGGTCGACAGCGCCCCCAGGGCCACCGCCCAGGGGTAGAGAAAGACCGTCTCGATGTCAAAGATGACAAAGACCAGGGCGTACAGGTAGAACTGGATGCGGAAGCGCACCCAGGTTGGGCCGATTGTTTCGAGGCCGCACTCGTAGGTGGAACTCTTCACGGGGTAAGGACGCTTGGGGCGGAGCAGAGCGGCAAAGCCGATGATGAGGGCACCGAACACAATCGCGGAGACCAGCAGGATGCCGATGAAGAGGTAATCTCTCAACATGCCTCCTCCTTATCCAAGGACCGTCGACCGCCACGACACCAGAACGGATACCTCCGGGAGGTTTGTGCACGAAGGCGAAGTATACTACAAGTGGACCAAGTATGCAAATCGGGGGTTTCGCCTGTTGACCGTCTGTCGGAGTATGGTACAATACAACCCAGGAGGTGCCCTATGGAAACTCGCCAACGCCTGGGAATGGTTACCGCCGGCTCCCTCACCGAGGGCCTCACCGTCCGGCTGGACGGCCCGGTCTCGGTGGAGGATATCGCCGTGGGGCGCTACGTGGTCATCGAGGGCGAGCGCCTGCGCTTCTTTGGCATGATCACCGACGTGCGCCTGGGCGTGCTCAACGAGCAGTTCCGCCAGGTGCCCCCGCCGGTGGGCGATCCGCTCATCGCCCAGGTCGTCCGCGGCACGGGCACCTTCGGGCTGGTGGAGGTCGCCCCCATGCTCACCCTGCCGCTGGGCGCCGAGGCCGCCCTGGCGGGGCCGCAGCCGGTCAAAACGGTCCCGGCCCACTTTGCCCCGGTGCACCCGGCCCAGCCCGGCGATGTCGCCGCCGTCTTCGGCCGGGAGGACCAGGATCACTTCCGCGTCGGCTCGCCGGTGGACATGGCCGACGTGCCCATCTGCCTGGACCTGCCCCGCCTGGTGGAGCGCAGCAGCGGCATCTTTGGCAAATCCGGCACCGGCAAGACCTTTCTCACCCGCCTGCTCCTGGTGGGCATCGCCCAGCGCGACGCCGCCGTGAGCCTGGTCTTTGACATGCACAACGAGTACGGCTGGGAGGGCTCCTTCGAGGACCCGCGCTACGGCAAGGTCCGCGGGCTCAAGCGCCTCTTTCCGGAGAAGGTGGCCATCTTTACCCTGGACAAGTCCTCCTCGCTGCGCCGCAAGGTGCCCTACGACTTTGAGGTGCAGATTCCCTACACGCAGGTCACGCCGCAGGACGTGGAGATGCTGCGCGACACGCTGGACCTCTCCCAGCCCATGGTCGACAGCGTCCACCAGCTTTGGAAACGGTTCGGCACCCGCTGGCTGGAAACGTTCCTGGAGGCCGAGGACGCCGCCGCGATGGAGGAGATGGCTGCCGCCCAAGGGCTGCACAGCGGCTCGCTGCAGGCCCTGCACCGCAAGCTGAGCAACCTGACCCGGCTCGAGTTCCTCAAGCCCGAGGTCAGCGAGGACTCGGTCGTGCAGATGCTGGCCTGCCTGAACCGCGGCATCCATGTCGTCCTGGAGTTCGGCCGCTACTCGGACCTGACGGCCTATGTCCTCGTGGCCAACCTGCTCACGCGCCGCATCCACGAGCAGTATGTCCAGGCCATGGAGAAGCACCTCGGCGAGGAAGCATCCGAGCCGCACCCATTGGTCATCACCATCGAGGAGGCGCACAAGTTCCTCAGCCCGGGGGTGGCCGAGCAGACGGCCTTTGGCCGCATCGCCCGCGAGATGCGCAAGTACAACGTCACCCTGCTGGTGGTGGACCAGCGCCCCTCCAGCCTCTCCGACGAGGTGATGAGCCAGATCGGGACGCGCATCACCTACCTGCTGGACGAGGAGAAGGACATCGCCGCCATCCTCTCCGGGGTATCGGGCGCGCAGCGGCTGCGCTCGGTGCTGGCCCGGCTGGACTCGCGCAAGCAGGCCATCATCCTGGGCCATGCCGTGCCCATGCCGGTAGTCATCCAGACCCGCGAGTACGGCACGCCGGAGTCGTACCGGGAACTGGGGGCATTTCTGGAAGGAGCCGAGATCGCCCGCCAGGCGGCGCAGGGGGTGGAGCCGCCTCTGCCGCTGCGCAGCAAGAGCGAGGACGAGGACTGGCTGTAACCTGCGGGGTAGAGAGCCCCCTCGCCAGGTCATCGCATGTCCGCGGCAGCTCGTTCCTCCTGGCCCTCCTCGTGCGCCGGGCTCTCCTCAATCGTTCCGGGACCGGAAACTGGTCGCCGACAACTGATCACTGGCAACTGCTGCCCTATGGACGACACCCTGGACCTCTTCAGCGAACATGGCCCCCGACCGGGCGCCCCCGCCCCCGGCCTCTACGCCGAGGTCATCGTGCGGGCGCGCACACGGGCGGTGGGGACCTTTTCCTACGCCGTCCCCCCCGCCCTGCGCGGGCAGATCGCCCCGGGCCAGCTCGTGCGCGTGCCCTTTCGCATCGGCCAGTTCCCGGGCATCGTCATCGCGCTAACGGAGAAAGCCCCCTCCTTTGCGGTGAAGGAGATTGCCGAAATTGTCGACCCCCGGCCCGTGGTCACCGCCGCGCAGATCGCCCTGGGACACTGGATGGCCAAGACCTACCTCTGCTCCCCGGCCGAGGCCCTCTTTGCCATGCTGCCCCCCGGCCTGCTGGGGCGGACACAGACGCTCGTCGCGCTCACGCCGGCCGGCCGCACCCGTCCGCTGGAGGGGCTCTCGGCCCTCTCCCGCCGCGTCGTCGAGGCCCTGCGCACCGCCGAGGAGCCGGTCAACATCCCCGCCCTCTACCGCCTGCTGGAGCGCAACGTGAGCGAAACGCTGGCCCGCCTGGCCCGCAAAGGCTGGGTGGTCCTCTCCAACCGGGTGGAGGAGCCGGCCGCCCGTCCGCACCGCGAGCCCTTCCTGGTGCTTGCCGGGACGCCGGGGGAGGTCGCTGCCCTGCGCGCCGAGCTGCGCGCCGGCCGCCGCAACTCGGCCGCGGCGCGGGTGCTGGAGGCGCTGGCGCGCGCGCCGGCCGGCGTGCGCGATCGGCTCTCCCTGGCCCGCGAGGTCAAGGCCCGCCCGGATGTCTTTGCCGCGCTACAGGAGGAGGGGCTGCTGCGCATCGCCCCCGCCCAGCACCTTTTGCGCCTGGCCGGCAGCGAGGATGAAATCGCCGCCTTCCTCGCCCGGCGCGCCCGCCGCGCCCCGCAGCAGGCCGCCCTGGTGGAGCAACTGCGCGACGCCGGGGGCGCTCTCCCCGCCGCGCAGGTGCAAGCCCCGCCCGAGGTCCTGAAAGCCGTGCTCAAGGCCGGCGTCGTCCAGGAGGAACGCCGGCCGGCGCGCGCGCACCTGGCGGTCCTCCCCGAGATCGCCCTGGAGCGCGCCGCCGCCCTGCGGCGCACCGGGCGCGACGTGCGCCAGGCGGCCATCCTGCGGCTCCTGGTCGAATCGGAAAACGCCGCCCTGCCCCTCTCCCGGCTCTACCGCGAGGTCCCCGGCGCCGGCCGGGAGGATGTCCAGGCGCTGCTGGCCTCCGGCATCTGCCGCGAGGAGGAACGCGAGCTGGCGCGCGACCCCCTGGCCGGGCAGGACGTGCCGCCGGAGGTGCCGCCGCCCCTTACCGAGGGCCAGGGCCGGGTCTGGCGCGAGATCTATGAGGCGTTCGGCAAAAGCGGGCCGCAGGCCTTTATGCTGCACGGCGTCACCGGCAGCGGCAAGACGGAGATCTACCTGCGGGCGCTGGGAAGGTGCCTGCGCGCCGGCCGGCAGGCCCTGGTGCTGGTCCCCGAGATCTCCCTGACCCCGCAGACGGTGCGCCGCTTCGCCGCCCGCTTCCCCGGCCGCGTCACCGTGCTGCACAGCGGGCTGTCCATCGGCGAGCGCTACGACCAGTGGCGGCGGGTGCGGGCCGGCGAGGTCGACGTGGTCATCGGCCCGCGTTCGGCCCTGCTGGCGCCGCTGCCGCGCCTGGGGCTGATCGTCGTCGACGAGGAGCACGATCCCTCCTACAAGCAGGACGACCTGGCGCCACGCTACCACGCTCGGGAGACGGCCCTGGCCCTGGCGAAAATCACGGCCAGCGTGGTTATCCTGGGCAGCGCCACGCCGGCGGTAGAGACGTACGCCCGGGCCCAGCGCGGCACCTACCGGCTGCTGGAGCTGCCGGAACGCATCCGGGTGCGCGAGGACGGGGCCGACCGGCAGGCCCTGATCGACACCTCCCTGCCGGCCGTGCAGCTCGTGGACATGCGCGAGGAGCTGCGGGCCGGCAACACCGGCCTCTTCAGCCGGGCGCTACAGCGCGCCCTGCGGCAGGTCCTGGACGCCGGGGAGCAGGCCCTGCTCTTTCTGAACCGCCGCGGCGCGGCGACCTTTGTGCTCTGCCGCGCTTGCGGCTACGTGGCCCGCTGCCCGCGCTGCGAAGTCTCTTATGTCTACCACAGCGAGGGAGAGCATCTGCTCTGCCACCGCTGCGGGCGCCGCGCGCCCCTGCCCACCGTCTGCCCCGAGTGCGGCAGCCGCCAGATCCGCCACTTGGGCGCGGGGACGGAGCGGGTCGTGCTCGAGGTGGAGCAGCTCTTCCCCCGGGCCCGCGTGCTGCGCTGGGACAGCGACGCCACCCACGAGCGCCGCGCCCACGAGTCCCTGCTCGAGGCCTTCACCGGGCACCAGGCCGACATCCTGGTGGGCACGCAGATGGTGGCCAAGGGGTTGGACCTGCCACTGGTGACGCTGGTGGGCGTCGTCTGCGCCGACACGGCGCTGCACCTGCCGGACCTGCGGGCCGGGGAGCGCACCTTTCAGCTCCTGACCCAGGTGGTGGGGCGGGCCGGCCGCCGGGCAGAGCGCGGGCGGGCCATCGTCCAGACCTACCATCCCGAACACTATGCCATCCAGGCCGCCGTGCGCCAGGACTATGCCACCTTCTTCCGGCAGGAGCTCGAGTTCCGCCGGCGCTACGGCTACCCGCCCTACCGGCGGATGGTCCGCTTGGTCTACAGCCACCACGACGAGGGCCGCTGCCGGCAGGCTGCCCAGGACCTGGCCCGGCTGCTGCAGGAGCGCGCGTCCGCCGCCCAGGCGGGCGCCCGGCTGATCGGGCCGGCGCCGGCCTTTATCGCCCGGCGGCGCGGGCAATATCGCTGGCAGCTCCTCCTGCTGGCGCGCGACGTGCATGCCATCCTGGAGGGGTTGGAGCTGCCGCCGGGTTGGGCGGTGGACGTGGATCCCGTTAGCCTGCTGACGTAGGTCAGACCTTTACCTTCTTCCACTTCCCCCGCCGGAAGAGCACCCAGATCAGCGCCGCGCGGCCGGCCCAGTCCGCGGCCGTCCCCCACCACACGCCGGCCAGCCCCCAGCCCAGCACCACCGCCAGGAGGTAGACCACGGCCACCCGCAGGAAGGCGGTCCCAAAGAGCGTCACCCACATCGGCGTGCGGGTGTCGCCGGCCCCGCGCAGCCCCCCGGCCAGAACCATCTGCGCCGAGAGAAAGGGCAACTCCGCCGCCGAGATGCGCACCGCCACCCCGGCCAGGTCGAGCACCTGGGGAGTGCTGCCAAAGATAGTGACGATCGACCGCCCAAAGAGGAGGAAGACGGCGCCGATGGCCCCGGCCAGGCCCAGCGCCAGGAGGAGGGTCCGCCGGACGCTGGCCTCGGCGCGATCGGGGTCGCCCGCGCCGAGCGACTGGCCGGCCAGCGTCGCCGCAGCCACGCTCAGGCCCCAGCCCGGCATAAAGGAGAGCGACTCCACCCGCAGCGCCACCTGGTGCGCGGCCAGCGTGGCCGTCCCCAGGCCGGTGACGATGGACATGAACAGGGTGTAGCCCAGGCGGGAGATGGCCGTCTCGCCGAGGTTGGGCAGCGCCAGGCGGACCAGGCGCCACAGCAGCGCCCGGTCCCAGCGCAGCAGCGCGGACGGCCGCACCCGGACCCGCCACTTGCCCGAAAAGAGCACCCCCATCGCCAGCATCCCGCCCAGGGCCCGGGCCGAGGCCGTCGCCAAGCCGCTGCCGGCCAACCCCAGGGCCGGGATCGTTCCCCAGCCAAAGATGAGCACCCAGGCCGCAGCGGCGTTCCAAAGGTTCATCACCAGCGTCAGCCACATCGGCGTGCGCGTGTCGCCGGCCCCGCGCAGGATGCCGTTGGCCACCATCAGCGGGAAGCTGAGCACCGAGGTGCTCAACACCAGGCGGAGGTAGTGCGCCCCGGCCTGGACAACCGCCGGGCCGGCCCCCAGCAGCGCCAGGAAATCGTCGACCAGAGGGAGGGACAGGGCCGTCGCGCCGGCGGCCAGCACAAAGGTCAGCCCCAGGGCCTGCGCGGCGACCCGTTCGGCCTGCGCCGCGGCACCCTCCCCCCAGGCCCGGGCCACCAACGCCGTGGCGCTCACCGCCAGGGCCTCGAAGAAGCCGTTGGCGATAAACATCGCCATGCTGCCCAGCCCCACCGCGGCCAGGGCCACATCGTCGTGCAGCCAGCCGATGAGCAGGGTGTCGACGAAAAAGACCGCCGTGACCAGGAGGTTCTCCACGACGGCCGGCAGGGCCAGGGTGACCACGGTGCGCGTCAGCGCTTCTCTGGGCCGTTCCATCCGCTTGACAAGACGCCCCTTTGCAGATATACTGAACGCGGACTGGAGAGGTGTCCGAGTGGTTTATGGTGCGGCTCTTGAAAAGCCGTGAGCGTAAGCTCCGTGGGTTCGAATCCCACCCTCTCCGCCACCCTGTCCAGGTCGTTTCGGGGAGATGCCAGAGTGGTCGAATGGGGTCGCCTGCTAAGTGACTGTAGGGGGTGAAGCCCTCTACCGTGGGTTCGAATCCCACTCTCCCCGCTCAGGATACGGATACACGGATTGCCTTCGACGGCAGCCCGTGTATCTTTTTACGCCCCGGGCACGGGGCGAAACTCCTCCCGCCCGGCACCGCAGACCGGGCACTGCTCCGGCACCTGGCCGTCGACAATGTACCCGCAGGTCTGGCAGACATAGTAGGCGGGCTGCGTATCGGCGAGCAGGTGGTCCAGGGCGCGCTTGTACAGGGCGGCGTGCTCGTCCTCGACATCGCGGGCCTGGCTGAAGGAAAAGGCCGCCGGCCTGTCTCCCTCTTCCTCGGCGTCGCGGATAAATTGGGGGTAAAAGACGCCGCTGGCCCGCTCCTCGCGCTCGAAAGAGGCCCGCAGGTTGCTCTCCGAATCCCTCACCACCACCTCGCCCAGCAGGGCCAGGTTGCGCTGCGCGTGGACCCGCTCGGCCTCGGCCACCGCCCGAAAGAGCGCGGCCACCTGGGGCAACCCTTCGTCGCGGGCCTTTTCGGCGTAGGCCAGAAGGCGGAAGTAGGCCTTGGCTTCGCCGGCGAACGCCGTGTGCAGGTTCCGGCTGGTCTTCTCGCCCATAGCTTGCCTCTCATCGGATGGGGGAGCAACGGTGCCCTTCACATCTCCCTAGGGAGAGACCGTCGGGGCGACCGTGCCCGTGACCAACGGCGTCGGCGTGGGCAGGTCGAGCGATCTGCCCAGCGGAGTGGGCGTGGCTACTCCGGCGCGCATAGTCTCGACGGCGGCCACCGTCGGCGCCAGCTCGGGCGAGACCACACCGGCCACCAGGCTGCCGTGGATCCAGCCGTAGGCGCCGCCCTCCAGGACCTCGGACTGCGTAGCGGGGTTGTTGATCTTGGCCAGGCGGATCAGATACCACCAGGTGCCCTCGGCGTCCATCCGCCCGCCATAGATCAGGATCTCATCGCCATAGTGCAGCACGCCGATGAGATTGTCGGTGGCCAAGTCCGGCCGATCGCGGACGTTGGCCACGTCGCCGCTGATCGTCCCGTCGATGGGCACAAAGGTCGGCAGAGGCGTCGCCGTGGGCGTTGCCGTGGCCGTGGCCGTAGCCGTGGCCGTGGGGGTGGGTGTGGGGGTCATCTCCACGCGCTGTTCGAGCAGCTGTCTGATGAAGAAAAAGGCGCCGTAGATGAGCAGCACGATCAGGGTCAGCCAGAAGAGGATCTGGAGCACGTGGATGAACCGGGAGATCCAGGTGTCGTCGATGCTGGCCACGGCGCGCTGCGCCGCCTCGGCCACCGTCTCCCCCCAGGAGGTGCGGTTCTCGTCCTCCTGGGCGGCGCGGTGCAGGGCCCCGCGGGCCCAGCGGCTGCGGATCCGGCCGAGGGCCTCGGCCGCCCCCCAGCGCACGTTGCTGTTGGGGTGATTGAGCAGCCGCTTGAGGTGCCGGACGGCGCGCAGGTCGCCGATCAGCCCCAGGGCCTCGCAGGCCCGGAAGGGCTGGATCCAGGTGTCGCTCTGCAGTGCCTCGATCAGCATGGGCACGGCCGGCCGGCCGATCACCACCAGCTCGTCCAGGGCCCGCCCATGCTGGGGGTCCTCCGGGCGGGCCAGCAGGGCCACCCAGCGGGCAATCTCTTCCTCGCTGGCCTCCGGCACGGCCTGGCGCGAGCGGGGCGGGCGCGGCGCCCGCCACCCCTGGAAACGCCCCCCCAGGCCCCGCACAAACTGGACCACGCGATCCGCCCAGCGCAGCAGGATGAACCGCTCTTTTTCCCCGCCCGGCCGGATCGGCCGCTCCGACCCTGGATATTCCTCCATGCGCAGCTCCTCCTATCGACTTGCCCACAGGGAAATCACCGCGCCACAGAGGCCCACCCTGGGGGCGGCCCGCATTATACTACACCTGGGAACATGGCGCAAACGTCTCTCCATGTTGCGCGACACGGCCGGGTGTCGTACAATGCCCGCAAACAGCAAGACAGGAGGCCCGGGAATGGCCGCACCCTCGGCAGACAGCGCCGCCCCCTACCGCGCCGGGTTCGTCGCCCTGGTCGGCAAGCCCAACTGCGGCAAGTCGACCCTCTTCAACGCCTACCTCGGACAGAAGGTGGCCATCGTCTCCGACCGGCCGCAGACCACGCGCACTGTGCTGCGCGGCGCGCTGACCCGGCCCGATGCCCAGGTCGTCTTCCTGGACACGCCGGGCATCCATCACCCCGTACACAAGCTGGGCGCCGTCATGGTCGAGTCCGCCCGGCGAGCGTTGGCCGATGCCGACGCCGCCGTCTTCCTGGCGGACCTGACCACCCCGCCGGAGGCCGAGGACCGCGCCATCGCCGAGCTGCTGCGCGCCGGCCGCCGGCCCTTCCTCCTGGCCCTGAACAAGGCCGACGCCGTGCCCGACCCCGAGGCGGCCGGCCGGCCCTACCTGGAGTTGCTGCGCGGCCCCGACGGCCGGCCGGCATACACCCAGGCTATCGCCCTCTCCGCTACCCAGGGAACCGGCCGGCAGGAGCTGCTCGAGGCCATCGTCGCCCTGCTCCCCCAGTCGCCGCCCCTCTACCCCGAAGACTACCTCACCGACCAGCCCGTGCGGGCCATCGCCGCCGAGTTGGTCCGCGAGCAGGTCCTGCGACTGACCCACGACGAGATCCCGCACGCCGTCACCGTCGTCGTGGACGAGTTCATGGAGCGCAGCGCGGAGATGACCTATATCTCGGCCACCCTCTATGTCGAGCGCGACAGCCAAAAGGGCATCGTCCTGGGCCGCGGCGGTCAGCTCCTCAAGCGCATCGGCCAGGCCGCCCGGCGCGAGATCGAGGCCCTGCTGGAGACGCGCGTCTACCTGGAGCTGTGGGTCAAGGTGCGCAAGAACTGGCGCCAAGACCCCCAGGCCCTGCGCTGGCTGGGGCTCGTCGAGGAGGGCAGCCGGGGGGAGGGGGGGACGGAGTGACGGGGAGAAACCCGGGCGGGGGGCTGCTGTCGCCGAAAGCGACCGTGTTGCTCGACACGCCCGGTTCGGCCGGAGGATAGATTTTCCAAAATCGCCAACCTGTGGTATACTATGGCCGCTGCCGGCGTAGCTCAGTGGTAGAGCGGCTGTTTCGTAAACAGCGGGTCAGGGGTTCGAATCCCTCCGCCGGCTCTGTACCAAACGGCAGCAATGGCGCTGTCGCAAAGCCAGGGGGCTTGGCCCACTACCCGACACCGGCTTGCCGACTCGCTGGGCGCCAACTGTCCTGCGAGTCGCGTGTTTCCGGCGGCCGGCCCTCCCCATCCAGAATGGAGGTCACGATGGATCCAGAGACAAGGACGTTTCTGAAGAGCCGCATGAGCGCCGCCGACCTGCAAAAGATCGAGCGCCTTCCCCAGACCGAGCTGCACCGGTTCATCGCCCGCTACATCGAGATCTGCGACCCCGACCGCGTCTTTGTCTGCGACGACTCCCCCCAGGACTGGGACTATATCCGCCAGGCCGCCCTGCGCGATGGCGAGGAGCGCGCCCTGCCCATCGCCGGCCATACCGTCCACTTTGACAACTACTACGACATGGCCCGCGACCGCAAGAACACCCGCATCCTTGTCCCCCGGGGCGTCGACCTGGGCGAGAGCCTGGACACGCGCGATCGCGATGAAGGGCTGGCCGACGTGCACGCCATCCTGCCGGGCCTTATGCGCGGCCACGAGCTGTACATCTGCTTCTTCTGCCTGGGGCCAAGCGGGTCGGCCTTCTCCATCCCCTGCCTGCAGATGACCGACTCCTCCTATGTCGCCCATAGCGAGTCGCTCCTCTACCGCCCGGGCTACCAGGAGTTCCTCCGCCAGGGGGCCCAGGCCCGCTTCTACAAGTTCCTCCACTCCCAGGGCGAGGTCGACGAGCGCAAGACCAGCAAGAACCTGTCCATGCGCCGGGTCTTTATCGACCTCCAGGGCGACACCGTCTACAGCGTCAACACCCAGTACGGCGGCAATACCCTGGGGCTCAAGAAGCTGGCCATGCGCCTGGCCATCCACCACGCCTCGCAGGAGGATTGGCTGTGCGAGCACATGCTGCTCATGGGCATCCGCGGCCCGCGGGGCCGCATCACCTACATCGCCGGCGGATTCCCCTCGATGTGCGGCAAAACCTCCACCGCCATGCTGGAGGGCGAGACGATCGTCGGCGACGACATCGTCTACCTGCGCCATATCGACGGCCAGGCCCGCGGAGTCAACGTGGAAAAGGGCATGTTCGGCATCATCCAGGGCGTCAACTCCGTCGACGATCCGCTCCTCTGGAAGGCGCTGCACAGCCCGAACGAGATCATCTTCTCCAATGTCCTGGTCACGCCCGAAGGCAAGGTCCACTGGATCGGCAAGGACGGCGAGGTCCCGCCGCGGGGCGAGAACCACTCCGGCGAGTGGTTCAAGGGCAAAGTGGACGCCGAGGGCAAGGAGATCCCGCCATCCCACCCCAACGCCCGGTTCACCCTGGACCTGGCCTGCCTGGAGAACCTGGACGCCCACCGCGACGACCCATCCGGCGTGGTCGTCGGGGCCATCGTCTACGGCGGGCGCGATTCGGATATCTGGGTGCCCGTGGAGCAGTCCTTCGATTGGGCCCATGGCATCATCACCAAGGGGGCGGCGCTAGAGTCGGAGACGACGGCCGCCACGTTGGGCAAGGAGGGCGTGCGCGAGTGGAACCCGATGTCCAACCGCGACTTTCTCTCCATCCCCATCGGCCGCTACATCCAGAACAACCTGGACTTTGGCGCGGCGCTGCCCAACCCGCCGCTGATCTTTTCGGTGAACTATTTCCTGCGCGAGACCGCCACCGGCCGCTGGCTGAACGAAAAGACCGACAAGAAGATCTGGTACAAGTGGATCGAGTTGCGGGTCCACGGCGAGGTGGGGGCCATCCGCACGCCCACCGGCTGGATCCCGCGCTACGCCGACCTGCAACGCCTGTTCCGGGAGGTCCTGGGCAAGGAATACGCCCGCCGGGACTATATCCAGCAGTTCACCATTCCCGTGTCCCAGAACCTGGCCAAGGTGGACCGGATCGTCAACCTGTACCGGACCAAGGTGCCGGACACGCCGGAGATCCTCTATCGGCTGTTCGCCGAGCAGCGCGAGCGGCTGGTGCAGGCCCAGGCGCAGTACGGCGACAACATCTCGCCGGAGCAGTTGGAGTAAGCACCCGATTCGCCAAAAATTATCTGATCGACCACAAACGCTCCCGCCGGACTTTGCCCGCAACTTTACCCTCGGCGTGGTGAACGGCGTCCTGTTCAATATGTCGGCCAGCTTCATCTCCCTGAGCCTGGTCATGCCCGGGCTGATCAGTGAGTGGGGAGGAAGCAACTTGCTGGTCGGGACCCTCGCCGCGCTCGACCAGGGCGGTTGGCTGCTACCGCAGCTCCTGGTAGGCGCCGGGGTGCAGCACCGGCGGCAGAAGCTCCCGGTCTACCGGGCCTCGGCCATCCTGCGGGGGGCGCTGTTTGTGGGCATGGTGGCGCTGGTGGCCCTGTCCGGGCACCTGTCCTATCCCCTGGCCCTGGCCGGCCTGGTCGTGCTGTACGGGCTCTACTCCCTGGCGGCCGGGTGGGCGGCCGTCCCCTTCCAGGAGGTCGTGGCCAAGGCCATCCCCCCCACCCGGCGGGGGCGCTTCTTCAGCCTGCGCCAACTGGGCGGCGGCATCGGCACCATCCTCCTGGTCAGCCCGGTCGTCGGCGTGCTGCTGACCGCCGACGGCCCCCTGCCCTTTCCCCTGAACTATGCCCTGCTCTTTGGCCTGGCCTGCGCCGGCGCCATCGGCGGCCTGCTCTGCTTCTGCCTGGTGCGCGAGCCGCCGTCCGCCGCCACCCGGCCGGCCGGCACACTGCGCGACCAGCTACGCCTGCTGCCCACCCTGTGGCGTGGCCAGGCGCACCTGCCCCGCTTCGTCGCCTACCGCGTGCTCTCCCGCCTGGCGGCGATCGCCGCCCCCTTCTACATCCTCTACGCCCACGACGCCCTGGGCGTCTCCAAGTCCATGGTCGGGGACTATACGGCGATCATCAGCGCCGGGCTGCTCCTCTCCAACCTGCTCTGGGGCCGCTTCAGCGACCGCCGCGGCAACCGCTTGCTGCTGCGCTTGGGCGCGGCCATGGCCGCCGCCGCGCCGCTGGTGGCGTTGGGGCTGCCGGCCCTGGGCCTGCCCGGGCCCGTCGGCGCCTATGCCTTTGCCGCGGTCTTTGTCCTGGCCGGCCTGGGCGACGCCTGCATGGGCATCGGCGTGAGCAGCTATATGCTGGAGCTGCTGCCCGAACGGGACCGGCCGGCCGGCCTGGGGCTCATCAACACCATCACGGGCGGGGCCAGCCTGCTGACCATCGCCGGGGGCACCCTCGCCGACCTGCTGGGCTACCCGGCGCTCTTCCTCCTGGCCGCCGCCCTCTCCCTGGGCAGCCTGGCCGTCTCCTGGTTCCTGGTGGAGCCGCGGGGCAAGGAGCCGGGGACCGAGGGCGAGAGGTAAGGGGCCGGAGGCAAGGGGCAGGAGAGAGATTGACATCCTACCCCCCCCGCACCCGCGTGCTTGACCGGCCCCAGCAGCCTGGTATAATGGGGAAAAAGGAGCAAGCTCCCGATGCCGCCTATCGTGTCCCTCGCCGCCCCCTGCCTACGGTCCGCCGTCCCCGGCATCGCCCCGTACCTGCGCCTGGTGCTCCCGGCGCTGCTGCTGGTGGCCGTGGGCGTGGCCACCCTCCTGGCCTGGCGCCGCCGGCCGGCCACTCTCCGGCCCCGGCTGTGGGCCCTGGCGGCAAGCGCGGCCTTCCTCCTGCTCGACTGGGGCCTGGCCACCGCCCTGGCGCCCCTGGGCCTCTCCTTCGGCCCCGTGGAGCCGATCCTGTTCTACCTGTGGGGACTGCGCGCCCTCTTCGCCCTGCCCTTCCTGGTCCCGCCCCTGAAACGCCGGAAACGGCCGGCCCGGGCCGCCGGCCTGCCCGTCTGCTGGACACTAAACCTGGTCCTGCTGGCCGGCGCGGTCGACGCCTTTTACATCGAACCCTTTGCCCTGGGCGTGACCCGCGTGGAGATCGAGGTCCCCGGCCTGTCCCGGCCGCTGCGCATCGTGCAGCTCAGCGACCTGCACATCGAGCGCCGCACCCCGCGCGAGCGCGCCCTGGTGCCCCTGGTGGAGTCGCTGCAGCCCGACCTGATCGTCCACACCGGCGACTATCTCAACCTGGCCAACCTCGACGATCCCCTCGCTCTCGACGAGGCCCGCGCCGTGCTCGCCCGGTTCCACGCCCCCCTGGGCGTCTATGCCATCGCCGGGACGGTGGACGCCGACTCGATGGACGAACTCTTCCGCGGCACCGGCACCACCGTGCTCGACGACGCCATCGCCACGGTCGTTTGCGACGGCCGGACGATCTCCATAATCGGCGTCCACGGCGCCTGGGACCGGACGTTCTCCGAACACCGCGCGGCCCTGCTCCGCCTGACGCCGCAGGTCCCGGCAGAGCACTTTTCCATCCTGCTCTACCACACGCCGGACCTGATCGCCGAGGCCGCGGCGCAGGGCATCGACCTCTACCTGGCCGGCCACACCCACGGCGGCCAGGTGCGCCTGCCCTTCTACGGAGCACTCGTCACCGCGTCGGCCTACGGCAAGCAGTACGAGATGGGCCGCTACCAGGTGGGGGGGACGACCCTCTTTGTCAGCCGGGGGCTGGGGATGGAAGGGTTCTGGATCACCCCGCGGGTGCGCTTCCTCTGCCCGCCGGAGGTGGTGCTGATCGAGCTGGTGCCCCCATCGGAGTAGCTGCCAGGGGGAAGGAAAGACCAAGGACGAAAGACCCCGGATTTCCCCAAGCTCGGCGCCTTCCGTCCTTGGTCCTTGCTTCTTGGGCTCTCTACGGACACTCGCTGCACGGCGGCTGGCCGGCCGTGTTGGCGGTGCGCGTGTCCGTGGAGAGCCCACGGACGGCGACCAGGATCACGTCCTGGTCCAGACTATAGACGCGCGGCGGGGAAGCCTCGGCCGAGTTCCAGCAGGTTCCGCCGGCCCCGTAGTAGCCCCAGTGGGCGTCGGAGCTGACCCACACCAGCGCCCAGATATCGCCGCCGATCTGCACCGTCACCACGGCGTCGCCCACCGGCTGCAGGGCGCTGTCCTGCACGCGGGCCAGCACGCGGATGGGCCTATCGGCGCCGGCCTCTTTGCAAGGGTAGTCGGGGGCAAAGTAGACGACGATCGGCGGCTGCGTGATGGACACGGCGACGGTGGAGGAGAACTCGTCCGTCCCGCACTCCCCCGTGGCCCACAGGGTCACGGTGTAGGTCCCCGCTCCTGCATAGGTGTGCTCGGGATTGGGCAGCGTCGAGGTGATGCCGTCCCCCAAGTCCCAGAGGTAGGAATCGGCCCCCGTGGAGGTGTTGGTAAAGGCCACGGTCAGCAGGTCGGCCGAGTAGGTGAAGCCGGCCACGGGCGGCGCCAGGACCACGAACGGCGCCGCCGCCGCGCTGCATCCGGCCGCGTTGCAGGCCTCCAACGTCACGGTGAACGAGCCCGTCTCCGTGTAGGTGTGCAGGGGGTGGGTCTCGGTGCTGGTGGCGCCGTCGCCCAGGGTCCACAGGTACGAATCGGCTCCCGTGGAGGTGTTGGTGAAGACGGCCTCCGCGCCCAGGCAGACCGGGGAGTTGCTGGTGAAAGAGGCCCGGGGCAGCGGCGAGACGTACAGCGTGGAGGAGAACTCGTCTGTGCCGCACTCGCCGGTGGCCCACAGGGTCACGGTATAGGTGCCCGTGGTGGCGTAGGTGTGCACCGGGCTCTCCAACGTCGAGGTGATGCCGTCCCCCAAGTTCCACAGGTAGGAGGCGGCGCCCTGCGAGCCGTTGCTGAAGGTCACCGTGAGCAGGTCCGTGGTGAAGGTGAAATAGGCCTGCGGCAGCGGCAGCACGGCGACGGTAGCGGTGACGGCGTCGCAGCCGACGATGTTGCAAAGCTGCATGGACACGGTATAGGCGCCCGGCCCGGCGTAGAGGTGGGTGGGGCTCTTCAGCGCGCTCATGTGGCCGTCGCCAAAGGTCCAGAGGAAGGTGGTGGCCTCCGGGTAGCCCAGGTAGCTGGTGTTGGTAAAGGCCACGGCGGTGCCGTCGCAGACCGGGGCGGTGCTGGTAAAGGAAGCAACCGGCGGGAAGGTCGGCACCGGGGTGGGGGAAGGGGTCGGCGAGGGCGCCTGGGTCACGGGCAGGTTGCGGGCGAGTATGGGCAGGTAGCCCTGGGGGGTCAGGATGGGGGTCGGGGTATTGGTCGGCGACTGGGTGGGCGTGGGCGTCGGGCCGGAGAGCACGGTAGCCTTGCTGTAGTAGATGTCCCACTGGCCGGGCGCATAGTCCTGCCAGAGGATGTGGGCCTCGCCCCAGGCGCCGGCGTCCACACGGGGCCAGAACGAGGACGAGCCGTTGCGGGAGACGTTCTCGTCGCCGATCCAGGTGGTCCCGCAGTCGGTGGAGTAGGAGAAATAGACCTCGGGCTTGGAAGGGTTGTCGCGGTAGTCGGTCCAGACGCTGTAGAGCAAGCAGCCGTCCGCCCCCAGGCCGGGGTAGAGGGCCTTGGGGGAGTTGGAGGCAAATTGCAGCGACAGCCAGTTGGTGCCGTCGTAGCGTCGGAAGAGGATATCGAAGCTGTCGGAGCCGCCGTACTCGTCGGACCAGGCGACAAAGACGTTGCCGACGCCGTCGGCGGCCACCTGGGGGTAGTAGGACTGGCTGCCGGTGCCGGAGATATTGAGCGGAGTGGACCAGGTGCCACCGTCGTACCGGCAATAGAGGATGTCGAACTGGCTGCCGATCCGGGTGCGCCAGACGGCGTGGATCGAGTCGTTCTTGCCGACGGCCAGCTCGACATTGATATCGTCGCTGGTGCTGTTCGAAAGCAAGGTGAGGGGGCCAAAGTCGCCGCCGGCCGGCTTGGAGCGCACGTACACGTCGGAGTCGGTGTCGGAGATGGTCGTCTGCCAGGCCACCCAGACGCGGTCCTGGCTGTCGACGACGATGGAAGGGTAGAAGGAGCTCCGGCGGTTGGAGCCGAGCGGCTCGGTCAGGTTGATCGGCGCCGACCAGATCCCCCCCACTCTCTGGGCGTAGTAGGTATCATAGCGTGGCGTCGGGATCGACCTGGACATGACCGTCCAGGCGACATGCGCGTTGCCCTGCGAGTCGACGGCGATGGAGGGGTTGGCGTAGGCCGTGCTGTTGTGGGGGCCGGTCCACTCCCAGAGCGGCCAGATGGTGCCCTGGCCGCGGCTGTAGGCCGCGCCGTAGGCGCCGTCGGTGCCCTCCATCCAGGCGGCGTGCAGGTAGTTGTCGCTCGTCCAGAACACGCGGGGGTGCTGCGAGTTCTCGTACTGGGGCGCGGCAGAGTTGGAGATGTTGTAAGGCGAAGTGAACGACGATTCCGGGTGGGAGGTTCGCGCCTGGGACGGCCGGGCGGCG
Organism: uncultured Chloroflexia bacterium; assembly: GCA_964592645.1. GTDB lineage: Bacteria > Chloroflexota > Chloroflexia > DTKN01 > DTKN01 > CAZQFV01. The sequence goes on from CAZQFV010000035.1 coordinate 29,912, forward strand.
CCCTGGACCTGCAGATAGACCGCCAGCAGCCCCAGCAGCAGCACCAGGGAGCCCACAACGAGGATCTTTTTGCTGCGCATCGGTTCCCTCCTCTTGCTCGTCAGCACACAAGGGCATACAGAACTGCCGATTGGGATGCAACGGTCGCCCAGCCCACCGGGTGCAGTCAGCCGATCGCTCGCCGGATCGCTCCCCCCACGCTTATGCTGCCCATGAGCCGCCGGGGCCCAACGGGCCGGGAGTGCTGTTCGATGGCGATTGTACACCTTGGGGTGATATTTGTCAACGAGGAAAAGACCTACAGACCCACGGGGGGAGCGTTGCTCCCGCCCGCCAATCCGCTTGCTCCTGCCGATGATCCGCTTCCAGCCCGCTTCCTACCCTTCGTTGGAACACGCCGCGCGGCCTTATCGGACTCGCCGGCGAGATTGGTAGGATGGGCCGACGAGGTTGGTAGGCTCCTTCGACGACCCTGCCAATCTCGCCGGAAAGGCCCAGTAGGCCGGCCGGACGACCCGATTTGCCCAGGAGGACGAGCCTCCTTGCCCTGCCGGCCAGACCTGCCAGGCTGGCCGACCAGTCCAAGTGAGCCGGGCGGAAAAACCGACTGAGCCGGGACGAAAAACCCCTGCCCCCTTCCCTTCCAGGGGGGAAGGGGGGGACAGGTCAGCCCCCCCGCCCGGGACGCCGGGATCGGCCCGGCCGGCCGTTCCGTCGGGCTATAGGCTTCCAGACTTGACTATTCCCCACCCCGTGGTACAATGGGGCCGTTCGTTCAGGCGATGGGGCCGAGGCCGGCCGCGCCTGTTTTTTTGTGGCGAACTTGTCCGTCTTTGTTCCGGGGGCGGGCTTTATTGTGAGTTTGACGTCTACCCGGAACGGTGTTAGAATGCGGTAGGTGTGCGCTTAAACTTGGTCAAGTTGCCCATTGCGCCACCAGCCTT
>CAZQFV010000036.1:0-19290 GCA_964592645.1 uncultured Chloroflexia bacterium
CGCGCAATGCGCAACCGTCTGGTCCGTGAAAACGCTTTTCAGACACGCTCTGAGGAGGTGAGCTCCATGCTCGAACAGCTTCATTGGCTGGGCCACGACGCCTTTCGGCTGGACGGCGATCCGGTCATCTACTTCGACCCCTATGAGCTCCAGGCCGGCATCCCGGCAGCCGGCCTGATCCTGATTACTCACGACCACTATGACCACTGCTCCCCGGACGACGTGGCCCGCATCCGCGGCGCGGGGACGGTGGTCGTGGCGCCGACCCCCTGCGCGGCCAAGCTCGGCGGGGCGGTGCGCACCGTCAAGGTCGGCGATACCCTGGAAGCGGCCGGCGTACAGATCGAGGTCGTGGCCGCCTACAACGTCAACAAGCGCTTCCACCCGCGCAGCCCGGACAATGTCGGCTATATCGTCACCGTCCACGGGACGCGCATCTATCACGCCGGCGATACCGATTTCATCCCCGAGATGGCCGGGTATCGCTGCGACATCGCCCTGCTCCCGGTCAGCGGGACCTATGTGATGACCGCGGAGGAGGCGGCGCAGGCGGCGGCCGCCATTCGCCCCCAGATGGCCGTCCCTATGCACTATGGGGCGATCGTCGGTGGCCCCGGCGATGCCGAACGCTTCCAGAAACAGAGCCCGGTGCCGGTGCGCATCCTGGCCAAGGAGTAGCCGCCCCGTGCCCACAGGGAGCCGACCCACCTGCCGCCCCTGTTTGACAGGCCGCCTGTTTGTGGTAAAATACCCCTTGGGGGTATAGTGCCCCAATAAACCCTGAATCCTGGAGGTGACGCTGTGACCGAGAAGTCGGGTCCGCTGCATGTAAGCGACAAGGAGTTCGAAGCGACAGTCCTGCAGGCCTCCCTGCCGGTGCTGGTGGATTTCTGGGCGCCGTGGTGTGGCCCCTGCCGGATGGTGGCCCCGTTCTTGGAGGAGATGGCCCAGGAGTATGCCGGCCGGGCCATCGTGGCCAAGGTCAACACCGACGAGCACCAGGAGTGGGCGCAGCACTTTGGCATCCGCGGCATCCCCACCCTGCTCTTCTTCAAGGGGGGGCAAGAGGTCGACCGCATCATCGGCGCCGTGCCCAAGAAAGTCATCCAGAGCAAGCTGGACGCGCTCCTGTCGTGAGGGCCCCGGACAGCGCGCGGCCGCCGGAGAATCCAGCGGCCGCGCGCTGTTTTTCCTGGGATTTGCTCACACCCCCAGGCACGTTTCCTCCAGCCCGTGTTGTCCGCAGCAGAACTCCGCGCCGCCCATGCGGCGCTTGCCCTCCAACTGCACCTCCTGCAGGAGGAGCGCGCCCTCCCCGGTTCCCACCAGGAGGTGGCGGCCGACCAGGGCCAGGGTGCCGGGCTCCAGGGCGGGCAAGTCCGGGACAACCTGCACCCGCCAAATGTGCAGCCGCCGGCCGCGCAGGAAGGTGTAGGCCCCCGGCCAGGGGTCGTAGGCGCGCGTCATGCGCTCGATGACGGTTGCCGGTTGTCGCCAGTCGATCCGCCCGTCTGCCCGCCGCAGCGGTCGGCAGTAGGTGGCCTGGGACTCGTCCTGCGGCTGCGGCGTGATCTCGCCGGCCAGCCAGCCCGCTAACGTGCGCCGCAGCAGCTCGGCCCCCAGGACGGCCAGGCGGGCGGTCAGCTCCCCCTGTCGCTCGTCGCCCGCGAGGGCGATCCTGTCCTGGGCGACGATGGCCCCCGTGTCCATGCCGGCGTCCATCCGCATGAGGGTGATCCCGGTCTCGGTGTCGCCGGCCAGGATCGCCGCTGCCACCGGGGCGGCGCCGCGATGGCGCGGCAGCAGCGAGGCGTGCAGGTTCAGGCAGCCCCGGGGCGGGATGGCCAATACCGTGGGGCGGAGGATCTCCCCGTAGGCCGCCACGACGATCAGTTCGGGGGCCAGTTCGCGTAGCTGCTCCACCACGGCGCCGCGCAGCCGTTCCGGCTGCCACACCGCCAGGCCCTGCTCCTGGGCATAGACCTTGACCGGGCCGGGGCGGGGCGCGCCCGAACGGCCGGCCGGCCGGTCCGGTTGCGTCACCACCGCGACCACGGCATGCCCCTCCTCCCGGAGGACCCGCAGGGGCGGCACGGCAAAGGCGGGCGTACCCATGTAGACAACGCGGGCCATCGCTCTGCTCCCGGCGGACGAACCGCCGTCAGCGGGCAAAGCCGATCGGCTTCTCCTCGTGAAAGCCCTGTTCCGGCGTGCGGATCTCGCCGAACTTGCCCTCGTAGGCGGCCAGGTTCTCGCCCAACGCCCGGTGCAGCAGCTTGGCGTTGATCGGGGTCATGACCACCCGGGCATAGACCTTGGCCCGCGGCTGGTCCGGCATCTGCCGGATAAAGTCGATGACTACCTCCGATGGCGAGTGGCGGATGACGGCCAGGTTGGCGTAGGTCGCCTCCAGTTCGGGGGGGACCTCGACGTTCAGGCGGATCTGCTGAGGTTCTGCGAGGGGCTGCTGCGGCTGCTTGGGGGCCATCTCTTTTCCTCCTCCGGCGGTGGACGTGTCGGCCGGCCCGCTATACGGTGGTGCATCGGGGGGCCTGGATAGGGTGTTCCTACCCAGGCCCCCATCCATCCGGGCCGTCAGGCCCGGCTGCTGCCCGGTGCTTTTGCCCTGTCCCTACGGCCAGGACTTGAACACCAGCGGCAGGTAGATTTTGTAGGCGGTGCAGGGGCGGTCCGAGAGGCAGGTGCGTTCCTTGTCGTGGCGACTCTGGACCTCGGCCGAAGCGATGGCCACATCGTTTTCCAGGTAGCTCACCTGCGGCGGGATCGAACTGGCCACCTGCACCGAGAGCAGGATCTGCCCATGGGCCAGGGGCGGCAGGTTGCCCAGGCTCCAGCGACACACCCCGCCGGGGCAGGAGTTGCCGATCGGCGAAGGATTGGCGTAGGTAAAGGTCACGTATGGGTCGAGCGTGTTCGTGACCATAACGCTGTTGGCCGCGATCGTCGTGTTGGTGTAGCTGATCGTGTAGAGGATCGAGGCTCCTGGGTCTACCGGATCGGGGATGTCCTTGGTGCCGATCGCCAGGACCGGGCGGGAGATGTCGGTCCAGACGACGTTGCTCTCCCCGCCATAGACCTCGGTGCACCGGGCGGTGGCCCGGTTGCCGACCTTTACCAGGTCGGGCGGGAGCGGCTTGTCCACGCGCACCGTCACGCGGATCGTCTGGGTGGCGCTGATGCCCAGGGAGGCGAACGTCCAGCGGCTGTTGCCCGACGTCGGCGGCGGATCGGCCGAGACATAATCGACGTGGCTATCGTAGAACTCGTCCAACTGGACGTTGGTGGCCAGCAGGTCGCCCAGGTTGCGGAGGGTCAGCGTGTAGGTGATGAGCCCGCCGGGGGAGACGATGGAGGGGGTTGCCGACTTTTCTATGCTCAAGAACGGCGTGCGCACCCGGGTGTTCTCCCAGCGCTCCACCCTGCCGACCCGGTCTCCCCGTCCATCGATGGCGGCGTAGTTGGTCAGGGTGTTGTCGACCTGGTTGAAGGGCAAGTTGACCATAAAGTCTATGGTGATGTAGTAATCGTCGCTGTGGCCGTTTGCCGGCAGTGTGTCGAGGCCCCAGACAATGGTGCGTGTCGGGGTGTACCAACCGATGAGGTGGATATCCAGGTCGCTGACATCATAGTTCAGCAACTCGGTGTTGACGTCGTAGGTGTCGGTGATGCGCACCTGCGTGGCGCCAAAGGTATGGCTGGTGTTGCCAAACTCCAGCCGATAGTGCAGCGTTTCTCCTGGGTGAACCGGGTCAGGAGAGTCGCTCTTTTCCAGGCACACGCCGACGACGCGGATATAGGGCGCTTCCTTGGGGAGGGGGATGGGGTCGGGGTTGGGGCCAAAGGCGTTGTTGAACCATTTGTAGTGCCGGTCGTAGATGGGCGATCCGGGCTGGCTGGAGTAGTCGTCCAGGCGGATCGTCGCCGTGACCGCCGAGCAGGCCCGGATGCTCGAGCCGATCCTGGTGCTGTAGTAGAGGAGGACCGTCTCCTGGGGGTAGAGTTGGTCGATGACCCAGGTGACCAGCCCGGTGGCGCCGACAGGAGGCTTTTGGTTCAGTTTGACTTCGCATGTGCCTCCGGGTTCGGGCTCGCAGCCTACATGCGATTCCATGATGGATAGGCCGACGGGCAGGGTCTCGGTCACGACGAGATCAAAGGCCGGGCCCTGGCCGGTGTTCTTGATCTGCACCAGGTAGTTGACGGTATCCCCCACCTCAAAGTCGTACTGGGGCAGGTCCGTCCGGGTGTGCACCCAATAGTAGGGGTCGGCCAGCCAGGGTTGGTCGATCCACACCCAGGCATTCGGCAGGGAATTGGTGGGCAGGCAGCGGGTGGGCGAGCTGGGGTTGGAGGTCGTATGCCAGCACTCGTTGACCACGTTCTGCACGCCCGGCCGGCCCTGGAAATCGCCCTGGCCGTTGGCATAGGTGTACTGCCCCAGGCTGTTGCGCCCCGTCTGGTAGGCGCGGTAGACGATTTGGACGACCAGGGGCTGGGAACCGGCCAGGTTGTTGATGTCCAGCATGTTCCAATGGAGGATCCACCGCCCGTCGCCCTGGGCGGTGTTCCAGGGTTCGCCCAACGGCGTCCCGCCGACGATGTACATGGAACCGGTGATGTAGCGAAAGCCCTGCGGCATAAGGTCTTCAAACTGTGGCCTATACATCACCAGCCCCGGGTTGAGGGTCACCGACACGGTGTAAACGGCATAGTCGCCGATGTAAAGGTCGGCCGGCGGGTGGGGTGCGTGGACCTGTTTGGCGACCGTGTAGCCCCCGAAGACCGTGTCTTGGGCGGTATATTGGGGGCCGCGGTCCACGTAGACGCCCTCGTTCGTGACCGAGCCGGCGAAGGTGGAGTAGCGCGCCTGGGCGGTGGTGGTAAAGCTCTGCCCGGCGACCATGGTCACCGGGAGGGTGGCGGTGATGATGATCGTCTGCTCGGCCGGGTAGACGCCGATGGTCGGCAGCACGTCCCAGCGCAGGATGGTGGTGTTGCCGGGGCCGGCCTCGACATGGTCCGGCGCCGGGGAGGCCGATACGTAGGTCAGCCCCGCGCCCAGCGTGTCGGTCAGGGCCGTCTCGTAGGCCGGCGGGTGAATAGGCCACTCGTTGCGGTTGCGCAGGTGCAGCGTGAAGCGGACGCCGGTGCCGCCCTCGAATTGCCCCTCGGTGAAAGAGTGCTCGAACTGGGAGCCGGTGTCGGTCGGGGAGTTGCTGTGCAGGTCGGGGCGCAGGAACTGCGTGCAGTTGCCGGTGGCCTGGTTGCAGCTAAAGTCCTCCTTGACGAGGAAGGGGTCGTAGGGCTGGGGATCGGTGGCGGGGTTGTTCGACCAGCGCACCAAGACGCCGACGCGCAGCGTAGCGCCGTGGTATACCTCGCCGACGTGTCCGGGGATGAAGAATTGTTGTCGGGCTTGCCCCAGCACGGCGCAGCGGATCGAGGAGGGGCCGTTGTCGGTGTCCACGATGGAGTCGATGTTCTGCCACTCCAACTGCGTATAGGGCCAGTAGGGTGTCGTCGTCGTGATGATGGGCAGGCCGATGTCGGGGGTGCAAGAGATCAGCCCCTTGTACTCCAGCCCGTCTTCCAGGTAGATGCGCAGGATCGGGTTGTAGATGATGATCCCCTGGGGGACGGTGACGGCCACGGTGCTGGTGACATACTCGCCGGCGACCGCCTGGTACTGGTTGTTGCCCGGGTAGGACTTGGAGTATTGGGATTTGCCGACCAGGATGTTGCGGACATAAGCCGTGGTGGTGCTCTCTGCCGCCGGCCTATAGACCCGTTCCTGGGGGACCGCTCCCGGGGCAGAGGAGCGCAGCATCTGGCTTTGGTTCTGGATCGGCCCGTGGGCCACGTTTCCGGTGAGCGGCAGGCTGGCAAAGATCGTCGTCGTCAGCATGGCGCCGACGGTCAGGCTGGGGATGTTCCAGTAGACATAGCGTCCCACCTGGCTGGAGGGCGGTGCGCCCCGGTACCCCTGGTAGGTGGTGCGCGTCGGCATGGTGTCGGTGATGCGCAGGTCGTAGGCCGTGCCCTGGAACACATCTTGGGCGTTGTACAGGGTCAGGGTCCAGGTGATGCGGTCGCCGGGGTCGAGCTCTTCGTACGGCGGTCTCGGGGGTAGCTGCTGAGTTTTGTAGAAGTTAAAGTTCCATGGCTGCACCAGGGTCACGGTCACGCTTGGCGCGCTGGCGCTCCCGCCGCTCCAGATGAGGCTGGCCGTGCTGATGGCCTGTCGATCGATGGAATAGATCTGATCCCAGTAGACGATGACGCTGTATCGGACGCGGTAGACATAAGGGTTGCCCGTGGGGTTCATATCCGGCAGGTTGCCCCAGGTCAGGAGCGGGTGGCCGTCGCGCTCATTCGAGTTGAAGGTGCATCCGGGGCACGGCGGCGTGTCGCCGTTCTGGGGGATCGGCAGAGTCGCCGAACCGTCGATATAGTCCACGCGCAGGTAGTTGGGATGGTCGCCGAAGCTGTCCTGGAGGGTCACCTGGGTCAGGCTGGACCCCTGGGTGACGGTGAACTGGATGGTATAGGTCAGGACCTCGCCATAGGAAGCCTTGAGGTGGGGTGAAAAGTCCGAGGCCACGTAGCCCTTGATGGAGACGGCTTGGGTCTGCTGGGGCAGGATGGCTGCCGAGGAGCTGGGGATAGAGTTCGGCAACCCGCCGCCGGCCATGGCCAGGATCATCAACAGGGAGAGCAGAGAGCGCCAAACGCGCGGTCCTGTCAACAAGTGTTGAAGAGTTTTCATGGGAGCCTCCTTAGTTGTGCCGGTGCCAAGGGGATTCCTACAAGTTCGCTTTTCTATTGTACCACAAGCATTTTGCGCTGTCCATAGGATAATAGTACCGGTTGGCGGTCACTTTTGGCAGACCGGGCAAAAGTGGCTGCTGCGCCCGGCGACCGTCTGCCGCTCGATGGGTGTGCCGCAGGAGAAGCAGGCCGCGCCGGCGCGGCCGTAGACCTGCAGGCGCTCGGCGAAGCGCCCGGCCTCGTCGGCGCCAAAGAGGTAGATACCGTCGCCGAGGGTGGTGCCGTTGGCGGTGAGGGCTTCCAGCAGGACCTCCCGAATGGCGCGGTGCAGTTGGGCGATCTCCATGGCGGAGAGACCGCCGGCCGGCCGCCGGGGATGCAGGCGGGCGCGGAAGAGGGCCTCGTCGGCATAGATGTTGCCCAGGCCGGCCAGGCTGCGCTGGTCCAACAGCACGGCCTTGAGCTGGGCCCGCCGCCGGGCCCCCAGGCGCGAGGCCAACACCTCGGGCGTGAAGTCGGCGGAGAGCGGCTCGGGCCCCAGGCGGCGGTGCAGCGCGGCGTACTCGTCGGCGGTGTAGAGGCGCAGCCGGCCGAACTTGCGCGGGTCCCGCAGGTGCAGGGCCCGACCGTCGTCCAGGTCGAGGACCGCATGGGTGTGCGGCAGCGGGTCCTCCACCGCCGGCCGCAGGTACAGCCGCCCGCTCATGCGCAGGTGCACGGTGAGGACCTCTCCCTCCTCCAACTGCAACAGGAGGAGCTTGGCCCGCCGGCCGACCGCCACGATGCGTCGGCCCCTCATCCGGTCGGCAAACTCTTCCGAGGTCAGGGGCTCCACCAAGGGCGGATAGTCCAGCCCGCGCACCCGGACCACGCTGCGGCCGAGGAGGTCGGGGCGGAGGATGCGAGCGGTGGTCTCTACTTCGGGAAGTTCGGGCATGGCTGCTCTATATCCCCGGCGGCAGGGCGCCATGCTCGCGCCACCAGCGCATGCTCCACTCCACGGTGCGGGCGATCCCCTCTTCCAGCGCGACCCGCGGTTCATAATCCAGCAGCGCCCGGGCCTTGCTGATGTCGGCGACATAATGGGTCACTTCTCCGACCAGAGGAGGCTCGACGCGCACCTCGGGGATCTGGCCCAGGGCCGCGCTGATCAGCTCCACCAGCCGGAGGAGCGAGTTGCCCTGGCCGTAGGCCAGGTTGATGGTCTCGTTGCGCACTTGGCCCGAAAGCAGACGCTCGATGCCGGCGACGACGCCGGCGATGCAGTCGTCGACATAGGTAAAGTCCAACACCTTGTCCCGCCCATAGACGGTGATCGCTTCCCCCAGGGCGATCTTGCGGATGAACTTGGGGATGACGCGCTCCATGCGCTCGATGTCGTTGTCGTAGCGGCCATAGACGTTGCTGAAACGAAAGACCAGATAGGACAGGCCGTAGCAGCGGGCGTACGAGTAGATCAGCGCTTCGCCCGCGATCTTGCTGGCCGAGTAGGTGCTTTCGGTGAAACTGAAGTTGGCCTGGCCCTCCTCGGTGATGTAGCGGTGGATGTCGCCATAGACCTCGCGCGAGCTGCTGAAGATGATCGGCAGCCTGTTCTGGCGACAGTACTCCAGCACGTTGTAGGTGATCTGGATGTTTTCCATCGCCCGGTGGGGTTCCGCGACCAACTGGTGCACCTTGGCATTGGCCGCCAGGTGGACCACCAGGTCCACGGGCGGGTACTCGACGCCGCCGATGCCGCCGCGGAAGTTGGCAAAGCCGCCGGCCAGGTCCTGCAGGACGTAACGGAAGCGGTCGGTCCAGGGATTGAGGCGCTTGTCCACGCCAAAGACGCTGTGCCCATCGTCGAGCAGGCGCAGGGCCAGGTTGGTGCCGATCTGTCCGCTGGAGCCGGTAATGAGGACGCGCATTCCAAGACCTCCAAGGTTGCGCTACGGTAGTTGCCTGCGGCACTATACTACAGGATGCCCCGATGCGCAACCGCACCCCCCCGGGGGAGTGCCCCAGGACCAGGGCCGCCCCATGGGGCCGCCCCTCTCCCTTGGCGTTTGCCTAGACCGATTCTCCATGGTACAATCAGTCTCAGCAGATCGCGGATTCAGCCTTGGCGAACCGCTCCGTCAGGCGCAAACCTGCGGTCTACTGGGTCTAGCAGGCAGCGATCGTTGACCATGGCCGGCCTTCCCGGTCGACCAGAAAGGAGATCGGTATGGCACGTCGAGTTGTTGTTACCGGTATGGGGGCCATCAGCCCACTGGGGCTGGATGTCCCGACTCTTTGGCAGGGCCTGGTGGAGGGGCGCTCCGGCATCGGCCCCATCACGATGTTCGACGCCACGGGGCACGATACCCGGATCGCTGCCGAGGTCAAGGGGTTCGATCCCTTAAACTATATGGATCGCAAGGAGGCCCGCCGCACCGATCGCTTCGTCCAGATGGCCCTGGCTGCCGCCCAGGAGGCATTTCGCCAGTCGGGGCTCCAGATCGACGATGGCCTTGCCGAACGAGTAGGCGTGATCATGGGTTCAGGCATCGGCGGGTTCTCCACCCTCTGGGAACAGTTCAAGGTGCTTCTGGAAAAAGGGCCGGGCTTTATCAGCCCCTTCCTGGTGCCGATGATGATCACCGACATGGCCGCCGGCCAGTTGGCCATCCGCTACGGCGCCAAGGGCATCAACTTTGTCACCACCTCGGCCTGCTCCAGCTCGGCCAACGCCATCGGCGAGGCCTCCGAGGCCATCCGCCGCGGCGTGGCCGACGTCATGTTCACCGGCGGCACCGAGGCGCCGATCCTGTCGATGGCCGTGGCCGGCTTCAACGCCGCGCGCGCCCTTTCCACGCGCAACGACGATCCCCAACGCTCCAGCCGGCCCTTCGACGCGCAGCGCGACGGCTTCGTGATGGGCGAGGGCGGCGTGGTCCTCATCCTGGAGCTCTTGGAGCATGCGCTGCGCCGTGGGGCCCCTATCTTGGCCGAGATCATCGGCTACGGCTCCACCTGCGACGCCTACCACGTGAGCGCCCCTTCCCCGGGAGGCGAGGGCGCGGCCCGCTCGATGCAGATGGCCCTCGCGTCGGCCGGCATTCAGCCCGACGACGTCGACTACATCAACGCCCACGGCACCTCGACTCAGCTCAACGATGTGTCCGAGACGCAGGCCATCAAGGCCGTGTTCGGCGAACACGCCTACCGCATCCCCATCAGCTCCACCAAGTCGATGGTCGGCCATCTGCTCGGGGCGGCCGGGGCCATCGAGGCCGTGGCTTCTATCCAGACGATCCGGACCGGCACGATCCACCCGACCATCAACTATGAGTTTCCCGACCCGCAGTGCGACCTGGACTATGTCCCCAACCAGGCCCGCCGGGCCGACGTGCGCGTCGTTCTGAGCAACTCCTTCGGGTTTGGGGGACATAACGTTACGTTGGTCTTTGCGCGGTACGATGAGTAGGCCGACCTCCAGGCCGGCGGCCCCCGGAACCGGGGGCCCGCCGGGGGCCGGTGGGTTTGCCAAGTGATGGCCGAAGAACTGGATACGCTGGAGAACGCGCTGGGGATCACCTTCCAGGATCGCTCTTTGCTCTTCCAGGCGTTGGTCCACCGCTCCTATCTGAACGAGAACCCGGGGACGCGCCTGGCCTCCAACGAACGGCTCGAGTTCCTGGGGGATGCCGTCCTCGACGCCCTGGCCGCCGAGTTCCTCTACCGCCGCTGCCCACGGGACGGCGAAGGCGATCTGACCATGTGGCGCTCGGCGCTGGTGCGGACCGAGACGCTGGCCGGCTTTTCGGCGCAGTTGGACCTGGGACGCTACCTGGTGCTGGGCCGGGGCGAGGAGGCCGACGGGGGACGCGCCCGCACGACGACCCTGGCCGATGCCTTCGAGGCGTTGTTGGGAGCCATCTACCTGGACGCCGGCCTGGACGCGGCGCGCTCCTTCCTGACGCCTTTCCTGGAAAAGGCGCTGGAGGGGTTTGCCGGCCGGCTGCCGATCGACTACAAGAGCGCCCTGCAGATCGCCGTACAGGGGCGCCTGGGCATCACCCCGCAGTACCGTACGGCGGCAACCTGGGGGCCGGACCATGCTCGCACCTTCCAGGTGGAAGTGTGGGCGGGTGAGCGCATCCTGGGCCGGGGGGAGGGGTTGAGCAAGCAGGCCGCGCAGCAGGAGGCGGCGCGCCTCGCCCTGGAGCGGCTGGAGTCTCTCGATGAGGGCCCCGAGGCCGCCGAGGATGCCGTGCCGGACGAGTAGTTGGCGGGGAAAAACCGTGGACGTGGCCCTTTCGACGATGTGGTGGGGGGAGACGGATCAGCCCGTAGATGGGCCGGTCCGGCGCACGGCGGCCTTGGGCTTTCGCCAGATCGAGCTGGACTATCGCCGGCCGCCGCAGACGCTGGCCGAGCTGCGGCAGGCGCTCTCGCAAGCCGGGATCGAGGCCGTCAGCATGCATGCCCCCTTCCCCTGCCCGCCGGGCGCGGCCCCGCTGCAGCAGGCCGACTTGGCGGCCGAGGACGAGCCCGCCTGGCGCCATGCGCTGGAGCTGGTCGAGGGCACGCTCGCCGCAGCGGCCGAGTGGGGTATCCATGCCGTGGTGCTGCACTGCGGGGATATGCCGGCGTTGGCAGAGTTGGAGGGGCGGCTCAAGCGGTTGGTCCAGGCCGGCCGGTCTGCCGGGGCCGAGTCCGCCCGACTGCGCCGGGAGCTGCAGCAGCGCCGGGCAGAAGAAGCCCCGCGACACCTGGAGCGCGTCCGCCGGGCGCTGGCCGAGCTGGCGCCGCGGGCGGCCGAGCTGGGCATCGTCATCGGCCTGGAGACCCGGGCCAGCTACCGTGACCTGCCAGGGCTCGGCGAGGTGGGGCAGTTGCTGGACGACTTTGCGCCGGCGGCGAGTTACTGGCACGACGTCGGGCACGCCTTTCGCCAGGAGGCGCTGGGTTTTGCTCCCCAGGAGGAGTGGCTGGAACGCTACGGCGATCGCCTGCTGGGAATCCATCTTCACGATGTCAGTGGGATGGCCGATCACCTGCCTCCTGGCCAGGGGGAGGTTCCCTTCGATCGTCTGGCCCCGCTCTTCCCCGCCGCCGCCCGGCGGGTGATCGAGGTCCAATCCCGGCACAGCAGCGCCGAGGTCGCGGCCGGCCTGTCTTACCTGCAGGCCATGGGGGTGGTCCGATGAAGCTGATTGTCCAAATCCCGGTCTATAACGAGGAAGAGTCCCTCGCCCAGGTCCTGGAGGCCGTGCCGCGCCAGATCCCCGGTATCGATTGCGTCGAGACCCTGGTCGTCGACGATGGCTCCACCGACCGCAGCGTCGCGGTGGCCCGCGCGCACGGAGCGGACCATGTCATCTGCCACGTCGGCAACAAGGGCCTGGCCTCGGCCTTTCGCACCGGCCTGGACGCCTGCCTGCGCCTCGGCGCCGATATCATCGTCAACACCGACGGCGACAACCAGTACCCCGGCGAATCGATCCCCGACCTGATCCGCCCGATCCTCGATTGCCGGGCCGACATCGTCATCGGCGACCGTCGGCCGCAACAGGTCGCGCACTTTTCTCGCTTCAAGCGCCTCCTGCAAGCGGTGGGGACCTGGGTCGTGCGGCGGACCTCGGGGATCGATGTGCGCGATGCCCCGAGCGGCTTCCGCGCCTATTCCAAGGAGGCGGCGCTGCGCCTGAACGTCCTCAGCCACTACTCTTACACGCTGGAGACGATCATCCAGGCCGGGAAGAAGGATCTGAGCGTCGCCCATATCCCCATCGAGATCCACGAGGTCAAGCGCCGGTCGCGTTTGATGAAGGGGATGTGGGACTTTGTCAAGCGACAGGGAGCCACCATCCTGCGAACCTACGCCCTGTACGAACCGCTCAAGTCTTTCTCCTACATCGCCATGCCCTTTGGCCTGGTCGGGGTTATCCTCTTGGGGCGGTTCGCCGTCCTGTACCTGGGGGATCCCGGTGGCGCGCAGGGGCGCTATATCCAGTCGGTGATCATCGGCGGCTTTTTCCTGCTGATCGGCTTCCTGATCTTTCTCTTTGGCCTCCTGGCCGATATGATCGCCGGCACCCGGCGGCTGACGGAGGAGGCGCTCTACCGCATCCGGCGGATGGAGCTGGACTGGGAATCCCGCGAACGGTCCGCGGGCGGGGCCGAGGAGCCGCCCCGGGATTCCCCCAAGGACGAGCGTAGCGGATGACCGGGGATATCGCCCGGCAAGGAGGACAAGATGCGCCAAACGCTAGCGCGCCTGGTAGCCCTGGGTCTGTTGGCCGTGCTCCTGGCGGGGTGCGATTTTTGGGTCTACCAGGTGGAGCCGACGCCGACCCCGGCCCCCCCGCCGCCGCCGGGGTCGGCCTGTGCCGTCCTGCCGACCGGCAGGCTCCAGTCCTGGTTGAACGAGAAGCTGCCGCGCTCGGAGAAGGAGGTGCCCGGCGGGGTGGTCTATTTCGACACGCCGCGGGTGACCAACTGCGATGGGAACACGGCCTATTTGCAGGTGCGCGTGGGCTTTCAGCGCGACAACCTGGTGATCGAGCTGGGGCTCGCCGAGGCCTCGTTCGATCTGCGCTACGATGCCGGGCAAGGCCGGGTTTGCCTGGACCTTTCCGGGGCGCTGGTGGCGCCGGAGATGGCGCCCCAGGGAGTGGAGCAGGTCGGGCAGAGCATCAAGGTGGCCGAGACACAGGCCGGGATCAACGCGGTGTCACCGTTGGACGCCATGCCGGCCGCCACCCGTCAGCAGTTCGACGCGGCGGTGAGCGCCAAGGCGGGCGGCACCGGCATCGACGCGCAGACCCAGGGCATCGGGACCGCCGCGGCCGGCATCCTGCTGGACTGGGCGGTGAGGGACCTGCTGGAGCGGCTGAACATCGAGTTCGCGAAGTTGATCGGCGCCTGTATAACGCTCTAGCACGCCACTCCGACCCCCTCCAGGGCGATGGAGGGCGTTCGCAGCCAGTCGTAAAAGTTCTCCTGCTCGGCGGAAAGGGCGATCAGCCGGTCCTTGAGCAACTCGTAGATGTTGCCGGCGATCATCGTGTTCTTGACCCGACCGACGATCTCTCCCCGGCGCACCAGGAACCCCAGGCCGACATTGTTGGAAAACTCCCCGGCCATGGTGTTGCCCTGTCCCACGCCCACCAGGGACTCGACCAGCAGGGCTTCGTCCAGACCCTGCAGGATCTGGGCCAGGCTCTGTTTGCCCGGCGAGACGACCCAGACACCCGGGGCGATGTCCGGCGGCCTGTTCGCCTCGCCGCCCAGGGGGCCGCTCTTGAAGCCGTTGCCGGTGGAGCGGGTGCCGGCCTGGGCGGCCGTGCGCAGGTCGTAGAGGAATTGCTGCACTACGCCCCCGGCGATCAGCGCCTTGCGCGATGTGGGTACGCCCTCGTCGTCGTAGGGGGCAGCGCGGGGGGAAAAGTCCAGGCAGGCATCGTCGACCAGGTCGAACGCCGGAGACAGGACGGCCTGCCCCACCTTGTTGCCCAGCGGCGAGGCTCCCTTTAGGACGGTGCGCCCGTTCAGGCCGTACAACAGGGGAAGGAACAGCGTGAGGGGCGCGCCCCGGCTAAAGACCACCGGCATCGTGCCGGCCGTGGCCTGGGCCGGCCGTTCGGCCTGCCGCAGCCGCTCGATCAGGTACTCGACCAACGGTCGGACGGCGATGTCCCGGCGTTGGCGGGACTCGGCCTGGTCCCACACCATCAGGATATCCCCTTCCCGTGAGCGCTGGACCAAGACGCCCAGCGCCAGACTCGTAACCCGATAGGAGATGTCCAGGCCGTTGCTGTTGACCAGGCGGACCTCGTCGAGGGTCCTCCAGACCTGGGCGTCCACCTGGACGTCCGGGTGCGCGGACAGAATGGCGGCCATAGCCTCTTTGCCCATCTCGATCATCTCGTGCTCGCCGAGTTGCTCCACGGCCGGGTCGAAGCATTGCACCGCTGCCGGCGGCTGCATACCGGGGAAAGAAAAGGATGCCGGCCCGCCGAACTCGGCACCCGTCAGGGCGCTCTGAATGAGCAGGGCATCGTCGTCCAGGTCGCTGGTCGTGGCAAAGCCCAGCCGGCCTTGGCGGATCAGGCGCAGGGCGCGGGCGGTTGTTTCCAGCGACTTGATCGATTCCAATGCCCCGGCCGTGAACTTGACCGGTGTTTGCCGCCGGTGTTGCTCGTAGACCTCGGCGGACTCGACGGTATCCGGAAGCCGGTCCAACAGATCGCGCGCGCTCAGAGGGCTGTTCATGAAGGCTTTCCTCCTATCGTTACCCCGCGAATGCGGATATGCGGCCCGCCAAAGGTCACCGGCAGGGGGTGTTGCCCTTCCTTTCCGCAGCCGCCGGCGCTGCTCAGGATTTGCAGGTCGTCGCCGATGGCCTCGATGTTGCGCAGCGTGGAAAAGATATTGCCGGCCAGCACCACGTCGCGCACCATCGGCCCCACCTGCCCGTCGACGATCTCATAGCCATGGTCGGCGCTGAAGGTGAACTGCTCCAGGAAGGTGTTGCCGCCGATCGCCCCGCAGGCATAGATACCGTGGTCGATGCCGCGGAGCAGTTCGGCGAAGGGTACGCTGCCCCGGCCGATGTAGGTATTGCGCATGCGCACGATCGGCTCGAAGCGGTAGGAGATGGCGCGGGCATTACCGGTGGGGGCCAAACCCATGTGGCCGGCCGTCTCGCGGCTGTGCAGGAACCCCTCCAGCACGCCGTTGCGGATCAGGTAGGCCGGCCGGCGCGGCGTCCCCTCGTCGTCGTACTTGTAGTTGCCGCGCGCCCCGGCAACGAAGCCGTCGTCCAGCACGTTGAGCTCCGGCGGGCCAAAGACGCGCCCGAGGTGCAGGATCTCTCGCATCTGGGCGTTTTTGGAGAGAGAGTCGGCCTCGCAGAGGTGGCCAAAGGCCTCGTGGATGAACACGCCGGTGAGTTGCGGGTCCAACACCACCGTGTACACGCCGCCCCGGACCGGCTGGGCCTGCAACAAGGCGACGGCGCGGCGCGCGGCCTTCTCGGCCAGCTCCTCCTGCCCCATAGCGGCCTCGAACCCGGCGGCTGCGCCGGTAGATTCGGTCGGGCTCTGGACGTTATCGCCCTCGCGGGCCACCGGCACAAAGCCCAGGCGCACGTCGGGCCGTTCCTCGACGATCAGCGTGCCCTCGGAGTTGGCGAACCACACCTCGCTGAAGGTGTCGCCATACATGGTCCGCGTGGTGATGATCTTGTCGCTGTGTCGCAGCAGGAGCTGGTTGTAGCGCTCGATGAGGGCCTGTTTTTCCCGCAGGGAAACCTCCCGTGGATCGCGCTCCAGGGAGACGCGCACCTCGTCCTGAACCGGGGGCAGCGGAG
Organism: uncultured Chloroflexia bacterium; assembly: GCA_964592645.1. Lineage (GTDB taxonomy): Bacteria > Chloroflexota > Chloroflexia > DTKN01 > DTKN01 > CAZQFV01. The sequence goes on from CAZQFV010000036.1 coordinate 16,133, forward strand.
CCAGGGAAACCGGCTCCTCGACCTCGGCGGCGGCTAGGCGGGCGATGCGCCCGGCATCCTCGACGCGCTCCATGAGGTTGTCCAAGGAGTTGAAGACGGCCACGCCCCAGCCGCCGCCGACCAGGCAACGGACGATCCCCCCGACCTCGGCGGTGGTGGCCAGCGTGTCCAGGTCGGGGCCCTGATAGACCACGGTGGAATGCCAACTGCGCTCGAGGCGGATGTCGGTGTAATCGGCGCGGCTATGTTCGAGGGCCTGCAAGATACGATCGCGCATGCGGATGCCTCCTTGTGGTCGGAAATGCGGTGCTGCTTCCTGGGATGCCGGCCATTGTAGCAGAGGTTGGCGGCCCCGTCAAAAACAGCCCCGCGGCACGGGCGGCCGCATGGGGTGCTGCCCTTTTCGCTCTTTTGACATGCAGGCCGCTCATGCGGTATACTGCGCCCGGTGGTGACATCATCCGGCTCGCTCACAAGGAGGAGACCATGGAGCACAGACAACGGACGGCCCTGGCGGCGGGGCTGGTGCTGATCCTGATCGGCGTGTGGTTCCTGGCGGTGCAGGTTATCCCCGGGCTGCGCGGGCTGGGCTTTCACTGGCCCTTGTTTGTCATCGGGGTGGGCGTCTTTCTCTTTGTCCTGGGACTGCTCACCAAGACGCCCACCCTCTCCATCCCGGCGTGCGTGGTGGCCGGCATCGGCGGGCTGCTCTACTGGCAGTCCCTCACCGGCCGCTGGGAGAGCTGGAGCTATGCCTGGGCGCTCATCCCGGGCTTTGTCGCGCTGGGCATGCTGCTGACCGGGCTGCTCGGCGGACGGCGGCGGGAGATGTTCCGCGGGGGCTTCTCGCTGCTGCTGCTCAGCCTGGTGCTCTTTGTCATCTTCGGGGCCTTCCTGGGCGGGTTCTTTGGCCTGGGGGACTACTGGCCGGTGCTGCTGATCCTGCTGGGGCTCTTTCTGCTCGTCCGCCCGCTCTTCTGGAAGAGGTAGCCATAATATATGGCCGGGCTGTGACACCGCCGCCGACAAGGTGGGGATCTGGGTTGTCTTTGCCATCCTCATCGGGCAGGGCGTCCTCTCCCCGTTTCTGAAGCTGCGGCAGAGTCCGGCCAACCGGCGGCGGGGAAACGATCCTTGTTTGGATTTCCGATGGCCCTTTTTTCTCCCACGGGCAAGTTGCCTATTCCGCCGAAAACCAAGTTGCCGCCGCTGCCGGAACTGAAGACCGGGGGCCGGAAACTGTAAACGGAATACACCACCGGCAGGTAGGTCCGGTGCGTATAGACCGCGTACTCGTATGCCCCGATGTCATAGCCCAGGCCGGCCGGCCGGGGAACCCCGTCGAAGTCGTCCGCCGGGGCGTCCAGGCTGCTCCCCTGGTCGATGGCCGGCGAATTGCTCTGTAGGTGGAAATCGGCCCCCGCCGGGTCGAGGAAGCACGGGTCACCCTCCACGTAGGCAGTGCCATAGACCTCCCCCTCCTCGCCGCGGAATCCGTCGATCAGGTTGTGGTCGATTGCCAGCGTAGCCGTCGGCACGCCCGGGCCGACGACGATCTGGAACGACAGGTTCTGGCTGACGATGTTGTTGCGGATCGTCACGTTCTCCAGGTCCGTGTTATCCGCCGCGATGCCTCCGCCCCAGGGGTCCAGCCCGTTGTTATAGAACGTGTTGTTGATGATAGTGACGTTGCGGACCGGGTGGGCCGCCGGTCCGTCACAGCAGTTGTGGAGGACCAACCCCGCGTAGCGGTTGCCGTAGGCGATGTTGTTATAGATCCACACGTTCTCCAGCAAGCCGCCCTGCTCCGAGCCGATGGAAAAGCCATCGTTGTCCAGGACGTCGTGTACGATGTTCCCGAAGACGGCGATGTTGTAGGTGTGCGTCTCATAGGCGTCGATGTAGATGCCGACCTGGTCGACGTGGTGGACGTGGTTACGATAGATCTGGCCGTTGGAGCACCCGTCCTTGGCGTCGAGGCCCTCCTTGTGGCAGTTCCAGACCTCGTTGTCATGCACCTGGAAGGTGTCGGTCCCGGCGATGGTGAGACACTCCTGCCGGCCGCCACCGCCGGCCTCCCCGATGCGGTTCCCGGCCACCTCCACGTTGCTGCTGCCCCACACGCCGATGCCGGAGGATGTCGTGTTGTATGTATCGTTGGATTCGACGGTGACGTGGCTGGAGTTGAGAACGAGGATGCCGGCGTTGTCGGCGTAGGGGCCGGCATTGACGACGCGCAGGCCCGAAACGCGGATGTAGCTGCGGCCCGCCACGTGGAACAGGCCGGCCAGGTCGTCGGGTAAGGTGACGGTCGCCCCGTCGAGGGTCACGACCTCGCCCGGGTAGGCGGCATAGGTGATAGGATGGCCGGCGCTGCCCGAGTTCTGGGGGATGACCTGCTCGGGGTAGGTCCCGGCGCGGATGTAGACGGTGTCGCCGGCTACGAGCGTAGCGGCCGCGTGCTGGATCGTCTGCCAGGGGTGGTCGATCGTGCCCGGATCGTTGTCGTCGCCGTCCGGGGCGACATAGTAGGTGCCGCCCTGGGGGGGAAGGGCGGCCGGCAACGGGTTGGATGCGCGGGCGGGCCCGATCCCGGGGCGGCCGTTCGGGAGGAATAATAGGAGGGCGATCAGGATATCGAGAATTCGCCGGGCCATAGTATGCCTCCTCGCGGGGTTCGGGTCCGGGCCTCGGCGATTATGTCCGGGGAAGGCTCGAGCCGACCGCGGGCGCGGCCGATTCCCGGAGCAGGGAGGTTTTGCCGATGCCGGCCTTTCCCCAGGGCGACGCCGGCCTGCCGTTGGACGGCGGCATGGGGGGCGGGTCCACGGCAGCGCCGACTCGCGCTGCCTGCCGACAAAGGATCGCTTGGGGCGCATCGTCCCCCCTCGTGGGCCGATATCGGCGCCGACTGCCGGGTGCCCTATCGCCGTGAGACCCGCCAGGTCCGGCAGCCCCATTGCACCCACGGTAAGCATTGTAGCACAGAAGGGTGAAACGTCAATCGAACCCATCTTACCGCAAGGGCACGGAGGCACATAGCTGGAGCGGAAGGCCCAAAGAACCCCGGTGTCTTTGGGCATTGGCGGTTTATGGGATGACTTTTAGAGCCTATCCGAAAACCTCGGCGGCCCGAAAGGTAATCCAGGCACAAGCGA
>CAZQFV010000037.1:0-18441 GCA_964592645.1 uncultured Chloroflexia bacterium
CCGAGGCGGCCCAGACCGCGGATATCTCCGAAGGCACGCTCAAGTCGCGCCTGAGCCGTGGCCGCGCCCGGCTGCGCGACTATTTTCTGCAGCGCCGGGAACTTTTACCCGCCTCGCTGCGTTCTATCCTGGGAAACGAACTGTCCCTCCCACCGGCGTCGGCGCCGGAGGAGTGAACGATGGACCAGGATCCCATCCCGCACCACTGCTCCCACTGTCCCACCGCCGAGTTGGCCCGCTTCTCTGCCGGCGCCCTCTCTCCCCGACGGCAAAAGCGCGTACAGCAGCACCTGGAAACCTGCCCGGAATGTCGCCAGGTCCTCCGGGAGATCGCCGGCATCCAGGCACTCCTGCGACAGGCGCCCACCCCGCTTTCCCCGCGCCCCATCACGCTGACCCGCCAGGACCTGCGCAGGGGACGCCGCACACTCTGGTACCCGCTGCTGCGCTCGGTCACCGCCGCGGCCGCGGCGATCGTGCTGGTCGTCCTCCTGACCGGATTGCTGGAGCCGGCCATCCTGGACGGAGCGTTGGCAAAGCACCCGGCTATGGCGCTCAATCCCACGCCGCTGCCCGTGGCGGTAGATCCCGCCAGCACCTGCCGGCCCCGCCCCACGCTCAACGCCGGCCCCCGGGCCACGGCCGCGCCGACGGTGGCCCCGGCCAAGGTGGGACCTCGGTCCGAATACCCCCCGCCCACCGCGGCGGGCCCAAACGTCCAGGGCACCGTAACCCACCCGACCTCCTCCGCCCAAGGATCTTCCCCCAACCCGTGGTGGACGATCCTGCACCTGGGCGCGCTGGGTCTGCTGGGGCTGCTGGCCGGCCTGACATGGCTCGCCTACCGCCGCGAACGGGCCTTTTTCGGCTAAAGGCCAGAGACGGTATTATGCCCGAGGACACCAAGGCTTTCCTGGTGTCCTCGGGGTGTCTTTGCGGTCTCTGACTTCCAGGGAGATCGGCCCCTCCGCCACGGCAGGCTACCAGCCGGCGGGCAGCCGCACCTCCGGGTAGCGCCGCAGGCGCTCGGCGAACATCCCCTGGATCTCACGCATCCGCTCCGGCGTGCGCGCCTCGAAGCGCAGCACCAGCACCGGCTGGGTGTTCGAGGCCCGCAGCAAGCCCCAGCCGTCGCCAAAGAGGACGCGCACCCCGTCCACATCCACCGTTCGGTACTCCCGGCGAAAGCCGTCGCCGATCTCCTGCACGACGCGGAACTTGACCTCGTCGGCGCAGTCCACGCGCATCTCCGGCGTGCTGGGGTAGGAGGGGATCTCGGCCAGCAGCCGGCTCAACGGCTCCGGCTGCCGGGAGAGCAGACGCAGCACGCGGCAGGAAGCATAGATGGCATCGTCGTAGCCAAAGTACTCGTCGGCAAAGAACATGTGCCCGCTCATCTCGCCGGCCAGCGGGGCGTGCTCCACCTTCATCTTTTCCTTGATCAGCGAGTGCCCGGTCTGCCACATGATCGGCCGGCCGCCGCGGCGCTCGACCTCCTCCACCAGGGCCTGCGAGCACTTGACCTCGAAGATGATCGGCGCGCCGGGCTGACTGGCCAGCACCTCGCGCGAGAGCAGCGCCAGCAGCCGGTCGCCCCAGACGATCTGCCCCTGGTCGTCGACCACGCCGATGCGGTCGGCGTCGCCATCGTAGGCGATGCCGGCGTCGGCCCCCGTGCGCTTGACCTCGGCGATGAGCCACTGCAGGGCGGCGACGACGGTGGGATCGGGATGGTGGTTGGGGAAGCGGCCGTCCTCCTCGCAGAAGAGCGGGATCACCTGGCAGCCGAGGTCCCGCAGCAGGCCGGGGGCCCAGGGGCCGGCCGTGCCGTTGCCGGCGTCGACCACCACCTTCAGCGGCCGATCCAGGGTGATGCGCGACTTGATGGCCTGGAGGTAGGCCGGGATGATCGGCTGCGGCGTCAGCCGGCCGGCGCCGCCGGCCAGATCGTCCCGGCGGATCATCTCGTACAGCTCCGTGATCTGCGGTCCGTAGAGCGTACTCTTGCCCACCGCCACCTTGAACCCGTTCATCTCCGGGGGGTTGTGGCTGCCGGTCACCATCACCCCGCCCTGCACCGGCAGGGTGAAGAGCGCATAGTAGAGCACCGGCGTGGGGTGCCGGCCGGTATCCAGGACATCGATGCCCGTGGAGAGGATGCCCCGGACCAGGGCCTCCTGGAGCTCCGGCGAGCTGAGGCGGCAGTCGCGGCCCACGGCCGCCGTCTTGCCCCCCCGACGGCCCAGGAGCGTGCCAAAGGCGCGCCCCACCAGCTCGGCCACCTCGGGGGTCAAATCCTCCCCCACGGTGCCGCGGATGTCGTACTGGCGAAAGATGAGCGGGTTGATCTCGGGCATGCGCTTCCTCCTTAGGATCGGATCCTGCCACGAATTCGGCCGGAAAGAGGTCTTTAGCTCCTTGGTCCTATCGTCCTGTCCCCTTCTTCCTCCCGGTAACGCGCCAGCGCCGCGGCGATCACCCGGGCGGCGCTCTGGGCCACGTCCCAGCCCTCCGTCTTGGCCTCCTTGCCCTCCAACGTCTTGTAGATCGAGAAAAAGTTGTCGATCTCTGCCAGCAGGTGCGCCGGGACGTCCGCCAGGTCCTGGATCTCGTCGAAGCGCGGGTCGCGCACCGGCACGGCCAGGATCTTTTGGTCCGCGCCCTTTTCGTCGCGCATGCACAGGACCCCCACCGGGCGGGCCTGCACGTGACAACCCGGGAAGGTAGGCTCGTTGACGATGAGCAGGACGTCGAGGTGATCGCCGTCCTCGGCGCGCGTCTCGGGGATGAAACCGTAATCGGTGGGATAGTGCACCGAGGAGTAGAGGACACGGTCCAGGCGGAAATGACCGGTCTCCTCATCCAACTCGTACTTGTTGCGGCTGCCGCGAGGGATCTCGACCACGACTTCGATCATCAGCATACTCCTGGAAGATGGATTTGTGCCGGAGATTGTACACCATGCCGGGCCGGCGCGCAAATGGCCATTTGACACCGCGGCGCCGGCATGGTATAGTAAGCGTGTCGAACGGATGTTCTTTCGAGGCAAGGAGGGCCGCGATGCCCAAAGCATACACCGTCTATATCTGCCAGCAGTGCGGGTACCAGTCGTCCCGCTGGATGGGGCGCTGCCCGGAGTGCAACGCCTGGGACTCGCTGGTGGAGACGCCGCGGGACGAGGGCGAGCGCCGGGGGACGACCGCCGTCTCCCTCGCCGGCGCGGCCCAGCCGCAGTCCCTGGCCGAGATCCCGACCGACGGCTACGAGCGCATGGCCGTGCCGATCGGGGAGTTCAACCGGGTGCTGGGGGGCGGGATTGTGCCCGGATCGCTGATACTCATCAGTGGTGAGCCCGGAATAGGCAAAACCACCCTGCTGTCGCAGGTTGCCGCCCTCATCGCCGAGCGCGGCGACACCGTGCTCTACGTCTCGGCCGAGGAGTCGGCCCAACAGGTCAAGCTGCGCGCCCAGCGCCTGGGGCACATCCCCAAGACCCTGTACATCCTTTCGGAAACCAACCTGGACCGCGCCCTGCAGCACATCGAGAAGATGAAGCCGGCCCTGGTGATCGTCGACTCGATCCAGTCGGTCTACCTGGAGGCCCTCACCTCGGCGGCCGGCAGCGTCAGCCAGGTGCGCGAGGGCGCGGCGGTGCTGATGCGCCTGGCCAAGGAGCAGCACATCCCGACCTTCCTTGTCGGCCACGTGACCAAGACCGGGGCCATCGCCGGCCCGCGCGTGCTGGAGCACATCGTCGACGCCGTGCTCTACCTGGAGGGCGACCGCTTCCACCAGTACCGCCTGCTGCGCGGGGTCAAGAACCGCTTCGGCTCCACCTTCGAGGTCGGCGTCTTTGAGATGGGCGCGGAGGGCATGGTGGAGGTGGACAACCCCTCGGCGGCCTTCCTCTCCGAGCGCTCGCCCACCACCCCCGGCTCCACGGTGGTGGTGACGATGGAGGGCACCCGGCCCATCCTGGTGGAGGTCCAGGCGCTCACTTCCACCACCTCGCTGGCGCTTCCGCGGCGGACGGCCAACGGCATCGAGACCGGCCGGCTGCTGATGCTCACGGCCGTGCTCTCCAAGCGCGTCGGGCTGACACTGGGCAACCAGGACATCTATGTCAACGTGGTCGGGGGAATGCACATCAGCGAGCCGGCCGCCGACCTGGGGGTGACGGTGGCCATCGCCTCGGTCTTTCGCAACGTGCCGGTGGACCCGGACCTGGCCCTGATGGGCGAGATCGGCCTCTCGGGGGAGCTGCGCAGCGTGGCCCAGTTGGAGCGGCGCATCCTGGAGGCCTCCAAGCTGGGGTTCAAGCGCACCGTCTATCCGCGCGGGGCACGCAAACCGAGCGTCCCGGCAGGGTTCGAGGCCGTCGGGGTGCGCTCGCTGGCCGAGGCGCTGGAGATCGCGCTGCAACGCTAGAGCGGCGGAACGGTAGGACAAACGGAGCGAGCGATGCCCCATTCCCGTCGTTGGCAAGCCGTGCCTGGTTGGGTCGCCGCTGCCCTGCTGATCCTGGCCGCTACCCTCTGGACTTTCTGGGGGATGGGCGAGCTGTACTACGAGGGCTGGGGCCAGCCCTTTCCCGCGCCGCTGGCCTACCTGGTGCCGGCCGGCGCCTGCCTGCTGCTCACCCTGGTGGCCCTGGCCCGGCCGGCCGTGGGCGGCTGGCTGTTCCTCGTCGGTGGGGGGGGCTTCACCGCCTGGTGGTGGACCATGGCCGCCCGCCGCGGGCAGATGACCCCGGCGGGGCTGGCCGCCACCCTCCCCGTCAGCGGCGTGCTGGTGCTGGCCGGCGCGCTTCTGCTCCTGGAAGCGCGCCATCGCCGGCGGCAGCGGGCCGCCGGGGAGTCGCCGCCGCGGAGTTGGCTTCGCCGCCGCCTGCCCTACCTGCTGGCCGTGGGTCTGCCGCTGCTCGCCGCCCTAGGGCTGTCGGCCCACTACCTGCCCACCGTCCTGACCCGCTTCGACGACGGCGACTATGGAGCGCGGGAGATCTCCCAATCGGACGGGCCTCCGCTGATCTGGGCGCCGGCCGGCCCGGGATGGGGCCAGGGCAGCAGCGTGGCCGAGGAGAACTGGTCCTGGAACGAGCTCGCCCGCTACGGCGTGCCGCCCATCGGGCCGGGCGACAAGGGAATCGCCGGGGACGCCTCCACCGCGGAGATGGAGGCCACCGGACTCTGCCGCTACCTCAGCGCAGACGGACTCGCCCTGCTGGATGTCCCGCAAGACATCTGGCGTATGCCGACGGTCGACGAGATCGTGCGTTCGCTGGTCCGCGATGGACAGAACGCCGGCTGCACCTGGGACAGAGGCTCGGACTTTGCCAAGTGCGCCGTCATGCCGGACAAGGAGATGCCGCTGTGGGACCCGCAGCAGTTGGCCATCTACTACTGGGCCTCCTGGTGGCCCGACAGCGGCACACCCGAAGCCTACTATGTCAACTATAGTGGGAGCGCCGTGGCAACACAGCCCAAGGGCTGGGCCAACCCCCGCCACGGGTTCCGCTGCGTGAAAGAACCGCCGGGGCTCCCGCACAAGTAGGATCAGGGCGCCCGCCATTTCTGTAGGGGCAGGGCAAGCCCCGCCCTGTACGCAGGGCAACCGCTAGGCCCCGATCCCCAGGCTATAGAGGAGCCACATCCCGGCCCCGTATCCCACGATCAGCAGCAGCGCATCCACCTCCACAAAGAGCAGCCGCCGCTCCAGGCGCGCCAGGTTGCCGATCAGCCCCATCGCCGTCAGGAGCAGGGCCATCATCCCGACCACGGCAAAGTCCCGGTCGATGCGCCCCAGGAAGCGGCCCTGGGTGTAGAACAGGTCCGCCAGGGCCAGCGCGAACATGTTGAACACGTTGCTGCCAAAGAGGTTGCCCACCGCCAGGTCGTGGGCGCCCAGGCGCGCCGCGGCGATCACCGTCACCACCTCGGGGAGGGAGGTGGCGATGGCCACCAACAGCGCGCCGACAAAGCCGGTGCCCAACCCGGTGATGACGGCGATCTCGGCGCTGCTGCGGACCATCCAGGGGCTGACCGCAATCAGCACCACGGTGGCCAGGACAAACCCGATGCCGGCATGGAGCAGCGAGGGCGTCTTGGGGGGGATCTCCGGCGGGCCGCCGGGCCGGGACGAGGGCCCGCTGGAGCGGATGACCCACAATCCGAACAGGTACATGGCGATCATCAGCAGGCTGTCCAGGCCCACCCAACCGAGCTGGACATCGATGGGCGTCAGGATGAAGAAGACGGCCATGCCGGTGAGCATCACCGCCAGGGCGGCGGTCAGGGCGTGGCGCATGGCCACGGCGCGCAGCACCCGCGCCTTCCAGAAGATGATGTCGAGCACGCCGAGCAAAAAGATGTTGAACATGCAGGATCCGAACATGTTGCCGGCCGCCAGGTCGGGGACTTTCTGGTTGAGCGAGTTGATCGTCGTCAGCAGCTCGGGCAGCGAGGTGGCGCCGGCCAGGAGGATCGTGCCGATCAACATCCCCCCCAGGCGGGTGCGCAGGGCGATGACGTCTCCATAGCGGGCCAAAAAGATCGAGGCCACAACCAGCAGGGCCGCGCTGATGAGGAATTGCAGCCAGATCATCAGGCACGCTCCTCGGGAGGCCGCTCGCCGGGCACGCCCTTGACCAGGAGCAACGGCCAGGCCGCCAGCACCCCGGTATGGGGCCGATCCAGATCGCCCACCACTGACTCGGCCGCGGCGAGGGCGCGCCGGACCATCTCCTCGCCGGCCACGATGGCAAAGAGGGTATAGTGCCCCTCCTGGTCCGTGTGGAGCAGGCCCTCGAAGTCGAAGCGCAGCGGGATGCGGCTCTGCTGCGCGCGCCGCCGCTGGATGCCCGTGCTCTCGATAATGGTCACGCCGCCGATGCCAACCTCTTCCCATGCTTCCAGGACGGCATCGAGGCAGTTGCAGTCGTCCAGCACCATCATCACCATGAACATCGTTTCCTCCTATCGGGGGATGCCCTCTCCGGCTACTTTCTCCGGCGCTTGCGGTGGCGTTTGCCTCCCTCCGCGGGGCGGGACGCCGGCCCTCCCGCGGCGGCCGGCCGTTCCTCGCGCGCCGGGGCCGCCGCCCGGGCAGACGGCGCGGAACGCTGCGTCGGCGGCACCTGGGCCGAGGCAAAGATATACAGGAGGGAGAGTTGGCGCACCCGCCGCATCAGCCGCCCGAACAGGTTGTACGACTCCCGGCGATACTCCACCAGGGGGTCCTGCTGACCATAGGCGCGCAGCCCGATACCCTGGCGCAGCTCCTCCATGGCCGTCAGGTAGTCGATCCATTCCCGGTCGATGGCCTCCAGGAGATAGCGGTGCTCGATCTGGCGCAGCAGGTCCGCACCCAGGCGCCCTTCGCGCTCCTCCAGGAACGCGCGCGCCAGCTCGTACAGCTCTTCCGCCAGCGCCTCCTGGAAGGCCGGCAGGTCTCCCCGGTACAGGTCCAGGAGCGGCTCGGCCGCCAGGCCGACCGGCAGACGCTGCTCGCCGAGGAAGCGGTCCACCACCAGCCAATCGTAGCCGTTCTGCTGCCAATCGCGCACGACGCGCTCAACGCGCTCCAGGAGCTTTTGGCGGAGCCGCGGGAAGGTGTCTGCCAACTGTTTGCGCACCGCCTCCCGCACCTGGTCGGCGATCTCCTCGGGGGCCATCTTGGCCCAGGAGGCGGTGTTGACGGCGGGCGGGAGAAAGACCCGGCGCGCCCTCGTGAGCTCGCGGTACAGGCGGGTCAGGTAGAGGCCGCTCTCGTCCGTCTCCCCCTGCTCCAGGTAGCGGGCCACCGTCTGATCGATGTTGTCGGCGAACGCCTTCTGCTGCTGGGCGACCATGCGCTCGACGATCTCCTCCAGGCCGGACTGCAGGGCCGCGGCGGCGGCCGGCCCCAGCGCTGCCAGGGCCTCGCCGCAGCGCGCCGCCAACTCCGGGGCGCCGGCCCCGTTCAACGGGGCGGTCAGGCCGGCCGCCGCCGGCCCGAGCTGGCGGGCCAGCTCGGCGATCTCGCCCCAGGCGTTCCGCACCTCCTCCGTCACCTCGGCCCCTTCCGCCAGGAGCCGCTGCCGCAGCTCCTGCACCCGGGTGCCCAGGGCCACGACAGGGGCCTGCCGCAGCCCTTCCAGGACGACGTGGTCGACCACCGGGTAGATGGGCATCGTGGACCCCGCCCGGCTGCGGCCCGTGCGTATCCCTTCCAACAGGTCCTCCACGGCCTCCTGCAGCGCGGCCCGGTCGCGCTCGTACTCGCGCCGCCCGCGCAGCGGTTCGAACGACTCGGCGCAGCGCTCCGCGATCTCCTCCCGCAGGCGCGCCAACACCAGGCCGTGGGGGTCTTCCGTCTCCAGCGTGCGCCGCCGCTCGGCGTAGACGACATCGCGCTGGCGGTTGAGGACATCGTCGTACTCCACCAGGTGCTTGCGGATATCGAAATGATACCCCTCCACGCGCACCTGGGCCTGCTCGATCATGTTGCTGATCATCCGCGCTTCGATCGGCGTCTCCTCGTCGGCGAAGCGCTCCAGGATGTTGCGCATACGGTCGGCTCCCGGGCCGAAACGGCGCATCAGCTCGTCCTCGGTGGAGACGTAGAACTGGGAGTAGCCGGGGTCACCGAGGCGGCCGGCGCGGCCGCGCAGCTGGTTGTCGATGCGCCGGGCCTCGTGGCGTTCGGTGCCGGTGATGCACAGCCCACCCAGGGCCAGGATCTCCTCGCGGTCGCGGTCGCACTCGGCGCGGACCTGCTCCAGGTCGGCCAGGAAAAAGGCCGGCAGGGCCGGGGTGGCGGCGAGCAGAGCCTGGGCGCGCGCGCTGTTGCGGCCCAGGGCGGCGCGCATCAGCGCCGTCAGGGCGTTCATATAGGCTGTGTACAGCCGCCCGGCCACATAGGTCTTGCTGCGCTCCGGGAGGGACATCCCGTTCAGGTAGTCGTACTCCTGCCAGGTCCATTCCAGCACGTCGCGCGGGATGCGGTTGTCCTGGGCCCAGCGGACGACGTAGGGGCGGGTCGGCACACTCCCCCGGCGCCAGATGCGCTCGGCCAGTTCCTTGGCCAGGTCGGGATCGAGCCCGTACTGGGCGGCATACACCGCCTGTAGGCGCATGGGGCTGATGTGGCCCTCGGTGCGCAGCAGTTGGCGCGCGCGGCTCACCGCCTCGTCCAGGAAGTCGCCCAGGCCGACGGCGGCGGCCCAGGCGTTCAGCTCGTGGCGCTCGAACGGCTTGCGCTGCTGGGCCTTGTCGATAAGGGCCACGAGTTCGGCCAGCTTTTCCTCCGGCAGGTCCGGGTAGCGCCGGGCGGCGCGCTGCCGCAGCAGGCGGGAGAGGGGCGCCTCCCGTAGCTGTTCGCGGACCTGGGCGGCCTGTTCGATCTCCGGCGCCATCCACCCGGCCAGCCCACGCAGAAAAGCGTCGACGCCGGCAGCGCCGCCCTCCCTTTCCAGGCGCTCCTCCAGGGGATCGGGCAGGTACCCGCGCAGGCGGGGCAGGACGCTGTCGACCTCGTCCGCCCCCATGAGTGTCTCCACGATCTTGTCGAACGATTTATCCCGCCTGAAGAGATAGCCCTCGAGCCGTTCATAGGCCCGCTGGGTGGGATCGCCGCCCAGGATGATGTCCACCCCGCGGCCGGCCATGCTCGTGGCGATGGTCACGGCCCCCTTCTGGCCGGCCCGGGCGATCACCAGGGCCTCACGCTCGTGGTACTTGGCGTTGAGCACCTCCACCTTGGGCAACCCCTGCTCCAGGGCGGAACGCAGCTTGGCCAGGTGCTCCTCCCCCGAAAGGTCCAGCAGGGCCAGGACCTCGGACCAGGCCCCCTGGACGCCCTCCTTGAGGGCCTGGCGGATCGCCGGGCGCTCCTGGGCCAGCTCCTTCTTGCGCTCGCGGGTGCGTTCCGCGTCCCGGGAGTCCGGCCCCTCCGCTTCGCCTCCCTCCTCGCGCCGCTGCCGCCGCTCGGCCGCCCCCTGGGCCTCGAGCATGCGCTCCACCTGCTCCGCGGCGCGGGCGTAGACGGCCTCGCTCAACAGGTCGGGGGTCAGGAGGGCCTTGCCGGCCAGCTCCGTGAAGGGTTTCCCGAAGCGCTCCAGCGGCGCGCCGAACAGCTCGGGCAGGGCCCGCCGGCTCGTCGCGCCGACGGGGGCATCGCGCAGCGCCCGCGCCAGGAGCGGCATGAGCAAGGCCAGGGGCAGATACTCTTTCCCCAGGTACCCCGCCAGCCGCTCGGACACCGCCACGGAGGTGGTGCCCACCAGCACCGGCCGGCCCAGGCAGTAGTTGCGCAGGATCTCGCGCACCACGGCCCGCAGCTTGGCCTCCTCGCGAGCATAGATGCGGTCGGGGGCGTCCTCGCGGATCATGGGGCGATGGGTGGGCACGGCCACCACGTCGAGGTAATAGATCTTGAAGAACTCTTCCTGCTCGGTGACGGCCGTGCCGCTCATCCCGGCCAACTTCTGGTAGAGGCGGAAATAGTTCTGGAAGGTGATGGTGGCGAACGTCTTGCTCTCCCGCTGCACCTCCACCTTTTCGCGATAGATCTCCCGCTCGCGGGCCTCGATCGACTCGTGGATGCCATCGCTCCAGCGCCGCCCCGGCATCAGCCGGCCGGTGAACTCGTCGACGATCACGATCTGGCCATCGCGGACGACATAGTTGACATCCTTCTTGTAGAGGCAGCGGGCCTTGAGCGCGGAGTCGAGGTAATAGGTGAGCGCGGCATGCTCGGCATCGTAGAGGCTCTGGCCCTGCCCACGGTCGATGTCCAGCCGCGCCTCGACCTTCTCCAGCCCGGCGTCGGTCAGGGTGACAATGCGGTCCTTCTCCTCGATCTCGTAGTCGCCCTCCTCCAGGGAGTTGACGACGCGCGCGAACTGGATATAGCGCTTCACCGACTCCTCGTCGGGGGCCGAGATGATCAGCGGCGTACGGGCCTCGTCGATCAGGATGTTGTCCACCTCGTCGACGATGGCGTAGTAGAGCTCCCGCTGCACGATGTCGGCCGCGTCGCGGGCCATGTTGTCGCGCAGGTAGTCGAAGCCGAACTCGTTGTTGGTGCCGTAGGTGATGTCTGCCAGATAGGCGTCCTGGCGGGAACAGGGCCGCAGGTGCATCAGGCGCTCGTCGTAGCCCTGCACGTCCTCGGTGATATAGTTGGGGTCATAGATGCCGGAGAAATCGGGGATCACCACGCCGGTGGTCAGGCCCAGGAAGTAAAAGACCTCGCCCATCCAGCCGCAGTCGCGCCGGGCCAGGTAGTCGTTGACGGTGACCAGGTGGGCCCCATGGCCGGCCAGGGCGTTCAGGTAGAGGGGCAGCGTCGCCGTGAGCGTCTTGCCCTCGCCGGTCTTCATCTCGGCGATCTTGCCCTGGTGCAGGACGATGCCGCCGCGGAGCTGCGAGTCAAAGTGCACCTGGCCGATGGTGCGGCGGGCGGCCTCGCGGACCAGGGCGAACGCCTCGGGCAGGATCGCGTCCAGGACGCGCTGTTCCTTTTGGAAAAGGGCCTCCCGCAGACGCTTCCACTCCTCGCGCAGCACGATGCGCCGGTCGGGATCGGACTCGGCCTCCAGTTCGGCCTGTTTCTCGGCCAGCGCCTGGGCGGCGGCGGCGATGTCGGCATCCTCGCGGACCCGCCGGCGCAGGTCCAGGCTGCGGCGGCGGACCTCGTCGTCCGGCAGTGGCTGCAGTTCCGCGGTGCGCCGGTTGATCTCCTCCACCAGGGGGCGGATCTGATCCAGAGCGCGGGTTGTGGCGTTGCCGGTCAGCTTCTTCAGAAATCTCAGCATCGTATCGCCAACCTCCTCCGAAAGGGTAGGGGTGCGGGGGCATTATACCCCACGTTGGGCCGGGGCGCAAAAGGGGGCGGCCGGCCATTTGACAAACCCCCCCATGGGCATTATAGTATGCCGCGGGGCAGCGCGGCCCCATATCGGCACGATGAGCAAAGGAGTGTGCAGTATGACCGAGCGCGAATCGCGTGACCTTTTCCTCTTCCAACACGACTTGGCCTCCCTCGATCCCGACCTCGACTTTATGCTCCATTTGGAGGAAGAGCGCCAGGCTCGCAAGCTGATCTTTATCGCCTCCGAGAGCATCTCCCCGCCGGCCGTGCGCCAGGCCATGTCCTCGGTGCTCAACAACATCTACGCCGAGGGCTACCCGTCCCTGCGCATGACGCGCTTCGAGCGCGATGAGCTGCTCAACTATCAGCAGGAGCTGGCCTACCACCGGCGCTACGCCGACCGGCGCTACTACAAGGGCACCGAACTGGCCGACTTTGTCGAGGCGTTGGCCATGAAGCGGTGCGCCGAGGCCTTTGCCACCCCCGAGATCCGCCCCGAGCAGATCTTGGCCAACGTCCAGCCCCTCTCCGGCGCCGCCGCCAACAACGCCGTCTACAACGCCTTCTGCGTCCCCGGCGACGTGGTCATGGGCATGTCGCTGACCCACGGCGGCCACCTCACCCACGGCAGCCCGGTGAACCGCTCCGGGCGCTTCTACCGCATCGTGCCCTACGAGGCCAACCCGGCCACCGGCAAGCTGGACTATGACCAGATCCGTAAACTGGCCCGCGAGCACCGTCCCAAGATGATCATCGCCGGGTACAGCGCCTACCCCTGGAGCGTGGACTGGGCCGCCTTCCGCAGCATCGCCGACGAGGTCGGGGCCATCTTCCTGGCCGACATCGCCCACACCGCCGGGCTGGTCGCCGCCGGCCTCTTCCCCAACCCCATCGGCCATGCCCATGTCGTCTCCTTCACCACCCACAAGACGCTCTGCGGCCCGCGCGGCGCCTGCGTCCTGACCGCCGACTCCGAGATCGCCGACCAACTGGAGATGGGCGTCTTCCCCGGCGAGCAGGGCGGCCCACACCTGCATACCATCG
The DNA here is from genome assembly GCA_964592645.1 of uncultured Chloroflexia bacterium. Lineage (GTDB taxonomy): Bacteria > Chloroflexota > Chloroflexia > DTKN01 > DTKN01 > CAZQFV01. The sequence goes on from CAZQFV010000037.1 coordinate 12,898, forward strand.
CCGCCAAGGCCGTCTGCTTCAAGATCGCCCAGAGCGCCGAGTTCCGCGAACTGATGCGCCAGGTCCTGGTCAACGCCGCCGCCCTGGCCGCGGCGTTCCAGAAGCAGGGCTTCAAGCTGGCCTACGGCGGCACCGACTCCCACCTCTGCCTGATCGACCTGCGCAGCGTCAAGACCCCCAGCGGCTACCCGCTCACCGGCGAGATCGCCTCGCGCATCCTCGACCTGTGCGGCATCACCTGCAACAAGAACACCATCTACGGCGACGAGAACGCCGCCAACCCCTCCGGCCTGCGCTTCGGCACCACCTGGGTCACCCAGCGCGGGATGGGCGTGCCGGAGATGGAGCGCATCGCCGAGATCGTCGGCCGGGTGCTGAAGAACATCCACTCCTTCTCCTACATCGGCCTGTCCGGGCTGCTGGGCCGCGGCAAGATGGATCTCGACCTCTTCGAGGAGATCAAGCGCCAGGTGGCCGAGCTGGAGCGCTGCTGCGCGGCGCGCGAAATGGAAGTGGAGGAGCGCGGCTATCCCTTCTTCTTCGGACTGCCCGCCCAGACCCTGCCGCGCCAGACGCCGCTGCGCGCCGAGCACGAGCGCCTGGGCGCCACGATGGTCGAGCACCACGGCTGGACCGTCCCGCTGCACTATGGCAACCCCCAGGAGGAGCTCCGGGCGGCCCGCAACGGCGTGGCCCTCTTCGACCGCGGCGACACCGGCATCCTGTACGTCTGGGGCGAACGGGCCCAGCCGCTGCTGCAGGAGGCCACCACCGGCGACCTGCGCCACCTGCCGCTGGGCGAGAGCACCCGCACCTTTCTGCTGGACCAGGACGCCAATCTGATTGATGACATCACCATCCTCTACACTGACCGCGACGCCAAGTGGCGCGACCACTACCTGATCACCTGCAACGCCGCCCGCCAGGAGCGCGTCCTGGCCTGGCTGCGCGGCCTCTCCGACGGCTACATCCTCTTCGACCGTGACGACATCTTTGCCAAGGTGCAGGGTCCGGCGGTGATCGAGGACCTGGCCACGGCCGCGCCCCCCGAGCGCCGCACGCTGTTGGCCCTCCAGGGGCCGCAGGCCAAGGACCTGCTCTACCAACTCGTCCCCGCGGCCAACCGCCTGCGCTTCCGGCATGCGCTGCCGGTGGTAGTCCGGGGTATCCCGGCCCTGCTGCACCGGGCCGGCTACACCGAGAAGGACGAGCGCTACGAACTGTATGTCCGCCCCGACCAGGCCGGCGCCCTGTGGCGGGCCCTGCTGGAAGCCGGCCGAGAGTTTGGCATCCGGCCGGCCGGCCTGGAGGCGCGCAAGGCCCTGCACGAGGAGGCCGGGCTGCCCTGCTGGGAAGACGCCTGCGGGCCCATCAGCGGCGTCGAACTGATCCGCGGCAAGTTCGCCGACTGGGTGCACCTGTCCAAGCCCTACTTCGTCGGCCTGGAGCCGATCCTGGAGCACCTGGAGCCCCCTGCCGACCGCGCCGTCTTCCGCTGGGCGGAGCCGGAGAACGCCCCGCTCAAGCGCTCCGCGCTCTACGACGAGCATGTCCGCATGAAGGCGGCCATCGTCCCCTTTGCCGGGTACGAGATGCCGGTGCGCTACAGCGGCATCTCCGAGGAGCACCTGGCCGTGCGCCAGGCGGCCGGCCTCTTCGACGTCTCCCACATGGGCGTCTTTGCCGCCCGCGGCGAGCACGCCACGGCCTTCCTGGATGCCGTCCTGACCAACTACATCGCCGCCCTGCGCCCCGGCCAGGCCACCTACTCCTACCTCCTGGACCCCGCCGGCGAGATCCTCGACGACCTGTACGTCTACTGCCGGCGCCCGGACGACTACCTCATCGTGGTCAACGCCGCCAACGAGGACAAGGACTGGGCCTGGCTGACGGCCGTGAACGAGCGCCGGGTGATCATCGACGCCAAGCACCCCGTGCGCACCATCGAGCACCCCATCGAGCTGTTGAACCTCAAAGACCCTGCCCACGGCGCCGACTGCCGGGTGGACATCGCCCTCCAGGGACCGGCCGCCCTGCGCACCTTGCAGGCGCTGGCCCCCGACGAGGAGACCCGCCGCCGCCTGGCCCGCATCCGCCGCAACGACCTGGGCGACTTTATCCTGGACGGCATCCCGATGGTCGTCGCCCGCACCGGCTACACCGGCGAACGGGTCGGCTACGAGATCTTTGTCCACCCCGAACAGGCCCCGCAGTTGTGGCGGCGCATCCTGGAGGTGGGCGAGCCGTTGGGCGTCAAGCCGACAGGCCTGGGGGCCCGCGACTCGACGCGCACCGAGGCCGGCCTGCCGCTCTACGGGCACGAGCTGGCCGGCCCCTACCAGATCACCGCCTTCCAAGCCGGCTTCGGCTCCTATGTCAAGCTGCACAAACCCTTTTTCATCGGCAAACAGGCCCTGATCAACGCCCGGGCCACCGAGACGGCCAGCATCATCTGCCGCTTCCGCATGGATGAAAAGGGCGTGCCCGCCGTCCACACCGGCTCCCCGGTGGTCGATCGCCGCGGCCGCTACATCGGCGTCGTCACCTCCTGCGCCCTGGACACGGGCGGCTACCAGTTGGGCCTGGCCCTGGTGGACCAGCGCTACGCCCGCCCGGGCAGCAAGATCGGCATCTTTCCGCTGCGGCCGGGGGCCCGGCCGGAGAAGCCCAAGGGCGAGTTGGCCTCCGGCGACCAGGTCCTGCTGCACGAGTGGGCCACCGTCCTGCCGCGCTTCCCGGTGGAGCGTGAATGGGCGGAGAAGGCCGGCAGCGGGGCCTAGCGCCCATCTCATCAGCGCCGCAGAGGCGCGAAGGCAAAGTCGGCATCGCTAGAGGGCCACACAAAAGGAGATCTCCGATGCGCAACCCCAAGATTCGCCATCGTCCCTGGCTGCTGCTCGTCGGCCTGCTGCTCCTGTTCGCCCCGGCCATCCCCCAAACGACGGGAGCTACCTCGGCGGCCCGACCCGAGGCCCCCGTCGACCTGTGGTGGACCGAGCAGGTCGACACCTCCCGGCACTTTTCCCTAATGACGGCCCGCAGCCTGGCCTACGACAGCCTGGGCAACATGCACATCGCCTACGGGGAAGATCACCTCTACCACGCCTGGCAGGACGGTGCGTCGTGGCACGTGGAGAACGTGGACCCCGCCGACCAGGTGGGCACGCACGCCTCCATCGCCCTGGCCCCCGACGACACCGTGCACATCGCCTACTACGACGCCGTCCACCACGACCTGAAGTACGCCCGCCAAGGCGGCGCCGTCTGGCAGATCGAGACGGTGGAGAGCGCCGGCGATGCCGGGATGTACACCTCCATCGCCGTGGACGCCGCCGGCCATCCGCACATCGCCTATTATGCGGTCGGGGCGGCGGGTCAGGTGCACTATGCCGTCTACGATGGCAGCGCCTGGCAGATCGAGCGCGTCGACAGCGAGGGCTGGGCGGGCCCCTTTGTCGCCCTGGCCCTTGACACGGCCGGCCGGCCGCACGTCGCCTACTACGACGCCTTCGCCACCGACCTGCGCTACGCCTACCGCGACGCCGGCACCTGGCACGCCAGCCTGGTGGACACGGGCTACGATGAGGATGTCGGGCAGTACGTCTCCATCGCGCTCGACTCTGCCGACCACCCGCACATCTCCTACTACAACGCCGGCGATTCCACGCTGCGCTACGCCCACTGGGATGGGACAAACTGGAACATCGAGGTGATCGACGGCACAGGACCGGTCGGCCTCTACACCTCCATCGCCACCGACGCCGCGGACCGGCCCCACATCGCCTACTACAAACCGGACTCAACCGAACTGCGCCATGCTTATAAAGAAGGCGAGGTCTGGTCGCGGGAGGTGATCGAAGACCAGGGCGACGCCGGCCTCTACGCCTCCCTGGCCGGCGGACCCGGCGGGGTACTCGGCGTTTCCTATGTGCAGGTATATATCGGTATCCCCTTGCTCTGCGTGGCCGAATCCACGGGAGGGGGCTGGAACAAGGGCATCGTCGACCACGTGGGCAAAGTGGGCCAGCACACCTCGCTGGCCCTGGAGGCCAACGGCGACGCCTGGGTGGCCTACTACGACGCCGCCAACTGGGACCTGAAAGCGGCCCACAAATCCGGGGGCCGCTGGACGAACCGCATCGTAGATGGCGACGGCGTCGTGGGGCAGTTCGCCAGCCTGGCCCTGACCGGTTCCGGCGCCCCCCGCATCGCCTACTACGACAGCACGAACACCGCCCTCAACTACGCCGGTTGGGACGGCACGGCCTGGAACATCGAGACGGTCGACTCCTACCGCACGGTGGGGCTGCACGCCTCGCTGGCCATCGACGGCAGCGACCTGCCGCACATCGCCTACTACGACGGCACCACCTACGCCTTTGATCTCAAGTACGCCCACCACGACGGCACGGCCTGGTCCACCGAGGTCGTGGACAACCTGGGAGACGTGGGGCAGTTCGCCTCCATCCGCGTGGACGGCAGCGCGCACCCCTGGATCGCCTACTACGATGCCGACAACAAGGACCTGAAGCTGGCCCACTACGACGGCCTTAGCTGGACGATCGAGGTCGTCGACAGCGCCGGGGACGTCGGGGCATACGCCTCGTTGGCGTTGGACGCGGCCGGCCGTCCGCACATCGCCTACGAGGATGGGGGAAACACCAACCTCAAATATGCCTACTGGGATGGCAGCTCCTGGACCATCGTCACGGCGGACGCGAACGGGGCCGTGGGGCGCTACGCCTCGCTGGCGCTGGACGCGGCCGGCAACGTGCACATCGCCTACTACGACGTGGCTAACGGCGACCTGCGCTACGCCTACTCCGCCGACGGCGGCGGAAGCTGGCAGACCCTGACGCCGGCCCAGGAAGGGAACGTCGGCCAGTACGCCTCCATCGCCATCGACGGCGACGGCTATCCGCACATCACCTATTACGACGACACGACAGGGGCCATCCTGCATACCTGGAAGGCGGCCTGCCTGCCGGTCCCCTCGGCCAGCTTCACATGGTCGCCGTCTGTCCCCTACGACGGCGAGGTCGTCGCCTTCAGCGCCTCCGTGCCGGCCACGAGCACGCCGGAGATCTCCTTCCAATGGGCCTTTGGCGACGGCGCGACCGGAAGCGGCCAGGTGGTCACCCACACCTACGATACCGCGGGAACCTACCCCGTGACGCTGACCGTGCGCAACTGCCAGGGGCACGGCAATTGGGTCGTGCAGCACGAGGTCGCCGTGACGGCCTGCACCCGCGTGGACCTCGGCGCCATCGACACAATCATCGACGGCTGCGCGGTCACCTTCCATCCCTCTCTGACAGGCACGGGGCCCATCGTCTACGCCTGGGATTTCGGGGACCTGGGCAGCAGCGACGCCTCCGACCCGGTGGTGGACTTTGGGCACAGCGGCCAATACCCGGTGGCCCTGGACGTCACCAACTGCCGCGGCCTGGGCAGCGACAGCCTGGCTCTGGAGCTGCGCCTGCGCTGCACCGCCGGCCCTTCTCCGGCCACTAAAAAGGAAAGAGCACGCTCACGGCCCGCTCC
>CAZQFV010000038.1:0-14055 GCA_964592645.1 uncultured Chloroflexia bacterium
CGCTCCAGGCGTTTCGCAGTATGGGGCTAACTACATGACTTTGTAAAAGCCCTGTGCCGGGGGCCTGTTTCTTGCCTCTCCTCGCACTTTGTAGTACAATGCTCCCAAGCAGGTCATCGAGCCGCAGCGAGTCGACGAAAAGCTGGTGGGCGCGCACGATGGGTTGGCTGATCATCCTGGCCCTGGCCCTGGCGATCCTCATCCTGGTCTATCTGACCCTGCCGGTCTCCGAGTGGCAGGCCCTGTTGCGCCGCCTGGGCGGGATAGGCGGCGCGTCCCTGTCCCGGCTGCGGCAGTGTTGGCGGGCTCGAACTGCGGAGCGCCAGCGGATGGCGGAGGACGCGGCTAGGGACTGGGAGGAGGGCGAGGCCGAACAGTCGGCGGACGACGACTGGCAGATGCGCCACACCCGGCCGATCCTGCAGCGCCTGGCGGGCGGCCCCCAGGAGACCATCCCCCCCGAGTCGATGCCGCACCGCCAACCCGTGCCCATCGTCCGCCGCCCGCTTCTCCTGGTGGTGTTGGCCCTGCTGTTGGTGGCCATCCTGATCTCGCTCTGGCAGGTCGGGACGCGCCTGCTGGCTCCCTACGTCCCCCCCCGCCTGACCATCGTCATTGCCACCCTGGGCCCCGGCGGGACAAATACCTCCCCGGAGTTGGCCGCCCAGCGCAGCGGCGAGTTGGCCGCCTTCCTGCAACAGCAGTTGGCCGAGGCCGGGCTGCCCCCCACCATGACCGTGCAGATGGCGCCGGACATCCCGGCGGACGCCGCCGCCGCCCTGGCGCTGGCCCGCGCCCGCCAGGCCGACCTCCTGCTGTGGGGCCGTGTCCGCGGCGACCTGGACCCCTGCTATATCGTCACCCTGACCGTTGTCCCCACCCATATCCAGGCGCTGGCGCCGGCATTTGGCGAATATACCCAGGTCATGCTGACCCCTCCCCACTTTCCCCTGAACGGCTACGAGGAGCAGGGCCTGGGCCGGGAAGAGATCGCCGGCGCCCTGGTCTGGACGGCACGCTTTTACAGCGGGCAGTTCGAGAGGGTCGAGGGGTTCCCGGCGGTGCCGACCGGGGACAGCAACCTTTCCCTGGACCTGGTGACCTTCCATTGGATGTCGCTGCGCTGGCTCAAGGGCGACTATGAGGGAGCCAAGAACTTGCACATTTCCCTGGGCTGCCCCGATCAGGTGCCGGTGGAGGCCGGGCTAACCTCGCGCCAGGAGGCGGCGCGCGCGCTCTGCCTGGCAGCCAACCAGAACAAGGCGGCCATCCTGATCACCCAGGAGTCGCTGGGGCAGGTGGGGGCCTCGAAGCTGGACGAGGCCATCGCCCTGCTCCAGGGAGTCGTGCAGGCTCAGCCGGAAGACGTCGTGCCCCGCTACAACCTGGGGCGGGCCTACCTGGCGCGCAGCCGCTGGACCGAGGCGGCGGCGGCCCTGGAGCAGGTCGTGCAGCGCCAGCCCGGGCACGCGCCGGCCCTGGCCGCCCTGGGCGAGGCCTATATGGAGCTGTGGAAGATCCAAGCCGCCAAGGACGCCGCCGACCGCGCCGTGGCCGTTGACCCCAACTGGCCGGCCGGCCACGTCGTCCAGGGGCGCTGTATGCTGGCCGTCGACCAGGTCGACCATGCGGAGAGCGCCATGCAGGAGGCCCTGCAGCTGGCCGAGGGCGAGAGCCGCCGGCGCCGCTCGTTGGAGGCGGCCGAGCGCGAAGGGCCGCGGGCCACCCCCCGGCGCGCCGACTACATCGCCGCCTGGGCCCGGCGCAACGATGCCGCCCTTGCCCACTGCCACCTGGCGCTGGCCCGTGTCTACCTGCGCCAGGGCGAGATCGAGGGCCAGACCCCCTTCTTCGTCTGGCTCTGGCGGGTGATCGTCAGCGAGCCCGCACCACTGGAAAAGGCCACCGCCGAATTGGACAAGGCCGTGGCCCTGCACCCCAACTGGTCGACGGTGCTGCGCCTGCAGGCCCGGCTGCTGATCGCCAAGGGCGCCCTCGGCGAGGCCGTCGAGCAACTGCGCAAGCTCCAGGAAGCGGACACCTCCGACCTGCAGAACTATGTCGAGTTGATCGGCGTGCTGCGCCGGCAGTGGAACGACCTGCGCCGCCAGGGGCGAAACGAGGAGGCCCAGCAAAAGCTGGCCGAGATCCAGGCCGAGTACCGCCTGCTGATCGAGCGCGGCATTGCCCCGGCACAGGGCTACTTTGGGCTGGGCGACCTAGCCCAAGCGATCGGCGACTGGAACGGCGCCCGCCAGGAGTACATCGCCGCCGTGGAGTTCGACCCGCACTACGCGGAAGCCTACCTGCGGCTGGGCTATGTCGAGCGCCACGAGAGCAACGAGGAACTGGCGCTGGATTACCTGGCGCTGGCCGTCGAGGCCGCCGAGGACAAGGGGGCGGTGGCCACGGCGGCCCACGTCGCCCGCGGCGAGATCTACCTGGAGCAGTACCTGCGCGGTCAGGTCCGGCCGCCGCACCAGCCGCACCGCAAGGAGGACGCCCGCCAAGAGTTCAACGCCGCCCTTCAGCAGGACGGCGGCGCCGTGGGGGCCATCAGCGGGCTGGGGCGCATCGCCTACGAGGAGGGCAACCTGGCAGAGGCCGAGGGCCTGTTCCAACGGGCCTTGAGCGTCGACGGCGGCTACTTTGGCGCGCTCTACGGGCTGGGCCGGGTCTACCAGGGCACCGGGCGGAGCAACCTGGCGGCCGACTCCATGCGCCGGGCGCTCCAGGCGAACGGCGGCAGCATCGCCGCCCACTACCACCTCGGGGTGGCCTGCTACGCCCTGCTGGACGAGGCCCAGGCCCGCAGCAACCTGGCGTGGGTCCAGCAGGCCTGCCCGAGCCTGGCCCAGCAGAAGCTGCCGCTGGCCGACGATACCGCGAGCTGCGACGGCGTAGGAGACTGGCTGAAGCGGCTGGGGGGAACGGCGCCCTACTGACTCCTGCATAGCTCGCTATACTACCTGGAAGCCGAAATCCCGCGGGCACCGACTTGAGGGATCTATGCAGAGATCGACAAAACCCCCCCACCGAGCAGAGGAGCAAAGACGATGGTCGCCTGGAGCGAGTACCTCTTTCCCCAGAGCGTCGAGGAAGCGTTAGAGATGCTGGCCGCCCATGCCGGCCGGGCGCGGATCATCGCCGGCGGGACCGACCTGGTGCTGCAGGCGGAGAGCGGCAAGTGCACCAGCACGGTGTTGGTGGACATCACGCGCATCCCGGGGCTGGACTTTTGCGAGGAGCGGGAGGGGTTCATCCGGATCGGACCGCAGGCGACGCACGCCCAGCTGGCCGCCTCGCCGCTGATCCGGGAAAAGGCCGGCCTGTTGGCCGCGGGCTGCGGCAGCGTCGGAGGGCCCCAGATTCGCCACGTGGCCACGCTGGTGGGCAACGTGGTCAACGCCATGCCGGCCGCCGACGGCGCAGTGCCGCTCTTTGCCCTGGACGCCGAAGTGGAGGTGGCCGACGCGGCCGGCCGGCGCATCCGGCCCATCGCCGAGCTGTACGCCGGGGTAGGCGTGTGCACGCTGAACCCCTGCGTGCAGATGGTCACCGCCATCCGCTTCCGCCCGCTGCCCGCGGGAGCCGGCTGGTCCTTCCAGCGGCTGGCGCAGCGCCGGGCGCTGATCCTGCCCATGCTCAACGCCGCGGTGGTGGTGCAGGTGGCCGAGGGGCGCTTCCGGGACGTCCGCATCGCCATCGGCCCGGTGGCGGCGACGCCCCTGCGGGCCGGCGCGGCAGAGATGGCCCTGCGCGGCCGGCCGGTGGGCGCCGCGGCCATCGCCGAGGCCGCGCGGCTGGCCCAAGAAGCGGCCAATCCCCGCGACAGCGCCGTGCGCGGCTCGGCCGAGTACCGCAAGGCCATGGTCGAAGTGCTGGTGCGGCGGGGGCTGGAGGAGGCGGGGAACAGGGTTGAGGGTTGAAAGGTGACTTCTATTCACCGCCCGCCACACGTTACTCCAGGAACCAAGACGACGAGAGGAGTACATCGATGCCCCTTCTGAGCTTTACCCTCAACGGAAAACCCACCGAGGTCGAGATCGCCCCCGGAGAGCTGCTGGTGAACGTCCTGCGCGATAAGCTGGGGCTGATCGGCACCAAGATCGGCTGCGGCGAGGGCGAGTGCGGCGCCTGCACCGTGCTGATCGACGGCGTCTCCACCCTCTCCTGCATCTACCCGGCGATGAGAGCCCAGGGCCGGCAGGTGACCACGATCGAGGGGCTGGCCCCCAAGGGAGCGCTGCACCCCGTCCAGGAGGCCTATGTCGAGCACTTTGCCTCGCAGTGCGGCTACTGCACGCCGGGGTTCATCATGTCCACCGTGGCCCTGCTGCAGGAGAACCCCCAGCCCACACGCGCCGAGATCCTGCGCGGGCTGTCGGGGAACCTCTGTCGCTGCACGGGGTACTATCAGATTATCGATGCGGTGGAGGACGCCGCGAAGAGGATGGCGGCGAGAGGGGGCGATGGGGAGACAAGATGACAATGAGTTCACCCGTCAATCCTCACGCTTTATCCTAGGAGGCCCCATGTCCCTATCCTCGATCGGCCAATCGGTTGCGAGGCTCGACATCCGCACCAAGGTCCAGGGCACGCGCAAGTACCCCCAGGATTTCAACATGCCCGGGCAGCTCTACGGCGCCGTGGTCTGGAGCGCACACCCCCATGCCCGCGTCCGCGGCATCGACACCGCGGCGGCTACCGCCCTGCCGGGGGTGGTACGGGTGATCACGGCCGAGGACGTCCCGGTGAACGAGTACGGCATCAATATCCCCGACCAGCCGGTGCTCGTGGCCGTGAGCGACAAGGTGCGCTGGGTGGGCGACCGCCTGGCCCTCGTCGTGGCCGAGAGCGAGGAGCAGGCCCGCCGGGCGGCGGCGCTGGTGCGGGTGGACTACGAGGTCCTGCCCGCGGTCAGCGACCCCCGCGCGGCCATGGGGGAAGGGGTCCCACTGGTGCACGAGGGGCGCGAGAGCAACATCCTGAAGCACATCCGCGTGCGCCGGGGCGACGTGGAGAAGGGCTTTGCCCAGGCCGATGTCATCATCGAGGATACCTACACCACCCAGGCGGTGGAGCACGCCTACATGCAGCCGGAAGCAGGCATCGGCTACATCGACGAGGAGGGGCGGGTGACGGTGATCGTCGCCACGCAGTGGCCGCACGACGACCTGCACCAGATCGCCCACCTGTTGAACCTGCCGGAGGAGCGGGTCCGCGAGATTGTGCCGGCCATCGGCGGAGCCTTTGGCGGACGGGAGGACATGTACATCCAGCACCTGCTGGCGCTGTGCGCTTTCGTCGTCCGCCGGCCGGTGAAGATGGTCTTTACCCGCGAGGAGTCGATCCGCCGCACCGGCAAGCGCCACCCGTTCTTTTTCCGCTACAAACATGGCGCCACGCGCGACGGCCGGCTGGTGGCCGTAGAGATCGAGGGGATCGCCGACGCCGGGGCCTATGCCTCGACGAGCATCCCCGTCCTGTCCAACGCCGTCACCTTCATGGCCGGCCCCTACCGTATCCCCAACGCCCGCATCGACGGCTATGCCGTCTATACCAACAACGCCGTGACCATGGCCATGCGCGGCTTTGGCGCCACCCAGCCGCCGATGGGCTACGAGCAGCAGATGGACCGTCTGGCAGAGGCGCTGGGCATGGACCCGGTGGAGTTCCGGCTGAAGAACATGCTCGCCGAGGGCGAGGAGACGGTGCTGGGCAACCGCATGCCCCCGGGTACGGGCATGCGCGAGACGCTCGTCGCCGCGGCCAAGGCGGCCGGCTGGCGCGAGGAGGGCGGGCACTGGGTGCGCCCGGAGGTCGGCCCGCCGTCCGCTCCGCACAAGCGCCGCGGCATCGGGCTGGCCTCGGCCCTGAAGAACGTCTGCTACTCCCTGGGGTTCGATGACAAGTCCTCGGCCGATGTCGAGCTGACGCTGGACGAGGCCGGGCAGATCGCCCGCGTCACCGTGGGCATCGGCGCCACCGAGGTCGGCCAGGGGGTACACACCGTCATCCAGCAGGTGGCCGCCGCGGCGCTGGGGGTGGACCCCGGCACCGTGCGCGTCAACCTGGTGGACACGGCCAAGGTCCCCGATGCCGGCTCGGCCTCGGCCTCGCGGCACACCTACATTTCCGGCAACGCCGTCGCCGGGGCCTGCCGCCTGGCCTATGCCAAGTGGCAGGAGGCGCTGCGCGAGGAGACCGGGGAGAAGCGCATCACGGCCTCCTACACCCACCATGCCCGGCAGGCCCGTCCGACGACCCCCTTCGATCCCGAAACGGGGCAGTGCGAGCCGCACGTCGCCTACTCCTTCGGCACGCAGGTGGCGCTGGTGGAGGTGGACATCGAGACCGGGGAGGTGGAGCTGCTCAAGATGTGGGCGGCCACCGACTGCGGGCGGGTGATCAACCCGGCGATGACCTTTGGCCAGGTGGCCGGGGGGCTGCACATGGGGGTGGGCTACGCCCTGATGGAGGACTTTGTCCAGCAGGAGGGAGTGGCGCGCACCCGGCGTTTCAGCGAGTATGCCATCCCCACAGCATTGGACATGCCGTCTGCCCTGGAGAGCATCGACGTGGAGGTGCTAGACCCCACGGGCCCCTTTGGGGCCAAGGGCCTGGGCGAGACGCCGACGTTGCCCACGGCGCCGGCCATCTGCAACGCCATCGCCGCCGCTACCGGGGCGCGCATCACGGCGCTGCCGGCTTCGCCGGAGCGGGTGTGGCGGGCTTTGAGGTGTTAGAACGCTTGCAATGGCGTTCTGCGGGTGGATACCTCCCCGTCGCCGCGGGAGCCCAGGCTGCGCTACATACGGCTAGGCCGTTCCCAACTGCGAGGTGCAGTGCGGGCAACGGGTGGCCTTGAGATCGATCTTGGAGAAGCAGTAGGGGCAGTCCTTGGTGGTGGGAGCAGCCGGCTTCTCCTCCGGCTTCTTGTGCAGCCGGTTGATGGCCCGGACCACAAAGAAGATGGCCACGGCCACGATGACGAAATCGATCACCGCGTTGATAAAGAGGCCGTAGTTGAGGGTAGCCGCGCCGGCCTCCTTGGCCGCGGCCAACGACTCGTAGCTGCCGCCGGACAGGTTGATGTACAGGTTGGAGAAGTCGACCTTGCCCAGGAGCAGGCCGATGGGCGGCATGATGACATCGTTGACCAGGGAGGTGACGATCTTGCCAAAGGCGCCGCCGATGATGACGCCCACAGCCAGATCGATCACGTTGCCGCGCATGATGAACGCTTTCAGCTCTTTCCACATAGCATCCTCCTTCTCTAAACCCTCGATTGCAGCGCATTCTATCATAGGTTGCTCGGCCAAGCAACTGCATCTTGTCATCTCTCCAGCAGTTGCGTGTCCTACCGGGGTGTAGTACAATGCGGCCACGCCTTGCCGGCTGTTGTTGCCCGAGGAAAAATCATGCCGCAAACAGACGCGCCGCCTATCCTGCAGCGTGAGAACCTCTTGGCAATCGCCCGTATGGTGGGCGCTTTGGCACTGGCCGGCCTGGCCACCGCCTCCCTGCGGAGCCGGCAGTACCCCTGGGACAGCGCCATCTTCCTGCTGGGCGCGCTGGTCCTCTTCCTGGGGGAGTTTTTCCACCACCGGGAGCTAGAAGCGCCGGCCGGCGTCCGGACCGAGGAGCAGCCGCTCGGCAGAAAAACCCGGATCGCCTTGGGGTTGGCCCTGCTTTATGGGGGCCTCGCCTGGCTGGCTTGCGCCGACAACCGCTTGACCCCCACCGGGCTGCTGTTGGTCGGGGCCTCCCTGGCCACCGTGGCCGTGGCTACCCGGCAGCCCCGCCGGCCGGCCGCGGAGACCCCGTCGCGCGACCTGCTCTCCCCGCGGGTGCGCACGCTGGCCCTGCTGGGCATCGTCGTCCTGGCCGCCGTCTTCCGTCTCTACCGCCTGGACAGCCTGCCCGGCGACATGTTCAACGACCTGGCCTATAACTATGAGGAGACCCAGCGCATCCTGAACGGGCAGTGGATGGTCTATGCCACCGGCTTTCCCGGGCGGGAGCCGCTGCTCTTTTACCTCACGGCGCTGCTCAGCCACCTCGGCGGGCTCAACTTTTTCACCCTGAAGCTGATCACGGCCCTCATCGGCATCGGCACCGTGCCCGTGATCTACCTGCTGGGCCGGGAGGCCTACAACGATGCGGTGGGGCTGGTGGCCGCCCTCTTCCTGGCCGTGGCCAAGTGGCACGTGCTGATCAGCCGGGTCGGCTTCCGCGGCATCCAGACGCCGCTCTTTGTCGCCCTGGTGGCCTATTTCCTGCTGCGGGCGCTCAAGCGCGGCCGGCGCGGCGATTTCCTCTGGGCCGGCCTCCTGGCCGGCCTGGCCCTCTATACCTACACCGCCGCCCTGGCCATCTTCCCCGCGATCCTCCTCGGCCTGGGGCTCTACGCCCTGGCCGGCCACGCCGCCGACCTGTGGCGCGCCCGCCGCTCGCTGCTGCTGGCCGCCCTGATGGCCCTGCTCGTGGCCGTGCCGCTGCTGCGCTTCATGCTCGTCGAGGGGCGCGACCTCTACTGGTCCCGCCCGCTGACGCGCCTCAGCGAGCGGGAGACGGCCATCCCCGGGCCCATCGGGCAGATCCTCTGGGAGAATGTCCGGCGCACCGCCGGTATGTTTCACGTGCAGGGGGACTCGATCTTTCGCACCAATGTCCCCTACGACCCCCACCTGGACGTCGTCGCCGGGGCCCTCTTCCTGCTGGGGTTCCCTCTGGTGGTGGCGCGCTGGCGCCGCGGCGGCAACGCCCTGGTGCTGGCCGCCTTCCTCGTGCTGCTCCTGCCGACGACGCTGGCCCTGGCCTTTCCCCTGGAGGTGCCCGGGGCGGTGCGCAGCGGCGGCGCCATGGCCACGGTGATGCTGTTCCCGGCGGTGGCCGTGGTGTCCATCGCCCGGCGCCTCGGCGAGGCCCTGCCGGCCCTGCGCTCCAGGTGGGCCTGGGGCGGGCTGTTGGCAGCCCTCGCCCTGGCCTCGGGGTCGATCAACGCCCGCCTGTGCTTCGTCGACTACCCCCAGGCCCTGCCGGAGGGAAACTACCCGCTCTTCCGCCAGATCGCCCACGCCATCGACGAGTTCGGCGCCGACGGTGCCGTCCTGCTCAAGACCATCCCCCACTGGGACGACAAGGATGCCATCCGCGTGCAGACAGAAGGACACAAGGAGTTCGGGCTGCACGGCGAGATCATCGACCGCATCGACCCGGCCCTCTTCCAGGCCCTGCACGTCCCCCGGGTGGCGGTGATCGTCAACCCGGAGGAGGACGCGGCCTCGCTCAAGGGGCTGGAGACGCTCTACCCGGAGGGGATCACGGTGTACTACCGCGACCGGCGGGGAAATGCCCAGTTCGCGGTGTTTCTGTTCAAACCCTAGCGCTTTTTGTCTACCGCGAAGAAAGTGCCGTATGCTGCCAAAGACACCAAGGCCCAAAGAAATGCCGTTGGTTACCAAGAAGACACGAAGGCACAGATGAGGAGTTTCCGCCGCACCGGATTGCTGCTGCTCCTGATCTGCCTGCTGGCCGCGTTGGCCGGCCAGTACTACTTTGCCCGGGTCCGAGAGCGCTTCTGGGACGGCGTCTTTTTCTACGCCGTGGCCGCCCTGTGTTTCGCCCGCCTGCTGGCGCTGCGGGCGGAATCGGCCGCCGCGGAGCAGCGGGCGACCTGCTGGTCGCGGCTGTGGGCGGCGGTGCAGCAGCACCCCGTGCGGGCCTGGGCGCTGGCCATCGCCCTCTTTGCCGCCTACACGGCCCTCCGCCTGAACGAGGCCGGCCGGAACGGCCCCGCCGTGGCCTTCTGGCTGGTGAGCGTCGCCGCCGGCATCCTGGCCTGGACCGGGCTGCGCCTGGGGGAGGCCGGAGCTCCCAGGGGCACCGGCGAGGACGAGGGGACCACCCAACCCCTGGAAGGGTGGGAGGTCCTGGCCGTGGTCGGCTGCACCCTCCTGGCCCTGCTGCTGCGGCTGGCGCGCCTGGGCACGGTGCCCTATGTGATCAGCGGTGACGAGGCTTCGATGGGCCTGGAGGCGGTCAATGTCCTGGAGGGCCGGCTGGGCAACCCCTTTGTCACCGGCTGGCTCTCGCACCCCACCCTCTACTTCTTCATGCTGGCCGGCCCGGTCGCCGTCCTCGGGCGCAACGCCTGGGGCCTGCGGCTGCTCTCGCCCCTGGTGGGCACGCTGGCCGTGCCGGCGATCTACTTCCTGGCGCGCCGCCTCCTGGACCGGCGCGTAGCCCTGGCCGGCATGGCCCTGCTGGCCTTTTCCCACCTGACCATCCACTTCAGCCGGCTGGGCATCAACAACATCTACGACCCGCTCTTTGGCCTGGCGGCCTTCTTTTTCCTCGTCCGCGGCCTGCAGGAAGGCCGGCTGATAGACTTTGCCCTCAGCGGCGCGGCGCTGGCCCTGGCCCAGTTCTTTTACATGGGCGCGCGGCTGCTGCCGGTGATGGTCGCCGCCTTCCTCCTGCTCTGGTGGAAATTGCAGCCCGGCCGACAGAGGCTGCTCGGCTCCACCGCCGTCCTCGGCGGCTCGTTCCTCCTGACAGGGGCCCCGCTCTTCCGCTTCTTCCTCCAGCACCCCGACGACTTCCTGGCGCGCATCCGGATCGTCGGCATCATCCAGTCGGGCTGGCTGCGGAGCGAGCAGCAGGTCACCGGCAAGACGGCCCTGGAACTGCTGTGGGACCAACTGCGCAAGTCGCTCCTGGCCTTCAACTACACCGTGGATCCGACCAGTTGGTACGCCGCCTCCATCCCCTACCTGGACTTTGTCTCGGCCATCCTCTTTGTCCTGGGGCTGGTGGTGCTGCTGCGCCACTGGCGGCGCATGGGGAACCTGGTGGTCAACGCCTGGTTCTGGCCGTGCCTGCTGATCGGCGGCATGCTCGTGGAGAACCCGCCGAGCAGCGCGCGCTTTGTCATCTTTATGCCGGCCGTCTGCCTGATCGCCGCGATGGGCCTGGTGGCGCTCCTGGACATCCTTGGCAAGCTGCTGTCCATCCCCCCTCCCTGGCTGAACCGGGCGCTGCTGGCCGTCCTGGTCCTCGTCGCCTTGCTCAATGTGAACTTTTACTTCCTGCAGTACACCCCCTCCGGCGCCTTTGGCGGGCTGAACACCGAGGTGGGGACGCGCCTGGGCGAGTACCTGCATGGGCAAGAGCCTGGATCCCAGGTCTATTTCCTTGGCCCGCCGCGGATGTGGGTGGGCTATGCTACCATCCCCTTCCTGGCGCCGGGGATGGTCCTGGCCGATGTGGAGCAGCCGCTGGCCGGCCCGCCGGTGCCGCCCCTGGGCCCCGGGGATACCTTTTTCATCGCCCTGCCCGAACGAGCGGGCGAGCTGCGCTGGGTGCAGGAGGCGTACCCACGGGGGGCGATGGAGGAGTACATGGGGCATGAGGGCAAAGCGTTGTTCGTGGTATATCGGGTGGCAAACAAGTAGCAGGTGACGGGCGGTAAATATCCCCCCCGCCGTTTGGCGCCTGTCCCCGGCGGGCTTGCGCGGCCTATCGGCCACCAGATCAAGGAGGCTCCCATGACCGAGACCTACGACCTTGCCATTATCGGCGCCGGACCGGGCGGGTACGTCGCCGCCATCCGCGGGGCGCAACTGGGCGCGCGGATCGCCCTGGTGGAGCGCGAGCGGGTGGGGGGCGTCTGCCTGAACCACGGCTGCATCCCCACCAAGGCGCTGCTCTACAGCGCCGAGGTGCTGCGGCTGGCGCGGGAAGGGGAAAAGTACGGTGTCGTCGGCGCGGCCGCGGCCCGGCCCGATTTCGCCCGCATGCAGCAGCGCAAGGGGGAAGTGGTCGAGACGCTCACCGGCGGCGTGGAAAAGCTCCTGCGGGACCACGGCGTGCGCCTGTTCAGCGGGACGGGGACGCTCGAGGGTCCGCGCACCGTGCGCGTGGCGTCGACCAACGGGGAGGAGGCGGTCCTCCACGCCGGCCGGGTGCTCCTGGCCACCGGTTCGGAGCCCTCGCCCCTGCCGGTGCCGGGGGCCACGCTGCCGGGGGTGCTGGACTCGCGCGACCTGCTGCAGCTCCAGGAGATCCCGCCGGCCCTGGTGGTCATCGGGGCCGGGGTGATCGGCCTGGAGATGGCCGTGCTGCTGCGCCTGCTGGGCAGCCAGGTGACGGTGGTGGAGATGCTGCCCAACATCCTGCCCCCGGTGGAGCCGGAGCTGGCCAAGCGCTTCGCGGTGACGCTGCGGCAGATGGGCATCGTCCTGCAGCTCGGCGCCCGGGTCACGGCGATCGTCCAGGGCGACGACGGCCGGCTGGGGGTGCAGTTCGCAGGCAAGAAGGGCGACGAGGTGGCCTGGGGGAACAAGGTGCTGGTGGCCACCGGGCGCCGGCCCACCACCGGGGGGATCGACGTGGAGCGGCTGGGCATCGCCCGGAATGGGCGGGCCATCGCCGTGAACGCCCACCTGGAGACGAGCGTGCCCGGCGTCTATGCCGTCGGCGACTGCACCGGCGGGGCGCTGCTGGCCCACCGCGCCTCCTACCATGGCGAGGTGGCGGTGGAGAACGCCCTGGGACGTCCCCGCCAGGCCGATGAGCATGCTATCCCCTACTGTGTCTACACCTGGCCGGAGCTGGCCGGGGTGGGGCTGACGCTGGCGCAGGCCCAAGGATCCGGCCGGCCGGCGGCCGAGGCGCGCTTCCCCTTCACCGCCAACGGCCGCGCCCTGACGATGGGCGAGGCCGGGGGACAGGTGCGCCTGGTGTACGATCCCGAGGAGGGGACGATCCTGGGCATGCACATGCTCGGCCCGCACGTCAGCGAGCTGCTGGCCGAGGCCACGCTGGCGGTGCAGAACCGCCTCAAGGTGCGCGAGATGGCCGATACCTGCCACGCCCACCCCACGCTGTCCGAGGCGCTGATGGAGGCGGCCAAGGCGGCGGCCCACGGGGAGGCCATCCACGCGCACTGATACGGCCTCCGGCCGCAGATGCCCGGCTCGTCCGGGGCTTTCGGGCCTCTCGGGGGAATAGACTTTCGGCCGGGCGGCCGCAGGGGCCGCCCTACGGGTCCACTTTTATCTGTCGCGAGGCGTCAAAACCCATCAACCACTCGGGTATGAGATGGGTTCTTGCCACTCTCACTTGCCCGGTCCCTGCTGTTCTTCCTCCTCGTCTTCTTCCCCGGACAGGCTCTGGCGAAAGCCGCGGATCGTTTTGCCGAGGGCCCTGCCCAGTTGGGGCAGGCGCGAGGCGCCAAAGATGAGGAGGACAATCCCCAGGATCAGCAGCAGCTCCGGCCAGCCGAACGTGCGAAACATGGCAATCCTCCGCCCGGCGCCTGCGCTTGCCACTGCCGGGCATGGGCATTGTACTATAGCGCGGGCCAAAGCGCAACAGGCGCTAGATCACCAGGACGACGCCCAGGACCACCTCGACCGCCAGGCTGATATAGTTGGAGGGCATCAGCGAGCGGTCGATGAACATGGTCACGGCGCGCACGGCGGCGATAGCCAGGTACATCGCCCCCACCGTCTGGTAGGCGGCCGGCACGCGCAGGACCAGGGCGATGGCGCCCAGCCCGATAAAGGCCCCGCCCAGGACGGCGCGGATCTCGGTGATGCCCCGCGGGCCGCTCGTCGTCAGCCCGGTGAAACCGTAGACCGCCCGCGGGCGCACCAGCGCGTACAGGCCGGTGGCCAGCGTGGCCACAGCGGCGACGATCTTGAGCACATTCAGGACCATGCCTTCCTCCTTGTCAGAGCGCGCCGGCCCGCCGGCCGAGCCAAAAGCGCTTCCAGTCCCCACCGCTTGTATAGAGGGCCACCAGCACGTAGAGCGCCGCCGTCCAGTTGCCCAGCACCATCATCAGGGCCACCCAGATCAGCGCGCGCCAGAACGACCTTTCGCGGTAGATGATCCACAGCCGCGCTCCCCGGTAAGTGAGCAGATCACATGCCGCGCATGACTGCGGAGCAAGCCATTTGCAGGCCGGGCCGCTTCGTGGTATCATCGGCAGGGCTTTTACAAAGTCCTCCAGTTTGGGCAAGACCGCAGGCCGTTTGACAA
>CAZQFV010000039.1:0-11324 GCA_964592645.1 uncultured Chloroflexia bacterium
GGATGAATCGCTTCCGGCGGCTGTTGATCCGCTGGGAGAAGAAGGTTGAGAACTACTTGGCGTTGCTTCATTTCGCTTGTGCCTGGATTACCTTTCGGGCAGCCAAGGTTTTCGGATAGGCTCTAAGTGGTGCATCCGGTGATTCCTATGCAGCTCTTGGCAACAGGCCCACGCCGCTTGGTCGGCGGACTTGATGACGGCGACGACGCCCCCAGACGAAAGGATGACGATGTGCATTCCAGTAGGCGGTGGCCTCATGAATGGCCTGACACACGTCGGTCCAGGTTTCGAAGCGCCGCCCTTGGAGCGCCAGTGAGCGCAGCACTTTCCACCACGGCTCGATCAGGTTCAGATAAGCGGCGTACTTGGGCTGGAAGACAAACTCCCAGCGAGGATGCGCCAGCGAGAACAACAGGACATCAGTGGCCCGATGCGCACTCAGGTTATCCATGATGGCATAGACCCGCTCTATCTCCGCCGGAAGCCAGTGGTCGACTCTTTCCAGGAAAGCGACGAAGTTGGCTGCGCTCCGGCGGTCATACGTCTCGGTCAAAGCGGCGCCATTCCCCGGATGGAAAGCACCAAAGACATATCCCTTGCCTCGGCGGCCATAGTCGATCTCCTGCTTCGCCCGTTCTGCCGGCTGACCCTCCTTCGGCCCCCGCAGCAACTGCTGACCGGGAAAGCTCTTGGCCGCCTCCGGCCCCATCTCGTCCACACAGACAACGACACTGTTCGCCGGCGGTTCCGTATACAGGGCGGTAATCACCCCCTTTTTTCGGCGAAATCAGGGTCTACCCGTTCGCCGAACCAGGTTTCCTGCTTGCGCCAGCGCAAGCCCTCTTGGAGCAGGAGGTCATCAATCCGAGTGCGCTTGATCGGGATTCCCTTGACCTCGTTCAGATACGCCTCCAGGCGGTCAAGCGTCCAACTGGCGAATGGCAGTCCCAGGGTGCGCGGATTGGTCAATGCGGCGGCAATGACCTCGCCGACCTGCTCCGCCGTGTACCTCGGCGGACAACCGGACCGGGCGCGGTCCTGCAAACCAGCCAAGCCTGCGGCGTTGAACCGCTTCAGCCACAAGCGCACCGTCGCTTCGTGTATGCCCAGTTCTTTGGCAATGGCCGGGCATTTCTTGCCCTGTCGCGATAGCCAGACAATCTTGGCGCGCTCGACATCGCGGGCAGCGTTGGTACGAGACCGGGCTAACCGCTCGATGCTCTCAACTTCCTCCGGCGTCATTTCACGAACTCGCAAAGCCATCGGGCACCTCCACCTGGCATCTGGAAATGCCCGAATTATACACCCAAATTACTGGATGCACCACTAAGCTGCAACCTCTTCTCGCCCGCAACCTGCCAACCAGTTCCACACGCTCAGCTCTCAGCTCCCTGCTGCCATCGCATGCATATCTTCTACCTGACCCCCTACGTCCCCACCCCTATCCGCGTGCGGCCCTATTGCCTGCTGCGTGCCCTGGCCCGGCGCGGCCACGCCATCACCTTGCTCTGTGTTGCCCAGGGAGATGGGCTCCTTTCTCATCGGCCCAGCGCGCTGGAAGAGGCTGCCCTGGCCGAGCTGCGCGCCCTGGGCATTCGCGCCACGGCCGTCCTCCTGCCCCGCTGGCGCTCGCTCCTAAACTGCCTGGCCGCCTTGCCCACCCGCACCCCGCTGCAGGCCGTCTACTGCTGGTCTCCCGCCCTGGCCCGGCGACTCGGCGCCGAATTGGGCACGGTCTCTCCACGTTTCACGCGTCACGCAGCCCCTTTGTCCTCCCGACGCACTCCCGATCCTACACCCCGCCCCAAGCGATACGATGTTCTTCACATTGAGCACCTCCGCGCCGCCCGCTACGGCCGGCAACTTGGGACTTTCAACCTTCAACTTCCCATCATCTGGGACAGCGTGGACTGCATCTCGCACCTTTTTGCCCAGTCGGCGGAGCGCAGCCGCAGCCTCTTCGGCCGGCTCGTCACCCGCATCGAGCTCCCCCGCACCCGGCGCTACGAGGCCCGGCTCCTGCGGGCCTTTGACCGCACCCTGGTCACCTCCCCGCTGGATGCCGCCGCCTTCGCCGCCCTGCCTCCCGCCCCCCCCACCCCGCTCCCTGAGCACTGTGCCCCGAGCCCTGAGCCCTTTATTCTTCCCAACGGCGTCGACCTGGGTCACTTCCATCCCGATAGCACCCCCCGCCTCCCCGCGGAGATCGTCTTCAGCGGCAAGATGAGCTACCACGCCAACGTCACCGCGGCCCTTTACCTCGTGGGCGAGGTCCTGCCGCTGGTGCGCCGGCAGCGGCCCGATGCCCACGTCACCCTCGCAGGCAGTGAACCTCCGGCGGCAGTGCAGTCCCTGGCCGGCCCGCAGGTCACGGTCACCGGGTACGTCGCCGACTTGCGCCCCTACTTGCGGCAGGCCGCGGTGGCCATCGCCCCGATGCCCTATGGGGCCGGCATCCAGAACAAGGTATTGGAGGCCATGGCCTGCGGTACCCCCGTCGTAGCCACGCCGCAGGCGATCTCGGCCCTGGAGGTCCGAGACGGTGCAGAGATCCTGGTGGGAGCGACAGCCGCCGAGCTGGCCGCGCACGTGGTAGCCCTGTTGAACGACCCGGCACGGGCTCAGCAGATCGGCCAGGCCGGCCGGGCCTATGTGGAAAGAAACCACGATTGGGACGCCATCGCCGGCCGGCTGGAGCAGGTCTACCGTGAGGAAATTGCCCGCCCGGGGGGACCGTAGAGCATGACCGCCCTCACCTGGGCCTCGCTCATCTTGGTGGCCGCCGTCGCCCTCCACCTGGCCTACCTCTACCTCCTGGCCGGCGCCGCCATCCGCCGCCGGCCGACGGTCCCCGGCACCCAACCCCGGCACCGCTTCGCCTTCCTCATCCCGGCCCACAACGAAGGGGCCGTCATCGGCCGCACGGTGGCTACGCTGCGACGGTTGGACTACCCCGCCGACCTGTACGACATCTATATCGTCGCCGACCACTGCGACGATGACACGGCCGACAAGGCGCGGATGGCCGGGGCAACCTGCTTCGAACGCCGGGAAGAGCCCCGTGGCAGCAAGGCCGCGGCCCTGGCCTGGCTGATGGAGCGCGTCCGGGAGACTGGCCGGCCCTACGACGCGCTCGTCGTCCTGGACGCCGACACGGAGGTGGATCGCCAATTCCTGCGCTATATGGACGCCGGCCTCTCCCAAGGACACCGCATCGTCCAGGGGCGCCACGTTATCGCCAACCCGCAGGACGGTCCCTACCCATCGCTGGCCTGGGTCATGATGGCTATCGACAACCGCCTGCAAAACCAAGGCCGCTCCAACCTGGGCGGCTCGGCCCGGCTCATGGGCGACTCGGTCTGCTACCGCGCCGGCATCCTTGAGCAGGCCGGCTGGCAGGGCGATTCCCTCACCGAGGACTATGACCTGCGCCTACGCCTCCTGCTCCAAGGTATACGGATCCACTACCTGCCCGAGGCCGTGGGCCGGGGCGAGGCGCCCCTCACCTGGGCCGACGCCCGCCGGCAGCGCGCCCGCTGGCTCGTCGGCAGCCGCCAGGCCCGCCGTCGCCATGCCTGGCCCCTGCTGCGGGCCTTTTGCCGGCGGCCCTCCTTCGCGCTACTCGACGGCTTCCTGCAGACGGTGCTCCTGCCCTACTCCCCCCTCGTCGTCCTCACCGGCCTGTTGTGGGCGGCCCACATCGCCCTGCTGCTGGCCGGCCTGGTCGGGCCGGCCCTGCCCCTCGCCTGGAGCGCAGCCCTGCTCCTGCTGGCCCTCTACCCCCTCCTGGGGCTGGCACTGGAGCGCGCCCCCGGCTGGGCCTACCGCGCCCTGGCCTTTGGTCCCTTCTTCATCGTCTGGCGCACCGGAATGGACGTGCTGGTGCGACTGGGCCTGAAAAGGGCCACCTGGGTGCGCACGCCGCGGAAGGAAGAGCGGGGTTAAGATCGTTGGACACAGATGGACACAGAAACATTCCCAAACGGCCTTCCAAACCATGCTCGCATCCGAAGCGATCCTCCGTCGCGACTGGGAAAAACCGGAAGAAGAGGCCGCATGGGCCGGTTTGTGAAAGGCGAAGTCGTCGTGCCCTTTCCCTTCTCGGATCTGAGCTCGACAAAGCGCAGGCCGGCGCTCGTCGTCGCCATGTTGAACGGC
Source organism: uncultured Chloroflexia bacterium (assembly GCA_964592645.1). GTDB lineage: Bacteria > Chloroflexota > Chloroflexia > DTKN01 > DTKN01 > CAZQFV01. Next base: position 4,159 of record CAZQFV010000039.1, read on the forward strand.
GACGACATCATCCTCTGCCAAATCACCAGCCAGCATGTCGCCGATCGCTATGCAATCCCCATTGCGGATAGCGACTTTTCCGCCGGTGGGCTGCGCCAGGACAGCAACGTGCGACCGAATCGTCTGTTCGCGGCCGACTGAAGCATCGTCCTCTATCGCATCAGCACCCTGGGGGCAGAGAAAATGCGCGAGATCATCGCCGCGATTATCAGGCTTTTCAGCGACTAATCCTCTTATGCTCCACATCCTCTCCATCTTCGGCACCCGCCCCGAGGCCATCAAGCTGGCCCCCGTCGTCCGCGAGCTGGAACGACACCCGGGCGAGATCGCCTCCCGCGTCTGCGTCACCGCCCAGCACCGCCAGATGCTCGACCAGGTGCTGGATATCTTCGGCATCGTCCCCGATATCGACCTGGACCTGATGCGGCCCGACCAGACGCCCTCCCAGGTGGCCGCCGCCGTCCTGGAGCAGCTCGATGCCGTCTTGCAGGAAGAACAACCGGACTGGATCCTCGTCCAGGGCGACACCACCACCGTCATGGCCGCCGCCATCGCCGCCTACCACCGCCGCGTGCGCCTCGGGCATGTGGAGGCCGGCCTACGGACGCACGACAAGTACCGGCCCTTTCCCGAAGAGATGAACCGCCGCATCGCCGACCACCTCTCCGACCTCCTCTTCGCCCCCACCGCCCGCGCCCGCCAGAACCTACTGGAAGAGGGCATTCCTGGCGAAAAGATACGGGTCACCGGCAATACGGTCATCGACGCCCTGCTGGAGATCGCCGCCCAGCCCTGGCTCCCCCCTCCCGGCCATCCCCTCCACCGCGTCGTTTCTGCAACTCCCAACTTCCAACCTCCAACCATCCTCGTCACCGCCCACCGCCGCGAGTCGTTCGGCCGGCCCCTCCAGGACATCTGCTCCGCTCTGCGGACGCTCGCCCGCCGCGGCGACGTGCAGATCGTCTACCCGGTGCACCGCAACCCCAACGTCTGGGACGTGGTCCACGCCGAGTTGGACGGCGAGCCCGGGGTGACGCTGCTCCCGCCGGTGGACTATCGCGCGCTGGTCTATCTCATGCAGCAGTGCGCGCTGGTGCTGACCGATTCGGGGGGCATCCAGGAGGAGGCGCCGGCGCTGGGCAAGCCGGTGCTGGTGCTGCGCGAGGTCACCGAGCGCCCCGAGGGCGTGGAGGCCGGCACGGCCCGCGTGGTGGGCACCGACCCGGAGAGGATCGTCGCCGAGGCCGGCCGGCTGCTGGACGACCCAGCCGCCTACGCCGCCATGGCCCAGGCGGTCAACCCCTACGGGGACGGCCACGCCGCGGAGAGGATCGTGGCGGCGCTATTGAGGGAGACAGGGTGACGGGGGGGACAAGGGCACAAGGAGACATAGTTGGGCAAGATGCTCGCGCCCACCGCAAAGGTCACTGTGCATCCACCGCTTCACCTGGGACACGCCGGGACAGGCCGGGCAGGCAGTCAAAGTGGCGATCGAAGCTGTAGATGATCCTTTCCGTGCCGTCCTGCACGGACACGGCCAGCAGGGCAAAGTCCACGCCCCGATCCGCAAAGGGCGCCAGGGCCCGCGCCAGCCGGGCCTTGTCACGGCATACAATCCCATCGTGGGCCAGCAGTTCCAGCAGGGTGCGAAAGATCGCCGCCGGCTGCTGCCCATAGAAGCTCTGCAACACCCAGACGGCCTCGGCTACGACGATTTCCTCCAGGAGCAGCTCCAGTCGCCCATCGTCGACTGCCGCGAAGAGAGCCTGCGCCTGCCGCGCCAACGCCGGCGGATCTCCGGTCAGGAAGCGCAACAGGGCGTTCGCGTCCACAAAGGCGCGCTCCATCCGCTTCACTCCTTTCCTTCGGCAATGCGCCGTCCCAGCTCCTGCCACACGAGCTGCCGGATGTCGTCCAAGCCCGCGTCAGGCCGGCCGGCCGCTAATGCGCCCAGAAGCTCGCTCAGCGGACGCTGCCGCAGCGGGATCAACATGGCCCGGTCCCCATCCTAGACAAAGACCACCCGGTCCCCCTGGTCCAACCCCAGTGCCTTGCGGATGGCGCGGGGAATGGTAACCTGTCCCTTGGTCGTGATCCGCGCGATGGCGCTTTCCATGGTTTCCTCCTGTATTCGTTCTTCCTTTCCGTTATAGGGTACGTCGGATATTCTGCAAGTCTCCTTACAACTCCTCCTATGATCATCCCGGCCGCAGAAATCCCGACCTGCAACGTGTAACCTGCAGCCTGCTGCGCCTGGGCGCGGCGGGCTATAGGGGCGACACCGGCGCGCCAGAGGCTGAACTATGTCCGATGTCCTTGTCGATCCACTAGCCCTCCGAGAGGTCCGCGAGCGCCGGCTGCTGCTCGATCGCTGCGATGCCTGGCTCTTTGAGGAGATGGCTCCCTTCATCGGCCAGCGTATTCTCGAAGTAGGCTGCGGCCACGGAAACCTGGCTATGCACCTCCTGGCACGCGAGGTCTTTGTCGGGATTGACGTATCTGACGACAGCATTGCCGTCTTTCGTCAGCGCTTGGCCGACCATCCGCACATGCAGGCCTATGTCTATGACATCACCGCGCCCAACATCCTGGAACTGCAGCACTTCCGCTTCGATACGGCCATCGCCCTGAACGTCCTGGAGCACATCGGGCCGGAGGACGAGGCGCTGCGCCATGTCCGCCGACTCCTCGTACCCCACGGCCACTTCATTGTGGTGGTTCCGGCCCTGCCATGCCTCTATGGCAGTATGGACCGGTCGATCGGCCACTACCGCCGCTACACCTCCAAGATGCTGCGCGAACGACTGGGGCGGTCCGGTTTCTTGGTCAAGACGCTACGCTACTACAACCTCCCGGGCATCCTCGGGTGGTGGCTCAACGGCCGACTGTTGCGCCAGACCGTGCCGCCGGCCGGCCAACTACGCCTCTTCAACCGCCTCGTCCCGCTGGTTCGGGCGGTAGAAAGACGCCTGCCCATGCCGTTAGGCCTTTCGCTGCTGGCCGTCGCTGAAAGAGGTGCCGATTGAGCGAGAAAAAGTGGTTGGTCGTCATTCTCGTCGTCGCCGCTGTGACCCGCCTCGGTGCAGCCCTCTATCTGGGAGACCAGGTGGAGGCCCTTCCCGGCATCTATGATCAGATCTCGTACGACACCTTGGCCACCAGCCTTCTGCAAGGCCAGGGCTACTCCTTTCCCACCGCCTGGTGGCCGGCAACGGAACCCTCCGAGCCAACGTCGTTTTGGTCCTTTCTCTACCCTCTCTACCTGTCCGCGGTCTACGCCGTGGCAGGGCACCATCCCCTCATAGCTCGCATTGTGCAAGGACTGATCACCGGCCCCATTACCGCCTGGCTGCTCTATCTGCTCGGCCGGCGGTTGTTCAACCCGGTGGTTGGACTCGCCGCGGCAGCGATATCGTCCATCTATGTCTACTTCATCTACTATCAGGCGGCCCTGATGACCGAGCCGTTCTACATCGCCGCCATTCTGGGGGCACTTGTCCTGGCCTTGGAAATCGTCGAACGACCGTCCTGGGGAAGATGGCTGGCCCTGGGCTCAGTGCTGGGGATCGCCATCCTGCTACGCCAGGCTTTGCTCCTCTTTGTTCCGTTCCTGCTCGGCTGGGTGCTTTGGACCGGCCGCAAGAAGATCCGCCCTTGGGCACTGCTCTTGCCGGTGGGGATAATCTTGCTGATGGTGGTGCCGTGGACCCTGCGCAACTACCTGTTGTTCGATCGCTTCGTCCTCCTCAACACCAACTCAGGCTTCGCCTTTTTCTGGGCCAACCATCCCATCCACGGCACCTACTCGGCTCTCTTGGAGGGGACCTCCTACCAGGACCTGATCCCCACGGAGCTGCGCTCCCTGAACGAGGCTGCGCTCGATGCCGAATTGCTGCGCCGCGGGCTGGGATTCGTTTGGGCAGACCCCGGCCGTTACATCCTGCTCTGCCTGAACCGTACCTTCGAGCACTTCAAATTCTGGCCTTCGGCCGAGTCCGGCCTCATCAGCAACATCTCCCGTGTTGGCTCCTTTGGCCTTTTCCTGCCCTTTATGCTCTACGGGTTGGTCGTTTCTCTGCGCCGGTGGCGGCATTACCTCCTGCTCTACCTCTTCATCATCGTCTACTGTGCCATCCACCTGCTCACCTGGGCCGGCATCCGCTACCGCCTGCCGGTCGACGCCGTGCTCTTGCCCTTTGCCGGGCTGGCCATCGTCGATCTCGCCCGGCGCGTTTGGAAGCCCCGGCGCACCGCAGCTATGGGAGACGACCGGGAGCGAGGAAGACAAAGGGACGAGGTAGTAGGGTGACGAATCCATCACAACTGGGACATCCAGATCGGTGCGCAGCTTGGCGCGTCCGCTCCTGCCTTGGATAACCGTACCGACGAGTTGCTGTTGAGCTTCCTGTGTCTCCCCTGGGCCCCTTCCGCCCCGCCGGCCGACAGTCCCCTGGATGAACCCCAGGCCACGGCCCTGGCCCGGCGCGCCCTGGCCCAGGGGCTCGGCCCGCTGCTCTACGGCCGGCTGCGCGGCACGGACACCCTGCCCCCGGAGGCCGAGGAGGTGCTGCGCCAGGCCTACTACGCCAACGCCGCCCGCAACGCCCGGCTTCTGCACGAGTTGGAGGACATCCTGCGCGCCCTGGCCCCGCTCCCCATCCTCCTGCTCAAGGGCGCCGCCCTGGCCCTGGCCGTCTACGAAAACCCGGCCCTGCGGCCCATGGGCGATATCGATCTGCTCGTCCACCCCCGGCACATAGACGCCGCCCTGGAGTCCCTGGCCGGCCTGGGCTACCGCTCCATGATCCACGAGCCGGCCCCCGGCTCCACCCGCACCTATGAAAACGAGACCATGCTGGGCCAGGAGGACGGCGCCGCCCCGGTCGAGGTGCACTGGAGCCCCTTCGACTCGCCCTACCACCAGCAGCACCTGGACATAGCGTGGTTCTGGGAGACGGCCCTCCTCCTCCCGGCGTCCGCGCCCCCACCGCACGGCCCCCTCCCCCAGGAACCCGGGCCCTCTGCCCACATCCTGGGCCCCGAAGCCCAGCTCCTACACCTCTGCGCCCACCTGGTGCTGCACCACGGCGGCAACGAGCCCCGCCTCCTCTGGCTGCACGACGTGGCCGAAGTGGTGGTCCGCTACCGGGGAGCCGTCGACTGGGCCGCGTTGCTCTCCCAGGCCCGCGCCGGCGACCTGCTCGCGCCGCTGCAGCGGGTGCTGCCGCGCGTAGCCCACGGCTGGCAGGCCCCCGTCCCCCCCGCCGTTCTGGAGGAGTTGGCCCAGATGTCCCCCTCCCGCGCCGAGGCGCGCCTCATCGCCCGACTGGACGCCGGCCACCGGCCGGCCGGCCGCCGCCTTTGGGACGACCTGGCCGATACCCCCTCCTGGGGCCGGCGGCTGCGTATGGCCTGGGTCCACCTCTTTCCCACCGCCGCCTACATGCGCCGGCGCTACGGCATCGGCCACCCGCTTCTGGTGCCGCTGTACTACCCGTATCGCTGGCTCCTGGGCCTCCGCGGCCTGCTCTTCCCCCGGCGTCCGTGAAGTCTTCGTGTCCTGGAATTGGTGAACATCGGCGATCCGGAGTTGCATTTTCCCGAAAAATGAGGTATCATAGGGTGTGATTCGCAGGCCGGAGGGAAACCCAAGCGGGGCAGCGGAGCGAAGGGACCCCGCGAAAGGGATGCACCGTTGGATATTGTCGCCAGGTCCCGGATAACGAAAAGAATGCCGTGGGTCCAGCGTATCCGTCGCCGCTGGTGGCTGACGGCCGGACTGGTGCTCACGGACGCGCTGACCATCATCGCGGCCTTTTTCCTGGCCTACCTGGCGCGCTTCCTCAACCCCTGGTGGCCGTACTACTCACCCCTAGACCCATACTACTACCTCAGCCTGGGGCTGCCCATGGTGCCGATCTGGCTGCTTCTCTTTGCCGTACATCGGCTCTACGACCCCGAGGAACTGCTCGGGGGCATCCGCGAGTACACAAGCGTCGTCAGCGCCTGCACCACGGGGGTCATCGCTTTTCTGGCCTATGATTTCCTCGTGCGCGGCGATGAGCCGGCCCTCTCCCGCGCCTGGCTCATCCTGGTCTGGCTGTTCGGCATCGTCGCCATGGGCACCGTGCGCTTCACGATCCGGCGCATCGCCTACGCCATACGCCGGCGCGGGCACTGGCTGCGGCCGGCCCTCGTCATCGGCGCTAACGAAGAAGGCCGCGCCGTGGCCCAGCAACTGCAGGAGGCCCCCGCGGCCTCCGGGGTGCGCGTCGTCGGCTTCGTGGACGACGACCCGCCGGTCGAGGCCGCGACGACGGAAGGACCGCCGGTCCTGGGCGCCCTGCAGGACCTGCCCGCGCTGATCGAGCAACACGACGTGCGCGAGCTGATCGTCGCCGGCACGGCCCTGCCGCGCGAACAACTGCTCGACCTCTTCCGCCAATACACCCAGAACGGCGGCGACCTCACCGTGCGGCTCTCCTCCGGCCTCTTCGAGATCCTCACCACCGGCATGCGCGTGCGCAAGGTCGGTTATGTTCCTTTGGTGACCCTGGAACGCACGCGCATCACCGGACTGGATGCCGTGCTCAAGCGCGGGTTGGACCTGCTCGGAAGCGCGCTCGCCTTGCTCGTGGCCGGCCTGCCGATGGTCGCGATCGCCCTCCTGGTGCGCTTCTCCTCGCCCGGCCCCATCCTCTTCCGGCGCCGCGTGATGGGCCAGGGGGGCAAGGCCTTTGACGCGCTCAAGTTCCGGACCATGCACTGCGACGGTGAGGCCATCCTGGCCTGTCGCCCCGAACTTCAGGAGGAACTGCGCCGCAACGGTAAACTGAAGAACGATCCGCGCGTCACCTCGCTCGGCCGTGTGCTGCGCCGCTTCAGCCTGGACGAGCTGCCCCAGTTCTTCAACATCCTCCTCGGGCAGATGAGCTTGGTCGGGCCACGCATGATCACCGTCGAGGAGTGGCCGCGCTACGGCAAATGGCAGCACAACCTGCTCACCGTGCGGCCCGGCCTCACCGGCCTGTGGCAGATCTCCGGCCGCTCCGACGTTCCCTACGAAGAGCGCGTGCGCCTGGACATGCACTATATTCGGAACTATACCATCTGGTTGGATTTGCAGATTCTCTTTCAGACGATCCCGGTGGTGCTGAGGGGGAAGG
>CAZQFV010000040.1:0-9108 GCA_964592645.1 uncultured Chloroflexia bacterium
TTTGTCAAACGGCCTGCGGTCTTGCCCAAACTGGAGGACTTTGTAAAAGCCCTGGGTTCCACCGAACGCGGTTGACAAAACGAGCAGGAATTGGTAGGATGCAGCCAGAAGGAGGAAGCCATGCGCCAACTGGAACACCAACGTATCTATGCCACCGTCGCCGGCAACATCGGCGTGGGCAAGAGCACCCTCGTCGATCTCCTGGCCCAGGACTTTGGCTGGCAGCCCTACTACGAGCTGGTCACCGACCACCCCTACCTCGACGACTACTACAAGGACATGCCCCGCTGGGGCTTCCATGCCCAGATCTATTTCCTCAGCCAGCGCTACGAGCAGCAGCAGGAGATCTCCGACAACCCGCTCTCCGTCTGCCAGGACCGCTCCATGTACGAGGACTATGAGATCTTTGTCAAGGGCCTGCTGGAGCAGGGCATCTTTTCGCCGCGCGACTTTCAGACCTACCGCCGGCTCTTCCAGGCCCTCTCGCGCAGCGTCGACCAGCCCGACCTGCTGATCTACCTGCGCGCCTCCGTGCCCACGCTGCAGGCCCGGATCAACGGCCGCTCCCGCCCCTATGAGCGCGCCATCCCCGACGACTACCTGGCGACCCTCAACCGCCGCTACGAGCTGTGGGTCGACAAATGGGAGATCTGTCCCGTCGTGACTTTTGACTGCGATACGCTGGACTTTGTCCACAACGAGCAGGACCGCCAGTACATCGTCTCCCGCCTGCGCGAGTACCTGAACTGGCCCCCGACAGGATCATCATGAGCGAGCGGCCCCCTATTGCCCTGGTTATCCCCTGGTACGGGCTGGAGACTGCCGGCGGGGCCGAGATCCATGCCCGCCGCCTGGCCGAGAGCCTGCACGCCGCCGGGGTCCGTGTCGAGGTCTGGGCCACCTGCGGACGCGATTCCTTCGCCGCCCGCGGCGAGGCCTTTTATCCCGAGGGGCTCTCGACCGTCAACGGCGTCCCGGTGCGGCGATTTCCCCTGCGCCGGTCCGACCAGCCGACCTTTTTCTTCCAACACCCCGAACTCCTGCCCAACCTGCCCGCCTTTCCCGAAAAAGAGTGGGCCCTCTTCGACGAGCTGTGCGTGGAGAGCGACGCCCTGTACGCCCACCTGTGGGAGCACCGTTCCGAATACCTCTTTTTGCTCATGCCCTATCCCTACGCCAGCACCTTCTGGGCTGCTTGCCTGGTCCCCGAACGCTCCTACCTCATCCCCTGTCTGCACGACGAGCCCTATGCCCGCTACAGCACCTATGCCTGGGTCTTTTCTCGCGTGCGCCGCGTCCTGTTCAACTCCGAAGCCGAGCGCGACCTGGCCGTCCGCCTCTACGGCCTGCCCCTGGCGAACACGGCCGTCCTGTGGGAAGGCGTGGACATGGACCGGCGGGGCGACGCCGGCCGCTTCCGTGCCGCCTATGGGCTGCGCGAGCCGTTCCTGCTCTACGTGGGCCGGCGCGACGCCGGCAAGCGCGTACCCTGGCTGATCCACGCCTTTTGCGAGTACAAGCTGCGCCGCGGCGGCAACCTGCGCCTGGTCCTGGCCGGCCCCCAGCCCGTCTGCATCCCCAAGGAGTTTGCCGACGAAGTGCTCGACATGGGGTTCCTGCCCGACCAGGACAAGCACGACGCCTACGCCGCGGCCACCCTCTTTGTGCAGCCCTCGGCCGTGGAGAGCTTTTCCATCGTGCTGATGGAGGCCTGGCTCCAGGGCACGGCCGCGCTGGTCAACGGAGCGTGCGAGGTGATGCGCCGGCACGTGCTGCAAAGCGGCGGCGGGCTCTTTTACCACGACTACTACGACTTCGAGGCCGGCCTGGACTATCTCCTGGCCCGGCCGGCCCTCCGCCGGGAGATGGGGCAGCGCGGCCGCACCTACGTACAGACCCACTTTCGCTGGGAAGACGTCGTCGAGCGCTTCGTTGCCGCCGTGTACGGGGAGTAGCCGCAGCGGCCGTCCGGCAGGAGGTGCACGATGGATCGTCTTCGGGCGCTCACCGCTGCCGCGCTGCTGGTTCTGCTCCTGCTCCCGGCCGGGCCCACCTGCCGCTGGTGGGGCGGGACCGCAGATATTGACCTCCACAGCCCCCTGGCCCGACCGTAGGGAAAGCGTAGGGTAAAGGCGTGTGACTCCTGGTACAGAAGAACCTTGACCGGGGGCGTCGTCCCCAGGGCCACCCCCGCAGGAGCCCCAAGTGCCGATAAAGGGAATGCGCCAGGTGGATCCGCCTCGCACTCAAGTGCGCCGCCAAGTGAACGCAGGACGTTGCCCCGCAAGCCGTCCGCCTGTATCATGGCTTCATCAGGTGTCACGAACGGTTTTTTCCTGCTCCTTGTCCCTTGCTCCACGGGACTCCCAGGCGAGTCCCCACCGCCCGATTGAGAAGGAGGCTCCTCAATGACCAAGAAGATCGCCGCCATCGTCTTTATCTACATCTGCGTCACCGTCGCCTGGCTCATCCTGGGCGGCACGGTGCTCTCCCGCACCTATAGCCAGGACGTCGTGCTGCGCGACGATGTCGGGCAGCTTTGGGGCACGGAGCAGCGCCAGTCGGCCCCGGTCGTCATCTATTACGTCCCCGTCACGAACAGCGCCGGGACAACCATCCTGGGCAACCCGCATACCACCCAGGTCGAGGCTAGCGACATCGCCGTGCACCTCGACCTGGAGCACCGCCGCAAGGGGCTGCTCTGGTACTCCACCTACCGCGTCCGGTTCGAAGGGACCTACCGCGTCGTCAACAACTCTGCCGACCGCTGGGAAGTCCTCTTCACCTTTCCCCTGCCCGCCGACGGGGCCATCTACGACAACTTCCATCTGCTCATCGGCGAGCGGCGCATCGAGGACGTAGCCCTCGACAAGGGGAAGGTTACCCAACAGTTCGCCCTGGGACCGGGCCAGAGCCAGACGGTCACCGTAGCCTACAACAGCCAGGGCCTGGACGAGTGGTGGTACGACTTTGGGCGGGATGTAGCCCAGGTGCGGAACTTTACCCTGGTGATGACCACCGACTTTGCGCAGATCGACTTCCCCTCGGAGAGCATGTCTCCCTCGCAGAAGGAGCAGGTGCCCGGCGGTTGGAAGCTGACCTGGTCCTACACCAACCTGCTCTCCGGCCGGCCGATCGCTATGCTGCTGCCGCATCAGTTGAACCCCGGTCCCTGGGCCAGCAAGGTCATCTTCTTTGCCCCGGTCTCGCTCTTTCTCTTCTTCTTCCTGCTCTTGCTCTTCACCACGGTGCGCAATGTCAAGGTCCACCCGATGAACTATTTCTTCATCGGCGCGGCCTTTTTCAGCTACCACCTGCTGCTGGCCTACCTAGTGGACCACATCTCCATCCACCTGGCCTTCTGGATCTGCTCGGCCGTCTCCATCTTCCTCGTGGTCACCTACATGCGCCTGGTCGTAGGGACGCGCTTTGCCCTGGTGGAGGTGGGCATCTCGCAGTTCGTCTACCTGGTGCTCTTTTCCTACACCTTCTTCTTCGAAGGCTACACCGGGCTGGTGATCACCATCATGTGCATCGTCACCCTGTTCGTGGTGATGCAGTTCACCGGCAAGGTGGACTGGGAAACGGCCTTCCGCAAGGAGAAGGGCAACGGCGGCAAGGCGCCGCCGCCCGTGCCGGCCTCTGTGGCGCCCGCGCCTCCCAGAGTGGGCGAGGTCGTGGTGGCCCCGGGGCCGGAGGGCCGAGGGGAGGCCGGGCCCCAGTAGGGGCGGGGCTTGCCCCCACCCCACCGCAGGCCCTCGGTCTTGGCCTCCGGCTCGCTTGTAGCCTCCAGTAGGGGCGGGGCTTGCCCCCGCCCCACCGCAGGGGCGCCCCTTATGCTCGCCCCTGCGGCGATGCTTTTGGCCTGGGCAAAAATCCTTTTTGACCTGGACAAACACCATCGTAGAGAAAGCGTAGGGCGGCCGTACGGATAGAACCTCCTGCTTCGGCTATACTCCGATTGTCGCCTTCCCTGGTATGTGCCACTCGTCAGGAGGTCGGTCCCATGATCGGACAGCATATCAACACCGCCGGTTGGAGCATCCCCATCGCCCGGTCCACTCGGCAGGGCCGGCTGCGGCGGCTGCTGGCGGCCGTCCGCGCCCGGCTGACGGCGGCCGGCCCGGTCGCCTCCCGGCTGCGGCAGGCCCAGGACTCCCTGGAACGGGCAACCAAGAGGCGGCCTTCCGGCCCGCTGCCGGAGGTCCACCGCTAGGCGAGCCGCCGACGCCCCCGGGCAGTCGCCCCATTTGCGCCCCTCCCCACCCTGTGCTATACTGGCACCGTTCGCCGGCCGTAAGGCCGGCCCTATTTGGAGCGAACGATGTGCGGTATCGTCGGTTACGTGGGCCCCCAACAGGCCCTGCCGATCCTCCTCCGCAACCTGAACCTGCTGACCTACCGCGGCTACGACTCGGCCGGCGTCGCCGTGGTCTGCGATAACGCCTTCTATATCGAAAAGACCGCCGGCAAGGTCCGCGACCTGGAGGCGCGCATCGGCGACAGCAGCAAGGTGGAGGGGCACATCGGCATCGGCCACACCCGCTGGGCCACCCACGGCCCGCCCACCGATCTCAACGCCCACCCCCACACCGACTGCCGGCGCCAGATCTCGCTGGTGCACAACGGCATCATCGAGAACTTTTACGCGCTCAAGGAAGAACTGCGCGCCCAGGGCCATGTCTTTGTCTCCGAGACCGACACCGAGGTGTTGGCCCACCTGATCGAGGAGCACTACCAGGGCGACCTGGCGGCCGCCGTGCGCCAGGCCATGCAGCGCGTCCGCGGCTCGTTGGCCATCGTCGTCATCAGCCGCGACGACGAAGACAAGATCGTCGCCGCCAAGCGCGACACGCCGCCGCTGATCATCGGCCTGGGCCGCGGGGAAAACCTGGTGGCCTCCGACATCCCGGCCCTGCTGGGCTACACCAACAAGGTCTATATCCTGGAGGACGGCGAGCTGGCCGAGATCTCGCGCGACAGCGTGCGCATCTCCTCCTTCCTGGAGCGGCCGGCCCGCCGCGTCTACGAGCGCCAGGTGACGGTGATCGAGTGGACGGCGGAGATGGCCGAGCGCGGCGGCTATCCCCACTACATGCTCAAGGAAATCTTTGAGCAGCCCACCACCATCCGCGATACCCTGCGCGGCCGGCTGGACACGGAGCGCCGGCAGGTGCTCCTGGAAGGGTTTGCCCTCACCCCGCGCCAGGTCCAGGCCGCGACGCGCCTGACCATCGTAGCCTGCGGCACCGCCTACCACGCCGCCTTGGTCGGCAAGTACCTGTTCGAGGAGTACCTGCGCCTGCCTACCGAGGTCGACATCGGCTCCGAGTACCGCTACCGTCACCCCATCGTCGGACCGGGCGACATCGTCGTCGCCGTCAGCCAATCGGGGGAAACGGCCGACACCATCGCCAGCGCCCGCGAGGCCCAAGCGCACGGCGCGACCGTGGTGGCCATCACCAACGTCGTCGGCAGCACCATCTCCCGGCTGGCCGACGCCACCCTCTACACGCGGGCCGGCCCGGAGATCGCCGTGGCCTCGACCAAAGCCTTTGTCGGGCAGCTCATCGGGCTGGACCTGCTGCTGCTGTACATGGCCCAGTTCCGCCTGCCGCGCCGGTCTCCGGAACTGGAGGCGATGTTCGACGAGCTGGGCCACCTGGCCGACAAGGCGCAGCATCTGCTGCAGGACACGGTCCCCATCCAGGAGCTAGCCCGGCAGATCGCCCATTGCCAGGCCTGTTTCTTCATCGGCCGGCACCTGGACGAGCCCATCGCCCGCGAGGGCTCGCTCAAGCTCAAGGAGATCTCCTATATCCACTCCCAGGGCTACGCCGCCGGGGAGCTGAAGCACGGCACGCTGGCGCTGATGCAAGAGGACACGCCGGTGATCGCCCTGGCCACCCAGAACGGCCTCTATGAGAAGATGATCAGCAACATCCAGGAGGTGCTGGCCCGGCGGGCCCCGGTGATCCCGCTGGTCCAGGCCGGCAGCGAGGACCTGCAGGCGCTGCGCGGCCGGCGCATCGAGATCCCCCGCACCCACAACGCCCTGGCCCCCATCCTGGCCGTGATCCCGCTGCAGTTGCTGGCCTACTACTGCGGGGTGGAGCGAGGGTGCGACATCGATCAGCCGCGCAACCTGGCCAAGAGCGTGACGGTGGAGTAAGGCGATGAGCTTCCGCAAATGGTTCGTCCCGGGCCTCAAGATCAAACGCTGGCTGGCCTGCCTCTTTGCCGGCATCCTCTGCCTGGCCCTGGGCGCGGCCTATGTGCTGGTGCACTTTTACCGCGAGGCCCCCTTCCCGGAGTGGACCTACTACCTCACCCTGCAGTTCATCCCGCGCTATGTCCGCGGAGCACTGTTCCTCCTGTTGGGCATCGGGCTGATCGTCCTGGCCCTGGACCGGCTCAGCCGCCGGCTCCTGGAGGCCCTGGCGCCCGAGCAGAAACGCAGCCTGGCCGAGGTCGTCTACCAGTACCAGCGCAGCGAGCGCGGCAAGCGCGTCGTCGTCATCGGCGGAAGCACGGGGACGATGCTGCTGCTGCGGGCGCTGCGCCGCCTGGAGCGCGACCTGCACGTGCGTGTGCTGATCACCGGGCTGGAGAGCAGCCGCATCTTTTCGCGGATGGAGGAGGAGCTGCGCCAGACGAGCGGCCGCGTCCTCTTCCCCACGCAGGAAGACGTAGCCATGTACGCCGAGCTGGAGAACGGAACCATCCTCCTGGGCGACGACGCTATCGGCGCGCCGGGCAAGGAGGCGCCCATCCGCCGCGTCTTTCTGGGGCGCAAGATCAAAGAGGCGGGGGTGCTGGGCGGAGGCTTTTCCCAGTTGGTCCAGCAGTCCCAGGCCGGCCTGGAGCCCAACCCCGAGGCCATCGAGGCCGTGGAGCGGGCCGACCTGATCATCCTGGGGCCGGCCAGTCTCTACATCGGCATCCTGCCCGTCCTGACCCCGCCGCTGGTGGAGGCCGTCCGCCGCAGCCGGGCCGCCAAGCTCTTGGTCTGCAACATCATGACCGAACCGGGGCAGACCGACGACTACTCCCTCTCCGACCATCTGCGGGCCATCCACCGCAACACCGGTCTCAGCCCCGACTTTGTCCTGGTCAATTCCGGTGCCATCTCCGACCGCGTCCTGGCCCGCTACCGCCAACTGAACGCCGTGCCGCTGCGCTACGACCCGGCCGTGGACCACCCCTCGTCCTGTCTGACCTTCGAAGGCGACACCGAGACCCTGCTGGTGGAAGGAGCCATCCTGCTGCAGCGCGACCTGGTGGCCGAGATCCGCGACGATATCCCCACGCTGGTGGACGGAAAGCCGGAGAAACGCACCATGGTCGTCATCCGCCACGACGACGAGAAGCTGGCCAAAGCTATCGGCGAGTTGGTGGAGCGGCAGTTGAAATGGGGGTACTCGGCCTAGACCTCCAACTTCCCGGCCAACGTCCTCTTGGCATCCTCGTACCCCAGGTCGATCAGCTCGCGGCTGACCCGGGGCTCGTAGCGGATGATGCGCATGACGCTCGTATCCCGGCTAGGGACCACCAGGTGGGCGTGGATGACGCGGTGCTTGTTATCGACGCCGGCCTCGACCATACGATTGATCATGTTCAACTGCTTGAAATCGAACTCGAACGTGGCGCTGAGGGCCATGTCCAGCACGATGGCCAGGGCGTCCCAGGGCCACCGCGGCAGCGCCCGGCGCCGCTCTCCCACCGAGGAGAGCAGCACCACCACGATCTCTTGCGCCCCTTTATTGGCCGCCACCCCCATCGGCGTATTGGCCATCACCGCGCCATCCCAGTAGTGCGTGCCCCCGATCTCCGTCCAGGGGTAGACGACCGGGATCGAGGAGGAGGCGATGACGTGATCGGGGGTCAGGCGGATGCCGCGGTTGTCAAAGATATGCAGGTCGCCGTCCTCCACGGAGGTGGCCGCGATCAACACCTGCATAGGGCTGCTGTTCAATCGCTCAAAGTCGATGAAGCGGTGCAGCGTCCGGCGCCACGGGGTGGTGTCGAAGAGCGAATCCCAGGGGCGCAGCCGCCAGAAGCGCTGCATATCGCGGGTGCGCGTCTCCATCCACAGTCGCTCCAGGTCGGCGGCGCTCCTGCCGGAGGCGATGGCCGCGGCGTTGAGCGCGCCGATCGAAGTCCCCACCAGAATATCGGGGATCCAACCCACTTCTTCCAAATACTTGTACACGCCGCAGGCATAGGCCCCGCGGCCGCCGCCGCCTGACAGCACGAGGGCGCGTTTCTTCTGCGCTTCCATCGTTCTCCTCCTTGTGGCTGGTCGACACGCCACAATCATATCACATGCGGGCAGATTGGGCAATGTGCTTGCATCCCGGCCCAGGATGTAGTAGAATAATCCCGGCCTGCAGCGGCAGGCTTCCTGCCAAGGAGGTGCCTATGTTGGAAAAAATTGCCATCTACCGACGGCTGGTCAAGCTGAACGACGGGCAGGCCGTGCTGCTGCGGCCCCTGGTGCGGGCCGACGAAGAGCACCTGGTCGCCCTCTTCCAGACGGCGACCGGCGAGGCCCGCCGCTTCCTGCGGAGCGATGTCTCCGACGAGGCGCTGGTGCGCTCCTGGGCGCAGAACATCGACTACACCCGCGTCTTGCCGATCGTCGCCGAGGTCGGCGGGCGCATCGTCGGGGAGGTATCGCTGCACTTTGGCCAGCGCTCCACGCGCCACATGGGCGAAATCCACATCTACCTGGAGCCGGCCTTCCGGGGCAAGGGGCTGGGCTCAATCATGCTCAAAGAGGTCATCGCCCTGGCCCGGCAGGCCAGCCTGACCTACCTCCTGGCCCAGGTGGTGCTCGAGCAGCACGAGGCCATCAAGGCGATCCAGAACCTGGGGTTCAAGATGGAAGCCTCCCTGCGCGACTATTTCATGGACGAAGAGGGCCACACCCACAATGTGGTCATCCTGATGCTGCACCTGCACCCCGAGTCGACGCACTACGAGTTCTGACGGGAACGCCGGGGCGGCCCTGCGTGGCCGCCCACCACAGTTCCACCTCCCCCTCCGGGCGGCCTCAGAGCGTGTCTGAAAAGCGTTTTCACGGACCAGACGGTTGCGCATTGCGCG
>CAZQFV010000041.1:0-7238 GCA_964592645.1 uncultured Chloroflexia bacterium
GGCGCGCAATGCGCAACCGTCTGGTCCGTGAAAACGCTTTTCAGACACGCTCTCAATAGACGATTGTAAGTTGTGTCCCAGCGGTTGTTGTCTGAGGAGGGTTTCATGTCCCATTATCTGATCCGCCGCCTTCGCCTGGCCCACTGCGCGCGGGGGCCGCAGTGGTGCGAAAAGTGCCGCGAGATGGATCGCCAGGTCCCCGCGCTGCTGGACATTGATCCGCCGAACTATGGCCTGCTGGCCCGGCGGACGATCGAGGTGGAGTGGGAGGGCGCCCGGGTTTGGCGCGAGTTCGACGTCGTGCGCACCTTTGAGACGGAGGAGGAGGCGCGGGCCCACGCCGCGCAGCACGGCATCGACGATGTGGAGCTGTAGGAGGGCACAATGGAATATCGCCAGTTGGGCAGCAGCGGCCTGCGGGTCTCGGCCATCGGCCTGGGCACGAACCGCTTCGGCGCCGATACGGTGCCCCAGGAGGCCGTGGACCGCATCGTCGGCACGGCGCTGGAGCTAGGGATCAACCTGGTCGACACCGCCGACATCTACACCGCGGGCCGCTCGGAGGAGACGCTGGGCCAGGCCCTCCAGGGGCGCTGGGACCGGGTGGTGCTGGCCACCAAGTTCGTGATGAAGGTGGGCGAGGGGCCGAACGATTACGGCGCCTCGCGCTACCACATGCAGAACGCCCTGGAGGCCAGCCTGCGCCGGCTGCGCAACGACCACGTGGACCTGTACTATGTGCACCGCTGGGACGAGGACACGCCGATCGAGGAGACGCTGCGCGCCCTGGACGACGCCGTGCGCGCCGGCAAGGTGCGCTACGTGGGGGCCTCGCAGTTTGCCGCCTGGCAGTTGGCTCGGGCCAACCTGCTGGCCGAGGTGCACGGCTGGAGCCCCTTTGTGGTGTTGCAGGCGCACTACCACATGCTGGAGCGCGACGCCGAGCGCGAGCTTCTGCCCTGCTGCCGGGCCTGTCGGGTGGGCTTTGTGCCCTACTTCCCCCTGGCCGGCGGCTTCCTCACCGGCAAGTACCGGCGCGGGGAGGCGGCCCCGCCCGGCTCCCGCGGCGAGAGCAGCAGCTATGTGCAGGGCTACATGACCGCGGCCAATTACGACCGCCTGGAAAAGCTCTCCGCATGGGCCGCGGCCCGCGGCCGGCTGCTCAACGAGTTGGCCGAGGCCTGGCTCCTGGCCCACCACGAGGTCTGCTCGGTTATCTCCGGCGCCACCAGCCCGGAGCAGGTGACGGCTAACGCCCGCGCCGCCGATTGGCGCCTCACGGCGGAGGAACTGGCCGAGGTCAACACCATCCTGGCATGAATGGGGAGTGCCGAAGCAAGGCTTCGGCACTCCCTAGTCAGCCTCGCCTACCGGCAGGGTCACGGTAAAGGTGCTACCCTGGCCGGCCGCGCTCTGCACCGCGATGCGCCCGCCGTGCTGCTCGACGATGGAGCGGACAATGGCCAGCCCCAGGCCGGTGCCGGGGATGCCTTCGGTCTCGGGGGTGCGCACGCGGTAGAACTTTTGGAAGAGCTGCTCCTGGTCCTTGGGGGCAATGCCGACCCCGGTGTCGGAGACGCGGAGGAGCAGGTTGCCCCCCTGGCGGTTCAGGCGTACCCAGACCTGGCCGCCGGAGGGAGTGTACTTGATGGCATTGTCCACCAGGTTGGTCACCACCTGCCGCAGCCGGCCGGCGTTGCCCACCACGGGCGGCAGGCCGGCCTCGATCTCGAGGTCCAGGTTCTGCCCCTTTCCTTTGGCGCTACCGAGCTGCGCATCCACCACCTCGCGGACGATCTCCTCCAGCAGGCAGGGCCCCTTGGGCATGTCGATCCCGGCCTCGATCTTGCCCAGGTCGAGCAGGTCGTTGATCAGCTCGTTCATCTGAGACACGGCCCGACGGATCTTGCCCACCGCCTCCACCTGCTCCTCCGTCATCGTTCCCAGGATCGGCAACAGGTCGGCGAAGCCGCGCACCGCCGTCAGCGGAGAACGCAGGTCGTGCGAGACGGTGGACACGAACTCGCTCTTCATCCGGTCGAGCTCTTTCAAATAGGTGATATCCTGCATCACGGCCACCCAGCCAACGCCCTTGACCGGGGAGACGCTGCAGTAGCGCACACGCCCGTCGGGAGAGGTCAGCTCGCCGGTGACCGCCTCCTGGCGCTCCAGGGCCTGGCTGAAGAGGCGGTCCAGGCCCGGGTGGGCAAGGCCCTGGTCCATGGGGAGGCCGACTACCTCGGGTGCCAGGGCGTGAAAGGCGCGTTCCGCAGCCCCGTTCAGCAGCAGGATGTTGCCGCAGGTGTCCAAGGCCACGACGACATCGGTGGTCCCTTCGAGGATGGCAGCCAGTTTCCGCCGCTCGCTCTCGGCGGCCGTGTAGAGGTCGGCGTTCTCCAGGCAGACGGCGGCCTGTTGGGCCAGCTCTTGGAGCAGGGCCAGGTGGCCCTCGCTGAACTGAAAGGGCAGCGGGTGGGTGAGCACCAGGAGGCCCAGGACACGCTCCCGCCGCAGGAAGGGCACGGCCACCGCCGAGCGCGATGGCTCCTCGTCCTCGGGAAAGTTCAGCCAGCGGGCATCCTGGTCCGTATCGAAGATGACCGTCCCCTGGCGGCTGTTGACGACCCACGCCGCCAACCCCTTGCTCAGGATGCGGTCCAACCGCGACCCGGCGGCGTCCACGCGGCATAGGAACTTGTCGCGCAGGCGCCCCTGCTCGTCCAACAGCAGGATGCTCCCCCAGCGGGCCCCGGTGACGTGGAGCGCCCGGCCCAGGATATGGTCCAGGACCTGGCGGGGTTCCAGGGAGTTGGTCAGGTCGGTCAGCGACTGGCGCAGGAACTCGGACTGGTCGCGGCGGGTGGTCAACTCGTCGGTGGAGCGCCGGAGCTCCTGGGTCAGCTCAAAGACCTGCTCGCGGGCCTGTTCGAACTCGATCTCCCGTTCGCGCAGTTCGCGGCCCCAGTTGCGGGAGGGGACGCGCGCCAGGCGCAGCATGGCCAGGGTAAAGGCGCCGGCGCTAGCCAGCGCGACGATGCTCAGGGGGACGAGCCCACGGAGCCCCCAGTTGCCCAGCGCGGCCAGCAGGGTCAGGCCGAGAAAGACCAGGAGAAAGATCACGCAGACGAAAAAGAGGCCCCGGTCACTCAGCCAGGTGGGCATCGGCGGGTCCTTGGTCGGCAGCCTGGGTCCTGCGGTGCCGGCGTTTGCCGGCCGCCGGCGGGGAGTGCTGGTCGCGCAGGGCTGTGGCCCAGACCTGGTCCACGGTTTCGGCGAAGACGAACTCCAGGCCTTGACGCAGCTCGGGGGGCACATCTTCCTCCAGATCGGCCTGGTTGTGCTTGGGCAGGATGACGGTCTGGATGCCGGCGCGCCGGGCGGCCAGCACCTTTTCCTTGATCCCGCCCACCGGCAGGACGCGCCCCCGCAGGGTGATCTCCCCGGTCATGGCTACGTCGTCGCGCACGGGGCGATTGGTGAAGAGCGAGGCCAGCGCCGCGGCCAGGGCCACGCCGGCCGAGGGGCCGTCCTTGGGCTGGGCGCCCTCCGGGATGTGCACATGCACGTCGACATGGTCGTAGAAGTCGGCCGGCAGGCCCAGCGCCCCGGCCTGCGAGCGAACATAGGAGAGGGCTGCCTGGGCCGATTCGCGCATCACGTCGCCGAGCTGCCCGGTGAGGATGAGCTGCTTGTTGCCGGGCATCTTGGCAGCTTCGACAAAGATGATCTCCCCGCCGGCCGGCGTCACCGCCAGCCCGGTGGCTACCCCCGGTACCTCGGTGCGCTCGGCTACCTCGGCGTAGAAGCGGCGCGGCCCCAGGTAGCTGCGGACACGGGCCTCGTCCACCCGGATGGGGCCCGCGGCCCCGGCGGCGATCTCGCGGGCCACCTTGCGGCAGAGACTGCCTACCTCCCGCTCCAGGTTGCGCACGCCGGCCTCGCGGGTGTATTCGGTGATCAGCAGGCGGATGGCCTCGTCGGTGATGGTGATGTCGGCCGCCGTCAGGGTGTTCTCCGCCATCTGCCGCGGCACCAGGTACTTGACGGCGATGTGGAACTTTTCCTCGTCGCTGTAGCCGGCCAGGCGGATGATCTCCATCCGGTCGCGCAGCGGCGGGGAGATCGTCTCCAGCACGTTGGCCGTGGTGATGAAAAAGACCCGCGAGAGATCAAAGGCCACGTCCAGGTAGTGGTCGCGAAACTCGCGGTTCTGCTCGGGGTCCAGCACCTCCAGCAGGGCCGAGGCCGGGTCGCCGCGAAAGTCCGCACCGACCTTGTCCACCTCGTCCATCATAAAGACCGGGTTGTTCGAACCGACCCGGCGGATCGCCTGGATGATCGTCCCGGGCATGGCCCCGATGTAGGTGCGGCGGTGGCCGCGGATCTCGGCTTCGTCATGCACGCCGCCGAGGGAGATGCGGATGAACTTGCGCCCCATGGCCCGGGCGATCGAGCGCCCCAGCGAGGTCTTGCCCACGCCGGGCGGGCCGATGAAACAGAGGATGGCCCCCTTGCCGGCGATCACCGGGTGGACCATGCCCTTCCCCTCGCCCTCTTTTTCCCCGTCTCCTTGTCTCCCTGTTCCCCCGTCCTCGCCAACGCCCCGTTGCAGCCGCAGCTGCCGCACCGCCAGGAACTCCAGGATGCGCTCCTTGACCTTTTCCAGGTCGTAGTGGTCCTCGTCGAGCACGGCCTGGGCCCGGACGATGTCCAGCAGATCGGTGGTGTCCTTGCTCCAGGGCAGGGCGGCCAGCCACTCCAGGTAGGTGCGGATGACGCCGTACTCGGCGGCGGCCGGGGGCATGGAGGCCAGGCGGTCCAGCTCCCGTTCGGCCTGCTCCTTGGCCTCGGGCGGGAGGTTAGCCTCCTCCAGGGCCTTGCGCAGCCGCTCCACCTCCATCTGCGCCTCGTCGGTCTCCCCCAACTCCTGGCGGATGGCCCGCATCTGCTCGCGCAAAAAGTACTCGCGCTGGGCGCGGTTCATCTCGGTCTGCACCTGGGACTGGATCTGCTTGCCCAGTTCCAGGAGCTCGCTCTCCTTGCTCAGGATGCCCAACAGGTGGCGCAGCTTTTCCTTGACGCTGTCCTCCTCGATGATCGCCTGACGCTCCGACAGCTCCATGCGGATGCTGGCCGCCAGGACATAGGCCAGTTGCCGGGGGTCGTCGATGTTCAGCACCAGCGTCTGTAGCTCCTCGGACATCTGCGGCACGAGGGTGGCGATCTTCTGAAAGAGGTTGAGCAGGTTGCGCATCAGCGCCTGGACTTCGAGGTCGCTCTCCACCGTCTCCGGGGCCCGTTCGCAGCGCGCCCGCAGGTAGGGCTCGGTGGCGACATACTCCAGGACGCGAATGCGCTCGATCCCCTGCACGGCAATGCGCAGGCTGCCGTCGGGCAGCTTGAGCAGCTTGTGGACGATGGCCAACGTGCCCACGCGGTAGAGCTGCGTCGCGGGGTCGATCACGCTGGACGGTCCCTCGGCCGTTTCTCCCGCCGACGGCCGTATCGTGACCAGGCCGATCAGCCGGGACCCCAGCACGGCGTCGTCGATCAGTTTGATCGCCCGGGCTTCGGAGACGGCCAGAGGAAAGACCGCGACCGGGAAGACCACCAGGTTCTGCAGCGGCAGGATGGGCAGGTCCGGCGGCAGCGGTGAGGTTTCGTCGGGGGACTCTGTGCGGACGGCGCGCTCACCGGCCGCGGGGTCCTCGCCGAACCGCTCGAGCATCGCGGTGTCCTCATCTGGGGCTTCGGTGGCCAGGGCGAAACCTTTCATCCGTCCTCCTGCGCGGTATGGGTTGGGGATCATTCGTCGTGGACGGCGATTTCCACGCGCCGCCCGGACTCTTCATGGTCGCGGGAGCGGCGGGGCAGGTGGATCTCCAGGAAACCATCCTCGTAGCTGGCGGTTGCGGCGGCCTCGTCTACGGGCCACGGCAAAAAGATCTGTAGGCAGAAGTGTCCATAGTTCACGCCCATCTGGAAGTAGGAGATGCGCTCCAGGGGGCGGTTGTCGGGCCGGAACCCGGACACCAGCAGCATCTTGTCGTCCAGGACGACATCGATATCCTGCTCCCGCATGCCGGCCAGCTCGATCTTGACCACCAGGTCGGTGGCCGTCTCAAAGACATCGGTCGGCGGGCGCCAGGTGTCCTGGGCGCAGAGCAGCCCCGAGGGGTGGCGGCCCCACATGTCGCTGAAGAGCCGCTCCATCTCGCGCTGCACGAGGTCCAGGTCCTGGTACAGATCGCTGCGTCTGATGCGCATCGCACGCCTCCATGCACCACGTGGGTGCAGGGTTCAGGGCTGGGGCTTCCAGGCCGGCCGGCGGCAGTCGGCCGGACCGGCCACGAGCTTGCCGGTGGCAGTGTTCAGGAAATAGATCTGCGGGGGTTCGCCCGGCGCTTGCCGGGAGAAGGCCAGCCATATTCCATCGGGCGACCAGGAAGGCCGCTCCAGCAGCACCGGCTGCTCCACGAGCAGTTGCACGTTTTCCCCGGAGGAGTCCATCCGATAGAGCAGGAACTCGCCGCTGCGGTTGGAGAGAAAGGCGATCTCCCCCGCCGTGGGCGACCAGGAGGGGAAGATGTCCTCGCCGGGATCGTTGGTCAGGCGGAGGCGCTCGCCGGTGATCAGGTCCAGGCGGACGATCTCGGTGTTGGTCAGCCCCTCGCCCTTGGCCCCAAAGGCCAGGTAGCGGCTGTCGTTGGACCAGCAGGGGGCCCACTCGTCGATCTTGCTGGAGGTAGCGTTGCGGATGGCCCCGCCGGTCGCGGGAATGAGATAGATCTCGCGTTTCCCCTGCGGCCCGTCGGCGAAGGCAATCTGCAGACCGTCGGCCGACCATGCCGGGTCCGATTTCTCGTCGTTGGAGTCGGTCAGCCGCTGCAGCCCGGCCCCCGTGGGAAAGATGGTAAAGAGGTTGGGCCGGCCGGCCTCGGCGATGATGATGGCGATCTGGCTGCCCGACGGCGCCCAGGAGAGCAGGCTGACGACGGGGTGGTTGGGCAACCCGGGCCAGAGGAGCGGTCCGTGCTGGCCCCATTTCCAGGAGGTCAGGTTTCCGCCCTGGCCGTCGATGTCCACGCCGCACAGGAGGGCCAGGTCGGCCGTGACGGGCTCCTCCGGCAGCGGGGTGGGGGTGGGCGGGGCGAGGGTGGGCGAGGGGGGGCTGGTGGTGGGGAGAGCGGTGGGAATGGTCGGCCGGGGCGAGGGCGTGGCCGTGGGCGGTGGGGCGC